>NZ_SODX01000011.1:0-2881 GCF_004366435.1 Flavobacterium sp. S87F.05.LMB.W.Kidney.N | reverse complement strand
ACTGCCCGCGACGGGCAAATATTTTAACATACTGAGATAAAGAAAAGTAAATATATTTTAGAAAGTTTCTTCTCCCGGCCGCAGCCGGGAGAAAAGGGTGTACATAAGCTTACGGATTATTAGTACTACTCGACTATGACATTACTGCCTTTACATCTATAGCCTATCAACGTGGTCATCTTCCACGATCCTTAAAAGAAATCTCATCTTGTGGTGGGTTTCGCGCTTATATGCTTTCAGCGCTTATCCCTTCCAAACGTAGCTACTCTGCGGTGCCCCTGGCGGGACAACAGATACACTAGAGGTTTGTCCAATTCGGTCCTCTCGTACTAGAATCAGATCCACTCAAATTTCTAACGCCCGCAGTAGATAGAGACCGAACTGTCTCACGACGTTCTGAACCCAGCTCGCGTGCCACTTTAATGGGCGAACAGCCCAACCCTTGGGACCTTCTCCAGCCCCAGGATGTGACGAGCCGACATCGAGGTGCCAAACCCCCCCGTCGATATGAGCTCTTGGGGGAGATCAGCCTGTTATCCCCGGCGTACCTTTTATCCTTTGAGCGATGGCCCTTCCATGCGGAACCACCGGATCACTATGCTCTACTTTCGTACCTGATCGACCTGTATGTCTCTCAGTCAAGCTCCCTTATGCCATTGCACTCTACGCACGGTTACCAAGCGTACTGAGGGAACCTTTAGAAGCCTCCGTTACTCTTTTGGAGGCGACCACCCCAGTCAAACTACCCACCAAGCAATGTCCCCCGCTTTTGCGGGGTTAGGCCTCAGATAAACAAAGGGTTGTATTTCAACAATGACTCCAAAGCGCCTGGCGACGCCCCTTCACAGTCTCCAACCTATCCTACACATCATTTATCCAAGGTCAATACTAAGCTATAGTAAAGGTGCACAGGGTCTTTTCGTCCCACTGCGGGTAAACGGCATCTTCACCGTTACTACAATTTCACCGAGCTCATGGCTGAGACAGTGTCCAGATCGTTACACCATTCGTGCAGGTCGGAACTTACCCGACAAGGAATTTCGCTACCTTAGGACCGTTATAGTTACGGCCGCCGTTTACTGGGGCTTCAATTCAATGCTTCTCCGAAGATAACATCTCCTCTTAACCTTCCAGCACCGGGCAGGTGTCAGGCCCTATACTTCATCTTACGATTTTGCAGAGCCCTGTGTTTTTGATAAACAGTCGCCTGGACCTCTTCACTGCGGCCCCGATTGCTCGGGGCGACCTTTCTCCCGAAGTTACAGGTCTATTTTGCCTAATTCCTTAGCCATGAATCTCTCGAGCACCTTAGGATTCTCTCCTCAACTACCTGTGTCGGTTTACGGTACTGGTGCTTATTACCTGAAGTTTAGAGGTTTTTCTTGGAAGCCCTTAGGCGCACTATCTCTTTGTCCGAAGACTCCGAGTACTATCGTATTTCACCATTCTCTGCGGATTTGCCTGCAGAGAATATAGCTAGGTACTTTAACGAACTATTCCGTCAGTCCGCGGCGCTTTCATCACTCCGTCACCCCATCACAGTAATAAGCAGTACGGGAATATTAACCCGTTGGCCATCGACTGTCCCTTTCGGGTTCGCCTTAGGACCAGACTAACCCACAGCTGATTAGCATAGCTGTGGAAACCTTAGTTTTTCGGTGTGCGGGTTTCTCGCCCGCATTATCGTTACTTATGCCTACATTTTCTTTTCTGACCGGTCCAGCATACCTTACGATACACCTTCTGCCCTGTCAGAATGCTCCCCTACCACTTACAGTAAACTGTAAATCCATAGCTTCGGTAATATGCTTATGCCCGATTATTATCCATGCTCGTCCGCTCGACTAGTGAGCTGTTACGCACTCTTTAAATGAATGGCTGCTTCCAAGCCAACATCCTAGCTGTCTGGGCAGACAAACCTCGTTCTTTCAACTTAGCATATATTTGGGGACCTTAGCTGATGGTCTGGGTTCTTTCCCTCTCGGACTTGGACCTTAGCACCCAAGCCCTCACTGTTATCAATCATTATACAGCATTCGGAGTTTGTCAGGAATTGGTAGGCGGTGAAGCCCCCGCATCCAATCAGTAGCTCTACCTCTGTATAACTAAAATAACGCTGCACCTAAATGCATTTCGGGGAGTACGAGCTATTTCCGAGTTTGATTGGCCTTTCACCCCTACCCACAGGTCATCCGAAGACTTTTCAACGTCAACCGGTTCGGTCCTCCACTGTGTGTTACCACAGCTTCAACCTGCCCATGGGTAGATCACACGGTTTCGCGTCTAACACTACTGACTAAAGCGCCCTATTCAGACTCGCTTTCGCTGCGGATCCATGTCTTAAACACTTATCCTTGCCAGCAACGTTAACTCGTAGGCTCATTATGCAAAAGGCACGCCGTCACCCCACGAAAGGGCTCCGACCGCTTGTAAGCGTATGGTTTCAGGATCTATTTCACTCCGTTATTCACGGTTCTTTTCACCTTTCCCTCACGGTACTGGTTCACTATCGGTCTCTCAGGAGTATTTAGCCTTAGCGGATGGTCCCGCCAAATTCAGACAGGGTTTCACGTGCCCCGCCCTACTCAGGATACCGCTATCTATTATACTCGTTGCCCGTACGGGACTGTCACCCTCTATGGTGCCCCTTTCCAGAAGCTTCCGGTTCCTTGTACATAAAATACCGCGGTCCTACAACCCCGGCACTGCCGTAACAGCACCGGTTTGGGCTAATCCGCGTTCGCTCGCCACTACTTACGGAATCACTTTTGTTTTCTTCTCCTCCGCCTACTTAGATGTTTCAGTTCAGCGGGTTTGCCCACCTATCGGTGTGCTATGCCTTCAGCATAGCGGGTTGCCCCATTCAGGTATCTGCGGATCA
>NZ_SODX01000010.1:0-11212 GCF_004366435.1 Flavobacterium sp. S87F.05.LMB.W.Kidney.N | reverse complement strand
CCCGTTATAATTGATCATCCATGCAGCTGCATTGGGATCATAATAAGAAAACTTATCTCCCAAAGTATCCGGCGAAAGATTATAAAGTGTAAAACCAGGTTTTGTAACCGGAGTTGACCAATACGTTAAATCATATCGGCGTACAGAAGTTGCTCTTTTGTATACAATATCTCCTGTATTTACTGCATTTGTTGTTTGTAATAAACTAGAATTATTCTCAAAAGTCAAACTCCCATTTACAGTTACACTACTATTTACAGTTAAAGTTACTCCACTCGGAATAGTTACAAAAGCTCCTGAATTGACAATTAAGGAACAAATAGTGGTGTTGGTTGTAAATGGCTGATTTGGAGTTGTTGAAGCAATTATGGCTCTCCTATTTAGACCTGGAAGTCCTGTTGACCAGCTCGACCCATTCCATGTTGTTGAAGAATCTTCTCCGACATTTATATTAGATGTCGCTGGGGAATTACAGCTTCCAGTATTTACTCTAAAAGAATAGGAGCCCACTGCTAAATTTGGTACAGTAAACGTAGATCCAGTGCCACTATAAGTAGCAGAAGCAGTTCCTGTCTGTGTAATCTGCCAAGTTCCTGAAGCAGGTAAATTTGTTAAATCAATACTTCCTAAGCTTGCACAGGTAACAGGATGTACCGCACTAATTGTTGGAGGTGCAAGCAGGATGGTAATTGTTGCATTATTATTGTTGTAATCATCTCCAGAAATATCTGTGACAGTATTTAAAGATGGATCAGTTCCTGTAACTGTAGCAGAATTAACAATTCTTCCTGCAGCAACATCTGCTGGTGTAACTGTGTAAGTTGCCGTTATTGTTGCTGTTTGATCGACAGCTAAAGAAGAAATTAGATTACTTGAAAACACCATTCCAGGCATCGGGTCAGAAACACTGATATTTGTAATTGGAACTTGTCCTGTGTTTTTTATATCAAAATTGTAAGTGATGACGTCGCCTGCTTTACCACATGATGATAATGTTGCTTTTTTAATCATACTCAAATCTGCAATTTTTAAAGATTTTGTATTGAAAGCTATAAAAGCACAATCTGAGCTTCCTGAAAAAACTACTACAAAACGATCAACCTGAGCCGCATTTGCAGAAGTGATGCCAAAAGAACTAGTCTCGATTCCCAGCATTCTAATGTCTCTTGTAGCTGCTGGTGTAAAAGCCGTTACGCCATCTGTCGCTCTAAATAAATCTAAACTGTAAGTTCCAATAACCGAAACAGAATTAAAACTAACGGATATTTGATTACCTACAGTGTTTCCTGCTGCATCAACAAATTTAAATATATCTTCAGTTCCTGTTCCTCCTGGTTCGGCAACTTGGGTAACGAGTAAATCTGGAATATTGTCATTTATGCCTACTAAATTTAAATTGTTTGTTCCGATTTTAAATTCCGCAGTACCATTTGGAATGTTGGCGATTCCAGTTCCTAAGCTTAATCCATTCTTGCCATCTGTAAGTCTTGAAGCCCTTTCGCTTCCAGTTGATACAGCTCCTGCTAATGCTGGAATTAAGGTGGTTCCCGTTGCTGAGCCATCTATCATCGATCCTTGTAAAAAATAGGTGCTTGTGTTTGCTCCTAAAGTTTGAATTTTTAAAGCTCTAAAGTTTTGCGCATTATAAGAAACAGAATTTGTGTTTAATTTATTATCCTCTACACCTGTCGAGAAAGTTTGGCCTCTCCATTCAAATGCTAATAAATTATTGACATTGTCAGGACGATTTCCTACGCCTGTGGCTGCATTTGATGTCCAGTAACCAGTTCCTGTCTTATTCCAGTCAGTATGAATTCTGGTTATTGTATTACTTTGGCTTGTAATTTTTAATGATATCAGAAAAAAGAAAATAATTGTTTTTTTTAATGATAAAGAACGGAAATTCAATTGCTTTTTTGTGCTCATGAAATTTGTGGTTAAGATTGGTTGATAATGGGCTTTTTGGGTATGCTTTTAAATATTTTATATAAATTTTCTAACACGCAAAAATCCGACATTGATTAGGTGTCGGATTTTGTTATGAGTATAATCTCATTAATTAAAAATTATCTTTTTCGTGACTGTATGGTCATTATCTAAAATAACTTTAGCTAATAAAACTTGATTGCCAGACTGTAAATTTGATATCTGGAATTCATTCAAATCAATTTTGTTTTTAGTATAAATTAATTGACCTCCAATATTATAAATCTGTACTTCTTTTATATTTTCAGTAGTAGAATTTACTTTTATAACTTTTGATTGTACAGAAACTAAAACCCCGCTTTCTGAATTTTCAAAATCATCTGTTCCTAAAGTTTTAGAAGTATAACGAAGCACAAAACGGTCTGTAAAAGTTCCTATAGCAGAATCAAAAGAATAATTCGATTTACGCAAGTCTGTTATAGTTCCGGTAGTTTTATCTTCTAAGTAAACTGCCTGATCGTCAAATAATCCATCTGCATGATCAATTGAAATTGTGAAATTTGTTGCAACTGTGGTTTTATAACCAAGAGGAACTATATCTGAATTATCAAACGGTAATGCTCTACCTTGAACTGTTAGTTTTTTAGATTCATTAATACTGTAAAAATCTACAAATGTATTTCCAGCAATAGTTACAGCATCAAAGTTAGTATCTATGCTATTTGTAGCTCCTTCTGCGTATCCAATTAATAATTGTTTAAATGCATCTGCAGTATTGCTCAAATTTAACCATAGACGATTTTGCTCATTTGAGCTTGATTTAGCATTTGTTTTAAAAAATTGTGTATTCTTTGCGTTAATTCTATAATTGTTTTTAAATGTAACTGAGCTCACACTTGGTTTTGCAAAAAATGACTGCCCAGCGGCTATATATCCAGATGGCTCAACACCTCCTGAAGCTGCTCTCGTTCCTCCCAGCATAGTAAATGCTGCAAAATCGGCACTACCATATGAATAAGAGTTACTTCCGTTTATTTTCGCAGGTGGTGTCTGATGAGTCCAGAAATATAAGGCTCCTGTATTATTGTTTGAAATAAATTGTTTTGCATCTACAGCTGATGGATATGGATTTCCTATAAGATTCCATTTTCCACTTGTAACAGTAACTGAAACGTCCCCATTGTTAGGTGTTCCGAAGAATTTTGCTGTAAAATCTGAGGGCGTGTCAATGTCATAATACTGCGGTGCTCTTACATTATATCCTTTTCCAGGCTCCATAACCATTGTTCCATTATAATTAATAGTCCACCCGGCGATAGGGTCATAATAAGAATATTTATCTCCTAATGTGTCTGGTGATAAATCATGTAAGGTAAAGCTTGGATTATTTACAGGTGTTGACCAATAAGTTAAGTCGTAACGACGAGCATTAATTTTTCTCTGCATTTCAAAAGCGGTAGTATTTCCTGTAAACATAGTTTTACTTGTGCTGGTTTGAAGCAATGACCCACCATCTTGTACAAGTATTTTTCCTCCCGTTCCTACGGTTATATCTTCATCAACTGTTAACGTAATATCTTTTGGGACTGTTAAAGTATAATTTGGGTTGACAGTACAAGAACAAACTGTAACATCTGAACTTAATGTTGTGTTTGAATTGATAACTATTGAACTGTTCGTTGCAGGAGTACCTGTTCCGTTGTAGGGTGTAGTTACTCTTAGGAAATTTACAGCAACATTAGCATTTCCACCATCTTCTCTTAAACGAATTTCTACACGAGAATTACTATTTAATGCATAAGTAGTTGGATTATTAATTATAGTAGCAGTATTGGTATATCCAGACTGAGTAAATACTAAATTACCATCAATATATATTTGAGTTGCATCATCAGAATTTACAAGTTGTATTTGATATTGACCACAAGGAAAACCGCGGCGTTTAAATGAAACTGTAAAATTATCATCTGGCATTGGTGCTCCCTGCCAAATTGTTGCTGCAGAAGGCGATTTTGTAACACCCCAGTAAGTTTTTGAGTCAACGTTTAAGTTTGGATCTACATAATTTCCTGCATACACTGTATTTGCAAGGTTTAGATCATTTTTAACGTAACCGTAAACATTCCAAACTTTATCTCCATAAACTGTTGGGTCTCCTTTTATTAAACCAAATGATATAGCAGCTCTAGATGAACCATCAAATTCAAAATATTCAAGAACAAATTGATGTGTGCCAGCAGTCAAATTTTGTAAAACAGAATCTACAGTATAACTATGCTGATTCCATCGTTCCAAAACTTTTGTTCCATCTATATAAAGTCTAATACCGTCATCACTTCCAAGCATGAAGTTATAGCTACCAGCTTCAGTAATATTTGCAGTCATTTTATATCGAACAAAAAACCTGTCAGCTGGTGCTGTTTCACAAGAGATATTAGTTGTAACACCACTAACGGCCCCTTCTGCAACATTTCTATCAAAATTTTTATTTTCTGTTACTGTTCCAATGTAAGTTGCTATGCTTGTGTCTGGTGTAGTAGTTGGAGTTGCTGGATTTGGAGCAGTATTTCCTGTCCATTTGTAAACATATCCAATCCAAGACTCATTGCCAAAAGTTGTTTGATCACCAGTTGGTATACACTTTAAAATTTCATCAGCACCCATATAAGGTTTTACCCTTGCGTCACCATCAATGTCAGTTGTAACTCCTGAAATTGCAATCCCAGTAAGATCGTTATTAACAGTAACATCTTGTAAGTGATAATCGGTACTTGAAACAAACGTTGGTAAAATTATTTTAGAATTAGAGTCTGAAACTGCTGTATTCCAGTTAGTAGGTACAGTTGTTCCTGTTCCTGGATATTCAGTTCCGTTTATTCTATTTAGAAATTTATTTGTTGCATTTGTAACATAGTAATCATTATTACTAATTTGCCCCAAAGTTCCTCCATTATTGAAAATGGCATATTGTTTATTAGACTGAGTATTAACAAAAATATTGCTCTTAATGTTTATGCCTGATCCACCTGATATATATAAACATGAAGCATATGCAGTGCCAGTTGGAGCACCACTTCCTATAATGGTATTGTAGTAAATATTTGTAGAACTTCCACTTGCAATATGAATACTGTTTCCTTTGTTATAGAAATTTCCATTATTTGAATCTGTAGTAGTGTTGTAAACATTACTTATTATGTTGTTTATAATGCTATTGGCTCCGCTTGATCTACTTAAAATTCCTGCTGTAAAATAAGAATTATTATGTACTTCATTAATTATGTTATTAATTATATTTCCAGAAATTGTCCCTGAGCTTGTACCTAAAAGAATAACTGCAGCCCCGTCATTGCCTTGATTTTCAGTATTTCTAATTCCAGATATTGTATTGCCGGAAATTTCATAATTTAAAGCATAAGATAAATAGATAGCTCTAACTGGTTTTTCGGCAGTAACTGTACTTCCAATTTTGTTTCCTTGTATTTTCCACCCTGAAGGAGAATTTGCGGCAGTACTGCTTCCATTAACGTTAATTCCATCTTTCACATTAAACATGTCATTGTTTACAATGGAAATATTTGAATTAGCCCCATTATTTGTCTGGACATCAATAGTATTATTGCCGCCAATCGCGTTACTTCCCGAATAAACTCCGCTCAAAAGGTTTAATTGCTGATTACGAGTAGAAAATCTAAAATTGCTGTTTTTAATTGTAATATTAGTAGAACCTGTAGCACCATTACTAGCAATCCAAATTATCGCTCTTGCAGTATAACTTAGATTGTCGTTATTTATTAAAGTTAAATTTTTTGTATTTAAGGTCGAATTACTACCATCAATTATTATGTTGCTGGCTCCATTAAATCTAAAAACCGCTGGTACACCAGTTGAGGAATTAGGCATATTAGCATTAATAGTTATAGTCTTTCCTGCGTTTGGTTTAATTGTTAATGTATTAGTGGTAGTTGTATTAAACTGATTAATTGAAAGTAATGAGGTTAAGGTTTGATCCTCATCTAGTAAAAATTTAACAGGACCAGAAACTCCAACAGAATTAATCTGAGCAACCGCAAGCGCAAGTGTTCTAAAGTTGGGATTACTATTTGTTGAGCTGATAATATAATCGCCGCTTAATTGAGCAAACCCTAAAAAAGGCAACAATAAAAATAAAAGTAAAGTTTTTTTCATGTTAAATGTTTTCTATCAGTTTGTTATGCTGGCATAGGAGTTTTATGCGTCGCAAAGATATATACATCTACGTGCTCCAAATCAGGACGGTTTTGATAACCTATATATATTCGATGAATTGTTAAAAAAGTCGACGAAATACATATTAAAAAATAACAACTGGCGGGATTTCTTATAAAACAGCAAAAAAAAATATAAGAATAATCGTAAAATTTAACGTTTTTTGAGGTCGTTTTTTGAGATTTTAGACTGAAAAACGTCAGGTTTGGCATAAAATCCGCAAAAACGGAATATTTTACAACCAAAAGTTATTTTGTGTTAAATAAGGAATTTAATACAATTTTTGTGCAAGAGAAGTGATTTTGAAATAGTTGAAAAAATCATTTGTTAGAGGGAAAGACCATTCTAATTTTCTTCCAATTCTTTTACTTTTTCGTAAACCAAATTACTTTCATATCCTCTTCGAAGCATATAATCACAAAATTTTTTGCGTTTTTTTAAAAGATTACGTTCTGATATATTATTCCAAGATCTTTCGGCTAGATTTTCAAAAGTTTCAAAATATTCTTCTGGAGAAATTTCCTTCAAAGCCAATGTGATATTTGTTGACGAAATATGTCTTGCTTTCAATTCGTTTGTAATTCTAATCTTTCCCCAATGTTTAATACGGTGCTTACCACGCGCAAAGCTGCAGGCAAAACGAGTTTCATTAAGAAAGTCTCCTTCAATTAATTGTACGACAATACTGTTAACTTCATCAGAAGTCATTTTTAAGCTGTACAATTTAGCAACAACTTCATCATGACAACGTTCTTGATAAGCACAAAAATGCTCTAGTTTTTGTAAAGCTTCTTTGATAGTAAAAGTACACTTCGTCGGGTTTTTCATTCTTTTTAACGTTTAAATGTAATAATTGTCAATTAGTTATAAAATAATTCTAAAATTTGTTAATATATTCTGAAAAGAAATAAATTATAACCTTGTGGATTAGGCTAATTTAAATATTTTTGTACGGAAATTTTAACATTTTGATTTCTGATAAAAGTCAGGATTTTAACATTTTAGATTTCACTAAAATACCAAAAGACATTTACTTTTTTTTGAAAGAATGCCCTTTTTGCTTAAGCAAACCAAAAACAAATTTAAAACAAATACCTACTGTTATATGATGAGAAAACTACTTTACTCGTTTTTATTTCTTATTTCTTTTATTAGTTATGCACAATGTCCTTTCGGAAGTACGCAATTTGGAACTACTCAATCTATAATTTACAATAGAGAAGCTGTTGCAGGTACAAACGTTGGTACTGTTACTTTTACAAATGTGCCAATGGGTAGATATGTAGCAGTTAATGTAATTCAAGGATTAACTTATACAATTACCGCTTCATCAAACCAATCTTTTATAAAGCGAATTACATTTTTTAACCAAACTAATACAGCTGTAAATGTGGGCAGTGCTTTGGCAGGTTCAAATAATGGAAATGCGACTTCTACCAATTGGCTAGCTGGATTTACGGGAACATTATTTATTAGAATTAATAATAATTCTAACTGTACATCGACAACAGGGAATAACTCTACCATTACTGTAACTTATACAGGAGGTAGTAATGTAGAGCTTCAGGATAGGGAAGGAAATAATTCATGGATTGCTCATGTTTATGATTTCTCTGATACTGTTAGCGTAACACCTCTATCAGAGACAAATGCCTTTACTAATTCTAGTTACTTAGGGGCTTTCACACAAGCAAATAACATTGTTGGAAGTACAACTTCATTTTCTCAAAATTACGGTGGAGGAAATACGCCATCTTTTGCTTTTGTTGCAGGAGGTACTAATCAAACATTTTATGCTGAGACATTTGCTGTACGCTATAAAATGCGATCGACTTTGCCACAAGGTTGCTATTTTGTTCAAGTAAGGGGAGATGACGGAGTAAAACTTTCTGTAGACGGTGTTAAGGTTTTTGATGCATGGATCCAACAAGGTGCAACAGATTATACAAATATATTGGTTTATTTAAATGGTAATAGTCAGTTAGTACTGGATTACTATGATAAAGATGAAGCAAATGTGACAGATTTTAGCATTTATCCAGCCGAAAGCACGATGAATTCTGTTAATATTATAAATACTTCAGGTCCTGTTTATCGTTGTGCTGGCAGTAATTCAGTGCTAGATGGTTCAGCCATTACTTATCAAGGATCGAATATCAATCCATCAATTAAGTTTCAATGGCAATCATCTCCAGATAATCTGAATTGGACAGATATTAGTAGTGCAAATGGAGAGAATTATACAGTACCATCAACAAACCCAACTGCAACATCAATAGTTTATTATAGGAGAAATATTACGGGAACAGCAGCAAATGCGTCGTCATGTATTTACAGTACAGAATCAATTGCTGTTATAACAAGTCAAAATGTAAATCCCACTATTCCAGTTCTTTCAACAGCGACTAATATATTTTGCTCACAGTTTACTGCTAATTGGACTGTGGTAGGCTCAGCTTCAGGTTATTATTTGGATGTTTCTACAAATAATAGCTTTACAGCAATGGTTCCAGGTTATAATAATTTAGATGTTGGATTAGTGACATCATACAATGTTACTGGATTAAGCAACAATACACTTTACTATTATAGATTAAGAGCTTATAATAAATGTAGAAATAGCACAAGTGCTTCTTCTGGAGTTGTTTCAACTTCAACAGTATCGCCAGTAGCAACAATTAGTGGGAATGCAACAATTTGTCAAAATGCAAGTTCTCCAAACATCACTTTAACAAATCCACAACCTTTACCTGTTACTATCACTTATAACATTAATGGAGGATCAAATGCTACTGTAAATTTAGCGGCAAGTTCCACAGTAAATATTGCTGTTCCGACAACAAGCTCTGGGGTATTTGCTTATAATTTGGTAAATGTAGCTTATCAATCTGCTCCAACTTGCTCAAATTTACTTTTGGGTTCCGCAACAGTAACAGTTAATCCAGTCCATACATTAACTGCAGGCGGAAATAGAAGTGTTTGCCAAAACAGTGCGATGACGGATATCACAATGACATTGGGCGGTGGAGCAACAGGAGCAAACGTTACTGGTTTGCCGGCTGGAGTTACTAGCTCAGTTTCAGGAAATACTTTAACAATAAGCGGAACACCAACCGTTAGTGGTGTGTTCCCTTATAATATAACTACGACAGGAAATTCATGTACAGCAGCTACAACGAGTGGAACTATAACTGTTGGAATTGGAAACAACGTCATAAATTTTACAAATGGTACTTCCGGAACAGTTTGTGTAACTACTCCTGAAAATGGTACATCTAGTTTTACCGCTCCTACAGGAACATATTTCAATACAGTAAGTTTCTCAAGTTATGGATCACCAACAGGTTCTTGTGGCAATTTTGCAATTAATTATACCTGTCATTCTGCAACAAAAAGTCAATCTTTTGTAGAAGGACAACTTTTAGGTAACACAGGGACAATAACATTTTTAGCTAATAATGCAAATTTTGATGATCCATGTGTTGGAACTGTCAAAAATTATTATGGTTCAGCGGCTTATTCTTCTCCGGTATGCTCTGGTACAGTGCCAGGAACTATTACAGGTACAATCCCAACAGGAAGTGGAACTTATACTTATTTATGGCAGATCAGTACGACAAGTGCTACTGCTGGTTTTACTGCTGCACCCGGAACAAATAATTTACAAAATTATACTCCAATTAATTCTGTAACTGTAAATACTTGGTTTAGAAGAGTAGTAACTTCTGGAGGTACTTGTCCAAATACTTCTGCCGCTGTGTTGATAAAAGTTAACCCTTTGCCAACAATAGCTTCAGCAGCAACAGCTTCAACAATTTGTTTTGGCGCAACAAGTACTTCATTAGTATATACAGGAACAACTGGAGTGCCAACAACATATAATATAACGTGGAATTCTACGCCATTAAATAGTTTTTCTCCAGTTACAGATGCTTCACTTACAGCAACCCCTATTTCTATTGTAATTCCATCTACAGCTACAGATGGCACGTACACAGGAACAATAACTGTAAAAAATGCAAATGGTTGTGTGTCTATGGGTAATACTTTTAGTCTTGTCATTCGCCCTCAATTTACATCTGGAGCAATTAATACCACAGGGGAAACAATTTGTTCTGGAGGAACTCCTTCTCAAATTGGAAGTACTACTGCAGCAAGTGGAGGAGATAATATGATAACATACAAATGGCAGGCAAACGGAGTTGATATTGCAAGTTCAAATTCTGCAACATATACACCACCAATAGGATTAACAGCTACTACAGTTTACAGAAGATTTGCAAATGACGGGACATGTAATACTACGCCAACCTTATCAACTGGAACATGGACGGTTACTGTAAATCCACTTCCAACTACTCCAACACTAACAAAAAATAGTGATTTTACTTGTACTAGTTCAGGAAGCGTTACATTAACAAATCTTCCATCTGGAACTTGGACAATTAAGCAAACGGGAACAGCATCACAAACAATTACTGACACTGGAAGTTCTCGCAATATTACAGGATTAGTAGCAGGAAATTATGATTTTACGGTTACAAATGCTGCAAGCTGTACTTCAAGTCCAGTAGTATCAGTTAATATAGTAAACCAAACTTCAACAACAACTTGGAATGGTTCAGGCTGGTCAAATGGTAATCCAGACGGAACAAAAACTATTATTATTGCTTCAACGGCTAGTCAACCATTTACAATAAGTACTCCAAATGTATCAGGATGTTCATTAATAGTTAATTCTGGTGCGGTTGTTACAATTCCAAGCGGAGTGACTCTGACCATTACTAATTCGGTTACCACAAACGGCCAGTTAATTTTTGAGAATAACTCAAGTTTAGTACAGACTACAAATGCAGTAAACACAGGAGATATTGTATACAAAAGAGCAACTTCTGTACGCCGTTATGATTTAACGTATTGGTCAACTCCGGTTACAAAGCCTGGTTTTACACTCTACAATCTCTCGCCTAATACTTTGGGAGATAAGTTTTCTTATTATGATCCCAATGCAGCTGCATGGATGATCAATTATAACGGT
>NZ_SODX01000009.1:0-73116 GCF_004366435.1 Flavobacterium sp. S87F.05.LMB.W.Kidney.N | reverse complement strand
ATGGTACTGCAGTATTGTGGGAGAGTATGTCGCCGCCTTTTTTTCAAAAACCCTGTTTCTGATCGAAACAGGGTTTTTTCGTTTTTATTGGTTTTATTTTTAAACAGCCAATAAAGATTTCTTGATATTCTCATTATTGCAATATTGGCTGTATCTACACTATTATAATCCTTTGTATAATGAAAAGTAAATGCTCTGAAAGATAGAATTATTGAGGAATATAAATGTGAAAAGTGGCTCCTTCCATATGTTTTCCTGTCGCTGTAATTATTCCGTTATGATTGTCTACTATCTTTTTCACAATAGCCAGTCCTATTCCGGTTCCATCGTAATCATCTCTGCTGTGCAGTCTTTGAAAAACACCAAATATTTTCTCGCTGTGCTGGGAATCAAAACCAATCCCATTATCTTTAAAAGCAATGTGGCAGTAGTTTTGCTCGGGCTGTAACTTTTCATTTTCTAATTCCTGTCCAGAAAGCATACGGCTTTTAATTTCAATGGTAAGAGGAATATCTTTCTGTGAAAATTTTAAAGCATTATTGGTTAGGTTTTCCAGCAGTTGTACAAATAAAAATGGGATAATATAAATCTTACCATGTAGTTCAGTTGTAATGACAGCTTTTTTATCCTTGATGTTTTCAGAGAGAGCTTCTTTCACATTTTCGATAATGACACTTAGATCTGTATGTTCATAAATGTGCTCCGTAGTGCTTGCTTGTGAGAATACTAGTAAATCGTTAATTAGATTTCGCATGCGGTTGGCTGCATATAAAATCCTGTCAAATTTTGATTTTCCATCTTCGCTCAAATTCGAATATTCTTTTGTAAGAATCATGTTGGAAAAAGTCTGGATTTTTCGCAGCGGTTCCTGAAGATCATGGCTGGAAATCTGAGTAAATGCATCCAGTTCCGCATTCTTCTGTTTTAATTCTGTCGCATATTTTTCAATAGCTGCATATTGTTGAGCTAATTTTTCGTTAGCTTTTACAATTTTATGATTTAAGGCAGCTGTTTCTTCTTCCTTAAGCTGCAGTTCCTTATTCTTTTTATACAATTCGGTAAAAACTAAAACTTTGGCTTTAAGAATTTCTGAAGAAAGCGGTTTAATCATATAATCTACAGCTCCAGATTGGTATCCTTTGAAAATATAGTCGGAAGTATCCATATTAGCTGTTAGAAAGATAATAGGAACATGCTTAAGTTTATCACTTTGGCGTATGAGCTCGGCTGTTTCAAAACCGTCCATAAGCGGCATCTGCACATCCATGAGGATAATGGCAAAATCTTGGTTTTTTAGGAGTATTCTTAAAGCATCTTTACCTGAAGAAGCTTCTACAAATTCATATCCCTGACCAGCCAGAATGACTTGAAGAGAAAGTAGGTTTTCTTTCTTGTCATCGACTATTAATATTTTTACGGGATGTTTTTCCATGAGGCTTTCCATATTAAAATATTATTTTAGCCATACTCTCATCAGTGAAGACAGCTGTTCCACATTGACAGGTTTAGTAATGTAGTCAGAAGCTCCAGATTCAATACATCGTTGTCTGTCTCCTTTCATGGCTTTAGCAGTGACTGCAATAATAGTCAGATCTTTATGTCTAGGATTTCTGCGAATAATTTTCATAGTTTCATAACCATCAAGTTCGGGCATCATGATATCCATTAGTACAATATCGATAGTTTCGTTTCCGTTTAGTATTTCAACCGCCTCGTGACCACTTTCGGCGCTTATAACATCCAGTCCAAATCGTTCCAGTGCTGTAGTAAGGGCAAAAAGGTTTCGAACATCGTCATCTACCAAAAGTACTTTTTTATTTAGTAGTACATCTTCTTTTAAGTAAAACGTTTCAATACGCTTTTTCATATCTTCAGGCAGTTCTTTATGCACACGATGCATGAAAAGAGCAGTCTGGTCCACAAGCTCATCCATTGAAACAGCACTTTTGGTAATAATACTATGGGCAAAACGGCCGAGTTTACTGCGCTGTTTTTTGCTTAGATCACCAGCTGAATGGACAATAATTGCTGTTTCCTGTCCGCTGATATTGTTTTCAAGATCGCTGATGAGATCTAGTCCGTCTGCATCAGGAAGAACAAGATCTAGTATAATACAGTCGAAAGATTTTGTCTCAATAAGCTCCACTGCCTGTTTCGCTGTCAAAGCAGTATCAATTGAAATATCGTCTCCCTGTACCGCTTTAATTATACGGTCCAGTTCCGCTGGATTGTCATCTACAATAAGCAGGTTTTTTTGTGCATTATTTTTGAAATTCTGAATATCATTAAAAAGTGAGGTTAGAATATCATTTTTTACAGGTTTGACTAGAAAGTTTCTGGCACCTCGTTTGAGTCCTTTGTTTCTTTCATCTTCTCCCGAGATAATATATAGGGGAATGTGGCGCAGGGTAAAATCAGTTTTTAATCTGTCTAGAATTTTCCAGCCGCTGGTATCGGGCATATTAAGATCCATTGTAATGGCATGAGGCTGGAAGTGATTGATATAATCCACCACATCATTACCTCTTGTGGTTACAATGGCTTTGATATTATGCTGATGAGCTCTCTCAAGAAGAATTTTAGCAAAGGTTTCATTATCCTCTGCGATCAGCAGCACTTTGTCTTCTGGTTTGATAGAAGTCCTGTCATCACCAATTTCGTCTGCAAAATACAGATCAGTATCTGATGATTTAAAACTCGAAGATGGAAGTGATTTTAAACGGCTCTTTCCAGCATGAAGCACACTTGTTTCTTCATTGACTGTAATATCTTCGATTTCTGGAATATGGACAAATTTTAAAGGTAGAAATAAAGTGAATTTACTTCCAATGTTGGTGTCACTTTCCAGTTCTATGCTTCCTCCCAGTAGGTCAGAAAGTCCTCGGCTGATTGATAATCCAAGACCTGTTCCTCCATACTTACGGCTTGTAGAACCTTCTGCCTGTTGAAAGGCTTCAAAAATAATATTCTGTTTTTCTTTAGAGATTCCAATTCCAGTATCTGATATTTCAAAAGCTACGACAGCTTCGGCATTATCCAGACTGCTGCTTTTAGTTTTCCAATTATGTTCTGCCTTGTAAATGTTTAGTTTAACAGATCCTTTTTCAGTGAATTTAAAAGAGTTGGATAAAAGATTTTTCAGAATTTGGTTTAAACGTTGTGAATCAGTTTCCATAACTTCAGGAAGATTTTCATCCATTTTGATTTCAAAATTAAGATGTTTGGCCTCTGAAATAGGGTTGAAGGTAGAAGCTACGAAACGGCTTATCTCCTCAAAGCTAATCGGGTTGTAATCCACAGAAATATACCCTGACTCAATTTTAGAAAGATCCAGGATGTCATTAATCAGCTGAATAAGGTCATCTCCGCAAGAGTTAATGGTTTTCGCAAACTGAATTTGTTTTTCGGATAAATTCCCGTCTCGGTTCGCAATTAATTCATTAGCTAGAATCTGTAAACTGTTCAAAGGAGTACGAAGTTCGTGAGACATATTGGCCAAGAACTCGGATTTGTATTTTGAAGTAAGCGTCAGCTGATCGGCTTTTTCCTCAAGCGCTTTACGGGCAACCTCGACCTCTTGGTTTTTAAGTTCCACTTCTTCTTTCTGATTCGCCAATAATATCGCTTTTTCCTCTAATTCTTCGTTGGTATTTTTAAGTACTTCCTGCTGACTTTTAAGCTCGCTGGCAAGTGATTGGGATTGTACCAAGAGCTCTTCAGTTCTTGAATTGGATTCGATGGTATTAATTACAATACCAATACTTTCTGTAAGTCCTTCAAGGAAATCCAAGTGTATCTGGCTGAAGGTATCAAGTGATGCCAATTCAATAACTGCTTTAAGTCTGCCTTCAAAGAGCACTGGAAGAATAATGACGTCTTTAGGTCTGGCATCGCCAAGTCCTGAATTTATTTTAATGTAGTCTTTTGGAACGTTGCTCAGTATTATTCTTTCTTTTTCTACTGCAACCTGACCAATTAGACCTTCTCCCATACCGTATTGAGTAAGGGAATTTTTTCGTTTTATATAGGCGTAAGAAGCAATTAGGTTTAATTTAGAATCCATAAATTCTTCACCTTCTTCTAAAATATAAAATAGACCATGCTGAGCGGTTACCACTGCAGCAAGTTCTGAAAGGATTTTTTTAGTAACTGCATTCAATTCTTTTTGACCCTGAAGCATTTGGGTAAACTTAGCCAAATTCGATTTCAGCCAGTCTTGTTCTTGATTACGTAAAGTAGTTGCTTTAAGATTAAAAATCATCTGATTAATAGTGTCTTTAAGTGCCTCAACTTCACCTTTTGCTTCAACACCAATAGTTCGTGTTAAATCTCCCTGTGTTACTGCCGATGCTACCTCAGAAATCGCACGTACCTGAGTGGTTAGATTCGCCGCTAACTGGTTTACATTTTCTGTTAAGTTTTTCCACGTTCCAGAAGCTCCTGGTACGTTTGCTTGTCCTCCCAGTTTTCCTTCGGCACCAACTTCACGCGCAACTGTTGTTACCTGATCTGAGAATGTGGCAAGCGTATCAATCATTTCGTTGATGGTATCGGTTAACTGTGCAACTTCACCTTTGGCATCAATGGATAATTTTTGTTTTAGATTTCCTTTTGCTACAGATGTTACCACTTTTGCGATTCCACGAACCTGACCTGTTAAGTTAGAAGCCATTACGTTAACCGAATCGGTTAAATCTTTCCATGTTCCCGCAACACCTTTTACTTCAGACTGTCCGCCCAGTTTTCCTTCGGTACCCACCTCACGCGCCACACGCGTAACTTCAGAAGCAAATGAATTTAACTGTTCTACCATCGTATTAAAGGTATTTTTCAAATCTAGAATTTCTCCTTTTACGTCAACGGTAATTTGTTTGGAAAGGTCACCATTTGCAACTGCTTTGGTTACATCGGCAATATTACGCACCTGACCGGTTAAGTTCGATGCCATCTGGTTAACCGAATCCGTTAAATCTTTCCATGTCCCAGCAACACCAGGCACGAATGCTTGTCCACCCAGTTTTCCGTCGGTACCCACCTCACGCGCCACACGAGTTACCTCAGAGGCGAAGGCACGAAGCTGATCCACCATTGTATTTACGGTTTCTTTCAATTGTAGAATTTCTCCACGAACGTCGGCCGTAATCTTTTTCGACATATCTCCGTTGGCTACGGCAATTGTTACTTCGGCAATATTACGAACCTGAGTCGTTAAGTTACCCGCCATCTGGTTCACCGAATCTGTTAAATCCTTCCATGTTCCGGCAACACCTGGTACATTCGCCTGACCTCCCAATTTTCCTTCGGTTCCTACCTCACGAGCCACACGAGTTACCTCAGAAGCAAATTCACGAAGCTGGTCCACCATTGTATTTAAGGTTTCTTTTAGCTGCAAAATTTCTCCACGAACGTCAACAGTAATTTTTCGGGACATATCTCCATTCGCCACTGCAATTGCCACATCGGCAATATTACGTACCTGAGCGGTAAGATTTCCTGCCATTTGGTTAACGGAATCTGTTAAATCTTTCCATGTTCCGGCAACTCCTGGTACGTTTGCTTGTCCTCCCAGTTTTCCTTCGGTTCCTACTTCTCGTGAAACCCTTGTTACCTCCGAAGCAAAGCCTCGAAGCTGATCCACCATGGTATTAATTGTATTTTTTAACTCTAAGATTTCTCCTTTTACATCAACCGTAATCTGAAGCGATAAATCTCCTTTTGCTACGGCTGTTGTTACTTCGGCAATATTACGCACTTGTCCAGTAAGGTTGGATGCCATTTGGTTTACCGAATCCGTTAAATCTTTCCAAGTTCCACCAACACCTTCAACCTGCGCTTGTCCTCCCAGTTTTCCTTCGGTACCAACTTCACGTGCCACACGAGTTACCTCAGAAGCGAAAGAGTTCAGCTGACCCACCATGGTATTAATTGTATTTTTTAACTCTAGGATTTCTCCTTTGGTATCAACCGTAATCTGGCGGGATAAATCTCCTTTTGCTACGGCTGTTGTTACCTCCGCAATATTACGTACTTGTCCGGTTAAGTTGGAAGCCATTTGGTTCACAGAATCAGTCAAATCTTTCCATGTTCCTCCGACACCTTTTACTTTCGCTTGACCGCCTAGTTTTCCTTCTGTACCCACCTCAAGTGCCACACGCGTAACCTCAGAAGAGAAAGAGTTCAGCTGATCCACCATTGTATTAATGGTTTTTTTCAACTCGAGGATTTCTCCCTCGGCTACAGCTGTAATTTTTTTCGAAAGGTCACCATTTGCCACGGCCGTTGTTACCTCTGCAATATTACGAACCTGTCCGGTAAGGTTAGATGCCATCTGGTTCACCGAATCGGTTAAATCTTTCCATGTTCCTCCGACACCTTTTACTTTTGCCTGACCTCCCAGTTTTCCTTCAGAACCTACCTCACGCGCCACACGAGTTACCTCGGCACCAAATGAGTTCAGCTGATCCACCATGGTATTGATGGTGTTTTTTAATTCCAGGATTTCTCCTTCAACGTTTACGGTAATCTTTTTAGATAAATCTCCTTTTGCCACAGCTGTTGTTACCTCGGCAATATTACGCACCTGACCTGTTAAGTTACTTGCCATTTGATTTACCGAGTCGGTCAAATCTTTCCAAACTCCGCCGACCCCTCGTACTTTTGCCTGGCCGCCCAATTTTCCTTCGGAACCTACTTCACGTGCCACACGCGTCACCTCAGAAGAGAAGGAGTTCAGCTGATCCACCATTGTATTAATGGTATCTTTAAGCTCCAGGATTTCTCCTTTTACGTCTACTGTAATTTTTTTAGATAAATCTCCTCTTGCTACGGCCGTTGTTACATCGGCAATATTACGTACCTGTCCGGTTAAGTTGGATGCCATCTGATTTACGGAATCCGTTAAATCTTTCCAAGTTCCGCCGACACCTTTTACTTGTGCTTGTCCGCCCAGTTTTCCTTCGGTTCCTACCTCACGCGCCACACGAGTTACCTCAGAAGAAAAAGAGTTCAGCTGATCTACCATGGTATTGATAGTATTTTTTAATTCTAAGATTTCCCCTTTTACGTCAACGGTAATTTTTTTAGACAAATCTCCTTTTGCTACCGCAGTGGTTACATCTGCAATATTACGTACCTGACCCGTTAAGTTACTCGCCATTTTATTTACAGAGTCTGTCAAATCTTTCCATACACCGCCCACACCGCGTACTTTTGCCTGTCCGCCTAGTTTTCCATCAGTTCCCACCTCACGGGCTACACGGGTAACCTCCATAGAGAATAGGTTCAGCTGTTTTACCATCCCATTTACCTCTTTGGCAATTCTAAGGAATTCTCCTTGAAGTGGATTTCCTTCAATGGATAAAGGCATTTCCTGCGATAAATTTCCTTTTGCAACAGAGGTAATTACGTGTGCAATTTCAATTGTTGGATGCACCAGATCAGAGATCAGTGTATTAACAGAATCCACGCAGGAACTCCACGAACCGCGTGCACCGTCTAGAACGACACGATTCGTTAATTTTCCTTGTTTACCAATGCTTTTTCCAACTTTCTGAAATTCGAATACCATTCGTTCATTCAGATCAATTATTTCATTTAAAGTGTCGCAGATTGATCTTTTGATACCATTTTGATCGGTAGGAAAACGCTGCGAGAAATTACCGTTTTTTACTTTCATCAGAATTTTTAAAAACTCGGCATCGCTTAGCACGGATTCTTCGGACTGATCTTTGATCTTGGCGCTTTTTTTATCAGTTACCACGGGAAGTACAAGCAGTTCTTCGCCGCTGGATTTTTTTGTGACAGGTTTTGATTTTTTCATAATAGACGGTTCTTGGTTTGATTAATTTTTTGGTTTATGGGATGTGTAAAAGGAATGCTTTATACGCTTTCGTCCAATAATATTTTACGCAGATGAAACTGTACAAAAGCATCCATTGAATCAGGTCTTTTGGTATTGTCTGTATAATTGAGAGGCTTTATAATATAGCCTGATATTCCTAAATTTTCTGCATTGATGCGGTCATTACTTTCAGAGGAGGTAGTCATTATAAAAACTTTCAGATCTTTTAATTTTTCATCTCCACGTATGATTTTAAGAAACTCTATTCCATTCATTCTTGGCATATTAATGTCCAAAAGAATTACATCAGGATAAAGAGCTTTACCAGTTTCACCACGTAGAAGATGCAACGCTTCAAGTCCGTTATAAGCGGTATGAAGCTCGTATTGGATTTCTAGTTTTTTTAATGAACGTTCTACAGATATAGTGTCCAGTTCATCATCTTCAATTAGTAAAATGGTGGGTGTTTTCATATTCTTTTATTATTTTTCCAAGTGAAAGTAAATGTTGTTCCTTCTCCCAATCGTGAGTGTACTTGTATGCTTTCTCCCTGATCGTCAATAATTTTTTTCACAATTGCCAGACCAACACCAGTGCTTTCCATTTCATTTTTTTCTCGGAGTGTTTGAAAGATTTCAAATATTTTCTTGTGATATTCGGGATCAATTCCAATTCCATAATCTTTTACGGAAAATTCGTAAACATCTAAAATTGTCAGGCAATCAATTTCAATACGGCCCTCGTTTGGTTTTGAATACTTAACGGCATTGCTGATTAAATTAGAAAATACCTGTTCAAGTTTAAGACGCTCGGTAAAAATTTCAGGCAGGTTACGCAATTCAACAGTAAAATCCCTCGGTACTATGGCTTGAGTGATTTCATTTACAAGTGCATTTGTATCAACTAATTCGGGAGCTGATTTCTGGTTGATGCGGGCATAGTCGAGCAGTCCGTTGATCAAAGCTTCCATGCGTTGAGTTCTTTTAGGTATGATGTTTAAATAATTGCGAAGAGCAGGAGAAATTTCTTCCGACAAGTCTTCTTCAATCCAGGTAATAACATTATAAATCCCACGCAGCGGCGCCTTTAGATCATGAGAAACCACATAAGCAAATTTATTAAGTTCTTCATTTTTGTTTTCTAGTTCCTGAATATTCTTCTCTAATTTTTGGGACATGATATTTAAAGAGGAGGCTAGGGCGCTAAGCTCGTCGTTTTTAGAATCCCGAACTATGGTAAAACGACCTTTTGAAATGGTATCAGCAAGACGCACCATCGAATTAATGCGGTTGGTTATCATAATTACAATATAAGCAGTACTGCATATTCCAGCGAAAATAGTCAGGGACAAGAAAATCAAAGAATATGTTCTTGTCTTATGAAGGGAATGCAGCAGCATTTCACTATGATGTTTTCGAGTTTTATATTCTAACTTGTCAAATCTTTTAAATTTAGCTGTTATAGAATCATTAATATTCTTACCGACATGTTTTCGAAGTTTGGAATCTAACAGTAACTGATAAGTTTCAGGGTTTTCCATTCTGGCGTTTATTATTTCAGCAGTATAGACAAGCCATGCATCATGGAGCACGGCTACTGAGTCCAAAATACGACGCTGTGTTTCATTATCATCAATAAGTTTATGCTGTTGTTTGAAAAATAGCGGTACTTTTTCCAGTCCCTTGTAATAGGGGCGCAGAAAAGTGGTATCATTAGTAAGCAGGTAGCCCCTCAAAGCACTTTGCATTTCCAGTATAGCTCTATGGGTTTTGTTTGAGTTACGGATCACATCTTCTGATTTGGAGAGAAACTGTGAGTTGAGATGCACTTTACGAGATAAGCGGTAATTCGTATATGAATCTGCAACAGAAAGTAGTATGATCAGCGAAAACGCCAGAAGTATTTGTGTTGATAATTTCATTTTCCAACTGTTATAAAGCCCCGTAAATGGTCAGTTTCTTTAACGATAAAAATAGCGGGAAATATGCTGTTTCTGAAAATGAATACATTACCAATCTCAGGTGTAAATTTCTCACGCTGTATAATGGGCTAGAATTTTTTTCATTTCATCAAAGTCACTTGGTTTGGATATATATTCATCAGCCCCATAGTTTCTTGCTTTGCGTTTTATCTCTTCCATCTGTGAAGTAGAAAAAATAATAACTGGGATGTTTTTTATAATTTCCTGCTTTTTTATTTCAATTAAAAACTCAAAACCAGACATAATAGGCATATTCAAATCAAGGAATATTATATCAGGTTTAAGCTCTTTTAGAATCAATTTGTTAAGCGCTTCTACAGGATTATGCATAGAAGTATATCCCGCTTGAGATACTGCCTGGAGCGCTTCCATAAAAAATTCGCAGTCGTCAATATCGTCATCTATCTGCAGTATATTTTTATAATTCATTTTAGTTTGCTGTTAAATTAAAGTGCAATAATTAGGAAGCCTCATTAACCAAAGCTCGATGTGCGAGCCGTTAAAGTATCGGTGAGTTAGAGAAGCATTTTGCATTCGTCTAATCTTCATTTTTAAATTTTGGGACAACCGGATTTAATTATGCTGTTAATTAACAAACAGTAAAAATTTTGAGTAATTTTTTTTCATATTAGATTTTTAGATGTATAGAATTTGGTAACTGAAAAGTAAAATTACGGCAACAATTAAATTTATATAATTTCAACTTCGATTTATATAATTAACATTTTAAATTGTTTTTTAATCAAATTTATACAACTAGTAGGGTGGAATATTTTTATTAAAATCCACTTTATTTAAAGAATTTACCTTGTTGTAAATTAACATCTACATATCTCAAATTATCTCGCTTTGAATGATCAAACTCTACATTAAATCTATGTTAAAAATGTAACGCATTTCGATTTTAGTTTGAACTTTGTATAACTGTTTAATTAATAATAAGATAGTCATGGAAAAGCAAATTATTGAACTGGAAAAAAAATATTGGCAGTGAATGGAAAATCACGATTATAAAACGGTGAAACAACTTACTCATTTTCCCTGTATAATCGCTGGAAATAATGGTGTGCAAAGTGTAAATGAAGATAAGTTTAAAAAGATGTTTGAGTCAGGAGATGGAGATAAAATAAAAGTATTGAATATTTCTGATATTGAAGCGCAGTTACTTACTGAAAATACGGCGATAATAGCTTATTCAATAGAATTAGGAATTGCAGATGACACAAAAAAAAGTTCTATGAAATGTGCCTGCACTTCTACTTGGATTAAAGAAAATAATAACTGGGTTTGTGCTCTACACACCGAAGCTGAACTATTGCAGGAGTAAATTATTCTGTTTTAGGATTCACTATAAAGAAATCACGAATCGTCAAAATCTCGTAATAGTTAGTACGAGATTTTTAATTATGAATAAAGTTGCATTTAAATTTTATTTGGTTTACTGACGTATTTATTTCCCTTAATGAAAAATCTCCACGGGAGTAAGGCATGATCTTGAGCATAAGCTACGCCAACTCTAGGCGATGCTGCAATTTGTTCCTCTTTATAACGGATGCCATGATCTTCAACCCATATTTCATCGTCGCCTAAATCTTTTTTATTAAAAGAGCGATCAATTCCTAAGGCTTTTGCTGCGGAGCCAGGTCCAGCCGAAATAGCGCCTTTTGAAGCAGACATTTTCCGTCTTTCTTCCATAATATCTTTTCCTATCAACGGTTCAATGCCTCGTATTAAAACCGCATGTGGTTCGCCTTCAACAGAACTTACAATATTAAACAAGTGATGAATTCCATAACAGAGATAAACATAAGAAATACCGCCTTGGCTGTAAAGTGTTTCTGTTCTATCAGTTCTTCGTCCGCCATATGCGTGAGAAGCTTTATCGTGTACACCAAAATAGGCTTCTGTTTCAACAATTATTCCAGCAGTTATTTTTCCATCGATTTGAGTAAAAAGTACTTTTCCCAAAAGATCTTTCGCAAGGAAAATAACATCTTGGTTTAGAAAATAAGAAAATGGCAGTTTAATAGGAGTTGTGAAAGATAATTTAGTCATTCTAGGTTTTTCATTTATCATTAAAGAAAGTAAAAATTACGGAGAATTTTTGGATCAAGTATTAAGTAGTATAAAATAATTGTAATTGAATTTTTAAGGATTAGTAAAATATAATGTCTGTCACAGCTACTAATGATGGTTGCTGCAGTTTTTTTAAGTTAAGATTCTGTTTAATAAAGAACTTATGAGACATGAATAAAACGTACCTTTAAGTAAGAAAAAGTTACAGTTATAATATCTCTAATTAAATGGGGAATTATTTTCTGTCAAAAAAATGCGATACATATGAAATTATTTGAAACAGCTATAAAAGAAAATATAGAAACAGAAGAACAAAATAAGAATAATTTTCTTCAGGATGTAATTGCTGGTTTACGGCAGCATCCAAAACATCTCCAGTCAAAATATTTTTATGATCAACGTGGCGACACACTTTTTCAGGAAATTATGAACTTACCTGAATATTATTTGACTCGCTGTGAAATGGATATTTTTGAAAATAAAACTGCTGAAATAGCGGCTGGTATTAATGCAGATCAAACGCCATTTGATTTAATTGAATTAGGAGCCGGCGATGCATCAAAATCAATGCATTTGCTACGATATCTAAAAAATGAACTTACAGATTTTAGATACATGCCTATTGATATATCAGGAAATATACTTTCGGTTTTAGATGAAAAATTGAAGAAAAATATACCAGGCCTAGATATTTTATGTCTTGAAGGAGAATATTTTGACATGTTGCACAAAGCTGCACAACTTTCCTCTCGTAGAAAAGTGATATTGTTTTTAGGAAGTAATATAGGGAATATGGAGTTAGAAGAAGCCTATCGATTTTGTTTTGAACTGAGAAAGAATCTCAATAAAGGAGATATAGTTATGATTGGCTTTGACTTAAAAAAAGAACCTAATACAATTCTTAATGCATACAATGATGCAAAAGGAGTAACAGCTTCCTTTAACCTTAATCTGCTTGAGCGTATTAATAAAGAGCTGAAAGCTGATTTTAAGGTGGATAAATTTGAGCATTATGAAACTTATGATCCTCTTAGCGGCGCGTGCAGAAGTTATCTAATTAGTCTTGAAGATCAGAAGGTTTCTATTGATGACGCTGTATTTCATTTTGCCGAAAATGAGGCAGTTTATATGGAGGTTTCACAGAAATTCTCTACTGAAGATACCGAGAAAATGGCCGCACAGTCGGGATTTACACAGGTTTATAGCATTAAGGATAGCAAGGAGTGGTTTGTCGATGCGTTTTGGAAAGCCGTTTAAAAACAATAATTATGGAACAGACAGCACAAAAAAATGATGCGCTATTAATTTTATCGCAGTACAAAAAAATACGCAGACATTCTGAGACAATATGCCGTCCACTTGAAATAGAGGATTATGTAGTACAGCCTATTGCAGATGTGAGTCCGCCCAAATGGCATTTAGGACATACTACTTGGTTTTTTGAGACCTTTATTCTTATCCCAAATTTTCAAGGATATAAAGAATTCAATCCACAGTACAACTTTGTTTTTAACAGCTATTATGAAACTGTAGGAGCCAGAGTAGTGCGTACAGACCGTGGTAATCTAAGCCGTCCGTCGGTTGCCGATATATATGCATACCGAGCCTATGTCGATGAACAGATGGAAGCTTATTTAAATCACCATAATGATCTTTCAGACGAGCTTTACGCTGTTTTAGAATTAGGTTTGAACCACGAACAGCAGCATCAAGAACTTCTATTAACCGACATTAAATATATTTTAGGGCACAATCCACTTTTTCCTGTCTATAAAGAAATGGAAGAAGTTATTGTAAAAAGAGAAGAATCTCCATTTATTGCGATGCCAGAGGATATTTATGAAATAGGATTTAACGGGACAGGTTTTAGTTTTGATAACGAGTATGGAAGACATAAAAAGTATTTAGAAGCTTTTGAAATTGCGTCATCTCTTGTAACGAATGAGGAATATCTCCAGTTTATGGAAGAGGGTGGTTACGAAAATTTTAAATACTGGCATTCAGAAGGCTGGGACTGGGTTACGCAGCAAAAGGCAAAAGCACCACTTTACTGGCATTCTATTGATGGTAAATGGCAGCACTATACTTTGAGCGGATTGCAGAATATTGATCCACTTGATCTAGTCTGCCATGTGAATTTTTATGAAGCTTCGGCGTTTGCAGCATGGAAGGGTATGAGACTGCCTACAGAAGAGGAGTGGGAAGCATCGTCCAGTCATTTTAATTGGGGTGAAAGATGGGAATGGACGGGAAGCGCCTATCTTCCTTATCCTAGGTATAAGAAAGAAGCAGGTGCGATTGGTGAGTATAACGGTAAATTTATGGTCAATCAGATGGTTTTAAGAGGAGCTTCAATCGCTACTCCACAAGGTCACAGTCGTTCGTCCTATCGTAATTTTTTCCATCCAAAACACCAATGGCAATTTTCAGGAATTCGTCTGGTAAAATAGAAAGTTATTTATAATAATATTTTTTTGGCGAAAACATACAAGCTCGTCAATTTTTACAGCTTTTTACTCACTAACAGTAAAGCTGCAGTTATACCTAATCCTGCAAGCAGTCCTAAACCGAAGTTATGAGTAGTTTTTGACGGAAGTTTTCCATGAACTCGAAGAGGTTCTTTAGAGTTTTCCAAAACATTTCCAGGATTATTTTCCTTAGTGTCGTTAAGCTTCATTTTTAGCCTTACGGCTGCAGATGCTGTATTAATCACAGTTTTTGGAAACAATCGATAAAGGCTTGTTATTGCCGCAGCGGGAAAATCGGGAAACATATCTTTTTTAGGATGCTTTGCTAGTTCTACCATTTTAGCTGCGGTATTACGCGGATCAGAAGCAATAAATGGAATTTGCATATCAAAACCCGAGTATTTTGCTGAATGCAGATTTCCAGTTGAATTTTGTAACTGAGGATATAGATTACAAATGTGGATATTTGAACGGTTTGATATTTCACCTTGGAGACATTCCATCATACCTTTTATTCCAAATTTTGAAGCAGAATACACAGCGCTATAAGGCGCAGGCATAAATCCACCAATAGATATGTTATTAATTAAAATTCCTTCATCTTGATTCTTAAAAATTTTGATGACATTATAAGCCCCATGCATGTATCCGAACAAATTGGTTTTAATGACCTGCTGATGAATTTCTAAAGGAATTTCTTCAAATTTTCCGCTTGCCATCACTCCGGCATTATTTACCCATATATCAATTTTACCATTTATGGCAAGGGCTTCTTTAACGACTTTCTCAACATCTTCAGCAATTGACATGTCTGCACTTACACCAACACACAAAACATTTAAACTTCGGCAATAGTCCACAACTTCATTAATGCCTTTCTGACCTCTGGCAACTGCAATAATATTACAACCCTCTCTTGCGAATGCTTCTGCTGCAGCCCGGCCAACACCACTGCTTGCTCCAGTTATAACTACATTTTTTCCTTTAAGACTGTTTTCAAGTATTTTAATATCTTCCATCATCTTTATTATTTTAAGTTGATAATTATTATTGTCCTATAACATTTATTTAAGTTACTAAAAATAATTTTTGGAGTGTTAAGCTTTAAGAAAACTTTAATTTACAGAAGATTAGTTCTACAGTTATGTTTGAATTGTCTCTTTTTTTATACGACAAGTATTTATTGCTGTTAATAATGTAATCTTCGAATTGTAATTCTATATTATAAAAACCAAGATTTAGCAGAAATTTGTAAATCATTCTTCATTGGATGTATGAGCACTAATCTTTTTCTGTCTGTACGTTCATTCAGAATTTTTTAAAATAAAATTGCTATGGAACAAAATAATCAAAACAAACGTTATCGTCCCTTAAGTGTATCAGGACTGGGCGGAGTGGCAGCGGGAAACGGATTTCATGAAAATCCCGATACTAGTATTACGCAAGCCTTGGAAGAGGCATGGAATAATGGTGTACGTTATTTTGATACTTCACCTTGGTATGGCTTAGGACTTAGTGAACGCCGCTTCGGGCATTTTCTTAGAAATAAAAAACGTGAAGAATTTACTCTCTCCACAAAAGTAGGCCGTTTGCTTACTCCAGACAAAGATTTCAAATTAGAAAATGGTTTGTGGAAAGGAAAGCTTAATTTTTCTTATCGTTACGATTATTCCGCAGAAGGAATTAGAAGAAGTATCGAAGATAGTTTGCAGCGCTTAGGCCTGCCGTATTTAGATATTGTTTATATACACGATCTCTCTCCAGATAACGAAGATATGAAGGAAAACTGGACAAAGTACTTTGATGAAGCCATGAAAGGAGCGATTCCGGAACTAACCAAAATGCGTGAAGAAGGTATTATAAAGGCCTGGGGTTTTGGTGTAAATACTCTTGAACCAGCATTGAAAGCAATTGAGCAGGCAGATCCCGATATTTTCCTTTCAGCAACACAGTATTCCTTAATTAAGCACGAAGAGGCATTAAACAAATTGTTTCCTCTATGTGAAGAAAGAGATATTTCTATAGTTGTAGGTGCTCCGCTAAATGCTGGCTTTCTGGCAGGTGTTGAACGATACGATTATTTGGGAACATTCCCTGACGGTGTAATTGAAAAGAGAAACAGACTGCTTGACTTATCTATAAAACATGACGTTGATCTACGTACAGCTGCGCTTCAGTTTTCTGCAGCACCTAAGGTTGTTTCTGCGGTTATTCCGGGAGCCTGGAATGCAGAACAGGTTTTTGAAAATGCCAATTCTTTCAAGAAATCAATTCCTAAAGCTTTTTGGGAAGAACTTAAACATGAAAAACTGATTGCAGAAAATGCTCCTGTGCCTAATGATAAATAAAATGTAAATTTCCAGAGGGGGGACTTAAGACAATTTTTTTAATGCTGAATAATTTATAGTAAGTATGAAAAGTGCAAACAATACAGAGTCTTAGCTTAGATAGATTTTTGTTTTTATTAATTTTTTTTTGCTGTAATTTTGTGTCATATTTATGCCTCAAAGGTGTAAATCATTATAATAACAAATGACTATACAAGATTTAGCAGGTAAATATTCCATTTCTGGAAGTAATCAAGATGAGAGTAACGAGCTAACCTACAAGGGTATTTTAACCTTGACACTAGATAAAAATAATAGAATTGCAGCGCATTGGCTTATTAACGATTCGCAGATTCAAAAAGGACATGGCTTTTTTAAGGATAATATTTTAGTAATTAATTTTAGTTACAAAGGAGATGATAAGAAAACTTATAAAGGTGTTGCAGTTTATAGATGCATTACCAAAGATGTCTTAAATGGATTTTGGTCGGAAAAACACGGAAATCCGCTATATTTGGGAGCAGAAAATTGTTTAAGAATAGAAAGTACCGAAAGATTAAATTAAATCTCGTAGAAAATCCAAACTAAATGTAGATATTAGATTTTCATTAATCTTTATTTCACACAAGGTAACTGCAAAACATTCGCATTCAACGGCTGTTCTATTTTTCTTTCCAGCTTTTCATCATTTACGGTAATATAAATTTCCATCGAACCAGTTCCCACTTTTAGAGCAAGGATGTGACCTCCGTAAGCATCAAATTTGTCATCGGTTGCAACTCCGTGCATGTGTATAGATGGTTTGTTTTCACTCCAGGCAATAGAACCTGTAATGCTTCCCATTTCTACTTTATTGAAAGTTTTTGGGTGAAATTTCTTTTCTCCAAAATCATAAAAACCAAAAGTAGCATCTTGGGCAAAACCAATTCCTGTAAAATTTGCTGATGGAATTTTTTGTTCTTTTGCCAGATTTTCAATTTGAGAAAGAACATTATCGCCTTCGCGAAGAACCATTAAATAACCATAATTTGTTTTGGTATAACGACATTTTTGAGTGTCATTACTTTGCTGCGCTTGTGATAAATTAAAAGCCAGACAAAAAAAATAGTTCAGTGATAATTCTTTTTATTTGATTTTTCATACTGATAAATTGTAAAGTTAATTCGTATTTGTACGCGTATCTAACTGCATAATTCTATTATAATCTTCGTTATATTTTTCTGGATCTGAAGCTGCATATTCATTTTCTGGTTCTGGAATTACATGAATTTTTGAATCGCTTATAGAGATAACTGCCGAGCAGACATAAATTCCAACTTTTCCTTCGTTGTATTTAAAATCCAACAAAGTTAATTTGACAATATCATTGATTGATAGTTCGTAATAATTTCCGTAACGGATAATCTTAAAATAGATTTGTTTTTCTTCTCCAATTTCAAACTGATTGGTTTGAATATTTTCGAAGATAAAATTGTTCTTCACGTCTTTTTCATTAAATCCCCAAGCTCTAAACTGAACAAAGCCATTCATAAAATCAATCGAAATATAATATCCTGTTCCTTCTTTGTCACATTCAATTACAAAGCCGGTTTTTCCCATTCCTTCAACAGCAAGAGTTCCTTCCCAGACAAAATCGCTTGATGGTTTTTCGAAACCATAAATTTCGTAGCCGCTTCGACAGCCAAAGCGCCATTTATTTTCATTCTCTAAAACAAATTCGGCTGTTGGATTTCCTAAAATAGGCAAAGGATGAGGCAGATCTTTTTGTAGAATGGTCTTTTGATAAAGTTTTTCCCAGTAATAATAGCTTTTTAAAAGAAGTCTTCCGCTTTTATCAATATCTAATTCTTTTGGCGGCGGAATAACACGGTGTGTGTTCACATTTCCGTCAGCGAAATAAAAATTATAGACCAAAAAGTGTTTACCATCTTTTACAACACGTGCGGCATAATTTCCTTGTGGCAGCAATACATTATTATGAAAAGCAAAATATTCGCCTTTAAATTCAGGAGCAGACCAATAACGGACTTTAATATCTTCTCTAATAGATCCTAAAAGATAGTGCATTCCCTTGATTTCGAAAACGCATGGGCATTCCACATCGTCATAAACGTATGGAATATGAAGCGGTTTTTGCAACACATATACGTCTTTTTCTCTCTTGGCAACACCAATGCATCCTCGACGATAAATTGGCCCAGAGGCACTTCGAGCACAAATTAAAAGATAATCTTCACCTTTATACTGATATTTAAAAGGATCTCGAAAACTAATCCATTCTCGCGGATTATTATTTTTTCCTTCATAATGCGGAGCTTCGCTTTTAAATGGAAGTCCATATAAGTTTTCTTTTTTCCAAGTAATTAAATCGGTTGAAATTGCTCGGCCAACTTTCTGTTCAATCCCTTTATCTTGACGTTTTAAGCCAGTATAATACATTTCGTAACCATCACCTTCTGATTTTTTGCTGACATGCATAGTCCATAACATATCATCATCCCATTCTCCAGGATCACCTACAAATAAGGCGTTTTTTACCCTTTTCCACGAAAGACCGTCTTTTGATACTGCATGAGCAATATAATCGTGATTTGGAATAATTAAATGAAATAAATGGTGAATTCCTTTTTCATCTATAAATACATCAACATCTCCAATTTCCCAACTACTAAATCCTGAACCTGAATACATTTTATTACTTATTTAATCTGTTAGTGTAATTATTTTTTGAATACATAGAAATATATGCATTCATTTTTTATCAACTCAATAATATAAAATCTATATTTCTATATGTCTATTGTTTAAGAACCAGCGTGTTATTTAATGATTTTATAATGTTTCAATCCTTCTAAAATCCCTTCAGATGCTGCAGTTTTGGCGACGTAAATGCTTTTTGTTGTTTCGTAATCTGCCAGCTCGGCGCTTCTGTTTCCAACAATAATTCCTTTTACAGGACCTCTAAACATATCTACATCATTTCCTGAATCTCCTGCCGCAATGACATTTGACAACGGAATAGACCACTTACGGCATAGAAACTTGATAGCATTTCCTTTAGAAGCTCTCTTCGGAATAAAATCCAAAAACTGACCGTGACTCGGAATTATATTTACTTTGTACCAGCCCGTTCCTAAAACGCGGATTAGTTCTTCATGATCGTAGTTTTCCTTTTCATAGTAATAAGAAATTTTATAAGGATTCTGAGCTTCTTCTTCCTGTAGTTTGATCCATTTAACAGTTTTCAATCTGTTTACAATGTCATCTCTTTTCCATCTTCCTGCTAAAAATTTTGCCCAGCCTTTGTCAAGAATATAATCTTTGCCGTTGGTATAATAAATTTCGGTCCCAACAGAGCAGATAATAAAGTCGGGGAGAGGAAATTCTTCTTCGTCAATTACTTTTTTGACCAAATCTAAATTTCGTCCAGAAGCCATTGCAAAAGCCATTTTATCCGTACGATTGATAAGATGTTTTTTTAATTCCTTTAAACCAGGATTGGCAAGTTTAGGTTCAATAAGAGTTCCGTCGATATCTGAAACTAACAAATGATCGATTTTTCTTTTTAAACGGCTGATATTAATATTGGGATAATGCTGTTTTTTGATTCCAGCTCCAGAAGAAAGCGATAAATTTTCATTAATCAATTCAACATATTGATTGACGTGGCTTACCCAGCTGTAATGTTTTTGAATATTGATAGCGCCATTATTAGAATAATATTTCCATTGATTTTCATCTGTTAAAATATTTCGAAGCGCTTTTTTAATTTGATTTTCTTCCTGCGGATCTACTAATTCTCCATTTTGGCAGACGGGAATAATTTCTGATGGTCCTCCGTTTTTGGTAACAACCACAGGAAGTCCAGAACTTGCTGATTCAATAACGGTCAAACCGAAATTTTCATGCAAAGCCAAATTCACAAAAACACCTCTTTTTTCTGCGGCATATCGATAGATAATAGAAACTTCATTCTCGACATCATGCTTTTTAGGAATTGCCATTTTTCCGTACAAATCGTATTTATCCATTAGCAGAAGCAAGTCAGTCAAAACATTTTTTTCCGATTCTGGCATTTTGGCTATATCTTTTCGGATACCTGCAAAAATTACCAGATTGGCAATGCTTTGCAGTTCCTTATCTTTTCCGTAAACTTCAATTAAAGTGTTCAAGTTTTTATGACGATCAGGCCTTGAAAGTGCTAGAATAATAGGCTTATGCGGATTGGTAAGAAATTTTGAAATGCTTTCTGAAACCCAGTATTTTCGCTGTATTTCTTCCATATTTTTTTCAGAATCACCTTCTTGAAAATAATACGGAACAAATTTTCTTGTATCTATTCCTGGAGAAATCGCATGGTATTTTCCTAATTCGAAATTTTTGTAAGCTTTATAAGTTTCAATTTCCTGTTCGGTTGAAGTAACAATAAATTCGGAAAGTTCTAAGGTTCTTTCTTCAGCCGCCATTCTTGCTTTAAATTTGAATTTCTTTTCAAGATCTTCCTCAATTTGTCCGCTTTCTAATAATTTTTTCTTTTTGTAGAAACCTAATGAATGTCCTGTATGAGCAAAAGGAATATTTAAAATTGCTGATAATTCTGCAGCAGCATATCCGGCATCGGCATAATGAGAATGCAGCCAGTCGGGAAAAATGTTGTACTGTTTAATATGTTGTACAACGCCATTTACAAAAGTGTCCAAACCTTCCCAAAGCTGTTCTTTTGCCTTGTATTTTTTTCCTAAAAACGGAATTCGTCTGATGTCTAATTTTTCATTGATAATTTCAACTGGAACTGCGTATTCGGGAGAAAGAGATGGATCGTCAATTAATCTTGTAAAAAGGTGAACGTGTTCTACGTCTTCGTGTTGTGATAAAAATTCTGCTAATTCGTAAATGTATTTAGTTTGTCCTCCATTATCGGCATCTCGTCCTATTTCAAGACCAGAACCTTTTAGGAGTCCGTGAATATTTATAAGAGAAATTCGTAATTTTTTCATCATTCTTCATTATTGTTTGAATCGCCAAGTTACTATGCTCATGCTGATTTAGTAGAAATAATTACAGTTTTAATTTACATATTTCCCATGTTTTCCGTGCATTTTCTAATGTTATAACTATAAAAAAGCCCGATATTGAGATATCGGGCTTATATTAATAAATTTTAATTTAGTGCTAATTTTTATTTATTAAATCGTCAATAGCCACTAAAGGAATTTCAGGGTTTGCACCATCCGATCCTGCTACTAAGGCTCCTGTAGCACAAGCAAAATTTAAAGCTACCTGCGGTTCTTTGCCAGTTAAAAGAGAAGTCACTAGAGCGCCTAAGAAAGAATCTCCAGCACCAACAGTGTCGGCCACTTTAATGGTATAACCAGAATTTGAATAAAGATTTTTGTCCCATAGCAATAATGCTCCGTCTTTACCTTTCGTTACACATATTGCTTTTGCATTAGTTAAAGAACAGATAAAATTCATGTTTTCTTCTAAAGTATGAAAAGGAGAATTTAAAGCCTGGCTGATTTCTGTTATTTCTTCATCATTAAACTTTATAAAATCAGCAGACTGCATTAATTGTTGTAGAATCTCATATGTATAATGAGGCTTTCTTAAATTAACATCAAAAACTTTATAAGCATTCGTAATTAATAATTCTTCAAGTGCTTGTCTGGATACCTCATCTCTGCAAACTAAACTTCCGTAGATTAAAACGTCTGCCTCTTGAACAGATTTTCTAGCTGTATCATTTGGAATAATTTTATCCCAAGCAGATGGATATAGAATTTCATAAGTTGCAGATTTACTTTCGTCTAAAGTTACATTTACCAATCCTGTTGGAAAATCGTCTGATGTTAAAATCGTATCTGTATCTAATCCCAGTCGTTTTACCTCAGCAATAATCGCTTCTCCATCCATATCGTTGCCGACACAGCTTATCATATTTACATCAGCTCCTAATGATTTCATTCGAAGTGCAACATTAAGCGGAGCGCCACCGATTTTTTTTTCATTTCCAAAAATATCCCACAATACTTCTCCAAAAGCTACTGCTTTAAGTTTTTTGTTGTTAATCATTATAAATTATCTTTTTGTATGTATTCAAGCAATTTTGATTTTGCAATTTTATAAAAATAGTGAAGATAGGTGGTATATGCAACTCAATTCTTGATTGATGTCTTTGAATTTTTGGATTGTTAACTAAAATTCAGTTTATTCAAAAATTTTAGTTTAAGCCATTGCTAATAAGTTACTGTCTTGAAAATTTTTAAATCCTTAATTTTTTAAGTCATTATTTCCTTTATAAGAAACAATCAACAAAAGTTAAATTTTTACGGAAAGCCGTAAAAAAATACCAAATTATTAAATTATTTTGGCAGCATAATTTACATAACCCCAAATTATATAAAAATGCTTATGCGGAAACTTTACCTACTGTTACTTTTTTTTGTGTCTTTTATTATCCATTCTCAAGATATACTTTGGGAAAAATCCTATGGAGGCACACATGCTGATTACCTTTTTGATGCCCAGCCAACAGCCGATTATGGCTTTATTTTGGCTGGAAGTTCACTTTCTAATAAAACGGGAAATAAGGCAGAAGACAATCATGGAGATTTAGATTATTGGATCTGGAAGATGACCGAAAAGGGAGAACTGGACTGGCAGAAAAGTTTTGGCGGTTCCGGTTTTGATATGCTTCAAAGTATCAAAAATACCAGTGACGGCGGATTTATTCTTGCAGGAACTTCAAGCTCAGCTAAGAGTTTTCAAAAGAAAGAAAATTGTAAAGGTCTTTCCGATTTTTGGGTAATTAAACTTAATGCAGCGGGAGACGAGCAGTGGCAGAGAACAATTGGAGGAAATGGTCAGGAAGAATTACTCTGTGCCTTTCAAACCAAGGATGGAGGTTATATCCTTGGAGGTTCTTCCAGCTCAAGTCCGAATTCTATCTCAACTTCAAAATTTGACGAAAAATCCTTAATAACCGATCCTTATGCTAAGTCAGAAAAAAGCAGAGGAAATATGGATTATTGGATCGTTAAATTAGATAAGCAAGGTGTTATAGAATGGCAGAAAACCTATGGCGGTCAATATGCAGATTTATTAAGGAGTATGGAGCAGACTTCGGATAACGGTTATATTCTGGCAGGTTATTCGAATTCACCTATTTCAGGCGATAAAACAGAAGGAAATAAAGGAGCTGGTGATTATTGGGTTTTAAAGCTTAATGATACAGGAGAAATTCAATGGCAGAAGACCTATGGCGCAGATGGAGATGACCAGCCGTATGTAATACACCAGACTAAAGACGGCGGTTATATTGTTGGCGGAAACTCAAACAGTTCTAGTGCATTGAGTAGTCAAGGTGGCATCGTCGGAAATGGAACTGATTATTGGATTTTAAAGCTGGATGAAGAAGGAGAGGTTGTCTGGAGTAAAACATTTGATTTTGGAAAAGTTGATATTTTAACATCGCTGGTTGAAAACAATGATGGCACTTATTTAATCGGCGGTCATGCACGTAATTCTGGCCCAAGATCAGGGGGCGGGTTAATGTCAAAAGCAGCAAGTTTGATTGCTAAAGAAAAAGATGGTATTAACGATTATATAGCTTTAAAAATTAACGATCAAGGAGAAGAAATTTGGAGTAAGACTGTTGGAAGCGGTGGAGAAGATATTCTTAGAAAGTTAATAGAAACTCGTGACGGCGGTTATCTGATGGCTGGTACATCTAATTCTGGTTCATCAAAAGATAAAAATTCCAATATCGGCTCTAATGACTTCTGGGTTGTAAAATTAAAGGACAAAGCCAAGGTAGAAAAAGTTAAAGCAAGCATTGAAGCTATCCCGAATCCAGTTTCAACTTATACCAATGTGATTATCGGCTATGATTTTAATAAAGGAACAGCAAGTGTTGTGGATATGTTAGGCCGCACACTACAGAATTTTGAAATCTCCAGTAGAACGGTTCCAGTTGACTTAAGTTACTATGCTGAAGGAATCTACATTATTAAAATCCAGACCGATGTTAAAACCGAATCGGTTAAAGTAATTAAAAGAATAACAGGTAAATAAAATGAAATATTTTATACTTTTCAAAAAGGCGTCAGGTTTTCTGCTGTCTTTAATATTGTTTTTGAGTTTTTCTGAATGTTTGTTTGCACAGAGCACAAATACTCCGAAACCCGATTTTGTTCCCAAGTCTCCTGAGGCAGCGGCATTTTTAAAATATGGCGAGTATCCTGTAGATTTATCTACTGGAGTTCCTGGAATTTCAATACCATTATATACTATTGATACAAAAGATTTTAAACTACCAATATCTTTAGACTATCATGCTTCTGGAATTAAGGTAAACCAGGAAGCAACATGGGTTGGTCTTGGCTGGAACTTGAATGCTGGTGCACAGGTTATTTTAAGCCCAAGAGATGAGATTGATGAGAATAATCTTTATGTAGATGAGATTCCAGACGCGGATGGTCTTATTAATTACTTTAAACTTCATCCTTATAAACATGAAGCGATAGCTTCCATATCTCCTGAGCTAGATAAATCAAGAGTTAAGGATATATATGTTTTTTCATCTCCAACTGTCAATGGAAGTTTTTATATAAAAAATTTCTCCAGCAATGAAGTTGTAACAATACCTCCAAATGCTTTTAAAGTTGATTTGATTGGTAATGATAGAGCAAATTTAAAGTTTAAAATTACGGATTCACAAGGAAACATTTACACGCTTAACACAACAGAATCTTCTGTTAGATCAATGACTCACAGTGATCGCTATATTAGTGCTTGGTATGTGGATGAAATTAAAACCCCATCTAATAACAAAATAACTTTTGTTTATCAGAACGATGGAGTTCTAACAGACAAGAGTTTTTCGCAAAGAGTTGAAATTACAAAGAAAACAACTTATGGTTCTACTTGTACAAGTCCTGTTACTACAAATACCGTAGGCGCAGTAATTGACGAGAACAGTAATACAGAAACAACGCTAAAAAAAATAAAAGAAATTTATTTTAACGATGGAAAGTCCAGAATTTTGTTTACAAAAAATATTGGCAGACAAGACTTGTTTAATGGAGCTACAAATGGTTATTTAAGTAAAATCGAAATTCAACAAATTGCATTTGATGGCTTTGAAAGTATTAAGGGATATACATTTGAATATTCTTATTTCAATACAGGAAGCACTTACAATGATAAAAGATTAAGATTAGATCGTCTAACAAATTTATTTGGAGAAAATGAGGAAGAATTTATCTATTCAACAATTTCTTTGCCTAACAAAACATCAAAAGGGCAGGATTATTTTGGTTACAATAATGGTATGACTAATAATATTGATTTGATTCCAAAACACTATCTAAGTGCTCCTTATCCTACTGAAGTTGGTAAAGCAGATCGTTCCGTTAGTACATCGGTAATTCAGGCAGGAATTTTAAAAGAAATACACTATAGAACAAAAGGTTGGACTAGATTTAATTATGAAAATAATCAATTTTATGGAGTTGACATTTTTAATAAATACGTTCCAGTAATAGTAAATAGCAATCTAATTCAAGGTACAGGAGGTACAGTACCGGTAAAAGAAGGACCAGGACCTGATGATGGCAACATTTGTTTGAATACAAATCCTGAAGATTGTGTTAATTATGTATCCATCCCTTATGTAGCCAATAACGCTACAGGAACCCTGACATTTAAATTAAATAAGCCTGTAGGAGATAATCCTACTTTACTTAAATATCACTATGCAAAGGTGAGAATATTTTCTGGATCAAGTATGGTCTATAATTCAGGAAGTCTGGTTGGACAAGAATATAATGTTTCGATTTCTTTACCTCAGTCTGGTACAATTGAAGTTGAAGTGTATGGAAAGTATTACAGTGTTCAGAATCTACAGCTTAAATATGTTAATAATGACGCAACACTTAAAAATGTTTTAGGTGCAGGCTTAAGAATTAAGAATATTGAAAATTATGATGATAACAACTCACTATTGTTAAAAAAAGAATATGATTATTCAGATATAAATGATGCAAGCCGTACAAGTGGGAAACTGATTAATGAAATGACCACTACTTTTTCAACAAAGACTTTTACTAACTATAATTATTACACATGTGATGTTGAAGGAGCAATTTGCATGCCAGGATTAAATTCTCAAGGTACTTATAGTATTTCTTCAAATTCAAGGTTTGGTATAGAAGGAAATTCTGTTGTTTATAAATATGTAAAAGAAAAGCAGGTTGATATTAAAAATCAAACCAATAATGGTTTTACACAATATGAGTTTACTACAGGAGGAGATGAAATTCCGCTCGGTAGTCCTGCAGTACAAATTTCTACAACATGGAAAAGAGGAAAAGCTCTTTCAAAAAAGATATACAAAACAATTGGAGCCAATAACTATATAGTCGAAGAAGAAAAAAACACATATTTTGAAGATAATTCTAACACTTCTTTTTATGTTGGTTTTAAGATGTTTCGTAATTCAACAACAAATATTCGAGAAAATTCTTCTGATCCTTTTACTCCAACATGTCCCTATTTTCTTGACGGTGGTATTGAAGTTTTGCAAAGTATTGAACCCGTTAGTTTTAGGGTGCCTTTATTATGGTATTATCAAAAAACAACGCAGAAATCAAGTTATTTTTATAATTCGTCAAATAGTTTGATAGGGACGGTTGTGACCACAACAAATTTTAATTATAATCCTTCGCATCTTCAGCTGTCGTCTCAAACAACTACCAATTCTAAGGGCGAGGTTTTAGAATCAAAGTATTTTTATGCGGGAGATCCAGAAATGACTTCCAAACCATTTATAAATGAGTTAAAGAATGCTTACATGATTGGCATTCCTTTAAACACGCAGACATTTAAAGGTGGAAATAAAGTGTCAGAGCAATTAACTAATTATGATAAAAGCGTTTCTACAAATAATTTATTACTTCCTAAAGCTGTATATGCGAATAAGGGAGCAGCAGGAATAGATATTTCTACTGATAAAAAAATAACCTATGATTTATATGATGATAAAGGAAATATTTTGCAGTATACTCCTGAGAGTGGAATTCCGGTTTCAATTGTATGGGGATACAATAAGACACAGCCAATCGCTAAAATTGATAATGTAGCTTATTCTTCTATTTCCCCAGAAATAATCACAAATTTGCAGACTCTTTCCAATAGTGACAATGATAATTGTATATCTGGTAATTGTTCAGAACAGTTGTTGAGAAATGCATTAAACTCGTTTAGAGATTCTCTTCCATCCGCATTTGTCTCAACATATACCTACAATCCCCTTGTAGGAGTAACAAGTGTAACAGATCCAAAGGGATTATCTTCTTATTATGAATATGATAAAGACGGCAGGTTAAGATTTGTAAAGGATAAAGACTTAAATATACTTCAGAAATACTGCTACAATTATAAAGGCCAGACAATTGACTGTGGAGATAATTCATCAGGTAGTGTTGTAATTTATAAAAGCGCAGCACAGAACGGTTCATTTACAAAAAATAACTGCTCTTCTGGTGGTACTGGTTCAAGTGTAATATATAATCAGGCTGAAGGGGTAGCAATTTCTACAATTTCACAAGCTGATGCAAACACATTAGGACTGGCTAAATTCAATACAGATGGACAGGCTTACGCCAACTCTAATGGATATTGTACTTATTACAGCACTGCCCAAAGCGGCTCATTTATTAAAAATAATTGTTCTGCGGGAGGAACTGGATCAAGTGTGTCTTATAGCCAAGCCGCTGGAATTTTAACTTCGACAATTTCTCAGGCAGATGCAGATGCGTTAGGTGTGGCAAAGTTCAATGCTGATGGTCAAGCTTATGCCAATGCAAATGGATATTGTAATTTTTACAGTTCTCCCCAAAGTGGAACATTTAACAAAAATGATTGTGCTCTGGGCGGAGCAGGTTCAAGTGTATTTTACAGTCAAGCGGCTGGAGTTGTTACTTCAACAAGCTCTCAGGCAGAAGCAGATGCATTAGGATTGGCTAAATTCAATACGGACGGACAAGTTTATGCTAATGCGAATGGTTATTGTACTTTTTACAGTGCAGTGCAAAATGGTTCTTTTACCAAAAATAATTGTTCGGCTGGGGGAGTAGGGTCATCTGTTGCTTACAGTCAATCAGCAGGAGCTTTAACATCTACGACTTCTCAAGCAGATGCAGATGCTTTAGGATATTCTAAATTTATTACGGATGGTCAAAATTATGCGAATGCCAATGGCTACTGTACCTATTATAGTGCTGCTCAAAGCGGATCATTTACTAAGAATAATTGTGCTTCAGGAGGCATAGGTTCTAGTGTATCTTACAGTCAATCAGCTGGAGTTGTTACTTCGACAAGTTCTCAAGCAGAAGCAGATGCATTAGGATATTCAAAGTTTATTAGTGATGGTCAGATATATGCTAATGCAAACGGATACTGCACATATTACAGCATTGCACGAAGTAATTTTTTTGTTAAGAATAATTGTCCCCCTGGTGGATATGGTGCAATGGTCACTTATAACCAAGCGGCAGGAGCAGTTACATCAACAATATCTCAGGCAGATGCAGATGCTTTAGGACTTGCTAAATTTAATACTGATGGTCAATTTAATGCGAATGTCAATGGGTATTGTACTTTTTACAGTGCTGCACAAAGCGGTTCATTTACCAAAAATAATTGTAGTCCTGGATCAACAGGTTCAAGCGTAGTTTATACTCAAGATAGCGGAGTGTTATCTTCTAATATTTCACAAGCTGACGCTGATGGTATAGGATTAGCAAAGTTTTATGCTGATGGTCAGGCTTATGCTAATGCAAATGGTTATTGTACATATTATAGTGCCGCAATGAGTGGTCAATTTACCAAGAATAACTGTGCTGCCGGAGGATATGGATCAACCGTGACATACTCTCAGCCTGCTGGTTTTATGACATCGACATCCTCACAGGCAGACGCTGATGCATTAGGATTGTATTTCTTTAATGCTAATGGTCAATCGTATGCCAATGCAAATGGATATTGTACTTTTTACAGTTCTCCCCAATATGGATCATTTACTAAAAACAATTGTCCTTCAGGAAGTGCTGGTTCAACTGTCGCTTATGGGCAAAACTGGGGTGTTTTAAGTTCAACAATTTCACAGGCAGATGCAGATGCTTTAGGATATTCTAAATTTATTACAGATGGACAAGCTTATGCCAATGCTAATGGATATTGTACTTATTATAGTGCAGCACAAAGCGGTTCTTTTACCAAAAATAATTGTGCTTCAGGAGGAACGGGCTCAACAGTAGTTTATACTCAAGGAGCTGGGGTCTCTACATCTACAATTTCTCAAGCAGATGCAGATGCATTAGGATATTCTAAATTTCTTAATGAAGGACAAGCTTATGCCAATGCAAACGGGAATTGTACATTCTATAATGCAGCAATTAGCAAAACATTTTTCAGGAATAACTGCCCAGCCAATACAGACCCTGGAACCTATACTTACAATATAGGATATGGTCAATATACAAGTACTATTTCACAAAGTCGAGCAGATCAGCTGGCAGAAGATGCGATGGAAACTTATGGACAAAGGTGGGCAAATGAAGAAGCGACTTGTACTTTCTTTAGTGCTGCAAAATCAGGCACTTTTACCAGAAATAATTGTGGAGCAAATTATACAGGAGGTGCAGTTACTTACTCTTTACCATATGGTGCACGCCTCTCTACTATTTCTCAGGAAGATGCAGATAACAAGGCCCAAGCCGATGTTAATAATAATGGACAGGTTTATGCTAATACAAATGGAACTTGCACAGCTATTCCTCAGCCGGTAACTTTTACTTATGAATATCTTTTTAGCAGCACAGCTAAGTTACTTTATCTTGATGTATATGCTTCTACAGCAAATCATTCTGGTGCAACTTTGTATTTTAACATAACATATGTTCGTTTAGTAGGAACTCAACAATCCACTCAGTCTTCTACTGTAGTGGTCAATCCTCAAATGGCAGATCAAAGTTTTGCAATTTCAGTAAATGCAAAAAGTATTGTAAGTGTTGAACTTGTAAACATTGTTAGAAATTAATAGTAAAAGAAAATTTAATATAAATGAAAAAATATATACTAGTACTAATTTTACTGTTTTTTGCTAAAGTAAATGTAAAAGCTCAGACCTTCAGCGATGATAACTTTATTTATACGATAGCACCCAAAAAAGCAGTCCAGTCGGCAAATTTAAACACGCTGACAAAAGAAGAAATGACTCAGAATCTGACCTATTTTGATGGGCTTGGCCGCCCCATTCAAACTCAGATTATAGGACAGGGCGGACAGGGGCAAGATCTTATTACGCCAATTGAATATGATGGACTTGGCAGACAAATAAAAGAATATCTTCCTTATGCAGCAGCAAATAACGGAACTAACTATTCTAAAATTGATTTTAATACCGCTCTAAGCTCATCAATTTCATTTTACAGCGGAATGTATAACACATCAAACCCATATTCACAAAAAGAATTAGAATCCTCTCCCTTAAACAGAGTTCTAAAGCAGGCAGCTCCAGGAGCTTCGTGGGAAATGGGAAATGGACATGAAATAAAATTAGAGTACCAGAGCAATACTGCAGATGAGGTAAAGTTGTATCAGGCATCAACATCCTGGAGCGCTGGTTCTGGTTTGTACGATATTTCATTTTCAGATGACGGATATTATGCAGAAAACCAGTTGTATAAAAATGTAACTTATGATGAAAATACAACTGCAAGCCCTGCAGAAGGTTCTGGATCTACGGTTGAATTTAAGAATAAAGAAGGCCAGGTTGTTTTAAAAAGAACCTATGATGCAGGCGATAAACACGATACCTATTATGTTTATGATATTTACGGAAACCTGACTTATGTAATTCCTCCAATGGCCGAAGGGACTATTACTGCAGATGTTTTAAACGGTTTATGCTACCAATACAAGTATGATGATAAAAATCGTCTGGTAGAGAAAAAACTGCCTGGAAAACAATGGGAATTTATTGTTTACGATAAATTAGACAGGCCGGTTGCAACAGGACCAGCATTATCTCCTTTTAAAGATGACACGGCTGCAGGCTGGATTATCACTAAATATGATGCTTTCAGCAGACCGGTTTATACAGGCTGGAGTAACCAGACATCAAATGCTGCTACTCGTAAATCTTTGCAGGATGCCCAGAATGCTGCTGCAGTTTTATTTGAAACTAAGCAGACATCTGGAAACATTGACGGAATCGAAGCATACTACAGTAATGTAATAGCACCGACAAATTTTAAACTGCTCACAGTTAATTATTATGATAATTACGAATTTTCTAACGCACAGCCAGTTCCAAGCACGGTCGAGGGACAAGCGGTTTTAGCAAATATTAAAGGTCTGGCTTCGGGCAGCTGGACAAGAGCAGTAACTGCAGCATCTTCTACAGCCGGTGAAACGAGTACGATATTTTATGATGACAAAGCCAGACCTGTAAAAAACTATCTTCAGAATTATTTAGGAGGTTACACTTCAAGTGAGAGTAAAATTGATTTCGCAGGCAAAACGCTGTATTCCATTACAAAACACAAGAGAACTTCTGGAAATACAGAAATAACAGTACGAGAAGAATTTACGTATTCGCCTCAAGATCGTCTGCTGATCCATACACACCAAATAAATGGCGGTGCAGTACAACTGCTTGCAGATAATACCTATGATGCGCTGGGGCAGCTGGAAAGTAAAAAGGTTGGAAACAATACAGGAGACCCGCTACAAAAAGTAGACTTTAAGTATAATATAAGAGGCTGGCTTACCGCAATAAACCAAACCAGCAACTTACAGCAGGATACTGATCCAGTTGACTTATTTGCTTTTAAAATTAATTACGACACTGTTCAGACTAGCGCAGCAGGTGTAAACGCGTTGTATAATGGTAATATTTCTGAAACATTCTGGAAAACAGCTTCGGATGTATCAGAAAGGGCTTACGGGTATAAATATGATAACCTAAACCGCCTTAAAAATGCAGTTTACGAGAAAAACGGTGTAACTACAAGTGCTTACGATGAAAATCTGACTTACGATAAAAATGGTAATATTAAAACATTGAGCCGTAAAGGAGATTATGATCCTCAGGTAGGAAATATTGACATTGATGATTTAGTCTATACATATACTGCAAACACTAACCAGCTTACCAAAGTAGAGGATAGTTCTAACAACGTGAGCGGATTTAATGATGCAAATAAAGCAGACGATGATTACAGCTATGATGATAATGGTAATATGATTACCGACAAAAACAAAAACATTACAGTCATAAGCTACAATCATTTAAATTTACCAAAGAAAATAACATTTGGAACAACTGGAAGTATTGAGTATTTTTACACTGCAGCAGGGCAGAAAATTGAGAAAATTGTTACCGAAGGTGCCGTAACCACTACAACCAATTATTTAGGAGGCTACCAGTACAAAGACAATGTTTTAGAGTTTTTCCCGACAGCAGAAGGTTATGTGAAGAATACAGACGGTGCACTTTCGTATGTTTTTCAATACAAAGATCATTTAGGAAACGTTCGCTTGAGTTATGCTAAGAACCCCACAACACAAGTTCTTGAAATTATTGAAGAAAATAATTATTATCCTTTTGGATTAAAGCATAAAGGATATAATGATTATTTAGCTGGTGTAAATAAGTATAAATACAATGGCAAGGAACTGCAAGACGAGCTGGGGCTTAACATGTACGACTATGGTGCACGTAATTATGACCCCGCAATTGGACGTTGGATGAACATTGACCCATTAGCAGAAATATCAAGAAGATTTTCTCCATATACTTATGCACTTGATAATCCAGTATTTTTTATAGACCCAGATGGTAGAAAAGCCGAAGCTGGACAATCTGGAAATTATTATGATTGGGATGAAGGAATTTATAAAAATAAAGATACGGGAGAACAAGTTGATGCTAATGTGGCTATTGCAAGCCATACCAATGGTATTGACCCGCCCAAAAAAGGAAGTTCTTGGGGAGCTAAATTTAGAAGTATGGCGGACTCAGCTAGTAAATGGGTTGATAATGCTTTTGGTAACGATGCTAGACAGATGACAGATAATGCTAGTCAATGGGCAACGGATTATAGTGAAGCTCATTCGAGTATAGGTGCAGGCGATATTTGGGCTAAGCAGATGGAACCTATCAAAGAGCTTTACGAATTAGGTTTCGGTGCTACAGGTGTAGGAATTTCAAATACCAGAAGTTTTGCAAAGTTTGCACCAGAGGGTTACACTGTTGCAGCAGAAAAGTTTGATTTTTTCCTTGGGAAAGTTACTTCGTCTCCTGATAATACGAGAAGGTCTTTACAGAATTTAAGTGATTTAACAAAAATGGGCAAAGCTTCTAGAGTTGCGTTAATAAGATTGTTTAATAGAGCATTTTCATCAGGAACTGAAATAAGTACGAAGATTACTCCGTATGGAACAACAATAACAAAACAGGTACAAGTTGGTGAGCATGCATTAAATGTAGGCTTTTTCTATAAAGCAGGTAATATGGATGCTACTCCAGCTGTATCAACTATTATTCCTAAATTAAAACATTAAATATGAATATTAAATTTGAAAGAATAAAAAGAGCTGAATTTAAAAATAAGCAAAATTCTATTGTTTTATTTGAGAAAACATCAGACGACAATTTCGGAGAAATTCAATGGAATGGATGTGTTTTTCAATTTGGTTGGAGAGGAGATTTTATTTTACCTGTTGTAAAAGAGATTGATTTGATGAGATTTGGTTTAGGAGTTGACTTTAATTTTGTTATTGTAGATATTGTAAAAAAAGAAATCATATATAAAATAGAATTAGATGACTACTTTATTAATTTTATTGTTAAAGGTAATGTGATTTATATTGCTTCTGAATTAAAAGTAATTCAACTAGAGATAGATAATTTTGAAATTTTAAATGAGTTTTATTTACCTGAAATATTTGATGATTTTGTTATAACTAATGATTCAATTATAGCTTCATGTATAGACAATCAAACCATCAACTTGAGTAACTTTTAAAATACAACTCCTTTACTTTAAGCGTTTCGCTTTTGGACTCAATTAAAGTAAATAGCCACTCCGTAATTGAGTGGCTTTTGCTTTTATAGCACTTTAAACTGTACCAAACTGTTAAAATAGAACTCAGATTAGCCTGTTTTTGCTAGGAAACCTTAATAAAATGATAAGTAACGATTCAAGACGCCCGCCCGCCCGACATGAGCTATTTTAACATCAAAATCCAAGTTTTGCAAACAATTAGCTAATGGTGTAAAAAATATTACAAACAAAAGCGTTGAAAATACGAAAAATGGGTTTACAAAAAATACAGTTGATGCAATTAAAAAAAATACAAACGAATGAATAAGAAAAAAACACTTTTATTGTTGATTTTTTTAGTACTAATTTTTTTAAATAAAAATGTACTAATTTATAGACCATTATTAAATTTTGTTACTACTAAAACAATAACAGGAAAAATTATTGATAAGAAGAATTTTTTAAGAAGAGGTTATTTAACAAATGCATCTAATTTTTATTATGAATTTAATATTAATGGTAAGGAATATAGTAACCCTAGCTATGATAATAATTATAAGATTGGTGATTTTGTCCTAATTGAGTATAGTGAGTCATTTCCTTTTATAAATAGAATAAAGGAAGTTAAATAGTAAATTGTAATTCGTAATGTATAAGATGTTTTTTGTGATTAACTTTTTCATTTAACATCTACAGAAAATCAGATATTTATATTATTATGCGTAAAAACTAAAACAGCCTTCGGGCTGTTTTTTTATTTTATAATGCCTTAAAATGAAAAATGAAGTCAAACCCAACTAGGTGTTACAGATGTGTTGGTAGCAAAACTATACATTTATACTTAAAATTATATTCTTAAAAAATTGCATAATGCTATTGGGATATGTTAAAAAAATATGTTCATAAACTGTTGATAAATAATACATTGCGAATTGTGTTAAAATATTATTTCCAGTCATTAATTATTATAAATTTATAATTGAATGACAGCTAATTACTGTGAAAATTTTTTAAATATGGGAAAAGCTATACAATTACAGGTACGTAAGGAACTGAACGGAAATCAACAGTTCAATATTATTAAATTAAAAGGCAGTTTGATCTCTAAGGGATATACTGAAATTATACATATCAGCGATCAAGATGACGAATTTCATATTAATTCATTTGAGACAAAAATTGAAGCACGAAGAGAAGTACAAGAATTCATTCAGGATTTTATTATGAAAGAAGATCTAGCCAATACAATTAGTGTATTAAGTAAAGGGTAGATGCTATCAAAGTCATAATAAAAAAGCTGTACAAATGTCTCTGACTTTGCGCAGCTTTTTTGTATAAATTTCATAAATTTTAAATAAAGTAACTTTAATCCTGCTTAAAACTCTTTAGCGAACCATCCTCATTAAATTGTATTGAATATCTTTCACGGCTGCCGCTAATAGTAGTTGGATACCATTGAATTTGATTTTTATAGATTGCAATATATACATTTTCTGCAGGTACAGCTCCTTGGATAGTTTCGGCTTTTTTGTTGTAAAGGGCAAACATTTTAGCTGCATTTACAAAACTGATTTTATTCAGGGAAATTAAACGATCTTGAATATCATCTTTAACAGATAGCTGAATTGGTCTAGGCTCCGACCATTTATTATCCCTGTATTCGTAACCATCAACATATTTCGGATTTTCAGGATGCTGAAGCATAACATTTATAATTCCGTTATCATAAAAATATAGAATTGAATAAACGAAAATTTCTTTTCCATTATATTGTGGCAGTTTTCGAAGTTCTTCTTCTGCTTTTATTAGTGTATTAATATCTGAAAGAAGCGCTCGTTTTTCGGTTGAAGAATTTACTTTCGCAGGATTATTGATAATTGTTTGATCCTCTTGTTTTTTGTTTTCTTTATTTACTAATGTGTCATTGGGTTTAAATGTTTCATCAATACTTTTAGATATTTGGTTACAGCTTATAAATGATAAACCGCAAACCATTCCTATAATTAGTTTTCTCATATTTATACAATATTGTTTAAATCGCTTGCAAAAGCAATTTGTGTTGGATTTTCGGGTAAATAAAAAATCTCAATCTCTTTTTGTTTGGTCATATCAAGTTCTAGAAGTCCAATAACTTTCTTTAAACTGCTTTTATGAATATGCTGTTTGTTGTCTTTATATTCGAGCTCAAAACGCATCATTGGTTGTTCATTAATATATGTTCCCGTCTGACTGACATTAATCAATCTCGCCGCAGTTTTTATTCCTTTAAATTTAATCAGAACAGAATCATCGTTTAGACCGGTTAGTTTGCTCAAGATAAATCGTAAAAGAAAACGATAGAATAAAATTACAATTGGGCAAATAATTAACGGATGCCCAAAACTCATAAAGCGCCAGCCCATACCTTGACTTTCAGTTTTATAAGCATAAATATAATAACCAGCTACAGCAATTATAACAATTATCCAGCTCAATAGTCTTAATACCAAACCCAAATAATTGAATCCTGCATTTGTCGTTGCAATAATAAAATGGGGTAGCTGTTTAGAATTTCTATTGAGCAGTAAGTTTAGTTTCTTGCCAGTTTCAAAACGATGTTCTTGAGGTTTACTATCCGTAATAATTGTTTTATGGGTAATTTCGGTATCAGAAAGATTTTTAAACAATAACTCAAGTTCGTAAGTATTTAATTTAGATGCTGGTTTTGAAATTTTTACAGCATTTATAATTTTTGCTTCTCTTTTTACACCAGTCTCTTTTATTGCTTCTAAATTTCTTTTTGTGATAAAAACCTGCAATATCCATTTTTGGAAATATCCAATTAAAATAATCAGCCATATTACTATTGATAAAAATACTATGCAGAGCGCCAGCCACGGATTTTTATCATTTAATGCATTAATATCAAATTCGTCATTGATATTATAATACATCAGCATCGGAAAAGGAATTGCAAAAAAGAACATGTAGATTGCCCAAAATGTAATAGCAAGATATTTTTTCATTCCTTGTGGTATTTAAAGTTATGAATTTAATTATGATTTGTAAACAGCATTAAAATGCTTTTTTACAATTGGGTACTAATCAAATTTACATAAAATATTAAATTTCTTACGTACGATTTAACAAATTTTAGATATTGACTTTTTGAAATATAGCTTTTTCTAACAACAAAAAAGTCCCAGTTTTTTTCTGGAACTTTTAATTTTGTAATTGAAAATGCTATAAATCAAGATTTATTTATCCATGAGCTTCAACAGAAACGTCATTCCATTTTTCCCAATTTTCCAATCTTTGTTCATAGCTTTGTTTTACGAATGGAAGTGCCACTTTTCCAAGTAATAATCGTAAAGGAGGATTTTCGTTTTCGACTAGTTTTACGACTGCAGAAGCAGTTGCTTCTACTTTTCCGAATATATTTTCTGATGCTGTCATTGCTTTTTTAATTTCGTCATAAGCAGGTAAACTTTTGCTGGTAATTCCAGTATGCCAAATATTAGATGCGTATCCATTTGGTTCTAATAAGGTTACATGGATTCCGAATTGTTTTACTTCCGAAGCTAAAGTTTCACTTAAACCTTCAATAGCAAATTTTGAAGCGCTGTAAAGTCCCATTGTGGCTGGTAAAGTTGCCAATCCTAAAATAGAAGAAACTTGAATAATATGCCCGCTTTTTTGCTCTCTCATAATAGGTAAAACGGCTTGTGTTAACCACAAAGTTCCAAAAAAGTTAGTTTCAAATTGTTCTCTTGCTTCCTGTTCACTAGCTTCTTCAATCGCGCCGGTAAGCGCGTAACCTGCGTTGTTTATTAAAACGTCAATCGTTCCAAAATGCTGTTTTACTTTTTGTACTACTTGAAGAGATTCCTCTCTGTTATTTACATCTAGTTGTAATGGCAGAATTGCATTCCCGTATTTTTCTTTTAAATCGTTTAAAGTGTCTAAATTTCTAGCAGTTGCTGCTACATTGTATCCTTTAGCTAAAAAAGCTTCTGTCCAAGTTCTTCCAAATCCTTTTGAAGCTCCTGTAATTAAAATTGTTTTTGACATGGTAATTGTTTTTATAATTAATTAATTTTAAATATGACTGATCGGTCATTTTTATGGTAAAAAAAATTATATCGAGTTTTCAGATATAATTTTTTTAAGTGTTTCTTCTATTGTTTTCATATTGTCATTATTGCCAGACATACGGGACATTAAATGACCGCCTTCAAGCATGGCAAAAAGCACAGTGGCAAATTCTGATCCTTTCCATTTCGGATTAAATTCTCCATCAGCGATTCCTTTTTCTATTATAGCAGATAAAAGCTGTTGTCCTCGTTTAATGCCTGTGTTCACTTTTTCTTTTACAATCGGATTAGTATCATCGGCCTCAGTTCCAAAATTTAATAACGGACAGCCGCCGCTAACAGGTGGATTAAGTGGATTGCTGAAAAAATCGATATAAGCAAAAAGCTGTTCTTTGGCACTTTTCCCCTGACTTAATTGCGCCTGAAGTTTAGTGCTTAATATTTTCATATTGTGGTCTACGGCAGCGCAGGCCAAAACATCTTTATTTTCAAAATGAACATACATACTTCCTTTAGACAATTTCGTAGCCTCCATGATATCGCTCATAGAAGTAGCAGCAATTCCTTTTGTATTGAAAATAGGAGCGGCTTTTTCTATAATAAATTGTTTGGTTTCTTCCCCTTTTGTCATGATAGGTTGTATTTGATGATGCAAATATATGACCGATTGGTCATATATGCAAATATTTATGAGATTAATTTTTTAATTATTTGTTTTTAAGATTTTTAGTGAGAGTTAATTTAAGTAAAGACTTTTTGAAATCACTAGACTTAACGCAGTTTTTTCAATTTAATTCGCTCGATTTTTTTTCGTTTTTCATTTCCAAAACCACGATCTAATTTATTAGATTCATTGTTTGTACATTATTCCAAAAGATAAATAAAAGTTACTGATGGAAATCAGATTTTAACAAAAAGTGGCAATATTCATTAGACTTCCTAAAATAAGAAGTTCTGCTCTCGACACGGCCGCGCACACAAATAAAAGTTTTTTAATAGTATACGCAGGCTCCAACCAGCGCAGTATCAGGTGAGACAATCCAAAATAGATATGTATGTCGACATTCCTATGAGCAGAACCTTCTTCTTTAATTTTAAATTTAATCCAAGTTTATTTGAAATGCTTTTAAGCTGATAATTTGAATAGGGTAAATGTATTATCATCATTTTTTTCAAAACATGATTCTAATCATGCTGTTAGATATTTATTTTTTTATTTTTTGCCTAACTTTTATCGATTATATAAAATAATAAAGCTGCAACTTTTTTAGTGTTGCAGCTTTATTGTAAGAAGTATAATGTCTTTTATTTTTCTATTAACTAGAGAAATGTAAACCTTTGTTTTTAAAACTATTATATAATTCTTGTCTCGCCAGACTTATTGTTTCTTCGGTTCTGTAAATACTACACCAAAATTTGATCAGAAGTTTAAATTTTCCGTCAGAAATAGCGCTGTAATAAATCTGAGATGGTTTTGCATTATTTACCATTGGCAGATTAGCAAGTGTTTCGTTTACAACTAAATTGATTTCTTCTGGAACGGTTTCACCAACGATTTCAAAAGTAACTTCAACGAGTTTGAAATTATCAGTATAGGTCCAATTGGTAATGTTTTGAGATAATAAATTACCATTCGGAATAATGATTTCAGCACCGTTTGGCGCATTAATTTTAGTAGTTCTAAGTCCCATAGATTTTACACGGCCAGATTCTGAACTAATTTCAACAACATCACCAATCTGAATCGGTTTATCAAAAATCAAAATGATTCCTGATACAAAGTTGCTGACGATATTTTGAAGACCAAGTCCGACACCGACACCTAAAGCTCCTAATAAAATACTCAATTTGTCTAAAGGCATTCCTGACGCCGCAACCGCAAGCAGATATCCGCTTATTAAAACTACTAATCGGGTAATTAATAATTTTGAATGCTGTCTTTTGTTGACGTTTTCTTCGTTTTCATCATCAATTTCACCAAAGAAATACGCCACATACTTTTGCAATAAATGCGCAACCCAAATAATAATAAAAAAAAGAACAATGTTACCAAGTGTAAATGTGATGCTTCCGATAGTATTTGGATGATTTAATATTTTTTGAAAAGCAGCACGAAGTGATTCCCAAATATTAAGATTTGAAGCAATTACCACAAGCCACATATAGCTGATTACGATAATAAAAGGTTTTTTTAAGGTATCTGATAAATTTTCGAAATCAAACATTTTTTCGATTCCTCTTTTTACTCGCGTAGTATAAATCTGCAAAAGGATAATCTCTAAAATAATTTTTAATAAAACGCTTAAAGCGACAATCTGCGTAAGCGAAATAAATGCTGTAAGGCTTAACATATTGGAAAGAGAAACTCTTCCGAACAAATTAAAAAGAATTGATAAACCATTTAATCCGATAAAAATGATACTTGCCCATTTAAAAAATCCTTTAATGTAAAGTTCTTCTTTTAGGGTTTTAATTTGCACCAAACCATATCGAATTCCTAAAATATTAATTGCAACAAAAGCAAAACGCTGTAATAACCCTATTGTAATAAATAAGTCTAAGAAACAAAGGGCAAAAAACAATCCGAGTAAGAAAAGCCAATTGCGCATAGCAACTTTAGACCATTGATTTTTAAAGAGTACAGTTAAAACTCCAAGCAAAAGAAGCTGCATTAATTCTAAAAATAATGCCGGTGCATATAAATTGGTAACAACAGCGATGTTTAATGCAATTACTAAAACAGGCAGTAAGACACCACGATTTAAATATTTGAAATTTAAAAGAGAAAGACTTTCGCCGTATCCATTTGCTTTTAGATATTTTACGTTTCTGGAGATGTACCAAAACAAAAGTCCCATGAAGAAACACAAAGTGATCAATCCGCCTGCTTTGTAACCTAGATAATAGGCAGCAACATTTTCTTCAATTATAATTTTATTTTTAATGTTGTGTGTCACCTTTTTATTGGCAGCCGAATCTGTGATCTGCCATAAAGTTGGATATTCTTTCTTAAAAATGCTGATTCCAGATTTTTCAAGTTTACTTTCAACTGTAATTAAAGCGCTAGAAACAGCAATTTTTCGCTGTACAGTCAATCGCTTCTTATTGTTTAAAATGGTTTGGTTTTTAGTCATAAGACTATCAGTTCCAACATATCTCTTTCTAAGATCAGCAAATTCTTTCTTGAACTGCTTGCGGCGAATGGTGTCTTTAAGTAAAGTAATTAAAGTTTTGTCTTTACGAAGATCAATTACGCGGGTTTTAATTTTTTCAAGATTAAGATTTCGAGCGTTTATAGCTTTATTCTGTTCTTCTAATTCTTGCTGGATTTCTTGCAGTACAATGCGGTACATCTGCTGGTTGCGCACATTAGGATTGGCGCCTTTTAAACTGGCTAAAATAAGGTTCAGTTTACTTTCTGTACGTTTCATTTCGCCAAAAAGATGATGAGTATCACCTTCAAAATCAATGTCATTGTAAGCAGATTCTAATACTTCTCCTGCTTTTTCGATCGCCATTAGGTAATCGCTGTCTGTTGCTGTGGTGTCGTTAAATAATCTGCCGGAACTTTCTTTTTTGACAGGTTTTTGTTCTTGCGAAAAACTTTGCAGAGAACAGAAAAGAAATAAAAACAGAGCGAAAAAATAAAATGTTCTTTTTTGAAAAATCATAATGTAAATGGCTTATTTAGGGAGATCAAATTTAATTTTTTTTGCAAAACTTTTCGTGAAGAAAAAATTAAATTAGACATTTCAGCACATTTTATCGTCAGATTACGATTATATCTCTCTCAAAGCGATTTCTTGCTTAATTTCTTTTAATGAATTTGAGTTGTCAATTATAATTGAAATCATCGAAAAGGGAATTACAATTAAAGCGCTAAATTCCTTTTTTAGAAATAAAAACACGATAATTAAAAGTAAAAGTATAGAAGCGCCGAGTAGAATATATATCATAAATTGTATTGTTTTCTGTCTTTTTAATAGTTGCTCGGTCGTCATTTCGCTAGGTTTCTTTGTTTTCATTTTATATTTTTACATTAAGTTTTATACAAAATTTAATTAAAAAACATTCCGAAACAATAGGTCAGATTTTCTTGACTACCCAGTAGATTATGGAAGAAACAGAAACTTGTCCAGCACAAAGACTTTTAAAAATGTTATCTGGAAAATGGAAAGCAGAAATTTTTCGTTTAGCAGTAGAATCACCTCTACGATTTAATACTTTGCTGCGACAAATTCAGGGTTCCAACAAACAATCTTTGTCTACCGCTTTGAAAGAATTGGAAGAAGAAGGACTTTTAGAAAAAACGACAATTAAATTAAAGCCTTTGCATATTGAATATTATCTGACAGAGAAAGGAAAAGCTTTGATCCCAGTTTTTGAACAATTGGAAGGATTATCCTAACTGAAATGGAAAAGATTTGCTGTTGTTACTAAAACAAACCTAGTAAATTTAGTTTTGATTATTTTTTAAATTTTACTTTAAATAAAATGCTGTAAATTGCTTATTATCAATTTTATAACATAATGTGATAATGTTTTTTTATTCTTTACTAATCTGAATTACCTCATTTCCAGCAATAGCATAAACTATATCTTCAACATTAGGTTTCAGAAAATACTTTCCAGTAAACTCACCAAAAGCAGGTAAAATCATTTGATTTGGTTTATGAAAAAAGCAGGGAAGTCTAAGACTTTGTAAACCTAAACCACGCAAGAGAATTCCAGGATGAATATGCCCAGAGAAATTAAAAGAATTCTCTTTTTCAGTCGGGTGATGTGTAAAAAAGAAGTGATCAATTTCTAACATTTCAACTACAATTACGCCAATTTTTCTATAATGAACATCATCGATAATATCGTGATTTCCTGTAATTAAATACGTTTCATGATTATTATCTAGAACCCAGTTTTCAAACAAATCCCATTCTGCATTTTTGGTACTGTGGAATAAATCTCCTAAAAAGATAATTTTCTTTGGATTAAAATAATCTAAAACTTCTGTAATTTTTCTGAAATTCTCTGAAATGGCATTTTGCGGAATAGCGATTCCGTGTTTTCTAAAATGCGTCACTTTTCCTAAATGAACATCAGAAATAATTATTGTATTTTTTTCTTCCCAAAAAACAGCTCCATTGCAATGCAATATAAATGTTTCGTTATTGATCTTAATTTTCATAAAGTATTATTTCATGTAAGAAGCGGTCATTTTCTGAATTCTCTCCGCTAATGTTTCACTTGAAAGTTTTTCTCTTAAACGGTCCGTAATTATAGGAAAACTAAACGGAGTAGGTTTAAGACATTGTTTCCAAACTATTTTTTGATTTGCAATTCGTTCCAAAGCCAAAATCAAACGTCCTTCTTCCAGTTGATGTTCGAAGGTCTCACGATACGCTTGATGCAGCAATAAGTTATCAGGCTCAAAATCTCTGAATACTTCAAACAGCAATTGAGAACCACTTTGTAGATGTTTTGTTTTGACCATTTTTCCAGGAAAACCTGTAAAAACCAATCCAGCGATTACAGCAATATCTCGAAATTTTCTTCTTGCCATTTCCGTCGAATTTAAACTTTTCTGCAAATCATGATGTACATATTCTGTTGATAATAGATTGTTATCCAATACCGCTTCAATATCAATTTCCTGATCAGAAAGCAATTCAAATCCGTAATCATTATAAGCCAGAGAAAAACTGATCGATTGCAGTAAACTAATTCTGTAGGCTAATAAACTTGCCAGCGCTTCGTGTACAAAACGTCCTTCAAACGGATAAAATATCGCGTGATAGCCTTCTCGGCTTTTAAAAGTTTCAATCAAAAATTCATTGTTATCAGGAACAATCGATTCTTTTCGCTGTCTATTAAACAATGGCTGGAGCGCTTTTAATTCGGGTGAAAGATTATCAGTATTGGCTCGATATAATTCCTGACGAAGCAATTCACTCATTTGTGCAGATAACGCCATGCGTCCGCCCATCCAGCTGGCAATTTTCGATTCTTTTTTTGGACTGGCTTTTTTGACCAAAACCTGCATATTTCGAATTCGGAATAATTCCAGTTTCTTTCCCGCAAAAATAAAAGTATCGCCAGGTTTCAATTTCGAAATAAACCATTCTTCAATAGTTCCAATATAACCGCCGCTCATATATTTTACATTCAAAACAGCATCGCCTACAATTGTTCCAATCTGCATTCGGTGATGCATTGCAATCATTCGGTTATTAATTTTATAGCGCCCGTCTTCTTCAATTTCTACTTTTTTGAATTCGTCGTAAGCATGAAGGCTCTGACTTCCGTTTGTAATGAAATTGAGTATCCAGTTCCAGTTTTCTTTTGTAATGGTTTGGTAGCTGAATGTTCCCTGTACTTCTTTAAAAATTTCATCTGGAAAGAAACCGTCAGAAACCGCTAAAGTATTGAGATACTGAACCAAAACATCCCAACTGTTTAAATATGGAACACGATCTTCAATTACGCTGTTTTCTACGGCTTTTTTTAAAGCAGAAGCTTCTATAAGTTCAATAGCATGAGTGGCAAGAAAATAAATTACACTTTCTTTTCCTGGCTGATGACCGCTTCGTCCTGCTCTCTGCATAAATCGTGCAACACCTTTTGGGCCGCCCACCTGAATAATAGATTCGACTGGAGCAAAGTCAACTCCCAAATCTAAACTAGAAGTACAAACTACGACTTTTAATTCTTCATTTCGAATGGCATTTTCAACCCATTGTCTGGTTTCTCGATCAATGCTACCGTGATGCATTGCCATTTCGCCAGCAAATTCAGGATATTTTTCTAGTAATCGCTGGTACCAAATTTCGCATGCCGAACGAACATTGGTAAAAATAAGTGTTGTTTTACTAGCTTTTACAATTTTTGCCGCTTCATCAATTAAATGTAAGCCCATATGTCCGCGCCAAGGATAAGTATCCATTTTCTCTGGAATAATCGAAACAACTTTTATTTTTTTATGAATTACAGCTTTGATTAAAACAGAATTATGATACGCTTCAGAATCGACACCGAGCAAAACTTCCTGAGCCTGCTGCAAGTTGCCAATTGTTGCAGAAATTCCCCAAATGCGAATGTTTTTAGCGATTGTTTTGAGTCTCGATAAACCTAATTCTACTTGAACGCCACGCTTTGTTCCCAGCAATTCGTGCCACTCATCAATTACAATTGAGCTGCAATTTTTAAAAGTAGATTCGTATCCTTTTGAGGCTAAAAGCAATTGCAGGCTTTCTGGAGTTGTAATTAATAAATCTGGCATTCTTCCTTTTTGCTTGGCTCTTTCCGCTGCGGAAGTGTCTCCAGAACGGATTCCAACCGTCATTTTAATATCTAAATCATTTATAACTCTTTCTGCAGCTTGTTTGATTTCGACTGATAAAGAGCGCAAGGGCGTAATCCAAATAGCTTTTAAACCAGGAGTTTGTTTCGTTTTATAGTTTGGATTTTCTTTAATATAATTTAAAATAATTGGAAGCCAGAGTGCATACGTTTTTCCGCTTCCGGTTGGAGCGTTTAGCAATCCATTTTTTCCCTGCAGGAAAGCAGTCCATGTCTGAGTTTGAAATGGAAAAGGTTTCCAGCCTTGATTTTCAAACCAATTGCTGGCAATCGTAAATAACTGCTCTCTATTCATTTATGAAATCATATTTTTTAAATCTTCGATCGAATTGGCATCTTCTATTTTTTTATCCTGACGCCATCTTAAAATTCTGGGAAAACGGGTTGCAACACCGCTTTTATGTCTTTTAGAAAGTGCAATTCCTTCAAAACCAATTTCAAATACTAATTTTGGAGTTACACTTCTTACAGGCCCGAATCTTTCTAGAGTATTTTTTTTGATAAAATCGTCTACCATTCTAAATTCAGCGTCAGTTAAACCAGAATACGCTTTCGCGAAAGTGACGAGTTCACGTTCATTGTTTTCATTTTCATGCCATAAGGCAAAAGTATAATCGGTAAACAAATTAGATCTTCGTCCGTGGCCACGCATGGCGTAGGTCAGTACCGCATCTATTGTTAAAGGTTCAATTTTCCATTTCCACCAATCGCCTTTTTTTCGTCCAACTAGATAGGGAGAATTTTTTCGCTTCAGCATTAAACCTTCGCTTCGCATTTCGCGCGATTTTAGTCTTTCAGCTGTTATTTCTTCCCAAGTTGAAAAATTAAGTCTTTCTGATAATTGAAGCGGAATATCTTTTCCGATTAAAGTCGTAAATAATTCTTCTAATAATGTACGGCGTTCTTCATAAGGCAGATTTCGAATATCATTTCCCTGCCATTCCAGTAAATCATAAGCTTTGATGATAACTGGAGTGTTTTTTAAAACAGAAGCTGATACATTTTTTCGTCCAATTCTCGTCTGCAGATCATTAAAAGTACCAATTTGATTATCAATGAAAGGAAGAATCTCGCCATCAATTACAGTTCCATTTGGAATATTTCCGATAAACGAATTGAACTCTGGATATTTATCGGTTACCAATTCTTCTCCTCGGCTCCAGACGTAAATTTCATTATCGCGGATAATAGTTTGAGATCGAATTCCGTCCCATTTATGTTCGGCACTCCAATCTTCTGGATTTCCAAGATTTGAAAGTTCTCCTTCAACTGGATAAGCTAAATAGAACGGATATGGTTTTGATAAATAATCGCTGCTTCTTTCGTCTAAAATTAACTCTTGAAAAGTAATCGTGTTCGGATTCCAGTCTCCCATTAATTTGTACGCTAGGGTATCTTCGTCAATATTCTCAGATTTAGAAAGCGCGCGAGTCATTAATTTCTGACTTAAACCAATTCTAAAACTGCCTGTAATTAACTTTGTGAAAACGAATCTTTCGTAATAATTTAAATTAAGCCAATTGGTTTGTAAATATTCTTTTTTTTCGAAATCGGTTTTCTTTTTTAAAGCTATAATTTCTTGTAGAAATTCAGTCAGACTTTTATCAGAATGTTCTTTTGTAGTCGGAATTACCAATGCAATAGTTTCAGCCAAATCACCTACAATATGATAACTTTCCTCAAACAGCCAAAGCGGAATATTCGCCAGTTCGTTTGCCCACAATCGTAATAAAGTTGTATTAACAGGTCGGGGAGGGCGACGGTGAGAAAGAATAGCTATTGTCCACACTTTATCTTCATCGCTGGCTTTTTGAAAGTAATTCGTTAAAGCATCAACTTTTACCGATGTTTTATTAGAACTATCCAGGGTTTTTATAAGCTCGGCAAAGTTTTTCATAGTTTTTTTGGTTGATGGTTAATGGTTAATGGTTAATGGTTGATGGTTAGTGGTTGATGGTTGATGGTTGATGGTTGATGGTTGATGGTTGATGGTTGATGGTTAATGGTTGATGGTGATAGTTGATGGTTATTGTTAATGCTCTGTATTGGTGATCGATGTTTAGGGTGTGATTTTGAATAAATTGACAACTCACAACTCGCAATTCACAATTCACAATTCACAGCTCAAAACTCCTTTCAGTTTTCTTCAGAATCATTCGTTTCTCCTTCGTATTGTGTGTGGGCGGTTCTTGCATCGTAACCCAATTCTCTTAAATATTTAGAGAATATATCAGAGTATCCGTGGGTGCAGATTACTTTTTCTGCGCCGGTCGCTTGAATGCTTTCTAGTAATCCTGTCCAGTCGCAATGATCACTTAAGACAAATCCGCGGTCCACAGCTCTTCTTCGTCTTGCGCCTCGAAATGCCATCCAGCCGCTTGCTGAACCTGTTACAAAAGGCGTCATCCTTCTAATCCAAGTACTTCCATGCGCGCTTGGAGGTGCGATAACGATACTTCCCAACAAATCTTCTTTTTTAGTTTCAGGCGTTACTCGAATTGTTGCAGGTAAATCAATTAACGGACGAACAACTTCGGTCATATTTTCGATTGCACCATGAGTGTAAATTCTTCCAATATTTGGATCCAAATTTTTTAATAAACGTTGTGCTTTTCCTAACGAATAACCAAATAGAACAGAGGTTTTTCCTTCAGCGCGATTTTCTGCCCACCAATTATTAATATCGGTCATTACATCTGTCTGCGGTTCCCATTTAAAAGCGGGAAGTCCAAATGTACATTCCGTTATAAATGAATGGCATTTTACGACTTCATAAGGGACAGAAATTCCATCGTCTTCTGTTTTGTAATCTCCTGTAAATACCCAAATCTCACCTTTGTATTCTACTCTTATTTGAGCAGAACCAATTATGTGGCCAGCAGGATGAAAAGAGAATTTTACACCGTTTATAGTAAAAGTTTCGTTCCAGTCTTTGCCGGTTACATTAATATCGCCAAGACGATGTTTAATGATAGGTACATTGGTATAATGAGTAATATAATTTTGATGTCCCCACCTTGAATGATCAGAGTGACCGTGTGTGATAATAGCATTTTTAACGGGGCGCCAAGGGTCAAGATAAACATCTGCCTGCTGACAGTAAATGCCTTTATCATTAAATTGTAATAATGGTGGATTCATCTTTATAATTTTAATAATTAGATAATTTGATAATTTGATAATTAGAAAATTACAATTTATGTACTTGCAGCAATAATAAGATAAGCAATGAGAGAAATACTCAAAACAAAAAGCATCATTGTTATAAACGTCAGCATTGCAGTTGAATATTGGTATTTGCCCTGTTTCAATAATTTGACAGTTTTAGTGTAGCGCAAATAAGATAGAAGAATCGTTAAAGCGCCTGCAATCAATAATCCAATTCCTAAATAGATAGTAAAATTACTATTTGGAGGTACAGTTTCTGCTAAATATTTAGCCGGAAGCTGTTTTAAAAACAATGAAAATTTTACCGCTACAAAACCAAAAACCATTATGCCAATTCCAGTACGAAGCCACGCTAACAAAGTTCTTTCGTTAGACAAATATTCATTCATTATTTCTTGATCATTTTTTGGCGACATAATTTACTAAAGGTTTTTTAATTTTCAAGATTTTTATAAGGAGGATTAGAGTATTTTTCGTCTTCATGATCCAAATTATAACTATCATACGGATTTGATTGATCATAAGTTGAAAATGAAGTATTATCTTCAGCTAGATTTAATCCGCTTTCTATAATTTCATAACTATCTTCAGAAAACTGATCACATTTATTTCTATAAGTAGTATCAGGATTTTGGCCAGTTGTGAATTCTTCATCCATTGCCTCATTTTCATGAGCTGTATCAATATGATCTGGTCTACTGCATATGAAGTGATTTTTCGCAGCAATGCTGTTGTCGGCATTTGTTTTCATAGCTGTTATTTTAAATTAATAAACATTCAACTTTTGCATATATACAAATTTGAAAATTAGTTATTTAAAAAAATTATAGGATTTAATTTTAATCTTACATGATTGTTTGCTTTTTATTTTATAAGATTCGAATTTAATTCTATAAAAAAATCAATCGCCTATTTTGCAACTTTGTATATCAATAATTTAAAAAATTATATTATCATGGAAACTTCAAGAAAAGATTCGAAATCTGGAATGAAAGATTCTGGAAATACTCAAAAATCATCAACTGGTTCTAGAGGAAAAAGCACTACAACAAAATCAACAGATTCAAAAGGTAGAGGTAGTCATTAATTTTTAGTTTGAAATAAACTAAATAATAAAAGCGTGCTGTTTAAATATAGACAGCACGCTTTTACGTTTTTTTAAATGTTTCTTTTATTTGAGAATTTCTTCAATAGTTTTTATAAAGGTTTCTACAGGCTGTGCTCCAGAAACTGCGTATTTGCGGTCGAAAACAAAAAACGGAACTCCTTGAACTCCAATTTCACCAGCTTCTTTAATATCTGCTTGTACTTCTTTTATAAATAAATTATCGCTTTCAAGTACTTCTCTAATTTCATTTTCTTCCAAACCCGCTTCAATTCCTAATTGAATTAAAGTAGGACCGTTGTTTAAATCTTTTCCATCAGTGAAATAAGCTTTGAAGAAAATTTCTTCCATACGATCGCCAATATTTTTAGTTTTAGCCAATTGAATGATTCGGTGGGCGTTTAATGAATTTGATATAACGGCTTTGTCAAAATTATATTCTAAACCAACACTTTTAGCGCGTTCAACGACTCCTTTGTGCATTTCTTTAGATTGTTCGATTGACATGCCTTTTCTCTCAGCTAAAAACGTGTAAACGTCCATATTTGGCTGAGAAGTAATAGTTGGATCCAATTGAAAGCTTTTCCATTCAATTTCAAAATCATTATTTGGGAACACAGCAAGCGCTGTTTCCAACTGTCTTTTTCCGATATAACAAAACGGACACATGATGTCCGACCAAATTTCTATTTTCATTTTACAAAGTTACAGAAAATTTTGTTTCAGGTTTTCAAGTTTCACGTTTCAGGTTTAAAGTTTAACCGCAAAGGTCGCAGAGGTTTTTCGCAAAGGTCGCAAAGTTATCATAGAGCTTTGCGAACTTTTTGCGTTTGTAGACATATAAAGCTTAGAAAAAAAAACTTAGCGAACTTTGCGGTTAAAAAACATACAGCATATGTGCCAACCTGAAACATGAAACCTGAAACAAAACCAACCAAACCTTAAAATAAAAAACCGCAACTCTTTATAGGAATTGCGGTTTCTAGGTATAAAAAATGGTTGGTTAATAGCGATATCTTTTTTTTTACAATGATAGATCTTTAATCTGAAACTAAAAAATATCCCTGTAACAGAAAGAAACTTTAATGTTAACTATTTAACATTACAGGCATTACAAGCATAGTAACTGTTTCTCCCTCTTCTAAACCATCTACAGGCGTTAAAATACCTGCTCTATTTGGTAATGACATTTCAAGCATAATCATGTCAGATTGCAGGTTTGTCAGCATCTCAGTTAAGAAACGAGAGTTGAAACCAATTTGTAAATCATCTCCTTGATAATCACAAGTCAATCTTTCTTCTGCTTTGTTTGAGTAATCAATATCTTCTGCCGAAACATTCAATTCAGCTCCAGCAATTTTTAAACGAATTTGGTGTGTAGTTTTATTAGAGAAAATCGCAACACGCTTAACTGAACTTAAGAATAAAGAACGGTCAATCATTAATTTGTTTGGATTTTCTTTTGGAATAACTGCTTCGTAATTAGGATATTTTCCGTCGATTAGACGACACATTAAGATATAATTGTCAAATGAGAAAGTCGCATTTGAATCGTTGTATTCAATTTTTACTTCAGCATCAGAAGTTCCTAAAATACTTTTTAAGATATTCAAAGGTTTCTTCGGCATAATAAAATCTGCTACTTGAGAGGCTTTTACATCTGTACGAGCATATTTTACTAATTTGTGCGCATCAGTTGCTACGAAAATTAATCCTTCAGGTGAAAACTGGAAGAAAACTCCAGACATTACCGGACGTAAATCGTCGTTTCCAGCAGCAAAAATAGTTTTACTTACCGCAGTTGCCAAAACTTCTGCAGGAACAAGTGTTACAGACGGATCTTCTAAACTTACCGCTTTAGGAAATTCTTCTCCAGCCGCATAAGCCAATGCATATTTACCAGAATTTGAACTAATTTCTACTGTATTGTTATCCTCAACAGTAAAAGTTAATGGCTGTTCTGGGAAAGTTTTTAAAATTTCAAGCAAAAGTTTAGCTGGTACAGCTACGCTTCCTTTACTTGTAGAATCGATCGATAATGTAGCCGACATTGTCGTTTCAAGATCTGAAGCCGAAACTGTTAACTCATTATTGTTTAGTTCAAATAAAAAGTTGTCTAAAATTGGCAACGTGTTGTTGCTATTGATTACACTACCTAAAACTTGTAATTGTTTTAATAAGTACGAACTCGATACTATAAATTTCATCTGTTTTATTTTATTTTTTGATGGATCTTTTAGCAAATAAAGGGCTAAATATACGGATTACAAATATATCTTAAACAATCCAAAGTATTACATTTTTTTATTAACATCTACTTACTGTACCTTCTTTTTCTGATAAAGGTAAAGGCAAGTCCAAAAACTAATAAAATTAGAATTGGAACTCCGATAGTTATGAATTGGGTCATAGTGTAGCTTTCGTAAACTTTTTCTTTATCTAATAAAGGCAGCTCCACATCTTTACTTCTAATGTTAATAAGTCCAGTATCATCCAGCAGATAATTGATGCAATTCATGATAAAGTCTTTATTGTCGTAAAGATTTCCAGTTCTTTGATCGTAACCTAATTCTACAGGCATTCTGTTTTTGTCTAATTGATTTCTTGCCAAGTCTCCGTCAGCAATAACAATCATTTTATTTGGTTTTCCTTTTGCGGTAAAAGAATTGTCTTTAAATGGCAATACTCTATTTTCAAAAGCAGAATGAAAAGATCCTTCTAATAATACGGCAAGAGGTAAGTTTCCTTTATTCAAATACTCTTCTGGAGTAGATTTTTCGGTTACCATATTCAGATTGATTTCTGCGGGCGAACCAATGGTTTTAGAATATTGAGAAGACTGCAGTAAAACAGTTTTTTTAATTCCATTTTTTAAGGTGTCAATTGGGCTTGCAAAATCGAATTTAATGCCACCAAGATTTTTCACGATAGGATGCTGGCTTGCTGGGTAAACCTGAGGTGCGAATTTCCAGACAAAATCCTGATATTGAGTTGCACTTCCTTGTTCGCCGGTTGCCAGTTTTATTGGGCTTCCCTGTTCATCTTTTATCAAATCAGGATTAATTCTGAACCCGTATTTAAAGAACATATCGTTCAAATTTAAATCTCTCGGATATGCTAAAGTGGCGCCCATATCATTATACAAACTATCCATATCGGCAGCAACTTGGTCAATTAACCAAATTGTTTTTCCTCCGTTCATTATAAACTGATCTAGAACTTCTTTTTCTTCGTCAGTGAATTTTTCTGTTGGTTTTGAGATAATGGCTAAATCGTATTTTTTTAGCGCATTTAAAGTTCCATTTGGATCTTTTGCAACAGAATCTAATGTAAAAGGTCCAATGAAATAACTTTCTCTAATCTGCAGCAGCATTTTAGCAATATGAATTTCTTTCAATTCACCGTTACCTCTTATAATTGCAACTTTTTTCTGTTTGTTTTTAGTAATTTTATTGATGGCATCTGCGATAGAATATTCTAAATGCTGAATAGATCCCATTACTTTTTGTGTAGTCGAAGCACCCATTATATTTTTCAATAATGGAATATTAACTTCTTTTCCGTTATAAACTGCGATTGCCCAAGGAAAAACCATTGCTTGAGATTGTTTTCCTTTATCGTCAACTGTTATGTTTACTGGCGTTAATCCTTTTTTGAAAAGTGATTTTGTAAGTTCGTCACTTTCTTCTTCATTTTCTAAAGGATCGACAAATTCGAAAACAATATTTTTATTATACGCTTGAAATTCTTCTAGTAATTGTTTGGTTTCCTGCTGCAAACGTTTAAAATCTGCTGGAAGATCGCCAGCCATATAAATTTTTATAGAAAGCGGATTCTCAACTTGTTTTACAATTCCTAATGAAGTTGGAGATAAAGTATAACGTTTGTCTTTCGTTAAATCAAAACGCTGGAAAAATAGGGTACCAAGTACATTTAAAACAACTAAAATGAATATAGTAATGCCTAATGTTTTTAAATTCTGCTTTGTAGATGCTTTCATTACGCTTTATAAGATTTTAATTGGTAAACAGTAAAAGATAGAAAAGCGATTGTAATGCTTAAAAAATAAATAACATCGCGTGTATCAATAACACCGCGGCTCATGCTTTTAAAGTGATTCTGCATTCCTAAAACTGCAACAATATTGTTTGAACCAGGAATTAAAGAACTTAAACCTTCAAAACCAAAATACAAGAAAAAGCATAAGAAAACAGCAATAATAAAAGCTACAATCTGATTTTCTGAAAGGGTAGAAGTGAAGATCCCGATTGCTGAATAAGAAGCGATTAAAAATAACAATCCGAAGTAAGAACCAATTGTGCTTCCCATATCAATGTTACCTTCTGGCAAACCTAAATCTGAAATTACTTTTACATAAATAAGTGTCGGAACAATTGCCAAAATAATCAAAAGAAAAGAGCCGAAAAATTTTCCGTTTACAATTTCCCAGATTGATAAAGGTTTTGTCAGTAACAATTCTAAAGTACCTTGTTTCTTTTCGTCAGAGAAACTTCTCATAGTTACGGCTGGAATTAAGAAAATTAGAATCCAAGGCGCTAAAGTAAAAAATGGAGTTAAATCGGCATAACCTGTATTTAGAATATTGTAATCTCCTTCAAAAACCCATAAAAATAGTCCGCTGCTGATTAAAAAAATCGCAATGACCAAATAGCCGATAGGAGAGCCAAAAAAAGATTTTATTTCTCTTAAAATGATTGATTTCATTCGTGTTTTGTTTTTATTGTTTCATGTTTAAGGTTTCAAGTTGCCTGCTTAACGTGAAACTTGAAACTTTAAACTATTTTAAACTAACCAATTTATCCAAGCTCCAAGCTTCTGGCTTTGCATTGAATAATTTTTTTGTAAAATCCCAAACCGTATTAAAAAGCTCAGAATTCCTATAATTTTCCAAATCAGCTTCGGTTTCCCAATAACTGTAAGTGAAAAAGAGGCATTTATCATTTTTATCCTGATACAATTCTAAAAAACGATTTCCCTCAGCATTTCTTATTTTTTCTTTCACGGATTCAAAATTCTCCAGAAAATCAGGAACTTTTTCTTCATGAAAACTCATTTTTACTATTCTGACAAACATGTTGTTATTTTAAATTTGATAGTTCAAATTTTAGATTTTTTTAAATTGTCTAAAGTCTTACAGGTGCGCAAAAATACCAAATTTGATTGTTGTTTTTATAAAAAAATAAAATTCCAATAGAGAAATTCCAAATTCCAAACTTTAGAGTTTCCTTAATCTAAAATCTATCCCGTCCTGAGGTTTCGGGATCGGGACTAAAATCTAAAATTATTTACGAAAACTTAATCGTAATCACATCACGATAATTCAATCCTAATAAGCTATTGGCAGAACCTACTTTAGAAGGATTACTTCTAAATATTGCGATTTCAAGAAAACCAGCTTCATTAAAAATAGCCAGTTTCTCTCCTTCATACGTTTTAATCGGATATTTATCAGAAGTTGCAATAGCCGAATAATTAGGTAAAATCGTTTTGATATTTTTAGGTTTCATTACAATTTCATACTGGCGTCCACGTGAAACTTCTAAGAATTGTTTCTTTGAAATATTAGTGACAACGTTTCCAAAATGATCAATATAAATTATATAGCCTTTTAACGAGTTTCCATCGTCGGCAACAATAGCTTGAAGTTCAGTTGCTTCTTTTATTGAGGTGATTTCTTTTCCAATTACATTCAATAAACCGCCTTTTGATAAATGAGAAGCCACTTGAATAAAGATATCCATATCCGTTGACTCTATCGGGAAACGATCATGAATATTTATCGCAACAATTTTTTGCGGTACGATCTTCTGCGTAAGCATGCTCAAAATTCCGTTATCGGCACAAATAAAATAGTGGTCATTCCACTGCATGGCGATATGCTGGTTCTCTTTATTACGTTCAATATCGACGCCAATAAGGTGTACAGTTCCTTTCGGGAAGCTTAAATAAGAGGCGCCAATTACATAACTGGCTTCTGCAGTATTAAAGGGATCAATGTCATGAGAAATGTCAATTATTTGAACCTCTGGATTTTCAGAAAGTATTTTACCCTTCAGCGACCCCACAAAGTGATCTTTTAAGCCGTAGTCTGTAGTAAGGGTAATTATTGACATCATTTTGTTTATAACTATTGATAGTATTTAAATCTAATTTTCATTAAATTTGAGAAATGCAAAGCTAATAATAGTAAACACAAATTGAAAGAAAGAAAAGACAAATTGTGATTTTAAAAATTAACTTGCTGTTATAGAAGTCTCTGTGGGAATGCAGGTCCAAGTTTCTACAAAAATGGAAAACTGAAACTGCAGCTGGAAACTGAGACTAATAAAAAAGACCCGACAACCCCTAAATAAGAAAAAAGGAATTTTAATTTAAAACTACTTCATTTGAACGAAAGAATAATCGAGCTAGTAGATATTGCTCCAAAAGAATTTTGGGGCGCACAGGACAGCCATCTAGAAATTATTAAAAAGTATTACCCAAAGCTTAAAATCGTAGCGCGAGGGACAACTTTAAAAGCATTTGGCGAAAAAGAAGTTTTAGATGAATTTGAAAAAAGATTTCAAAGATTAATGCTTCATTTCACACGATACAATAATATTGATGATAATGTAATTGAACGTGTAATCATGAGTGATGGTCAAGAAGATAAAAGAGCTTACGATCATGACAAAATCTTAGTTCATGGTGTTGGCGGTAAGATTATCAAAGCGATGACGCCAAATCAGCAATTGCTGGTTGATACCATTAAGAAAAATGATATGGTCTTTGCTATTGGTCCTGCTGGAACTGGAAAAACGTATACCGGTGTCGCTATGGCGGTTAAAATGTTAAAAGATAAAGAAGTAAAAAGGATTATTTTGACTCGTCCTGCAGTGGAAGCCGGAGAAAATCTCGGATTTCTGCCTGGGGATATGAAAGAAAAACTCGATCCTTACATGCAGCCACTTTACGATGCGCTGCGTGACATGCTTCCCAACGAAAAACTCGAAGATTACATTTTAAAAGGGATTATTCAGATTGCGCCGCTTGCGTTTATGCGCGGTCGAACGCTTGATAATGCGTTTGTAATCCTTGATGAAGCCCAGAACACCACTCACTCACAGATGAAAATGTTTTTAACCCGTATGGGAAAAAACGCTAAATTTATGATTACTGGCGATCCTGGACAGGTCGATTTACCACGAAGAACTATTTCTGGTCTGAAAGAAGCAATTTTGGTTCTGAAAGATATTGACGGAATAGGAATTATTTATCTGGATGATAAAGATATCGTTCGCCACAGATTGGTTAAAAAGGTAATTGACGCCTACAAACAAATAGAGAATCACGACTAATTTTTAATTTTAGTAAAATGTTAAATGTAAATCGTGAATTGTGTTTTAACATTTATTGATATTCGTTTTACACTTGTTTCTTTGGAAAAGTGTAAAACGAATATTTTTTTTAAATTAATAAAAATGAAGACTTTAAAAATCATTGGTAATAGAGTTTTTGCATTTAAAATTTCTTTATTTTATGTAGGATTAGGAACGTTGTCTGTATGCTCCATTTATCCTAAAGATTTATTTTATGGAAGTTGGTCATTGTTTGGATTAATAATAACTTTTCCTGTATCAATTGTAAGCTTTGGTTATAGATATGCTAACGCTGATTTGCTTTATCCTGTTTTTTTAATTCAGTTAATTATGTTATTTCCAACATTTTTAATTTTAAGTCGATTTATTAAAAAGTGAAGATACAATGAAACAATTAGATGATTTCTACTTAAATCAAGAAGAACCTGTAAAAGGAATATTTTTGGCATTAAAAGAAATCATTTTGAAACAAGATGAAAATATAACGAATACTTTAAAATACGGAATGCCTTTTTTCTGTTATAAACGTAAAATGTTTTGCTATTTATGGATTTATAAAAAACTTAAAAAACCGTATATCGGAATTGTGGAAGGAAAACATTTTGACGAACCATTTCTGATTCAGGAAAAGCGTTCGAGAATGAAAATTATGATGTTTGATGTTAATGAAGATTTACCTTTAGAAGAAATTGAAATTGTAATTCAGAAAGCTGTAAACTTATATAAGTTAGGAATTATAAAAGTTTAAAATATTTAAATCGCAATATTTAATCAAATAGTTAAATAAATAATAAACTTAGCCCATTTTTAGATTTCAAAGTTAGGAAACTTTGTCTAAACGAGCTTAAAGCCGTAAATTTGCATAACATCAATATTTGATAATTAATATGACAAAACTTAAAAATATAAAAGTTGTAGTAAGTGACCTTGATGGAACTTTACTCAACCCTCAACACAGAATTTCAGAATATACTAAATCAATTTTTCAAGAACTGCACAATCAAAATTACCTTATAGTTGTAGCAACTGGCCGTCATCATCTTGATGCAATGGCAATTATTGAAACACTTGAAGTTCCGGTATATTTAGTGAGTTCAAACGGAGCTAGAATTCATTCACCAAATAAAGAAGAGCTTTTTGCTTTTAACCTAGACAGTGATGTGGTTAAAGCCGCATTGAATGTTGAAATTGATCCTGCAATTACAGTAGTTTTATTTAAGGAAAATGTTTGGCAGACTAACAAATGGAACGAAAGACTTAATTCTTTTCAAGCCGAATTAAAATACCGCCCAGAATTAGTAGATTATAAAAATCTGGAAGATTTTGGCGCAATCAAAATTTTCTTTTCATGCGACGATCATGAAAAATTAGTAAAACTAAAGGACGATGTTTTGGCCAATTCTTCAGAACATTTGCATCATGCTTTTAGTTTACCAACCTGCTTAGAGTTTATGGATAAATCTATAGATAAAGCAGTTGCAATTGAACAAGTATTAGAAAAAGAAGGTTACACTTTAGATCAAGCAGTTTCTTTTGGCGACGGATTTAATGATGTGCAAATGTTATCTGCGTCTGGAAAAGGCTTAATTATGGGCAATGCTCCAGCGGTTCTAAAAGAAACTTTACCAGATTTAGAAGTTATTAAAACCAATGCAGAAGATGGTGTAGCAAGATATATTGCATCTAAAATTTTAGATAAAGAATTAGCTTCAAGTTAATTTTGAATCATATTCAAACTAAAATCCTTAAATATTTTATTTAGGGATTTTTTTATTTCTGAATCTTAAAATTTCATGGTGTAACTCTCTGAAATAATTTTAAATTTGCATTCATAAAAAACAACACAACTAGATAATGAGCAATACAATCACAACTACAAATTTTAATTTCCCAAATCAGAAATCAGTTTACCGCGGAAAAGTTAGAGAAGTTTATAATATCAACGACGAACTTTTGGTAATGGTAGCAACTGACAGACTTTCTGCTTTTGATGTAGTTTTGCCTAAGGGAATTCCATATAAAGGACAAATCTTAAATCAGATTGCTACTAAATTTATGGAATTGACTCAAGATATTGTTCCAAATTGGTTAATTGCAACTCCAGATCCAAACGTTGCTGTTGGACATTTATGTGAGCCTTTTAAAGTAGAAATGGTAATTCGTGGTTATTTGTCTGGACATGCAGCTCGCGAATATGCAGCAGGAAGAAAACAAATCTGCGGTGTTACTATGGCTGATGGCTTAAAAGAAAATGATAAATTTCCTGAGCCAATTATTACTCCAACTACAAAAGCAGATAATGGTTCTCATGATGAAGATATTTCTCGTGAAGCTATTTTGGCAAAAGGAATTGTTTCTGAAGAAGATTATTTGATTTTAGAAAAATATACTCGTGCTCTCTTTCAAAGAGGAACTGAAATTGCAGCTTCTCGCGGATTAATTTTAGTGGATACAAAATACGAGTTCGGAAAAACTAAAGACGGCGTTATAGTTTTAATTGATGAAATTCATACACCAGATTCTTCTCGTTATTTCTATGCTGACGGATATGTCGAAAGACAAGAAAAAGGGGAGGAGCAAAAACAACTTTCTAAAGAATTTGTTCGCCGCTGGTTGATCGAAAATGGTTTTCAAGGGCAGGAAGGACAGCAGATTCCAGATATGTCTGATGAATATATTGAATCTGTTTCTGAAAGATATATTGAATTATACGAGAATATCTTAGGAGAAAAATTCGTAAAAGCTGATATCGATAATATTGATCAGCGTATTAATAAAAACGTATTAGAATACCTATCTTCTAAATATTAATTTCTGGTTTAAACTAACTATTAAAACCGTAAAGTAAAAAGAGTGCCCTGCTATTTGTATATCTTACAGCAGGGCATTTTCTTTTGTGAAGATTGATTTGAAATAGCAAATTCAAATTAAAAATATAATGTTAATTATGCAAAAAGCGCATTTCAGTTTTTCTGATTGCGCTTTGTTGTTTTAAGAGTTTTTAAATTTTTTTTCATTTTGATGCAACGTTTTACCTATAAGATGCGTCTAATTAGAAATCATCACAATCATTAATCATTTAACAAACATCAATCATGAAAAAGAAAGTAATCATTCTGGGAACGGCTTTGGCTGTATTTACAAATTTTGCAACAGCTTCTAATCAAAAGCCGGCAATTAAAAATCAAATTGAAATTTCAACTTACTTAGCATCACCTTTGCATGAAGCTATATGTCAGGGTAATCTTGAAAACGTTAAAAAAAGTATCGAATATGGTGCTGATGTTAATAAAATTGTACGAAATATGACGCCTTTAATGCTGGCCGCTCGTTTTAATCATGTGGACATCATTAAAATTTTATTAGCCAATGGAGCCAAACCTTCAATCGAAAATGACCATGGCTTAAAAGCATTAGATTATGCCAAATATGCAAAATCAGATGAATCTGTAGCTATTTTAAAAGGGTTGAGATAATACCATTAAAAAAAGAAAAGCATCATTGATAAAATGATGTTTTTCTTTTTTTAAAGTCTATTTTATTTTTCTTCCATTATATTTTTCAGATTTTCCAAACCTTTTTGTAAATCTTTTCCAATCATTTGGTCTAATCTAAGCATTGGAAGCATAATATTTGTTGGATACGGAATTTTACCATTTATTTCCCATTTTACTTTTGTCTGATTTCCAGAAAGAGGTTCTGTTGACATAAATCCAACTGCTGTATCTTCCATTGGTTTTTTAAAGCGAAGTGCAAAATCTATTTGTCTGTTTTCTTTTATTTTAGTTATTTCTTGTTCACCAACTCCAACTTCTTTTACATTACTTTCCCAAGAAGAAATAGAACCTACAGTTCCATCGGTACCTTTGTAACTCACTTTCATTTTCGGATCAATATTGGCCCAAACACTAAATTCATTCTGATTTCTTAATGATTTTACATATTTAAAAACGCTGTCAACTGGTTTATTAATTGTAATTTCTCTTTCAACCATATATTCTTTTGGCATAAAATAAGCCACTATTAATACTAATGAAATAATTAAAATTAAAACGACGAGTATTCTTTTTATAATAATCATAGCTATTGATTTATTGGTTATTATTTTAAGTAAAATGCTATAAATCTAATGGTTTATAGTTTGAATAGAATAGTAAAATTAAAAAATAAAGATTTCGATATACGCTGATGGACAGAATTTTGAAAAATAAAAAAAAAGTTTTTTCGAATTTATTGTAACATTTTTCATTTTTTGTAGTCTATTATAGTAAAACCATGAATTTGGTAACATTCAAGTCTTTTAATTATGGTTTTATTAAGTTACTGTTAACAATTGATTAAAACATGGTACTTTGTAATGCATAATACGATAAAAATAGTTACTTTTACATGGAAATTAAAAATCATCATCATCAATCATTTTAACAACAATCAATCATTATGAAAAAATCAGTTATTTATTTAGGACTAGCCTTGGTAACATTTGGAAATGTAGCAATGGCTTCAAATGGAGTTTCAACAATTAAAAATCCAATTGAGCGTACAGGTTATACAGCAAACCCATTAAATATTGCAATTAGTAAAGGAGATTTGCAAACCGTTAAAAAGTTTATTGAATACGGTGCAGATGTTAATCAAATCTCTGAAGATTTTACACCTTTAATGATCGCTGCTCGTTATAACAAGCATGAAATTGTTAAAATTTTATTGGAAAATGGAGCTCGTCCAAATTTGAAAAATGAAAAAGGATACACTGCATTAAAATATGCAGAATTATCAAATGCTACAGAATCGATTGCGATTTTGAAAGAATTGAGATAACAGTTTAAAAGTTTTGAGTTAGTATTAAAAAGACCTTTCTGAGCAAAAGGTCTTTTTTTATGCTTTATTTTCTTGTACAGTTTATAAACAGAAAAGCACCATTACAAAGAATGATGCTTTCCTTTTTTAAATCCAACAAATTGATTTAAACTAAAACTATTAAAATTATTATTCAATTGGTACATGTTTTTTTCTGTTGAATACCCAGAATAAAATTGGAAATACCAATAAAGTTAAAACTGTGGCTGTTATAAGCCCTCCGATAATTACAATTGCAAGTGGTTTTTGTGATTCTGATCCAATTCCTGTAGAAATTGCAGCAGGCATTAATCCGATTGAAGCCATTAATGCTGTCATTACAACCGCTCTTGTTCTGGCTTTTACCCCCATAAAGATGGATTCTTCGAGCGTGAATTTGGCCTTTAAATTATGATGGAATTCAGATATCAAAATAACTCCATTTTGAATACAAATACCTAACAGGGCAATAAAACCAACACCAGCAGAAATTCCGAAATTCATTCCTGTAATATGTAGTGCAATAATTCCTCCAATTATGGCAAACGGAACATTTGCTAAAACAAGAAGAGAATCTTTAAAGTTTCCGAACAATATAAACAACAATACAAAAATTCCAATTAAACTGATAGGCACAACTTGAGCCAAACGCGCACTGGCACGAACCTGATTTTCAAATTCTCCGGTCCATCCAGTTGTGTAACCTGCAGGAAGTTTCAATTTATTGACTTTTGACTGTGCTTCTGCAATTGTACTTCCTAAATCTCGATCACGAACAGAGAATTTTACACCAATAAAACGTTTTGTATTATCTCTATAAATAAATGCTGGACCGGTAATGGTTTTAATATCGCAGATTTCTTTCAAGGGAATTTTGATGCCGCTTATGGTTGGAACTTTAATTTCTTCAAGATCTTTTTCATCTTTTCTGTATTCTTTAGAAAAACGAACACGAACATCAAATTTCTTTTCATCCTCGTATTTTTCAGTAGCAGTTTTTCCTCCAAAAGCTAATTCTAATACCGCTTGAGCATCACTTAAAGTTACTCCGTAAGCTGCCATTTTTTCACGATCTAAGATTACGCTTATTTCCGGCTGTCCCACATTTCTTAAAATTCCTGCATCTTTTATACCTGGAATATCTTTAATTTGAGCTAGGACTTCATTGGCAAGCTGATCTAATTTATTTAAATCATCACCATAAATTTTAACAGCATTTGAAGCTTTAAATCCAGCTACAGATTCTGCGACGTTATCAATTACGGGCTGCGAATAATTATAAGTAATTCCTTGGTGGACTTTTAATTTATTATCCATTTCATTAATCAGCTCATCCATAGAAATTTTTCTTGTCCATTCTGCTTTTGGTTTTAAATCAACTTGAAGCTGGATAAATCCAAAACCATTTGGGTCGGTTCCATCATTGCTTCGCCCAGTTTGCGATAAAACATTTTTAACTTCTGGAAAACTTTCTAGGTCTTTTCTAATTATTGCTGCTGTTTTAACACTTTCTGGCAATGAAGTACTCATTGGTAATTCAGCAGTAACCCATAATGCACCTTCATTTAACTGCGGCAAAAATTCCGTACCTAAAAATCCTGCAGAAAAGAAAACTGCGGCTAACAAACCAATAGAAGCAATTAAAGTTTTTGCTTTATGCTTAAATGTCCATGCAAAACCTTTAGAAACAATTCTGTCCCAAAAATTTACAAACGGGTTATGTTTCTCTTTTACATTTTTATTCAATAAAATATGTGAAAGAACAGGAACTAAAGTTAAAGTGAAAATAAGTGCCCCTAATAATGCAAAACCTAAAGTAAAGGCTAGGGGAGAGAACATTTTCCCTTCAACTTTCTGGAATGAAAAAATTGGAAGTAAAGCTGTAATAATAATCAATTTAGAAAAGAAAATAGCCTTACCCATTTCTGTTCCTGTTTTCTTAATTAAGCTTCCTTTTGCAATTTTATTAAATTTTTCCATTCCCAATTGATGCGCTCGATGATCTAAAACCACAAACAAACCTTCGACCATTACGACGGCACCATCAATAATAATTCCGAAATCGACTGCACCTAAACTCAATAAGTTGGCGCTCATTCCCATCATTTTTAGACATAAAAACGCAAATAATAACGAAAGCGGAATAACAATAGAAACTGTAAAAGTAGTTCGCCAGTCGGCCATAAAAAGAAATACAACACAGGTAACCAGGATAATACCTTCAAATAAATTGTGCATTACCGTTTCGGTAGTGAAATTCATTAAATTATCTCGATCGTAGAAAGTTTCTATTTTAATGTCTTTTGGAAGAACATTGTCATTTAAATCTTTGATTTTTGCTTTTATTAGAGCAAGCGTTTCCTGCGGATTTTCTCCTTTTCGCATTACAACGATTCCTTCAACCGCATCATCATTATTTCCAAGACCAGTTTGTCCAACCCTTGGCATAGAACTTTCGTAAACATCAGCTAGATTTTTAACCAAAATTGGGTTTCCACCAGCATCATCAACAATAATATTACCAATATCAGCTTTAGATTTTAATAAACCAACACCTCGAACGACAAAAGCTTGTCCATTTTTTTCAATTACGTCACCACCAACATTTAAATTTCCTGCATTTACAGCATTGTAAACTTGTAATGGAGTAATATTATATTTGGCAAGTTTAATAGGATCTACACCAACTTCGTAAGTTTTAGTCTGCCCTCCAAAAACATTTAAATCTGCAACACCAGGAAGAGAGCGAAGCTGTTTATCTATTACCCAGTTTTGATAAGTCAATAACTCCCTGCTGTCTCTACTGTTACTTTTTACAATATATCTGAAAATTTCACCAGTTGGGCCGTATGGAGGCTGAACATCTGGTTCTACATCATCTGGTAAAGAAACGTTTTTAAGCAGATTATTTACTTGGAAACGAGCAAAAGTATCGTCGACACCATCATCAAAAATGATTTTAATAACTGATAATCCAAACATAGTAATGCTTCGAACACTCGTTTTTTTCTGAACTGAGTTCATTGAGATTTCGATAGGAGAGGTAACAAAGCGTTCTACTTCTTCAGCACTTTTCCCATTCCATTGTGTAATTATAATAATCTGTGTATTGGTAACGTCTGGAAAAGCATCAATTGGCATATTTTTGAATGAAATAAAACCTGCCACAGCCAATAATCCAACCCAAAAGAAGGTAAATGCTTTATTCTTTAATGAAAAAGCAATAATATTTTTAATGAATTTGTTCATGTTTTAATTATTTAAAGCACCATAAATAAACAGCTGATTGTTTGTGATTACCTTTTCGTTTTCTTTTAAACCACTTGAGATATAAGTAATATCGCCAACAACTCTATATACTTCTACTTGTCTAGTTTCTATATTATTACGGTCTTTAAATACCACAACAAAGTTTTTACTTTTATCAAATACAATAGCTTTACTAGGTACGGCTATCATAGATTGATTTTCGCTAAAAGACAATTTTATATTTGCATTCATATCCGGTTTAAGCAGGTAATCCGTATTTTTTAATTTGATTCTTGCCTGCATCGCTTTAGTTTCGGGATCAATTACGTTGTAGATTTTGTCAACTTTTCCGTAAAATGTTTTATCTGGATAACTCAATGTAGTAACCGCGGCACTTGTTCCCAGTTTTACTTTATTAATATCAATTTCGTTGATGTTGGCCATTGCCCAAACTTCACTGATTTCTGCTATATCAAAAATGTTTTCAGAGCGGTCATTACGTAAAAGCATGTCTTGATTAATACTTTTTTGAATAATAAAACCACTGATAGGCGCTGTTACTTCGTAAATTGATCCTGGCTTTATGTTATAAATTTTGTAGGTTTCCTGAACCTTGCTCAATTGCGACTGCGCTTTATTTACTTCAGATTTGGCTTGGAGAACATCACTTTCAGAGTTTAATTTACCATCGAATAATTCTTGGGCAACTTTTAAGTTGTTTTTAGCAACAAGCAAATCACTTTTAGCATCTATAGACTGCTTTTCAAAATCTGCTACATCTGTACTTTTTATAGTTGCAAGGACTTGCCCTTTCTTCACATAATCTCCAAGTTCAACGTTTACTTTCATTACATTTCCTCCAACTAACGGATAAACATCGATCATTTTATTGTTGTCAGCAGTAATTTTTCCATAAAAACTAAGTTCATTTTTTAACGGCTGAGTTTCCGCAGCAGCAGTTGTAGTTGTTTTGAGCATATCGTTACTTAAAACAAAAGAGGTATTTGTTTCAGGATTTTCTACTTCTTTTTTGCAGCTTGCCAGAGATAGACTTACAATTGCGATTCCTATGAATAATGTATGTTTCATTGCTTTAATTTTTTAAAATAAATCTTTATTTACTGTACTGTTTAATTCTTCACCGGCCAACACTACTTTTTTCTTTAATTCATTTAATTGAATTATAGCTTGATTGTAGCTTTCCATAAAATCGGTAAATTCTAAAAGACTTACGTTTCTTTTCTGAAAGTTGGTCAGCATTCCGTTGTAAACAGCTTCAAAGTCTGAATTTACAGTAGGTTTAATAACAGCATAATTTTGTCTCGATTCATCCCATTTAGTCCAAGCCGAAGTAATCTCTGTTTGAAGCTGCAACTCGAAATTTTGTTTTTCAATTTTAGATTGTTCCAGAATAGTTTGGGCATATTTGATATTTCCTTTGTTTTTATTCCAAAGCGGTAAAGGAATTCCAACTGTTAAATTAGCTTCATTATTAAAAGCTCCACTTCGCTGATCGTAATTTGCTCCCAATGTAATATCCGGAACAGAAAGTGATTTTTGCCATTTTACATTCAATTCATTAGCATCAATTTCTTTTTGTTTTGCTAAATAATCTGGTCGATTGGCAATTGCTTGGTCTTCGAAACCTTTTAGATCAAATGGAATTGTTTTCAAATATTTATCAGAATCATCTTTGCTTACAACTGGAATCACATTTTCAGTTTCATTGAGCAGCAGTTTTAAGTTTGCCTGTTCTTCTATATTGTCATTAACGACTTCCATTCGTTCATTCTTAAAATTAAGATAGAGCGATTGTAAACGCACAACATCTTTTAATGGAATATTTCCTTTTTGAGCCTGAACTGAGTACGAATTAATTAAGTTTTCAATATGTACAATTTGCTTATCAGTATTTTCAAGATTCTTTGTGTTGTAATACACGGTGAAAAAACTTTTGCGTAGCTGTAATTTTAAGTTGCGAAGTAAATCGTTGAATTGAAGTTCTGCAAGCTTTTCATTTGCTTGCGCTAATCTTACTTCATTTCTTTTTTTTCCGCCAAGATAAATTAACTGTTCTACCGCAAAAACTTTCTGGCCATCTTTACCAATGTCAAAATACTTATCGCGTTCTGGATTATAAGCATTCAATTCTGCAGAAAGTGTGGGGTTATCCCAAATACGAGCTTGAATGGTTAATGCTTTTGAGGCATCGATGTTGTATTGAGATGCCAGTAAAAAAAGATTCTTTTTTAAGAATTGGCTTTCGCAGTCTTGAAGTGTGACTGTTTTTTGAGCCATTACTATTTGATTGAGCAATACAAATAGTAAGAATGCATATAGTTTTTTCATTCGTATCAAATTTATTTTATACAAATATGCTATCGGCTGACTTTAAGACACCTTAAAATCCACCTTAAAAATAGCTTAAAATAAATTATTTACGAAAAATAATACAAAATAAATTTATGTTATTAACTGGAATACTGTATGTTATGTATGAATTATGAAGAGTAAGGATTCTATTTACAATACGAAGTCCAAGTCCAAAACCTGTTATTCCTTTCGCATTTTCTCCGCGCATAAAAGGCTGGAAAAGATTTTTTTGTTCTAACTCTGTCAAAGTTCTGCCAGAGTTAGAAATCGATAAAACAAGCAAATCGTCTTCTGTACTAATTTTAACTTTAGCCTGCTTATTATCGGAATAAACATAAGCGTTTTTTAAAACGTTTGTAATGGCTATTTCTAAAAGATTTCTGTTCCCCTCAATTTCTAATGCAGTTTCTAGATCATCACTTTCCTCCATTTCAAAAAGAATCACAAAATCTGGAAAAGTTTTGTTTATCTTTTCAATAGATGAAAATAAGATTTCGTCTATGCGCTGAATTTCATGACTTTCAGCATTTCGATTGTCGATTTTTGAAAGAATTAATAACGAATTGATTAATTCACTTAAGTGGTTAACATCTGTTAATATTGCATTTAAGAAGGATTTACTTTTAGGTTTAATATCAGGATCTGCAACTGCATTTTCTATTTGTGAAGTCATTCTAGAAAGTGGTGTACGCAATTCATGCGAAGCGTGTGCCGTAAACTCCTTTTGTTTTTGGTAGGAGATTTCAATTCGATCCATCATAAAATTGAATTCGTCGGCAATTAGATCAATTTCATCTTTACTGCTTTTAGATTCAATCCTGGTATCGAGATTATTTTCGTTTATGTTTTTTATTTTTTGATGAAAAGCATTAAGCGGATTCATAGCTTTCCTAACCATAAAAGAGGTCAAGAGCCAGCAGATAGTAGTGAAAAAAATGTATGAAATGACCAAAGTATATCGAAGAAAAAGCAGTTTTCTATTTCCGTAATCATCTGTTGCAGAAATTAAAGCATAAAAATCTTTATCATTAGTATCATAAAAGACACCATAAACTTCATAATTACCCTGTTGTTTAAAAAAAGTTTTATTCTTTTTTAAATACTTTAAATCGTCAACAGACCAATTAATTTTAGCATCATCAATACTGCTGTAAATCAATTTATAATTAGAATCGAAAACTAATGTTTTTTCATCATATAATTTATTAATAGAATTTTGATCTATTATTTTAAGAAGCTGATTGTCAACTTGTTTTACATTTACTAATAATTTTATATTAGATAATGCTTTGATTTCAAGTCGTTCACGAAATTCTTCTTTTCTATAATTAGAATATAAAATGAATATCACCGTAGATGCCAATCCAAATAGAATGGTAAACAGTAAACTAACTAAAAGTGATATTCGATTTTTTAATGTCATTCTTGATCGCTTAGATAATATCCGTAACCAACTTTGGTGCGAATAAGTTTTGTATCATGATCTTTGTCTATTTTCTTTCTCAAAAAATTAATATAAACTTCAATAGTATTTTGATTGGTTTCAATATGATAATCCCAAAGCTTTTCTGCAATAAATTGCTTTGAAAGAACCTTTCCTTTTGCATGTGCGAGAATAAGAATAAGTTTAAACTCTTTTGGAGTAAGTTTAATTTCCTCACCAGATCTAAAAACCTTCATGTCGTCTTCAAAAATCTCAAGATCTTTTATCACTATTTTATTATCTACCTGCTGCGGAACATCTTTTCGTCTTAAAAGAGACTGAACTCTAGCATACAATTCATCAAAGTGAAAAGGTTTTACTAAATAATCATCTGCGCCATTATCAAAAGAAGATAGTTTATCTTCAATTTCGCTAAAAGCAGTCAGCATAATAATAGGTGTCTTTTTGTCGACTTCTCGAATACCTTTGCAGACATCGATTCCGTTTGTGCCAGGTACATTAATATCAAGAATGATTAGATCATATTCATATGGAAAATATTTTTTCAGCAATAGCGAACCATCATAATAAGGAATACACTCGAACGTCTTTGAAGTAAAGAATGCTGAGATTTCCTTTGATAAAGTAAAGTCGTCTTCGAGTAGTAATATTTTCATGTGAATTTATTATTTGTAAACCCGGTTAAATCAAATCCAACCGGATTTACATTTATGTCTTATTTAAAATATGAAAAAGTCTCGTTATTTTCAATTTTCAAAAGCGATTCATAAATCAATTGAATTACATTTTCAACATCATCTCTATGAACCATTTCTACAGTCGTATGCATATAACGCAATGGAAGTGAAATCAATGCTGACGGAACTCCGCCATTACTATAAGCAAAAGCATCAGTATCTGTCCCTGTAGATCTTGATGTAGCATGACGCTGAAATGGAATTTTATTTTCTTCTGCAGTATCAACAATCAAATCGCGTAAATTATTCTGTACAGCAGGAGAGTAGGCGATAACTGGACCTTTTCCCATTTTCAAATCACCTTCTACTTTTTTATCAATCATTGGAGTTGTTGTATCGTGACATACATCAGTCACAATAGCAACATTTGGTTTTATCCTATGTGCAATCATTTCAGCTCCGCGAAGACCTATTTCCTCTTGAACAGAATTAACAATATATAGACCAAATGGTAGTTTTTTATTATTCTCATGAAGTAATCGAGCCACTTCGGCAATCATAAAACCACCCATTCTATTATCGATAGCGCGACAGACAAATTTATTTTCGTTTAAAACCATAAATTCATCAGGATAAGTAATCACACATCCAACATGAACACCAAGAGCTTCAACTTGCTCTTTATTTTCGCATCCTAAATCAATAAAAATATTACTTGTTTTAGGAACTTCTTCCTTATCACGTAATCTAGTATGAATCGCCGGCCAGCCGAAAACACCATTAACAATACCTTTTTTAGTATGGATATGAACGCGCTTAGAAGGTGCAATCTGATGATCTGAACCTCCATTTCTAACAACATACAATAATCCATCTTCAGTAATATAATTGACATACCACGAAATTTCATCAGCATGACCTTCAATAACAACCTTATAAGGAGCATCAGGGTTAATTACTCCAACAGCCGTTCCGTAAGTATCAGTGATAAAAGTGTCAACATAAGGTTTCAAATAATTCATCCAAAGCTTTTGTCCTTCGCTTTCGTAACCAGTAGGAGAAGCATTATTTAGGTAGCTTTCTAAGAAAGCTATAGAAGTATCTTTTAAGATAGATTTTGTACTCATAAAAATATTTTTCCGCTAAAATATAAATTTGGTATTAGAGTTGTGTATAAATATATAATTTTACATTTAAATTATGATTCAATGAGATTTACCAGTTTTATTTTGTTTATACTATTAGTTTCCTTTTCATCCAGCGCTCAAGTTACTCCAAAAGAGAACGAACAAATGGGGTATATATTAACAGAACAAGATTCTATTTTAAACGATACCATCCAGTTACCTGAAATAATTATTTCAAAAGGAGAGAAGATGAACCCTGAGGAATTGAAACAATTTCAAATTCTTCAGAACAGAGTATATAAGGTTTATCCGTACGCTAAATTAGCCTCGGATAGATTGACAGCTTTAAACAATGGGATGGCGCGTTTAAAAACAAACCGTGAAAAAAAGAAGTATTTTAAAATAGTAGAAGATTATTTAAATAACGAATTCGAAGAAAGACTTAAAAAGCTTTCTAGAAAGCAAGGACAGATTCTTGTAAAATTAATTCATCGTCAAACGGGAATCACAACTTACGATCTCATCAAAACCTTGAAAAGCGGTTTTAAAGCTTTTGTGTCTAATACGACCGCAAACTTATTCGATATAAGTTTAAAAACAGAATACAAACCATATGATGTAAACGAAGATTATTTAATAGAAACAATTTTAGTTCGAGCGTTTGAGTCCGGAAGATTAGTAAATCAAAAACCAGCCAATCCCGTAAACTACGACGACCTTTCTGTTAAGTGGCAGCAAAGAGCAAAAGAGCTAAATAAAAAATAACTCCTATATATAATATGTTCTGCAACCCGACAGGTTTTAAAAACCTGCCGGGTTTGTTTTTTATACATATATATAAGGAGAACTATAATTTAATTTAAATGTCAAGTGTCAGGCTGAGCGGAGTCGAAGCCCAATGCTATGATTTGGAATTTGGAATTTAAAATTTAGAAATTAGAATTTAGAATTTGTTTTTAATTAGAAGCTATTCCCGCTGTCCGCTTCAATCTTTTTGGGTCGAACCCCGCCCCAAAAAGGATTTCCTCCCGAATCCTCGGGACTATCGGGGCTGGGACATTAGTTTTCAGAAGAAAAAATCGGCAAGAAAAGACCATTTCAGAAGAAAAAACGAAGTAAAAAATAGAAACTTAGCGCCTCTGCGGGATTTAAAAAAACATAGAAAAAACCACACTTCGGACCTTAGTGCCTTGGCGGCAGAACCATGCAAAGCGAAGCAAAACAGCCAAAATCCCCAATAAAGGCAAAACGGCGAAAAAAACTTTGACTTGTAAAAAACACAAAACCAGTTATTTATAAAAAAGATGGAAAAAATATAAAAAAAAGTCTTGCAGATGTAAATAAAGGTGGTACTTTTGCACCCGCAACAACGCAATGTTCACAGACAGACTGGCAGGAAAAACTAATTAAAAGAGAAAAGAAATTTTCGAAAAAAGATTAGAAAAAGCTTGTGGGAATGGAAAACGGATATTACATTTGCACCCCGCAAATACGGGAAGTTCCTTGAGATACTGAGAGAAGAAT
>NZ_SODX01000008.1:0-83358 GCF_004366435.1 Flavobacterium sp. S87F.05.LMB.W.Kidney.N | reverse complement strand
AATAAATTTACCAAATACAGATAATCTGCTTCTTCACGAAAACCTCTTTTATAGATTATTCCTTTGTCTTTTCCAACCGGCTGAAAACAACAGTCTAAGTGTAATGCATTGTCGCGGGCTTCCAATTTCGATTTAACCAGATCAAATTCTTTTACAATTTTATTCGGAAATAATTCTTTTATAAAATTGACGCCATGCATATTTGTTCTTGCAGTTATATAATCTTTATAATCGCTTCCTTTATAAGTACCTATAAAAATATGATCATTCCAAAGCATAACATCTCCGCCTTCTATATGAACTTCTTCCGGCGGACGCACGACTTTTAAAGGATCTATTTGATCAATTACATATTGAATTGCATCCAGTTCACGCTCGCGGTCTGGTAAAATATTCGATTTTATAAAAACATCATCAATTACAAATCCAATATCTCTTGCAAAAATCTGATTGTAATTTTCTATCAATTCGGGGCGGTAAACAGTTACATCATACTTTTGAAACACAGCATTAAAAGCATCCATTTCAGCAGTCATATCTTTTTCGATAGGATATGTTCCTGCTTTAATATGTTCCAATGATTTAGGATCATAGGCTTCTTCTAATGAAGGAGTCGGCCCATTATGAACGGCAGAACCCAAAACTACGGCACGCAGTCTTGACGTTTCGTTCTTTACATTTAATTGCAACATAACTTTATTATATTTTGGACAAAGATAAAAAAAGCTTCACAGTTAAGTGAAGCTTTAGTTTTTTATTTATTCGACTTAAAGTCTCTTAAAGGGTGTCCTGTGTAAATTTGTCTAGGTCTTCCAATTGGCTCCTTGTTTTCACGCATTTCTTTCCATTGAGCGATCCAACCTGGTAATCTTCCAATTGCAAACATAACAGTAAACATGTCAGTTGGAATCCCTAAAGCTCTGTAGATAATTCCAGAGTAAAAATCAACATTTGGATATAAGTTTCTTGATTTGAAGTAATCATCTTCAAGAGCTGCTGCTTCTAATTTTTTAGCAATTTCCAAAATCGGATCTTCAACACCCAAAGTTTCTAATACTTCTTTAGCTGCTTTTTTGATGATTTTTGCTCTTGGATCAAAGTTCTTGTAAACTCTGTGACCGAATCCCATTAAACGGAATGGGTCATTTTTGTCTTTTGCTTTCGCCAAAAATTTATCAGTATCACCTCCGTCTTTGTTGATTTCTTCCAACATTTCAAGAACCGCCTGATTTGCTCCACCGTGAAGAGGCCCCCAAAGTGCAGAAACCCCAGCAGAAATTGAAGCAAATAATCCAGCGTGAGAAGAACCTACCATTCTTACTGTAGATGTAGAACAGTTTTGTTCGTGATCTGCATGAAGAATAAATAATTTATCTAAAGCATCCACAACTACAGGATTTGCTGAGTAAGGTCCTGTAGGTAATTTAAACATTAACTGCATAAAATTATCAACATAACCAGTTGTGTTATCGTAATAATTTAATGGATATCCCATAGATTTTCTGTATGTCCATGTAGCAATTACAAGAAATTTACCCATTGTTTTACAAATGGCTTCATACATTTCTTTTTCGTTATCAACATTTACAGCTTTAGGATTAAATGCTGTTAAAGCACTTGTTAAAGCAGATAAAACGCCCATTGGGTGAGCTGTTTTTGGAAAACCATCTATGATATTTTTCATCTCTTCGTTTACCAAAGTATGTTTTTTAATACCATTTTCAAACTGCTCTAATTCTTGAGCTGTTGGTAATTCTCCAAAAATCAAAAGATAAGACACTTCTAAAAAGCTAGCTTTCTCAGCCAAATCTTCGATTGAATATCCTCTGTAACGTAAAATTCCTAATTCTCCATCTAGGAAAGTGATTTCGCTTTTACAAGATCCAGAATTTTTATAACCTGGGTCAATTGTAATAAAACCAGTTAAATCACGTAATTTGTTAATATCGATAGCTGATTCGTTTTCACTTCCTGTGATTACCGGAAGTTCAATCTTTTTACCATCTATTTCTAATGTAGCTATTTTTGACATAATATCTTGGAAATAATTCTTTAAATAATAATTTACCAAATCTAATGAATTTAAGACTAATTAAAAAAAGAATACTGCTATGAATTTGTTAAAAGTCCAAAAAAAAACCATCTGCAAAAACAGATGGTTTCTTTTCAATATATAACTTTTATAATTATTTGATTTTAAAAGCATTTAAACCAGGAAAATATGCAGTACTTCCTAATTCTTCTTCGATTCTCAATAATTGGTTGTATTTCGCCATACGGTCTGAACGAGACGCTGAACCAGTTTTAATTTGACCACAGTTTAAAGCCACAGCTAAATCTGCAATTGTATTATCTTCAGTTTCTCCAGAACGGTGAGACATTACAGATGTGTAACCAGCATTTTTCGCCATGTTTACAGCTGCAATTGTTTCTGTTAAAGTACCAATTTGGTTAACTTTTACAAGGATCGAATTAGCAATTCCTTTTTCAATACCAGTTGATAAACGAGCAACATTTGTAACAAATAAATCGTCACCTACTAATTGTACTTTGTTTCCAATTTTTTCAGTTAAATATTTCCATCCATCCCAGTCATCTTCATACATACCATCTTCGATAGAAATAATTGGATATTTAGAAGCAAGGTCAGCTAAATAATCAGCTTGCTCTTCAGAAGTTCTGATTTTTCCAGTTTCTCCTTCAAATTTAGTGTAATCGTATTTACCGTTTACATAAAATTCTGAAGCAGCACAGTCAAGAGCAATCATAATTTCGTCACCGAAAGTATATCCAGCTTTTTCAACAGCAAGTTTGATAGTATCTAAAGCATCTTCAGTACCACCAGCTAAGTTTGGAGCAAAACCTCCTTCATCACCAACAGCTGTACTTAAACCTCTATCATGTAATACTTTTTTCAAACTATGGAAAATTTCAGTTCCCATTTGCATAGCATGTGTAAAAGAAGTTGCTTTTACTGGGAAAATCATAAACTCTTGAAATGCAATAGGAGCATCAGAGTGAGAACCACCATTAATGATGTTCATCATTGGAACTGGCAATGTATTAGCAGAAACACCACCTACATATCTGTATAATGGCAGACCTAGCTCGTTAGCAGCAGCTTTTGCAGCAGCTAAAGAAACTCCTAAAATTGCATTAGCTCCTAATTTAGATTTGTTTGGAGTTCCGTCCAAATCAATCATTAATTGATCGATTGTGTTTTGTTCGAAAACAGAAGTTCCAACTAATTCTTCAGCAATAACAGTATTTACATTATTCACTGCGTTCAAAACACCTTTACCTAGATAAGCTTTACCTCCATCACGTAATTCAACAGCTTCGTGCTCTCCAGTTGATGCTCCAGATGGAACAGCAGCTCTACCTAAAACTCCATTTTCAGTTACTACATCAACTTCAATAGTAGGATTCCCTCTAGAATCAAGAATTTGTCTTGCGTGAACTTTAATTATAATACTCATTATTTTTGTTTTTTATTAATAAATTATATTTTTTTTCCGAAATTATAAAAATATTTAATACTATAAACGCATTTTAGTTATTAAACACCTTTATTTATTAACTACATCGTTTTAGACCCAGCAAGTTTAATATTCTCTACAAATTGATCAAACAAGTATGAAGAATCATGTGGTCCTGGACTAGCTTCTGGATGGTATTGTACTGAGAAACAATTCTTATTCTTCATTCTCATTCCTGCAACTGTATCATCATTTAAGTGTATATGAGTAAGCTCTAATTCAGGGTGACCTTCTAAAGCTTCTCTTTTTACAGCAAAACCATGATTTTGAGAAGTAATTTCACCTTTCCCTGTAATAAGATTTTTTACTGGATGATTTATACCTCTGTGTCCACCAAACATTTTATAAGTTTTCACTCCATTAGCAAGTGCAATTACCTGATGCCCTAAACAAATACCAAATAAAGGTTTATCATCAGCAATAATTCTTTTTGCTACCTCGATCGCACCAAAAAGCGGATCTGGATCACCAGGTCCGTTTGATAAGAAATAACCATCAGGATTAAACTCTGTTAAATCTTCGTATGTTGAGTCGTATGGGAAAACTTTAATATAACAATCTCTTTTCGCAAGATTTCTTAGAATATTCTTTTTAATTCCAAGATCAAGTGCTGAAATTTTATATGTAGCATTTTCATCTCCTACAAAGTAAGGTTCTTTTGTAGACACTTTAGAAGCCAATTCCAGCCCTTCCATATCAGGAACATTTGCTAATTCTTTCTTCAAGTCTTCAACAGAAGTTCCATCTGTACAGATAACTGCATTCATAGCTCCATTATCACGAATATAACTAACAAGAGCTCTGGTATCAACATCAGAAATACAAATAAGATTTTGTTTTGTAAAGTAATCTTCTAAGCTTCCAGAAGCACCTTCTCTAGAATAGTTAAAGCTAAAGTTTTTACAAACTAAACCAGCAATTTTAACGCTCTCTGACTCTACTTCTAAATCATTGATTCCGTAATTACCAATATGCGGATTAGTCGTAACCATTATTTGTCCGAAATAAGAAGGATCAGTAAAAATTTCCTGATATCCCGTCATTCCAGTATTAAAACAAACTTCACCAAAAGTTTTACCGCTAATTCCGATAGATTTTCCGTGAAAAATTGTTCCATCACTAAGTAATAAAATGGCGCTTTTTCGTGTTGTGTATTTCATTATTTAATTTGTATTGTTTTTTTATCAAGTTATAAAACCAAAATCTTGGTTTTAAATGTAATTAGAAATTTTGCAAATTTACTTCTTTAAAGAAGCCCTTCCAAGATTTTTTAAAACTTTCACTCATAAAAATAAAACCTATTATTTTAAATATGTTACACTTTTGAGGTTTCAAAAAATCAAAAAAAAAGGATAAACTAAAAATTAGTTTATCCTTTAATATTATAGAATGATTACTTTCATAATTATTCAGAAGCTTCAGTAGTCGTTTCTGATTCAGCAGCAGGAGCTTCTGGAGTAGCAGCTTCTGCTTTTTTAGCTTTACCACCACGACGGCTTTTTGCTTTTTTAACTTCTTTTTTACCTCCGTTGTAAAGTTCATTGAAGTCAACAAGTTCGATCATTGCCATATCAGCATTATCTCCCAAACGATTTCCAACTTTAATGATACGAGTGTATCCACCTGGACGGTCTCCAACTTTAGCAGCCACATCTCTGAACAAGTCAGTTACAGCATATTTGCTACGTAGGTATGCAAAAACAATACGACGATTGTGAGTCGTATCTTCTTTTGATTTTGTGATTAAAGGCTCAACGAATTGTTTAAGCGCTTTAGCTTTAGCAACAGTAGTGTTAATACGTTTGTGCTCAATAAGAGAACAAGCCATATTAGCCAACATAGCTTTTCTATGTCCAGTCTGTCTGCTTAAGTGGTTGAATTTTTTTCCGTGTCTCATGACGTGTTTTTTTTATCTTCATCTTGCTACAATCCACTATGGAGAGCAAAATATGAAGTAAATTATTCTTTATCTAATTTGTATTTAGCTAAATCCATTCCGAAAGTTAAATTCTTCACTGCAACAAGTTCATCAAGTTCAGTTAAAGATTTTTTACCAAAATTACGGAATTTCATTAGGTCATTTTTATTGAACGATACTAAATCACCAAGTGTATCAACTTCAGCCGCTTTCAAGCAATTTAATGCTCTCACAGATAAATCCATATCAACAAGCTTAGTTTTAAGCAATTGTCTCATATGCAATGACTCTTCATCATACGATTCTGTTTGTGCAATTTCGTCAGCCTCAAGTGTAATTCTTTCATCAGAAAACAACATGAAATGGTGAATTAAAACTTTAGCAGCTTCAGTAAGAGCATCTTTTGGATTAATAGATCCATCAGTTTTAATTTCAAAAACCAATTTTTCGTAATCTGTTTTTTGCTCTACACGGAAATTTTCGATTGCATATTTTACATTTTTTACCGGAGTAAAAATAGAATCTGTAAAAATCGTTCCAATTGCAGCATTTTGTTTTTTGTTCTCCTCAGCAGGAACGTATCCTCTACCTTTTTCGATTGTTAAATCGAAGTTCAATTTGATTTTAGAATCTAAATTACAGATAACAAGGTCTGGATTCAAAACTTGAAAACCTGAGATAAATTTTTGAAAATCACCTGCTGTTAATTGATCTTTACCAGAAACAGAAATAGTAACTGATTCATTATCGATATCTTCAATTTGACGTTTGAAACGTACTTGTTTCAGATTAAGGATAATTTCGGTAACATCTTCAACAACACCTGAAATAGTAGAAAACTCATGATCTACACCTTCGATACGAACAGATGTAATTGCATAACCTTCTAATGCTGAAAGCAAAACTCTTCTAAGTGCATTACCAACTGTCAATCCGTAACCAGGTTCTAAAGGTCTAAATTCGAATTTACCTTCAAAATCGGTTGAATCGATCATGATAACTTTATCGGGCTTTTGAAAATTAAATATTGCCATAAATTTCGACTAAGTCAATTATTATTTGTTGTACAACTCTACGATTAATTGTTCTTTAATGTTTTCTGGAATTTGAAGTCTCGCAGGTACAGAAACAAAAGTTCCTTCTTTAAGATCATTGTTCCAAGTAATCCATTCATAAACATGACTTGAATTTGATAAAGAACGTTCGATAGCTTCTAAAGATTTAGATTTTTCACGAACTGCAACTTTATCACCAGGCTTAAGGTGGTAAGAAGGAATATTAACAACCTCTCCATTTACAGTAATGTGTCTGTGAGAAACGATTTGACGCGCACCTCTTCTAGATGGAGCAATTCCCATTCTAAAAACAACATTATCTAATCTTGCTTCGCATAATTGTAATAAAACTTCACCAGTTACTCCTTTAGTCGCTGATGCTTTTTCGAATAAATTTCTGAATTGTTTTTCTAAAATTCCATAAGAATATTTAGCTTTTTGCTTTTCCATTAACTGAACAGCATACTCAGATTTTTTTCCTCTTTTTTTAGCCATCCCGTGTTGTCCAGGTGGGTAATTTCTTTTTTCGAAAGATTTATCATCTCCGAAGATTGCCTCGCCAAATTTACGAGCGATTTTGGTTTTAGGACCAGTATATCTTGCCATTTTAAAAAAAATTTTAAGGTAGAAATTATGAATTCAGGTCTAATCCTTCGATAATTTATGTTCTACCTTGTTTATACTATAAAAATAAAAAATTAAACTCTACGTCTTTTTGGAGGACGACATCCGTTGTGAGGCATTGGAGTAACATCGATAATCTCTGTAACTTCAATTCCACCGTTATGAATAGAACGGATAGCAGACTCACGTCCGTTACCTGGTCCTTTTACATAAACTTTCACTTTTTTAAGTCCTGCCTCAAGTGCTACTTTAGCGCAATCTTCTGCTGCCATTTGAGCTGCATAAGGAGTGTTCTTTTTAGAACCTCTGAAACCCATTTTACCAGCTGAAGACCAAGAGATAACTTCACCTTTCTTATTAGTCAAAGAAATAATAATGTTATTAAAAGTGGCAGAAATATGAGCCTCACCCGTTGATTCAACGATAACTTTACGTTTTTTTGCAGTTGCTTTAGCCATATTACTTATTATTTAGTTGCTTTTTTCTTGTTAGCAACAGTTTTTCTTTTACCTTTTCTTGTTCTTGAGTTGTTTTTAGTTCTTTGCCCTCTTAATGGAAGACCAGATCTATGACGAATACCTCTGTAACATCCAATATCCATTAAACGTTTAATGTTTAATGAAATTTCAGAACGTAATTCTCCTTCGATTTTGTAAAATGAAACAGCTTCACGAATTGCTCCGATCTCATCATCATTCCAATCTTGAACTTTTTTATCTTGGCTTACTTGAGCTTTTTCCAAAATCTCAATAGCTCTACTTTTCCCTAATCCGAAGATGTAGGTAAGTGCAATAACACCTCTTTTGTTTTTTGGGATATCTACCCCTGCTATTCTTGCCATAATTATCCTTGTCTTTGTTTAAATCTAGGATTCTTTTTGTTTATTACGTACAGTCTCCCTTTTCTACGCACGATAATGCACTCGGCACTTCTCTTTTTTACTGATGCTCTAACTTTCATAGTGAATATCCTTTAATATCGATAAGTAATTCTTGCTTTTGACAAATCATAAGGACTCATTTCTAGTTTCACTTTATCACCAGGTAATAATTTGATGTAATGCATACGCATTTTTCCAGAAATATGAGCAATTACGATATGTCCATTTTCTAACTCTACACGGAACATCGCATTTGATAATGCTTCAATAATTGATCCGTCTTGTTCTATTGCTGATTGTTTTGCCATAAATATATTAAGCTACCGCTTTTCTATTTTTACCAGTCTTCATTAAACCATCATAATGTTTGTTTAACAAGTATGAATTAATCTGTTGAATAGTATCTATTGCAACACCAACCATAATTATTAATGAGGTACCCCCAAAAAACATCGCCCAAGATTGTTGTACATCCATAATACTTACAACAATAGCTGGGAACACAGCAATCAAAGCAAGGAATAAAGATCCTGGGAAAGTTATTAAAGACATCACTTTATCAAGGAAATCAGAAGTTTCAGCTCCTGGACGAACGCCCGGGATAAAACCACCGCTTCTCTTTAAATCATCAGCCATTTTGTTAGTAGGTACAGTGATTGCAGTATAAAAGAATGTAAATACAATAATTAAAGTTGCAAAAACAAAATTATACCAAAAACCAAACATATTACTAAATGCACCAACAATAGATTGTGATGTATCTGATTTAGACAATCCAGCTACAGCTGCAGGAATAAACATAATTGCCTGAGCAAAAATAATTGGCATAACCCCAGAAGCATTAAGCTTAAGAGGAATCCATTGTCTATTACCTCCTGCCAAATCTTGTTCGTAATCCCCAGTAGTTGTACGACGAGCATACTGTACAGGAATCCTACGTACTGCCATTGTAAGCAATACACAAGAAATGATAACTAACAGCCACACAATAATTTCAATAACTAATAACATTGGACCTCCATTGTTATTGGTAACACGAGTTGTAAACTCTTGAATAAAAGCTTGCGGTAAACGAGCTAAAATACCAACCATAATTAACAATGAAATACCATTTCCAATACCTTTATCTGTAATTTTCTCTCCAAGCCACATAGCAAAAATTGTACCAGTAACTAAGATTATAACAGAAGAGAACAAAAATTCAGGAGAATTAAAGCCTAGCAAAAATGCATTACTAGGCAATGTTCTGTATAAATTATAGATATAAGTTGGACCTTGAACCAATGTGATAGCGATTGTCAACCAACGAGTGATTTGATTAATCTTTTTTCTACCACTTTCCCCATCATTTTGAAGTTTTTGTAAATATGGAATCGCAATCCCCATCAACTGAACAACAATAGACGCAGAAATATAAGGCATGATACCTAAAGCAAAAACTGAAGCCTTAGAGAAAGCACCCCCGGTGAACATGTCTAGAATAGATCCTAGACCATTTTTAGTTTGTCCCGCTAAACCAGTCAATTGCGTTGCGTCAATTCCAGGAAGCGTAACGTGTGCTCCAAAACGATATACTAAAAGTAATCCTAACGTAATTAAGATTCTATTCTTTAGTTCTTCGATTTTCCAAACATTACTTATTGATTCAATAAATTTCTTCATCTTAATAGATAAGTTATATAGTTACAGCTTCTCCACCAGCAGCTTCAATAGCCGCTTTTGCAGTTGCAGTAAATTTGTGGGCAGTTACTTTTAATTTTGCTTTCAACTCTCCTCTACCTAAAATCTTAACGATTTCATTTTTAGTAGCTAGACGATTTGCCACGAAATCTGCCATTGAGACAGAATCAGTAATTGCACCTTTATCTACCAATAATTGAAGAGTATCTAAATTAACACCTTCGTATTCTTTACGATTGATGTTTGTGAAACCAAACTTAGGCACACGTCTTTGAAGTGGCATCTGCCCTCCTTCAAAACCAATCTTTTTAGAATAACCAGAACGAGATTTAGCCCCTTTGTGTCCTCTTGCAGCGGTACCACCTTTTCCAGAACCTTCTCCTCTACCTAATCTTTTATTTTGATTGTGTGTAGATCCTTCAGCAGGTTGTAAGTTACTTAAATTCATAACAGTATTTGTTATTTAGCTTCTTCAACAGAAACTAAGTGTTTAACTTTGTTTATCATCCCAAGGATAGCAGGATTTGACTCGTGCTCCACAACTTGTCCAATTTTACGTAGACCTAAAGCTTCCAAACCTCTCTTTTGAGAAAGAGGACAGTTGATTTTGCTTCTTACTTGTTTTACTAATAATTTAGCCATAATTTCCTTGAATTAACCTTTAAAAACTTTTTCTAAAGAAACACCTCTTTGTTTTGCAACAGTATGAGCACTTCTCATTTGCAATAAAGCATCAAAAGTTGCTTTTACTACGTTGTGTGGATTTGATGATCCTTGAGATTTCGACAATACATCGTGAATTCCTACTGATTCAAGAACTGAACGAACAGCTCCACCAGCGATAACTCCAGTACCATGAGATGCTGGGATTAAAAATACGCGTGCACCACCAAATTTTCCTTTTTGTTCGTGAGGAACAGATTGACCATTTAAAGGAATTCTAACTAAATTTTTCTTAGCATCTTCTACTGCTTTCGCAATTGCTTCAGAAACATCTTTAGATTTTCCTAATCCATGACCCACTACTCCATTTTCATCACCTACAACTACAATAGCAGAAAAACCGAAAGCTCTACCACCTTTTGTAACTTTAGTAACACGATTAACACTTACCAGACGATCTTTAAGTTCAAGACCACTAGGTTTTACCAATTCTACATTTTTGTATTTAGACATAATATATTAGAATTTAAGTCCAGCGGCTCTTGCGCCTTCTGCTAATGATTTAATACGACCGTGATATAAATAACCACCTCTATCAAAAGTGATTGTATCAATCCCAGCTTTTAACGCTTTCTCTGCAACTAATTTTCCAACAGCAGCAGCGATTTCAACGTTAGTACCTTTTCCTATTTCTTTTTCTCTTGAAGATGCAGCTAATATAGTAACTCCATTTACATCATCAATAATTTGAGCGTAAATTTCTTTATTACTTCTAAAAACAGAAAGTCTAGGTCTTGCAGCAGAACCACTAACCGATTTTCTAATTCTGAATTTAATTCTCTGTCTTCTATCAGATTTTGTTAATGACATAATCTTATTTTTTAAGCTGATTTACCTGCTTTTCTTCTTAATACTTCACCCACAAATTTAACACCTTTTCCTTTGTATGGCTCTGGCTTACGGAAACCTCTGATTTTCGCAGCAACTTGACCTAAAAGTTGTTTATCAAATGATGTTAATTTTACGATAGGGTTCTTACCTTTTTCAGATATTGTTTCTAAAGATACTTCTGGAGCAATTTCCAAAACAATATTGTGAGAATATCCAAGAGCTAAATCTAATTTTTGACCTTGGTTTGAAGCTCTATAACCAACTCCAACTAATTCTAGTTCTTTTGTAAAACCTTCAGAAACACCGATAATCATATTATTGATCAAAGATCTATATAATCCGTGTTTTGCTCTGTGGTCTTTATGATCAGACGATCTTTCTACTAAAACTTGATCGCCTTCAACAGTTACATTTACGTCCGAAAACTCCTGAACTAATTGACCTTTTTTTCCTTTTACTGTAATAATACCGTCTTTAACTTCTACAGTTACACCAGCAGTGATTACAATTGGGCTTTTACCTATTCTTGACATCTTATTTAGTCTTTAAAATTAGTATACGTAACAAATTACTTCACCACCTACATTTAATTGTTTCGCTTGTTTTCCAGTCATAAGACCTTTTGAAGTTGAAACAATTGCAATTCCTAATCCATTAAGGATTCTTGGTAATTTGGCAGCACCTGCATATTTACGTAAACCAGGTTTACTAATTCTTTGGATATCTTTAATTACTGGCTCCTTAGTATCTTTATCATACTTTAAAGCAATTTTGATAGAACCTTGTACTGTGTTCTGCTCAAATTTGTAACTTAAGATATAACCTTGATCAAATAAGATCTTAGTTATTTCTTTTTTAAGATTAGATGCTGGAATCTCAACAACTTTGTGGTTTGCAGCCACAGCATTACGAACTCTAGTCAAATAATCTGCAATAGGATCTGTATACATATGTATTTGATTGCGATTATGGTTTTCAGGAAGCACTCTGCCTCCTGAACCTTTAATCAATTTATAAACTTTTTTTAAATTACCAGCTGGCTTTTTTTACACCTGGAATTAATCCATTGTTAGCCATTTCACGGAAAGTTACACGTGAAATACCGAATTGACGGATATAACCTCTTGGTCTACCTGTTAATTTACAACGATTGTGCAAACGAACTGGTGAAGCATTTTTAGGTAATTTTTGTAGGCCTTCATAGTCTCCAGCTTCTAATAAAGCTTTTCTTTTTTCAGCGTACTTAGCTACCGTTTTCTCTCTTTTAACCTCGCGGGCTTTCATTGATTCTTTAGCCATGTCTTAATTCTTTTTAAAAGGTAATCCTAATTCAGCCAATAATGACTTTGCTTCCTTATCTGTTTTTGCAGTAGTAACAAAAGTAATATCCATACCTGAGATTTTGTTTACTTTATCAATATCAATTTCTGGGAAAATGATTTGCTCCAAAACTCCAAGATTGTAGTTACCTCTTCCATCGAAACCAGTAGCTTTAATACCACCGAAATCTCTAACACGCGGTAAAGCAGAAGTAATAAGTCTATCTAAAAACTCATACATTCTTTCACCACGTAAAGTAACTTTTGCTCCAATAGGCATCCCTTTTCTCAATTTGAATGACGCAACGTCTTTCTTTGAGATTGTAGATACTGCTTTTTGTCCAGTGATCTTTGTTAACTCATCAACAGCATAGTCAATAAGTTTTTTATCAGATACAGCTGCACCAACTCCACGGCTCAAAACGATTTTTTCAAGTTTTGGAACTTGCATAACGTTTGTATATCCGAACTCTTCTTTAAGAGCAGAGATTACTCTACTCTTATATTCTTCTTTTAGTCTAGGTGTATATGCCATTACTATAGTACTTGATTAGATTTTTTTGAAAATCTTACTTTCTTATCTCCTTCTACTCTAATACCTACTCTAGTTGTTTCCTTAGTTTTAGGATCAATTAGTGAAATGTTAGAAATTTGAATAGAAGCTTCTTTTTTAACGATACCACCTTGAGGGTTTTTAGCACTTGGTTTTGTATGTTTCGAAACCATGTTTACACCTTCAACTATCGCTTTATTTTTCTCACGGTAAACACGTAGAACTTTACCTTCAGCACCTTTATGGTCTCCAGCAATAACTCTTACGATATCTCCTGATTTTATTTTTAGCTTTATCATCTTAAAACGAATTAAAGCACTTCTGGTGCTAATGATACAATTTTCATGAATTGTTTTTCACGAAGTTCTCTTGCTACCGGACCAAAAACACGAGTTCCTCTCATTTCCCCTGCAGCGTTCAAAAGAACACATGCATTGTCATCGAAACGGATATAAGAACCATCAGCTCTTCTCACTTCTTTTTTGGTACGTACAACAACTGCAGTTGAAACAGCTCCTTTTTTAACGTTACCGTTAGGAGTTGCATCTTTAATAGATACTACAATCTTGTCACCAACAGAGGCATACCTTCTTTTGGTACCTCCTAAAACACGGATAGTTAAAACTTCTTTTGCTCCCGTGTTATCTGCTACTTTTAGTCTTGATTCCTGTTGTACCATAATTATTTAGCTCTTTCTAAGATTTCAACTAATCTCCAACATTTTGTTTTACTTAAAGGACGCGTTTCGCTAATTCTTACAGTATCTCCAATGTTACAGTCGTTTGTTTCGTCGTGTGCAACATATTTCTTAGTTTTCAACACGAACTTACCGTATAATGGGTGTTTTACTTTTCTTACTTCAGCAATAACAATAGATTTATCCATTTTATTTGAAGTAACAACACCTATTCTTTCTTTTCTTAAATTTCTTTTTTCTTCCATCTTTCAGCAGAATACAATTATTGTAACTCTCTTTTAGTTAACTCTGTAGCCAATCTTGCAACTGTTCTTCTAACGCTTCTAATTTGAAGTGGGTTAGCAATTGGAGAAATAGCGTGAGCCATTTTTAGGTCAGCATATACTTTCTTAGTTTGACTAAGTTTTTCTTGCAACTCCGCTGCAGAAAGATCTTTTATTTCTGATTGTTTCATAATAAATATAAATTATGCTTCGAAATCTCTAGCAACGACGAACTTAGTTTTTACTGGAAGTTTCTGAGCTGCAAGACGTAAAGCCTCTTTTGCAACTGATAACGGAACTCCTCCAACTTCAAACATAATTCTTCCTGGTTTAACAACAGCAGCCCAATACTCAACTGCTCCTTTACCTTTACCCATACGTACTTCAAGAGGTTTCTTAGTAATAGGTTTGTCTGGAAATATTTTAATCCATAATTGTCCTTCTCTCTTCATGTAACGAGTTGCAGCGATACGTGCAGCTTCAATTTGACGAGAAGTTAAGAACATACCATCTTCATGTACAGATTTAATACCAAACATTCCATTTGAAAGTTCATGCCCTCTTTGAGAGTTACCTTTCATTTTACCTTTTTGTACCTTACGGTATTTTGTTCTTTTAGGCTGTAACATTTTTCTTTAGTTTAAAAATTTACTTTCTTTTACGAGCGTCTGGTTTTCCGCCTTTGTTAAAGTTAGATTTGCCTCTAGGAGCATCTCCACCTTTTCCACCACCTGTACCAGATTGTTTTTTGTCCATTCCAGCAAGCGGAGAAAGTTCTCTCTTACCGTAAACTTCACCTTTCATGATCCATACTTTGATACCCATTCTACCATAAGTAGTGTGAGCTTCAGCCAAAGCATAATCAATATCAGCTCTGAAAGTTGATAGAGGAATTCTACCTTCTTTGAAACCTTCTGAACGCGCCATCTCAGCACCATTCAAACGTCCAGAAATCAAAACTTTGATACCTTCAGCGTTCATACGCATAGAAGCAGCAATAGCCATTTTGATTGCACGTCTGTAAGAAATACGGCTTTCGATTTGACGAGCGATGCTTGTCGCCACAAGATAAGCATCTAATTCAGGTCTTTTAATTTCAAAAATGTTAATTTGAACCTCTTTGTCAGTAACTTTCTTAAGTTCTTCTTTTAACTTGTCTACCTCTTGCCCGCCTTTTCCGATAATGATACCAGGTCTAGCAGTAGTGATAGTAACGGTTACAAGTTTCAAAGTTCTCTCGATGATTACTTTTGATACACTAGCTTTTGATAAACGAGCATGGATATACTTTCTGATTTTGTGATCTTCGGCAAGTTTATCACCGTAATCATTTCCACCATACCAGTTTGAGTCCCATCCTCTGATGATACCAAGTCTATTTCCAATTGGATTTGTCTTTTGTCCCATGCTGCTTAAGAATTGCTTTGTGTGTTATTGATAGCTCCAAGCACGATTGTAACGTGATTAGAACGTTTTCTTATTCTGTGTGCACGACCTTGTGGAGCTGGACGAAGTCTTTTTAACATCATTCCACCATCTACTCTGATCTCTTTAACAAATAATCCAGCCTCTTCTAAATTACCTTCACTATTTTTTTGCTCCCAGTTATTGATTGCAGATAATAATAGTTTTTCTAATTTTCTTGAAGCTTCTTTAGAACTGAATCTTAAAATGTTAAGTGCTCTTTCTACCTTCTGACCTCTTACCAAGTCCGCTACTAAGCGCATTTTTCTAGGTGAAGTAGGGCAGTTATTCAATTTTGCGAAAGCAATAGACTTATTAGCCTCTTTTCTCGCATCTGCTGTTTCTCTTTTACGAACTCCCATTGCTTCTTATTTTTTACCTTTATTTTTTGCTCCAGCATGACCTCTAAAAGATCTAGTTGGTGAAAACTCTCCTAATTTGTGACCTACCATGTTTTCTGTTACGTAAACTGGTACAAATTGACGACCGTTATGAACTGCGATAGTTTGTCCAACAAAGTCAGGAGTAATCATAGAAGCTCTAGACCAAGTCTTTACCACTCCTTTGTTTCCGTTTTCAATGTTTTCTTGAACTTTCTTGTCTAATTTATAATGAACGAAAGGTCCTTTTTTTAATGAACGTGCCATATCTTATTATTTCTTTCTACGTTCTACGATATACTTGTTACTCGGGTTTTTCTTAGAACGAGTTCTGTAACCTTTAGCTGGCAATCCGTTTCTTGAACGTGGGTGCCCTCCAGAAGAACGTCCTTCACCACCTCCCATAGGGTGATCAACTGGGTTCATCGCTACTGGTCTAGTTCTAGGTCTTCTTCCTAACCATCTTGTTCTACCTGCTTTTCCAGATACAACTAATTGGTGGTCAGAATTAGAAACAGCTCCAATTGTAGCCGAACAAGTTAACAAGATCAATCTTGTTTCTCCAGATGGCATTTTAATTGTTGCATATTTCCCGTCTCTTGCCATTAACTGAGCAAAAGTTCCAGCTGAACGAGCAATAACAGCTCCTTGTCCTGGACGTAACTCAATACAAGATATAACAGTTCCAAGAGGAATTCTGCTTAAAGGTAATGTATTACCAATTTCAGGTTGAGATTCTGGACCAGAAACTAATTTCTGACCAACTTTCAATCCGTTTTGAGCAATTACATAAGTTTTCTCTCCATCAGCATAAGCTAATAAAGCGATAAATGCAGTACGATTTGGATCGTATTCGATTGATTTCACTGTAGCTGGAATTCCATCTTTAGTTCTTTTGAAATCAATAATACGATATCTCTGCTTGTGACCACCACCCGTATAACGCATGGTCATCTTTCCTTGACTATTTCTACCTCCAGAGTTTTTTATCGGCGCTATCAAAGAGCGTTCCGGCTTATCAGTTGTAATGGCGTCATAACCATTCACAACTCTAAATCGCTGACCTGGGGTAATAGGTTTTAATTTTCTTACTGACATTTTTCTATCTTAGATATTGTTGTAAAAATCAATTGTTTCTCCTTCTTGTACTTGAACAATTGCTTTTTTAATTGCATTTGTCTTTCCACTTATTAAACCACTTTTAGTGTATTTAGTAGATCTATCTGGTCTCACATTCATTGTGTTAACAGAAACGATAGTTACTCCATAAGCAGCCTCAACAGCTTTCTTAATTTGAACTTTGTTTGCTTTTTTGTCAACAACGAATCCGAAGCGGTTTAGAACTTCACTTTCTTTGGTTACTTTTTCCGTTACTATAGGTCTAATTATGATACTCATATTCCTATTATTTACTTAAATTTTCTTCAATTAACTCTAAAGAACCTTCTAAAAGCACTAAATTATTAGCGTTTAATATTGCGTAAGTGCTTAATTCTGAGCTAGTTACGACACTTGAAGCCTTTAAATTGCGTGACGACAAATATACATTTTTATTTGACTCACCCAACACAAATAGAGATTTTTTATTTTCTAACCCTAAAGCTTTCAAAACGTTAATGAAATTTTTAGTGTTTGGCGCTTCAAAATTAAAGTCTTCAAGAACAACAATGTTTGATTCTTTTGCTTTGATTGAGAAAGCTGATTTTCTAGCCAATCTTTTTAAGCCTTTATTCAATTTAAATGAATAACTTCTTGGTCTTGGTCCGAAAACTGTTCCACCACCTTTAAACAAAGGATTCTTAACACTTCCTGCACGAGCAGTACCAGTTCCTTTTTGTTTTTTAATTTTACGTGTACTTCCAGTTACTTCAGCTCTTTCCTTAGCCTTGTGAGTACCTTGTCTTTGATTAGCAAGATATTGCTTAACATCAAGATATACAGCGTGATTGTTTGGTTCAATTGCGAATACTGAATCAGAAAGTTGAACTTTTCTACCAGTATCTTTTCCGTTGAAATCTAATACTTTTACTTCCATTACTTCTGAATGATTACATAAGAGTTTTTATGTCCAGGAACACATCCTTTAATAACAAGTAAGTTCTTTTCAGCAACCACTTTTAAAACTCTAAGGTTTTGAACTTTTACATTTTCTCCTCCCATTCTTCCAGCCATACGCATTCCTTTGAATACTCTAGATGGATAAGAAGAAGCTCCTACAGAACCTGGCGCTCTTAAACGGTTGTGTTGACCGTGAGTAGCTTGTCCAACACCACCAAAACCGTGACGTTTAACAACACCTTGGAAACCTTTACCTTTAGACACACCTTGTACATCTACAAATTCTCCTTCTTCAAAAATAGAAACATCAATAAGATCTCCTAATTTTTGTTCAGTTGCGAAATCTTGGAATTCAACGACTTTTTTCTTAGCAACAGTTCCAGCTTTTTTAAAGTGACCTAAAGCCGCTTTAGTAGAATGTTTCTCGTTTTTGTCATCGAAACCTAGTTGCAACGCTTCGTACCCGTCAACACCTTTGGTTCTGACTTGGGTAACAACACATGGACCAGCTTCGATTACTGTACAAGGAATGTTTTTCCCGTTTTCGTCAAAAATACTAGTCATGCCGATTTTCTTACCAATTAACCCAGACATAAATATTAATTATTAATTACTAAAATTCCCTTCAATTTGAAAATAACAGAAATTTCCAAACAGGGAGTGCAAAAGTAGACATTAAAATTGAATATACCAAACGGTTACAAAAATTAAATCGCTCATAATCAAAATCCAAGCATCAAATGAATCATATAAGAGATTTTTTCTTGCCCAAAATTCCAAGCCTTTATTTTAATAATAATCAAAACAGCACTTAACAATTAATTAATAAAAGAAAAACACAAAACAACGCCAGCACCCTAAAACAAAGAGAATTACGCAAAGCAATAAATCGAAAAGCCAACAAAAAAGAAAGCATCCAAATTTCAAAACCTAAAAAGTAAAACAAAAAAAGCGAGACAGAAATGCCTCGCTTTTTATATATAAAATATAATAAAAAAATTATACTTTTATCTCTACTTCAACCCCACTTGGCAATTCAAGTTTCATTAAAGCATCAATAGTTTTAGATGAAGATGAATAAATATCAATCAATCTCTTGTATGACATTACTTCAAATTGCTCTCTCGCTTTTTTGTTAACGTGCGGAGAACGTAATACAGTGAAAAGTTTTTTGTGAGTTGGCAACGGAATTGGACCTGTTACAACTGCTCCAGTAGTTTTTACTGTTTTTACGATCTTTTCAGCAGATTTATCTACCAACATGTGATCGTAAGATTTTAGTTTTATTCTGATTTTTTGACTCATTTTCTTAAAATTAAGCGTTACCTTTTGCTTTTTTGATTACCTCTTCTGAAATATTAGAAGGTGTTTCTGCATAGTGAGAAAACTCCATTGTTGAAGTAGCTCTACCAGAAGATAATGTTCTTAATGTAGTTACATATCCAAACATTTCTGACAAAGGAACATCAGCTTTAATAGTTTTAGCACCATTTCTATCACCCATATCATTAACTTGACCTCTACGACGGTTCAAATCACCAACGATATCACCCATATTTTCTTCTGGAGTAATAACTTCAATTTTCATGATTGGCTCAAGAATAACAGCTCCAGCAGCACGTCCTGATTCTTTATAACCCATTCTTGCCGCTAATTCAAAAGAAAGAGCATCAGAATCCACAGGGTGGAAAGATCCATCTAATAAAGTTACTTTCAAACTATCAACAGCATATCCAGCTAAAGGACCTGTTTTCATAGCCTCGCGGAAACCTTTCTCAACAGCAGGAATATACTCCTTAGGAACGTTACCACCTTTTACCTCATTAACAAACTGTAATCCTACAGGAACTTTACCATCAACTTCATCAGCAGGCTCGATTCTAAATACAATATCACCGAATTTACCACGACCTCCAGATTGTTTCTTGTAAGTTTCTCTATGTTGAGCAGATCTTGTAAACGCTTCTTTATATTCAACTTGAGGCTCACCTTGGTTCACTTCAACTTTAAATTCACGTTTCATACGATCAACTAAGATATCTAAGTGAAGCTCACCCATACCAGAAATAATAGTTTGACCTGAAGCTTCATCTGTTCTAACTGTAAATGTCGGATCCTCTTCAGCTAATTTCGCCAAAGCCATACCCATTTTATCAACGTCAGCTTTAGTTTTAGGCTCAATAGCGATACCAATTACTGGCTCTGGGAATTTCATAGATTCCAAAATAATTGGATTCTTTTCATCACACAAAGTATCTCCAGTTTTTATATCTTTAAATCCTACAGCCGCACCAATATCTCCAGCCTCAATATATTCGATTGGATTTTGCTTATTAGCGTGCATTTGGTAAATACGAGAGATTCTCTCTTTATTACCTGAACGAGTATTTAAAACATAAGAACCAGCATCTAAACGACCAGAGTAAGCACGGAAGAAAGCTAAACGACCTACGAATGGGTCAGTAGCAATTTTAAACGCTAAAGCAGCAAACGGCTCTTTTACATCTGGCTTACGCAAGATTTTAGTCTGATCTTCTTCTAATAATTCAGCATCATCAGGGTGAATACCTTCGATACCTTCTTTATCTAATGGAGATGGTAAATACTTACAAACAGCATCTAACATAAATTGAACTCCTTTATTTTTAAAAGAAGAACCTGCAAGCATTGGAATGATCGCCATATCAATTGTAGCAGCTCTTAATGCATTGTTGATTTCTTCCTCTGTAATAGAGTTTTCATCTTCCATGTATTTATCCAAAAGATTCTCATCATAAGTAGCAATCTCTTCGATAAGGATCGAACGGTAGTGTTTTACATCGTCAACCATATCAGCAGGGATGTCAACGATATCAAAAGTAGCTCCTTGAGTCTCATCATGCCATACGATAGCTTGATTTTTCACTAAGTCAACAATACCTTTAAAATCTGCTTCATCCCCAATAGGCAAAGTAATTGCAACCGCATTCGATTTCAACATATCTTTAACCTGTCCGCATACAGCTAAAAAGTTAGCACCTTGACGGTCCATTTTATTTACGAATCCCATACGAGGAACTCTATATTGATCAGCAAGTCTCCAGTTAGTTTCTGATTGAGGCTCAACACCATCAACAGCACTAAATAAGAAAACTAATCCATCAAGTACACGTAGAGAACGGTTTACCTCTACAGTAAAGTCAACGTGTCCAGGAGTATCAATAATATTAAAGTGATAAGGCAATGATTCTGGAAGAGCCTTACCTTGCTCAGTTGGAAAATTCCAAGTACAAGTTGTAGCTGCAGAAGTAATTGTAATACCTCTTTCTTGCTCTTGCGCCATCCAGTCCATTGTTGCAGCACCATCGTGCACCTCACCAATTTTATGCGACTTTCCAGTGTAAAAAAGAATACGCTCAGTAGTTGTTGTTTTACCAGCATCAATGTGAGCAGCAATCCCGATATTTCTTGTATATTTTAAATCTCTAGCCATTTCTTACGAATTAAAATCTAAAGTGAGAGAATGCTTTATTAGCTTCTGCCATTTTGTGAGTATCCATTCTTTTCTTAACTGCAGCACCTTCTTCTTTAGCAGCAGCTAAACATTCTGAAGCTAAACGTTGTGCCATAGATTTTTCATTTCTTCTTCTTGAATAAAGTATTAACCACTTCATTGCCATAGAAATTTTTCTGTCTGGACGAATTTGCATTGGGATTTGGAATGTAGCTCCACCAACTCTACGGCTACGTACTTCTACGTGAGGCATAACGTTTGTTAAAGCATCTTTCCAGATCTCTAATGAAGTCTTCTCATCATTTTGCTTTTTAGATTCAATGATATCAATAGCATCATAAAATACTTTAAAAGCTGTAGATTTCTTACCATCCCACATTAAGTTATTCACAAAACGCGTTACTAATTGGTCGTTAAACCTTGGATCTGGTAAAAGTGGTCTTTTCTTTGCCGCTCTTTTTCTCATGTCTTTTTCTTAAAAGTTTTTAAATTACTTTTTTGCTTCTTTTGGGCGTTTAGCACCGTACTTAGATCTTCTTTGCGTTCTTCCCGCAACACCTGACGTATCAAGCGCTCCACGAACGATATGATATCTAACACCTGGTAAATCTTTTACCCTTCCGCCTCTAACTAATACTATCGAGTGCTCTTGTAGATTGTGTCCTTCTCCAGGAATGTAAGCATTCACCTCGTTACCATTTGTCAAACGTACACGCGCAACTTTACGCATTGCAGAGTTTGGTTTTTTTGGTGTAGTAGTGTAAACACGCGTACAAACCCCTCTTCTTTGAGGACAAGAATCTAAAGCAACCGATTTACTCTTCTTAGTTATCTGAGTTCTTCCTGTTCTTACTAATTGTTGAATTGTTGGCATAATTAATACTAAAAATTATTATGTTTATTAAATTCCCGCTTTTTACGGGGTTGCAAATGTATAAAATATTTTTCACTATACAAACGTTAAATCATTAATTTTCAACAACATTATTTATATCTATGATTTCACAAAGAAACATTAGATATTTGCTTTACATTTAATCAACAAAACAATTGCATTTGAAACAATTAACACACATACTTCTTTTTCTTTTTACTTCAAGTTGTTTCGCACAATCTTTTTATTTGAATATAAATGGAATTGATAAGAAACAAAATCAAACAATTGACTCCATTCCATACGCAAAAAAGCACTCTAATTTAAAATCTCTTTATAACGAAATCGAATTGGTTTCAAAAGAACTAACAAAACAGGGATATACCGATTCTAAAAAACTAGAAACCTACAAAATAAATGACAGCACTTTTACCTCTACAATCGATCTAAAAAACAAGATAAAAGAAGTACATATATATATAGGTATAAACTCTTTTTTTTCCGAGTCAAAAAAAACAGCAAAAGACAGCATATTTATCCCTTATTCAGAACTAGAAAATTTTTTAAATCAAGAAATCTTAAACAATGAAAAAGCAGGTTTTGCTTTTACAAAGATAAAACTGGAAAACATTAAGAAAAAGAATTCCATAATTTATGCTGACCTAAATTTCGATTCTGAAAAAAAAAGAACCTTAAATTCAATTATCCTAAATTACACAAATCTCAATTCTAAAGATTATTTCCCAAAAGGAGCATTAAAACAATTAAACAAGAAATATATCAACAGAACTTTCAACCAAGAAATAATAAAAAAAATCCATGCCGATATCAACAGCTTTGAATTTATTTCTCAAACAAAATATCCAGAAATACTTTTCACAAAAGACTCAACTAAAGTCTACGCATACATTGAAAAACGAAAAGCAAATACTTTCGATGGATACATCGGCTTTTCAAATGACGAAAACAAAAAATTAGTTCTAAATGGATATTTAGACATATCATTAATTAACACACTTCGGGCTGGGGAAAAATTTTCACTTTATTGGAAGAGTGACGGTAATCAACAAAAAACCTTTAACACCAAACTCGAAATCCCATATTTATTTAAATCTCCAATAGGCATAAAAGCTCAACTGAACATATTCAAACAAGACAGCACTTTTCAAAATACCAAAACAGATATCAATCTTGGATATTATTTGAATTACAATTCAAAATTATACATTGGATATCAATCCACAGAATCTAGTGATATTCAAAACACCAACAACTCAACAATAAGCGATTTTAACAACTCGTTTACCACAGTTACATTTGACTTTCAAAAGGCAGACTTTCGAAATCCTATATTCATAAATAAAACATTTATCAACACCGCACTTGGGTTTGGAAAACGAACAACCAACAACAATCCTCAAACAGCAGGCATAAGCAACCAGCTCTTTGCAAACATAAACTTTAAGTACAATTTTGAACTCAATCCTAAAAATTTCATTAACATAAATTCACAAAATTATATCTTAAAGAGTCAAAACTATATTTCAAATGAATTATTTCGATTTGGAGGAATGAATTCTATTCGAGGTTTTTTAGAAAATAGCCTTCAAGCTAACTACACTTCAATGATTCTTACAGAATATAGATATTTATTATCACAAAGCTTCTACATAAACTCAATCATCGATTATGCCTTATACCAGGACTTAACGAGCAATTCGAATAAAAATCAATTAAAAAAATTAATAGGAATTGGCATTGGTACTACTATACAAACAACAAGCGGTATATTAAAAATAAACCTTACAAATGGAGGAGAAAAAACTTCGGATTTGCAATTATATAACACTATCATAAACATATGTTATAATGTTAAATTTTGATGTTTAACGAAAAAAATATTTTTTTTATTAGGAAAGTTAACAAATTATTAAGAGTTTTGCGATACTAATTCAAAATATTTAAAAATGAAACTAAAGTTCAATGGATTCTTAGTACTTTTACTAGTACTAGTTGCGCAATTATCATTTGCGCAAGAAAGAGCTGTTTCTGGGACAGTTTCTGACAATGCAGGAATGCCTTTACCGGGTGTTAGTGTATTAGTTAAAGGAACTAAAACGGGAACACAAACTGACTTTGATGGTAAATTTTCGATCAAAGTATCACCAAGCCAAATTTTGGTATTTAGCTACATTGGGATGAAAACTCAAGAAGTAGCAGCAAGTTCTTCTACTGTAAATGTAAAACTAGCAGATGCAGGAGCTCAAGAACTTGAAGGCGTAGTTGTAACAGCTTTCGGTATCAAAAGAGAGAAAAAATCTCTTGGTTACGCAACTACAACTTTAAAAGCAGACGCGCTTACTCAAGTAGTTAACACAAACCCATTCGAGACACTTTCTGGTAAAATTGCAGGGGTTGATATTACTGCTCCATCTCAACCAGGAGCTTCTACAAAAGTAGTTATTCGTGGTTTGAACACGATTACAGGAAACAATGGTCCTCTTTATGTAGTTGATGGAACACCTATCAACAACAGCGCTACTGGAACTACTACTACGACAAGATCTTATGATGCTGGAAATGGTATTAGTGACATTGACCCGAACAATATCGAGAGTATGACAGTTCTTAAAGGAGCAGCAGCATCTGCTTTATACGGTTCAAGAGCTGGTGGTGGTGTAATTATCATTACAACTAAAAAAGGAAAAGCAAACTCTGGAATTAAAGTTGACTTATTAGCTTCAACAGAATTTAGTGAAGTAGCTAGAGTTCCTCATTTGCAAAACCAATTTGGACAAGGATGGAGCGGAGAAGGTTATTCAGGAGCTAACACTTACAGTAATGAGAATGGTTCTTGGGGACCTGCATTTAATGGAGAAGTTAGACCATGGGGAACTATATATGAAAATACTCAACAACTTAAGCCTTATGTTGCTTTAAAGGATAACGTAAGAGACTTCTACAACACTGGTGTATTGTCTACACAATCTGCAACTCTTAGTGGAGGCGGTGATACTTCAGATTTCTCTTTAGTATTCTCAAATGTAAACAGTGATGGAGTTGTTCCAACTGATGCTGACTTATACCAAAAACAATCATTAGGATTTAATGGAGGATTAAAAGGAAAAAAATTCACTTTAAGAACTTCTATTAATTATGTATACAAAAACCAAAGCGCTATTAATACAGGACAAGGTGATGATGCTGGCCAAGGTTCAACTTTACAACAAGATTTATTACAAATCCCACGTGATATAAGTATTGTAGATTTAAAAGATTACAAAAATAATCCTTTTAATACTCCAGATTATTATTTCACTCCTTATGCTGCAAACCCATATTTCTCAATTAACGAGAACAGCACAAAAATATTTGGAAACAACCTTTTTGGTAACATTAACTTAAGTTATAAATTAACTGATAAGATTACAGCTACATGGCAAATTGGTGGTAACTATAGAACTGAAAGACTTAAAAGCTACGGAGCGATCGTAGATTACCTTCCAGGTACTCCTCAGGCTGTAGCTGGTGCTAACCCAGTAGTTGGAGGAGTTACAGAAGGAAGATCAGAATTCAGCGAATTCGATACTTTCTTCAACATAAACTATAACACAAACTTAGGCGAAGACTGGACATTAAATCTTTTGGGAGGTTTGAACTACAACAAAAGAGAATCTGACCAATTATTCAATACTGTTACTAACTTAGGAATTCCAGGTTTCTACGAGCTTTCGAACTCAGCTCTTAGACCAGTAATTACACAATCAAACTCATTAAGAAGAACTGGTGCAGTTTATGCTTCTGCTGAATTTGCTTTCAAGAACAGATATTTTGCTACTATTACAGGAAGAGAAGATAAAACTTCTACTTTACCAACTAGTAATAACGCATATTTCTACCCATCTTTATCACTTGGTGCAATTGTAATTGACAACGGAAGTACTTTCTTAAAATTAAGAGGTGCTGCATCTAAAATTGCAAATGACACTTCACCATATGTAACTGAAGATTCTTATATTTCAGGTTCTGCAGCTGCAAACTTTGGTATACTAGCATCTCCACTTGGAGGAGTAAGTTTCTTCGAAGCTTCTGGAAGACTTGGAAATCCTGATTTAAAACCAGAAAGTACTGTAGAGTATGAAGTTGGAGCTGAGGGATCTTTCTTCAAAAACAGAATTAGTTATGATATCGCATTATATCACAAAACAACTTCTGATGTAATTGTAAACTTACCTTTAGATCCTTCTACAGGTTACACAATTAAAGCTATTAATGCTGGAGACGTGGTAAACAAAGGTATTGAGCTTTCTGTAACTGGTAGCCCAATTAAAAACAAGGATTTCTCTTGGAACCTAACTTATACATTCACTAAAAACCTTAATGAGGTTACTGAATTAACTGGAGGAAATTCTTATGTTGATTTAACAAGTGCTTATGGTGTAACTTTTAGAGCAACTAAAGGAGAGCCAATCGGTACTTTCTATTCTCAAGTTCCAAAAACAAATGCAGCTGGACAATATATTGTAAATGCATCAACTGGTATGTACGAAGTAAGTGACGATATTGAAAAAATTGGAAATTCACAACGTGATTTCGTAATGGGATTACAAAATACTTTCAAGTACAAAAACTTTAACTTAGCTTTCTCATTAGACTGGAAACAAGGTGGAGAATTCTATTCCTATACTAAAAGACTTTCTCATTTCGTAGGAAATGGTATCGAAACTACTTATAATGATAGAAACCCATTTATCGTTCCTAACTCAGTTAACGAAAATGTAGATGCAGCAGGAAATGTTACTTATACTGAAAACACAACTCCGCTTACATTCGAAACTGTTACTAATTTCTACAATACTACAAACAACCCTGGTATTGAAAAAACTCACGTAATTGACAAAACTTTTGTTAGATTAAGAGAGATTAATTTTAATTATGACTTCCCTTCTTCAGTTACTAAAAATATGGGATTAAACAAAATTTCACTTGGAGTTTACGCAAGAAACCTTTTCATGTGGACTCCAGGAGCAAACCCATATACAGATCCTGAAACTGGAACTTACGGTACAGGCGTAATCTCTGATTTTGGAGAATTTGCATCTAACCCATCACAAAGATCAGTAGGTGGAGTTTTAAAATTATCATTCTAAAATAATATATAGAAAAATGAAAAAAATAACAACAATAATAGCAGCACTTTTCTTATTAGTGTCATGTGATGAAACATTTGACATTAATAGAGATCCAGATTCTTTACCTCCTGGACAAGCTAATAGCACTATTTTACCTGCAGGTATTGCAGGTCTAGCAGGTGCGCAAGGATCATACTACGCACTTATTGGCGGATTCTGGTCTCAATTTTGGACACAAAACACTACTTCGAATCAATACAAAGACATTGATCAATATAGTATTGGAACCAATGATTACCAAACAGGCTACACTGCAATGTTTGATGCTTTAAATGACATTAGAGTTGTAAAAGCACAAGCTGAAAAAGAAGGAAATTGGAATTATTACTTAATTGCAACTGTACTTGAAGTAGAAGCTTCTCAAGTAATGACTGACTTATATGATGCTATTCCTTATGCTGAAGCAAATAATGCAAGTATTTTGCAACCTAAATTCAATACTGGAAAAGAAGTTTATACTTTGATGATAGACGATTTAAAATTAGCATTATCAAAGAATCTAAGCTCTTCAGTAGGTACGGCACCAGCAAAAGACGATTTCATTTTCAATGGTAACATGGAAAACTGGACGAAATTTGGTAATACTTTATTATTAAAATTACATTTGAGATTAACGCAAGTTGATCCTGCTTTAGCTCAATCAGGAATTACTACCTTAATTAATTCTGGTGCTCAATTCTTGGATGTTGATGCCGCAATGACTCAATTTGAAGATGCTGCAGACAGAAGTAACCCATTATATGAAACTGACAGAAGACAGTTGAACACAACTCTAAACCTTAGAGCTAGTAAAACTTTATATACTTATTTACAGTCAAATTTAGACCCTCGTTTAAATAAATATTATGGGCCAGGAAATCCAAATAACCAAGGTGATTTTGAAAATGCTGCGACTGGACTTTCATTAGTAACTCTTTATCCAAAAACTCCAGTTTACTTCTTAAGCGCGGAAGAAAGCTATTTCTTACAAGCTGAAGCATTAACAAGATATTATGGTGGTGCTGGAGCAAAAGCAAAATATGATTTAGGAGTTGAAGCAAATTTCGCTAAATACAATAGCCCATCTCTACTTGGCACAACTACTATTCCAGCGGTTGGAAGCCCAGCAGCTTTCTTAGCTCCTGGAGGAAAATATGCTTTTCCAGCAACAGGAACAGCTGCTCAAATCGAGGCTATTATCACTCAAAAATGGATTGCTAGTTTCCCTGGAAATGGTTACGAATCTTTCTTAGAGCAAAACAGAACAGGCTTCCCTAAAGAATCTGCTGTTCCTCAAGATGATGAAGACTACATCCCTGGACAATTTAGAGTATCTGTTGAAAATGTAACAGGTGGATTATTCCCTAGAAGAATTGTTTTACCAAATACTGTAAAAACAAGAAATCCAAACGCTCCAGCTTTAGCAAAAATAACTGCTCCAGTATGGTGGGATGTTAACTAAAAAAATTAAAACAATGAAAAAAATATTTATATCCTTAATGGTAGTTTCAGGACTATTATTAACTTCATGTGAAGAATCTACCGATGGAGTTTCAAAAGTAACTGCATACGCTAACTTGACAATGAATGGTGATGCACTAGTTGTTCTTACGCAAGGAGAAACATATACAGAAGCTGGCGTAGAAGCTGAAGCTAACGGACAAGTTCTTCCAGTAACGATTGACGGTACAGTTGATACTAGCAAACCTACAGTTTACAAACTTAGATATTCTGCAGTAAATAGCGATGGCTTTCCTGCTTCACTTACACGTACTGTAATTGTATTGAGCAACAAACCAAGCACAATTGATTTAACAGGTACTTTTTTTAGAAGCGGTAACGCTAATAATGTAACTAGAGTAGGAAGTGGAGACAGACACTATTTTACAGACAACGCAACTGGATATACTGTAGGTGACCCAAACGTATTAAAGATGGAATTCTATAATATAGATGACAAACAAGTTTACGCACCTTTCAAGGCAGACGCTTCAGATACAGGTATTGATGCAGAAAGTAACATTGGAACAATTACAGACAAGAACAACTGGAAATGGTCAATTACTGCTACTGCATTCTTCGGTACTGCTGATAGAATATTCAAACGTTAATCTAAAAATATTAAAATGAAAAAATTAAAACAAAATATAACACGTATTCTAGCAGCTGTACTTGTGCTTACGTCGTTTGCAGCTTGTGATGAAGTTGGCGATACTAATCCAGGAGGAACATCTACAAAGGATATGTCTGGAGACTGGTACGTTCAAACATTAGTTAATGGAACTGTAGTAGCAGACTATGCACTTATTTCTACTTACAATACATCAGCAAATGATGGAAAAGAGATGTGGATTGATGATCATGGTCACGTATGGGACTTTAAAGTTAAGTCACCTGTAACTCTTAGCGCATTATCATTTGCAGGAAGTAATTTAGCAAGTAGCGTTGATGGATACGATATCAATGTGAATATAACAGAAGGTAAAATCACTAAGAATGGTGCTACATCGACTGGAGGTCATACTGTTGACGGAATCTCTTTTAAAGCTGAATTCTCAGATGATCCAGGAACTATTTATGAGATCAAAGGTTATAAGAGAACTGGTTTCTATGAAGACGAACACTAATACTTAATATTTAAGTATGCCAATATTAAACCGCTCTGTTAATTCAGAGCGGTTTTTTTATATAAACATTATACCTATATTTGCCTAATGGAAAAAGAACATCAAATATTTGGCATTAGAGCCATCATAGAAGCAATTCAGGCAGGAAAAGAAGTAGACAAAGTCTTCATTCAGAAAGAGATTTCTGGTGAGTTGATGAAAGATTTAATGAAGGTAATGAAACGTGCTAACATTAACTTCTCTTATGTACCTGTAGAAAAACTAAATCGTCTTACTCCAAATAATCATCAAGGTGCAGTTGCCACCATATCTCCTATCGGTTTTATCGATTTGGAACATCTTGTGGAATCAACTATTGAATCTGGGAAAAAACCATTATTTTTAATATTAGATCAAATTTCTGATGCTCGAAATTTTGGAGCTATAATTAGAACAGCTGAATGTACAGGTGTAAACGGTATCATTGTACAAAAAGCAGGTTCTGCACCTGTAAATGGTGATACTGTTAAAACTTCGGCTGGTGCTGTTTTTAATGTGCCGATTTGTAAAGTAGAACATATAAAAGATGCAATATTCTATTTGCAGGGCTCTGGCATTAAAACAGTAGCTGCAACTGAAAAAACCGATCAAAATATTTATGATATAGCACTAGATTCTCCATTAGCAATAATCATGGGGTCTGAAGATCGAGGAATAAATCCTTCTGTTTTAAAAATAGTAGATGAGAAAGCAAAACTACCAATGTTTGGTTCAATAGGATCTTTAAATGTTTCGGTTGCTTGTGGCGCATTTTTATACGAAGCTGTTCGTCAAAGAAGCTAAATCAAAATTGAGAATAAGATTAGAATGAATAATTAAAAATTTAATTAATGCTTTCAAAATCTAATCCAAAATTAATAATTGCTATACTCCGATGCTTGTTTGTAGTCTTCATGATTACAAACAGCTACGGACAAAACACTACATACAATCAGTTTTGGAATGAGATTCAATTTAATCAGACTCTCAGCAAAAAATGGTCTACGGAAATAGACTTAAGTGCTGCATACAGCAATACTGAATCTTCTTCAAATTTATTCGAAAATACAATTCAAAGATCTATACGAGGCTGGGCACATTACTACTTTTCGCCTAGATGGAAATTTTCAACTTTTATAGCTCATTACAATAACAAAGACGTGCCTGAAATTGGACAATTTGAATCTCCAGAATGGCGTTTTGCTCTTCAAGGAATTTATTACTTTCATAAAACCGGCTACACTTTGAGTACTAGAATGCGAACGGAATTTCGTCACATGAAAAATCAAGATGATGACTACGAAAATGTATTTCGATACCGTCAACAAATAAAATACATACAACCAATAAACAGCAAAGTTTTAAGAGAAGGAGTAATATATGCAGTTGCTTCTGATGAAATTTATCTAAAATCTGGAACAAAAGTTACAGGAGAAAGTTTTTTTGATCGCAATAGACTAAATGTTGGGGCAGGATATTTATTTTCAGACGACATTCAGATTGAGCTCATGTACTGCAATGAGTTTTTGCCTCGAAACAGTGGAAATCAAATTACCAATGCGGCATCGGTAACAATCAGCTTTAATAATCTTCTCAGAAATCTTCAAAAGAGAATTGCCAATAATCATAGTCCGAAAGATGAAGAAGAATAACTAATTTTCTTCTTTTTTCAAAAAGCATCTAAGTTGCTCAATAATCGCACTCTTATGTAGTTTGAAATTGTAACTTCTCACAAACTCGGTTCCCTGCATATTAATTTCTGCAATGACAGCTTCGTAATTCGAGAATGCTTCAATATCTTTTTCATCAATTAAATAAAGGACCTGCATAATCGAATCATTTCTTCGGTATTGGGTATCATAATGAACTAGCTTATAAGTATTGTTGTCTGCTAGGTGAATTATTAAATCGTCTTTGATCTTTTTTCCAATTTTCTTATCTGGAAAAGGAGTTGGCTGTAACGCTACAAAGTAATGTTCTTTATCTGTAACGATGTTAATTTTCAAAGACTTTGATTTTGTTGTATAAAATACAGCAGGATCAAAATAATATTGCATACTACCGTCTGGCTGTATCCTATTTTTAATCTCACATTGAGCATTAGATTTGCTATTACAAACAAAACAAAACAACAAAATTAAAAACATTATTTTCTTCATGTTGCTTGAAATTAAATTGTTACACTAACAAATTTAATCTTTTTTAGCCAAGAAAACTATCAAATTAAATTTCGTCATCCAATTCAGTTTTTTTTGTAACAATGTAATTGACTGGAAAACTAGACGAAAAATATTCTATATGGCTTTCTTCTTCATCATTCGAAATGTTCACAAAATTACCATCTTCATCAAAATGCTTCATAAACGGATCTTGATTTGGATCAAAATCTGGACGCTGCCAGTCGTAAACAATTGGTTTTGCATATTCTGGTGTCCTGTAAAACAATGTTAGAGCAAAACCTGTAATAAGCCCTGCCAAATGTCCTTCCCAAGAGATAGATTGATCAACATCAGGAAAAACATACCATATCATTCCACCATAAAGCAAAATAACAGTTAGTGACAAAGCGATTAATCTATAATATCTTGTTTGAATTCCTTTGAAGAAAATAAAACTTACCAAAACATAAATTAATCCGCTTGCACCAATATGAAAATTTTCTCTTCCAACAACCCAGGTAATTAATCCAGAAAACAATATTCCGTAAGCAATCACTCCAAATGTCTGTTTCGGGTAAAAAAACTGTATCGCTGCTAATAATATTAAAAGCGGAATACTATTATTATATAAGTGGTCTAAATTTTCGTGAATAAAAGGACTAAACAAAACTCCTCGCAAACCCAAAAAGTCTCTTGGATAAATTCCGTATCGATAAAAATCAAAATCAAAGCGAATCTGCATCCAGTATATAATCCACAAAAAAAGGACAAAAAATAAAGGAAGTCCAATAACAGAATTTGAAAATTTAAAATTTGTGTCGCTCATATTTTTATCAATAACAATTGTTAGAGCTCAAAAAACTATCCAAAAATATTTTACTGATATTTTGTCATATAAGAAAAACCCAAAAATGTCTCAGATTGTAACAATCCTTCTTAGTATCAATTGTTTTAACTTTCAATAAATAAAATCTAAAACTAAAAATAGTAATTTTGTAGAATGGAAGCACCATTAGCAGAACGCATTCGCCCGCAAAAATTAGAAGATTATATTAGCCAGCACCATTTGGTTGGTCCGACTGGTTCTTTAACACAACAAATTTCAAAAGGAATAATCCCTTCTTTGATTTTTTGGGGACCTCCGGGCACAGGAAAAACAACTCTTGCCCAAATTATTGCACAAGAATCAAAAAGACCTTTTTATATTTTGAGTGCAATTAATTCTGGCGTAAAGGATATTCGCGATGTTATCGAAAAGGCAAAGCAAAGTGGCGGCTTGTTTACTGCTAAAAATCCTATTCTTTTTATTGACGAGATTCACAGATTTAGTAAATCACAACAAGATTCACTTTTGGCTGCGGTCGAAAAAGGCTGGATAACTTTGATTGGTGCGACAACAGAGAACCCAAGTTTTGAGGTGATTCCTGCATTATTGTCACGTTGCCAAGTTTACATACTAAATGCTTTTACAAAGACCGATTTAGAAGCGCTATTACAGCGCGCAATGAAAACCGATACATATTTATTGACAAAAAACATCAATCTTAAAGAAACAGAAGCTTTATTACGTCTATCGGGAGGTGATGGCCGAAAATTGCTCAATATTTTTGAACTAGTCATTAATGCATCTTCAGGTGACGAAATAACGATTACCAACGATCGTGTTTTAGAATTAGTACAGCAGAATACTGTTTTATATGACAAAACTGGTGAACAGCATTATGATATTATTTCAGCTTTTATAAAATCAATTCGCGGAAGTGATCCCAATGGTGCCGTCTATTGGCTCGCTAGAATGATTGAAGGCGGTGAAGATGTGAAGTTTATTGCTCGAAGAATGCTAATTCTTTCTAGCGAAGATATTGGCAATGCAAATCCGACAGCTTTTATCATGGCCAATAACACTTTTCAGGCAGTTACAACTATTGGATATCCTGAAAGCCGAATTATTTTAAGCCAATGCGCTATTTATCTTGCAACTTCTCCAAAGAGTAATGCTTCGTATATGGCAATTGGAAATGCACAGCAATTGGTAAAACAAACTGGAGATCTACCAGTACCAATTCATTTGCGAAATGCACCAACGAAATTAATGAAAGAACTAGGATATGGCGATGAATATAAATATTCGCATGATTATGCTAATAATTTTGCGGAGCAAGAATTTCTGCCAGATGCAATAAAAGAAACGGTTCTTTATAATCCTGGAAACAATTCTAGAGAGAACAGCAACCGAGAATTTTTAAAGAACCGTTGGAAAAATAAATATGGCTATTAAACCGTATTTTATAATTTAGAATTTAACTACAATTTTTTCTGAAACCAATTTATCATTTTGGTACGATTCAAAATACCATTGTCCATCTTCTTTTAAGATTAAAGAACCTTGAACATTATCTTTTATGGCGATGAAAACATTACTTTGAGAAGTTTTAAGAAGCTTCATTACTACTTTCGGTGTTTTATCTATTAACTGATAACCAGATTCTGTTGGTTGCGCATATAATAAATTTGGATCTTTTAAATCTGGAGATGGAGTTGCAGCAACAACTTGAGCTGCGGCAACTGTTGTAACTGCTGCAGTTGCAGCATTCGTTCTTACAGGGGCAGATGATGTTTTAGAAGTTGTAACGGGAGTACCGCTATATTTATAATGCAATGCATAAACAGATTTAAAAGCATTCTCTAGTGCTTCTCTGTATGCTAAGTCATAATCTTTTTCTTTACTTCTTCCAACTTCAGAGGTAAAAACAACTTGACCAAAACAATCTTTGAATTGAACAATAAGTTTAGTTACCAAAAAAGCACTATCTTTTGTTACATCAATGTATAAAACCTGACAGCGATCTGTATATCCTTCTGGGAGTTGTTCATTTGTATAAAAAGCTTCGAAACCTGCTTTAAGTAAGTTCTGTTTACTCAAAGTTGCCAAACGATATTGATTATCAGTTTTTATAAAGTCATATTTTAGAGGCACAATTACAGCTTTGTAATCATTAACAGACTGCGCGAATCCAACAACTGAACATAAAATTGCAGTAATTAAAAGTTTAATCTTCATCATTATAAATATTTTTTTAGTTCTAATAAATGGTTAATTTGTTTATAATCTCCGGAAACATCCAATTTTTTTTCATTAAAGAAAATAGCGTCCAAGCCTGCATTTAAAGCGCCATTTACATCGGCTTCAAAATCGTCTCCAATCATAATACTGTTTTCTTTTGAAGTGTTGGCCAATTGTAATGCATAATCAAATATAATACTATTTGGCTTTTTAACTCCTGCTAATTCCGAATTTGTAATAGTAGCAAAATAACCTCCAAGCGAAGCATTATTTATTTTTTTTTCCTGCACATTAGCAAATCCGTTGGTAATAATATGAAGTTTGTATTTTGGTTTTAGATATTCCAAAACTTCTATTGCGCCATCAAAAAGATAATTGTTATCTGTTAGAAACTCAATGTAATCATTAGCAATTTCAAAGATATTTTCTTCTGATATTACATAATTTAAAGCATCAAAGGAAAACTTTAAACGATTGTAACGTAATTCCTGATGTGTAATTTTATCATTTTGATATAACCTCCAGCATTCCTGATTTATAGGAATATATTGTTTAATAAAATCTGCGGTAGGGATTTCCGCGTATTTCTCTTTAAAAATACGATCAAAAGCCATTTCTGAGTTTTTATCAAAATCCCAAAGTGTGTGATCTAAATCAAAAAAGATGTCTGTAATCTTGGTATTCATGTATTAAAAAATTCCTTCATCTACAAAACTATAATATTTTGATTCAGTTATAATCAAATGATCTAAAACTTTAACATCTAGACTTTCTCCTGCAAGTTTTATTTTTTTGGTAATTTGCTTGTCTGCATCACTAGGATTTAAGTTTCCAGAGGGGTGATTATGGCACAAAATCAAACCAGTAGCCCCATTTTCCATGGCTAATTTAAAAACTAATCTAACGTCTACGACAGTTCCCGTAATACCTCCTTTACTCAATTGAGACTTTGAAATAACGCTATTAGAATTATTAAGAAAAAGCACCCAAAATTCTTCATGAGGAAGTTCTCCAATAATTGGCTGCATTATCTCGAAAACAGCTTTACTAGAAGATATTTTTTTGAATATTAATGCATCTTCACTTCTTTGTCTTCTTCCTAATTCTAATGCCGCGACAATAGAAATTGCTTTTGCCTCACCTACTCCTTTAAATTGCATTAAACTTGAAATAGACAATTTCCCTAAAGCATTCAGATTTCCTGCACTTGATAAGATTCGTTTACTTAAAGAAACTGCCGATTCATTTCGACTTCCAGAACCAATTAAGATTGCAATTAATTCGGCATCACTTAATACTTCCTTCCCTTTCAACATTAATTTCTCGCGAGGCTTATCATCTTCGGACCAAACCGTGATCGGAAAATTAGATTTTTCCATAAATTAGAATAATTTTATTAGGGACGAAGATATTAAAAACAAGAAAAATCTTTCAATAAATATACATCAATTTTAAATTGAGTATATTCAAATTAATTATCTAAAATAAAATAATTACAAAATTTAGTTCTATTTTCTTTCAACTAGTTATATGATTGTTGATCATTTCAAATATGAAAATTTAAATTAAAGCATAAAAAAAATGCCAACTGCATAAAGCGATTGGCATATTATCTAATTTTCAAATTGACTAATTATCTAATTAATCAACCCTTTTACATCATCAAAGTTTAAACCTCCGTAATTACCAGAACTCATTAATAAAAGTGCAGAATTATCGAGATTTAAATTGAACAAATATTCCTTAAATTCAGCTGGATTGGTATAAATAATTAAATCTTTTCTATTGAAAGAGGTTGCAATTTGTTCATAAGTAACTTCTTCCAATTGTTTAATTTTCACTGCATCTGGCGAATAAAAAACTACTGCAACATCAGCGTATTCTAATGCTCCTTCATATTCTTTTAAGAACTCGGCGTTTAAACTGCTGTATGTATGCAATTCTAAACAAGCCACTAAAGTTCTGTTTGGATATTGTTCTTTTACCGCTTTAGTTGTTGCAGCTACTTTACTTGGTGAATGTGCAAAATCTTTATAAGCTACTTTTCCTTTTCCTTCTGCAATTTTCTCCAAACGTTTAGATGCTCCTTTAAAACTTGCAATAGCTTCGTAAAAATCGGCTTCGTCTACGCCCATATTTTGGCAGATCCATTTTGCTCCAGCCAAGTTATTTAAGTTATGCGCTCCAAAAACTTCAATTGGCATATCGCCTTCTGGAGTTTTCAACAAAGTTACACCATCACTCACAGAATAATCTGGAGTTGAATACGCAATTTTTCTAATCGGATTTGTCGCTGCTTCTGAAACACGTTTTACTTCTGGATCATTTTCGTTATAAACCAAAATTCCTCCATTTGTAATTTTTTCAATAAAAATTTCAAACTGCTCTACATAGTTTTCGTAGGTTGGAAAAACATTAATATGATCCCAGGCAATTCCAGAAATTAAGGCAATATTGGGTTGATACAAATGAAATTTCGGACGTCTATCAATTGGAGAAGATAAATACTCATCACCTTCCAAAACCACAAAATCATTTTCTTCTGTAAGATGCACCATTGTATCAAAACCTTCCAACTGTGCTCCTACCATATAATCGACAGCGATATTATGATAATGCATTACATGAAGAATCATCGAAGTAATAGTAGTTTTTCCATGTGAACCACCAATTACAACACGAGTTTTATTTTTAGATTGTTCGTATAAAAATTCTGGATAAGAATAGATTTTCAAACCTAATTCCTGCGCTTTTAATAATTCAGGATTATCTGCTTTTGCATGCATTCCTAAAATGATCGCATCAATATCTGAAGTGATTTTTTCTGGAAACCAACCCATTTCTGCAGGAAGAATTCCTTTCTTCTCTAATCTTGATTTTGAAGGTTCAAAAATAGCATCATCACTTCCTGTAACCTGATATCCTTTCTTATGTAATGCTAATGCAAGGTTGTGCATAGCGCTTCCGCCAATGGCGATGAAATGTGTTTTCATTGAATACGTTGAATCGTTTATATGTTGAATCGTTTATTCGATTAAACGAATAAACAATTCAACGATTAAACCGGTTAATTATTCTTCAAAAATAAGGAAATATTGAATGCTTCATTTGGTTTTGAAAATAAATTATTGATTAGCACTAAAATTATTTAACAAAAAAACCGACAAGCTTCAGAAGAAACCTGTCGGGTTTAATTTATAAATAAAATGAGATTATTTCACAATCGTCAATTCATCAATAATATTTTTAGCTCCAGCGTATTTGTCAATAATCCAAAGTACATAACGAATATCAACGTTGATAGTTCTTTGTAATTTAGGATCAAAGATAACGTCTCCCGCCATAGCTTCGATGTTTCCATCAAAAGCAATTCCGATTAATTCTCCTTTTCCGTTAAGAACCGGCGAACCTGAATTTCCTCCAGTGATATCGTTATCAGTTAAGAAATTTACTGGCATGTATCCAGCTTTATCAGCATACTGTCCGAAATCTTTTTTCTTGTTCAACTCTAATAAACGAGAAGGCAAGTCAAATTCTTGATCTCCTGCTTTGTATTTTTTAACCATACTTTCCATTGTTGTATAGTTATTAATTTTAGCATCTTCATTACGAGTATCTGCAGGTAAAGCGCGAACTTTTCCGTAAGTCAATCTTAAAGTAGAGTTTGCATCTGGATATTTAATTGCATTTAATTTTGATTCTCTTAAACCTTCTACCAATTTACGGTAAGCAGTTGCAAAACCATCATCAGCTTTTGCTTGATCGTCAGTTTTAGAACGGTATTTCGTCAATAAATCATTAGAAATAATATACAACGGATCGTGTACAATTGCCAATGGTTTTGGATCTGCTAAAAATGCCAATACTTTTTCTTTATTAGTAAAATAACTAATCTCTGTCGCTTTTGCCACATCTGCAGTAAAATCACCATTATTAGCAGTTTTCATTTTTGCAATTTCTGGAGCAAGTCCATACTCAGCAGCTTTAGAAGCGTATAAATTTAATTGTGCTGTTAAAACGTCTTTTTCTAATGGAGCATAAAACTCACCATATATACTTTCAACCAATGCATTAATTTTAGGAAGCATTTCAGCTTTCTTAGCATCATTTTCTTTGTAGTAAGCAATTAATGCATTTCCTAAGTTCGCTGGTCCAGTTGCATAACTAGAAGTACGTAAAAGCTGTGTCAAATAATTATCGTGACGTGCTTTTAAGTTTGTTTCTCTGTAATAATCGTTGATAGTAGGAATTACATTCTCGTACTTTTCTTTATTAGCAGGTTTAGTTGCCCACTCATAGAATTTATCTTCTTGTTCTGTTTTAGTTTCTACAGTTCCAGCTTTTGTCAACGCATCAATCATACCTTGACGGTTTTTCCAATAATTAGCTGTCGAAGCATATTTAGAAGCATATTGTAAACGAACAGTTGCATCCTTATCCATATACTTTTTCATTTGGTCCATTCCGGTTTTTGCACCTTCAACCCAAGCAGGATAAGCATATTTAATATTTTGTTCGATTCCGCCAGCCGGCATCCAACGGTTTGTTCTACCTGGATATCCTAAGATCATTGCGAAATCATTTTCTTTTACCCCTTTAATACTTACAGGTAAATAGTGTTTAGGCTGCAATGGCACGTTGTCTTTTGAATATGCTGCAGGATTTCCGTTTTTATCAGCGTAAACTCTAAACATAGAGAAATCTCCCGTTTGACGAGGCCACTCCCAGTTGTCTGTATCACCTCCAAATTTACCAACACTTTCTGGTGGCGTTCCCACTAGACGAACGTCTGTATAATCTTGATAAACGAAATAGTAGTATTCATTTCCTTGAAAGAAAGGACGAACAGAAACAGTGTATTTTCCGTTTTCGCTATTTTCTTTTTCAATTAAACTAATCTCTTGTTGAATGATTTTGTTTCTTTCTGTTTCTGTCATTGTATCGTTTACTTTAGACAAAATTCTTTTAGAAACATCATCCATACGAACAAAGAAACGAACGTATAAAGATTTAGGCTTTAGTTCTTCTGAACGATTTTTTGCCCAGAAACCATTTTTCAAATGATTTTGTTCTGCTGTTGAAAGTTCTGCAATCGCGCTATATCCACAGTGGTGATTAGTCAATACCAATCCGCTGTTTGAAACTATTTCAGCAGTACAACCTCCATTAAATTGCACAATGGCATCTTTTAAACTATGATTGTTAATGCTGTAAATTTCTTCGGCTGTCAATTGCAAGCCCATTTTCTCCATATCTCTATGGTTCAATCTTTCGATAAACATCAAGAACCACATTCCTTCATCGGCTCTTACTGGAAAAGCCATAAGGCACATGGTCAAGAATAAAACTACTTTTTTCATGTTATTTTGTTTAAGTGATGCGAATATAACTCATTTTCGCAAAAAAAATAAACATAACTCCAAAAAACAAAACATAATAAATTAAATAATACTTGATTTTGCGAAATTCATAATTTTATTAAGATGATAGCAAAGTTTAAATTTAACACCATAAACACAGCGAAAGAATTAAAAATCTCAAAAAAAATGATTTTAAAAATTAAAACTCAATATTATTTGTAAAAATTAACTTTCATAATAAAAATAATTAACTAAAGTATTTCTTACAAAATGTTTTAGTTTAAATTTGCTGTCCAAATAAATGAAATTAAAAATGAAAAAATTATTACTAGCAGTTGTAATACTAGTTACAACTATTGCGAGTGCGCAAAAAAACTCAATCTTGTTAGGTGGAAATGTTGGATTCTCTTCTGAGAAAATTGGTGATTCTAAACTTGAAAATTTTGAATTCTCTCCGAGAGTTGGATATCAATTTGCTGAAAAATGGACAGCTGGAGTAGAAGGTTCAATCATGAATGTAAAAACTAGTGGGGCGGACAAAACAGAAAAATACAAAATTGGAGGTTTTGTACGTTACTCAACACCACTTTCTCAAATGTTTTCTTTCTACACAGATTTAGGTGTTGGATACCAAAACACTTCATTAAACAATGCAAAAGGAATGTATGCAAGTTTAACACCTGCTTTATTTATCAATATGAAAAATGGTTTTGGTTTGAATTTTTCTATAGGAGGAATTAACTACGATAATCTTGACGGAAAAAATGATCCAAGACAAGAACGTTTAGGTTTTGATTTTGGAAAAACTTTAAACATTGGAGTTTCTAAAAATTTCGGATTATAAATTGGAGGATTTAGTTACGAGTAAAATCCTTTCTACTTTTTGTTTCTGCACAAAAAGTAAAAACCCGACAATAGAAATTGTCGGGTTTTATATTTATAGAATGGTACGTATTGTATTATTCGTTAAGCATTTTCCAAAGTTTATCTTTCAAATCAGTCAAACCCTGCTGTGCAACCGACGAAATAAACATGTATGGAACATCTTTGAATGTAACATCCAATTCTGCTTTTAACTCTGCCTTTAATTCGTCATCCAGCATATCGCATTTCGAGATTACCAAAAGACGTTCTTTATCCAGCATTTCAGGATTATATTTAGTCAATTCGTTAACCAAAATATCATATTCTGCTCTAATGTCTGGCGTATCAACCGGCACTAAAAACAGTAAAGTCGAATTACGCTCAATATGTCTTAAAAAATAATGACCTAAACCTTTTCCTTCTGCTGCACCTTCAATAATTCCAGGAATATCTGCAATTACAAAAGATTGGAAATCTCTATACGCAACAATTCCTAAGTTAGGTTTTAATGTTGTAAAAGGATAATCTGCAATTTTTGGTTTTGCTGAAGTTAAAACAGATAATAAAGTAGATTTTCCTGCATTTGGAAAACCAACTAAACCAACATCTGCCAGAACTTTAAGTTCCAAAATTACATCCATCTCAATACCAAGCAAACCTGGCTGTGCGTAACGAGGCGTTTGATTTGTTGAACTTCTAAAATGCCAGTTTCCTAAACCTCCCTTTCCTCCTTTTGCAAGAATTTGTTTTTCTCCGTGTTCTGTAATTTCAAAAAGTGTTTCACCAGTTTCTTTGTCTTTTACAACAGTTCCTAGCGGCACTTCAATAATTTTATCTTCTCCATCTGCCCCTGTACTGCGGTCTCCACCACCATCTCCACCGTGTCCAGCTTTAATGTGACGTGCAAACTTTAAATGAAATAATGTCCAAAGTCCTTTATTCCCAACTAAATATACATGCCCTCCGCGGCCTCCATCTCCTCCGTCCGGACCACCTTTTTCAATAAATTTCTCTCTATGTAAATGCGTAGATCCTTTTCCTCCTTTTCCGGAAGAAACATATATCTTAACGTAATCTACAAAATTCCCTTCTGTCATTTTTGTTTGTTTATGTGTAGTTTCTAAGTTTCAGGTTTCAAATTTCAAGTTAAGTGCGTTGCGCTAACCTGAAACCTGAAACTTTAAACTTGAAACAAATTCTCTCTACTCTTTAAGCGCTTTCACAAGCACTTTATCAATTTTTACGCCGTCCATGTCGACAACTTCTAGGACGAATTTCTGCCAGACTAGTTTTTCTCCTTCTTTTGGAATATGAGAAAGCTCCGTCATAATCATGCCGCTTACGGTGTTTACTTCGTAATCGTTTGTCAGCTCGTCTAACTCAAAATAAGTTAAGAAATCGTGTAACGAATAATGTCCGTCAACCAGCCAAGAACCATCTTCTCTTTCTATAAGCTGAAATTCATCTTTATAAAATTCAGATGCATCTCCAACTAAAGCCTCCAGAATATCGTTCAACGTAATCAAACCTTGAAAAACTCCATATTCGTCTGAAACTAAAGCATAATGAACGCCAGTTTTCTTGAAATTTTCTAAAGCTTTGTAAGCTGTTGTCTGCTCCATTAAATAAGGCGCATCAGAAACAATAGCTGATAAATCAAAATTATCATTTTCGATACTAGCGAAAATATTTTTAAGAGTTACTACTCCAACTATATCATCGTAATTATCATTATAAACTGGGTAAACCGTATGCAGATCCTGAACTACCAATTCTTTAATCTTTTCCTTATCTGCTTTTAATGGCAGCATGTCAACCGATTTGCGATGCGTCATTAAAGAGTTTACTTTTCTATCACCAATATGAAAAACACGTTCCACAATATCTTGTTCAATTTCTTGAACTTCCCCAACTTCAGTTCCTTCTTTAATTATGGCCTTAATTTCTTCTTCGGTAACTTTTCCGTCGGCGGTTGGTTTTATCTGAAAAACATTCAATAGAAAATCTGTTGAAGATGTTAAAAGCCAGATAAAAGGTGCTGTAATTATCGAAATTACTTTCATTGGCATTGCTACCATTTTTGCAATTGCTTCTGGATAATTTAATCCGATTCTTTTTGGAAGTAATTCTCCTAAAACCAATGAGAAGAAAGTTAAAATTACAACCACAATTCCAACAGCTACTGAGTGTGCATAAGGTTTTAAAAATGCAAAACCGGCAACGAAAATTTCAACATCTGCAGTTACTTTATCTCCAGAATAAATACCTGTTAAAATTCCGATTAAGGTAATTCCGATTTGTACTGTAGATAAAAATTTGTTAGGCGAGTTGGCTAAATCGAGTGCTGTTTTAGCACTTTTATTGCCTTTTTTCGCTGCTGTTTCAAGCCTGTTTTTACGGGCAGAAATCAAAGCGATTTCGGACATGGAGAAAACTCCGTTTAAGAGAATTAGAAAAAATATAATTAGTATTTCCAATTGATAGGGGATTCGTTATAAAATGGTCTTGTTAAATGCAATTTGTACTCTCAATTTATTCTAGCCCAGATGGAAGTGAAAAGCCCGGAGCTAAAAAAACTAATTTTTCCTGCCATAAAACAGCGACCAGCGGAAGCTCGTTTTAGGGTTTGGAAAAATAGTTTTTTTAGCGAGGACTTGTAACGTACAGCTGGAAAAAGCTTCTACAAATTATCTATAACTGACGTTAAGCGCTCTGTAATTTGTTCAATAGTTCCGATACCGTCTACGGCATGAAACTTATTTTGTTCTTTATAATATCCAATTAGCGGAGCTGTTTTCTCATTGTATTCTTGATATCTCACACGAATTTTTTCTTCGTCTTGATCATCAGCTCTTCCGCTTGTTTTTCCTCTTTCTAATAAACGTTTTACCAAAATTTCGTCATCTGCTTCTAAAGCAATTGTTGCTGTTACGCTTGACCCAATTGTTGGCAAAAATTTATCTAAAGCCTCAGCCTGATTAATTGTTCTTGGATAACCGTCGAACAAAAATCCTGCTGTATCAGGATGTTTTTTTACCTCATCAATTAACATTGCAGTTGTTACTTCGCATGGAACCAATTCTCCATTATCCATAAAAACTCTTGCTTTTTTACCTAGTTCTGTGTCATTTTTTAAATTAAAACGAAAAATATCTCCTGTTGAAAGATGTGTTAAATTATATTTTTCCTTTAAAAATTCTGCCTGAGTTCCTTTTCCTGCACCAGGCTTTCCAAATAAAACAATGTTAATCATAATTGAAATGAGTGTTGTTACTTCTAATTTTTGTCAGAAGTTTTTAAATGAATATATAGTTGTGTTTTTTTATTCTGCTAATTTATAGACTTCGGTTAAATTTCTACCTAAACCATCGTAGTCCAAACCGTAACCTACAATAAATTTATTTGGAATACGAACTCCAACGTAATCTATCTTAATATCTTTTTTATAAGCTTCTGGTTTAAAGAATAAAGTGGCAATTTTAAAATGCTTGACATTTTTTTCTTTAAACAAACGTTTCAATTCTTCGATCGTGTTTCCAGTATCGATAATATCTTCAATAATTATAACTGTTCTTCCAGTCAAATCCTGATTAATTCCTATTAATTCCTTAACCGAATTAGTAGTTTCAGTTCCTTCATACGATGCCATTTTTATAAATGAAACCTCGCATGGTTTTTTGTATTTCTTTAAAAAATCTGACACTACCATAAAAGCGCCATTCAAAACTCCAATAAAAATTGGTGTATCATCTCCAAAATCATCCTCTACCTGAGCCACTATTTTAGTTAAAGCAAAATCAATTTCTTTAGCCGAAATAAACGGAACAAATTGTTTATCGTGAAGTTGTATCATTATTTTTCTTTTTAAAATAATGCACAAAGATACAGAATTACAACTTAACTGCTTCTATCAAAATAAACTGTATATCGATATTTTTTACGAATGTTAAATATCAGTTAATAATTACAAATTATTTTTTGACGGTATTTTTAATTTGAGTAAATTGTTGTGATATAAATATTTAACTCCAAGAATTCAAATGAAAAAATCCTTACCACTATTTTCTATATCATTACTGGCACTAATGACCGCATGCAACGGACAAGTTAAAAAAGAAGAAAAAGAAGTTTTAGCCAAACAACCCAATACTATTGTAAAAACTGCTATTGGTGATTTAACGCTTCCTCCGCCTTACGCAACTGAATCTAAAACGAACAATAGCAAAGTTATAGGCTGGTCTGAAGGCAAAACACCAAAAGCACCAGAAGGTTTTACTGTAACTAAATTTGCTGACGGATTTGAAAATCCGCGATGGACTTACATCGCGCCCAACCAAGATATTTTTGTTGTCGAAAGCGGAACAAGATCCAGCAAAAATCAAATTACGGTTTTACGCGATAAAGATAAAGACGGAAAATTTGAAACTCGTGAAGTTTTTATATCTGGATTAAACAAACCTTTTGGAATGCTGGTTCTTAAAGACTTTTTCTACATTGCAAATACCGACGGATTATACCGTTATCCTTATAAAAACAATCCGTTGAAATTGGAAACAAAAGGTGAAAAAATCCTTGAACTTCCTGCCGGCGGTTACAACAACCACTGGACTAGAAATTTATTGGCAAGTCCTGATGGAAGCAAAATCTATGTTTCTGTAGGTTCTGGAAGTAATGTGGGCGAAAACGGAATGGACAAAGAAGTTCGTCGTGCCGCTATTTTAGAAATTAATCCTGACGGAACAGGCGAAAAAATCTATGCTTCGGGATTGCGAAATCCTGTTGGAATGGATTGGAATCCAGCCAACAAAGAATTATGGACTGCTGTAAATGAGCGCGATGAATTAGGCGACGACTTAGTTCCAGATTATATTACAAGTGTAAAAAGAGATGGTTTCTACGGATGGCCGTATTCTTATTTTGGAAGTATTCCTGACCCACGATTGAAAGGTGAAAGAAAAGATTTAGTTGAAAAAGCAATTGTTCCTGATGTTCCTGTAGGTTCTCATACTGCTTCGTTGGGATTGGCTTTTTATACCAAAAATGCTTTTCCTGCTAAATATAAAAACGGAGCTTTTGTAGGTCAGCACGGTTCTTGGAATCGTTCTAAAATTTCAGGATATAAAGTGCTTTTTGTTCCTTTTAAAGATGGAAAACCTTCAGGAAAACCAGAAGATTTCTTAACTGGTTTTATTTCTGATTCTAATAAAGCTGAAGTTTACGGACGCCCGGTCGCGGTAACAGTTATGAATGACGGATCGCTTTTGGTAAATGACGACAGCGGAAATACCATTTGGAAAGTTACTGCGAATAAATAAAGTTTTTAAAAATAAAAATTCCAAATTCCAAATTCCAAATTCCAAATTCCAAACTATAAAAATTAAACACATAGAGACATAGATTTTGTTTCGTAGATTAAGATTAAAAAGAAAACCCGTTTTCACACATAGCTATGTGACTTTAGGAAAAGTGAAACGACTTTTTGCCTCAATGAAACCTATGTTTCTATGTGTTAAATAAAACTGCATTTTAACCATTCCATTTATGCCGTCCAAAAAATACCTTCTTTTTTTCTTTATTCTTTTTATTTCTAAAAACATTTTAGCACAGGAAAAAGAAGCTCAAAATATTGATTCTGTAAAAACCCAAAAACTGAATGAAGTTTTAATAAGTCCGCTTCATATTAACCGAGATTTACAAAACAGCCCTGCTTCTATTGGCATTTTATCTGAAAAAGAATTACTTCGAAATAACACTACCGACATCAGTAATGTCATTAACACTATTCCAGGCGTTTTTATGCAATCGTCAAATATTACTACAACCCGAATTTCGATTCGCGGTATTGGCGCCAGAACTCCTTACGGAACAAATAAAATCAGGGCCTTTTACGGAAGCATTCCTTTGACATCTGGAAACAGCGAAACGGTAATTGACGATATCGATCTTCAAAACATCAATCAGATTGAAGTTATAAAGGGACCGCTTTCGAGTATTTACGGAGCAGGATTGGGCGGTGCGATTTTAATTTCACCACAAACCTTAAAAAATGGGCAGTATCAAGCTGAAGTAAGTTCTGTTTTTGGTTCTTTTGGATTACTGAAAAACAGAGTGAGTTTTGATTTGAATGAAAAACACGCTTCCGTAAGTCTGAATTATCACAATTTAAAAACAGATGGCTGGCGCGAAAACAGCGCCTATAATCGGGAAGGAATTACACTTTCTGGAGAATTGTTTCGAAAGAAAAATAGCAAGTTGACGTACTTTTCCAACTATACTTATTTAAAAGCTTTTATTCCGAGTTCAATCAACAAAACGGCTTTTGAAAATAATCCGCAGTTGGGCGCACCAACTTGGGTTGCTTCGAAAGGTTTTAAGGAATACAAATCGACTCTCGGGGGATTGGCTTATGATTTCAAAATAAACGATCACCTCAACAATTCGACTTCTGTTTTTATCAATTATAAAGACAGCAACGAACCACGTCCTTTTGATATTTTACGCCAATATACTTTTGCATCGGGTGTCAGAACTCAATTTTCTGGTGATTTTACAATTGGAAAAATTAAAAATCAATTTATTGGCGGAATTGAATATTTCAACGATAATTACAGCGGTAATACTTTCGAAAATCTCTATCAGCAAAATAATGGAAACGGAAGTTTACAAGGCGATCAGCTTACGGCAACCGATCAAAAAAGACATTTTTACAATATTTTTTCGCAAATTAGAACTTTACTTTCCGATCAATTTGAAATTCAAGCAGGATTAAATTACAACAAAACAAAATTTGAACTTCAAAATGATTTTCCCGCTTCCGCGAATGATCCGAAGGAAAAATACAGTTATGATGGAATTTTTTCACCGCAGCTTTCTTTTTTATACAAACCGAATGAAGTTCGAACTTTTTACTTTTCTGTAAGCCGAGGATTTTCTCTTCCTGCAACCGAAGAAACTTTAACCTCAACTGGAAACATCAATCCAAACATTAAACCCGAGACAGGTTACAATTTTGAATTGGGCGGAAAACTTCATTTCTTCAACAAAAAACTATATACTCAAATTGCCGTTTACCGAATGGAAATTAAAGATTTACTGGTTGCGAAAAGAATTGGCGACGATCAATACGAAGGTGTAAATGCTGGAAAAACTTTTCATGAAGGAATCGAAATTTCACTCAACCACAATTGGCCAATTAATCGAATTTTTAATCTAAATTCTTTTATCGGAACATCGATTGGAAATTATGAATTTAAGGAATTTGTTGATAATGGAAATGATTTTTCTGGAAACAAATTAACTGGAGTTCCCGCCAATACAGCAAGTGCTGGTTTTACTTTAAATACGAGTTCAGGATTTTACTTTACAGCCGATTTTCAGTTTACCGATAAAATTCCGCTAAATGATTCTAACGCTGATTTTTCTGATTCTTATTCTTTATTAAATTTAAAAACAGGTTATCAATTCGAAATTTTATCTGGTTTAAAAGCTCATATTGATGCTGGCGTAAATAATGTCACAAACGAAAAGTACGCTTCGATGATTCTGACTAACGCAACCGCAGTAGGAAATGCACAGCCAAGATTTTATTATCCAGGATTGCCAATAAATTATTTCGGAATTATCTCACTAAATTACTTATTTTAGCAGAGTATTTAATACCACAAAGATGCCGTCTGAATTGCAAAGAAAATTGGATTATGTAAATGCTTATCGGGAAAATCGTCTCATAGCTGCACAGGATATTTTAGAAAACCCATCACTTTTTGGTGAATTGGTTTCAATTTGTTTTACGCCATCAGACAAAAACAATCATAAAGCCTGCTGGATTTTAGAATTTGTTTCTTACGAAGAATTACTTTGGCTTCAGCCGCATCTGGATTTTTTCTGTTCCAATTTGAAAGTTTTAAAAGATGAAAGTTCGCTTCGCCCAATTGCAAAAGTGGTACAGCTTCTTATAAAATCACATTACAAGAAAAACGAAAACTGCATTAAACTTTCTGAAGAAAATCTTCAAGACTGCATAGAAGCTTCTTTCGACTGGTTAATTACCGACGTTAAAGTTGCTACAAAAGCCTACTCAATCCGTACTTTATATATTTTAGGAAATCACTACGACTGGATTCATCCAGAACTTAAGGTTATAATTGACAAGGATTATGCAGATCATTCTGCCGCTTATAAAGCCGTCGCAAAAGAAGTTTTGAAAAAAATAAAATAGGTTTAGCCACAGATTAAAAGGATTAGAATGATTTATACTTTCTTTTTTTCACCACAAATTTTTAACAAAATGCAATTCGTATAAAGTCGTGTAATCCGTGGCAGCTTAAAAAAATCTTTTTTAATCCTTTTAATCTGTGGCGGAAAAACTAAATTTTGGCTAAAAAAGATTAAAAGGTATCTTTGCAAAAACACAACACAAAATGAATTATTTTTCTTCTGATTTTAAATTAGGAATATTAGGCGGCGGACAATTAGGTAAAATGCTTTTGTCTGACACCAGAAAATTTGACATACAAACTTATGTTTTAGATCCAAGCGACGAAGCACCGAGCAAAATTGCCTGCAATAAATTCTTTCAGGGCGATTTGATGGATTATGAAACGGTTTACAATTTTGGAAAACAAGTCGATGTTTTGACTTTTGAAATCGAATTGGTAAATCTTGAAGCTTTAACGCAATTGGAAAACGAAGGTGTAAAAGTATATCCGTCTCCAAAAACTTTAAAAGGAATTCAGAATAAAGGAACTCAAAAAGATTTTTATACCGAAAGTAATATTCCAACTGCATCTTATTTACGATTTGAAAGTCCACTGCATTTGCAAAAATCAGTTGGAAACAATGAAATCACAATTCCGTTTGTATGGAAATGCACTGAATTTGGATATGACGGAAATGGTGTAAAAGTAATTCGTCAGATTTCTGATATGGATGACTTGCCAAATGTAGAATGTATTGCAGAAACAATGGTTCCGTTCAAAAATGAATTGGCGGTAATTGTGGTAAGAAATCCATCTGGAGAAATTAAAACGTATCCCGTTGTAGAAATGGAATTTCACCCAGAAGCTAATCAGGTTGAATACGTAATCTGCCCTGCGAGAATCGACGAAAAAGTAGCCGAAAAAGCCCGAGCAATTGCTTTAAATGTTTCTGAAAAATTCAATCACGTTGGACTTTTGGCTGTTGAAATGTTCCAAACCAACGAAGATGAGATTTTAGTGAATGAAGTTGCTCCGCGTCCGCACAATTCTGGACATTACTCAATTGAGGCAAGTTACACTTCGCAATTCGAAAATCATTTACGTGCTATTTTAGATCTTCCGTTAGGAAACACAGACAGTAAAGTGGCCGGAATAATGGTAAATTTAGTAGGCGCCGAAGGTTTTTCTGGAGATGTAGTTTATGAAAATATCGAAACCATTTTAGGATGGAACGGCGTTACTCCGCATATTTACGGTAAAAAACAAACTCGTCCTTTCAGAAAAATGGGCCACGTAACGATAGTAAATGAAAATGTGGTTGAAGCAAGACGAATTGCAGAGGATGTTAAGAATACTATTAGAGTGATTTCTCAATAGTTTTCAGTCGCAGTCATCAGTTTGAAACTTGAAACCTGAAACTTGAAACAAAACAAAATAAACAAAAAAATAAAATGAGCAAAGTAGCCATTATAATGGGAAGCATCTCAGACATGCCAGTTATGCAGGATGCCATCGACATATTAAAACAATTTAATGTAGAAGTTGAAGTAGATATTGTTTCGGCACACAGAACGCCAGAGAAATTATTCGATTTCAGTAAAAACGCACATACGCGCGGAATTTCGGTTATTATTGCCGGAGCCGGAGGTGCAGCACATTTACCTGGAATGGTGGCTTCCATGTCTCCACTTCCTGTAATTGGAGTTCCGGTAAAATCTAGTAATTCTATTGATGGCTGGGATTCTGTTCTATCTATTCTGCAAATGCCAGGCGGAGTTCCTGTTGCAACTGTTGCTTTGAACGGAGCAAAAAATGCCGGGATTTTAGCAGCACAAATCATCGGAAGTCATGATAAAAAAGTGCTGGATACTATTATTTCTTATAAAGAAGAATTGAAAGCTGCGGTTAACAAGGCGGCTGAAGGATTGAAGTAGTTTTTAGTTTTCAGTCACAGTTTTCAGTATAAACTGTAACTGAAAACTGTGACTGAAAACTTAAATTATGCTACATCTTCAACTTCTTCCAAAACAGATTCAAATTCAGATTCCTCTATATCATCTTTATTGATCCAATTTTCTGAAGTAACCAAATCATAATTTGTATTATCTTCTGTTCTCAATTCCCAAATAATACTTTCGGCCTCAGGAAAGGGAATATTTTGAGAGATTTGATTCTCAAATAATCTCTTAATAAGATTTCTGTCAGACAAACCATTGTTCAATAATTTCAATACATTTTCGGCTGTTAACTTTTGCGCTTCGCCCTCAGTTGGTGTCATAGAAAAATGAACAATCGAAGCTTTTGCATTCGGAAATTTCCCGTTGTAAGCTTTAAAAAGCAATTGATTGACATGAAACAAAGTCCCTTGCATGTGTATTTCTGGATATTCTTCACAAACTTTATCAATCAACATATTATTGGAGATCTGCTCAATCTGTCCTTCACTTAATTGATCACCTAATTTATATTCTAAAACAATCTGCGCAGCTTCATTTGGCTCATAATCAGAAATTGCCATTTCTAATAATTCCGGCAGACTCGATTTATCTGCTGTCGCTCCATCAGGATAATTGAATTTTTCTAATAAGGCAATCAAATCTTCATCAGACCAATATCCTTCTACTTCATTTACCGTATCTATATTATTTATTACAACTTGATAATTCATCCTATTTATTTTTATAATTATGACTGGCATTTTATATGCAAATCCTATTTTGTCAATTTACGCTTTTAAAACCGTCCGCAGGAATAAATAACATATCTATAACACAATTTAAGAGGATTTTATGCCGAGAATCAATTTTATATAGATGAATAGACTTTTATAAATTGCTATCTTTGAAATTCAAAATTTCGACTTCAATTAATAAAAAAATTTATATCATAATGAGTATTTTACTTTCAAAATTTATAACTAAACATAACACCGCACCTTTTTCTCAAATTAAAATCGAAGACTACGTTCCAGCTTTTCAAGAAGGAATTGCTTTGGCTAAAGCCGAAATTGATGCAATCGTAAATAATCCCGACGCGCCGACTTTTGAAAACACAATTGTCGCGATGGATTTTTCTGGTGATATTTTAGATCGTCTTTCGAGTATTTTCTTCAATTTGAATTCGGCTGAAACGAATGACGAAATGCAGAAAATTGCACAGGAAGTTTCACCTCTGCTTTCAGAATTCGGAAATGACATTCGCCTAAATGCCGATTTATTTGCGAGAGTAAAAGCAGTTTACGATCAAAAAGAAAATTTGAACCTCAACCCAGAGCAAACAACTTTATTAGACAAAAAATATAAAAGTTTTTCTAGAAACGGAGCCAATTTACCTGAAGACAAAAAAAATCAATTAAGAGAAATTGACAAAGAATTATCGAAACTGAGTTTACAGTTTGGCGAAAATGTTTTAGCAGAAACCAATAATTTCGAATTGCATTTAACAGATGAAAAAGATTTATCTGGTTTGCCGGAAGGAACAATCGAAGCCGCTAGGTTATTAGCCAAAAATCAAGAAAAAGAAGGCTGGATTTTTACTTTAGATCATCCGAGTTATGTTCCGTTTTTGACTTATGCCGATAATCGCGAATTACGTAAAAAAATGGCAATTGCATTTGGTGCAAAAGCGTTTCAGAATAATGAATTTGACAATCAGGAAAATGTTCTAAAAATTGCAAAATTACGTTTTGAAAGAGCTAATTTATTAGGATACAAAACACACGCACATTTCGTTCTGGAAGAAAGAATGGCCGAAAGTCCAGAGAAAGTTTTCTCTTTCTTAAATGATTTATTGGCAAAAGCAAAACCTGCAGCTCAAAAAGAATTCGCTGAATTGGCCGCTTTCGCGAAAGAATTAGACGGGATTGAACAATTAGAAAAATGGGACGGCGCTTATTATTCTGAAAAATTAAAGCAACAGCTTTTTAATTTAGATGATGAAAAACTGAAACCCTATTTTCAGTCAGAAAAAGTATTGGACGGTGCCTTTACGGTTGCCAAAAAATTATACGGTTTAACTTTTACCGAGGTTTTTGATATTGATAAATATCACGAAGAAGTTACGACTTATGAAGTTAAAGATGCCGAAAACAATTTGGTTTCGATTTTCTATGCCGATTTCTTCCCAAGAAAAGGAAAAAGAAACGGCGCTTGGATGACTTCATTCAAATCACAATATGTAAAAGACGGCGTAAACGAGCGACCACATATTTCGAACGTTTGCAACTTTACAAAACCAACAGAAACAAAACCTTCATTATTGACTTTTAATGAAGTAACAACATTATTCCATGAATTTGGACACGGTTTGCACGGAATGTTAGCCAACACCACTTATCCAAGTTTATCAGGAACTTCTGTTTATTGGGATTTTGTGGAATTACCAAGTCAGATTATGGAAAACTGGTGTTACGAACCAGAAGCTTTAGCTTTATTCGCTAAACATTATGAAACGGGAGAAATTATTCCGATTGAATATGTACAGAAAATTAAGGAAAGTGCTAGTTTCCAAGAAGGATTGGCAACTTTACGCCAATTAAGTTTCGGACTTTTAGACATGGCTTGGCACGGACAAGATCCAACTAATATTACAGACTTAAAAGCTTTTGAAACGGAACAATTTGCCAACACACAATTGTATCCAGATGTAAAAGAAAATGCAATGAGTACGGCTTTTTCGCATATCTTCCAAGGTGGCTATTCTTCTGGATATTACAGCTACAAATGGGCAGAAGTTTTAGATGCTGATGCTTTTGAATATTTCCAGGAAAAGGGAATCTTTAATGAAGAAGTGGCGAAGAAATTCAAAGATAATGTACTTTCAAAAGGAGGAACAGAACATCCAATGACTTTATACAAACGTTTTCGAGGTCAGGAACCAAAACCGGAAGCTTTGTTGAAGAGAGCAGGTCTTTTGTAGACTTTCTTAGATTTTTAGACTTCTTAGAATATTAGACAAAACCGAAGCATTTCTGCTTCGGTTTTTTATTTGATTTTGTCTGCAACTAAATTTAGTTATCTTAGCATTTTTAAATCTTAATCTTACAAAAAATAAATTGAAAAAATATTTTAAAATCTTCCTTCTGCTTGCAATCATCGGATTAGTTGCCATTGTTTCTGTAAATTACTATGTAAAATCTACAACCAAAAAGCACATTTATTATTCCTTAAAAAAATTTCCTAAAAATGATGTCGGAATTATTTTTGGCGCAGGAATTAAGGGCGATCAGCCAAGTAAATATTTAAGAGACCGTCTGGATGCCGGGATTCTGCTTTGGAAAGCAAAACGTATTAATAAAATTTTACTTTCTGGCGATAACGGCCGAGAAGAATATGACGAATTAACGGTTATGAAAAATTACTGTTTTAATCACGGAGTTGACACAACAAAGATATTTATTGATTATGCCGGTTTCGATACCTATTCTACAATGTATCGCGCCAAACATATTTTTAAAATTAAAAGAGCTACTTTAATATCTCAGGAATATCATCTAAACCGCGCTATTTACATCGGACAAAAACTCGGAATTAAATCTGTTGGATATTCGGCGAACAAAGGAGAATATCTTGGCTATAAATATGTTTGCTTTAGAGAATATGGTTCAATCTTCAAATCTTTTTTTGATGTTTTGAGAAATCGACAACCTCGCTTTTTAGGCAGAGAAATTAATATTAATGGAGAATCAAATTATTCCAAGGAAGACAAACGATAAAAAAAACCTGCAAGAACATCTTGCAGGTTTTTTTTAAATATTTAGTCTATAATCTAAAGAAAAAAAATCTTAAGTCTTTACTCTTTATTCTATGTTCTATGTTCTTTCTACTCTTTCTCTAAAACTCTTTTGGCTAATTTTCCAACAGTCAATCCCTGAACTACAATTGAAAACAACACCACAATATAGGTTACTTCAAGTAAAAGGTTTTTGTATTCTCCCTCAGGCATAGAAAGCACCAGTGCAATAGAAACTCCTCCACGAATTCCTCCCCAAACCAAAACCATCAAAGAACCTTTATTGTAGGCAGATTTGATTCCGAAAAATTTAAAAATATCGAAAAATTTCCAAGGCAGAACTATTGATGTTAATCTCGAAAAAAGTACTATAAAGATAGCTACCAACCCTGTCAGCAATTGTTTATTTAAATCTGGCAGTAATAATAATTCAAAGCCAATAAACAAAAATAAAATAGCATTCAGAATCTCGTCAATAAGTTCCCAAAACTTTCCTAGATAATCTTGAGTCACTTCGCTCATAGCTACTTTTTTACCATAATTTCCAATAATTAATCCGGCCACTACCATTGCTAACGGACTCGAAACGTGTAAACTTTGGGCAATCAAAAACCCTCCCATAACAATCGATAGTGTGATTAAAACCGAAACTTTATAATCATCAATTTTCTTCATAACTCTTGATGCTGTAAATCCGAGAACGGCTCCTAATAAAAGTCCGCCGATTCCCTCTTTTGCAAACAGCCACGCGATAGAACCAAAACTCATATCAAAAGTGGGGTCGGTTGCCATTTTTAAAACCACAGCAAACATCACAACTGCTACTCCATCATTAAACAATGATTCACCAACAATTTTGGTTTCTATTCTTTTAGGAACTTTGGCTTGTTTTAAAACGCCCAACACCACAATTGGATCTGTTGGAGAAATTAAGGTTCCAAAAACCAAACAAAATATATAAGGAATTTTGATTCCTAAAATTGGTGTTATATAGTAAAGCAGCAGAGAAATGATTAATGCCGACAATACGACACTTACTGTAGAATAAATTATAATAGGAACTTTTTGTTCTTTAAGATCTGACATGTTTACGTGAAGCGCGCCGGCAAACAAAAGAAAGTTCAACATTGCTCCCATTAAAATTTCGTTGAAATCGAATTCTTTGATTAAATCAAAAAAATGTTTTGTAGTTGCAGGAAAATAAGAATCTCCCAAAAGACGAATTCCAACGGAAACCAACATGGCGATAATCATGATTCCGATCGTTCCCGGAAGTTTTAAAAATCTTAAATTTAAATAGGCGAAGAAAGATGCCAGCACGATAAGTACTGAAAAGGTGTAGTATAATTCCATAAATGTGATTTTTACAAAAATATCCTTCTCATTATTTAATCGAAAATTTCAAGACCTGAATTAACATAACTTTATAATTACAAAATTAAGTTTCATTTATTTTTGAAAGTTTAAAAACTTTTAATTACATTTGTTTCATGGAATTCAAAGAAGCAAAAAATAAGTTTGTACAAACCTGGGGAGCGTTAGGTTCTCAATGGGGAATTAATAAAACGATGGCACAAATCCACGCTTTATTAATGGTCTCAAACGATGCTGTTTCTATGGAAGATATTATGGATGAATTACAAATTTCCCGCGGAAACGCCAGTATGAACCTGAGAGCTTTAATGGATTGGGGAATTGTCTATAAAGAATACAAAGCCGGAGAAAGAAGAGAATTTTTTACAGCCGAAAAAGATTTAGACGAGTTAGCAGTTAAAATTTCAAGAGAAAGAAGCAAAAGAGAAATTAAACCTGCGCTTAAAATCTTAAAAGAAGTTTCGACTATCGAAGCAAAAGATTCAGCAGAAGAAAAGCATTTTGTAGATCAAACAACCAAATTGTATGATTTCGTTTTAAAAGCAGATAATATGTTAGACAAAATGACCGAATTTAATGATAACTGGCTTGGTAAGCTTGTTTTAAAAATCATGAAATAAAAAAATTTAATTAAAACTTTCATTTTTTTCTGAAAGTTTAAAACAATCAATAACTATGAAAGCAATTAATTACCTCAATTACTTTTTTGTCAGCATGCCAATTTTATTAGTTGTCATTGGCATATTGACTAATGAAAGTACAGGAAATATTACTGGTAGCGGATTCTTATTTTTAATACTAACAGGTTTGTTTCAAGTAATTTTCGGTATAAAAATGTTAATAGATGAGCCACAAGATAAAAACCTCCAATATTACATAAAAGGAGTTGTTTTCTTTTTTGCACTATGGATTACTAATGGTGTTTTTCTAAATTATCAAATGATCTATTTCATCTTATTTACAATGCCAATCATACTTGCAATCTTCTTTTCTATTATAACTTATAAAAAAGCCCACAAATGAATTTCTTAAAAGCAGAATGGAAAAATTTAGCACTTTTCAATTATGAAGTTGATGCCGAAATTTTAGAAAAATATCTTCCCGCAGGAACCGAAATTGATATTTGGAACAACAAATGTTACGTAAGCTTAGTTGGTTTTATGTTTAAAAACACCAAAGTCTTAGGATTGAAAGTGCCATTTCATGTCGATTTTGAAGAAGTCAATTTGAGATTCTACGTAAAACGTTTTGAAAATGGCGAATGGAAACGCGGTGTAGTTTTCATTAAAGAAATTGTCCCTAAAAAAGCGATCACATTTATTGCGAATACTTTGTATCAGGAACATTATGAAACTCAGAAAATGCGACATGAAATCATTGAGAATAAAAACACCAACACTTTTATTTATCAATGGAAAAATGATAAAAAGTGGAATACCATTCAACTGGAAACTGCAAATGTTTTAAAAGAAATTGAAGTCGATTCTGAAGCTGAATTCATTACGGAACATTATTTTGGATATACCAAAATCGACGAAGAAACTACTTTTGAATACGAAGTTCAACATCTGAGATGGGAACAATTGGAAGTTCTAAATCACCATATTGAAATTGATTTCGAAAAAATTTATGGAAACGATTTTGGATTTCTTCAAGATGCAAAACCAACTTCAGTTTTTTTAGCAAAAGGTTCAAAAATTACAGTTAAGAATAAAAGAAAACTGCAATCAATTCCAGCTTTAGAAGAAATGTATTAATCAATTAAAAACCAAAAATCATGAAAACGCTCGAAAACCAAACCTTACTTTATGACGAAGATTGTCCGCTTTGCAGTTTATACACAACCGGCTTTGTAAAAAGCGGAATGCTAGATGAAAACGGAAGAAAATCTTATTGTCAACTTTCTGATGAAGAACAAAGTTTTGTAGACTTAAAACGAGCGCCAAATGAAATTGCGTTGATTAATAATAAAACAAAAACAGTCACTTACGGAATTGATAGTTTAATAAAAGTGATTGGATTTTCTTTTCCGATAATAGAAAAAATTGCAACGGTAAAACCGATTCATTTTGTTCTAAAAAAAATGTATTCTTTTGTTTCTTATAACAGAAAAGTAATTATTCCGGGAACTGTAAAAGAAGAAAATAAATTAGAATGCACGCCTGATTTCGATTACAAATACAGATTTATTTTTATTGGATTCGCATTAACTATTACGAGTTTGGTTTTATTTGGATATTCTAATTTGATTCCGATTTTACCGAATTCAAATATGGCGAGAGAAATTATTTTGGCTTTGGGACAAATTGTTTTTCAAAGTTTATTTCTTTTAAACTATGACAGAAAAACCATAATCAATTATGTCGGAAATCTAATGACTGTTTCTTTAATGGGATCTTTGATTTTAGTTCCGATTTTGATTCTGAATCAGTTTATCAATCTTCCGGAAATGTTGGTTTTAGGTTGGTTTGGAATTACGGTTTTCATTATGTGTGCAGAACATTTTAGAAGGGTAAAAGTTTTAAAACTTCCCTTTTATTTATCTTACACCTGGATTTTATACCGAATTCTTGCTTTGCTTTTTATTTTAAATTAATTTCTCTACAGAAACCTAACAGGTTTTAAAAACCTGTTAGGTTTAACCCGAAAAACTATCAAAATGAGTAAACTTATCATCGCCGCCGGAACCGGATTTTTAGGACAGGTTTTAGTAAATCATTTCAAAAATAAATTTGAAGAAATTGTAATTCTGACCCGTGGAAAATCTCAGATAATTAACGGAATTAAATATGTAAACTGGAATGCCAGAACTTTTTCCGGCTGGGAAAAGGAATTGGAGAACGCAGCGGTTTTAATAAATCTTGCCGGAAAATCTGTTGATTGTCGGTATACTAAAGAAAATAAAAAAGAGATTCTTTTATCTCGAATTGAAAGTACCAAAATTATAAACAAAGCGGTTTTAAATTGCCAGAATCCGCCGAAACATTGGCTGAATTCATCAACCTCAACCATTTATCGTTTTTCATTAGACAAACAAATGGATGAAATTGACGGCGAAATTGGAAATGATTTTTCGATAAATGTGGCGCTTTCTTGGGAAAAAGCCTTCTTTAAAACTGAAACGCCAAAGACTTTAAAAACGGCTTTGCGAACTTCAATTGTTTTGGGGAAAGATGGCGGTGCTTTTATTCCGTTAAAGACTTTGGCGAAAATTGGTTTTGGAGGAAAACAGGGAAGCGGCAATCAGTTTATAAGCTGGATTCATGAAGATGATTTTGCGAATGCTGTTGATTTTATTATTGAAAAAGAAATCACTGGTGTTATCAATATTGTTTCTCCTGAACCCATTCGAAATGTTGATTTTATGCAAAAACTTCAAAAAGCAGTTGGTTTTCCTTTCGGAATTCCGATGAATCAATTCTTTTTGGAAATTGGATCTTTCTTTATTCGAACCGAAACTGAATTGGTTTTGAAAAGCAGAAATGTGATTCCGAAACGACTTTTGGAAAATGGGTTTCAGTTTAAGTTTGGAGATATTGATGAGGTTTTTAGAGATTTACTTCGCTAGCAACTTTGTCAAAGTTTAAAACTTTGACAAAGTTCGATCCCGATGATATTCCGTAAAAAATAATATAAAATCATGACAACAATTCATCTCACAACCAAAATAAATGCTCCCAAACAAATTGTGTTTGATGCCTCAAGAAATATCGATATTCATCAACAATCAACGAGTCCTACAAACGAAAAGGCAATTGCCGGCGTGACCTCTGGGTTGATAAATTTAAACGAAACGGTAACGTGGCGAGGCAAACATTTTGGATTTTATCTCACGCACAAAAGCAGAATTACTACAATGAATTTGTATGATTATTTTGTGGATGAAATGGAGCAAGGCAAATTCAAATCGTTCAAACATGAACATTTTTTTGAAGAAGAAAATGGAATTACGATCATGAAAGATAAAATGCAATATGAAACTCCTTTTGGTTTTTTCGGGAAATTATTTGATTTTTTATTTCTGAAAAGGCACTTAACGAATTTTCTTTTAGAGAGAAATAAAGTTCTGAAACAGGTTTCTGAAAAATAGAATTAAAAAGAAAGCTCTTGCTAAGCAAAAACAAAATAGATTGGTTAGATTTTGAAACAATATCAATAGTTGTTTTTTCACGCAGATTTGGCAGATTTAAGCAGATTTTAAAATATTAATTTCAATTGCCTCCAGCTTTAGCTGGAGGATGAAATATGAGAGAGAATATTTTTGGCTTTAGCCAAATGATAAAGTTTGGCTAAAGCCAGGTTGGAGACTAATTTTTCACCTCCAGCTAAAGCTGGAGGCAATTCAAGAATTAAACTGATTCAATATTTTTGTGTTGAAAATGAATTTTCTTGTTTTACAGTTTGCGTGAGGGATAGAAGCGGATAGCCCACAGCCTGACGAAGGAAGTGCGAGGACTTGGAGCGGATAGCCCGACCCGGAGGGGCACGCCCAAATTATTTACGAAATTTTTATTCGTCTTTTTATAAAAACGCAATCATCAGCCACCAAAAAATCGGAACACTTTCGACCCAAAAAGAAGTGTAATATTTGGAGCGGTTTGTATTGGCAAACAGAATAAACAACATTAAGGTCACAACCATAACGAGGTTGATGATGAGATCGTGAAGGGTAAAAGTCAAAATTCCTAAAACCCAAAACGGAACTAGGAGCGAAAATCCTAAAATCTTTGTTCGTTTTACGCCTATTGTCTGCGGAACGGTTTGCAAATGCGGATCGTCGTTGGCTAAATCTAATATTTCAAAAACTAAAATCAGCACAAAAACTAAGACAAAACGCTGCAGGCATTTTATAAAAAAATTGGCTGTAAAAGGAACTTCGGCATTTATGTAGGGCAAAACCAAAGTTGCTCCAACCCAGCAAAGCGAAACAATATAAATTTTTACGCCTGCCCAGTTTCGCGCATTTTTTTTATTCGGAAAAAATGGCAGAGTATAAAGTGCGGTTATGGCAAAAATTCCAACAGAAACGATTTGTGTAATTCGTTTTAAATGGAAAAAATAATAGCCGACTAAAAGCAGCGAAATAAAACTTAAAACAGCAATAATTTTTAGCTGATTTCCGATTGGTTTTTTCTTTACCCGAACTAAGGCATCGTATTTTACAAAATTATATCCTACAATTGTTCCAAAAAAAACGAACAAAGCCATTGGCTCATCATATTGAAGATGAAAGAAATAAAAAGTAATTCGAACCAAAGCATAACACGATAAAGCCACGTGAATACTGCTGTTTAAATAAAAATCGAAAATTTGTTTTAAAAGTTTCATGCCTCAAATCTAATCAATTGGTAACAAATCAACTCTTTAGTTGGAAATTTGATAAAAATTGAAGTTAAAAATACCCATTAAATTATTAATAATACTTAATTTTGCGCCACAAAAAAACAACACATTTACTTTTAAATGTGATTCGTACAGCAAATGGTGCACGAACACATAAATTAAAAACATTAGATAGCTACATGAAAACAGATGCTTTTGCTTTAAGACACATTGGTCCAAGAGAAACTGATCTTCAGCACATGCTGAAAACTATTGGAGTTGATTCGATTGAACAACTTGTTTATGAAACCCTTCCGGACGATATTCGTTTAAAAGCGCCTTTGAATTTAGATCCTGCAATGACAGAATTCGAATATGCCAATCATATTCGCGACTTAGGAAAGAAAAATAGAACATTCAAATCATACATTGGATTGGGTTATCACCCTACTATCGTTCCGGCTCCAATTCAAAGAAATATTTTTGAAAATCCGGGATGGTATACGGCTTACACGCCTTATCAAGCAGAAATTGCTCAAGGTCGTTTGGAAGCTATTTTGAATTTCCAAACTACGGTTATCGAATTATCTGGAATGGAAATCGCAAATGCTTCTTTATTAGATGAAGGAACGGCGGCGGCAGAAGCTATGGCTTTATTATTTGATGTTCGTACAAGAGATCAAAAGAAAAACAATACACATAAATTCTTCGTTTCTGAAGAAATTTTACCTCAAACTTTATCGGTTTTACAAACGCGTTCAACTCCAATTGGAATTGAATTAGTGGTTGGAAATCACGAAACATTTGATTTTTCAAATGAGTTTTTCGGAGCAATTTTACAGTATCCAGGTAAATATGGCCAGGTAAATGATTACAGTGCTTTTGTTGCTAAAGCAAAAGAAAACGAAATTAAAGTAGCTTTTGCTGCTGATATTTTGTCACTAGCGGCTTTAACTTCTCCTGGAGAAATGGGAGCTGCAGTAGTTGTTGGAACTTCACAACGTTTTGGTGTACCAATGGGTTACGGAGGTCCTCACGCTGCTTTTTTTGCAACTAAAGATGAGTACAAAAGATCAATGCCGGGTCGTATTATCGGAGTTTCTATTGATGTAAACGGGAACCGTGCTTTACGTATGGCGCTAGGAACTCGTGAGCAGCACATTAAACGTGAAAAAGCTACTTCTAACATTTGTACTGCTCAGGTTTTATTAGCCGTTATGGCTGGAATGTACGCGGTTTATCACGGACCACAAGGTTTGAAATATATTGCAAACAAAGTTCACGCATCTGCAGTTACTACTGCTGAAGCTTTAAATAAATTAGGCGTTTTCCAAACCAACACAGCTTTCTTTGATACTATTTTGGTAAAAGCTGACGCTCAAAAAGTAAAAGCTGCTGCGGAGAAAAACGAAGTAAACTTCTTTTATGTTGATGCCGATACAATTTCGATTTCATTAAACGAAACGACTTCAATTGCTGACATCAACCAAATTATTGCCATTTTTGCTGAAGCTTTAGGAAAAGAAACTTTTACTGTTTCTGAATTAGCGACTGCAAGTCAATTACCTGCTTCATTAGAAAGAACATCTTCTTTCTTGACGCATGATGTTTTCAACAATCATCATTCAGAAAGTCAGTTGATGCGTTACATCAAAAAATTAGAGCGTAAAGATTTATCATTGAATCATTCGATGATTTCATTAGGTTCTTGTACGATGAAGTTAAACGCAGCTTCAGAAATGTTACCTCTTTCAATGCCAAACTGGAATAGCATTCACCCGTTTGCACCAGTTGAGCAAGCTGAAGGTTATATCACGATGCTTAAAAAATTAGAGCAACAATTAAATGTAATTACAGGTTTTGCTGGAACAACTTTACAGCCTAACTCTGGAGCTCAAGGAGAATATGCTGGTTTAATGGCGATTCGTGCTTACCACTTATCAAGAAACGAAGGTCACCGTAATGTATGTTTAATTCCTTCATCTGCTCACGGAACAAACCCTGCTTCTGCAGCGATGGCCGGAATGAAAATCATTGTTACTAAAACTACTCCTGAAGGAAACATTGATGTTGAAGATTTAAGAGAAAAAGCAATTGAACATAAAGATGATTTATCTTGTTTGATGGTAACGTACCCTTCTACTCACGGAGTTTTCGAATCTTCAATTATTGAAATCACAAAATTAATCCACGAAAACGGCGGATTAGTATATATGGACGGTGCCAACATGAACGCGCAAGTTGGATTAACAAACCCTGCTACAATTGGCGCTGACGTTTGTCACTTAAATTTACACAAAACATTCGCTATTCCTCACGGTGGCGGCGGACCTGGTGTTGGACCAATTTGTGTGAACGAAAAACTGGTTCCATTTTTACCAACAAACCCAATCTTAAAAGTAGGTGGTGAACAAGCTATTACAGCAATTTCATCTGCACCTTACGGATCTGCTTTAGTATGTTTAATCTCTTACGGTTACATCACAATGATGGGTGCTGAAGGATTAAAAAGCGCTACAGAGCATGCGATTTTGAATGCTAACTATATGAAATCTCGTTTTGAAGGTCACTACCCAATTCTTTACACAGGAGAATGCGGAAGAGCTGCTCACGAAATGATTTTAGATTGTCGTGCATTTAAAGAAAACGGAATTGAAGTTGGTGATATCGCAAAACGTTTGATGGATTACGGTTTCCACGCTCCTACGGTTTCTTTCCCAGTTGCTGGAACTTTAATGATTGAACCTACTGAATCTGAAGATTTAGCAGAGCTAGATCGTTTTTGTGATGCTCTTATCTCAATCAGAAAAGAGATTGAAACTGCAACTGCTGATGATAAAAATAATGTATTGAAAAATGCACCTCATACATTAGCAATGTTAACTACTGATTCTTGGGATTTCCCTTATACTAGAGAAAAAGCAGCTTACCCATTGGATTACATCGCTGAAAATAAATTCTGGCCATCTGTTCGTCGTGTAGATGATGCTTACGGTGACCGAAATTTAATTTGCAGCTGTGCTCCTATTGAAGCTTATATGGAGAGCTAAGAAATTAGTTTCACTATAATATATTCAAACCCGATACGTTTTAAAAACTATCGGGTTTTGTTTTTTAATTTTGCTTCAAGTTTCAGGTTTAACGTTACACTGCAACTTGAAACTTGAAACAAAAAAACTTTTTCCTCACTTTTCCTTCAATCGTTTGAAATCTCGGAAAAATTAAAAAATCATTAAAAAATAAACAATATATCTTGTAAAAAATCATTTATTCATAATTATATGCATGCATAGTATTTTTTATGATAGTTATCATATTTTTATTTATACTTTAGCATGAAATTTATCGGATAATTTAAGGAAAGAAATGAAAATAAAAATTATTGGTATTGGGAGTTACATTCCTAATTTAGAAGTAAAGAATACAGATTTTGATAAACATATTTTTTTAAATGAAGATGGAACTCCATTTGGTTACCCTAACGAAGTTGTTATAAAAAAGTTTAAAGGTATTACTGGAATTGAAAATCGCCGTTACGCCGAACCACAATATAATGCGTCTGATTTAGCCTTTTTTGCTGCAGAAAAAGCAATTGCAAGTGCAGGAATTGATGCTGAAACTCTAGACTATATTATTTTTGCCCATAATTTTGGTGATGTTAAAACTGGAACACATCAAACGGATATTTTACCAAGTTTAGCAACTCGTGTTAAAAATAAATTAGGTATTAAAAATCCTAAATGCGTTGCTTATGATATTCTTTTTGGATGTCCGGGCTGGATTGAAGGTGTTCTACAGGCAAATGCTTTTATCAAATCTGGTATGGCAAAAAGAGTTTTAGTAATTGGAGCCGAAACTTTATCTAGAGTTGTAGACGATCATGATCGTGATTCGATGATTTACTCTGATGGTGCTGGTGCTTCAATCTTAGAAGCTTCTACTGATGAAGCTGGTTTATTATCTTATGAAAGCGCCACTTTTGCCAACGATGAAGCGAATTATCTTTATTTCGGAAAATCGTATAATCCAGACTTAGATCCAGATATCAAATACATTAAAATGTATGGTCGTAAAATTTACGAATTTGCATTAAGTCAGGTTCCATTGGCTATGAAAAGCTGTTTAGACAAAAGCGGTATTGGAATTGACGATGTTAAAAAAATCTTGATTCATCAGGCAAACGAAAAAATGGACGAAGCTATTATCGAACGTTTTTACAAATTATACGACAAAACATCTCCTAAAGATATAATGCCAATGAGCATTCACGATTTAGGAAACAGCAGTGTTGCAACTGTTCCAACTTTATATGATTTGATTCTGCAGGGAAAAATAGAAAATCACGAAATAAACAAAGGAGACGTTGTTATTTTTGCTTCTGTTGGAGCTGGAATGAATGTTAATGCATTTGTTTATAGATACTAGTATTTAGTCACAGTAATCAGTCACAATAATTAGTCCGACAAACTGTAAGCTGCGACTCAAAACTGAAAACTTAAAAAAGTCCGCATCTTAAAATGCGGACTTTTTAGTATATTTGCGACCTAATTAAAATCAAGAACGAGAGATTGTTTCGTTCCTCGCATTACTATGTACGAAAAAACGTTTCCGAATAAAAGATTCAAACTTACTTTAGAATTTTTACAAAAGCACGTTAACACATCAGAAACCATTTTTGATTTTGGCGTACCAAATCCGTTTTCTAAAATAATGGAAGAAAATGGATATACGGTAAAAAATACAAAAGGAGAAGATTTAGACAACGATCAAACGGCTTTACAAACAGAAGAATATACTGTTTTTACAGCATTTGAAATTTTCGAACATCTGCTAAATCCATATACAATTTTACAAAACGTAAAATGTGATAAACTTTTAATTTCAATTCCGTTACGTTTATGGTTTTCACCAGCTTATCGCTCTAAAACAGATATGTGGGACAGACATTATCATGAGTTTGAAGACTGGCAGTTAGACTGGCTTTTAGAAAAAACAGGATGGAAAATCACAGATCGTCTGCAATTTACACACCCTGTGAAAAAATTTGGATTCAGACCCCTGTTAAGATATTTCACTCCAAGATATTATATTGTTGCTGCTGAAAAAATAAAATAAAATTCCAATATTAAATTCCAAATTCCAATTTTACCGACATGGTTAAAATTGGAATTTGGAATTTTAGAAAGTTGGGATTATTCTCATCAATTGGAATTTGGAATTTAAAAAAATTGGAATTTAAAATGAAGTATTACATCGTCATTCCCGCACATAATGAACAAGATTTAATTGGCTTGACTTTACAATCTTTGGTTTCGCAGACTGTTTTACCGTCAAAAGTTGTTGTGGTAAACGACAATTCTACGGATAAAACAGAAGAAGTTGTATTGAGTTTTGCAAAGGAGAATCCGTTTATTTCTGTTGTGAATAAAACTTCAGATGCGATTCATCTTCCGGGAAGCAAAGTCATTCAGGCTTTTCAAAAAGGTTTTGAAACTTTGGATTCGGATTATGATATTATTGTAAAAATAGATGGCGATTTAATTTTTCCACCAAATTATTTCGAAACTATCATTAAACATTTCGAGTCTGATCCTAAAATCGGAATGGTTGGCGGATTTTGTTATATCGATAAAAACGGCGAATGGGTTTTAGAAAACCTTACCGATAAAGATCACATTCGCGGCGCGCTGAAAGCCTACAGAAAAGAAACTTTTCAGCAAATTGGCGGGTTAAAACCTGCAATGGGCTGGGATACTGTAGATGAATTATTGTGCAAATTTTACAATTGGAAAATTGTTACAGACCAGTCTTTACACGTAAAACATTTGAAACCAACTGGTGCAAATTACAATAAAACAGCTCGTTATAAACAAGGCGAAGCTTTTTATACTTTAGGATATGGTTTTTGGATTACCGCAATTGCATCGGCAAAATTAGCGATGATGAAGAAAAAGCCATTCCTATTTTTAGATTATATTAAAGGTTTTTTGAAAGCAAAAAAAGCAAAAACTCCCTTACTCGTTAACCCTGAACAAGCTAAATTTATTAGAAATTATCGTTTGCAAAAAATGAAAGAAAAGTTAATTTGATCCCTAAAACGACCGAAAAACTTGAACTCATAACCCAAAACTCATAACTTCTTTTTACCTTAGCCAATATTTGTAAAACTTATGATGCTAATTCGTTATTTATCCCAAATAGGAAGATATTTTTTAATGCTTAAAGAAATTTTCAATAAACAGACCAAATGGCCTGTTATGAAAAATTTGATTTTCAAAGAAATCGATGATTTAATTATTGACTCTCTTGGAATTGTCTGCTTTATTTCTTTCTTTATTGGTGGAGTTGTAGCCATTCAAACTGCTCTTAATTTAACTAATCCATTAATTCCAAAATATTTAATTGGTTTTGCTACACGTCAATCTGTAATTTTGGAGTTTGCTCCTACTTTTATTTCGGTTATTATGGCTGGAAAAATGGGATCTTACATTACTTCAAGTATCGGAACAATGCGTGTTACAGAGCAGATTGATGCTTTAGAAGTTATGGGTGTTAATTCATTAAACTATCTTGTTTTCCCTAAAATCGTAGCTTTATTAATGTACCCTTTTGTAATCGGGATTAGTATGTTTTTAGGAATTTTTGGAGGATGGCTTGCTTGTGCATACGGAGGATTCTCGACTAGTCAGGATTTCATTCAAGGTGCGCAAATGGAATTTATTCCTTTCCATATTACTTATGCTTTCATTAAAACTTTAATTTTCGCAATGTTATTGGCAACTATTCCGTCTTTTCATGGTTATTATATGAAAGGTGGCGCATTAGAAGTTGGTAAAGCAAGTACGGTATCGTTTGTATGGACATCAGTTTGTATCATTCTTTTTAATTATATATTAACTCAATTATTATTAGGATAATGATAGAAGTAAAAAACATAGAAAAATCATTTGGTGATAGTAAAGTTTTAAAAGGCGTTTCGACCGTTTTTGAAACTGGAAAAACCAACTTGATTATTGGACAAAGTGGATCTGGAAAAACGGTTTTACTTAAAACGCTACTAGGAATTCATACACCAGATTCTGGAACAATTGAATTCGATGGAAGAGTTTATTCTGACTTGGATCCAGATGAAAAAAGAGCGCTAAGAACAGAAATTGGAATGGTTTTTCAAGGAAGTGCTTTGTTTGATTCGATGACAGTTGCAGAAAACGTAGCTTTCCCATTGCGAATGTTCACAAATAACTCTAAGGCACAAATCAAAGAACGTGTTGATTTTGTTTTAGAAAGAGTAAACTTAGTTGAAGCACATAAAAAATTGCCTTCTGAAATTTCAGGTGGTATGCAGAAACGTGTGGCTATTGCCCGCGCGATTGTAAATAATCCAAAATATTTGTTTTGCGATGAGCCAAACTCAGGTCTTGATCCAAATACATCAACTTTGATTGATAATTTGATTCAGGAAATTACGAGAGAATACAATATTACAACCGTAATTAATACTCACGATATGAACTCTGTAATGGAAATTGGAGAGAATATTGTTTTTTTAAAAAAAGGATTAAAAGCCTGGCAGGGAACAAAAGAGGAAATCTTTAGAACTGATAATAAAGATATTGTGAAGTTTGTTTATTCTTCAAACTTATTCAAAAAAGTAAGAGAAGCTTATTTGAAGGGTTAAAACCTTTATTTAAAATTCCAAATTCCAACTGTAGATCAGTATTGGAATTTGGAATTTTTTTATTGGAATTTCTTCCCTATGATTGGGATTTGTTTTTTTTATTGAGATTTTAAAGTAATCAACTCAACTTCTGCATTTGGATTAAAAAGGTAAGTTTTCCCAGAACTGATTTCTAAACACTCAAAACGTTTTGTTCTAACAGCTATTTTTTTAAAAACTTTACCGTTTTTGATTCTAAAAATACTTCCGTAAGGAATTTCGAAAACGTAATTTTTATCATTTTCTTTATCATACTGTTTTAAAGCTAAGGATAAAGTGGTGTCTGTATCGCTACTTGCAGAAGGGTTTTTAAAATGTCTTGCCAGTAAAGGCAAAATGTGACCTGGAAATATTTCTGGTCTTATAAACGGAACCATTAAGCGCTGAAACGTATATTTCCATTCATTTCCGTGAGGTTTTATATTTCGCCCAAATTTTTCAAAAGCAACCAAATGTGCAATTTCATGAATCAGCGTAATTAAAAACCTATATTTATTTAAACTCGCATTAACTGTAATTTCATGTTTCCCGCTCGGTCCTCTCCTATAATCACCATGACGAGTCTGACGTTCGTTTACAATTTTCAAGTGCACCTGATTGGCAACTATCAAATCAAAAACGGGTTTTACCGCATGTTCGGGAATATATTTAGCTAGAGTGTCGCTCAATTTAAAATTAAATGTTATTTGTTAGATGTTAGACGTTTTAAAATTGGAATTTGTTTTTTTTATTTTGGAATTTAATTTACGGATTTGTTGATGAAACTTCAAGCACTTTTCCGTTAAAGTATTTATTTCCGTTAAGAGTAAAATCATAAATGTATGTCGCCATTCCTTCAGCAGAAATTGGAGCCTGATAACCAGGGAAAGCTTCGTTTAACATCTCAGTTTGAACAGAACCTAGAGCCAGTACATTAAACGAAATACCTTGCTCTTTATATTCTTCTGCTAATAATTCTGTTAAAGTAATTACAGCTCCTTTACTTGAACTGTAAGCAGCCAATCCTGCAAATTTAAGGCTTCCGCGCACGCCGCCAATTGAACTTATCGTGACAACGTGACTTCCCTTTTGCAAATAAGGCAGACATATTCTAGTAAGATTAGCAACTGCGAAAACATTCACTTTGTAAATGCTTTCAAAATCGGCTTGTGTAGTCTCTGCAAAAGGTTTTAAAAGTAAAGCTCCTGCATTATGAACAACTGCATCTACTTTTTTCCAAGTCGAAGAAAGAAATTGATCTACTTCTGCTAAAGCTTTTTCATCGGCTAAATCAATCGACAAACAAGTTACATTTTGGTGTTCCAAAAGTGTTTTTGGTATTTTTCTTGAAATGGCCAAAACCTGATTTCCTGCATTTGCAAACTGCAACGCTAGTTCATAACCAATTCCTCTACTCGTTCCGGTAACAATAATATTTTTCATGAAGCAAAAATAATCAAATGCAGTAAAATGACCTCTTATTTATTCATGGTTATTTCTTGCGTTGGAGTAACTGCTATTTTGGTAACTGCCGGCAATAATTCCTGAGTAAATGCAGTAATATGTGGAATATCCATTAACTTAAATTCATCTGAAACATGATGATAAAAATCGAAATTTTCAAAATCGAAGGTACTTATAGATTGGCATGGTTTTCCAAAAGCCTGAAAAAAAGAATAATTATCAGATCTATAAAACAATTGATATTCTGCTTCTTTTGGCAAAAATCCGATTGTCTTTTTTCCTGTGTATTCATTTATTTTATCTGCCATATTCGATTTATCAAAACCTGTAATATAAGCTAGATAATCTCTTTTCATCGGCACACCGATCATTTCTATATTTAATTGCGTGTAAAGATTAAAATTCTGTTTTTTTAATTTTTCAACTAAACTTTTTGAACCCAGCAGACCTTTTTCTTCTCCAGCAAAAAACACGACTAAAATACTTCTTTTATTAGATTTGGTTTCGCTAAAATATTTCGCCATCGCTGCAACAGAAGTCACACCCGAAGCATCATCATTAGCTCCATTATTTATTTTATCTGCCTGTTCTTTTTTCTCTATACCAATATGATCGTAATGAGCACTTAAAACAACATATTCTTTTTTTAATTCTGGATCTGTTCCTTCAATAACTCCAACAATATTAAAGGCTGGGCTTTTAAAATTAGTCAACGTATCACGATAGGTTTTAAAATAGGGCTTGACATTATTTTTCTTTAAAAAATCTTCTAAAAACACGGCTGCTTTTTCAATTCCTTTAGTTCCTGTTTCACGTCCCTCCAATTCATCTGAAGAAAGATATTTTAAGAAATCTGAAATTTCAGTTTCGCTGACTTTATAGTTAACCGCAATTGGTTTTGAATTTGACTGAGATCCTTTTTCAACCGTTGTTATAGTACTCGTTTTACAAGCTAAAAAAATAAAAGGAAGTAGAAAGTATAGTTTTTTCATAATATTTTGGTGTTGAATTAGTATTGAAAAAGAATGAGATTTACTTGAAAGCATAAACTTATGAAAACTAAAAGAATAATCATAAAAAAACCCTTTCAAACTAAAAGCAGAAAGGGTATTTAAATATATTTATCGAAAATCTATCCAGCAATAACTGCTCTTGAAATTACAATTTTTTGAATTTCTGAAGTTCCTTCGTAAATCTGGGTAATTTTTGCATCACGCATCATACGCTCAACATGATACTCTTTTACGTATCCGTTTCCACCATGAATTTGAACTGCTTCTACGGCTGTATCCATTGCAACTTGTGAAGCAAATAATTTTGCCATTGCACCACTTACATCGTAATTTTTATTTTGGTCTTTATCCCAAGCCGCTTTCATACATAAATGACGTGCTGCTTCGATATTAACTGCCATATCTGCCAATTTAAAAGCAATTGCTTGGTGATTGCAAATTTCTGTTCCAAATGCTTTACGTTCTTTAGAATATTTTAATGCTAATTCATAAGCTCCAGATGCAATTCCTAATGCTTGAGAAGCGATACCAATTCTACCTCCCGCGAGAGTCTTCATTGCAAATTTAAATCCGAAACCATCTTCTCCAATTCTATTTTCTTTTGGAACTTTTACATCAGAAAACATTAGCGAATGTGTATCAGAACCACGTATTCCCATTTTTTGTTCTTTAGGACCAACTGAGAAACCTGGCATATCTTTAGTCATAATCAAAGCATTAATTCCTTTATGCTTTAATTCAGGATGTGTTTGTGCAATTACTAAATAAACCGATGCTGTGTTTCCGTTTGTAATCCAGTTTTTAGTTCCGTTTACCAAATAATGGTCCCCCATATCAATTGCCGTTGTTTTTTGAGAAGTGGCATCACTTCCTGCTTCTGGCTCACTCAAACAAAAAGCCCCGTGAATTTCTCCAGATGCCAAACCTGGCAAATATTTTTGTTTTTGTTCTTCTGTACCAAATTCCTGCAATCCCCAGCAAACCAAAGAATTGTTTACTGACATCACTACTGAAGCAGATGCATCAACTTTAGAAATTTCTTCCATTGCAATAACGTATGAAATAGCATCCAAGCCGCTTCCGCCATATTTAGGATCAACCATCATTCCCATAAAACCTAATTCTCCCATTTTCTTTACTTGCTCTGTTGGAAAAATTTGTTTTTCGTCGCGTTCAATAACTCCTGGCAGTAATTCATTTTGAGCAAAATCTCTTGCTGCCTGCTGAATCATTAAATGTTCTTCGGTAAGATTAAAATCCATAGTAGTTTACTTTAAATGTTTTTCAACCAAAAAATAATGCATTTTAGTTGATGATGTTAGTTTTGTTTTTGTTTTTCGGAGCCTGAATTTTTAATTCAAGGCTTCCAAAGATACTTTTTAAAAGTCAATTTTACAATGCACGCATATAAAATTAATAGATCTACAAAGATAACGATAACGTTTTCGTAATAATTTAGGTTTTCTTTCAAATGAGCATTAATATTGCAGCAAATTTTCTAAAATTTAAAATTCAAATTCTACCATTTAAATCGAAAAAACAACGGAAAAATCGACAAATCTTCCCGAAAGAAAGATTAAACAATCCTTAAAATACGTAAAACTACGTAAAATATCTCTTACTAATTTGATTTTTAATACTATACAAATTTCAAACGAAATCTTTTCTCGAAAAAAACATTCTCTTCATACATCAAAAATTGACAAATTAGCATTATTTTTACCCAAAAAATAAAAAATTGACAGAACATGAAAAAGATTTTACTATTATTTACTCTCCTTTTAAGCTTACAATTTTCGACCGTTTCGGCACAAACCCAAATCGATGTTAATGGTGTAACAGTTCCTAGAAAAATAGAATATCAGGGCAAAACATTACAACTTAATGGAGCAGGCGGAAGATCAAAAATGTGGTTAGAAGTTTACGTGCAAGCACTGTATTTATCTCAACTAAGTCAAGATCCTCAATTTATTATTGACAGCGACACAGAAATGGCTATCAGAATTGAAATTACATCTTCTATGGTTTCTTCTAATAAATTAACAAAAGCCATGAATGCAGGTTTTGAAAAATCTGCTGGTGCAAATCTTGACCAACTTCGTCCTCGAATTGAAACTTTCAAGTCATTTTTAAGCGATGCTATTACAGAAAAAGATGTATTTATATTAGCTTACAATCCGCTTGATCAAACTTTAAATGTTTATAAAAATGAAGTTTTAAAGGGAAAAATCCAGGGATTTGATTTCAAAAAAGCATTATTTGGAATCTGGCTTTCTGATAAACCAGTTGATGAAACTTTGAAAAAGAATTTATTAGGAATGTAATTTCCAAAATAGAATATAATATTAAAGCCGAAAGCAATTTGTTTTCGGCTTTATTTTTTTGTTTTATAAATTTGGATCCAAATACATTATTCGCATTATTCTATTTTATACATTTACGCAAAATAAACATATCACAACAAAATGAAAGATTTATTACAACAATTTGAAAACAAGGCACCTGAAATTGTTTTCAATTGGAAAGATTCAGAAACAGAAGCCGAAGGGTGGACTGTTATTAATTCACTTCGTGGAGGAGCTGCGGGTGGAGGAACAAGAATGAGAAAAGGTTTAGACATGAACGAAGTTTTGTCACTGGCTAAAACTATGGAAGTTAAATTCTCTGTTTCCGGCCCTGCAATTGGCGGTGCTAAATCTGGAATAAATTTTGACCCGAACGATCCGCGTAAAAAAGGTGTTTTGCAGCGTTGGTACAAAGCGGTTTCTCCTTTATTAAAAAGTTACTACGGAACTGGAGGAGATTTAAATGTTGACGAGATTCACGAAGTTATTCCGATGACAGAAGAATGTGGTGTTTGGCATCCGCAGGAAGGTGTTTTCAACGGACATTTTAAACCAACTGAAGCTGATAAAATCAACAGAATTGGTCAATTACGTCAAGGTGTAATTAAAGTTATTGAAAACCCAAAATTCTCACCAGACGTTACACGAAAATATACAGTAGCAGATATGATTACTGGTTTTGGTGTTGCAGAAGCGGTTCGTCATTTTTACGCGACTTATGGCGGAGACATAAAAGGTAAAAAAGCAATCGTTCAAGGTTTTGGAAATGTAGGTTCTGCAGCAGCTTTTTATTTAGCTGAAATGGGAGCAAAAGTTATCGGAATTATTGACCGCGACGGCGGATTGATTAAAGAAGAAGGTTTTTCTTTTGAAGAAATCAGATCTTTGTTTTTAAATAAAGACGGAAATAAATTAGTTGCCGATAATATGATTCCGTTTGAAGAGATTAATTCTAAAATCTGGACTATTGGTGCTGAAATCTTCACTCCTTGTGCCGCTTCAAGATTGGTAACTCAAACTCAAATTGACAGCTTAATTGCAAATGGATTAGAAGTTATTTCTTGCGGTGCAAATGTTCCTTTTGCTGATAAAGAAATTTTCTTTGGTTCTATTATGGAAGAAGTAGATCATAAAGTAAGTTTGATCCCGGATTTTATTTCAAACTGCGGAATGGCGAGAGTTTTTGCTTATTTCATGGAGAAAAAAGTTCAAATGACAGACGAAGCTATTTTTAACGATACTTCTGAAATTATAAAAAATGCGATTGTAAAAGCTCACGCTTTGAATTCGTCAAAAACAAATATTAGTGCAACTGCTTTTGAAATTGCATTGAAACAATTAGTGTAGTTTTTCTATTATAATATTAAAAGGATCAAATTTAAATTTGGTCCTTTTTTTGTTTCTCGTAGATTTTTTAACGCAAAGCACGCTAAAATAGTTTAATTCACAGCGCAAGCAATATCTAAATATTAAGTTCGCAAAGCTTAGTGTAAATCTAGCTTTGCGAACTTAATCGGAGATTTGCTCAAATTTGAGATAAATTAAACTTTGCGTTTTTTTGCGTAAATCTTTGCGAGCCTTGCGTTATAATTACAAACCTTTTTTTAACGCAAAGCACGCTAAGATAGTTTAATTCACAGCGCAAGCAATATCTAAATATTAAGTTCGTAAAGCTTGTGTACATCTAGCTTTGCGAACTTAATCGGAGATTTGCTCAAATTTGAGATAAATTAAACTTTGCGTTTCTTTGCGTAAACCTTTGCGAACTTTGCGTTATAATTACAAGGCTTTTTTTAACGCAAAGCACGCTAAGATAGTTTAATTCACAGCGCAAGCAATATCTAAATATTAAGTTCGTGAAGCTTTGTGTACATCTAGCTTCGCGAACTTAATCGGAGATTTGCTCAAATTTGAAAAATGAAACTTTGCGTTTCTTTGCGCAAATCTTTGCGAACTTTGCGTTATAATTACAAGCCTTTTTTTTAACGCAAAGCACGCTAAGATAGTTTAATTCACAGCGCAAGCAATATCTAAATATTAAGTTCGCAAAGCTTTGTGTAAATCTAGCTTTTCGAACTTAATCGGAGATTTGCTCAAATTTGAGACAAATGAAACTTTGCGTTTCTTTTCACAAATCTTTGCGAACTTTGCGGTCAAATTCTCTCGCACATTCTAAACAATTTTTAGTACTTTTAAACGTTTTTAAAATAATACATTTCAAATTCAGAATCAAAATGAGTTCCACTATTTCTTCAGATCAAAAGAAATCATTACTACTCACCACAGCAATATATGCTGTACTAATTCTATTGCTTTTATTCATACGTTTTTGGCCTCCTTATAATCCAGAAAATAATGTAGCACTTGCAGATGGCGGCGGAGGTGGCGGTGGCGTTACTGTAAATTTTGGTGATAGTGATCTTGGTTCTGGTGCTAATTATAAAAGTGAAGTTCTGGATGTTAAAAACAATATAAAACAAGCACCTGCAAAATCAACTCCAGAAGAAGCTATTATTACGCAAGAAAATACAACTACAGATAATGACGTCATAATTCCAACAAAAGAAAAGCCTAAGAAACCTGTCCCAGTTGAAAAACCTATACAAAAACCTGTTCCTGAAAAACCAAAAGTTTCTAATTCGACAAACGATGCACTAGCAAGCATTATGAAAGGTTCAAATAAAGGTGGTGACGGAGATGATAAAGCAGCTGGAAATAAAGGAAAAGCCAACGGAAGCTTAAACTCTAACGGTTATTATGGAAGTGGTGGTTCTGGCGGAGGAACGGGAGGCGGTAACGGAACCGGAAATGGTATTGGAACAGGAAGCGGTTACGGAGCTGGAAGTGGCGGTGGTTCTGGCGGAGGATCTGGATATTCTCTAAACGGAAGAAAAGCATTATCTAAACCTGCACCAAAATATACTTGCAATGAAGAAGGAAAAGTGGTTGTAGAAGTTACTGTTGACCAAAATGGAAAAACTATAAGCGCTACAGCTGGAATAAAAGGAACAACCAATACAGCAAGTTGTTTATTAGAACAAGCTAAAATTGCAGCATTAAATACAAAATGGTCTGCAGATGCAAATGCTGCAGCCAAACAAGTGGGGAAAATTATTTATAATTTTAGTTTGGATTAAAACACGAATTGCACAGATTTACACAAATTATAATTAAACATAAAAAAAGGCTTTCTGAAAATTTAGAAAGCCTTTTTTAGTTTCTATCTATTTACTTACGATTAGTTTGTCATCCTGAGCGAAGTCGAAGGACACGCAAGACGCGCGAAAAAGATTGATGATTCTCCTTGAGGAATTACTTGTATATCCTTCGACTTCGCTCAGGATGACATATTGTTATGTAAAATTTATATTGTGTTGCGTGAGGGATAGAAGCAAGCTACCGAAGTAGCGCGGATAGCCCGACCACAATAAAAAAATGGGCGAATCAACGTTATGCTGATTTGCCCATTTTTTTTTTGGGGTCACGCCCTAATTGTAAATCTACTTCGGACTTGTTGCAATGACAAACTTCAAATTATTCTTTACTCCTATCTGCAAAACATCTACTAAGTCTTGTACTTGCAAATTAAACGGAATTCGAACGACAACTGTTTGTTCTTTATCTGTTCCAATTTTAGACATTAAACTTGTTTCCAGGTTTTCAAAATCAACCTCTTGTTTGTCAATGTAGAACTTTTTATCTTCTGTAACCGACAAACTAATTAATTGTTTATTGGTTTTTTCATTCGCTTTCGCTTTTGGCAATGTCATCTTAATAACATTCGGATTTGCCAGTGTTGAGATAATTAGGAAAAACAACAGCAGGAAAAACATAATGTCACTCAAAGATGAAGTCGCTACTTCGGCGTGAAATCTTCTTTTTCGTTTAATAGACATAGTTTATGCTCTTTGAATTATGTTGACAAATTCTAAAATCTGCTTTTGAATTTTTAAAGCAAAATCATCAATTTTTCCGTTTAATAAGTGATATGCACTATAGGCAATAATCCCCACAATTAATCCAGAACCAGAGCTGATCATTTTTTCATATAAACCTCCAGAAATGTTTCCGATACTAATATTTTCTGTAACCGAAATACTGTAGAAAATTTTAATTACCCCAGAAATTGTTCCGATAAAACCAAGTGTTGGCGCAATACCAGCGATAAGTCCAAGATGCCCAAGACGTCTTTCCATTTCACCAATTTCGATATCTGCGGCGCGGTCCATATTAGATTCGATTTCTGCAATTGGTCGTCCAATTACCAAAACTCCTTCTTTTAAAATATTTCCAGCAGCAGTATTATTTCTTTCTACAATTGTTCGTGCCAATTCAATATTTCCAGAATGCAATTTATCTCCAACATCCTGCATTAATCTGCCGTCAATTTTCGAAGCTCGGCTGATGTACATATAACGTTCAAAGATTACATAAATAGTATAAAACAATAGAATCGCAATCGGAATCAAGAAGACTCCTCCTTTCATAATAAAGCCAAACATTGAAATTTCATTTTGCGGTGCGATCTTTTCGATCACTACATTTGAAGCCTGTGCGATTGTATCTGTTTGTAATTGAATAAAACTAAACATATATTAATTCTGGTTTTTAATAATTAATTCTAAAAAATATTTGAAATTTGCAATAAAGATAATTTTCGCTGTAATATTAAACTACAAAAATCGAAATTTATTTCAATCAACAACCATTTTATCCAAAATAAATGAACTATCAAGAGACTACCGAGTGGATGTTTAATCAACTTCCAATGTACCAATTGCAAGGTGCTTCAGCATACAAAGAAGATTTGACTAATATTAAGTTATTAGCAGCTCATCTCGACAACCCTCAGGATCATTTGAAATGCATTCATGTTGCGGGTACAAATGGAAAAGGCTCTACTTCGCATATGCTTTCTTCGGTTTTACAGCAGGCATGTTACAACGTAGGATTGTATACTTCTCCACACTTAAAAGACTTTAGAGAAAGGATTAAAATCAACGGAAGAGAAATTTCCGAAGATTTTGTCTGCGGATTCATTGCAAAGCACAAATCTTTTTTTGAAGCCAATGATATGAGCTTCTTCGAAATGTCGGTTGGATTGGCTTTTGATTATTTTGCAGCTGAAAAAGTTGATATTGCTATTATTGAAGTCGGCCTTGGCGGAAGATTAGACGCAACAAATATCATTACACCTTTGGTTTCGGTAATTACCAATATAGGTTTAGATCACACGCAGTTTTTAGGAAACACATTGGAAGCGATTGCAGGTGAAAAAGCGGGAATTATTAAACCGAATGTTCCAGTTGTAATTGGAGAATATACCGAAGAAACCAAACCTGTTTTTTTAGCTAAAGCTGAGGAAAAAAATACTCCGATTTATTTTGCTTCTGATTTGATTGATCAAATTTATTTATCTGATTTAGTTGGTGATTATCAATTCCACAATAAGAAAACGGTTCAGCAGACTATTTCAATTCTTAATAATGAAACTGATTTTAAAATTTCAATAGAACAATTAAAAGAAGGTCTATTGCATGTTGTAAAAAATACTGGTTTACAAGGAAGATGGCAACAATTGGGAGAAAACCCGAAAATAATATGTGACACGGCACATAACAAACACGGATTAGAAGTTGTAATGAATCAGCTTAAAAATGAAGCATTTGAAAAGCTTCATATTGTTTTCGGTGTTGTAAATGATAAAGACTTAGATTCTATTTTGCCACTTTTCCCAAAAGAAGCGCAATATTATTTTTGCCATCCAGATTCGTCACGGGCTTTGCCAGCCGAAACTTTACAAAGTGAAGCAAAAAAACACGATTTGATTGGAGAAAAATATGATTCTGTCGCCATCGCTTTCGCGGAAGCCAAAAAAAATGCTTCGGAAAATGATTTTATTTATGTTGGCGGAAGTACTTTTGTCGTTGCCGAATTGCCTTTGAACTAAAATATACTTTGAATCTAGAAACAACTTCAAAAAAATCATTTTAATAACAAATTCATAAACAGCGAGATATAAATTATTTTAAAAAAAGTTTTATTTTTTATTCGATTTTCTTTGCAGAACTCAAAAACTAGCGTATATTTGCACTCGCAATCACAAACGATAGCAACCTAGTAAAATAGGGCGATTAGCTCAGCTGGTTCAGAGCACCTCGTTTACACCGAGGGGGTCGGGGGTTCGAACCCCTCATCGCCCACCAAGAAACTCCTTAAGAAATTAAGGAGTTTTTTTTTGCCGTTTTTATACTGTATGCTGAGGAAATTTATAAGAATGACATAAACTACTTTTGGACATTAATAATGAAGTAGAAGCCGTAATGATTGAAAGAGGTTTCGTTAAAATGAAAGAATTTAACACGGAATTAAAAAGTCTCAGAAAGAAAAACAAGAAAATAAGATTGATAAATTGTATCCCGAATTAATCAAATGGTGCTCTTTACAGTAGTTCATCATTTTACAATAAAAATCAAATCCGAAAAAAAACTCCTTAAGCTCTTAAGGGGTTTTCTACACATTTTAAACTTTAACCATCAATCTTTATTGCTTTTTATTTTCTCGCATACTTTTTCGAGAAGACTTTTAGTCTGTTTGAAATATTTCATTTTATCATCAATCTCTTTTATTTTGGCTTGAAAAAGTTCTAATGTTTCTGGTTTTGAATCAGTGCTTTCGAACCAGCTTTTCAATATTTTTTTTATTTCTGCTAGAGTAAATCCCACTTCTCTTGCTTCTATGATAATTTCTAAACGCTCAATAGTATTAGCATCGTAGTGTTTATAGTTATTAGATGTCACCTTTTCGTCAGTCAATCCCTTTATCATTCCCAAATTTTCGTAGTATCTAATAGTATGAATTGATAATCCCGTTTTTTTTGATAATTCGTTTACAAGCATAGTTCTATTTTTTTAAAAGAAAACAACAAAGTATAGAGTATAGTCTACACTTTACCCTTTCAAATATACTAATTCTTTTTGCTTTTAAAACATAAGAAATGAATTAAAAATTTTATAGTAGAACCTGCAATTACAAAAGGATATAATCTAAAAATTCTGGATACAAAAAATTTATAAAATTCCCATTTTAGCATGCGATCATCGTAAGCGTAGTCTATCACAAAACCAGAGAGACAAAAGAAAAAATCTACCACTAAAAAACCATGACCTATAAAATTCTTACTAGAATCTATATATACTATTCCATACAGCAAATGCAGCTACTCCTCGTGATCCGTCAAGAATTTCAAAATGTTGTTAGAGAATGGCTGTGTCAGTTTTGACAGCATTCATTAAAATAATATTCTTTGCTATTAGTATTAGACCCAATTATTAAGTAGTCAAGCATCCCAAATTCTACAAATTAACATTCAAATCTAAATAAGATTTAGTAAGCCACAAACAATTATAAGTTCGCGGGCACTTTATTTTTATTAAAATTCATATGACAATCAAAAAAAAGCACTTTTAATCAAGGTCGTTTCTCTTTATTTTTTTTAAGATTTTCTCTAGTCATTTAAACCTTTTCCAATAAGAATATTTGGGATATTCTTCTCTACCCTTCCCTCTCTTGTTTTAGATTGTTTAGGCTGCGAAAAATGGAGCAAATAAGCTCTCTGTCTGCCTGGAGTTAGAGCATGAAAAGCTTTTTTCAAATCAGGATCGCTATCTAGTTTAACTTGAAACTCTTGCGCAATCTCAAATTCAGAAACTTTTTTCAGTTCTACTTTTAAACCAGCTTTTTCAATTTCAGCAGCTTCATAAATATATTGTTTAAGCACCTCTTTTTTACTTTCTATTTCTTTAAGATTAGTAAAACGAACTTGACGTGCTGCTTGAACATTTTCTGTTTGTTGAAGTAATATCTTATCTGGATCCTTCATCAAAGCACCTTTAAAAAACAGTAAAGCACAATAATCCTTGAATGTATGGATTAAAACAATATTTGCTTTTTCAAAAGTATAGCAAGGAACTCCCCATTTTAACTCTTCTGCCAAATGACAATCTAAAACAATAGCACGTAATTGTTCCAATTCAGCTTTCCATTTTTCTTCTTTCTCAAAATAAAAATCAACTTTAGAATTTACACTGTAAGTAGTCATAATACCTAAAAATTTAATTTACTAAAATTAAAATCGATATTCATATAATCCCTCTTTTGGAATCATTAATGAAGTTTATAATTTTATCGCGTTCTAGAGACTGCTTTAAATACAATTTAAATTAATTGCAGAGCAAAATTAGTATTTATTAAAATCTAATTTAAGTTTAACATCCAATAAAATCTAAAAAGCATTATCAATTGACTCCATTACTAGATCGAAATTTTAAGCAATTTAAGAGCGAATTCCTACAAAACAAAGTTAGAGATAGATAATGCAAAAATTATTGAATAACAAAAGAAAATAAAAGATAGAATAATAAAATGCATATAAAACAAAAAATCCTCATCAAATAATGATGAGGATTTTTTTTTAAAAAAGGCGGCGACATACTCTCCCACAATGATGCAGTACCATCTGCGCAGGCGGGCTTAACTACTCTGTTCGGGATGGGAAGAGGTGAGCCCCGCCGCAATAACCACCTTAAGGTTTTTAGTTATG
>NZ_SODX01000007.1:127016-321400 GCF_004366435.1 Flavobacterium sp. S87F.05.LMB.W.Kidney.N | reverse complement strand
TCCTTCGTTATACTTCTAAAACTTTAGGAACAGATGACTTTGAAAATATTTCAGATGGAATTTTAGTCTCAGTTAAAAATAAAATAGTTAGAATTACTTCTTCAAAAGAAGCACTAAAAGAAGTAAAGATTTTCGATATTGGAGCGCAACTGTTATATAGCAAAAACAGAGTAAATTCATCAGAATTACAAATTTCAAACTTAAATTCAAGTGATCAAGCTTTATTAGTCAAAATAACTTTAGAAAACGGGCATACTTTTACTAAGAAAATTATTTATAGTAATTTATAGTAAACACAACCTAGATTTTAAAAAAGTCCATTCCATAAAAAGAATGGACTTTTTTTATGTCAAAATATCCCTAAATCTTGGTATTGCGTCCCTTATTAATACTTTATAATTTTAGCTGAATTCTTACATATTTTAACTTTAATTATTTTGTTTTGATTAAAAATTTACTTTTAGTACCAATTCTCATTCTTTCATTGTTTACAGCTGGGAAAATTTTTGCTCAGCAAGGTAAAGTAGACAACACCTTTAATATACTAGATGATGGACAAAATGGAGATGGATTTGATGGAGCGGTAAGAACGCTTGCCTTGCAAAAAGATGGAAATTTAATTGTTGGAGGTGATTATTTAAGCCTAAATGGATTTCCTGTTTCCTATATCACTAGATTAAATCCCGACGGATCTATTGACGAAAGTTTCAACACAGGAACTGGTTTTAATGGCAAAATATATGCATCCTATCTGCAAGCCGATGGTAAAATAATTCTAGGAGGCAGTTTTACTAATTATAATGGAATTAGTGCAGGGAGGCTTATTCGCTTAAATTCAGATGGATCTTATGATCCTAGTTTTAATACCACTGTCGGAGTAACAACAGGAATTGTTTACGACATTGCAGTCCAGTCAGACGAAAAAATAATTATTGTTGGAAGTTTTACCAAATATACAAGTACTACAGTAAATAGAATTGCACGTTTATTTCCAAATGGCACACTCGATTCTTCATTTTTGACGGGTTCTGGATCGTCATTAAATATCTCACATGTTAAAGTTACTACTAATGAAAAAATAATTCTTACTGGAAATTTTATCACATTCAACGGTACTCCAGCAAATCGAATTATTCGGTTAAACATAAACGGAAGTTTCGATTCTAGTTTTAGCACTGGAGCTGCTTTTGACGATGATGTAAATGCTATTGTTTTACAATCAGATGGGAAAATTATTTTAGGTGGTAATTTTACAAATTACAATGGAAATACAGCTAATCGGATTATTCGGTTGAATGATGATGGAACAAAAGATGAAAGTTTTTTAACTGGCTCAGGTTTTAACAAAGAAGGTGTGCAAGTTCTCAAATTGAATGCAACAGGAGACATTATGGTTGGAACATCCTTTAAGGGTTTTTATAATGGTGTTGAAGTAAATAGATTGGTTTTTCTGAATGCAGATGGAACTTTAAAGCAAGATTTTGATATCGGTTCAGGACCTGCTACATCATCTGTTTTAAGTTTGGAATTTGATGATGAAGGATCATGGTTTATAGGTGGATCTTTTTCTGTTTTTGATGAACAAAATCAAGGTAAGTTAGCAAAAATAAATCAAGAAGGAGAACACGATATATCATATTTATCTTCGGGAATTGGATTTGATAATTCTGTTTTAAGTATTCTGCCTATTTCTGATAAGAAAACAATTGTTGCAGGAAATTTTAAAAAATTTAACGGAATAATGGTTCCTAAAATTACCTGTCTTTTAGAAAACGGAACAATTGATCCCTCTTTTAATCCTGAAAATTCAGGAGCAAATAATTTGATAAAAACAACTGCATTACAAACCGATGGAAAGATTATATTAGGAGGAAACTTTACTAAATACAATGATGTTTTAAATAATCGAATCGTTAGAATTTTTTCGAACGGACAAATAGATAATTCCTTTAATATTGGTGATGGATTTAACGGACAAGTGTATGCATTAGCAATTCAGCCTGATCAAAAAGTTATTGTCGCAGGAGCATTTGCAAAGTATAATGGTGTAAATACGGGTAAAATTGTTAGACTACTCCCAGATGGATCAAAAGATCTGGATTTCAATATCGGTTCAGGAGCAGATGGAACGATTGAGGTTTTAGTTATACAATCAGACGGAAAAATTCTAGTAGGAGGTCACTTCAAAACATTTAATAATGTACCCTTTGCAGGCTTAGTGCGCTTGAATGCTGATGGAAGTGTCGATTCAAGTTTTAATATCCGCAATGGTTTCGATAAATATGTTTACGCAATTGCATTGCAATCTGATCAGAAAATTATTGTTGGAGGATCCTTTTTAACTTTTGATGGAATTTCGCAAAAGAAAATCGTTCGATTAAATAGTGATGGAAGTCTTGATAATACATATGAATCAGGAACTGGTTTTAGCAAAGGAGATGTTCGTGCTATTTTAGTCCAGCCGGATGATAGGATTTTAGTTGGAGGAAGCTTTTCAGGAACATATAAAAATGTTTCATCTTTGAGACTGATTCGATTATTACCATCTGGCTCTTATGATAATTCCTTTACATCAAAATTAAATAATACGCTTTTTTCAATGAACTTTACTGAAGATTATAAATTGTTGATTGGTGGAAATTTTAATTCGGTATCTAGTATTTCAAAACATAGAATTGCACGTTTAAAACTATGTGTAAATACAACAAGTTGGAACGGAATTTCATGGTCAAATGGTTTTCCTTCGGCTGGTAAAGATGTTTATTTTAAAGATAACTATCCTAATTTGACCACAACGAATGTTTGCGGATGCAATATTGATCAAGATAAAACTGTTACTCTATTAGAAAAAAACACTTTAGGAATTGAATTTGCATACACAGGTGCTGGAACTTTAGTTTTGGAAGACTCTGCCAGCTTATATCAGACCGATGATGATATGCTGAATACTGGAATTATTCATTTAAAAAGAAAAACAAATCCCGTAATTCGATATGATCTTACTTATTGGTCTTCACCTGTAAATAATCAGCTATTATTTGATTTTTCACCAGATACCCTGGGAGATAAATTCTTTTGGTATGATCCAATTTCTGGCTGGACAATTAATTATAATGGAACAATGACTATGATTCCAGGACAGGGTTATAATATTAGGGCTCCTCAATATTATTCGCTTATAGAGCGTACGATATTTGAAGGGACTTTTAAAGGTGTTCCAAATAACGGTAAAATACAATCTTACTTTGCAGTTGCGAATAAATATTATTTAATTGGAAATCCATACCCATCAGCCATCAGCGCAGATGCTTTTTTAAAAAGCAACGCAACAAAAACAAAAGGAGCACTTTACTTTTGGACTCATAATACTCCGCCTTTAAATAATAAATATGGGAAAGATGATTTTGCAGTTTATAACCTCCTAGGTGGGGTTGGAACAAGATCTTCTTCGAATTCTGGTGTCAGTAATTCAGCTCCAGATGGGACAATAGCTTCAGGGCAGGCATTTTTTATAAAAAGTAATACGGAAGGTACTGTAGAGTTTAATAATAGTATGCGGATTTCAGGAAATAATAGTAGTTTTTTTAAACCTTCTAAAGATTCAGCTATTAAAAAAGAAGAAGAAGAAAAACATCGATTTTGGTTGAATCTTAAAGATAATGATGGAGCCTGTAAACAGATTCTCCTTGGTTACGCAGATGGAGCTTCTAATGCTCTGGACTTGAATTATGATGCAGATTTTTTAAGTTCTGAACAGACAGTTGAATTTTACAGTATCGTAGAAAATAAAAAATTAGCAATTCAAGGCAGGGCAATGCCTTTTGTTTCAACTGATTCTATTGCTTTGGGCTATAAAGCAACTGTTAAAGATATGCTGACTTTAGAGATTGATCACCAGGATAAATTCTTTGATGATAAAAGTATTTTTTTAATAGATAAAACTTCAAATAAAATTCATAATCTTAGTGAGATTTCATATCAGTTTGATTCAGATATTGGAACTTTTAATGATCGTTTTTTAATAATTTATATTAATAAAACTCTAGGAAATAAAACCAATGAAAAGGATCTAAAAGGAGTTTTAATATATATAAGAAATCGAATTATTAATATTGAATCTTTGAAAGAAGATATTAAAGAAGTTGTCGTTTATGATGTTTCAGGAAACCAATTACAAAAAATAGATAATCTAGAAACAAAAAAGTTATCTGTCCAAAATTTGTTTACTTCTCATCAGGTTTTATTGGTCAAAGTGTTTTTTCACAATGGCAGTTCAACTTCAAAAAAAGTTATTTTCTAAACTAATATTCTTCATTATAAAGGCCTTTTGCAAAATTTTGTAAAAGGCTTTTTTTACTTAAAAACATATTTTAAAATACTGATAATCATTATTTTGGTTCTTTGTGAGATTTTTATTAACAGTTTTTTCCTATTTTTTTTAAATTTTTATTTTAAAGTGTTAAAATTATATGTTTAATACTACATTGTGAATTTGATTGTAAATAAAATCGTACCTTGTTATAGTAATTAATCGATTAAGCGCTATAAAATTCGATTAAAAGCAATTTGTTTTACTAGCCTAAACGTAATTTTTTCTTTAAGCACTGTTCAAAATTTTTATCTGCCTTAAGAGTAATTCTAAAATTGATAGGATTTTTTATCTCAATAGGATGTATATAAGTGCAAATACCATTTATACACTTTTGTTAAGTCTATTATCTTCTAGAAATTTGGGATTGATCTTGTTTGAATTTGAATTTATTTTTCAATTATTAAATGCACAAGATGAAAAGAAATTTACTTCCACAACTGAGATTCTTCAGTCATTTTACTCGACTTATTTATACTGATAAAATACTAAAATTGAATGCTATTTTTAAATTAAGATATAGTTTCATTTTAATTTTATTGTTTTTTTATTCTGCTTCAAAAGCACAAACACTAGCACATCCATTCCCTGCAACTGGGTCTTTGGTCCTTCCTGCAGGAATAGATCAGGTTACAGTAGAAGGCTGGGGAGCAGGAGGAGCAGGAGGAGCTGCAGTAGCTACATTAACGGTTGGAAGAAGTGGCGGCGGCGGCGGCGGCGGCGCATATGCAAGAGGTATTATTGCAACATCAACTCCCCAAACTTTAGCCATTAACGTAGGGACAGCGACTGCAGGAGGGAGTAGTAATGGTGCTTCTGGGGGTGCTTCTTTTGTAACAGGATACAATGCCTCTTTTTATGCTCCAGGTGGATCAGGAGGTACTGCAAATACAGGTGGAACTCCTAGTGGTGGAAATGGAGGTTCAGGTGCTGTTGGTAGTCAAGCGACAGAAGCAGGTGCAAATGGTACGGCGGGATCTAGCGCGCTTTTAGGTGCAATTTTTTGGTCAGGAGCCGGCGGAGCAGGTGGGAATACTGTTGGCGGCGGCGGAGCAGGAGGTGCAGCAATATCTAGTTTAGTTTTAGGAAACAGTGCTGGAAATTCTGGAAGTAATTATGGCGGCGGTGGCGGTGGCGGAATAAGTTCATTATTGTCAACTCAAAACGGTGGCGGTGGTGCAAGAGGACACATGATTTTAACCTACACCTGCAAAACTTATAGTTTAACAGGAACTTCGGCAGCAAATGTTTGTACAGCCACTGGAACTACCTCATTAGTACAATTAACAGGAAGCACAACTAGTTTGCCAAAAGGAACTTATACAGTAACTTACAGTCGAAGCAGTCCATCAGCTACAGGTTTAACAGCCACTATGACTGTTGGAACAGCAGGAACAGGACAGTTTACAGCAACGGGGCTGAATGTTATTGGAAATAGTACAATTACTGTTACTTCTTTGGCGTCAATGGATTGTACTTCAACCATTAGTTCAAATAATGCAACAACGATTCTAGTTGGAGCACAACCTAGCATTACATTAGGTACAACTACAGCTGTGTGTACAAATGGGGTTGCACAAAATACAACATTAACTTATAGCGCTACAACCAATTCGCCAAACACTTATAGTATTACCTGGAATGCATCTCCAGCCAATAGTTTCGCAACAGTTACTAATGCGACTTTGAGTGCAGGGTCGATTAATATAGCTATTCCAGCAAACACACAGCCAGGAACTTATACGGGATCTCTCACTGTACGTAATGTAGCTGGTTGTACATCTGCTGCTAACAATTTTACGATTACTGTAAATCCTCTGCCAACAATAACTTTAGGAACAGCAGGAGCAGTGTGTTTCAACACTTCAAGTCAAGTGACAAATTTAAGTTATAGTGCAACCACAAATTCACCTACTACTTACAGCATTGTATGGAACTCAAGTCCGACAAATACTTTTGCTCCAGTTATAAATACATCATTACCTGCAAATTCAATTCCTATTACCGTTCCAGCAGGAACATCACCTGGCACTTATACAGGAACCATAACTGTAAGAAATGCAAATGGATGTTCATCAACTGGAAGTAATTTTACAATAACAGTAAATCCTCTACCTACTATAACCTTAGGAAGTGTTGGAATAGTTTGTTTTAATACTTCAGCTCAAACAGCTAATTTAAGTTATTCTGCAACAACCAATTTGCCAACAACTTACAGTATTACTTGGAGCGGAAGTCCCACAAATAGTTTTGCAACTGTTACAGATGCATCTTTGCCTGCAAATTCAATTGGTATTGCCGTTCCAGCAGGAACATCTCCTGGCACTTATACAGGAACATTAACTGTGAAAAATGTCACCAGCTGTGTATCGGCGGCTAATAATTTTACAGTTACAGTTAGCAATAATCCAACAATTGTAACAACGGGAACTTTAACAGCAGTTTGCCAAAGCGCTAGTGTGCAATCCTCTTCTCTATCATACACCGCAACCACTAATTCGCCAATAAGTTATTCAATCGATTGGGCGACATTGACAGATCAGGGAACAACTGCTTTTGCTTTTGCTGCTGGAGGAGGAAGTATTAATACCATCAATGTTCCTGCAAATACAGCACCTGGAACTTATACAGGAGTAATGACGATTCTCACATCCAATGGATGTTCAGCAACTCAGTCTGTGTCCTTAACAGTTAATGCAGTTCCAACAATTACGACTTCAGGAACTTTAACAGCAGTCTGCCAAAGTGCTAGTGTGCAATCCTCTTCTCTAACATATACCGTGACCACTAATTCACCAATAAGTTATTCAATCGATTGGGCGACATTGACAGATCAGGGAACAACTGCTTTCGCTTTTGCTGCTGGAGGAGGAAGTATTAATACCATTAATGTTCCTGCCAATACAGCATCTGGAACTTATACAGGTACAATGACGATTCTAACATCTAATGGATGTTCAGCAACTCAGTCTGTGTCCTTAACAGTAAATGCGGTGCCAACGATCACGACTTCAGGTGTTTTAACGGCAGTCTGTCAAAGAGCTTCCGCACAGCTTGCTTCTTTGACATATACAGCAACCACTAATTCACCAATAAGTTATTCCATTGACTGGGCAACATTGACAGATCAGGGAACAACTGCTTTCGCTTTTGCTGCTGGAGGAGGAAGTATTAATACCATTAATGTTCCTGCCAATACAGCATCTGGAACTTATACAGGAGTAATGACGATTCTCACATCTAATGGATGTTATTTTAATCAAAATATTTCTTTAACAATTAATGCTCTTCCAACAATTACGACTTCAGGAACTTTAACAGCAGTCTGCCAAAGCGCTAGTGTGCAATCCTCTTCTCTATCATACACCGCAACCACTAATTCACCAATAAGTTATTCAATCGATTGGGCGACATTGGCAGATCAGGGAACAACTGCTTTCGCTTTTGCTGCTGGAGGAGGAAGTATTAATACAATTAATGTTCCTGCCAATACAGCATCTGGAACTTATACAGGTATAATGACGATTTTGACATCTAATGGATGTTCAGCAACTCAACCAGTTTCTTTAACAGTGAATGGTAGTCCAACCATAAGCACATCGGGAATATTTGTTGCTGTTTGCCAAAGTGGATCTGCACAAACAACGACTTTAAATTACAATTCTACAACGGGATCCCCAATTAATTATGCTATAGATTGGGTTGCATTAACAGATCAGGGAACAACGCCATTTCCTTTCAGTTCTGGATCCGGAACCGTTATTAATGTTAATGTTCCGGCCAATACAGCAGCAGGGACATATAATGGTGTGATGACAATTTCTACGGCAAATGGATGTCCAGTAAATCAGGGAGTTTCCTTAACTGTAAATGCAGTTTCTGCACCAACTGCCTCTGCGACACAACAGCCAAGCTGCGAAAATAATGCAGGTATAATAACGGTCACTTCGCCTGCACCGGGAACAGGATATTCATATAGCATAAATGGAGTTGATTATAGTAATACTTCTGGTATATTTACAGGTTTGGCTCCTGGGCCTTATAATGTAAAAGTTAAAAATAATACCTCAGGTTGTGAATCTCCATCAACGCCTATTACAATAAATGTGTTAATTACTAAGACTTGGAATGGAAGTGTTAATGCTAATTGGGGAAATGCATCAAACTGGACTCCATCTGGGGTTCCTTTGGCTTCTGATTGTGTTAATATTCCTGCCTTGGCAACAAGTCCAATTATTTCGGGAACTAATGGCAGTTTTTTCGCAAATAGATTAACAATAGAGAATAATGGATCGCTAGTTGTACAAAGTTCTAATACAATTACAGTGACAAATGAGGTAAACGTAGTAGGCAATGGAGTTTTCATTTTTGAAAATAATTCCAGTTTAGTGCAAGTTTCAAATGCTGTTAATACTGGAAATATAACTTATAGAAGAAATACCTCACCAATAAGACGTTACGACCTTACCTACTGGTCTTCGCCAGTAACAAGAGTACCAGCATTTACACTTTACAATTTATCACCAAATACATTGGGAGATAAATTTTATAAATATGTAATTGGACCTCGATGGGTTATAATTTATAACGGAACTGAAGAAATGGTAAAAGGTACGGGTTATAGTATTCGCGCACCTCAAAATTATGATATTGATACGCCTCAAGTTTATCAAGCAGAATTTATTGGAGTTCCGAATAATGGACTGGTTTTAGGACCAGAAGCAGTTCCTGAAAAATTTAATTTAATTGGAAACCCTTATCCATCTGCAATTTACGCGGATCAATTTATTTATGATAATGCAGCTAATTTTTATGGGACATTATATTTTTGGACGCATAATACATTACCAACTCAAAGTGTTCCTGGAGATAATAATTTTCATTATGGAGATAATGATTATGCAATTTATAATTTATCTGGTAATGTAACAGTTGGAGGAATGACAGGAATTGGAGCGCCAACACCAGGTAATCAGGATCCTCCTTTAGGATATATTGCTGCAGGACAATCTTTTTTCGCAAAATCAATAACTGATCAAAAAGCTGTTTTTACAAATTCAATGAGAGTTCCTAATCGTAATAGCCAATTTTACAAGTCCGTAGCTACAACTGAAATTGAAAAATACCGTGTTTGGTTAAATTTAACAAATACACAAGGAGCTTTTAAACAACTTTTAATAGGATATATAACTGGTGCAACAAATTTATGGGATAACAATTATGACGCAGTGAGTATGGATGCAAATCCGTATATCGATTTTTATAGTATTAATGAAAACAAAAAGTTAGTAATTCAAGGGCGCGCAATTCCTTTCGTTGCATCTGATACAATTCCGTTAGGATATCGATCTGCTTTAGAAGGAGAATTTACAATTGCTATAGATCATACAGATGGGAATTTGGATAATCAGGTAATTTACTTGCAAGATAATGTAACTAAAACGATACACAATCTTAAAACGGGAGGTTATAAATTTACTACAACAATTGGAGTTTTTCCTGATCGCTTTGTGCTTCGATATACAAATCCTAACGATGCTGTTTTAGGTAACGAAAATTTTGAAAACCTTAATGGAAATATTTCTGTCTCAGTTAGAGAAAAAAATATTAAACTGCAGTCTTTCTCAGATAAAGAAAATATCCAAGAAGCAGCTGTTTATGATGTTGGAGGAAAACTACTATATTATAAAAATGAAATTGATGATAAAGAATGGCTCATTACAAATCTGCATTCTGGACCTCAAGTGCTACTGGTAAAAATTACATTGGATAACGGAAAAACTGTAACGAAAAAAATAGTCTATAACTAAAGTAAAAATCGGTTGAGAATTAAAACTCAACCGATTTTTTTTATCATTAAGCGCTGCGGCGTAAATTTTCGTTTGTATTTGTAATCGCCTTTTCGTTTTTATAATCAATCCATTTCTGGCCTTTAATTTTTCGCATCATAATATCAAAGTGACGCATAATAAAAACATTATAGGCTGCTTTAGATAGATTGGCAATGTTTTTAGGAAAAGCACGAAGACTCATAGAAAAACCAGGTGTCAAATACTTCATATAATGCCAATATCCTTCTGGCATATATAACATTTCTCCATGTTTTAGATTCGTAATATATCCTTCAGCATTTTTTAGAGCAGGAAATTTTTCATAATCGGGATTATCAAAATCAATATCTTCTCTCGAAATTAAAGCATGAGGTACTTTATACATATATTTTGACTGGTCTGGTGCGAAAATCATACACTGCTTTTCTCCATGAAAATGAAAATGAAGAATATTAGAATAATCAATATCATAATGCATAAAAACCCTTGCGTTTTCTCCGCCAAAAAATAGCATTGGTAATTGTTTGACTAATTTGAGACCAATATCCGGCCATAAAAAATCATTTTTTAGCGTCGGCACATCCTTCATTAAATTATAAAGAAAAATGCGGTAATTGGTAGGTTTTGATTCTAAAAGGTTAATATAGTCGCTCATTTTCATTTTCATATGAGCTTCATTAAATCCTTCTTCATGGTTTACAGGCCTATCATCGTACAAGGGAACGGTGATATCACCTGCGATATCATTAATATAGGATAATTTCCATTTTTGATAAGCCGGCCAGTCTTCGGTCAGTTCTTCAACAACAACTGGAATTTGTTTTTTTACATATTGGGAAATAAAATCTTCTTTAGAGATTTTCTTAACCCTTTCTATTTCTTTTAATTTCATTTTTATAAATAAAAAAATTGCTTATAACTCTGTGCATAAGCAATTTAATAATATTTATTGAAATTTATTAACTCTTTTAATTATTTTTTTGATCTGATCGAAGCATCAATATTTCTTTCTATTTTATGATTTGGTCGTGACCATTTAGGTTTTTCTCCCAAAGAATTAAATTGAGAATCGGAAGCTTCAACTGTTTTGGGCTGCATTATTTTAATAAAAGGTTTTTGCGCCATCATTCCCAAAGTTTCGAACATTTTCATATCCTCATTTACATCAGGATTTGGAGTAGTAAGTAATTTATCTCCTGCAAATATCGAATTTGCTCCTGCAAAAAAGCACATTGCCTGACCTTCACGTGACATATTTGTTCTTCCTGCAGACAAACGAACTTGTGTTTCTGGCATTACAATTCGTGTAGTGGCAACCATGCGAATCATTTCCCAGATTTCAACTGGTTTTTCTTCTTCCATTGGAGTTCCCTCAACTGCCACCAATGCATTAATTGGAACAGATTCTGGCTGTGGATTTAAAGTAGAAAGAGCTACAAGCATTCCAGCTCTGTCTTCAATACTTTCTCCCATTCCGATAATTCCTCCGCTGCAAACTGTAACATTTGTTTTGCGAACATTTTCAATAGTTTGTAAACGGTCCTCAAAACCACGAGTTGAAATTACATCTTTATAATATTCTTCAGATGTATCTAAGTTGTGATTATAAGCATATAAACCTGCTTCTGCCAAACGATGCGCCTGATTTTCTGTAAGCATTCCTAAAGTGCAGCAAACTTCCATATCAAGTTTGTTAATCGTACGGACCATTTCTAAAACCTGATCAAATTCTTCACCATCTTTTACATTTCTCCAAGCTGCTCCCATGCAGACACGAGAAGATCCATTAGATTTAGCTCTCAAAGCTTGAGCTTTTACCTGACTTACAGTCATTAGATCATTTCCTTCAACTCCCGTATTGTATCTTGCAGCCTGCGGACAATAGCCACAATCTTCTGGACATCCGCCTGTTTTTATAGAAAGTAAAGTGGAGACTTGAACTACGTTTGGGTCGTGTTGCTGTCTGTGAATTGTAGCTGCTTCATAAAGCAGATCCATCAATGGTTTATTGTAGATGGCAATTATTTCGTCTTTTGTCCAGTTGTGTTTTGTAATGCTCATGGATAAATTGTTTTTTGGAGCATTAAAAGTAAGTAAATTATGATAACAGATTTATTAGCTTATTAAAAATGAAGATTTTCAACTTTTTTTCAAAAAAGAAACACCCTAAAATCATAGAATTAAGAATTTCTATGATTTTTAGAGTGTCAAAGTGTGTTTTTATTTTTGATTATTTAATCAGCAGCATATTTATTATTCCAGTACAGCATCATCATTAAAGTGACGATTACAGATGAAGCAATTCCTTCAAACAATAAACAAATACAATAAGTTGGTACTGATGGATTTCCTCCGAACAGAAATGTTTCAGATAGAGTTCTTACATATGCGTCTCCGCCTCGAGCATAACTGTAAACCAATAAGCCAAATACACTCATCGATACGCCGACTACAGACGTAGCCATTGCAGAAACAGCATTAGATACAAAATTGGTTTCTCCTTCACGAAGGTTCATCTGCATTGTTCTGTTTACACCATAGAATATAAAGAATACGTTAAGTGTTCTTAGATAAAACAAATTTGCTAACCCTAGTACATTCATCAATAAAAAATAAATGCCGATTCCGAGAAAAATCAAAAAACCGTTGGTAATTTCTTTAGGTAGTTTCATAGTGCTTATTTTTAAAGAAGTTAATAGTAAATATTTGAAAAACAGTCTTCTATCAAATTTACTAAAAAAATAACTACGATGATTTAAAAACAGCAAAAACTATAAGATGCGATTTTTTTAAAGAAGATTTATGAAAGCCAAGGCCTCAATTTGATCTTGATGAAGCTGCGCTTTTAACGCATCTACAGAACCAAATTTTTGTTCTTCGCGAATATAATGCAGCAATGAAACTTTAATATTTTGATCGTAAATGTCTTTGTCGAAATTAAAAAGATGAACTTCTATAGTCTGTTTATCACCATTAACCGTAGGGTTAAAGCCAATATTCATCATTCCATAAACAATTTCTTCATTTACTACAGCTTTTACAACATACACACCAATTTTTGGAATTAGTTTATAATCTTCTTCGATGTAAATATTTGCAGTAGGAAAACTAATAGTTCTTCCCAGTTGTTTTCCTTTTACCACCGTTCCGTTTAAAAAGTAATTGTATCCTAGATATTCGTTGGCCAAAGCCATATTTCCTTCTTTTAAAGCATTTCTGATTTTAGTAGAACTTACCGAAACATCTTGAATTTCTTCGGCAGATATTTGTTCTACTTCAAAATCATACTCTTTTCCAAAAGCAATTAAATCATCAATGTTAGCAGTTCGATTGCGTCCAAAACGATGATCATGTCCAATAATAATTTTCTGAATCTGGAATTTATCCACCAAAATAGTATGAACAAACTCTTCTGCAGTCAATCTTGAAAAACTTTCGTTAAACGGATGAACAATTAAGTTTTCTATACCAGTTGCCTCAAGGAGTTCTGTTTTTTCGCTAATAGTATTCAGCAATTTGATCTCTGATTTTTCTTGCAGAACCATTCGTGGATGCGGAAAAAAAGTAAGTACAAGACTTTCGTATTTTCCGTTTTCAGTATTTTGTGTAATTCGTTCCAGAATTTTTTTATGACCAATATGCACGCCGTCAAAGGTACCAAGAGTTAAAATTGTTTTCTTGGTTGACTGAAAATCGTTTATAGAATGAAAGAGCTTCAAAACAAATTATTTAAGATGCTGCAAATTTATACTATTCTGTTTTAAATTTAATACTCTGATAAATTGAATTTTCGTTGAGTTATGCTTTTCTTTTTGTGAAAATAAGCTGACTCGTCGATTAAATAACATTAATTGTCTTATATATTGTACAATTTAAATTAATTGAAGTAATTTTGATATTATATCTTACAGAGTATGAAAAAACTATTACTTTATATATTTCTTATTTTTTGCTGCATAAACATGAAAGCTCAAAACAATGTTTTATGGCAAAAAGTAACTTCTTCATCATCGCTTTCGCGAAAAGCAAACGTTTTAGATTCGGGAAAACTGTATTATAAATTAAATGCAGATCTGCTTAGTGCCAAACTTGCCTCAACTACAAGTAAATCGGCTTTAAGCAATACAACCGAAATAACGATTCCGAATACGGAAGGAACTTTAGAACGTTTTTCGGTTTGGGAATCCTCTAATTTTGATCCTGAATTGCAAGCCAAATATCCAGAAATTAGAGCTTATGAAGGAAGAGGAATAGATGATAAAAATGCTAAAATACATTTTAGCGTTGCTCCAATCGGATTGCAGACCATGGTTTTTCGTATGGCAAAACCAACAGAATATATTGAACAAAATCCAGATGATAAATCAGAATATGTTGTGTTTAAATCTGCAGATAATGCAGATTCGAAAATGCGATTGGATTGTAAAACAGCCAATTTAGTTTCAGAAAATAAAGCATCAAATACAGCAAAAACAACTTCTAATGCCAAACAATTTAAAACATTTCGTTTAGCATTATCGTGTACGGGAGAATATACAGCCTTTTTTGGCGGAACAAAAGCCGGAGCATTAGCAGGTATGAATGCAACCTTAACTAGAGTGAATGGTGTTTTTGATAGAGATCTTTCTGTAAAAGTTGTTTTAATTGCTAATAATGATGCAGTTATTTATACAGATGCTTCTACAGATCCTTATTCTATTCCATCAGTTGGGGCAGCAGATCCTGGAGGAACTTGGGGGCAAGAAGTTCAGACTACTTTGACGAATGTAATTGGTAATGCCAATTATGATATTGGACATTTGTTCGGAGGTTCGGGCGGAGGCGGTAATGCAAATTGTATTGGCTGTGTGTGCGTAAACCCAACTTCTAGTGTTCCTTTAGGAAAAGGGAGTGCCTATACTTCACCATCTGATGCAAAACCTCAAGGAGATACTTTTGATATCGATTTTGTTGCTCACGAAATGGGGCATCAATTGGGAGGATCGCACACTTTTTCTCATGCCGGAGAAGGAACAGGAACACAATATGAACCAGGAAGCGGTTCTACAATTATGGCCTATGCTGGTGTAACAAGAAATTATGATGTTCAAAGTAATTCTGATGATTATTTTTCTTACGGAAGTATCAATCAAATACAGAATAATTTAGCGGGGAAAACTTGTCCGGTAACTACTGCTATAACTAATAATCCGCCAATAATAAACGCAGGAGCAGATTACACAATTCCTATAAGTACACCTTTTGTTTTAACAGGAACGGGCTCAGATTCCGAAGGTAATTCTATAACCTACACTTGGGAGCAGTTTGACAGTGCAATTACCGCTTTTGGATCTAATAGTATCGCTTATCCAACAAAACCTGACGGACCAATGTTTAGATCACTCCCGCCGACAACTTCACCAGTTCGTTATATGCCAGCTTTGAGTTCTGTGCTAAACAATCAGTTGACAACAACTTGGGAATCTGTTTCTTCTATAGCAAAAACAATGAATTTTACTTTAACAGGAAGAGATAACGCGCCAGCAGGAACAGCTCAAACAAATACCGATGCAATGGTTGTTACAGTAAGTGCTTCTGCAGGACCGTTTGCGGTAACTTCTCAGAACGTGGATAATATTGGCTGGGAAAAAGGATCAACACAAACGGTTACTTGGAGTGTCAACAATACAAGTACGCTTCCAGGCTCGACAAATGTCAATATAAAATTATCTCTAGATGGAGGTTTAACGTTTCCGATTATACTAGCTGCAAATACTTTAAATGACGGTTCTGAGACTATATTAATTCCATCGAATATTGATGCGTCTACTAATTGCAGGATTTTAATAGAACCTGTAAGTAATATTTACTATGCTGTAAATAGTAATCCATTTGCAGTTGGCTATACAGTTTCTACAAGTTGTTCTACATATAACTTTGAAGGCGGATATTCGACTGGTAACGGAAGCACCTTTATTAGCAAAACTGTTGCAGTGCCAGCGTCAACAGGAACTATCTCAGATGTAAATGTATCTTTGAATGTTACGCATGCAAGATTTTCAGATCTTGAAATTCAGATTGTAAGTCCAAGTGGAACAGTTGTAAGTTTATTTAATAAAAGCTGCGGCAGTACAAATTCAACTCTAGCACTTCAGTTTGATGACAGCGGAACTGCTTTAAATTGTAATACTACTACAAGTCAAATTGTAATTCCAGCTAGTTTATTAAGTGCTTTTAATGGAGAAAATCAACAAGGAAATTGGACTTTTAGAGTGCGAGATGCAGTTCTTGGAGCTTTAGGAACAATAAATTCTGCTTCAGTAAACATCTGCAATAGAACGTATACACTTGGAAATTCAGATTTTGAAAATATAGATTTTGCCTTGTATCCAAATCCAAACAAAGGAAATTTTACCATTCAATTTAACCGAGATTCAGTAAAAGAGATAAAAATTTATGTTCATGATATTTTGGGAAAATACGTTTACAGTAATACTTTTCAAGGTTCAGGATATTTTATTCAAGATATTCAATTACCAAATGTACCAAATGGAGTATATCTAGTTACAGTTATTGATGGAGATAAAAGAACAATCAGGAAAATTTTGGTGAATTAAAATTTTAAAAACCAAAGATTTAAAATCCAAATTCCAATAAAAGCTGGAATTTGGATTTTTTTATTGAAATTTTACGCTAAGAGTTCGCCATCGCCATGCAGACAATGCTAATTTTTGTTCCTGGAATTTTTAGTAATGCTCTAGAACAAGCTTCGAGTGTTGCGCCAGTTGTCAGGACATCATCAACAATTAGAAAATGTTTATTGCGATTTTCTTCTGTCAAAACTGCATCAAAAATATTTTCGATGTTTTCAGATCTTCCCAAAAGATTCTTTTTAGATTGTGTTTTAGAATATTTTTTTCGGTATAAAACCGAATCGTTATAAGGAATTTTTAAGCCTTCGGCTAAAGCCTTTCCAAAGGTTGTAACTTGATTATAACCACGTTCCTTAAATTTTTTTGGATGTAAAGGAACTGGAATTACAGCATCAAAAGGAATTTCCAATTGAATTTCTTTTAAATCTTCGGCATACCAGTTTCCTAAAACAGTTCCAATTTCTTCATGACCTTTATATTTTAGGTTGTGAATTAATTCCTGAACCATTCCTTTTTTATTAAAATATAAAAACGTCGAAGCAAATTGAATATCAATCTTGCCGTAAAACTTTTTTACAGCTTGATTTTTTGGGTCTAAATGATATTGAGTAAGAGGCATTTCGTGACGGCAGGAAGTACAGAAAACAATTTCATTTTGCAGTAAAATAGCTCGGCATCCCTCACAGACTTTAGGGAAAAATAGATTTATTAGGTAATTAATCACAAAAAGAGAGATTTTATTTACAAAAGTAACAAAATCAATACTTCAATCTTTATTATTTTTCTTTTTTTTAAAGGTACTTTTTATATTTTTGCATCACTATGGCAAAACAAGAAGATATATTTAAGAATGTGGTTTCGCACGCAAAAGAGTACGGATTTATTTTTCCGTCAAGCGAAGTTTACGACGGACTGAGTGCTGTTTATGATTATGCACAAAATGGTGTCGAATTAAAAAAGAATATCCGTGAATATTGGTGGAAATCAATGGTTCAGATGAATGAGAATATTGTCGGCCTTGATGCTGCGATATTAATGCATCCAACAACTTGGAAAGCTTCTGGACACGTTGATGCATTCAATGATCCATTAATTGATAATAAAGATTCTAAAAAAAGATATAGAGCTGACGTTTTGGTTGAAGATCATGCTGAAAAAATTCACCAAAAAGCACAAAAAGAAATTGACAAAGCAAAAGCTCGTTTTGGCGATGCATTCAACGAACAAGAATTTGTAACTACAAATGCTCGTGTAATTGAATATTTAGCTAAAGAAAAAGAAATCAGAGAGCGTTTAGGTCGTTCTTTAGGAAACGGAGATTTAGCTGATGTTAAAGCTTTGATCGAAGAATTAGAAATTGCTGATCCTGAGACTGGTTCTAAAAACTGGACAGAGGTAAAACAATTTAACTTAATGTTCGGAACAAAACTTGGAGCTTCTGCAGAAAACGCAATGGATTTATACTTACGTCCAGAAACGGCGCAGGGTATTTTCGTTAACTTTTTAAATGTTCAGAAATCTGGTCGTATGAAAGTTCCTTTCGGAATTGCTCAAACGGGTAAAGCTTTCAGAAATGAAATTGTGGCAAGACAATTTATTTTCCGTATGCGTGAATTCGAACAAATGGAAATGCAGTTTTTTGTACGTCCAGGAGAAGAAATGAAATCATACGAATACTGGAAAGAAACTCGTTTGAAATGGCATTTATCTTTAGGGCTAGGAAAAGAAAATTACCGTTTTCACGATCACGAAAAATTAGCGCACTACGCAAATGCAGCAGCGGATATCGAATTTAATTTCCCATTCGGATTTAAAGAATTGGAAGGAATTCACTCTCGTACAGATTTCGATTTAAAAGCTCACGAAGAATATTCTGGACGAAAATTACAATATTTCGATCCTGAACTAAACGAAAACTATGTTCCTTATGTAGTAGAAACATCTGTTGGTTTAGATCGTATGTTCCTGGCTGTTTTTGCAACTTCACTAAAAGAAGAAACATTAGAAGACGGTTCTACAAGAACAGTTTTAAAATTGCCGTCAGTTTTAGCGCCAACAAAAGCAGCAGTATTGCCTTTGGTTAAAAAAGATGGTCTGCCAGAAGTTTCAAGAAAAATCATTGAAGATTTGAAATGGGATTTCAATGTGGCATATGATGAGAAAGATGCTGTAGGACGTCGTTACAGAAGACAAGATGCTTTAGGAACGCCATTCTGTATTACAGTAGATCACCAGACGCTTGAAGACGAAACAGTAACAATTCGTCATAGAGATACAATGGAACAAGATCGTGTAAAAATTACTGAATTAAGAGCTATTATTGAAAATGAAGTTTCGATGAAAAACTGGTTAATGAAAATGTAATCTTTACATGTTATACTCTAGATCCCAAATTCCGTCCCGAAACCTCGGGAGAATTTGGGATTTTTGATTTTAAAAAACAGGTATTTTATCGATCTTTTTTGCATTTCAACTTTATGTATCAACATTTTGGTGTAATGTGTTAACAATGAAATGATTAAAATATTTAAATCCGTAATTTTAAATGCGGATAAATGCCAAAACCAAACTTTTCTTCATTACATCAAATTGAATTTTTTTGAGTATGACTGCGAAGTAAGAAAATCAACAAAACCAAAAATTGAAGAAGTATTCGTATATCATAATTGACGATGATGCTGAAAGTGTTTTGAAAACCAAAACAACCGCTGCAGGTTTTTCAGAATTATCTTTTACCGCATCGGCGTCAAATTTTCAAGATGGTTTAAATTTGATTTTAGAACATAAACCTGCTTTGGTTTTCCTAGAAATTGAACCTAAAGATTTATCAAGCCAATTATCTCTTGCTTTTATCAGCGAGCTGCATCGATTTTTTCAAGAAATTCCCAAAATTATCGTTACCACTAATCAAAAAGACAAAGCTTTCGAAGCCATTCAATATAGTGTCTTTGATTATCATTTGAAACCTCTTGCACATATAGACCTCCTAAAAACAGTTTTAAAGCTTAAAAAAGCAAATTTAGAGTCTAAAACTGTAAGTTTTACAGAAGAACCCACTTCTATTGTAAATAACGTAACGATTCCTCAAAACGTCGAAAAGCCATTAACGATTTGTATAAAATCGTATGGCGATTATAGATATTTAAACGCAGCAGATATTTGTTATTTTCAGGCTGATAATAATTCGACCGATATTTATTTGAATACTGGCGAAATGATTACAGCATTTAAAACGTTAAAGCATTTTGAAAGTGTTTTAACGTATCCTTTTATTCGTATTCATAATAGTTATGTAATTAATAGAAATTACATTTCGAGAATTCATAGCGGAAACTCAATCTGTTACATAAAAAACTCCTCCAAAAAGATTCCTTTTTCTAAAACATACAAAGCAAATGTCGACTTGATAATTGCTGATTTTGCTGCAGGAAATTACTTAGAAATCTAAAAACCAGATGTTTACACAGATTTGCTATCCGTTGACTATCAATTGGGTATGATCTACCACAAACTCAATTTTTTATATAAATTTTTTTCGATTCTGGTGTTAGTTTTACACTCTGATTCACAGCAATTGTGATTCATTCTCCAAAAATTAGACAAACATTAAAAAACCTCAGGTCATGAAAAAAACAGCTTTGACATTCGGATTATTCTCATTAGCAATAGTTGCAACTTCTTTTGTATTACCAACTTCAACAACTTTTTCTAATGAAAAGTTAGGCGTAGTCTCTCCTGTAGATGGTTCTACTGGAGGAGGAAGAAAACAAGATCCACGTATTGCTAATAATAAGATAGTAGTTAAAAACAACGAATTAGGTTTTGCTAAAATCAACCAATCTTTTGGTGATTCTAAGAAAATAGACTAATTAAAAAAATATTTGCAAAGTCTTTTAGGCTGTCAATTTTTGGCAGCCTTTTTTTATGTTTATAGTTTTAGTATTTTTGGTAAAATTAAAAATTTGCATTGAAAAGATATTTTCCAATATTATTGTTTTTATTGTTGATTTTTTCAGGTTGTACCCAAAAGAAAAAATCAAAGGAACTAACTTCAGTGCAGGATAGCCTTCCCGTTTATTTGTCATTGTCAAATGATATTCAGATAAATTATGACCTTAAACAAAAATATGCTCAGAAGGCATTTTCTATAGTAGTTAAACAAAAAAACGACTCCATTAACAGGGTTAATTTGTTTAAGATTGCCAATAGGTATTATAATATGAATGATTTTAAATCATATCATGCAATTTCACAACTGGTTTTAGATAGGTCCATAAGTAGTAAAGATTCGGCAAGTATTGCCAAAGCATATATCTACCTAGGGGATTATTATGGTTCAAAAGTGATTTCTGATAGTGCTTTCAGAAATTATTTTCTAGCGCAGAAGATTTATTTGCAGATTAACGATCAATATAATTTGGCAAAAACCTTATTAAGCAAAGCGAGTCTGCAATATAACGAATCAGATTTTTTTGAAAGTGAAATATCTGTATTCAAAGCTTTAAGCATATTGAAAAACCAAAAAAATGTAAATGACCAGCTTTATGAATGTTATAATTTGTTGGGTATTTTATATAATGAAAGGGAAGAATATGAAAAAGCATTGGAGTATCAGAATAAAGCTTTAAACACTTTAAATGATAAATCGATTCCAGCTGATCTTCAACTAAAAGCGACTTCTTTAAACAATATCGGGTTTGTTTACATGCGTATGAAAAACTACAAACAAGCGATTGTTTATTTTGAAAAAGGACTTAAAGAAAAAAATCTTTTCGAAGAAAAAACTATTTTGTACGCCATGCTGCTTGATAATCTGGCTTATTCAAAATTGAAATCAAAACGATTAGACGGGCTTCCCGATCAGTTTTACAGGTCTCTAAAAATCAGAGATAGTCTTGGGTTAAAAATGGCTAAAATATCCAATCAAATTCATTTGTCAGAGTATTATGCATTTAAAAGAGATACTTTTAAAGCTATACAGTTTTCGAAAAAAGCTTTGCTTCTGTCGCGTTCTTCAGATAAATTGGCGAATACTTTACTTGCTCTAAAACAAATTGCTGTTGTAGATCCCCAAAATGCATCTAAGTATTCAAAAGAATATATTCGATTAAATGATAAAATGCTCAAAGCAGAGAGAAATATGGGAGAAAAATTCTCTCGTATCGAATACGAAACCAACGAGATAAAAGACCAAAACTCCAATCTTCAAGAAAAAAATAAAACCTTGGTTTATGTCTTTAGTATTTGTACATTGCTCGGATTGTTTTTTTACGTTTATAAAACACAGCAGGCTAAAAACCGTGAATTAATTTTTAAACAACAGCAGCAGATTGCGAATGAAGACATTTATAATATGATGATCTCACAGCAAAATGAAATTGAGCTGACTAGAATTAAGGAAAAGAAAAAAGTTGCGCAGGAATTACATGATGGGGTTTTAGGCCGTATGTTTGGAATTAGAATTAGTTTGGACAGCTTGGATAAGGTTGATGAAGTTGAAGCCGCGTCTAAAAGAAAAAAGTATTTAGCAGAACTTAAAAATATTGAACAGGATATTCGAGAAATTTCTCATGATTTGAATAGGGAAAAATCAGAATTAATTAATAATTTTGTTGCTATCCTAAATAAACTATTTGAAGATCAGAGAAATACGTATAGCTCAAAATTGATAACTTCTTTTGATCCTAATATCAAATGGGAATTAATAAGCAATATTGTCAAAATCAATTTATACCGAATTATTCAAGAAGGACTTCAAAATTGTAATAAATATGCAAAGGCAGATATTATTAAAGTGGAGTTTGAAATTGAAAATGATAATTTGATTTTAACTATCGCAGATGATGGAGTCGGATTTAATACTAAAAAAACCAAAAATGGAATTGGTTTGCATAATATAGAATATAGAGCAACAGAATGTAAGGGGACAGTTACCATAAAATCTGCCAAATCGGAAGGAACCGTCCTTATTGTAAAAATCCCAATAGATCCAAATAATAACCTGCAATATAATGACATTTGATTTAACAGCTCCAGTTCCGGAATTGGTTCAAAAAAATATTCTAATAGTAGATGATCATCCATTTATTATTGAAGGATACAAAAATGCAATAACGCGTTACAAACCAAAACAATATGAATTTTTAATTTCACAAGCACATGATTGTCGATCAGCTTATGATATAATTGAAAGTAATGACACGCCTGCATTTGATATTGCTTTTTTAGATATCAGCATGCCAGCTTATGAAGAAAAAGAAATTTTTTCGGGCGAGGATCTGGCGAAACTGATTTTAAACAAAATGCCTTCTTGCAAGATTGTTCTGCTTACGATGTATACTGAACTTCTAAAAATTAAAACAATTATTAGAACAATTCAGCCCAATGGTCTAATAATTAAAAACGACCTTACTTTTGAAGAATTGCTTTTGGCATTTGATAAAGTAATGAAGAGCGAAAAATATTACAGTCAATCGGTCGTTAAAATGCTGAATCAGTCGACTCATAATGCTATCGAAATTGATCAGTATGATAAACAGATATTAGTTCATTTATCAAAAGGAGCGAGTATTAATGAGATGCTTCAAAACATTCCAATCTCTTTAAATGCAATTGAAAAAAGAAAAAAACATCTGAAAGAACTGCTCAAAATTAGAAGCGGATCTGATGAAGATTTGATTAAAGAAGCTAGAAGCAAAGGGCTTTTCTAAAAAAATGAAACTCCAAAAATAAAAAATTCCAAATCCCATTATGTTGATCGGTAGTGGAATTTGGAATTTTTTATTTGAATTTTTTAAAAATTTATTCGGTCAAAGCATCCCATCCGCGCGCTTTTAAAGGGATTTTGGTATTGGCACGAGTTACAAGATGTATTCCTTCATTTTCCTCCGTCATATGTCCGATAACAGAGAAATTCGGGTTTCCTTTTATTTTGTCAAAGTCATTAATATCAATTGTAAATAAAAGTTCATAATCTTCACCGCCATTTATGGCAACAGTTGTGCTGTCGATATTAAACTCTTCGCAGGTAGAAATAAACTGAGGATCCAATGGCAGTTTATCTTCATATAAATTACATCCTACTTTTGATTGTTTACAAATATGAATAATCTCAGACGAAAGCCCATCCGAAATATCGATCATAGCAGTTGGTTTAATATCTAAAGCATGAAGCAGTGTTCGAACATCTTTTCGGGCTTCTGGTTTTAACTGACGCTCCACTAAATAAGTGTACGGATCTAAATCTGGCTGATTGTTTGGATTAACCTGGAAAACCTGTTTTTCACGTTCCAAAACCTGCAGTCCCATATAAGCGGCACCAAGATCTCCCGTCACAACCAGTAAATCAGTTTGTTTAGCTCCATTTCTGTAAACCAATTCGTTTTCATCAGCTTCGCCAATTGCAGTGATACTGATAATTAAACCTTTTTGAGATGAGGTTGTATCACCTCCAATAACATCAACTTTATATTCTTTTGCAGCATGTGTAATTCCAGCAAACAACTCTTCAAGAGCTTCAAGTGGAAAACGATTTGAAACCGCCACAGAAACAGTAATTTGGGTCGGTTTTGCATTCATGGCGCAAATGTCTGAAACATTTACCACAACAGATTTGTAACCTAAATGTTTTAAAGGCATGTAAGCCAAATCAAAGTGAACGCCTTCTATCAATAAATCGGTCGAAACTACAACTTTTTTGTCTTTAAAATCAAGAACAGCTGCATCATCGCCTATACTCTTTAATGTTGATTCCTGAGTTACATCAAAATTTTTGGTTAAATGTTCAATTAAGCCAAATTCGCCCAATTGAGCTATACTAGTTCTTTGTTGATTTTTATCTTCAATCATTTTTTTAAGGTACAAAGGTTTTTAAGATGCAAAGGTACAAAGTTGAAGGCTTAATAACTATAAACGAAGTTTTTTTATCTTTCCAGTAATTATCGTTTCATGCTAAAATGAGCTTTGAATTCTTGAATCATACCATTTTGTGTATAAGTAACCCGAAACCAATAATCAGAAGAAGGAAGTGCACTGCCGTCAAAATTACCATCCCAGCCAGCACCAGAAGGTTTAATCATTTTTAGTAATTTGCCATAACGGTCGTAAATCGTGATGACCGCCTCTGGCTGATAAGCTAGATCTGGGATATTCCAAGTGTCATTGTACCCATCGTTGTTTGGGGTAAAAAATTTAGGATATTTAAGCACTTTGGCAAATAAAATAAGGTTGTCACAATTGGCTTTTATGTCTCTTATTGTAATAGCGTGCTCTCCGGAGTCAACATTCTGAAATATATTGCTGGTTTGAAAATCACCATCGTCCAGCTGATATTCATAAGTTCCGAAACCGTTAGTGAGGTTTACAATGATATCAATATTATCTTCAAATTCATCTGACACGGTTACGGTTGCAATTGCCGGACTGGATTTTTCGACAATTACAGTAGCTGGATTATAACCGCAGTCGTTACCAACATCGGGTATGTTTTTAACGGGTACAACGGTATACGTTCCGTCCTGAATAGCGGTATAAGTTGGTCCTGTGCCTACTTTATTTCCGTTAAAATACCACTCTACAGTATAATCGGTTGAAGTGATTCCTGAATTCAATTGTGCCGAATGCTGTAATGTTCCAGTTTGATAATCAACACAAATGACTCCGTTCTGTACAGAGAAATTTTTTAACGGATAAATGGTAATATAAAAATCATCCTGTGCAAAACAGCTGGAATTTGTGGCTGAGGCTGCGTAGATATACATTTTTTGACTCATACTTATTTTTTGCCCTGCCACATATTGAGTTCCCCCAGCGTTGGGTTCGCTGTAATAATTTCCCAAAGTTAAAGGAGGCAAAGTATAACTTTCGCAAATGGCAACATCAGGAGTATTAGCCAATACAGGAGTTTGGGAAATCGTCACTGAAAAATTCTTTTCACTAACACAGGTCAGACGTGTACCGCTAACAGCATAAACATAAATGGTCTGCGAAGTTTTTAAAATTGTTCCTGCTGGAATGACAGCGCCTTTTCCGCCTGGCTGTGCATAATAGTTTCCCAATTGTAACGGAGGCAGAGTATAACTGTCACAAACATTTATATTGCTGAAACTGCCCACATCAATTCCGTTGTAATTAACTTTAAAAAACGTTTCATTGCTGCAGGAAGTAAAATTGGCCCATTCATTATAAATATAAATGGTCTGTGTGGTGTTGATAACTGTTCCCTCTGCAAGTTGCATTCCCGAACCATTTGGTCCTCCCGTGGCTGTATAGTATTTTCCATTTTTTAGTTTCGGAAGTTTGAAATCGGTGCAGGTAACCACATCAGTAAAACTGTCAACAGGAGGAAGAGGTCTGATTTCAACTGTAAAACTATGCTCATTTGTACATTCAGGCCCTACCGAAAAAACATAGATAGTTTGTGTTGAGGTAATAATATCGCCTGCTTTTAATGCGGTACCTCCACCATTGGTTTTTGTAAAATAGTTACCATTTGTCAATGGAGGCAAAACATATCTTGCACATTCGAGTCTATTGGCAGGTGTATCTACCAATGGGAGCGGTTTTATCGTAATTACATATTTAAGATTTTCGGTACAGTTGGGCGAAGTTGTAGTTGCGGCATAATAATATACGGTTTGCGAACTGGTAATAACAGTTCCAGCCGGAATGTTTTTTCCTTGGCCCCCAGGGCTTTCGTAATAACCTCCAATGGCAACTGGAGGCAGCGTAAAACTTCCGCATCGTGAAATCGGAACAAAAATTGGAGAATTGACAATATCGATTTTAAAAGAATGTTCATCGGTACATCTCCCGTCATTTGCAAAAACAAATACTGTCTGACTCGAAGTGATTTGGTCACCCGCCTTTAGGGCTCTTCCTAAACCTCCTGATAATGTAAAGTAATTTCCGTTTGACAAAACAGGCAATGTATATGAATCGCAAGTTACTACATTGGCAGGTTTATCTATTGCGGGTAAAGGATAGACTGTAAAAGGTACCGCTATGTCGCGACACACCGCTCCATTAATTACCGCATAATAATAAATAGTCTGACTGCTTGTAAATACAGTGCCTTCGGGAATAGCATTTCCTTGTCCTCCTGGCTGAGTGAAAAAACCACCCGCAGGTAACTGTGGAACAACATATTGACCGCATGCTTCTTTTTTAAAACCAATTTCATAGATTAGGGTTACATTAAAGCTGGTCTCATTGGTACAGTTATTTGTCGTGGGACCTTGGTAAATATAGTAACGACCTCCTTTCGTAATAACATCTCCTGCATTTAATTTAGTTCCTGTTCCATTCGGAGCTGTATTATATGTACCGTTTGAAATTGGCGGCAATGTATAGCTATTACAGGCGATAACATTTGGAATAGTATCTACTGGAGGCAGCGGGTTAATAAGTATACTGAAACTGACTGTTGTGTAACAAACCGAGTTCGCAATATTTTCAATCCGTACCCAGATAGTTGTCGAAGATTGAGTAGACGTAGTAAATGTTTTCGGTTCGGCAATATTATTTCTGGCATTGTTAGCGTCTATTTCGCTGTTATAATACCTGATTCTATAATCGGAAGCATTTAATCCGTTTAGAATGATTGGTTCCTGAGTAGTTAAATCAACAGTTATATTTTTAGAAATATTATCGCAGACCTTTAAGTCGGGTGGTTTTACAACATTGATTGGAGCGGTTGTCAATAAATTAAATGAAATTATATTGTTGCAAAAAAAGGTTTTGTCATAAACAGGCACCACTTTTATGTATATGGTTTGGTTACCAGAACTTATAAAAGATTTTAATTGATTTTCTGGTATCATTGGTCCGTTTGCATTGGCAGAAGCTAAGGAATCAAAATAATAAATAGCGTGTTTAGCTGGATCGATACCTAATGTCGTCAAGTTATTTTGCGTTAAATCATATTGATAAGAGCCAGTCGCACTGTAACAGGCCGTTAAATTTTGGGGAGGTTTAATAATTAACTCGCTAACTACCACTTCGTCTTTAACCACACAACCAGAAAGTGTTGCCGTAACTCCGTAAGTTCCTGCTTTATTGACTGTCAAAGAATTCGTGGTTTCATTAGGAATTACCGTTCCATTTAATGTCCATGTATAAGCAAAATTTTCTGCAAGATCAGATTTGAGTGTAATTTTTTCACCTTGACAAAGTGTTCTGTCGGGGCCTAAATCCATTGTTGTCATAAAACTGCCGCCTTTTATAAAAACTGCCGAATCATAATTACTGTCGTTGTAATCGCCAATAGCAAGTTTTATGCGATAAGTTCTGTTTGGAATCACCGTTGAAGAAGCTGTTAAAACTTTCGTCTCGCCTCTCATATTGATGGACGACTGCGAAGGATTTGTGACATTATAACGATCAAATAAATTAGCATTGGCAGATAAACACGACGAATTATACTGCTGGTCTCTAATATTTTTAACTGAAACTGGAGTATTTGTTCCCGGCAGAACGGCAAGATTTGTTGAAATTCCTGTTGTTAAATCAGTCAGTATGAAGGCAAATACATCACTGAATCCGCATTGAAATTCACCATATTCATTGGACGCAAAAAGAAAATCAAAACTAAAATTACTTGACAGCGGTGTAAAATCAAATTGAAGAAAACTGACATCTGTTACAGGTACAACTTGTCCGTTATTATCGCTGATAATCTGTAGATCACTATCAGTAGCATTGTTCAGCTGGCTGCTTTCATTAGTACCGCTGTATGATCCTTCTGTATATTTGGCGATTCCGTTTCTTATAATGATTCCGCTTGAAATAGGAAAGTTTGGATTTGTGCTTGTGAATTTACCGATACCTTGATGTGACGAGAATTTAAAATTACTTTCGTTTGAACAGCCATTTTGCATTAATTCTGCTCTTACCAGTTCAGGTATGCCCAAAGTTGTAGTGTCGACTACGATTCCTTGTGATGAAGATAGGGTCGAATACAATAATAAAAGTAGAAGTAGAGCAGATCTCATAATTCATATTCTATTTGTTCGGTTATTAAAGTTACGAAATTATTTCTTTATAAATTTTTGATTGTCAGTATTTTATGGTTATTTGTGAGTGATTGAACAAAAATGTGTGATAATTTTAATTTTTGTTAAATTCGAAAAAAATAAACAATTGATGAATCTCATTGTATGGTTAAAGAATGAATAATAGAATATTTTTAAAAATATTTTTTCCTGCTGACAAACTGTTGTCACCAACCCATTTTACTTTTGAAGTATTAAAAATATTTAAACTTTAAAACCATGAAAACACTAGAAGCACAAGTTATTACATCAGAAGATTTATTGAAACACTGGCAAGGACACCGCGCTCTTACACGTCGATTAATTGAACTTTTTCCTGAGAAAGATTTCTTTGAATTTTCAATTGGAGGTATGCGCCCTTTTGCCAAATTAGTGGATGAACTTTTGGCTATAGCAGTTCCAGGACTTAAAGGAATTGTAACGAAACAAACCGAAGCATTTTCGGAAGGATCAGAAAAATTAATTTTTAAAGCACAATATCTTCAAAAATGGGACGAAGCGACAGAAGAAATAAATAAATATTGGGAACAATTAGCAGTCGAAGATTTCAGCGAAACTTTTAATTTGTTTGGGCAGTATGAATTTCCAGTCATTCAGAATATTTTGTATTTCATTGATAATGAAGTGCACCACCGTGGACAAGCTTATGTATATTTAAGAGCTTTAAACATTGAACCGCCATTTTTCTGGGAAAGATAAATATTCAAATTAAAAAAACTCCTGATGATAATTCTTTCAGGAGTTTTTTTATAAAAGTCTTTTTTTGTTGATTTCCAAAAGTTCTAGAACTTTAGTTTTTAATATTTGGGGCTCCAGGATTTCTGCATAATCTCCAAACATAAGAAACCATCTTGGAAAACCATTTTCGATATCACGGCACATAAAATGCATTTCGATTTTATCACCTATTTCTTTTTCTGAAACAAAGCCATGATATTTTCTTTCATGGGTCAAATATCTTGCGATTTTTTTTTCAATTAAGATTCTCACTTTTGTCGTAGGACAAGTTTCCGTTTTAGCCAAATAAGTTTCCAATGCATCGTGTTCAATAGTAAAATCAAATTCGGTTTTTTTGATTTCCTGAATGCGATCGGTTCTAAACTGGCGATAATCTTTTCGCAAATGGCAATAACCTAGAAAATACCAATTATTATTATCATGAAAAACCCCAACGGGTTCTAGATTTCGCTGTGTTGTTTCCTCTTTATCAAAAGTTTTGTAGGTTAAAAGAATTTGTTTTTTCTCTGCAATTCCTTCAAAAAGAACAGCCAGTGTATTCGGAGAATTGTCATTAAACATTGGCTCCGCAGTCTGCATAACTACCCTTGATTCAATGTTGGACAGCCAGTCTTTGTCTGCACTTCTTAAAACCGACTTGAGTTTGTACATCGCCGATGCGTGATGTGTTCCTAAAGAAGGATCTGTAAATTTCTGCATTAGTTTTTCGGCAGCAATAAAACTGCTTATTTCTTCTCGCGTAAACATTACGGGCGGAAGTCTGTAACCTTCCATTAGTGCATAGCCTACTCCTGCTTCACTATAAATAGGAACCCCAGAAGCTTCAAGCGTTCTAATATCCCTGTAAATAGTTCGTAAACTACAGTCAAAACGGTCTGCCAGTTCTTGTGCCTTTACAATCTTTTTTGACTGTAATTGAATAAGAATCGCAACAATTCGGTCAAATCGTTTTGGAGTTTCGTCGAGCATTTTTTCTTTTAAGTTCAAAAGTTTAGATGCTCAAAGTTACAAAGGTTTAGGGTTTAAAGAAATAAAAAAGCTGTCCCAAATTGAGACAGCTTTTTTATAAGTAAATAGCAGGAAAGAATTAAAATCTATATAAAAGACCAAATTGAGGTTGGTCAAAAATATTTTCAAATAAATTAATATTTAATTGGAAAGTATCAGATGAAGGACCATTTTCTGGAGAAACACTGTTGTAAGACAGCATATTTGCTAATACAAAAGTTACAGCAATATTTTTGGTTACAAAATAATTTAATCCCACAGTGATATCAGCAGTTAAACTGTTGTCAGTATCGCTTCCAACATTTGGTATATCTGTTTTGTTTCTTCCAAATCCTAAACCAGCTTCAGCATAAGTTTTTAAACGTTTTTTATCCAATTCCAAGAAATAGTAACGTGCAAAAGCTCCAACCCCAAATACATTAGTTTCTACTTGAGTCGTTTCTACTTTGTTGCTAGAATAGTTTAATTTTGCTCCTACAGCAAATTTATCATTTAATAAGTACCCAAATTTTGGACTAAAACCATAATAATCTGCATCACCGCCTGTGCTAATTTTGATAGAACCTTCTAAGAACATATCACCGCTTTGAAAGGTTACTCCCTTTGCTGAGTTCATTTCCGAATCAACTTCTTCTTGTTGTGCATTAGCAAATGAGAAAGTTAACATCGATAAAAGAATAAAAAATTTAGTTTTCATAATAATAATTTTAAGTTGTAGGATTAAAGTTATATTTTAAAATCTAGAATTTTTAAAATCTAAATCGAATGCATCAATAATGAATCAATAGAGTTAAAAAAGATGTAATTTTATAAGTATTTACTTGTTTAATTATGGCCTAAAATTTAAGTTTTCAGGTGTCAATCTGAGTGTTTACTGAGAATTAATTCTTAAAAAATAAAAAACCCGATAACTTTTGTTATCGGGTTAATCTATATTCTCTATTCTATTTTCTAAAAAACTAGTCGTTCAATTTCAAAACAGCCATAAATGCTTCTTGCGGAATCTCAACGTTTCCTACCTGACGCATACGTTTTTTACCTTTTTTCTGTTTTTCCAGTAATTTACGCTTACGCGAAATATCTCCACCGTAACATTTTGCGGTAACGTCTTTACGAAGTGCTTTAATTGTTTCACGAGCAATAATTTTTGCTCCAATTGCAGCTTGAATCGGAATATCAAATTGTTGTCTCGGGATTAACTCACGTAGTTTCTCGGTCATTTTTTTACCGATATTGTAGGCGTTGTCTTCGTGGATTAATGCAGAAAGTGCATCGACAGTTTGTGCATTTAATAGAACGTCCAGTTTAACTAATTTCGACGTACGCATCCCGATAGGAGAGTAATCGAAAGAAGCATACCCTTTAGAAACTGTCTTTAAACGATCGTAAAAATCGAATACAATTTCAGCCAAAGGCATGTCAAAGTTTAACTCAACACGCTCTGTTGTTAGGTAAGTTTGATTCGTAATTAAACCACGTTTTTCAATACATAAACTCATTACGTTTCCTACGAAATCAGCTTTTGTAATAATAGTAGCTTTTATATAGGGTTCTTCAACTCTGTCCAGTTTTGAAGGTTCTGGTAAATCTGATGGGTTGTTTACAATTAAAGGAGTTTCTGGATCTTTTTTGGTGTAAGCCAAATACGAAACGTTAGGAACTGTTGTAATTACAGTCATATCAAACTCACGCTCTAAACGCTCTTGGATAATTTCCATGTGAAGCATTCCTAAGAATCCGCATCGGAAACCAAATCCTAAAGCTGCAGAACTTTCAGGCGTAAAAACAAGCGAAGCATCATTCAATTGCAATTTTTCCATAGAAGAACGCAAATCTTCATAATCTTCTGTATCAACAGGATAAATTCCAGCAAATACCATTGGTTTTACATCTTCAAAACCAGTAATCATATTAGTTGTAGGCAATTTGGCATCAGTCAGCGTGTCACCAACCTTTACTTCTTTTGCTTCTTTAATTCCAGAAATCAAATAACCAACGTCGCCGGTAGAAATTACATTTTTAGGAACTTGATTTAATTTTAAAGTTCCAATTTCATCAGCAAAATATTCATTATCAGTTGCCATGAATTTAATTTTCTGACCTTTCCTGATTTCACCATTTACAACTCTAAAGATTACTTCGATACCACGAAACGGATTGTAAACCGAGTCAAAGATCAAAGCCTGTAAAGGTTCGTCTGGATTTCCTTTAGGTGCAGGAATTTTTTCGATAATAGCAGCAAGAATGTTCTCAACTCCAAAACCAGTTTTTCCAGAAGCATGAATAATATCTTCTAATTTACATCCTAATAAATCGATAATATCATCACTAACTTCTTCTGGATTGGCACTTGGTAAATCGACTTTGTTTAAAACCGGAATAATTTCCAAGTCGTTTTCAAGTGCTAAATATAAATTTGAAATCGTTTGTGCCTGAATACTTTGAGCAGCATCAACAATTAATAAAGCTCCTTCGCAGGCTGCGATAGATCTCGAAACTTCATATGAAAAATCTACGTGACCAGGAGTGTCAATTAAATTCAAGATGTATTCTTCCCCTTTATAAGTATATTCCATCTGAATGGCATGACTCTTAATGGTAATTCCGCGCTCACGCTCCAGGTCCATGTTGTCAAGCAATTGTGCTTTTTCCTCACGAGCTGTAACGGTTTGTGTTGCGCTTAATAATCTGTCCGCCAATGTACTTTTACCGTGGTCAATGTGTGCAATAATGCAAAAGTTACGTATCTTCTTCATTTTTATATATCAGTTCTCTTAACGAGTTTAAGTATTTTTGGGTATAAATAACACTAAAGCAATAGCTTTAAAGCATGTTATTAAGGCGCAAAGATAGCGCAAAGTTTTGGATTCTGGAATGTTGATCTGCGATAGTTGATAGTTGTGAATTAAAAAGAAGCCTAAAATTCAAAATTGAATCCTTTTTCTGTTAATTTCTTGTACATTTCAGCATCAAATTTATAAAGTTTAGCTGCTCTGTGCGAAACGTCTTTTTGTTTTTCGTCGAGTTCTGTCAGCAGTTTCATGTGAAGAATTTTTCGTCTGAAATTCGATTTATCCAATTCAATTCCTAAAATTTCTTCGTACAAATGCATCAACTGCAATAACGTAAATTTTTCTGGAAGTAAATTGAAACCAATCGGAGCCTGACGAACGCGATTTCGCAGCTGCAGTAAGCTAAAATCTAGAATTTCGTTATGGTCAAAAATCAAATCTGGAATTTCATTTATTTTATACCATTTGGCTTCGATAACTCTTAAACTGGCTTTAATATTATAATCTTCTCGATTGACTAAAGTATAGTAACCAATGGTAACAACACGTCTTTCCAGAACACGTCTCGGGTTTGTAAAAGCTTTTAACTGCTCCAAATAAATATTTTCGAGACCCGTAAGTTCTTGTAGAATACGCTGGGCAGCATCATCTGCACTTTCGTCTATTTGAAGCCATCCGCCAAGAAGTCCCCATTTTCCTTTACTTTCACCTTGGGCATGCTGCACCAAGAGAACTTCGAGACTCTCTTTATTAAATCCGAAGAAAACACAGTCAATTGTGATTCCGTCTACGGCTGGTTTGTGATGATTAGTAGTTGTTTCTGTCAATTTTATTGTTGTGTTTCGAAGTGCAAAAAGTATTTTTATATCTCAATTGAAAATCAGAATTCAAAATTGAAACCTTTCTCCGTTAATTTCGTGTAAATTTCTGGATCAAACTTGTACAATTGAGCCGCTCGATGTGAAACGTCTTGTTGTTTTTCGTCTAAAGCTGCCAAAAGTTTCATGTGAAGAATTTTTCTCCTAAAATTCGGTTTGTCCATCTCGATTCCTAAAATTTCCTCATAGAGTTGCATTAACTGTAATAAAGTAAATTTTTCAGGTAATAAATTAAATCCAATTGGAGTCTGGCGAACTTTATTTCGAAGGTGTTTCAAGCTATACGCTAAAATCTCATTATGATCATAAATCAAATCTGGAATACTGTTTATTTTGTACCATTTAGCATCCGAAGCTGTAAAACCTGCTTTAATATTGTAATCTTCTCTTTTGACCAAAGCATAATAACCAATCGTAATTACTCGTCTTAGCGGAAAACGATCTGGATCGCCAAATGCTTTCAGCTGTTCCAAATAGATATTATCCAGTCCAGTAAGTTCGTTCAATAAACGGTGTGCAGCATCATCTGTGCTTTCTTTTTTATAAATCCATCCCCCAGGAAGACCCCATTTTCCCTTACTGATTCCTTCTCCATGCTGTACCAAAAGCACCTCGAGACTGCCTTTGTCAAAACCAAAGATGACACAGTCAATCGTGATCGCATTCATGGCACTTTGTTCGTTTTTTGGAACAGTTCTGTCATCTACATTTTCAACCATATTCGAGATAAATTTTGACAAATTAAATAAATAAAATGATTATTAGCCTTCTTAAAAGCTTTATATTTTTTTTAACGAAACAAGATTTTGATAATCAGTGAATTAAAAATGTGCTAAAAAATGTATTAAAATACTCTAATTCTTAAACGACTGATTGTCAATTTTATAAAACGTTGATTTTTCTATATTTTTTATTTCAATTTTATTTCTCTTTTTACAGCATTGATAAAAATGAAATCGTATTTATTAGAATAGAAAAAAAATAACCCTAATATTTTGTTAATATAGAAAATTTGTTTTACACTTGTAGTCAAATTTACCATAAGATAAATTCAAATTGACTATAAGTAAAAAAGGCAAAGCTACAACTTAACTTAAACTTACCACAAATGTTTTTTTAGAAATTGATTTTTAATCGATTTTGATGTTTAAAAACCTCTGCCTATAGTCTGCAAGTACTAAATGTTGGAGATGAGATTCAGGCCCTCATTTTTGGCATGACCTGCTTGGGAAGTTTTCCAGATTTCTCTTAGGGTAAAAATTACTAACTATAACTTAAACTTAATCAATTCTTACTATGAAAAGCAAAAATTGTATTACAACAAAGCTTCCATATTTTATGGCGGTGCTGCTTAGCGTATTTATGATGCAGTTTGGATTTGCACAAGAATCCAAAACTGTAAGTGGAACAATCACTTCTGCCGAAGACGGATTTGGAGTTCCCGGAGCAACTGTACAAGTACAGGGAACAAAATCGAGTACTGTTACCGATTTTGATGGAAAATATAAAGTAGAAGCTAAAACAGGAGATGTTTTAGTGATCACTTTCGTGGGATTTAAAACACAAAAAATTACTGTTGGCGCTCAGAAAGTTGTCAATTTAGTGCTGCAGCCAGAAACTGCAGAACTTAAAGAAATTGTAGTAATTGGTTATGGTACTCAAAAGAAGAAAGTTAATACAGCTGCAACTTCTTTGGTATCTGGAAAAGACATTCAGCAAGTAGCGAGTCTTGATGTTGTAAATGCTTTGCAAGGTCAGGCTTCTGGAGTTTCTGTAACTTCTTCTTCTGGTCAGCCTGGTGCGAATATGGTGGTAAATATTCGTGGTGCAGGTACAGCAGGAAACAGTGATCCGCTTTATGTGGTTGATGGTGTTGTGGTTGATAACGGAATTGGATACTTAGATCCTTCTGTTATTGAAAGGGTTGACGTTTTAAAAGATGCTTCTGCGGCTTCTATCTATGGAGCAAGAGCAGCAAACGGAGTTATCTTGGTTACAACTAAAAAAGGAAAAGATGGTAAAATGAATGTGTCTTTCAGTTCTTACACAGGTTTTCAGCAGATTGCAAAAAAACTGGATTTGATGAATACACAAGAATATACAACAATTATGAACGAAGCTCGTGTAAATTCTGGATATTCTCCATTATACACGAAAGAGCAAATTGCTGCATTTCCTGATCATGACTGGCAGAAAGATTTGTTTAATGAAGGTGCAATGAAACAAAACCACTCCCTTTTGATTACAGGTGGTGATGAAAAATCTACAATTGCAACTGGTTTATCGTACTACGGACAAGAAGGTATGATTGGCGGAGCAAATAATCAGTCTCAATACGATCGTGTTACTTTTACAGTAAACTCTACTTCAGAAGTTATTAAAGGATATTTGAAAATTGGTGAAAACTTCACTTTATCAAACATTAAATCAAGCGGTGTTGCAGATGATGGAATTTACAGCAACGCAATTAGAAGCTTCTTAAACGCAGCTCCAATTGATGCAGCGTATGATGCAAATGGAGATTTTGCAAGCTCAATTATCTCTGCAGATATCAGTAATCCAGTTGGATCTTTATACTATAACAACTTCAATCAAACAAAAACAAACCGTTATGTAGGTAATATTTTTGCTGAATTGAAATTTGCCAAAAACTTTACTTTCAGAACCAGTTATGGTGTTGATATGACAGATAGTAACTATCGTTCTTTCAGACCTGTTTATTCTCTTTCTTCAAATGATAATAATACAGTTTCTAGTGTTACTCAAAGCGCAACAAAATCGATGGGATGGATTTTTGAGAATACACTTCAATACAAATTCAACATTGCTTCTGCTCATAATTTTGATGTGTTAGTGGGTACTTCTGCTAAAAAGAACACTGCAGATTACATGGAAGGACAAGGAAGAAACTTAATTTTTGATGATTTCGAACATGCTTATTTGGATAATGCAAAAGATCCAACATCAAATGTGGTAAAAGGAAACCGTAGAGATTACGCTATTCAATCGTACTTCGGACGTTTATTGTACGATTATGATAATAAATATTTATTCTCAGCTACAGTGCGTCGTGACGGATCTTCAGAATTTGGTCCAGACAACAAATATGCTATTTTCCCATCGTTCTCTGCTGGTTGGAATTTAGACAAAGAAGCTTTCTTTAAAGAAAATAAAGTATTAAATACTTTCAAATTAAGAGCAAGCTGGGGGCAAAATGGTAACGATCAATTTGCAAGAAGATTTGCTTATATGTCGGTTGTAAACTCAACAGATAAAACGTATCATTTTGGAACAGGTGACGAAACTTTATTAGTAGGTTCAAGCCCAGATCAGTTAGCAAATAGAAACTTAAAATGGGAAACTTCTGAGCAGTTGGATTTAGGTTTTGATGCTACTTTATTTACCAACTTTACTTTAACTTTCGATTACTATGATAAGAAAACGAAAGACTGGTTAGTTCTTGCTTCTATCCCCGCTTATGCTGGAGCTACCGCACCTTATATTAATGGTGGAGATGTGAGTAATAAAGGTTTTGAAATTGGATTGGCTTATCGTACACGTTTTGGAAAAGATTGGAATTTTGGAATCAATGCAAACCTTTCTCGCAACCAAAACGAAGTATTACGAATTGCAAACAACGAAGGAATTATTCACGGAGAATCAAATGTTTTATTCCAAGGTTTAGACGAAATGAACCGTGTTGAGGTGGGTAAACCAATGGGTTATTTCTACGGATTAAAAACAGCTGGAATTTTCCAAAATGCTGCAGAAGTTGCTGCGGGAGTTCAGCCAAATGCACAACCTGGAGATGTTCGTTTTGTAGATTTGAACACTGACGGAAAAATTGATGCAAATGATAAAACACAAATCGGAGATCCAAACCCAGATATTAACTACGGTGTTAATTTAGAATTATCATATAAAGCTTTTGATTTATCTATTAATACTTATGGTACTGCTGGAGGACAAAACGTTTTTGGAATTCACGATTATACTCGTGCCTACACAAACAACACTACAGATGTTTTAAACAGATGGACAAGCGAAGGAACTTCAAACACAGTTCCAAGAGTAACATACGGAACAGATGATAATGGTAACTATACTAAATTCTCTGATTTGTATATTCAGGATTCAGATTTCTTCAGAATTAAAAATGCTACAATTGGATGTGATTTGACAAAGTTAACAGACAAGTTGAAATTCTTCTCTAAATTCAGATTGTACGTTGCAGGAAATAACATTTACACATTCACGAAGTACAAAGGAATGGATCCAGAAATTGGTTTTGGAAACGTAAATCAATCTTGGGCTAAAGGAATCGATGTTGGATATTATCCGCAGCCAAGAACCTACATGATGGGTCTAAATGTTAACTTTTAAATTTTGAACACGATGAAAACATATATAAAATTATTTGCCCTTTCAAGCTTACTAACCTTAGGTGCTTGTTCGGAAGATTTTTTGGAAAACGAACCATATACTGATAAAGTAACAGAGAATTTTTATAAAACTCCATCGGATGCTTTTGAAGGTTTGGTAGCTGTTTATGATGTATTGCAAAGAGAAGCTTACGGTACACAATTAATCGTAAGTGAGCAGGCATCTGACAACTGTTTTGGAGGATTTGGTATTGCAGATCCAACAGTAGATTTGCAGTGGGACCGCTTTCAATACACAACAGATAAAGATATGAATGCCCTGACTTGGACAAACTCTTATCTTGGAATTTACAGAGCAAACATTTTATTAGAAAACCTAGACAAAGTAAACTGGGGATCTGATACAGCTTTGAAAACGCGTTACGAAGCTGAAGCACGTTTCTTAAGAGCACATTTTCATTTCCAAGCGGCAAAAATGTTTGGAGATATTATTCCGTTAGATCATACGGTAACGACAAGTGAATTTGAATTACCAAGACAAGCACCAGAAGTTACTTATGCTTTAATTGCAAACGATTTAAAATTTGCTGCAGATAACTTAGGACCAGAAAATTACTCTCAAGCAGGAAATGCAAATTACGGACGTATTACAAAATGGGCTGCAGAAGCTTATTTAGCTAGAACATTCTTGTTTTACACAGGTGCTTACAACAAAACAGATTTAGCAGGTGTAGTTACAAAAGCGCAGGCTGTAAATTACATTAACGATGCTGTAAATAATAGCGGACATGGTTTAGTAGCAGATTTTGCGAATCTTTGGTTAGCAGCTTCTTTTGAAAATTTTGCTGGAGAAGATAATACAGAAATGGTTTGGGCTGTTCGTTTCAACGGTTCAGGGAAAGGAAACTGGGATCTTCACGAAGGAAACCGTTTTCAGGTAAACATTGCACCGCGTGGAGGTTCAATAGGAAAATATGCAACAGGATGGGGAGGAGCAACAGTAAACCCAAAATTGGTTGAAGCTTATGAAGCAACAGATACTAGAAAAGCAGCTTCATTTATTGATTATGCAGGTGAGAATTTAAATTTTGATGCTCAAGCTAGAGAACAGCGTCAATACACTGGATATTCTTGGAAAAAATATTGTCCAATTACGAATGCAGCGGGAACAGCAGTTGTAGAAGCAAATGGAGGAAATTTCCAAATTGATAATTATCAGGATTATGCAATTATTCGTTTTGCAGATGTTTTATTAATGGCTGCCGAATTGAATTTAGGAACAAATGCAGCATTGGCACAAGCAGATCTAGACAGAGTTCGTGATCGTGCTTTTAAAAGTACAACACATAGAATTCCTGCAACTCAAGCCAATATTATGCAAGAGCGCCGTTTAGAATTGGCATTGGAAGGTTTACGTTATTTTGATTTAATCAGACAAGGAATGCCTGCAATGAAAGCAGCTATTGACAACAATACTGGAGATTCTCAGTTTGCCGTAACATTTAGACCAGAAACGCTCGGATGGTTTCCTTTACCACAATCACAGATAGTACTTTCAAATGGTACTATTCAACAAAATCCAGGTTGGAATTAACTTTAAACAAATTGATTATGAAACGTATATTATATATAGTATTAACGGCTGTAACAATCAGTTCGTTTTTATTCTCTTGTGAGCCTGTTGAAGATCGCGAAAGTTTGCCAGCAATCACAGTAACACCAGAAACACTTAAATATTCTATCACTCAGGATGCAGTAAACAAAAATGTTTTAATCCTTAAAAGTGAAGATCCAACTGTAATTCCATATTGGAAATTTGTAGATGCATCAGGAAATGAATTAGGGCATTCAAACAAAAGCGATGATCGTGTAACATTACCTTTCGCAGGAAAATACAATGTTTATTTTACAGCCTATACAAGAGGAGGTTCAGTAGACGCGGTTCCAACTGTAGTTGATGTTCCTGAAAACGATGACACTTATTTCAGCGATCCAAGATGGGAGATGCTGACCAATGGTGTTGCAGGAAAAACATGGGTATTAGATTTTGTTGATCCTGTTGGATGGGCTGGTTTAGATTATCCTTCAACATCTGGAGATAACTGGAGCTGGCTTCCAGATTATGCAAGCAATTCATGGGTTATGCCAAATAAAAATTGGGGCGAAATGTATTTTGATTTAAATGGAAATTACAATACAACTGTTACTCAAACAGCTATTGCAAATAACAATCAGACTACTAAGAAAAACACATACAAATTTGATATTGCAAACAATAGAATAATTTTTAATGGAGGAGTAGAAATGCTTTACGGTGGTGATTACTATCTAGATTGTAGCAATTGGTACAATGTAAAAGTGGTTGAGCTTACTGCAACCTCTTTACGACTTGCTGTTATAAGAGATAAAAGTAGAACCGGCGAAGGTGTTTGTTTAATTGTATTCCATTACAAACCAAAATCATAAGTTAGTTAGTTTTGAAGTCTCAGTTTTAAACATGTTTCTAACGTGCTTTAAGACTGAGACTTAAATTATTTAAAGAAGAAATATTCGAAATCGATTTTTATTTCTATCTTCCAATTCCAAAAACACAAAAAGTAGCTATGCATATTAGAAAAAACATAAAAAGCATATGTTTGTTGGCAGTAGCAGCAGGAGTAATTTTACTCAATTCCTGCGCTAAAAAAGAGGATGCATTTATAAATAGAAAAGTTTCTTTTAATACAGATTGGAGTTTCCATCTAAACGATAGTATAATTGATAAAGATACCATTGGAAGTACCACTAAATGGAGAAAACTAGACGTTCCTCACGATTGGAGCATCGAAGGAAATTTTGATGAAAAAAGTCCGGCTGGTTATGGCGGAGGAGCATTAAACGGAGGTTTAGGCTGGTACAAAAAAACATTCAAAGTGGCTGCAGAAGACAGCACAAAAGTTACTTCAATTACTTTTGACGGCGTTTACAAAAACAGCGAAGTCTGGGTAAACGGCCATTATTTAGGAAAACGTCCAAACGGATATATTGGTTTTCAATATGAAATCTCCAAATATTTAAATTACGGAGATAAAAACAACGAAATTATTGTTAAGGTTGACAATTCAAAACAACCCAATTCAAGATGGTATTCAGGTTCTGGAATTTTTAGAAATGTCTGGATTGAAACCACAGATAAACTGCATGTTGCACAGTGGGGAACTTACGTGACAACGCCAAAAGTTACAGCTGACACAGCTTCGGTAAATATTGAAACTACAATTCAGAATCAATATTCGACTTCAAAGAAAGCAACAGTAACAACAACTATTTTTTATGGTATAGGAAATGATCTTAGAAGAATAAAATCGACTAGTCAAAATATAACAATTGGTGCAAATGCCAATCAAACAAGTAAACAACAAATACAAGTTTCCAATCCTGTTTTATGGTCTGTTGAAAAACCAGAATTGTATACAGCTGTTACGGAAATTTCGCTTGACGATAAAATCATTGATCAATACAAAACCAATTTCGGAATTAGAGATTTTAAATTCGATTTGAACAAAGGTTTTATTTTGAATGGAAAACAGGTTAAAATAAAAGGAGTTTGTTTACATCACGATTTAGGCCCGTTGGGATCTGCAATTAATACTCGCGCCATTGCACGTCAATTGGAAATCATGAAAGAAATGGGTGTAAACGGAATCAGAACTTCTCATAATCCACCCGCTCCGGAACTTTTAGACCTTTGCGATAAAATGGGTTTCATTGTCATGGATGAAGCTTTTGACATGTGGAAACAAACCAAAACCAAATACGATTACGGAAATGATTGGGACAAATGGCATAAAAAAGATCTAATCGATCAATTGCTTCGCGACCGAAATCATCCAAGTATTTTTGTTTGGAGCATCGGAAATGAAATCCCAGAACAATGGAATGAAAAAGGTGTTGAAATTGCCAAAGAATTAGCAGCAATTACACGCCAATACGATAAAACACGTCCGTTGACTGCAGCGATGAATCCGCCGGTAAATATGAATATTGATGCCGTGACTTTACAATTTGAGAAAAAAGATGTTTCGATTAATCCGCTTGCTGGATCAGGTGTTTTAGATTTAATTGGATATAATTATGCGCATCAAACATATGAACATCATCTGAAGAATTTCCCTAATACACCTTTCATCGCAACCGAAACAACTTCAGGTTTGCAGACAAGAGGTTATTACGATGCCGTTTCAGATACCATCAAAAAATGGCCGGTAAGATGGGATCTTAAATTTACAGAAGGAAATCCTGGAAATACCGTTTCAGCTTACGATCAGGTGCAGACGCCTTGGGGTTCAACGCACGAAGCAACTTGGAAAGTCATTAAAAAACACGATTTCCTTTCTGGAATGTACATTTGGACAGGTTTCGATTATATCGGAGAACCAACGCCGTACGAATGGCCTTCAATAAGTTCTTATTTCGGAATTGTAGATTTAGCCGGTTTCCCGAAAGATGTGTATTATATGTACCAAAGCGAATGGACAGACAAAACAGTTCTTCATATTTTCCCGCATTGGAACTGGAAAGCCGGACAAACTGTTGACGTTTGGGCATACTACAATAAAGCCGATGAGGTTGAACTTTTTGTAAACGGAAAATCGGTTGGAAAAAGAAGCAAAAAAGGAGACGATCTTCATGTAATGTGGAGAATTCCTTTTGAAGCAGGAGTCTTAAAAGCAGTTTCTCGTAAAGACGGAAAAGTAGTTTTAGAAAAAGAAATTAAAACGGCTGGAAATCCGTCTCAATTAAAATTGACTGCAGATAGAAGCACGATAAAAGCAGATAAAAATGATTTGTCATTTATTACAGTTGATATTTTAGACGACAAAGGAACATTAGCTCCAAATGCCAATAACGAAATCAATTTCTCTTTAAAAGGAAACGGAAAAATTGTTGGAGTTTGCAGCGGAGATCCAGTAAGCCACGAACCGTACAAAGGAACTAAACATACCGCTTTGGCTGGAAAATGTTTGGTAATTGTACAATCAGGAAATACATCTGGAAGATTGGAATTAACCGCAAAAGCAAACGGATTGAAACAATCTACAATTGTAATTACAGCAGAATAATAAGTTACGTTCCTAACAGGTTTCTAAAACCTGTTAGGTATCAATAGATTTTTATCAAGATATAAAATAAAATACCTAACAGGTTTTAAAAAACCTGTTAGGATAAACTAACATCTAGAATTATTAACCAATGAAAAACTCAAAACTAACCGCATTATTTTCTGCCTTAATGTTTGGATTTATTGCAGTGCCGAAAGCATCAGCACAAATTCAAAATGCAGAAGTATTAAACGCACCAATAGATATCAGTAAAGATTTTCAGAACTATCTGAACACCTTTTATTTCGCAGATGAATTGGCATCTTTTGATCCTGCAACAGGAAAAGGAACTATAAAATATTTGAGATACAATTATAAAACACGTCAGGCTTTCAACAACATGATGATGAAGCCAGATGTGGAAAAAGCAAACGAATTTCCAACAACAGAATATGAAGAATCTCCTGTTTTGCCATTCGAAATTCAGTTTGTTTCTGATAGAACAGTTAGAATAAAAACGACTTCTGGACCGCAATTTCATCCGCAAAAGGAATCTTTAATGCTGGTTGACGGCGTTGCGCCAAATCACCCGGAATTATGGAAATATTCTAAAATCGAAGGCGGGCACAGCTATACAAGCACACACGGAAGAGTTGAAATCCTGACAAAACCTTGGCACGTAAAAATCTACGATGAAAAAGGAAAATTGCTGACAAGCACGCTTCATGATACTGATTTTAAAAATACGTATACACCAACACTTCCATTTTCTTATGTTCGAAGAAACAGCGATTATTCAAGAAGTATGGGCGCGGCGTTCAGCTTAGAACCAGACGAAAAAATATTTGGCTGCGGGGAATCTTTCACGCAATTCAACAAACGCGGACAAAAAGTAGTTTTATGGACAGACGACGCGAACGGAATCCAGAATGAAACGATGTACAAACCAATTCCGTTTTACATGAGCAGTCGCGGTTACGGCGTTTTCATGCATCATTCGACACCAATTACGGTTGACTTTGGAAAATATTTTTCAAGTGCCAACGAAATGTACATTGGAGATGACGAAGCTGATTTATTTTTCTTCATCGGAGAACCAAAAGACGTTTTAGATCAATACACTAATTTGACAGGAAAAGCTGCGATGCCGCCACTTTGGTCTTTCGGTTTCTGGATGAGCCGTATCACGTATTTCTCAGAAAAAGAAGGAAGAGATGTAGCAAGAGATTTGCGTAAATATAAAATCCCAACGGACGTTATTCACTTTGATACGGGATGGTTTGATGTAGATTGGAGAAACAACTACGAGTTTGCAAAATCTCGTTTTCCAGACGCAACAAAAATGATGTCTGATTTAAAGAAAGACGGTTTCCAGGTTTGTTTATGGCAATTGCCGTACTTCACTCCAAAGAATACTTTGTTTCCAGAAATCATGGAAAAAAACTTAGCCGTAAGAGATAGAAAAGGAAATCTTCCTTACGAAGATGCGGTTTTAGATTTCTCAAATCCAGAGACGATTTCTTGGTATCAAGGCAAATTGAAAAAATTATTTGATGAAGGCGTAGCCGTTTTCAAAGTAGATTTTGGAGAAGCTGCACCGCCGGACGGAATTTACCATTCTGGAAGAACTGGTTTTTACGAGCACAATTTATACCCGTTACGTTACAACAAAGCCGTTGCAGAAATTACGCAGAAAGAAAAAGGTTATACTTTAATCTGGGCGAGAAGCACTTGGGCAGGATCGCAGCGTTACCCATTACACTGGGGAGGAGATTCTGAAACTTCAAACGGAGCAATGTCGGCAGAATTACGCGGCGGACTTTCATTAGGTCTTTCTGGTTTCAGTTTCTGGAGTCATGATGTTGGAGGATTTGCAACAAAATCTCCTGAGAATATCTACAGAAGATGGACGCCATTCGGAATGTTCACTTCGCACGTAAGAAGCCACGGAGAGCCTCCACGCGAACCTTGGTTGTACAGCAAAGAGTTCTTAGAAGGATTTAGGAAAGCAGATAATATGCGTTATGAATTAATGCCATATATCTATGCTCAGGCAAAAGAAAGTTCTCAAAAAGGTTTACCGATGATGCGTGCTTTATTTGTAGAATATCCAAACGATCCAGGAGCTTGGTTAGTTGACAATCAATATTTATTTGGTTCAAGTATTTTAGTAGCACCGCTTTTTGAAGAGGTTGAAGAAAGAGACGTTTATCTTCCAGAAGGAACTTGGATCGATTACCAAACTAAAAAAGTATACCAATCAGGATGGCATAAAATTAAAGCTGGCGAAGTGCCAATTGTAGTTTTAATAAAAGACGGAACTGCGATTCCACACATCGGTTTAGCGCAGTCTACAAAAGACATGGATTGGAGCAAACTGACATTAAAAGTTTACGCAAGCGATAAAACAACTTCGGCAACAGCTAAAGTATTTTTACCAGAAGGCGATGCAGTACAGGAAATAAAAGTGACTAAAAACGGAAACAATTTTGAAGTAACTGGAAATCCATTAAACGGAAAAACCACTTTTAAAACAGAGTGGATTAAATAAAAAAGTTAGCCACAAATTACACGAATTTCCACGAATTGTATTTGTGATAATTGGTGTAATTCGTGGCAAAAAAATAGCCACAGATTAAAGGATTAAAAAGATTAAAATAAAATCTGCAAAAATCTGCAGAATCTGCGTGAAAAAATCATAAAGAAAAATCCTTTTTAATCCTTTAAATCAGTGGCAAAAAAAATATAATACCAAAAAACAATGAAAAACTATCTAATTCTCCCAGCCGTTTTGTTTTCAGTAGCAATGGGCTACAGTCAGAAAAACAAAAACGCTTACGAACTGGCATCGCCAAACGGACAAAATAAAATCAAATTTGAGCTGGTAAAAAATGCTCCAAAATATGCTGTTTCACACGGAAAAACCGAAGTGATCACACCATCAGAAATGGGATTTTTACTAAAAGGAAATGAAGATTTAAGTTCAAATTTTGAAATTAAGGGAGCAAAAACTTCTTCGTTTGATGAAACTTGGGAACAAGTTTGGGGAGAAAAGAAAAACATCAGAAACAATTACAATCAGTTGGTTGTTGATTTGCAGCAAAAAACTGGAAACAAAAGAAAATTACAAATTCAGTTCCGTGCTTTCGACGATGGAGTGGCGTTTCGATATGTGTATCCAAAACAAAACGTAAAAGACAGTATTTTCATCATGGATGAAAAAACAACTTTTAACTTAAAAGAAGATGGAAAAGCATGGTGGATTCCGGCAAACAGAGAAAACCGTGACGAATATCTTTTTAAAGATGCGCCGGTAAGCACGCTAGATACCGTTTTAACTCCTCTAACAATTGAAAGTAAAAGCGGATTGGCTCTAAGTTTTCACGAAGCAAACTTGATCGATTTTGCAAGTATGACTTTAGTAAACAATAAAGGAACAGAATTAAAATCGGATTTAGTGCCATGGCCTGATGGAGTAAAAGTTCGTGTAAAAGATACTTTCACCTCTTCTTGGAGAACCATTCAAATTGGAGAAAATCCAGGTGAACTGATCACATCATATTTGGTTTTAAACTTAAACGAACCAAACAAATTAAAAAACACAAACAGTTATTTCAAACCTTATAAATATTTAGGAATCTGGTGGGGAATGCACATCGGGAAATATACGTTCTGGGAAAGCGATAAACAAGGTGCAACAACTAAAAACGCCGAAACGTATATTGATTTTACAGCAAAAGAAGGTTTCCATCATTTATTGATCGAAGGATGGAATAAAGGATGGACGCCAGGATGGTACGAAAACCGTATGCACATGTTCAGCTTCACGAAAAGCGCGGACAATTTCGACCTTGAAAAAGTAGTTGAATACGGAAAGAAAAAGAATATCGAATTAATTGGATATCACGAAACAGGTTCAAACCTAATTAACTATTTAAAAGAAGTTGACGAAGGTTTTGCTTTATACAAAAAACTAGGAATTCACACGGTAAAAATTGGTCACGTTGGTTCTAAATTGAACATGAAACAAATGCACTTTGGACAATTTGGAGTGAACTATTTCAGATACATTTTAGAAAAAGCGGCACAGTACGATTTAGCAGTTTTATACCACGAATCAATTAAAGATACAGGAGAAAGAAGAACCTTCCCAAACATGGTTTCGAGAGAAGCAGCACGTGGACAAGAATATAACGCTTGGAGCGAAGGAAATCCGCCAAACCATTTGAGCATTATTCCGTTTACAAGATTACTTTCAGGACCAATGGATTTTACACCTGGAATTTTCGATGTTGAGGTAAAACAAGGGTATCCAGGAAAAAGAATCCAAGGAACAGTGGGACAGCAGTTAGCATTGTATGTAGTGCTTTATTCTCCAATTCAAATGCTGGCAGATCTTCCAGAAAATTACGAAGGAAAACCAGCTTTACAATTCTTAAAAGATGTTCCAACAGATTGGGAAGACACTAAGATTGTAGAAGGAAAAATTGGTGAATACATTACAACAGCTAGAAAAGACAGAAACAGTGCCGACTGGTATTTAGGAACTTTGACAAATGAAAAACCAAGAAATGTAGAAGTTTCATTATCATTCTTAGATCCAAATGCAACTTACGAAGCACAGATTTATGTAGATGCTGAAGGAACAGATCAAACACACAATCCAGAAGCAGTGGCAATTTCGAAGAAAACAGTAAAAGCTTCAGATAAATTACAATTGAAATTAGGCGGTGCCGGAGGTGGTGCAGTAAGATTCAAAAAATTATAATCATTATGCTATCCTAACAGGTTTTCAAAACCTGTTAGGTATCAATGTCACATCACATAACTAAAAAGCTTTTTAGATTGGTTGAAATATACCTAACAGGTTTTAAAAACCTGTTAGGATAATAACAAAAACAGTTTCCAAATGAAAAAACTTTTAATAGCAGCAGTTTTAATTACTTCAGTCCATTTGATGGCACAAAACCGAACGATAAAAGTAGATTACAACAAATCGGCTGGAAAATTAAACACCATGTTTAAAGAATGCATTGGTGCCGGAAGAGCAAACGAAGGTTTGAGAGCCGACTGGCAGCAGCAATTGGCTTTGGTAAAAAAAGAATGCGATTTTAAATACATTCGTTTTCATGGTTTATTGTCTGATGATATGGCAGTTTACCGTGAAGATTCAAAAGGAAATCCAGAATACAATTACCAATACGTAGACGTTTTGTTCGATTATATTGTGAGTCTGAAAATGAAACCTTTTGTTGAATTAGGCTTTATGCCGAATGCATTGGCAAGCGGAAAAGAAACTATTTTTTGGTGGAAAGGAAATGTGACGCCTCCAAAAGATTATAAAAAATGGGAAGATTTAATCAAAAATTTAACTGCGCATTTTACAGAACGTTACGGAGTTGAAGAAGTAAAGACATGGTATTTTGAAGTTTGGAACGAACCAAATTTAACACCAGGTTTCTGGACAGGAACTCAGGCAGAATATTTTAAATTGTATGATTATGCTGCCCGCGGTGTAAAAGCAGTAAACAAAGATTACAAAGTGGGCGGACCAGCAACAGCAGGAGCAGGATGGGTTCCCGAAACAATCGATTTTTGTGCTAAAAACAATGTGCCTTTAGATTTTATCTCGACGCATACTTACGGTGTAAACCAAGGATATTTGGATGAATTCGGGACTTCTGGAACCGTTTTAAGTCCAGACGAAAACAGTATTAGCGGAGACGTTATTAATTCGCGTAAGCAGATTACCAAATCGGCGAAACCTAATTTAGAACTGCATTACACAGAGTGGAGCTCTTCTTACACGCCAGCGGATCCAATTCACGACAGTTATCATTCGGCAGCTTATATTCTGCAGAAATTAAAACAAGTCGGCAATGCAGCAAACTCCATGTCGTACTGGGTTTTTACAGATATTTTTGAAGAACCAGGCCCAAGATTTACGCCTTTTCACGGTGGTTTCGGATTATTGAATACGCAGGGAATTAAAAAGCCAGCTTATTTCTCTTATCAGTTTTTGAACAAATTGGGAGAAACAGAACTTCAAAATTTGGATAAAGCTTCGTGGACCTCTAAAAATGCAAAAGGCGATGTACAAGTTTTACTTTGGGATTTTACCAATACACATCCGGGCGAGAAAGTTTGGAATCAAACCTATTACGTTCAGGATCTTCCATCAAAAGAAAAGGGAAAAGTAAAGGTTGAAATTGACGGAATGCAGAAAGGAAAATATACTTTAGAAATCTATAAAGTAGGTTACAAAGTAAATGACGTTTATGCCGATTATCTGGCTTTAAACAAACCAAGTCAGTTGACGCGTGAGCAGGTAAATAATATGAAAAAGAAAAATAACGGCGATCCAATTGCAACAGAAAAAATAACAATTGATGCAAAAGGAACGTTCAGCAAAGAATTCAAAATCAATGAAAACGACGTTGTTTTTCTAAATTTGATAAAACAATAGACAAAAAACCACAAACATATAATATTAACGGTATTTGAAGATCATGTGTGAGGTATCAAAAATCTTTAAATCTAAACACCTAAACTATCTATGAAAAACAAAATGATATTCCTTTCGGCAGCTCTTGTTTTTGCATTGTTTACTTCTTGTAAAAATGATGCACAGACAACAGCGTCAAATACAGCAGAGACAGAAGAATACGTAGGAAAAGAAATAAGCACAGATCATGATGCTGAAATCGACAAACTGATTTCGCAGATGACATTAGAAGAAAAAATCGGAATGCTTCACGGGAACAGTATGTTTGCCAATGCAGGCGTAAAACGTTTAGGAATTCCAGAATTAAAAATGGCCGATGGTCCGTTAGGAGTTCGTGAAGAAATTTCACGCGACAATTGGGCTCCAGCGGGATGGACAAACGACTTTGCAACTTATTATCCTGCAGGAGGCGCTTTGGCAGCAACTTGGAACGCAGAAATGGCTCATACTTTTGGAACCAGTTTAGGGGAAGAATTACGTGCAAGAGACAAAGACATGTTACTTTCGCCAGCCATCAATATGGTGAGAACACCGCTTGGAGGAAGAACATACGAATACATGTCTGAAGATCCGTTTTTGAATAAAAAACTTTCAGTGCCTTTGATCGTTGGTTTACAAGAAAAAGATGTAATGGCGTGTGTAAAACATTACGCAGCAAACAATCAGGAAACGAATCGTGATTTTGTAGATGTACAAATTGACGAGCGTACACTTCGTGAAATTTACCTTCCAGCTTTTGAAGCTTCAGTAAAAGAAGCAAAAGCATATAGTATAATGGGCGCTTACAATAAATTCAGAGGCGAATATTTATGTGAAAACGATTATATGCTGAATAAAATCCTTCGTGACGAATGGGGATTTAAAGGAATTGTAGTTTCAGATTGGGCAGCGGTACATTCTACAGCAAAAGCCTTGAAAAATGGATTGGATATTGAAATGGGAACACCAAAACCTTTCAATGAATTTTTCTTAGCCGATAAATTAATCGCTGCAGTTAAATCTGGAGAAGTTTCTGAAAAAGAAATTGATCTTCACGTAAAACGTATCTTAAGAACACTGTTTCAAGTAAAAGCAATGGGTGGCGGAACTCGTGCCAAAGGAAGCATCGCAACAGAAGCACATTACCAAGATGCATACAAAATTGCTGCAGAAGCAATCGTATTGTTGAAAAACGATAATAATGCATTACCATTAAAACTAGACGGTGTAAAATCTATTGCCGTTATTGGAAACAATGCAACAAAGAAAAACGCTCTAGGCGGATTTGGTGCCGGAGTGAAAACAAAAAGAGAAGTCACGCCTTTAGAAGGTCTTAAAAACAGACTTCCTTCATCAGTTAAAATCAATTATGCTGAAGGATATTTAGAGCGTTACGATGAAAAAAACAAAGGAAACTTAGGAAATATTACAGCTAACGGTCCAGTAACCATCGATAAATTAGACGATGCAAAAGTACAAGAAGCAGTAGAAGCAGCTAAAAATTCTGATGTTGCCATCATTTTTGCGGGTTCAAACCGTGATTATGAAACAGAAGCATCAGATAGAAGAGATTTGCATTTGCCTTTCGGACAAGAAGAATTAATCAGAAAAGTAACTGCTGCTAATCCTAAAACTATTGTAGTGATGATTGCCGGAGCTCCTTTTGATATTAATGAAGTAAGCCAGAAATCTTCTGCTTTAGTTTGGAGCTGGTTCAATGGTTCTGAAGGCGGAAATGCTTTAGCAGATGTTATTTTAGGAAAAGTAAATCCGTCAGGAAAATTGCCTTGGACAATGCCTAAACAATTGAAAGATTCTCCTGCACATGCAACAAACAGTTTCCCTGGAGATAAAACGGTAAATTATGCTGAAGGAATCTTAATTGGATACCGTTGGTTTGACACTAAAAATGTGGCTCCTTTATATCCTTTCGGTTACGGATTATCATACACAACTTTTGCGCTTGATAATGCAAAAGCAAATAAAGAATCTTACGCTCAAAATGAGGTAATTGAAGTTACTGTTGATGTTAAAAACACTGGAAAAGTAGACGGAAAAGAAGTAGTGCAATTATATACTTCAAAATCAGATTCTAAAATCACTCGTGCAGCACAGGAACTAAAAGGTTTCAAAAAAGCTTCTGTGAAAGCAGGAGGTTCTGAAAAAGTAACTATTAAAGTACCAGTAAAAGAATTGGCTTATTACGATGTTGCATCTAAAAAATGGACAGTTGAGCCAGGAAAATACACTATTAAATTGGGAACTTCTTCAAGAGATATTAAAAAAGAAATTCAAGTAACAGTAAAATAACCGCTGTTTCTTTTTGATAAAATCTAACTATAATTAACGCCAGCCCTTTTAAAGCTGGCGTTGATTTTAACCACCAAACCAAATAAGATGAAAAATACAATTAAAGATTACTTGTTAAGCTTCGCCATGTGTTTTGCTTTTTTAGGAGTTTTAGCCTGTAGTTCTGAGAAAGAAGATACAAATCCTGTATCCATAAAGACAGTTGTTTCGAGCATTAATAAAATTGATTTTGAAAGTAAAGAAACTACAGTTGAGATTACTATTAATTCTAATGCAACAAATTGGACTTTAAGCAATCCCGCAAGTTGGATAAAATTAAGTCAAGCAGTTGGGACTTCAGGAAGCACGATTGTAAAAATTACGGCTTCAGAAAATGTAGATACAGCAGTACGAAATACAGTATTGAAATTAACTTCTACAGAAGGGAATGCTTCAGAAATTTTGATTTCTCAGGCAGCAGGAAGTTTGTACCCAAGTTATAATACGAATCCAATTGCGGCAGATGCCTCTGGAATGGGAAGTTCAGCAGTTGAATTGGCAGCTAAGATTAAACTCGGATGGAATATCGGAAATACTTTGGAAGCAACTGGAGGTGAAACCGCTTGGGGAAATCCAAAAGTTACCAAAGAGCTGATTGATGCTGTAAAAGCAAAAGGTTTCAATGCGATCCGTATTCCGTGTTCTTGGAATCAGAATTTAGAAAATGCTTCAACGGTAAAAATTAAAACCGAATGGCTGAACAGAGTAAAAGAAGTAGTGCAGTACTGCGTGGATAATGATATGTATGTTTTGGTTAATATTCACTGGGACGGCGGATGGCTGGAAAACAATATTACCGAAGCCAAAAAAGTAGAAAACAACGCCAAACAAAAAGCCTTTTGGGAACAAATTGCAACACATTTAAGAGGTTTCGACGAGCATTTACTTTTTGCAAGCGCCAACGAACCAGCGGTTGAAGATGCTGCTCAAATGGCAGTTTTAACTTCTTACCACCAAACTTTTATTGATGCAGTTCGTTCAACTGGAGGGAAAAATGCTTCTCGTGTTTTAGTCGTTCAAGGTCCGACAACAGATATCGAAAAAACAAACAAATTAATGACTACATTGCCAGTAGATAAAGTCTCTGGAAGAATGATGGTCGAAGTGCATTATTATTCGCCTTGGAACTTTGCTGGTTTAACCAAAGATGAAACTTGGGGTAAAATGTTTTATTATTGGGGTAATGGTTTTCACTCTACAACCGATACAGAACGAAATGCCACTTGGGGTGAGGAAGCAGATTTGGAGAAAAACTTCAAATTAATGAAAACGCAGTTTGTAGATAAAGGAATTCCGGTTTTATTGGGAGAATTTGGAGCAATCCGAAGAACAACTTTAACGGGAGACGCTCTGACTTTACATTTAAATTCAAGAGCTTATTATTTAAAAACAGTTGTAAAAACAGCAAAAGCAAACGGATTATTACCATTTTATTGGGATGAAGGAAGCATGGGAAACAACGGTTTCGGAATATTCAATAGAAGCAATAATACTGTTTTTGATACACAGGCTTTAAACGCCTTAATAGAAGGATTACAATAATAAATGTAGTTAACCACATAAGTGATATAAGTAAATTTAAACACAATATTAAATTAAAACTTAAATAACTTATATCACTTATATGGTTCAAAAAATATTTAAATTAGAAAAAATGAAAAAGAGTTTACTATTTATTTTTCTGATAATTAGTGTTTTGTCAAATGCTAATGTGAGAATGCCTTTAATATTCTCTGACGGAATGGTGCTTCAAAGAGACAAGCAAATCCCGATTTGGGGTTTTGCAGATCCAAATGAAAGTGTAGAAATTCACTTCAACAAACAAATTAAGAAAACACAAGCCGATAAAAACGGAAAATGGACAGTAAATTTAAGTCCAGAAAAAGCTGGTGGACCATTTGAATTAATCATTATTGGAAAAAATAAAATCACAATCAAAAATGTTTTGGTCGGCGAAGTTTGGATTTGCAGTGGTCAGTCGAATATGGAATTTCAGGTTTATAAAACCATGAATGCCGAAAAAGAAATTGCAGATTCTAATTATCCAATGATTCGTCATTTTGGTGTCGCCCAAGATTTAAGCGGCACTCCAAAAGAGGATTTGAAACAAGGAAAATGGGAAGCAGCAAATAAAGAAACGGTTGGCAATTTTACGGCAGTGGGTTATTATTTCGCTAGAAAATTGTATACAGAATTAAAAATCCCAATTGGTATCATCAATACTTCTTGGGGCGGAACAAATGTAGAAACCTGGACAAGCCGTGAAGCTTTTCAAAACAGCCCGGAATTCAAAGCCATGATTGCAGATGTTCCAGTGGTAGATATTGATTCGGTTTTTGAAATTTATAAGAAATCGGTTTTAGATAATCTCAAAAAAGTACAAGGTTTTGATGTTTCTTTAGAAAATGAAAATCAATTTAAAGATCTAAATTTTCAGGATAAAAACTGGCCGGAAATAAAAGTGCCTTCACTTTGGGAAAATCAGCAGATTGGCAATATCGATGGAATAGTCTGGATGCGAAAAACAATTGTTTTAACAGCAGAACAAGCTAAAAAGGAAGCTGTTTTGCATTTAGCAAAAGTTGACGACGAAGACAAAACATATATAAACGGAGTTGAAGTTGGAACAAATAATCTTTGGGACAAATTGCGAGTTTATAAAATTCCTGCAAATGTCTTGAAAGAAGGTGCCAATGTAATAGCAGTTAGAATTACAGATTACAGCGGCGGTGGCGGTATCTACGGCGATCCAGCTGATTTAAAAATCGATTTTAAAGACACAAACCTTCCGCTTGACGGGCTTTGGAAGTTTAATGTTGTGCAGGTAAAAATTGCAATTTCGCCAAACAGTTATCCTTCATTATTGTATAATGCCATGGTAAATCCGTTGGTTCCTTATGCGATGCAGGGCGTTTTGTGGTATCAGGGTGAAGCCAATGTTTGGAGAGCAGCAGAATACAAAAAGTCATTTCCGTTAATGATCAACGATTGGAGAACTAAATTCAAACAAGGAGACTTTCCTTTTTACTTTGTTCAATTGTCCACTTTCGACGAATTTGGCGGCAACAGTCAAAAAGGAAGCCGTTGGGCAGAACTTCGCGAAGCACAATCTGAAACTTTAAAATTGAAAAATACCGGAATGGTGGTTACAACCGATATTGGTAACGCAAAAGACATTCACCCAACAAACAAACAAGATATCGGTTTGCGTTTGGCGGCAGTTGCGATGAACAATATTTACGATAAAAAACAAGTTCACAGCGGGCCAGCTTATAAGTCTCAAGAAATAAAAGGAAATCAGATCATTTTGACTTTTGATAACATTGGCAGTGGGCTATCAACGCCAAATAACGATGAATTAAAAGGCTTTGAAATAGCGGGTGCAGACAAAGTTTTTCATTCAGCGAAAGCGATAATTAAAGACAACAAAATCATTGTTTCAAGCGATAAAGTTCAAAATCCTGTAGCAGTTCATTACGGCTGGGCAGATGATGATACGGCAATCAATCTTTTCAATAAAGAAAAATTCCCTGCATCGCCCTTCAGAACTGATAATTGGGAAATGATTACGGCGAATGAAAAGTATTCGGTGAGTAAGTAGTTTTTTAGTTTTTAGTCTTTAGTTCTTAGTTCTTAGTCCTTAGCATTAGTTATTAGTGATTAGTCTTAGTAATTAGTGAGAAGTAAAAGGTAATTTGAACGGTTTTCGAAACTTGTTTGAATGAAAAATAAATTAAAAATGTTCCGTTAGGAACAATTCATCGGTAGAACGGATGAAATCCGTTGTAAAAAATTAACAATGCAATATTGTTCCGTAGGAACATCTGATTTCTATCCTAACAGGTTTCCAAAACCTGTTAGGTATGACATAGATTTTTATTAGTTTTAGATATTCAATAAATACCTAACAGGTTTTAAAAACCTGTTAGGATAAGATAATACAGATATGATAAAAAAAACATTTCTCATCTTACTTCTCACATCTTACTTTACAAACGTTTCTGCGCAATCTAAAAATGTTTTATGGTACAAGCAGCCTGCAGAATTCTTTGAGGAAAGCTTAGTTTTAGGAAATGGAAAAATGGGAGCAACCGTTTTTGGAGGCGCCAATTCGGATAAAATTTATTTGAATGATATTACGCTTTGGTCGGGCGAACCGGTAAATGCTAATATGAGTCCAGATGCGTACAAAAATATTACCGCCATTCGTGAGGCTTTAAAAAACGAAAATTATAAGCTGGCAGAAGAACTGAATAAAAAAGTTCAGGGAAAAAACTCCGAATCGTATGCGCCTTTAGGAACATTAGAAATCAATAATTCCGAAAAAGGAAAAGCAGTAAATTATCATCGGGAACTGGATCTTTCGAACGCGATTTCAAAAGTAAGTTACGAAATGGCCGGCATAAAATATACGCGTGAATATTTTGTTTCGGCTCCAGATCAAATTATGATCATCAAATTGACAGCCGATCAAAAAGGCGCTTTGAATTTTGATGTCAATTTAAAAAGTCTCTTAAAGTCAAATGTTGAAGTAAGAAACAATATTTTGGTTCTAACGGGTTCTGCACCAATTCATGAAAATGCGGGATATACCGTTTTACCCAAATATTTAGACATAAAAGAAAGAGGAACAAGATTTACTACTTTAATCCAAATCAAAAAAACTGATGGAAAAGTTACAAGTTCGAGAGAATCTTTAAGTTTAAAAGATGCAACAGAAGCTACTATTTATGTCTCTGTTGCCACAAGTTTTAATGGTTTTGATAAAAATCCCGCAACAGAAGGTTTAGACGAAGTGTCAATTGCGTTGCAAAATTTAAACAAAGCGTATGCAAAACCATTCGATAAAGTAAAAGAATCCCATATTGCCGATTATCAAAAATTCTTTAATCGTGTAAATTTAGATTTAGGAAAAACAACCGCTCCAGATTTACCAACAGACGAACGTTTATTTCGCTACGCTGACGGAAAAGAAGATAAAAACCTAGAAATTTTGTATTTCAATTTTGGACGTTATCTGCTAATCAGTTCATCAAGGACTTTGGGCGTTCCAGCCAATTTGCAAGGACTTTGGAATCCGCATTTAAGTCCTCCTTGGAGCAGTAATTATACCATGAATATCAATCTGGAAGAAAATTACTGGCTGGCAGAAAACACCAATCTTTCCGAAATGCATTCATCACTTTTGAGTTTCATTAAAAATCTTTCGGTAACAGGAAAAGTTACGGCTAAGACTTTTTATGGAGTAAATAAAGGTTGGGCAGCGGCACATAACTCAGATATTTGGGCAATGACCAATCCAGTGGGGCAATTTGGAAAAGAAGATCCAATGTGGGCTTGCTGGCCAATGGCTGGTGCTTGGTTGAGCACACACATTTGGGAACATTATATTTTTACTAAAGATGCGGCTTATTTGAAGAAAGAAGGATATCCGTTAATGAAAGGCGCGGCCGAATTTTGTTTGGGCTGGCTTGTAACAGATAAAAACGGCCATCTTATTACATCGCCATCAACTTCACCAGAAAATCAATATAAACTGGCAGATGGTTTTGTCGGAGCTACTTTATACGGCGGAACAGCCGATTTGGCTATGATTCGTGAATGTTTTGATAAAACGATAAAAGCTTCAAAAGTTCTGAATACAGATGCTGATTTTAGAGCAAAATTAGAAACAGCGCTTGCAAAGCTTTATCCGTATCAAATTGGTAAAAAAGGAAATCTTCAAGAGTGGTATTTTGATTGGGATGATAATGATCCAAAACACCGCCATCAATCACAGTTATTCGGACTTTTTCCGGGCGATCATATCACGCCTTTAAAAACACCCGATTTGGCTGAAGCTTCTAGAAAAACTTTAGAAATAAAAGGCGATGAAACGACAGGCTGGTCAAAAGGCTGGAGAATCAATCTTTGGGCGAGACTTTGGGACGGAAACCGCGCTTATAAAATGTTCCGTGAATTATTGCGTTACGTTGATCCCGACGGGAAAAAAATAGAAAAACCAAGAAGGGGCGGAGGAACATATCCGAATTTATTCGATGCACATCCGCCATTTCAAATTGATGGTAATTTTGGAGGCGCAGCTGCCGTTGCCGAAATGTTGGTTCAGTCAGAAGAAAATGAAATTCGATTATTGCCTGCTTTGCCAGACGCTTGGGACGAAGGTTCTGTAAGTGGTATCTGCGCAAGAGGCGGATTTGAAATTGAAATGACTTGGAGCAATAAAAAACCGCAAAAAGTAATTGTTTCTTCTAAAAATGGAGGAAAAACAACTTTGATTTTTGGTGATAAAAAACAAGAGATTATTTTGAAAAAAGGAGAAAGCCTACAAATCAAATTCTAAATAGTATTTTTAGAAAAGCTTCGGAGAAGCGAAATCTTTATAGAAAAAATAAACATTTACAATATAATGCTCCAGTGGAGCGAAATATATGTCGCTCCGCTGGAGCTTTTTTACATTCGCACGATTTAATTTCTATAAATATTTTGCCTCTCTGAGGCTTTATAAAATAAAAGATATGTATAAAAACAAACTCGATAGGTTTGTAAACCTTTTAGGGTTATTTAAAAAAAAGCTTCGGAGAAGCGAAATATTTGTAGCAAAATAAATAAGCGTCAATATTAAAGCTCCAGCGGAGCGATATATAATTTTGTTGTCGTTAATAAGAAACCCGACAGTCCCGAAGCCTCGGGATAAAACCTGTTGGGTTTGATATACGAATTATTCTTTTTCAGATTCAGAACTTTCTTTTTCTTCTGGTTTATCAGAATGCTCTTTTTTAAAAGTCTCGTACCATTTTTCAATCGACGGATAAACAAAAGCAGCAACTTTCTTTACTGGATTATAAAAAATATAATTGTCTAAAGTTTCTTTTTTAGCGAAAGTATTATTGAAGTTTATTTTTTCAAACAAAGCGATAAAAATACTTAGAATAAGAATGGTTTTTAAAACCCTGAAAAGACCTCCTCCTAATTTGTTCATCCAGCCAAGCATGGCAAAATCGGCAATTCCGGTTAATATTTTGGCTAGAAAATAAACACCAATTACAACTAGAATAAAAGTTAAGATAAAAGCCGTAAGCTGAATATTTGTTGGATTCCAAGAAACATGTTTTGAAATCATTCCAGTCATTAAAGAAGAAAATTTAATGGCAAGATAAATTCCTAATAATAGCGAAATAAAAGAAGCAACTTCTACAAAAAGTCCATTTTTAATTCCTTTGTATAAACTAAAAGCCAGAAGTGCGGCAACAATAATATCAAAAAAACTCATTATTTTGGTGTATTAAATAAAGGCGCAAATATATGTTTTTTTAAGGTTCAGAGGTGCAGAGAGACAAAGGTTCATGACTTTGATGGCAAATGTAATTTTATGTGTTTAATTTTTTTTAGGCACATTGAATTTGAACTATGTATCTTTGCAAATCAAATTTAGAATACAGATTGTAATTCTGCCCCCCTTCAGAATTGAATTTTTGAGCAATCTTATCTAAAATCAACAATCTAAAATCATACAATGTCTAGAGATACACAATTAAAAGAGCGATGGGAAAAGCTCGTTGAAATACTATCTAATCAGTTTTCGCAAGGCGAAGATTTAGATTTAGATGCCATTATTTACCTAATAGGAGTTCAGGAGCTCGGAAAATTGCACCGCGAATTCAAAAAAGATGAAAAACTCAACCTAATGCACATTGCCATCTGCAGATTGCTTGAGCCTTACGGATTTTATGAATTCGATTTTTTTGACGCTGAAGGATGGCCGCATTACAAAGTAAAAGAAGAATTGCCGCCATTAAAAGCAGGAGAACAATCGGTTTTAATGAAGGAAGCAATTGTAAATTATTTTTTAGAAAGAAAACTTATTGAATAGTCCCGACACTTCGGGATTAGTTTACAGTTGCAGTCTCAGTTTTCAGTGTTTGAGACTGTAAACTGTCACTGAAAACTAAGACTAAAATTAAAAAAATGTGCAGATACGCTATGACATCTTATAAACCTCATTATGCTTGTTTTAATTGTCGAAAAACATTTAAAAGAAGATTGATGAGTGATATTAAAAAAGGAGAAAAATCCGTTTTTGAAGCCAAATGTCCAGAGTGTGCAGAATTAATGGCGAGTATGGGACTAGATTTTGAATCGCCTAAAAAAGACGATGTCAAAAAATGGGAACATCTTAAAAGCTTATATTCAGTTGGAATTACATTTCATTCCTGTGGCTGCAGCGGCCCAGGTTATATTCCGAATTCAAAAGAAAAAATAATTGAATATTTTGAAGAGATTAAAAAAAGATATCTTGAAAATATGGATTTTTGGCGCACTAGAATCGAACCCACAACAAAACAAGAAAAAGAACGGGATTTAAATAAAAACGGGCATAAATTAAGCAGTATTTCTCCTAATTACAAAAAGGAAATAGTAACCAATCAAGAAGGTTTAGATTATTGGCATGTAAAGATTAAACAAGTTGAAGAAAAGTTAAATCTCATAAAATAATTTACGGAAAACCTAAAACTGCGACTGTGAATGCACACTTTAAACTAAAAACACTAAATTTGTATCTCAATTATTGAAGGAAAATGATAGATAAGATAAAACAACATATAGAGGAAGCCAAAGCCTTTAATGATAAAAATAAAGAATCTTTAGAACAATTCCGTATTAAATATTTAGGCAGTAAAGGTTTATTGAAAGAACTTTTTACTGAATTTAAAAATATTCCAAACGATCAGAAAAAGGATTTTGGACAGGTTATAAATACTTTAAAAGCGGTTGCCGAAGAAAAAGTAAGAGTTATTCAGGAAGAACTTGAAAGCAAAGAGGAATCAAAAGGTATTTTTGGTGATTTGACTCGTGCTGCAGAACCAGTAATTATTGGTTCGCGCCACCCGATTTCAATCGTTAAAAATCAGATTATAGATATTTTTGCTAATATCGGATTCAATGTTTCTGAAGGACCAGAAATTGAAGACGACTGGCATAACTTTACGGCATTAAATTTACCAGAATACCATCCGGCGCGTGATATGCAGGATACATTTTTCATTCAGACTAATCCTGATGTGTTATTGCGTACGCATACATCATCTGTTCAGGTGCGTTATATGGAAAATCATAAACCGCCAATTCGTACGATTTCTCCAGGACGTGTTTTCCGTAACGAAGCAATTTCATCTCGTTCTCATTGTATTTTCCATCAAGTGGAAGGATTGTACATTGATAAAGATGTATCTTTTGCCGACTTGAAACAGACATTACTTTATTTCACAAAAGAAATGTTCGGAAAATCTAAGATTCGTCTTCGTCCGTCTTATTTCCCATTTACAGAACCTAGTGCTGAAATTGATATCTATTGGGGTTTAAAAACCGAAACAGATTACAGAATCACAAAAGGAACTGGATGGCTGGAAATTGGAGGCTGCGGAATGGTAGATCCAAACGTTTTGAAAAATTGCGATATCAATCCAGATGAATTCAACGGTTTTGCTTTCGGAATGGGAGTAGAGCGTATTGCAATGCTTTTATACCAAATTGGCGATATCCGTATGTTTTATGAAAACGATGTTCGTTTCTTAGAGCAGTTTAAATCAAATATATAATTTGCAATTTTAGATTTTAGAATGTAGATTTTAGATTATTCTGTTGTCTAATGTAGTGTCATAATATAATAAACCTTTGTTGAAGTTTAGGCTTTGACAAAGGTTTTAAAGCTTTTAATAAAAATGAAAAAAGATATAATAATTCCAGAAGTTGAAAACGTATTTCTTGCCGCAGTGCAGGAATGGAGCGACGATTTTATGGAAAAAGTATGGTACGCTTATTTAGTTAATGATAGTGACTTTAACTTAGACAGCGTTATGGTGGTTTCAAAAGCATTTGGAACTATCGATGGCGAAATGAAAAAAACTTCAATTCTGCGTCATGCTTTTGTTGAAGTTCCCGCTGTTTCTGTGGTGAAAATCGAAATGATAGAAAAAAGTCTTTTGGTTTTGAACAACGAATTTATGGTGACATTCTTCATTGGAAACACTTTATACGATAAGAAATTCATTTTCAAATCGAACTTAATCAACGAAAACAATACGGAAGAAGTGCCGATTCTTTTTGTTGAAGGTGTAATGGTGAAGTAGAGTGCTAAAGAAGCAAGAAGCAAGAGGCAAGAGGATAGAATTAAGAGAATAGATAAAGAAGAAAGAGCCAATACTGAAATTCAGTTTGGCTCTTTTTTATTTCAGTATTTTTTCTCTTGCTTCTTTATTCTTGCTTCTATTTTCTAAAATTTAATCTAAAGATTCCGTTAATTTCTTGAAAACCGTTTTTGCATCTTTCCCTTCGTACAGAACAGCGTAAACAGCGTCGATAATTGGTGTTTTTGCTCCGTAGCCTTGATTTAGTTTATACGCACTTTTTGTTGCATAATAACCTTCTGCAACCATGCTCATTTCCATCATGGCACTTTTTACAGTATATCCTTTTCCAATCATATTTCCGAACATTCTGTTTCTAGAGAAAACAGAATAACCTGTAACTAATAAATCGCCTAAATAGGCAGAGTCATTAATGTTACGTTTCATTTTATGTACTTTACGGATGAATTTTTTCATTTCACGGATTCCGTTACTCATCATTACCGATTGGAAATTGTCTCCATATCCTAAACCGTGAGCGATTCCGGCAGCAATTGCGTAAATATTTTTTAGCATTGCCGCATATTCAGTACCAATAATATCATCTGAAATTTTGGCTTTAATATAATTTCCTGAAAGTGATTTTGCAACAATGCAAGCTTTTTCTGGATCTCCGCAGGCAATTGTTAAGTACGAAAGTCTTTCTAAAGCAACTTCTTCTGCGTGGCAAGGACCAGTGATAACTCCAATATTATAATAAGGAATATCATATTGGATATGGAAATGCTCACCTACAATTAAACTTGTCTCTGGAACAATTCCTTTAATAGCAGAAAAAATAATTTTATCAGCCAAAGAAACAGTCATATTTTTTAATTCCGCATCTAAAAAAGCAGATGGAATGGCAAAAATGATATAATCTGCGTATTCAATTGCTTCATTTATGTTATTGGTCAATTTAAGCTTATTGGTGTCAAATTCAACAGAACTTAAATAATTTGGATTGTGTTTGTATTTCTGAATATGTTCGATCGCAGAATCATTACGCATGTACCACGCAATTTCTGAAAGATTAACGCATAACATTTTTGCAATTGCCGTTGCCCAGCTTCCTCCTCCAATTACTGCAAATTTTAATTTTTCGCTCATTATTTTAATAATTTAAAACAAAAGTACTTAATAATGTGCTAATAAAGCAAAGACTGATTTAAGAAATTTATCAAATGATTCTTCTGTACATTTTGAGATAACATTAAAAGAGTTGATTTCAGGATATATTTCGTCTCTTAAAATTAAAATTCCTCTAAAAATATTTTTTTAAAGTAAATTCTTTCAATTTAAATGTATGGTTAAACAAAATAAAAAAGGTAAATAATCGAAAAGCCTGAATATAAAGGGAATTAGTATTGTGAATCTAATTTAAATGAAAAAATATTTTTAACCTACACAATAAAACATGAAAAGGCACGTTGTAAGTTTTTATAAATTAGAATTTTAATGAATTTAAAAAGAATTGAGTTAGTTAGTTTTGTTTTAGTATTTTAAAAAGGCGTTCCTAAACTTGTTAAGAACGCCTTTTTTAATGAAATTCCAATAAAAAAATCCAAATTCCAAAGTAGATTGGAATTTGGATTTTTTTTAAATTAGGATTTATCTTTAATAAGAAAGCTCTACAATCGATTTTACTTTATCTAAAGTTACCAATTGGTTTTCGCCTAAGCCTTTCCAGCCTCTTTCGTCAAAACGATTTACGATAAAATCTGCAGTATTGGAATAATCTTGTGTGTATTGAGAAAGTTTGGTATCCATTCCCATTGTATGGAAAAACTCAACTGTTTTGTTAATTGCTTCTTTTGCCACTTCTTCATCAGAACCAGAAAGATTAAAAATACGTCTTCCGTATTGGGCTAATTTTCCTTTTTTAGTTTCAAACATTACATTGTACAAACTTGGACCGATAATCGCCAATGTTCTCGCATGGTCAATTCCGTAAAGTGCTGTTAATTCGTGGCCAATCATGTGAGTTGCCCAATCGCTTGGAACACCTTTTTGAATCAACCCGTTTAAAGCCATTGTACAGCTCCACATAAAATTAGAAGCTAAAGTATAATCTGTTGGATTTTCGACAACTCCTGGCCCAACTTCAATTAAAGTCTGTAGAATTCCCTCTGCAATTCTGTCTTGTAGAAAACCTTCGTGTGGATAAGTTAAATATTGCTCCATTACGTGGGTATAAGCGTCTACAACTCCGTTCTGAATTTGTCTTTTTGGTAAAGATGCAATTACATTTGGATCGCAAATTGAGAATACTGGAAATAAAGCACTTCCTCCAGAAGCTAGTTTTTCTTGAGTGGCTTCAATCGTTACCACGTATCCAGAATTCATTTCGCTTCCTGTTGCTGGGAGAGTCAAAACAGTCCCAAAAGGCATAGCATTTTCTTTAATTAGAATACGTTTTTGCAGAATATCAATCGGGTTTCCTTCAAAATTAACTGCTGCTGAAATAAACTTTACACCGTCAATAACAGATCCTCCACCTACGGCCAAGATAAAGTCAATTTTTTCAGCTTTGATAACATCAACCGCTTTCATCAAAGTTTCAAAATGCGGATTTGGCTCTATGCCGCCAAATTCAACAATTTCAAAACCTTTTAAGTTAGCGATTACTTGATCGTAAATTCCGTTTTTAAAAATACTTCCGCCGCCGTACGCCAAAAGAATTTTAGCGTCTTTTGGAAGTAAAGTCGAAAGTTTCGCAATTTGTCCTTTCCCGAAGATTAAATTCGTCGGATTATATAATTCAAAGTTGAGCATTTTTTTAAGGTTCTAAGTTGCTAAGATTCTGAGGTTATAAGGTTTTCCTTTTTAGGCTTAGCAGCATGTTATTTAATTTTTTTAAGATTCTGGGTTGCAAAGATTCTGAGCTGCTAAGCCACAAAGTTTGTAAAACCTTAGCATCTTAGCACCTCAGAATCTCAGAACTTTTATTTCAATTCTTGTAATAATTTTCCAGCTACTAGTTTAGACGATGCAGGATTTTGACCTGTAATCAAAAGTCCGTCTGCAACTGCATAAGGCTGCCAGTTTTCACCTTTAGAAAATTTAGCACCATTTTGAGTTAAGGCATCTTCCAATAAAAAAGGAACCACTTTTGTCAAACCAACCGCTTCTTCTTCTGTATTGGTAAAACCAGTTACTTTTTTACCTTTTACCAAGTATTCACCTTTTACTTTTACGTTTTTCAAAACCGCAGGAGCATGACAAACAAAAGCTACTGGTTTATTATTCGTATAAAAAGCTTCGATTAAAGCGATAGAGTTTTTGTCTTCAACTAAATCCCAAAGCGGACCGTGTCCTCCAGGGTAGAAAACAGCATCGTAATCTTTTTGGTTAACGGTTGAAAGTTTTAAAGTATTTTTTAATTTTTCCTGTAAAGTTTTATCAGCGTCAAAACGTTTCGTGTCTTCAGTTGCTGATGCAGGATCTGCACTTTTCGGGTCAATTGGCGGCTGTCCTCCAAGCGGAGAAGCAATTGTAATTTCAACTCCTTGATCTAACAATTCATAGTAAGGCGCAGCAAATTCTTCTGACCAAAATCCTGTTTTTTCTCCTGTATTGCCCAGTTTATCGTTACTGGTTACAACAAATAATACTTTTTTCATACTTTTTTTATTTGATTTTTGCGCCACAGCAGAAATGCCTGTCGCTGTAAATGCAATTATTGCGAGTAAAGCTATTTTTTTCATAATATTAAATTTTAAACAAATTTACGGCTTAAGTGATATCAGTAAAAATAAAATAAACTATATTTGTTATAAATAAATTTATGTCATGGTAAATCTAGAATGGTACAGAACATTTAAAGCAGTTTATAAAAACGGTAATTTTTCGGTAGCGGCAAAGGAGTTATTTATGAGCCAGCCTGCCGTAAGTCAGCAGATTTCAATGCTCGAAGCGCATGTTGGTAATAAATTGTTTAATAGAAAATCAAAAGGCGTTGAACCAACCGAATACGCTAAGTTACTGAATAATTTGATTATAGATGCGCTAGATCGCCTCGAAAGTGTCGAAGCTGGTTTCAGGGCAAAAGCCGAAGATGCGAATAGATTGATTTCGGTTGGAATTTCAAAACATCTTTTTAATTGCGTTGGAGATCTTCTTATTTCAAAGTTTGATTTGATCGATTTTACTTTTGCAGAAAACGATGAACTTTTTGCCTTAGTAGACGCCAAAAAACTTGATTTTGCCATTACCACAAAAAGGTTTGATACATTTGATACGACTTATGAAATTGTCGGAAAAATTAAATTGATAATGGTTGCCCCGACAAATTTGGACATAACAGATTTCCGCCAGAAATTAAAAGCAGACAATTTTACCGAAATAGAACAATGGCTGAACGGGCAGAAATGGTACAGTCATGATGCTAGAATTCCGCATATAAAATTATTTTGGCTTCATGCTTTTAATAAAAAAAGACCGTCTATGGTGCCTAATTATATTATTCCATCAGAATCTGAGATGTTGAAACTTCTCTCTAAACATGATGGAGTAGCTGTAACATGGAATTGTAATGCTCGAAAATTAATAAAAGAAAATAAATTGCAATTGTTATGGAACAGTTTTCACGTTCCAGAGGAGTTTGTGTATTTATTAGCGCCCAAGAACAATAATTTGAAATCTTTTTTTGATATTATTGAGAAAGAACTGAAAATGTTCTTCGGCAATAGAATGTAGATTTTTTGTTTGCGATTTCGAAGTATTCAATAAAGCAATAACTTTGAGTAAATTAAACTCCTATAAATAAGATTGATTATGAGAAAGATAACAACCATTTTAGTACTTGTTACAGTTTTGTTTATTAGTAATTCATGCAGTAAACATGACGATGAAGTAATTATTGATTGTCTAGCAGAATCTATTTACATTAAAATACATAATTCTACAGATACTAGTAATCCGAAATTAATGAATTATTCCGTTGAATATACTGGAACAGGAACGCTAAGTTCTGTAAAATGGAGCTTTGGAGATGGAACTGTGGCAGCAGGAGCTGCGGTTACGCATACTTATGCTGCTGCTGGCGAATATACAGCAACGGCTGCGGTAACAATTAAACAAGACGGTTCAGAATGTACTTCCAGTCCAAAACGAACGGTTACAATAAATTAGAATAAGAGATAAAAGATACTACTTATGAGCCAATTTTATAATTTAAGCTTTTGCATTAGATTATAAAATTGGCTCTCATTCGCTATATTTGTTCGATATGATTTTATAATATGAAAGAATTACAAAATATTAGAATTGCTGTAGATGCTATTGTTTTTGGTTACAAAAGCAATGGGTTGTATGTGCTTTTAATCCAGCAGCAATTTGGTTCTTCAGAAAAATATTGGGCTTTGCCAGGCGGTTTAGTTCAAGATAATGAATCTTTGAGTGATGCAGTTATTCGGGAATTGCATGAAGAAACAAATGTACAGCTAACTTTTATGGAGCAATTGTACACTTTTGGAGATGATATTAATCGAGATTCTAGAAATCGTGTTATTTCTGTTGCTTATTATGCATTGGTTGACGCTTCAAACTTAGAAATTAAAGCTAATACTGACGCCGAAAAAGTACAATGGTTTAAAATTAATGAAATTCCGCCTTTGGCATTCGATCATAATTTAATCTTAGAAAAAGGAATTCAGAGACTAAAAGCAAAGCTGACTTACGAGCCAATTGGTTTCGATTTACTTCCTGAAGAATTCTTGTTTTCTGATCTCGAAAATCTGTATTGTACCATTTTAGAAAAAGAAATTGATCGACGAAATTTCAGAAAAAAAATACTCAGCTACGGTATTTTAGAACAAACAGAAAATTTTTCGCCCATAAAAACAGGTCGTCCTGCCAAACTTTTTAGGTTTAATAAGTTGAAATATAACGAATTAACTAAAGAAGGTTTTCACTTCGAAATAAAATTTGCGTAATTTTTACACAAAATAAATTGTTTATTTAAAATTTAATCCTACATTTGCGTATAATTAACGCAAACTAAAAAACTATGATACTAAATCTCGACCCCAAATTCGCTCCTTTTCAAAATCAGGAAGAAATCAAATTTCAAAGTTTTACTTTCTCTGGAGGAGAACCACATATTAAAATCAATCCGGATTTCGACAGAAATCATAAAATAACAATCACGCACCGATTAAATTCATTCAATGATTTAGGTTTATTGTGCATTACAGTTGATGCATTGCGAAGAATGGACGTAAAAATTATCGATCTCTTTATTCCGTATTTTCCAGCTGCGAGACAAGATCGTGTTATGATTCCGGGCGAACCTTTATCTGTAAAAGTATATGCTGATATTATAAATGCATTACAATTGAATAAAGTTTTTGTTTTTGATGCACACTCTGAAGTGACTCCAGCTTTATTGAATAATTCTACTGTAATTCCAAACTATACTTTTATTAGAGAAGTATTAAATAGAATTGGCGAAAACGTAAAATTGATTTCTCCAGACGGTGGCGCACTTAAAAAAATCTACAAAGTCTCTGAATTTTTAGGAGGTGCTGAAGTTGTAGAATGCAGTAAAAGTCGCGACGTAAAAACTGGAAGATTATCTGGTTTCAAAGTATACGAAGATGATTTACAAGGAATAGATTGTTTAATTGTTGATGATATTTGCGACGGTGGCGGGACTTTTGTTGGTTTGGCTGAAGAATTAAAAAACAAAAATGCGGGCAAATTATACTTAGCCGTAAGCCACGGAATTTTTAATAAAGGTTTTGAAGTTTTAAACTGCTTTGATGCCATTTTTACAACCAATTCAGTAAAAGACTTTGAAGGCGAAAGCGTTCAAGTGATAAAGTTAGATCAACTAATTTGAGAAGTTTCAAGTTTCAGGTTTCAAGTTCTTGACGTAACCTGAAACTTGAAACAAAAAAACTAAAAAAATGCTATTAACCGTTTCAGATCTATTTTTCAAATTTCAAGTCCAGCATGCAACTTGAAACATGAAACAAAGAAAACCTGAAACAAAAACCACAAAACAATGAGCGATTTAAAACCAAGATTTATTGAGTCTTTAAAAAGAAACAATGATCAGATAAGAGAAGACAGAGCCAAAACCATTGGTGAAGATTCAGAATTAATATACAGACGTCGAGTTGAAGACATTGAATTAAAAATAAAACGTTTAGAAAGAGAACAAGAAGGATTGATCGATATTAGTCCGCTGGATAAAAACAGTTTAACCTTTGCCGATTTTCAGCCAGAAGCTTTTGTACAGAAAGATATGGAACTTTCGCTGACCATCAGAAATTTGAATATCCAGTTTGAAGTAACAAAAAAGAGATTTGAGTATTTATTTGGTAAAACATTTTAGTTATGGGAGGTACAAGATATGATTTCGGTGCTCGTGAAGACAGAGCAAAAAAAATAGGTTATGCCAGCAAATCAGCTAGTGAGATATTTACACAGAATGCGTTACGAATGGCGCATGAGTCTATGAATCCGAATGGCGTGATTTTTAGAGAAGCAAGAGATTCTGATGTTCATCCAAACACAGTTCCAATTATTTTAGGATTGGATGTTACAGGAAGTATGGGACATATTCCGCACGAACTGATAAAAGAAGGACTTCCAAAATTAATGGGAGGAATTATTCAGGGCGGCGTTCCTGATCCGGCACTTTTATTTTTAGGAATCGGTGATCACGAATGCGACAGATATCCTTTGCAGGTTGGACAGTTTGAATCTGGAGATGAAGAACTCGATATGTGGCTTACGAGAACTTACATTGAAGGTGGAGGCGGAGGAAACGCTGGAGAAAGTTATCTTTTAGCGTGGTATTTTGCCGCTTTTCATACTAAAATAGACGCTTTCGAAAAAAGAGGTCAAAAAGGATTGTTGTTTACTGTTGGCGATGAACCAGGTTTGAAAACACTTCCGGCTTCGGCTATTAAAGAAATTATGGGTCAGGGACAACAGACTTATACACATCTTGAATTATTAGCAGAAGCCCAAAAAAGATACGATGTATACCATATAAGTGTACTGCATTCCGGACAAGCGATTAATGCCGATGTAGAATGGAAAGAACTGTTAGGACAAAATTGTTTGTCTATTGAAGATCACAGAGAAATTCCAAACGTAATTAAAAAGATTATCTGTGATAAACACAAAAGTTCTGGTTTAGGAACCATACCAGTTTCTGATGCAAATGATACAGGTTTAAATAATATCGAAATGCTTTAAAAAACTCTGCGTCTTTGCGAGATTAAAAAATAAATAAAAAATGAAAACAGCGCAAATAGTTATAGGTTTAGGATTTGGTGATGAAGGAAAAGGCATAACAACAGATTTTCTGGCAAAACAAAACCCTGAATCTATAGTTATTCGCTTTTCAGGAGGACAACAAGCCGCGCATACGGTTATGATTGATGATAAAAAACACGTTCATTCGAGTTTTGCGAGCGGCGCACTTCGCGGTCTTCCGTCTTATTACAGCGAACACTGTACAATTCATCCGCTTTTTTTATACAATGAAAAAGAAGAATTAAAAGAAAAAAATGCTAATCTGGATTTGTATATCCATCCGTTAGCAAAAGTTACAACTCCGTTTGATGTTTGGCACAACCGTGGAAACGTAAGAAACATAGATCACGGAACCTGCGGAAAAGGCATTGGTTCAACCATGAAAAGAAACGAAGGACCGTACAAATTATTTGCGATTGATTTGATTGCGCCGCGAGAAATGCTTTTAGAAAAATTAAATCAAATTGCCAATTACTACGGCTTTTTAAACGAGCCCGATATCGATCAGGAAGTTCAGGCATACCTTGAAGCAGTCGATAAAATAAAATGGAATATTGTTGATTATAGTTTTCTTTCAAAATATAATAATTTAATTTTTGAAGGAAGCCAGGGAATTCTTCTCGACATGGATCATGGTGTTTTCCCGAATGTTACTTATGCGAATACAACTTCAAAAAATGCAATTGAAATCTGCAATAAACTAAATATTGATGAAGTAAACATTTTTTACGTAACCAGAAGTTATACCACAAGACACGGTCACGGGTGGATGCCAAATGAAGGAGAAATACAATTAAAAAACAACGAAGAAGAAACTTGTGTTTTCAACGAATATCAAAAACATCTCAGATTTGGGAATCTTGATTATAATTTGCTGAATTACGCTTTAAAATTAGATGCTGCTTATAGTCCAATGGCAAAAAGAAATTTGGTTGTAACGTGCATGGACCAGTTAGAAAAGAATTATGAATTTGAAAATCTGACAACAGATTTCGAGACAATTTACGGTTCATTTTCACCAGATTCAAAAGATTTTAAAGAGATCACTTCTTTGTTTCAATAACAGAAAAATGAAATATAAAAATGAAAGTCTAAATTTTTGTAGGATCGAAGTTAGGGATGAATTGATATAAAATTAAAGAAGAACCACTGTTTCGTAGGAACATTTCATTGGTAGAAAAAATATCGCTCGCTAGCAGTTACGTTCATTCGAACGTTTAAGGGTCGGAATAAAAAAAATGAAAATGAATGAAAAAGAAACAAAAAGCGTCAGCAAATTTTTAAGTCTGGTGCTTAGACATTCTCCAGAAAAAATCGGATTAAAATTAGATGAAAACGGTTGGGCAGATGTCAACGAATTAATAGAAAAATGTACTAAAAAAGGAAACCGTCTCGACGCTGAACTTTTAGATTACGTAGTAGAAAATAACGATAAAAAGCGTTTTGCGTTTAATGAAGACAAAACGAAAATCAGAGCAAGTCAGGGACATTCTATTTCAGTTGACTTGAATTTAACAGAAACAGAACCTTCAGAGTATTTATACCACGGAACGGTTGGGAAGTTTATAGAAAGTATTCAGAAAGAAGGTTTAAAGAAAATGAGCCGTCAGCATGTACACCTTTCAAAAGACAAAGAAACAGCTATAAAAGTAGGAAGCAGAAGAGGAGCGGCTCAAATCTTAACCGTTAAAAGTGGCGCTATGCATCGCGACGGATTTAAATTTTATTTGTCTGAAAATAATGTCTGGCTGACTGATGTAGTTCCAGCAAAGTATATTGAATTTAAATCTTAATATAATCAAATAAAAAAATTATGATTTTAGAAGCAGCAATAGGCGATGCATACGGTGCGGGTTTTGAATTTCGCGATTTAGATTTTATTTCTCAAAACAATAATCTGACTCAATATCATAAACACGGACTTTACACAGAGATTTATAAAAGATATACAGACGATACTCAAATGGCAATTGCAATTACAGAATTGCTATTAGAAGACGATAACTGGAACGAGATTAAAGTGGCAGATAAATTTGTTGAGGTTTTTCACAGAGATAAAAGGCGAGGATATTCAGACCGGGTTTATAATGCTTTAGATGCCAGTACAAACGGAGCTGATTTTATCAAAATAATCAACAACGGAAGTAACGGAAACGGTTCTGCAATGAGAGCATATTCTATCGGGTATTTAAAAGATATTAAGCAGATACTGGAATTCTGTAAGATTCAGGCGAAAACTTCTCATAATACAGTTGAAGGAATAAGTTGTGCCAAACGCATTGCTTTGGCAGTTCACTATTTTAAATATAATTTGGGTGATGGATCTACTTTGATAGCATTTCTAAACGAGACTTTAAAAGAGAATGAGAATTATAGAATTACTTCTCCAATTGATATGCACGGTTATCCTACAACACAAGCGGTTATTAAAATGGTCTCAGAAGCTGTTTCAATGAAAGACTGTCTAAAAACAGGGATAAGTTACGGAGGCGATGCCGATACAGTTGCAGCCTTGTCTATGGCAATTTTAAGTCAGAAACAAAATTGTGAGAAAACATTGCCTCTATTTCTTTACGAAGAATTAGAGAATGATAAATTCGGAAAAGATTTTCTAATAAAATTAGATATAGCTCTTGATAATAAATTTAATTAAGTCATGAAAAGGACTTTAGTTTTTGGAGATATTCACGGTGGATTGAAAGCATTGCTTCAGTTACTTGAAAGAATTGATTATGCGGAGAATGACCGATTTATTTTTCTAGGAGATTATGTCGATGGCTGGAGCGAATCTAAACAATTAATTGATTTTCTTATTGATTTATCCCAAAAGCGGGAATGTATTTTTATAAAAGGAAATCATGATGCCTGGTGTCAAGAATGGTTAGAAAAAGATATCATAAATGATGTTTGGTTTTTGCACGGAGGGAAATCGACTATAGAAAGTTATGCAGACATTGAGCTTTCAGAAAAAGAGAAGCATTATCAATTCTTTAATAGTATGAAAGATTATTATGTAGACGAAAATAACAATTTGTTCATTCATGCCGGTTTTTCATCCATGCACGGACCAGAGAAAGAACATTACCAAACTAATTTTTCTTGGGACAGAACACTTTGGGAAATGGCTTTGACAATGGATAAAAGAATTAAAAAAGATTCACTTTTATATCCAAAAAGATTATTGCTTTATAATGAAATCTATATTGGTCACACGCCAACGCTTCATTATGATGTCGAAATTCCTATGAAAGGCTGTAATGTCTGGAATATTGATACTGGAGCTGGTTTTTACGGAAAATTAAGCTGTATGGATGTTCAAACGAAAGAATTTTGGCAGAGTGATGTCATGCAGACATTGTATCCTAACGAGAAAGGAAGAAATAAATAAGCTTTGAAATGAGTGAAGTACTAAAACTAATTGAACTAATTAAATCTAAAATTACAGCTGATACCGATTTAATGTGGACATCTTATAATTCTATAGAAGAATTAATTGCCGAAATAGATTTAAATTCTAAATTGGTTGAAAATAATAATGAACAAGGTCTGGAATTTTTTCGGCACTTATTTGCGCCAACCGGAACTTTACAAGAAATCTCTATGCAAAATGACTGGATTCAGGAATATTTGAATTTGTCTTTAGAATTTGATACACTATATGAACATTTAAAACTATAATAAAAAATATATGAACCCACTATTATTAACAGATGGTTACAAAGTTGACCACAGAAGACAGTACCCAGATGGAACAACATTAGTATATTCTAACTGGACACCACGAAAATCCAGAATTGAAGGTCTTGATGAGGTTGTGTTTTTCGGATTGCAGTATTTCATCAAAAAATATATTATTCATGACTTTGAAGAGTATTTCTTCAAAAAATCAAAAGAAGAAGTAGTTCAAAAATACGCACGCAGAATCAATAATTATTTGGGCGAAAACCAAGTTGGTACAAAACATATTGAAGATTTACACGACCTAGGATATATTCCGATGGTGTTTAAAGCTTTGCCAGAAGGAGCAAGTGTTCCTTTGAGAGTTCCAATGTTTACTATGTACAATACAATTCCAGAGTTTTTCTGGTTGACCAATTATTTCGAAACATTACTTTCTGCAGTGGTTTGGCTTCCTTGTAATTCAGCGACAATTGCAAAAGAATACAGAAAGGTTCTAGATAAATATGCAGCAGAAACTTCTTCTGTGCCAGAATTTGTAGATTGGCAGGCACATGATTTCTCAATGCGAGGAATGGGCGGAATAGAAGCGGCAATAACATCAGCAGCTGGACATTTATTAAATTTCACAGGTTCTGATACGATTCCAGTAATCGATTTTCTCGAAGAATATTATAATGCCAATTCAGATTTAGAACTTGTAGCAGGTTCAGTTGCCGCAACAGAACATTCTGTAATGTGCATGGGAACTACAGAAGGCGAGTATGAAACATTCAAAAGATTAATCACAGAAGTATATCCAAAAGGAATCGTTTCTATCGTTTCTGATACTTGGGATTTATGGAAAGTTTTAACCGATTATCTTCCAAGATTAAAAGAAGAAATTGTTTCAAGAGAAGGTAAAGTCGTAATTCGTCCTGACAGCGGTGATCCAGTGGATATTATTTGCGGAAATCCGAATGGAAGAACAGAACAAGAGAAAAAAGGCGTTATCGAATTGCTTTGGGATGTTTTTGGAGGAACTACAAATACTAAAGGATTTAAAGAATTAGTTCCGCAAATTGGAGCAATTTATGGTGATAGCATTACAGTGGCAAGAGCGACTCAAATCTGCGAAAGATTAAAAGCAAAAGGTTTTGCTTCTACCAATGTAGTTTTAGGAATTGGATCTTTTACTTACCAATATAATACCAGAGATACTTTCGGTTTTGCAATGAAAGCAACTTACGGAGAAGTAAACGGAGAAGGAAGAGCGATCTTCAAAGATCCTATTACTGATGACGGAACTAAAAAATCTGCCAAAGGATTAATGAAAATTGATTTAATCGACGGCAAGTATCATTTAACAGATAATGTTTCTTGGGAAGAAGAAAAACAAGGTGAATTGAAAGAAGTTTTCAGAGATGGAAAACTTTTGGTTGATCAATCGCTAAGCGAGATTAGAAGCCGAGTTAAAAGTGAAGTGAATGTTGAAGCATAATAATAAGCAAAAGCCTGAACGTAAGTTCAGGTTTTTTTGTGTAATTAATTTTATCAAAAACAATATTTTATATTCCGTAGGAATATCTCATCGGTAGAAAAAAATAGTATCTTTTTTGCGTTGTGTCCTGTAGGGACATTTGTTTTTATGGAAATGGCAAACCTCATTAATCAAACGTTCCTACGGAACGCATCATCATAATTCAAATTTAATTCTACCGATGATACATTCCTACGGAATGATTTTTTAAAATAAAAAACCTCCAGTTAAAACTGAAGGCAATTCAAGTTGTTTATTTTTTATAAAAATTATTATGGTCAATATATTCCCAAACTTTCGGTAGTAATAACGGCTGAATATTTTTACCTTCTTTTATGCTGTTTCGAATAAAAGTCGAAGAAATCTCTACAATTGGCGCATCGATTACATGAATTTTTGGATGCGATTTTAATTCCGTATTCTCAGGTTCATCTGAAATACGCGGATAGACATAGATGTCATGGTTTTCGAGAATCACTTCATAATTTTTCCACTTATGAAGCGTTTTTAAATTGTCTTCTCCCATTATCAAAGAGAATTCATGATTGGGATATTTCTCTTGTAAATGAGCTAAAGTAATTACCGTATAATTCGGCTGAGGTAATTTGAACTCAATATCTGAGGGTTTAATTTTCGGATAATCTTCTGTTGCGAGATAAACCATTTGCAAACGATGATGATCATCTAGAAGAGTCGCTTTCTTTTTTAACGGATTATGAGGTGTAACCACCATCCAAATCTGATCTAAATCTGCAAACTCAGCCATGTGATTGGCAATGATCAAATGACCAACATGAATTGGATTATACGTTCCGAAGTAAAGGCCTATTTTCATTTTATAGAGTTTCACAAAGATTCGCTAAGATAGCACAAAGATTCGCAAAGTTTAAAATAATACTTTTGCGAATCTCTGTGTTTTTCTTTGTGTATCTCTGCGGAATAAAATTATTTATTTACAAAATCTTTTACCAATTGATACGCTTCTTCCTTCGCTGTATCTAAATCGTAGTTTTTGATAATAGTATCAAATTGAGGAGCTGTAGCTAATTCTACCGAAGCTTTTGCAATTCGCATATTGATTTTGTCTTCACTCTCAGTAGAACGTTCTTTTAATCGGCGTTTAAGTTCGTCAACACTTGGAGGTTTTACAAAAACGGCTAAAGTCTGGTCTGGAAATTTATGTTTAATGCGAAGACCGCCTGCAACATCAATATCAAAAATTACATTTTTTCCCATTGCCCAAATTCTTTCAATTTCGGCTTTTAAAGTGCCGTAAAAATTATCACGGTATACTTCTTCCCATTCTAGGAACTCTTCGGCTTTGATGTGTTTTTTGAATTGTTCTAACGAAATAAAATAATAATCTTTTCCGTGTTCTTCTTCTCCGCGTGGGTCGCGTGAAGCCGCTGAGATCGAAAATTCTAAGTTTAAATCTTCTTTCCCTAGTAAATGTTTTACTATAGTTGTTTTTCCTGATCCAGACGGTGCTGAAAAAACAATTAATTTTCCTTTGTTCATTAGTTTATGCTTTAGGCTTTAAGCAATATGCTTTAAGCTTTAATGTTGTGCGGTATTCTGTGCCTATAGCTTATTGCTTAAAGCTTTTATAAAACGTTTAAAACCTGTTCTTTAATTTTTTCCAGCTCATCTTTCATCATCACAACCAATTTCTGCATTTGAGCATGATTTGATTTAGAACCCATTGTATTGATCTCGCGTCCCATTTCTTGAGTGATAAAACCAAGTTTACGGCCGTTAGCTTCAGTCCCTTTTATAGTTTCTAAGAAATAATCTAAGTGATTGGTTAAGCGCACTTTTTCTTCTGTAATGTCTAATTTCTCCAGATAATAGATTAATTCCTGCTCAAAACGGTTTTCATCAACATTAACCTGTAATTCAGAAATTGCAGTTTGTAAACGATCTTTAATAGCTTGTACACGTTCTGGATCTAATGCCAAAGCATCGTTCATGTACTGACGAATATTTCCAATTCGTAAATTGAATTCTTTTTCCAGAGATTCTCCTTCGTCTTTACGGAAATTTAGAATATTTTGAAGTGCTTCATCAATAATTACCTGAATCTGCTCCCAGTCGTTTTCATCGATTTCTTCGCGTTCTGTTTTTAATGTGTCTGGCATACGAACAGCCATTTTCATTAATTCAGTTTCATCAGCATCAGGATTAACTTCTTTTAACTGTGCAATATAATTTTTTACGACAGGAACATTTACTTTAGTCGAAGTTTGTTCTGCAGTGCTTTCAATGTAAATCGCAAAATCAATTTTTCCCCTTTCAAGTTTTGTTGAGATTTGAGTTCGCAAGCCTAATTCCATTTCGCGGTAAAGCGATGGCATTCTTACATTTAAATCTAAACCTTTGCTATTTAAGGATTTTACTTCAACGGTAATTTTTTTTGTAGGCAATTGCAAAGAAGCTTTGCCAAACCCTGTCATAGATTGTATCATATAATTGAGTATAAAGGCGCAAAGATAAATAAAAGTTTGCTGGTTTGTGTTGTAAATTGTTAATCAGTTTCGTACATCAAACTTTTAGTATTCTTACGATAATGCTTTTATAACTTCAGCAACATTTTTTTGGCTGTTGCCAATATAAATTTTCCCATCAATTATAAAAACCGGGCGACTTAAGAAAGTATAATGTTCTAAAATATATTTTTTAAAATCAGCTTCAGACAAAGATTTGTTTTTTAAATCCATCGATTTGTACAGTTGCGCTTTTTTGCTGAATAAGGCCTCATAACTTCCAGAAAGTTTATACATTTCTTCAAGTTCAGCTTCAGTAATCGGATTTTGTCTGATATCTTGAAAAACCAAATTGTTTTCTGGTAAACTTTTAATGATTTTTCTGCACGTGTCGCAAGATGCCAAATAGTATATTTTGTTCATGACCTTTGAATTTTATTAGAATACAAAGAAAATTCATTTGAAACTTAAAATTGTCTAATTTTAGAAAAAAAATAATAATATGAGTTCCGTTTTTGAAACACAGAAAACTATAAGAGAAATTCTTTTAAAAATTTTAGAAAGCCATTCTTTAGAGCAATTAAACAAAATTCCGCAAAGTTTTAGTAATAATATAATCTGGAATGTGGCACATTGCGTAGCGGCACAACAGACATTAGTTTATAAACTATCAGGACTTCCAGCGATGGTTTCGGAAGATTTTATTTTAAAATATCGTAAAGGGACAAAACCCGAAGGAGATGTTTCTCAAGAGGAAGTTGATGAAATTAAATCAGTTCTTTTGAGCACATTTGAAAAAACAAAAAATGATTTTGAAAGTGGACTTTTTGTTGATTATAATGAATATACAACCAGCATGGGATTTACTCTTAGAAATGTTCAAGATGCATTAGACTTCAATAATTATCACGAAGGAATTCATACTGGAATTGTAATGAGTATTCGAAAATTTGTATAAATAAAAATCCCGCTTCAAAAGCGGGATTTTTTTATTCTACTATAGTTTCAATGGTAACCTTCATAGCGCCGGCACCCTTACTTTTTGTGATATCCATAAAAGCTCTTTTGGACAAATCGATTTCACGTGTTTTTACAAAAGGACCGCGATCAGTAATTTTTACAATTACAAATTTTCCGTTTGCCTCATTTGTTACTTTTACCCTAGTTCCGAAAGGAAGTTTTTTGTGAGCGGCAGTATAACTGTTGTTGTTAAATCGGCTTCCGTTGGCAGTTCTTTTTCCATTAAAACGATCAGCATAATAAGAGGCATGAGCATTTTTTTTGTATGGTCTTAATTTTAAACCTTTGTCTGTAAATACTGAATCTATAGGTAATGCAATAATATTTGGTTTTGCATTTTTTACGGTATCTTGAATGATTTTAGGTTCTGTTGTAGGTTTGGTTTGGCTTATAACATAACTAAAGCCGCTAATTAAAGTCAAAGCAATCGTGGCGAATAAAATGTTCTTTTTATTTCTCATGGGTTATTTTTTTTCAGACTTGGGGGAGTTTGTACAAATAATATGCCGAGATAAAAAAAGCCCTGGTTAAGGGCTTTTAATTGGTATTTTTTAGAACCAAAGGTTCCAAGGAATTCTACTTAAAATAAGTAATAATCCTAATCCGTAAAATATAGCAAAGGTTTTAAACTTAGCTTCGCTATTGATTAATTTTTTATGTTTAGACCATCCGATAGTGATTAGGATGATAGCGATAATATTAATTAGTGGGTGTTCTAATGATGTTAATCTAAGTTCTGCATTTGACATTTGGCCAAAAGCTGCTTTTCCAAGTGGAGAAACAAAATATAGTATTAAACCGATCAATAATTGAGTATGGGTTCCAATTAAAGCAAATAAAGCGATTTTACGGTCTTTACCTGTAAACTCTTTTTTTGATGTTACTCCGATGATTGCATTAACAACTGCAACAAGTAAAAGAAGCAATGCTAAGTAAGCCCAGCCAGAGTGAAATTTTTGTAGAAAATTATACATAAACTGTGTTTTTTGTTTGAAACAAATATAACAAAAAAGGGTATAAAAAAACGGCATCAAACTTAAAAGTCAGTGCCGTTTTTATTATTTATTTAGATTCTAAATTTAGAAATCGTAACGTAAACTAAAGTTCCAAGTTCTTCCGTAACCAAAGTAAACTCTGTTTGCTGTAGCAACTCCATTGTAAACTTCCCCAGCCTGTGCATAAGTTACACCAGCAGGGTTTGCTGTAGAAGGAGCTGTTTTGTAATCACTTGTAAAGATGTTAGTAAATGATTCGTTGATGAATACTTTATCAAACACGTTGTTTACATTTAATCTGAAATTTAATGCCCCAATTTTAGGAGCGATGTTCCATTTGTAAGAGATACCAGCATCTGTAGTTGCGAAACCTGGTAATTCCATTGCGCCTTTGTTATTTGCAACAGAAAATTTAGATACATCGATATTTCCGTATAATTTTTCTGAGTAGTTAAGGTTAGCGTCAACATTAAGACCATCTAAGATTTCGTAAGCCGCACCAATTGCCATTGTTGTTTGAGCATTGTTTCCAACTTTTACGCCATCAAGATATAAAGGTTGATCTCCACTAATTGGATTATTTGCAACATCAAAACGACTGCTAGTAGCGTTTCCATTATATTTCCAGTCACCTACAGAGATCATTCCGTTTAGTTTTAATTTGTCAATTAACTTAGCATTAACATCTAATTCTATACCTTTATGAATCTCATTAACCCCTTGGAAAGTATAGTATCCACTTGGGTTAGCAGGGGCTTGGTCTGTTGCAGTTGTAAATCTGTCATCCCAAGTAGTGTAATAAGCATTTAAGTTTGCATTAAAGATTGCAGAACGGAAACCGTAACCAAGTTCGATTGCTTTGATTTTTTCGTTTGTAAGGTTAGGATTAACAATTGAAGCATTGTTAGGGTATACTGCGTTGAAAAACGGTTGTTTTGAGTATATTCCTCCATTTACAAATACATTGTGGTGTTCGTTAATGTTGTAGTTGGCTCCAGCTTTAACATCTCCACCTGTAATAGTTTTGAAACCTGTTTTAGCAAGTGGGCTATCATAAGCATACTTGAAATGGTCAAGTCTTTGGTAAGCCTGTTGAGATATAGCTCCTTGAAGGAAAGCTGTTAAGTTACCAGTAGTATATTCCAATTGAGTAAAAGCTCCGTAGTAATTAACTTTACTGTCGTTCCAGTAGTTTATTCTTTGTTGGTAGTCTGTGCTAACAAATGGATTTCCATTTGGTCTTGGAGCATAAGTAGTGTTAAAATAACCAGGATTGTTATTTACGTCAGCAACGTTTTTGTAAACATCAGCTCCAAGCAAATCAATTAGGTTTTGGAAGTGAATACCTTGATACATTCTTCCTTCAACTCCAAAATCGAATGTAAGATTTTCAGAGAATTTTTTATCTAAATTGATTACTGCACCATACCAGTTGTGTGAGTTTACAGAAGCAATTTGAGACAAACCATTAGTTAAGTTTGTTGCATTACCAGTTGATGAAACGTTCTCATATTTACCATTAACAGGAGTTCTTGTTCCTAATGTTGTTGGTTTTCCAGAGTTCCAATTCTCAATTAAGTCAAAATTGATTGTTCCGTCAGCATTTCTTAAAGTGTTGCCATTGTATGGTGTGCTACCTTTAATACCACCGGTTGAATTAGTACCTCCTCCACGTCCCCATGAAGCATAACCTACTGTAGATAATTTTGTAGTTTCGTTGATATCGTAATCCCAGTTAAGAGACATTACAGGTTTGTGGTAATAATTTGTTTTAAAATTATATTCCTCCCCATTTCTCATTCCCCAATCAGCGTTGTATTTGATGTTAGGGTCAGTGCCATTACCATATTTTATGTAATCACTTAATAGAGGAGATTGAGTTCTTTGGTCGTGCCATTGAGGTGCTCCTGTAAATGTAAATTGGAAGTTATGTTTATCGCTAGCTTTGTAACCTAAAGCGATGAAATAATTGTATCCTTCAAATTCAGTACCGTTAACGTATCCGTCTCCAGCTGTTCTACTAAATAAAACAGAAGCCGAAAGGCCGTTTTTCATAACTCCTGTGTTGTAAGAAGCTTGTGCTTTTATGTAATTGTTGTTACCAAAAGAAGAAGATACAGATCCACCTTCTTTCATGTCAGATGTTTTTGTAATGATATTGATTGTTCCTCCTACAGAAGAAATCGCCAATTTAGAAGCTCCAAGACCTCTTTGAACTTGCATTGCAGAAGTTACGTCAGAGATACCTGCCCAGTTGCTCCAGAATACAGCACTGTTTTCCATATCGTTGATTGGAACTCCGTTAACCATAACAGCAATATTTTTTTGGTCAAATCCACGAATCGCAATTCTTGAATCCCCATATCCACCTCCTGCTTTTGAAGCATATACAGATGGAGTGCTTTTTAAGATTTCAGGAAACTCTTGTGAACCTAATTTTGATTGAATTTCAGCAGCTTTAATTGTTGAAACAGCAACCGGAGTTTTTCTGTCTTTAGCAACGTCAATAACGCTACTTTTTACTACAACTTCGCTTAATTCGTTAGAATTAGAAGCTACCAAAGTAATAGTTCCTACGTTTGTAGTTGCGCCGTTAGACACATTAAATTTCACAGTTTGGTTGTCATAACCTAAAAAAGAGATAACAATCTCACCTGTGCTTGATGGTGAAGTAAGGGTGAATTTACCATCAAAATCTGTTGAAGTTGCTGTAGTAGATCCTTTAATCACCACATTTGCTCCTGGTAAACCGCCTGTTCCGTCGGTAATTTTACCAGTAACTTTTCCTTGAGAAAATACGGTCGAAACTATCATAAAAAATAGTCCAGTCAGTAACCAATTTTTCATTTTCTTCATTTTGTTATTGAGTTTATTGTTTTTGGCAAAATTATAACAATTAACTCAGATAATGTTATCGAAATGTTAAGAAAAATAAGTTTTGTTTTTTGTGTTGTGCATTAAAATGAATTTTATCTTTTTCTTTAAAAAAAATATCGTTTTGTTGAATTTATGTAAAGCTTTTTTGTTAAAAATGCAATAATTTTAATTATGTTGTAAGCTAAAACGTGCAAAAGAACTGTTTTTTTGTGTCTTTTATCGATATTTTATACGAAAAAACGCCTTAATTTCGATTAAATTAAGGCGTTTCAATATGTTACAAAATTTTTAAATTTTCTCCTTTTATTTATTTTTCAAGAAGTGATTTATTAAAAATGAAGTCGAGCTGTCGTGCTTTTTAACAGTTTTTGAATTTATTTCGTCTAAAATTGAATTTGCTAACTGCTTGCCCAATTCAACTCCCCATTGATCAAAACTAAAAATATTCCAAACGACACCTTGAACAAAAATCTTATGTTCATAAAGTGCAATTAAAGAGCCTAAGCTTTTTGGAGTCAGTTTTTCTATTAAAATGGTATTTGTCGGTTTGTTTCCAGTGAAAACTTTAAATGGTAATAGGTAAGATGCTTTTTCTGCGTCAAGTCCTTGTTTGTCAAATTCTGCCTGAACTTGTGCTGGAGTTTTTCCATTCATTAGTGCTTCCGTTTGAGCGAAGAAATTCGACATTAATTTATCATGATGATCTTCGTTACCGTAAAGCGGTTTTACGAATCCGATAAAATCAGTTGGTATTCTTTTGGTTCCTTGGTGAATCAATTGAAAGAAAGCGTGTTGCGAATTTGTTCCTGGCTCTCCCCAAATAATTGTTCCCGTTTGGTAATTAACTGGTTTTCCGTCGCGGCCAACACTTTTACCGTTACTTTCCATAGTAGCTTGCTGCAAATAAGGAGCTAATTTTGATAAATATTGTGTGTACGGAATCAGAGCTTCGCTTTCTGCACCATAAAAATTATTGTACCAAACGCTTAATAAAGCCAAAATAACCGGAATGTTTTCGTCAAATTCTGCCGATTTAAAATGCTCGTCCATTTCATTTGCTCCAACTAATAATTGGTTGTAATTATCAAAACCAATTGCCAAAGCGATGCTTAGACCAACCGCGCTCCAAAGAGAAAATCTTCCTCCAACCCAATCCCACATTGGGAAAACATTGTCTGGATTAATTCCGAATTCTGTTACTTTTTGAATATTAGTAGAAACTGCCGCAAAGTGTTTCGCGATATCTTCCTGCGTAGCCGATTTCAAAAACCATTCTTTGATAGTTTCTGAATTTGAAAGTGTTTCTTGAGTCGTAAAAGTTTTAGAAACAATTACAAATAAAGTAGTTTCAGGGTTTAAATTTTTGATGACTTCATTTACATGATCGCCATCAACATTTGAAACGAAATGAAGATTTAAATGATTTTTGTAAAATTGTAAAGCTTCAACCGCCATCACTGGGCCAAGGTCAGAACCACCGATTCCGATATTTACAACATCAGTAAAAGCTTTTCCTGTATAACCTTTTCTTTGCCCAGAAATTACTTCTTCTGTAAAGTTTTTGATTTTATTTTTTACTTCGTAAACTTCTGGAATTACATTTTCTCCATCAACTTTAATAACTGCCGATTCTGGAGCACGCAAAGCTGTATGAAGAACTGCACGATTTTCTGTTTTATTGATTAATTCTCCTCCAAAATAATCAGCAATTGCATTCTTTAATCCGATTGAATTTGCCAATTCTAATAAAAGCGAAATAGTTTCCTGACTGATATTGTTTTTAGAATAATCTACTAAAAAGTCATTCCATTGCAGGTTGAATTTTTCAACGCGGGCACTATCTTGTTGAAACAATTCTTGTATAGTGGTTTCGTGAATTGCGTTATAGTGGTTTTGCAGATTTTTCCACGCTTCAGTCCCAGTTGGGTTTGTTGTGTTTAAAGCCATTTTTATCTATAATTGAGTTTGTTCTTTGAAACACAAAAATACTGAAATAACTTTTAAAAGAATAAAGGTTCGAGATTATATAACAATTAGTTACGAAAACGTTTTTTGGATTTTAGTTTTGAACTTTTGAAGTTAAGATGATAGCGCCATCATTTTCTTTTTCATTGTAAATTATGCGGCTGCTATTCTGGTTTAAAAAATCCAAATCAACAATCTCAGATTTTTTTAAAGGTAATAATATTGTGTCTTGTTCTTTATTGTATTTAAAAGGAATTCCATTTATAACAATCAATGGTGACTTTCCAATTAAATCTTTTTCAAAAGCAGTGTTGACTAATTCTTGAACAAAATATTTGCCTTCTTTACTATCATTTAATATGAAAACTTTTGGACTGGAACATCCAATTACTATTAATGATGAAAAAAGTAGAAAAATTTGTTTCATTATTTAGTGAGATTATGAAATGATAATTTTTACCAAAACTTCCACCAAGGTTTTTTATTAATCTCTATAACTTTCTTCGTAATATCAACATCAATTCTTTTCGGAGATTCTGTTTTAATTTTAGAATCATCAAAAAATAATTCGCCGATGTCGCTCATTCCAAGTGGAGATTTTGTTCTTTCTCTCCAGTTTTCAGTTTGTAGTTCCGGTATTAAGTCAGTATTGATTTTTTCGCGAAAGCGTTTTTGAGCTTTTTCTATAATTTCTTCTTCCAGATTTGAAGAGGAATTTTTAAAGAGTGAAATCGAATTGTCTGGAATGTTTAAAAGGAAAATTTGTGTTTTATCTTCAATTCTCTGAATATCCAAGACTTTAAAATAAGCAATAGAATCTAAAAGAAAATGACCGTTTTTTGCCGAATCAGGATTAAATTTTGACAAATCTTTGGGGTGAGAACTTGCAATTAAATATCTCAAATTTCCAAAAATACCACCGCCAATAGAACTCATATCGGTAAAGCCTTTTTCTTGGATGATTTGACCAATTTTATATTTTGAAATTAAATCTTCTGAAAGATTAGTATCTCTGTAAAATAATTTTAAACCAGAAAAAGTTTCATGATACATGGTTTTAAGACGCGAATTTTTCATGACCTAATTTTTACTTAAATAATATCGTAACTAAAAAATAATGTGGAATTTTAAAATGTGTTCCAAGGTTTTCTGGCTTGATATCCGACTGGACTACTTCGCAATAAGAACTAGAACCATCTTCATGTTTAGTGGGAGTTAAAATGGCAAAAACTGCTGTCTCTTGGTTTGGGTCAATATTTAATTCATTCTTGTTGCCAAAAAAATCCTTTAAGGTATATTCATCTGAATTGTCTTTTAGTTTGAAGTAGGATTTTTTGCTTCCAAATCTAGAACCTCTTATGTATATTTTTAATTTTCCGTCAGCCATCTTAAATAAAAATTTTAAAGATTCTTTGTCTGACTTTATCTTGAAATACTCATCTTCTAATCCATCAAAAAGTATCGATTTACTGATTAGCTTGCCGTTTTTAAATTCTTGAAGAGAAATTTTATATTGTTTTTCTTTTATTTCTTTTCCTTCAAAGTTTAGTTGTTCAAAATGAATGTTCTCAAAATCAATTAAATTTTGAATGTCAGTATTTTCACTCCCGTAATAACTGGTTACTTTAACGCTGTTTTGTCCAAAAGAAAAATTTGCTGCTAAAACAAGTAATAGCAATGAATATTTAATTTTCATAAAATAAGTTGATTTACAAATTTCCAATACTATCCAATTCTCTTTTCAATGGTTCAATCTGTTTCATGAAACGAGTCCTGTCGTTTCCTGTCAAAGATTCTCCAGTTGGAAGATTCAATCGAAGTGCATCTACTTGAACGCCATTTTTCCAGAAACGGTAACAAACGTGAGGGCCAGAAGCTAAACCTGTACTGCCGACCAAACCAATTGTCTGTCCTTGAGTAACACGCTGTCCGCGGCGAACCAAGATCTTAGACATGTGTAAATATTGAGTCGAGTAGGTGCCGTTGTGTTTTACTTTTACAAAGTTTCCGTTTCCTGCAGTATATCCAGTTGCTTCAACAACTCCTGAAGCAGTTGTCGAAATTGGTGTTCCAGTCGGAGCAGCGTAATCGGTTCCTTTGTGCGCTTTCCAAGTGTGCTGCACCGGGTGAAATCTATTCATGGTGAATCTAGAAGTGATTCGGCTGAATTTGATTGGAGTTTTTAAGAAGAAGTTTTTAAGTGTTTTTCCTTCGTCATCATAATATTCTACCTTTCCAGAAGTTGTGTCTCTTTCAAAAGGGAAAGCATAAATAATTTTACCTTTATATTCAAAAAATGCAGCTTCTAGTTCTTCAACTCCGTCGTAAGTTTTTCCATTGATAAAGCGTTCCGTAAAGATTAATCCGTAACGATCTCCTTTTTTAAGTTTAAAGAAGTCAATAGACCATGAAAATACTTTTGTGATTCTGCTGGCTAATGCCGTTTCTACACTTTCGTTTCCTAAAGTTTCAGATAATGAACTTTTTAAAACACCTCCAATTATTTTTCTTTTTAAAGTAACTGGTTTTACTTTTTTATAAGCTTTAGCAATACTATCTCTTAAATCAATAACATAGTAGCTTAAAGCATCGGGCTGATAAATAAAAACTTCCAGATTATTAGTTTTGTTTTTGGCACGAAGCAAAGTAAAAGGTTTGCCATAACGAATACTTCTAACGTTGAAAGAATCTTTTACTTGTTCGACAATATCGTGTACTTTTTTGTCTCCGATATTTTGACTTTGAATGATTGAGCCGAAAGAGTCTCCTTTTGAAATTGTATCATTTACAACATTGAAATCTGCGTAATTAAAACCGAATTCTATTTTTTTGGTTGTTGGTTTAGTAATTTTGGTTTCAACTTTTTCTTCTGCTTTTTTGCATGAAAAAATAGAAAACAAGACAATTAAAATTACGACTGCTTTTTTCAAACTTTTTGCTTTTTTGTGGTGAAATTATTCTGCGGTTTCATTTCCCCAATTGGACAATTCTTCTTCGGTCCACAATTTAGGAAAAAAGATGCGTCTTTGGCATTTTGGATGCATATATTTTTGCCAGTCACTTCCGCCAGTCGCTTCTCCATTACCTTTTCCACTTTCTAGTATATATTTTCTTGCAGTATTTAGGTGCTGCATAACCCAAGTGATATTCACTGTTTTGTCGTAATGACGCATCGCTTGAACTAAGTCTTCATTCTGCTGGTCTTCAGCTGGTAATTGCGTGAATTTCTGCCAGATATTTTTAGTCCTAAAAGTAGACATTTGTCTCAAAAACTGATCTTTATATTTGGTTTCGAATTCTTGAAGTAAATAAGATTTTGCACCAGTATGATAATCTTTTCCGGCAGCCTGCCAGTACAAATGTTCGAAACTAGTTTCTAAATCTGTGTTTTCGTCAAAGTTTGCTTTGTACCTGCGGTCTGTTAAATTGATTACATCCGTAGAAGCAAATTCAATCATTCTATATTGCGCGCTCTGAAAACCGCTTGCAGGAGTAAGCGTGTTTCTAAATTTCATATATTGATCTACTTCCATACCGTTTTCCATGATACTGAAAGAGTTGGTGAGCATGTCAAAATATCTAGTAATTCTTGATAATCTTTCGCTGAAAAAATCAACCTGAATATTTTCTTTTTCGGCAATTTGATCAATTTCCCACAAAATCATTTTAAAGATTAATTCATTTACCTGATGGTACATAATAAAAACCATTTCGTCAGGAAGAGTGGTGCGTTGTATTTGTAAATTCAACAATGCATCGGTTTGAATATAATCCCAATAAGTAATTGGTTTAGCCCAAAGCAATCCTTCCAATTGAACATCAGTTTTTTGATTTATGGCTTGAAATTTAAGATCAATTTCTTTTAAGATTGCTTCAGAATTATCTGTAGGGTTCATTATTTTTTTGCTTTAAGTGGATATTTTAATCCTTTATATTCATCAAGATCTGCTTTAAGCGATCCTACTGCAAGATCTGCTTTAATTCTTAATGGAACTTTGTTGTTGTCGTCTGATATCCAGAGTGTAACACTTTCTTTTTCTTTAAAAACGCGACCTGTTTGTACCAATGGTTTAAACATCATGGTAGAAACGGTTCCAAATTTAGTTGTAATATCCTGACGACCTACATATTTTAACTTAAATTTTGTGATTTCTTCGTCAAAAAACATGTCGATAGAAATAGATTCGCCAGATTTTAATTTGTCAATGTTTGGATGATTTCTCAAATAATAAAAAGAAGAAATTATATCTTGCACATTGTCTGTTACTATAATTGTCTTTTCGGTTTTGCGCTTATAGTCTTTAACCAAAACCCTGTCTTCATTTTGATTAAAAAAGCCTTCTTGATTTTTGGTATAACCGCCTTCGTCAATTTTTCGGACATAGCGGTAAGGTCTTCCTGTTTCCTTGTCAAAATAGCTTTCATATAAATCTTCAACTTTAAAGAAAAATTTTGACATACCTGTTGTGTAACCTTTACCAATAGCATGATATACTTTTTTGTTGCTTATGGTTGCATCTTTAACTTCTAAAGTTGCATATCCCGCATTTACAATTCCGTAGTGAATTCTAAATTTGAAATATTCTCCAGTATCGAATGCGTCCTCTTTTTGAGTATCAAACGCCAGTGTTGTTAGTGCTAATATGATGAGGATGAATTTTTTCATAGTACAATTTTTACATTTCATTATAAAGATAAATAAATGCAAATTCTATTCCAAATGTACCAAAACAAAAAAACTCAGTCAAAGATGACTGAGTTTTTATGCTATTAACTAACCAAAAAACTATAAATTATGAAATTTATATCAATTCGGAAGGAAACCACCCCTTCCTGATTTGCGAGTGCAAAGATAGATAGAAAGTTCAAAAAACAAATAGCCAAAGTCAAGTTTAACATAACATTTGCAAAAAAAGCATCGTTTTTTAGAGAATTGTGCTGTTTTGTATATAAAATTTAACGTTTTATAACGTTCCTCTCAATTCTTGCTCTCTTTCGATTGATTCAAAAAGTGCTTTAAAGTTACCTGCGCCAAAACCTTTTGCACCCATTCTTTGAATAATTTCGAAGAAAAGAGTAGGTCTGTCTTGAACTGGCTTCGTAAAAATCTGCAATAAATAACCATCTTCATCAGCATCTACCATTATGGCTAGTTTTTCAATTTCGTTTATATCTTCTTTCATCATGTCCATATGAACACCTAATCTTTCAGGGATTGCTTGGTAGTAAGTATGCGGAGGAGCTGATAGAAATTCAACACCGCGTGCTCTCAATTGCGATACTGTTTTAATAATATCATCGGTAGCAATTGCGATATGCTGAATTCCAGGTCCGCCATAGAAATCTAAATATTCTTCAATTTGAGATTTTTTCTTTCCTTCTGCCGGTTCGTTGATTGGGAATTTAATTCTTCCGTTTCCATTAGACATTACTTTGCTCATCAAAGCAGAATATTCTGTGGTAATTTGTTTGTCATCAAAAGATAAGAAATTTACAAATCCCATTACATCTTCGTAGAATTTTACCCACGTATTCATTTCGTTCCAGCCCACATTTCCAACCATGTGATCAATATATTTTAATCCTGTTGGTTCTGGATTGTAATCAGATTTCCACTCTTTGTAACCTGGAAGGAAAACACCATTATAGTTTTTTCTTTCTACAAAAATATGAACCGTTTCTCCATAAGTATAAATTCCAGAACGAATCACTTGTCCAAACTCATCTTCTTCAACAGTTGGTTCCATAAAAGAACGCGCACCGCGTTTCATAGTTTCTTCGTAAGATTTTGTAGCATCTTCAACCCAAAGTGCAGCAACTTTTACACCGTCACCATGTTTTTTTAAATGATCGTTTATTGGAGAATCAGCTGTTAAAGGTGTAGTCAAAACAATTCTGATTTTATCCTGCTTCAAAACATAAGATGCTTTGTCTTTTACTCCAGTTTCTAATCCGGCATAAGCCAATGACTGATATCCGAAAGCAGTTTTGTAATAATGTGCAGACTGTTTTGCGTTCCCCACATAAAATTCTACATAATCTGTTCCTAATAATGGAAGGAAATCTTGTGCTCCTTCAAATATTTTTTCTAATCCGTATTCTACTGATTTAACTTCTTTACTCATGATGTTTATTTGTTTAATCGGTAAATCGTTTAATTGATTTTCCGAAATGTTGTGTTTAAGTTTTTTTTTTAACGCAGAGTACACAAAGTTTTTTATCAATAAGAGTTTGTAAAAAACACAAAGGTTACAAAGCTTTGCGAACTTGGTTTAATAAAATTTCCTCAGAAACTCTGTGAACTTTGCGAATCCTTTGCGGACTTTGCGGACTTTGCGGTTAAATTCGATTAGCTATTCCGTCCAAGATTTGTAATATTGACCATCATCCAATCCCATAGCTTCTTCCGTAACCATAAGCGGACGGAAAGTATCAACCATAACAGCTAATTCCTGAGTTTCTTTGTGGCCAATACTGCGTTCCATCGCGCCTGGCGCAGGACCGTGTGGAATTCCTTTTGGGTGTAAAGTGATATGACCCTGCTCAATATTATTACGGCTCATAAAATCGCCATCTACATAATATAGTACTTCATCAGAATCTATATTGCTGTGATTGTATGGCGCCGGAATGGCTTTCGGATGATAATCATAAAGTCTTGGGCAGAATGAACAAACGACAAAAGCTGCCGTTTCAAAAGTTTGATGTACTGGAGGCGGTTGGTGAACACGCCCCGTTATAGGTTCGAAATTGTGAATGGAAAATCCGTATGGGAAATTATATCCGTCCCATCCGACAACATCAAAAGGATGTGTTGCATAAACCACTTCGTGAATCATGCCTTCTTTTTTGATTTTAATTAAAAAATCACCTTTTTCGTCGTGGGTTTCCAATTCATTTGGCAAAATAAAATCACGTTCACAAAATGGAGAATGTTCTAAATGCTGACCCGATTGGTTTTTATATCGTTTTGGAGTATAAAATGGAGAATACGATTCTACATAAAATAGTCGGTTTTCTTCGGTTTCGAATTCTATTTGATAAATAATGCCTCTCGGAATAATCAAATAATCGCCATATTCAAACGGAATGTTTCCTAACATGGTTCTTAATTTTCCTTTTCCTTTATGGATGAAAAGCATTTCATCGGCATCGGCATTTTTGTAGAAATAATTACGAAGCGATTCTTTCGGCGCAGCCAAACCAATAATGCAGTCTTTATTGACTAACATGGCTTTTCGGCTGTCTAAAAAGTCATTTTCTGGTTTTAATTCAAAACCTTTAAAAAGTAATGATTTTATGTTTTTTCCGATTGCAATTTTTGGTTCAACCGAATAAGAGTTTAAAATTTCTTTAACCTGCGTAGGTCTGTGTACGTGATACGACAGCGACGAATGTCCGTGAAAACCTTCGGTTCCAAACAATTGTTCGTAGTAAAAACCTCCGTTAGGTTTTTCAAATTGGGTGTGTCGCTTTTGTGGAAAGTCTCCGAGTTTGTGATATAATGGCATGGCTTTTCAATTAGATAATTTGTAAATTAGATAATTCGAAAATTGAATTGTGTGAACAGATAATCCAATCATCTTGTGAATGATTTAAATTATCTCAATTCTATAGCTTACTCAGGATTTCTCTTGATGAGGAATTGAAGATACTCTAATAAACCTGTCCATTTTGTTTTCATTATAACAAATGTCGTAATTTTTTCCGAGTAAAATTAAAAATTATATTAATTATAACTATAAGATATTTTAATTTTTTTGATATAATTTTTGCATAGCAAAAAAATACCGCGATTTTATTGAATTATTCTTTGATAAAAGGCTAAAATAAAAATCCAATACTAAACCAAGTAAAGCTTTTTGACATTTCTGGAGACCATGATTGTTTGATCTCAATTGGGCCAATTATAGTTTCCAATCCGTAACCCAAAGCATAACCTGTATATTTTGGCATTGAGATCCAGTCGACTGTGCTGAAAATGTCGTTTCCTAAATTGGCGAAATTGGCAGAAAAATTAATATGATTTTTTCTGATGATTTCGTAATCCAGCGTAATTCCAGTTTTGATATAACTGTTTCCGGCAATACTTAAAAAGTCGTAACCGTAGAAATAATTAAAATTATTGATTTTACTGTAACCGTAACCTCCTAAAATGTAATCAAAAAACGGAACGCTGCTGCTTCCAAAAGTAAAACCTGCATCGGCATCAATCTTAAAAGTTGCTTTCGGGAATAATGTGTTTACAAAAGACAATTCGGCTTTTGCCATCGAAAAAGGTTTGAATGTATTCGTATAATCTGACGATGCCAAGTACGTTTGTAAATCTGTAGAAAAATACAATCCAGAACTTGGATAATATTTGTCGTCAAAAGAGTCATATTTTAAGTATGCAAATGCACTGAAGTAATTGCTTTTGTCAATTATGTTGTCTTCATTTGAAAGTGTCGGCGAATTTATCTTAAGATATTTGTATTCTAAACCACCGCCCATTAAAAACTTCTGTACAAAAATCGTTTGAAAATATGCTTGGTTATTAATATCCATAAAATCAACATTGATTAAATTGACACCAGGATTATCATAAACCAGATTGCTCAGACTTGTTGTTACATTTCGATTAAATTGATTGAGCCTTGAACGGAAACCAAAGCTGATATTAAAACCATTTTCGACATAATAATTAAAATCATACCTAAAATTATCCCCAAGAATAATATCTACGGAAGTAACGTCATTTTTTAGAAATGTTTTTTTGTGCGTAAGGTTTAATAAAATACCACTTTTATAAAGTCCGTCATAATGAAGACCAAGTTTTAAATAAGTCTGCGTTGGATTTTCACGAAGAACTAAATCTAAATCATCTTTATCTCCATCTGGCTGCAAACAATAAGAAATTGTACTGAAGTTCTGCGTTGCATTTAAATTGTTTATCCCCGTTTTTAAATCATTATACGTAATCGTACTTCCCGGTTTAAAACGAAGTTTACCACGAATATATTCTTTAGTATAATTGTCTAATTTATCAGTGTTTATTTTCTGAATTTGAATGGTGTCTGTCGCAACTTTTAGTTTTGGTTTTTTGTAAAAAGTAGTTTCATCAGACAAAGCTTTAATCTTTTCATAAACTGCAAAAGCTGCTTCTTCTCCTTTTCGAATAATTTCTTCTCCTTTATCAAATGAAATTACGCCATAATCGCGAATGTCTGGTTTTATATAAACATCCGTATCTTTTATTTTGTTTTTCATTTTGTCGATAGACTGGAGATTGGTAATCTGAACCAAAATACGCGTAGCATTTTTTAGGTTTTTTCTCTTCATCAAATCGTCCTGAACATCAACACCAATAATAATATCTGCTCCAAGATTACGAACTTCTTGAATTGGGTAATTGTTTACAACGCCGCCGTCGACCAATAAATTTCCGTCGATTTCTACTGGAGTAAATAGGGAAGGGAAAGCAGCACTCGCCATCATGGCTTGAACTAGATTTCCTTTATTAAGTAAAACTTCCTCGCCTGTTTCAATATTGGTTCCGATACATAAAAAAGGTGTTGGCAGTTTATTGAAGTCACGAATATGACGAACATTTCTGGTCAAACTGCTGAGTAAATTGTAATTGTACATTCCTTTTGAAAGTGCTTCTGGAATGCCGACTCTGAAATTACTGAATGGTAAAACGATAGCATACAATTCGTCATTCTTTTTCCCGTAAAAATTCTTAGACGAACGCGGAATATAATCATTTATTAATTCGTCGAAATTGGTCTTTTTGAAAATCGAATCAATTTGAGAAGCATTGTAACCAGAAGCGTAAAGTCCGCCGATTACAGATCCCATGCTGGTTCCGCCAATAAAATCAATTTTGATTCCGGCTTCTTCCAAGACTTTTAAAACTCCAATATGTGCAAAACCTTTAGCACCACCGCCACTTAAAACCAAACCAATTTTAGGTCTTTTTACACTGTCTTTTTTGATTTCTTGTGAAAATGATTTTTCTGGGAAAAGTAAAAAAAGTGTAAAAAGCACCGATGCCACGCCCCAGATGGAAATGGAAAACTGCGAGAGACAAAAGGTTATTTTTTCCTGCCAAAAAAGAGCGACCCAAGAAGCTCCTTTTTTGGGATTGGAAAAAAATCCTTTTGACCGAGTATTTGAAATGGACAGCTGGCTTAGGCGCATAAAAATTAACTAATTGGTTTTGTAAAAGTCGGCAATTTTTTTTGCTTTTAATAGATTATCTTAGTAGGATTCTGTTTTTGCAAGTATTAATTTTTTGTTTCGATCATATTTCCAAATATCCTTGTGGGTTCTCGCGCCGCCTCTGCAGCTTGAGCTTAGTGTTTGTTTAGTTTTATCGACTTTTACATCGCAAAACATATCACATTTCGGATTGAAATTGGTTGGAAATTGTAAAGTGTCAAAATTTTTAGTTTTCTGATTAAAAATAAAAATCTGGTAAATCGTATAAACTCCCATTCCGTCGTCGGTATGAAAAGCAGCAAAGTCTGTAAAACCATCAAAATTATAATCGTTTACTTCCAAATGAGTTGGTTTTCCCGTAATAGACGTTTCGATATTTGTAATGATCTGGATTTTTCCGGTTTGAAAATTTTTGACTTCTATTGTCTGTTCGATTTCTTCGTTATCCGTGGAACCAGAATTGGTTTTCAAACTTATCTTGAATTTGCTTTTGTCTTTTTGTACCAAAGAAATATCATTTTGACTATACAAAATAGAGCAAAATAAACTTAAACAGATATGTAAAAAGTATTTTTTCAAAGTGAATTAGTTTTCTTTTGGATGATAAAAATCTACAATTTTTTTAGCCCTCGATGCCCCAACAACGGCCGAAATTTCTTTTTCTGTTGCTAGTTTCAATCTTTTAACACTTTTAAAATGTTGTATTAACGCGAGCATAGTTTTTTCGCCAATTCCAGGAATGCTTTCTACAGAAGAATTAAGCGCAGCTTTACTTCGTTTATCTCGGTGAAAAGTAATACCAAAACGGTGCGCCTCATTTCGTAATTGCTGAATGACTTTTAAGGTTTCAGATTTTTTATCCAGATATAACGGAATTGAATCACCTGGATAAAAAAGTTCTTCCAAACGTTTTGCAATTCCGATAATGGCAATTTTACCACGTAGACCCAACTCATCGATACTTTTTAGGGCAGATGACAATTGTCCTTTTCCACCGTCAATAATGATCAATTGAGGTAAAGGCTGATTTTCATCTAATAATCTTTTGTAACGGCGGTATACAATTTCGGTCATCGAAGCAAAATCGTCTGGACCTTCAACGGTTTTTACATTAAAATGGCGATAATCTTTTTTGCTTGGTTTTCCATCTTTAAAAACCACGCAGGCAGCAACAGGATTTGTTCCTTGTATGTTCGAGTTATCAAAACATTCTATATGTCGAGGCTCAACAGGAAGACGTAAATCTTTCTGCATCTGTGCCATAATTCTATTTACGTGACGATCTGGATCAACAATTTGTAATTGTTTCAATTGTTCGATGCGGTAGAATTTGGCATTTCTTATTGATAAATCTAAAATCTGTTTTTTGTCTCCGAGCTGCGGAACGGTTGTTTTGATGTTTTCGCCCAAATCCATTTCAAAAGGAACAATGATTTCTTTTGATAATAAATTAAAACGTTCACGAAGCTCTACAATTGCCAATTCTAATAGTTCTTCATCGCTTTCGTCGAGTTTTTTCTTGATTTCTAAAGTATGAGAACGAATGATGGAACCGTGAGAAATCTGCAGGAAGTTGACATAAGCTGCACTTTCGTCAGACACAATCGAGAAAACATCAACATTGGTAATTTTCGGATTTACAATCGTTGATCTGGATTGATAGTTTTCAAGAATTTCGATTTTTTCTTTGATTTTCTGCGCTTCTTCAAATTGTAAATTCTGCGCATAATTATTCATTAATTTCTTAAAATCCTTCAAGCTTTCTTTGAAATTTCCTTTTAGGATTTCGCGAATTGCGTTGACTTGTCTCTGGTATTCCTCTAAAGGTTCCAAACCTTCACACGGACCTTTGCAGTTTCCGATATGATATTCCAGACAAACCTTAAATTTTCCAGACTCAATATTCGATTTGCTCAAATCGTAATTGCAGGTTCTTAACGGATACAATTCTTTGATTAGATCCAAAATCGTATAAACCATCTTAAAATTGGTATAAGGACCGAAATATTCAGAGCCGTCTTTTACCATTCTTCGAGTTAAAAATATTCTCGAAAAAGGTTCTTTTTTAATACAAATCCAAGGATAACTTTTGTCATCGCGGAGCAAAACATTATATCGTGGCTGTAAAGTTTTAATTAAATTGTTTTCTAATAAAAGCGCATCAGTCTCTGTAGGAACAACAATATGTTTTATGGTTACAATTTTTCTAACCAGAACATTTGTTTTCCTTGTGTCGTGAATTTTATTGAAATATGAGGAAACCCTTTTTTTTAAATTTTTGGCTTTGCCAACATACAAGATTTTCCCGTCTTTATCATAATATTGATAAACACCTGGATTGTCTGGCAAGGTTAAAATTTGAAGATCTAAGGATGGTTTTTGCATTCTATATTGTTTCTGAAGATGTTCGAAAAGCTTTTCAAAAACCATTCCGATTTCTAAATGAAGCTTAACATTGATTTAGTTTCAAATTTACAAAATCAAAAGAATAATTTCTATATTTAGATTTTATAATTCTACATGAAAAATAGTACTCCATTGGTTATTTTTGGCGAATCGATTTTGCCGGGAGAACACAGAACGATAAACGTCGAAATTGCTCGATTACACACTACGACCAAACTGAACATCCCAGTTATTGTACGCCGTTCCAAGGTTGAAGGCCCAACGGTTTTGTTTTCTGCAGGAATTCACGGCGACGAAATAAATGGTGTCGAAATTGTCCGTCAGATCATCAGTAAAAAAATTAACAGACCTACTCGCGGAACAATAATCTGTATTCCGGTGATCAATATGTATGGTTTTGTGAATAAATCTCGCGAATTTCCAGACGGCCGTGACTTAAACCGCGTTTTTCCCGGAAGCAAAAAAGGTTCGCTTGCCAGTAGATTTGCGTATCATATTGTCGAAGAAATTCTGCCAATTCTAGATTATGCAGTCGATTTTCACGCGGGAGGAGCAAGTCGTTTCAATGCGCCTCAGATCAGAATCACCGAAAATAATCCCGAATTGAAAATTTTGGCAGACGTTTTTAATGCGCCTTTTACTTTATACTCTAAAAATATAAACGGTTCTTTTAGAAATACGTCTGAAAAAGCCAATGTCAAAATGCTTCTTTTTGAAGGCGGAAAATCATTGGATATTAATAACGAAATTGCCAATCAAGGTGTACTTGGAACCAAACGTTTATTGCATTATTTAAATATGCTCGATCCGAAACAAATAGTCGAGCCATCTCATGAGCCATCTATTTATATTAAACAATCGGTTTGGCTTCGGGCAAAATGTTCGGGGTTGCTGCACGATTTTAATTTGATCGGAAAATTTGTAACCAAAGGCACTATCTTAGCTATTATTACAGATCCATTTGGTAAATTTGAGCAAAAAGTAAAAGCACCACATGATGGTTTTGTAATTAATGCGAACCATTCTCCAATTGTTTACGAAGGCGACGCTATTTATCATTTATCTAAAAGTAATCCTGAAAATGTCTACGACTAAAAAAGAACTTCGAATTGAATATAAAAATTTCCGTAAGGCGCTTTCTTTTGATGAAGTAGAAGAAAAAAGTCTGGCAATTGCCAACCAATTGATTCAAATGCCAATTTGGGATAAAATTTATTATCATGTTTTTCTTCCTATTGAAGAACATAAAGAAGTCAATACCGAATTTATCCTGCATTTACTTTCTGGAAAAGACAAAGAAATCCTGATTTCTAAAAGTGACTTTGAAACTAGAAAAATGACTCACTTTTTATTGACTGATAATACCAAAATTAAAAAGAACGAATACAATATTCCAGAACCTGTAGATGGAATAGAAGTGCCTTCTTCTAAAATAGAAGTTGTTTTTGTGCCACTTTTGGCTTTTGATATTTTTGGAAACCGAATTGGATACGGAAAAGGTTTCTACGATAAATTTCTTGCCGAATGCAAACCCGAAACCATCAAAATCGGTCTTTCTTTTTTTGAAGCCGTAAATCAAATCGATGATGTTTTTGAGTCGGATATTAAATTGGATTACTGCGTTACGCCTGAGAGAATATATCAGTTTTAATTTCATAGTCCAATATTCTGTAGAGACGCACCGCAGTGCGTCTACACACAGAAATATAAAGTAATGCCACACATTAAAAGATTAAAAAGGATTAATCATTTCAAATCCATTAATCTGTGGCAAAAAAAATATCTCCAGTGCATCTAATATAATCTTTGTCGATCTACTTGACTTAGACGCACTGCGCTGCGTCTCTACAATTTACACGGAAAAGAAAAAAATATTTCACAGTAAATCCCTTTAAAAATCAAGGTTTTTAATTTTATTTCCACGTAAGAAAAACATTTGTAAATTTTTTGGCACGATTTTGCATACTCGAAAATTGCAAATAATTACTTCTAGTACATCCGGAATGCTAGTCCTTATTTGAAGCCTATAACCTTTTATAAATTTTTAAAAATTTACTTTATGAGAAATCTTAATTTCTTTATGATGGCATTCCTTGTACTTACTATTTTCAGCTGTAAGAAAGCATATGCACCAGACCAAAGTTACGAGACCGTTGATTCTGCTGCAGCTGTATCAGATGAAATTCCAGAGGAAATGTACATTGAACCGAACACAGAAAGCTACGCAGGCTTAGAAGAAAATCCGTTTGAATCTCCGCTTAAAGAACCACTTTCTACCTTTTCTATAGATGTTGATAATGCATCATACACTAATATTCGACGTTTTATTAATGAAGGGCAGAAAGTCCCAAAAGATGCCGTGCGTGTTGAAGAAATGATTAATTTCTTCAAATATAAATATCCACAGCCAGATGGGCAGCATCCTTTTGCTATAAACACAGAATACAGCGACTGTCCGTGGAATACAAACAGCAGACTGCTAAAAATTGGTTTGCAGGGAAAGAACATTCCCATGGCAAATTTGCCCGCTACTAATCTCGTTTTTTTAGTAGATGTTTCTGGTTCTATGGATGAATCGAACAAACTGCCCTTGCTAAAAGAATCAATGAAAATTTTGGTAAAAGAGCTTCGCAGTATCGATAAAGTTTCTATTGTCGTTTATGCAGGTTCGGCTGGTGTTGTTTTAGAGCCAACTTCTGGTAACAATAAAGATGAAATTATGGATGCTTTTGATGACTTGCATGCAGGAGGAAGCACAGCAGGAGGCGAAGGAATTGAATTAGCTTACAAACTAGCACAGGAAAATTTCATAAAAGAGGGAAATAATAGAGTAGTGATAGCTACTGATGGTGACTTTAATGTTGGCGCTTCCAGTGATGATGATATGCTGAAATTAATTGAAGAAAAAAGAAACTCTGGTGTGTTTTTAACTGTTTTAGGTTTCGGAATGGGGAATTACAAAGATTCTAAAATGGAAATCTTAGCCGATAAAGGCAACGGAAATTACGCTTATATCGATAATATTCAAGAAGCGAATCGTTTTCTAGGAAAAGAATTTAAAGGTTCGATGTTTGCTATTGCGAAAGATGTAAAAATTCAAATTGAATTTAATCCTAAACACGTTCAAGCATATCGATTGATTGGTTATGAAAACCGAAAACTCAATGCAGAAGATTTTAAAAATGATAAAATTGATGCGGGCGAATTAGGAAGCGGACACTCCGTTACAGCTTTGTATGAAATTATTCCAGTTGGAGTAGAAAGTAATTACGTTCCATCTGATTTGAAATATACTAAAACACAAAAAGGAGATGGAAATTACAGTGATGAATTGGCAACCGTAAAATTCAGATATAAAAAACCTGATGGCGATAAAAGTATTGAAATAGTAAATGTAATAGCAGATAGGAAAACAGACCTTCAAAACAGTTCTCCTGATTTTAAATTTACAACCGCAGTTTCTTGGTTCGGATTAAAATTACGCGATTCAAAATATATTACCAGCAGTTCTGCGTCAGACATTAAAAAATTAGCAAAGTCTGGTTTGTATAATGATGAAGATGGTTACAGAGCAGAATTTATAAGATTGGTTGATGCTGTAAACTAATTAGAAACTCCAAAAAACAAAAATTCCAAACTCCAGTTTAACATTGGAATTTGGAATTTTTTATTTGAATATTTTTAAATTTTACTTTACTTCTTTAATAGTTGAAGAATCAATCCAGCCTTGAGTTCCGTCTGTTAATTCTACTTTTTTCCATCCTGCAACGCTTTCTAGAACATAAACTTTTGCTCCTTCGTGTAATAGAATAATACCATTTGCTGATTTTTGTGGTTCCTTTCGAACTTGGCTTAATTCAGAAAAAACAATGGCAACACGATCATTGTCAAAATGACTTTTTTCAGACATGCCAGCTGAAATACTTAAACCTAAAGCAATCAAAACAACAAACATTCCAACGAAATAAATTCTTTTTGCAAGTGTAGCATTCGAAAAATAATACCCAATAAAACTCAACAAAAATACAAAACCAAGCGCAACAGAAATTTTGGCCCAAGTATTATAGTCAAAAATAGAAGTAAAGTTTTGAATCAGTTTTGCAAAACCAACTTTAGGAACTTCTTTAATTTCATCGATTGTCAGCTTTTTGGCAAACTTTAAATTGTTTAAAGTCTCAGGATCGTTTGGTTTTAAAACCAAAGCTTTTTCATAATTATAAATAGAAGGTGCAACTTGATTTAGTTTATAGTAACAGTTTCCAAGATTAAAATACAATTCAGCCGAATGTAATTTATCCTCTTTAATGATGTTTTCATAAACCTGTGCAGCTTCTTTATATTGCCCCTTTTCGTATAAAGCATTTCCTGCTTCAAAGCGCCCCTGCGCAAAGAAAACCTGTGAGATTAACAAAAAGAAATATAATATGTTTTTCATTTTCAAAATATGTAATAAGATTTTCAACTTTGCGAACTTAAATTCATCGAAATCTAAATCAATTTTCTTAGCTCCCGATAGCTATCGGGATTGCGGTAAAAAAAATTAAACAATCTGTTTTTCTAACTCAGAAATAATCAACACCGCTTTATCATAATCTTGCTGGATTGAAGCGCTCGATGCTGGTGCATAGCGTGCAAACTCACAGTTTTCTGTCAAAGCAATAAAGTTTTGTACGGTTTCTGGGTTTGCATTTCTAGACAATAACAATTCTCTAATATTGTCTTTACTCATTTCTGAGGTTTCAATATGCAGTTTAGCTTTCAAGAAATTATGCATTGCTTTTTCCAGTGCAATATAGAAAGGCTCTTTATTGTTAAGATGTTTCTTCGCCTGCGATAAATATTTCTTCGCTAGTTTATTGTTCATTCTAATTCTATTTCCAGTAACGTCACTGTCAATAGCTTCTTTTTTCTTCTTAGCTAAAATAATCAGCGGAATGATGATGAACGGAGCAAATAATAATCCTAAATATAAATCGGAACCATAAAAATCTTTTTTAGCGATACCAACTAATATTGTTTTAGGTTTGATGTTTTTAAATTGTTCTGTTTTGACAGCTATATTTTTAGCAGTACTTCCAGTATTTGCTTCTGCAGGTGTTGGACCATCTAAAACATCCACCATAATCTCTTTTGAAGTGATGGTTTTATAAGTGCCCGAACTCAAATCAAAGTATGAAAACTGCATTGGCTTAATAGCATACTTTCCTTTGTACTGCGGAATGATGGTATATTTATCTGTGATTCTTCCAGACATTCCAGCTAATGATGTTGTTACTTTTTCATCATGAACAGGATCATACATTTCTAATGCATTTGGAACAACTGGTTTAGGAAGAGTAAACAACTTCATGTTTCCGGTTCCCTGTGCACTTACAATTAAGTCGAGACTTTCGCCATTTTTAAGTGTTGTTTTAGAAGGCGTAACTGTAAAGTTCAGTCTTCCAACAGCACCAGTAAATCCTTCTGGTTTTGTGCTTTCAGGAAGCGGTCTTACATTTATTGTTTTAGCTCCTGCTGAAACTACTTTATTATCCTCCGTAATAATCATTTGTCCAAACATATCGCGGCGATTTGTTGGTAATTGCACGCCAATATCAAGTGAAAGAGGTTCAATTGTTAGTTTTCCAGCTTTTTGAGGATACAAAATCGCTTTTTTCAGGATTACATAATAACATCTCTGTCCTTGGTAATTTCCTTCTTCAATAGACAATTGTTTTATGTCAATATTTTGATTCCAGAAATCATTGTATTTTGGTTTTGCCAGTTCTTTAAATCCAGTAACACCAATGTTGTTGAAATACAGTTTGTAAACAACTGTAATTGGTTCATTTAGATATGGATTTGTTTTTGAAATTTCAGCAACTAAATTCAACAATTCGTTTCCAGATCCTGGAGGTCTGTCACTTGGATCTCTTTCCTGAGCTACAGCATTGGTAACCGTAACCTTAATCGGATTTGTTTTATAGATCTGCCCGTTGTATTCTATTGCGGCTTGTTTGATCGTTACAGCGCCTTTTCTCTCAGGCTGTAAAATATAAGAGTAAATTTTCTGAAAAGAGCTTCGACCATTGATCCAAGATTGGCTAATCTGCTGGCTTGGTCCCGCAACAAGTTTAAAACCGTCAAAAGAAGGCTGTTCGAAATTATCTCCGTCAACATTCATAATGAAGTCTATACGAAGTCTTTCGTTCAGTCCAAGCGTATTTTTGCTGACTCTGGCTTCAAATTGTACTTGAGCCATAAGTCCTTGAAAAGCGAGTAGAAATAGAATTAAATATCTTTTCATTTAATTTTTTAATCGTTTTTTTATGTTAAATCGTTTAATCGTTATTTGTTTAATCCGTTTTACTTGATCAAATAAACAAATTAACGGTTAAACGATTAAACTTATTTTACCAGTCTTTTTCTGTTTTCTTAGGATTGCCTTTTACTTTCTGCGCGTTTACTTTATCCTGAATTTTCTTTTCTTCATTGTTAACGGCATCTAATAAATTTTGGACACGTTCTTTTGATATTCCTCCAGGCTGCGGTTTTGGCTGTCCTTGATTGTCAGACTTGTCGTCTTTCTTCGGATCGTTTTTACCGTCTTTTTTGTCTTTATCTTTGTCGCCTTTATCGTCTTTTTTATCCTTGTCTTTGTCCTTATTATCTTTATTCTTGTCCTTGTCTTTATCTTTGTTTTTATCCTTGTCTTTATTCTTGTCCTTGTCTTTATCTTTGTTTTTATCGTTTTTCGGCGGATTCTCTTTTAGTTTTTGTTTCGCGTAAGCATAGTTATAACGTGTTTCATCATCTGTCGGATCATTACGTAAAGCTTGTTTGTATGCTTCAACTGCCTGCGTATAATCTTTCTCTTTCATGAAAACGTTTCCAAGATTATGATAAGCTTTGTGTTTTTCAGGTCTGGTTTTGGCATTTTTTATTGCTTTCGCGTAAGCAAACTTAGCCTCTGAAACTTGATTTTGTCTATAAATAGTATTTCCTAAATTATATGGCGCTGTTGATCTTTTAGGAAATTTTGATTCCGAAATTCTATAGTTTGCCTCAGCATCAACAAATTTATTCTGTTTATATTCTTCATTGGCAGCAGGCAATGATTTGTCTTTCTCTTGGGCAGAAACCGCCAAAGAAACCGTGAGTAAAATATAAAGAAGTAAATTTTTCATTCTTGTTTTTTATTTTTGTTTGCCACGAATCTCAGTAATTGACACTAATTAGTTTTGTTTTTTTGTGTTTGAATTTCACAAAATAACCAATTTGTTTTCGTGTAAATTCGAGCAATTTGTGGCTAACTTTTTTTATTTCTTTTCGTTAAATAAATCCAATTCTTTGATCCAGCTTGTTTTTCTTTCTAATAAGAAAATGTCTAGAAACAGTAATAAAAATGCAAATCCGATAAACCACTGAAACTGCGATTGAAATTCGGCCATTTGCGTTGCTTCAAATTCTGTTTTCTGAATATTGTTCAAAGCATTTTTTACATATTCTAAAACTTCTTTAGTGCTTCCGCCGTAAACATAACCCCCTTTAGTTGCTTTTGCAATTGTTTTTAAACCTTCTTGATTTAGTTTTGTGGTTACAGTTTGTCCGTTTTGATCTTTTTGGTAACCTCTTACAACACCATTTTCTTTTAAAGGAATTGTTCCTCCTCGTTCTGTTCCAACACCAATTGTAATGATTTTCATTCCTAATTTATTGGCTTCTTCTGCAGCAGCGGCAGCACCTTCAGAATGATCTTCTCCGTCAGAAATTAGAATTAATAATTTGCTGGTTTTACTTTTTTCATCAAAATAAGTTGAAGATAATCGGATTGCTTCATCTAACGATGTTCCTTGTGAGGAAACCATATCTGGACTCATACTTTGCAAGAACATTTTGGCAACACTGTAATCTGATGTTATCGGTAAAACAGGAAAGGCGCTCCCCGCGTATGCCACAATCCCAATTCTGTCACTTCCTAAGTTGTTAATGATCTGAGAGACTAATTGTTTACTCTTATCTAAACGGCTTGGTGCAATGTCCTCGGCAAGCATACTTTTAGAAACATCGACTGCAAAAACAATGTCAATACCTTCTCGTTTAACAGTTTCCATTTTGGTTCCAATCTTTGGGTTAACCAAACCAATAATTAGGCAGGTAAGCGCCAAAAGAATCACGACTATTTTTAAAACAGGTTTAAAAACTGATTTCTCTGGACTCAATCTTTTTACCATTTCCAAATCACCAAATTCGCGTTGTTTTCTTCTTTTCCAATACATATTGAAAAGGAAAATACACACCACAATTGGGAGTAGTAATAAGAGATATAAATATTTTTTTTCGTCTAATTCCATAAATTTTCTTAAATTCCAATATTGAAAATCCAAATTCCAAACTTTGGAGTTATTAAATTTCAATCTTTCAAATTTTAACTTTTGCTTTTATTATTTAAGTATCCAATTTTAGATTCTCAATTTCAACTTGGAATTTGGAATTTTAAAATTTGGAATTTTTGATTTTAAAAAATCAAATAAAGCTTCTGTAAACTGTATTTCTTAAGCCAACTTCAAGCAATAATAAAAAGGCTGCAAATAAAACAAAACCTCTGTATTTTTCATCATAATCATAGAACTTCAATTCCTGAATTTCTGTTGTTTCCAGTTTGTTGATTGACTTATAGATCTCAGCTAATCTATCGTTGCTTGTTGCTCTAAAATAGGTTCCGTCTGTTTTTCGGGCAATATTTTTCATCAGTCTTTCGTCGATTTCAACTTTTTGCATTTTGAATAAGAAACCTCCGTTTGGTGCGTATGCGTATGGAGATTCAGCCATTCCGTTTGTACCAAGACCAATCGTGTATACTTTTATTCCGTATTGTTTGGCAATGTCGGCAGCAGTTTCCGGCTCGATAAATCCGGCATTGTTTACACCATCGGTAAGTAAAATAATTACACGGCTTTTGGCTTTACTATCTTTTAAACGATTTACCGCAGTTGCTAATCCCATTCCAATTCCAGTTCCGTCTTGGAGAACTGTATCGTATTTAATACCTTTTATGGCTTCAAGAATAATTGCTTTATCGCTTGTAACAGGAGTTTTAGTATAAGCTTCAGAAGCATATAAAACCAATCCGATTCTGTCATTTGGTCTTTCTTCAACGAAATCGGCAGCAACTCTTTTCAAAGCTTCCATACGATTAGGCTTTAAATCTTTTGCCAGCATAGATCCAGAAACGTCAATTGCCATTACAATATCAATACCTTTTGTTGTTTTAGTTTGATTGCTGATATCTACAGTTCTTGGACGTGCCAATGCAATGATTAATGAGCTTAAAGCTAAAATTCTAAAAACATATAAGCACGGTCTTAATTTGACCAATAAAGATTCGCTGTTTTGAAAACCTGCGGTCGAGCTCATTTTTAAAGTAGCCAACTGCTGGTTGCGTTTCAATAAAAACCAAATTATAGCAATCGGAATTAAAAGGAACAACCAAAGAAATTCTGGATTTAAAAAAGTGATCTTACTCATTAGTTGTTTGCTCTTTGAAGTTCAACAGAATTTAATACTCGGGTTGTGATTTCATTAGCATACGTATCACCTTCTTCATGTAAAATCAGGATTTGCTGTAAACCTTGATCTTGCTTGAAAAGCAATAACTCATAATATGCTTTTGTACTCGTTTTAGTTTCTGGGTTCAGAATAGTCATTGTTCCGTAACCTTTTACTCCCTGAATACCTTCATTAGTTTGAAAATCTTCTTGTTTTACAATAATATTTTGTCCGCCTTGAGCTTCAATAATTTTTAATGAACCTTCAAGCGCTTTAGATAAATCTATATCTGTTGGCTGTTTAAATTTACTTGTAGAAACTGCAATATAGAAATTGTCAATCATACTTCCATATACAAAAAGCTGCATTTCTTTAATTAATGCCATTGCTTCTTTTGGCAGTACTTTTTCTGTATCAACTCGTTTTAAAACTTTTGGAGTTTCAATAAGAACGGCTGGATTTCCGTATGCACTTTTTACCCATTCGCCTTCTAATAATTCTTTAGAAGGATGACCAATTATATTGTCTTTTACGTAATTGAAACCTTTAGTAACCACGAAATAAGTTGTCGTTGCCGTTAATAAAAACACAACAGCTGCAACGGCATAACCAATTCGTGCATTTCGTTTTTTACGAAGCTGTGCTTGAATTTGTTTTTGTCTTTGCGCTTCATTCAATAATTGATCTTCAACATCTTCTGGAACTTCTGTCGGGATTGCATTATCAAGCGTTAAAATTACTTTCTGAATTTTGTTTCTGTCTTCTGTAATTTCAAATTCTAATGGTTTAGATTTTGCAAATTTTACCAAATCGGCTTGACGTAAAACACGTTCTAAATTCTCAACCGTTTCCGGCGTAAGCGTCATTTTCTTTTGAGTTGAGGCTGTTCTAATTGCCTGAATCAATTCAGAAGTTGTACTTTCCATTGCTGGAATATGGATAGCTTCTTCGATATAATTTCTAGCGATATCGGTTAATTCGCTATAATATTCTTTAATTTCTCCTTTTTGAACAAGTTCTTTTTTCTCTAAGTTGTTCAATAAACTTGTCGCTTTTTCGATAGGTGTTTTATAAACTTCCTCTTCAATTTTTTTCAGCTGGCGTTTTTTAACGTACCAGTAAACAAAAGCCCCAATTCCGATAATTACTAGAACAATTAAAACGTAAATCCACCAATTTCCTATTCCTTCATCTACAGAAGAAATATCTTTGATGTCGTACATTTTCTGCTGTAAAGTATCGACTTTTACATTGGCAACTTCAACTTTAATAGAATCTGTAAAGAAAGGTTTTTTATCAATTAAAATTTTGATGCTTGGAATTGTATAACGACCAGAATCAAACTGCGTTAAACCATATTTTTTGATTAACTCATAAGTGTCATCTTTCTTAACAGTATCAACTGGATAAGACTGAATTACTTCTAAAGCACCAATATTCTTAAGTTTCGGAAATTCAACTTTTGATTTTGAGTTTACAACAGTTTTAAGTGTCAGTTTAAACTCTGCACCAATTTTGTTTTTTGTGGTATCAATGCTTGTTTCTACTGGTTTCTGCTGGGCAAAAATCATAGTAGAAAAGAACAATAAAAATATATAAAGTTTAAATTTCATTTGATTAACGATTGTTGATTTTAGATTAACGATTTTTGATTTGTTAATCAAAATTGCCAGATTTTTATCGTGATTTGAAATAGCCTAATAGTTTAGTAACGTAATTTTCGTCTACTCTGGTATTTACAATTCCTGCTCCAGATTTACGGAATGTATCTTTAAAATAATTCAATTTGTCTTGATAATGTTTCTCATAATTTAGACGAACTGTTTTTGAACCTGTATCAACCAATTGTATTTTTCCAGTTTCAGCATCCAGCATTGGTACCATTCCTAAATTTGGAATTTTTTCTTCGCGGATATCGTATACTCGAACACCTGTAATGTCGTGTTTTTTGGAAGCAATTTTTAAAGTATGCTCATAAGAATCAGACATGAAATCTGAAATCATGAAAATAATGGCTTTCTTCTTTTGAGTTCCAGATAAAAACTTTAGAGCCTGTGCAATGTCTGTTTTATTGCTTTTTGGTTCAAATTCGATCAATTCGCGAATGATGCGAAGCACGTGCGAACGTCCTTTTTTTGGCGGAATATATAGTTCTACAGTATCAGAAAATAATATTAAACCAATTTTGTCATTATTCTGTGTAGCCGAAAAAGCCATCGTTGCCGCAATTTCGGTTACGATGTCTTTCTTGAATTGATTTTTAGAACCAAAAGATTCCGAACCCGAAATATCAACCATTAGAACCATGGTCAATTCGCGTTCTTCTTCAAATACTTTAACGTGAGCTTCGTTATAGCGTGCGGTCACATTCCAATCGATGTTACGAATATCATCTCCGTATTGGTATTGACGCACCTCGCTAAACGTCATTCCTCGTCCTTTAAATGAAGAGTGGTATTCTCCCGAAAAGATATGATTGCTCAGTCTTTTCGTTTTGATTTCTATTTTCCGTACTTTTTTTAAAAGCTCTTTTGTATCCATTTTATTTGTTTAAAGTTTAAAGTTTAAAAGTTTCAAGTTAGTCTTGCAACAACTTGAAACCTGAAACTTGAAACAAATTTTTAAGGTACCTCAATCTCGTTAACGATTTTGTTGATAATGTCTACAGAAGTAATGTTTTCTGCTTCTGCTTCGTAAGTAATTCCAACTCTGTGACGTAAAACATCGTGAACTACAGCACGAACGTCCTCTGGAATTACATATCCGCGGCGTTTGATAAAAGCGTAACATTTTGCAGCATTAGCCAAATTGATACTTCCACGAGGAGAAGCTCCAAAACTAATAAGCGGTTTTAAGTCGGCTAATTTATATTTTTCAGGGTAACGCGTTGCGAAAATAATATCTAGGATGTATTTCTCGATTTTTTCGTCCATGTAAACTTCACGAACTGCTTCTTGCGCACGTAGAATCTGTTCAACAGAAACTACAGGATTTACTTTTTCGTAAGATCCTTTTAAGTTTTGACGAATTACAAAACGCTCTTCATCAATTTTTGGATAGTCAATAACTGTTTTCAGCATGAAACGGTCAACTTGTGCTTCTGGAAGCTGGTATGTTCCTTCTTGTTCCACTGGGTTTTGTGTTGCAAGTACTAAAAACGGACGGTCTAATTTAAAAGTAGTGTCACCAATGGTAACTTGTTTTTCCTGCATTGCCTCTAATAAAGCTGATTGAACCTTTGCCGGCGCACGGTTAATCTCATCGGCAAGTACGAAATTAGCAAAAATAGGTCCCTTTTTAATAGAGAATTCATTTGCTTTAATATTGTAAATCATGGTTCCGATAACATCGGCAGGTAATAAATCCGGCGTAAACTGGATACGGCTGAAAGAACCTTGAACCGCTTGTGATAATGTATTTATAGCTAAAGTTTTTGCAAGACCTGGCACTCCTTCCAGTAAAATATGTCCTTGGCCAAGCAATCCGATTAATAAACGCTCGACCATATGTTTCTGGCCCACAATAACTTTGTTCATTTCCATTGTAAGAAGGTCTATAAAAGCACTTTCTCTTTCAATTTTTTCATTTATCGCTCTAATGTCTAAAGTCGTTGTATTTTCTTCCATATAAATATTTTTAAAAACCTTGATTTGTACGCCTGTTTTTTGAGAGTGCAAATTGAATATTTTTTAAGAAGTAAGATGTTAAAGAATGGTTAAAACTTCGACCAATGACCTAATTTTAAGGACTAATTGTGAATCTATTTTTATATTTTTAAGAACTTTGATGATTATGTTTTATTAAAGCATAATTATTACCAAAAATAACGCATAACTATTATGAGCAAAACGGTCTTATCGCCTATAATTTCGGGCACTATGAATTGGGAGTTTGGGATAAAAACCTTACAACCAAAGAAATGGAAAACATGATACAAGTGAGTATCGAAAACAAAATTACGACTTTTGATCACGCGGATATTTACGGATCTTATACGACCGAAGCCGATTTTGGAAAAGCCTTTCACGCCAGTAAAATTGATCGTGAAAAATTACAATTAATTACCAAGTGCGGTATTCAAATGATTGCTGAAAAACGCCCTGAAAACAAAATCAAACATTACGATTATTCGAAAGACTATATTATTAAGTCGGTTGAAGGATCTTTGAAAAAACTGAAAACAGATTATGTAGATGTTTTTTTACTGCACAGACCAAGTCCGTTAATGCAGGCAGACGAAATCGCAGAAGCGGTTGAAAAATTAAAAGGTGAAGGAAAAATAATTGATTTTGGACTTTCGAATTTTACCAGTTCACAAACCGAATTAATTCGTCAGAAAACAGAAGTAAGTTATAATCAAGTACAATTTTCTGCAACTCATTATGACGCCATGTTAGATGGAAGTTTAGATTATATGCAGACTCACGGAATTCGTCCGTTGTCATGGAATCCGCTTGGAACTGTTTTTAGAGAAGATACTAAACAAACCCGCCGTTTGAAAAAATTATTTTCAACGTTAGTAGAAAAATACCATTTAGGTTCTGATACGCTTTTATTGGCTTGGATTTTAAAACATCCTGCAAAAGTAATTCCTATTGCTGGAACGGTAAATATCGCTAGAATTCAATCTTTAATGAAAGCTGTTGAACTAGAAATGGATACAGAAGACTGGTTCGCCATCTGGACAGAAAGCATGGGCGACGATGTGCCTTAATTTTTAGTTTTTCAGTCGCAGTGACAGTATTCAGTATTATCTGAGTAGAAAAAAATAAACACATAGAAACATAGATTTATGATTGCTTTGGAAAAGAGAATTTTAGCGTTTCACTTACACATAGCTATATGAATTATGCAAATGAAATGCCTTTCAAAGTAAGTAAACTATGCCTCTATGTGTTAAAAACAAAATATTTAAAATGAAAAAAACAGTTTTAATTACTGGTGCTACAAGCGGAATTGGAAAGGCAACCGCTCAAATTCTAGCAAAAAACAATTATAAAGTTATTCTTTGCGGAAGACGTAAAGACCGTTTGGAAGAACTTCAAAAAGAACTTTCTGCTTTTACAGAAGTGCATTCTTTAGCATTTGATGTTCGTAACAAAGAGGAGGTTTTAGAAAAAATAGGTGCTTTGCCAAACGATTTTTCTACGATTGACGTTTTAATTAATAACGCTGGTAATGCCCACGGTTTAGATCCGATTCAAAATGGAGATTTAGACGATTGGGATGCTATGATTGACATTAATGTAAAAGGACTTTTGTATGTTTCAAAAGCGATAATTCCGCAAATGGTTGAAAGACAATCTGGACATATTATTAATATTGGTTCTACTGCTGCGAAAGAAGTTTACCCAAACGGAAACGTATATTGCGGTTCGAAACATGCCGTTGATGCTATAACTGCAGGAATGCGAATTGATTTAAATCCTTTCGGAATCAGAGTTGGAGGAATTCATCCGGGAATGGTTGCAACAGAATTCAGTGAAGTTCGTTTTAAAGGAGATGTCGAAAGAGCCGCAAACGTGTACAAAGGATTTGATCCGCTGCAGGCCGAAGATATTGCTGATATTATTCATTTTGTAGTTTCAAGGCCTTATCATGTTAATATCGCAGACTTGGTAGTTATGAGTACGGCGCAGGCATCTTCTACGATTGTGAAGAAAAATATTTAAATTAGATTGATAGACTTCTTAGAAAGTTAGATCTTTAGATTAATTTAGAAATCTGAAAACCAATATCTAAGAAGTCTAAAATCTAACTTTCTAAGGAGTCTAAATAATGATTAATAAACGCCTTTTGATAAAGAATTTGCTTGCTCACAATGATGAGAGCAGTTTTTATGATAAAAAAAGGCAGCTGAATCTTCATTCTCGAGAAGGAAAAGGCAAGTTTCTCAAACACATTTGTGCATTATCAAACTCCAATCCCAATAATAATTCTTATATCGTTGTTGGAGTTGAAGATCAGGATAATGAAATTGTCGGCGATGATTTTTTTGATGACAGCCGAATTCAGAATCTTGTAAATGCTTTTTTAGAAAATCCGCCTAAAATTCAATACGAAAATGTCCCTTTTCCAAATCTTCCAAAAGATAAAGTGATTGGTCTGGTTACTATAAAACCAAAAAGTAAAGTTTCTTATTTTAAAAAAGGAATTCATACCATTCTTGCTAATAGTGTTTTTATAAGGCGAGGCAGTAATTCGATTCCGCTGGAAAGTGGGGAAGAGGTTGAAAAAAACTATCAGAATACAGAAACTGTAATCGGAATTGAAAATAGTTCTCGAAACAGCATTCAATATACTTTAGACGGTGTTATTGATTTTATGAATTTCAGGCATAAAGATATGTCGCCGAAATATCATGTTTTTAAAGAATTATTTGTGATTTGCTGGGCTGGTGTTCCCAAAAAATTACGGGATAAAACGTATTTGTCACGAGTTGATATCGAACTAATTAATGAGCAGATTAAACTTTTCTATTCTGCTCAGGATGTTGTCACCATTTTTTATGATGATGATAGTTTTACGATTACAGAATATGTGCCGCTTGGCTTAAATGATAAAACGAGTTATTATCCGCTGGAAGAACAAACTATTCATTTTTTTGACAATGGTTACTATAAAATAGACCGTCAAATGCTTTTTCAGCCGCCAGAATTCAACAGGAAAATGTTGTATCATATATACAATGCGAATATGGCTTTGTTGGCTAAACTTCAAAAAAATATCATATTGTCTGAACGTGAAATGAAGGATTTAGAAAACCTGCCTTCTACGTTTATGATTTGTCATCTAAATGGTTTTGAAGAAGCAAGACAAAAGCTCATAGATGCCAAATTGCTTTTAAAACCTTATAAAAATGTTTATTCTTCTTTTAAAGAAGCACTTCGTGTTTTACGTAAAATGAAGTATGATGTTCAATAAAGAGGTGCAGAGGTTCAGAGAAACAAAGTGACAAAGGTTTTTCTGTAGAGACGCACCGCAGTGAGTCTACATCCAGCATATCTACAAAAATTGTGTAGATGCTGAATTTATTTAATCTAAAATATTTAATGAAAATTCAAGTACTTATTGACTTCATCATAAGGGAACAAAATTTCTTTTGGACCATCTGCATATGAAGCGGCTTCGTATGAGTTGTAATATAAAAGCAGACCTTCTGAAGTATAAAATATGTTTTGCGGCAGCTGAAATTTATCATTTTCAAACATTAAACCTGTTGCATTAATATTCGCTTCTGCTGGTATTTTGTATTTTGCCCGAAATGCTTTTTCGGCGAAGGCCTTAAAATCTTTTTCGTTTTTAAATAATTGATTGTTGAATATTGTTTTTCCAGTTTTCGCATTAAATAATAGGGAACGATAACCTTGATAACCATGTGCACCGCCGGTAAAGGTGTAATGATCAATTTTAAGATTTAAAATCGAATCAGATTGAAATTCAACATTGCCAATTATTTTCGCCTCCCATCCAAAAGTGTCATTTGGGAATTTTTGACGCATTTCTTCATACGAAGCAATAAAAGATTTAGACAATGATTTGTAGTCATTGACTTGTGTTGAATCTTCACCAAAAAAAACAATCTCCTTTATTACAGAGAAAACTTTCTTATTAATGCTGTCTGATATTACTTTAATATTTTTGGCAACTGGAACTTCTATTGTGATTTCCGGACAATCAGTTTTGCACGGAATATTAGATTTTTCTTCAAACCTTTCATTCTCAAATGAAAGCTCTTTTTTGCAACTTGTAAAAATCAAACACAAAAAGATTATAAATATGTAATTTTTCATATCAAAAAGTGTTAATTATATACAAAGGTAAGAAGTTGTGTCGCGATAAAATAAATTAAGCGGTAAATTTGTACAACAATTATAGATTTAAAACTTATAACTATATGAAATTTAATACAAAAGTTATACATGGAGGACAGCACCATGATCCATCTACAGGAGCAGTTATGCCGCCAGTATACCAAACGTCAACTTTTATTCAGACAAGTCCAGGGAAACCTTTGGCAGATTACGAATACAGCAGAGCATCAAACCCTACGCGTACAGCATTGGAAGAAGCTTTGGCAAGTATCGAAAACGGAACTCGCGGATTAGCATTTTCGTCTGGTCTTGCAGCAACAGACTGTGTTTTAAGATCTTTTAAAGCGGGTGACGAAATTATTGCAATGGATGATTTATACGGTGGAACTTATAGAATGTTCTCTCGAATTTATAAAGATTCAGGAATTAAATTTCATTTTGTTGATATGACTGATATTGAAAAATTCAAAAGTTTAATCAACGAAAACACAAAATTAATCTGGGTAGAAACGCCGACAAATCCATTGATGAAATTGGCCGATATTCAAGAAATTGCAAAAATTACTCAAGAAAAGAAAATTCTTCTTGCGGTGGACAATACTTTTGCAACGCCATATTTGCAAAAACCATTAGATTTAGGAGCAGATATTGTTATGCATTCAGCAACGAAATATTTAGGAGGACATTCTGATGTTATTGCGGGCGCATTAATTGTAAAAGACAAAGAACTTGGAGAACAACTGCATTTTCAGCAATTTGCAACTGGTGCGACACTTGGACCAATGGACAGTTTTTTAGTTTTAAGAGGAATCAAAACTTTGGCTTTAAGGGTGCAAAGACACTGCGAAAATGGCGAAAAAGTAGTTGAATATTTAAGTAATCACCCAAAAATAAAAACGGTTTATTATCCAGGTTTAAAAAGTCATCCGTTTCACGAAATTGCTAAAAAGCAAATGAAAGCTTTTGGCGGAATGGTTTCGTTTGATTTTAAATCAGGGAAAAAAGAAGATTCAATAGCGTTTTTAGAAAAGCTAAAAGTATTTACTTTGGCAGAATCGCTTGGTGGAGTTGAATCACTAGCCAATCATCCAGCTTTAATGACACACGCATCAATTCCTGCCGATAAAAGAGCAGAAGTTGGTATTACCGATGATTTAGTTCGACTAAGTGTTGGTATTGAAGATGCTGATGATTTAATTGCTGATTTAGAACAGGCTTTATCTTAGAGAGAAATTCCCAAATAAAAAAATCCCAAATTCCAATTGTAATATTTTGGAATTTGGGATTTTTTATATTTTGAGATTTAAAATTCTGTTAGAATTCTAAGTAATAAATATATCCAAAGTTAAACCAAACCTGCCAGTCATTTGATTTGTTTTCTTTGTAAATGTCTTTGTTTGGGTTTAATCCATCAATCCAATCTGAGTTATACATTTGAAAACGAGTTTCAAACATTAAATCACTCATTGTGGTTAATTTATAATGTACTCCAATTGCTGCTGTTGCAGATAATACTACTCCGCTCTCACTAGAAAAACCATGTGCACGACCATCAGATGGGGTCAGGTATTTTCCTGGAGTTACATTTGGAAGAGTTATGTCTCCTAAATGTGAACCGATTTTTGTAGAATAATAGCTTACTTGAAAACCTACACTACCATACGGGCTGAAACTACCAATTGTGTTTTCGAAGTCATGAATTTTCATAAAAGGAGAAAATTCTAATTGAGCTCCAAGACCTAAAGTAGTAGAACTTGCGTGCATGTTTTTAAGCTGCTGGGCAAATAGTCCGTCAGGCTTTCTTTCCACCCACTGGCCATAATGTTTCAAATTAGTTCTGCTGAAAGCAAGTTCAGAGCGCACTTTAAAATGTTCTGTAAAGAAACTTTCTCTGTTATTTGCAGCAGAAAAGTTGATAAAGTGCATAATTCCGATACCAAAACCTGAGTTTCCAACGTTGGTGTCGAAGTTGCTTCTTTCGCCAAAATCGGACTGTAAAGTAACAGGTCCTGCATAGACTCCTATCTCTTGGGCTAGGTTTGATTGCGCTGATGCCGCGGTTGATATACCAAAGAAGGCAAATAATGTGATAAATAGGTGTTTAGACATTTCGTAGGGGCTTACAAATCTCGGCAAATATATAAAAAACCTAATCGATTCAAAATATTAAATCGGTCTATTGAAAAATAACTAGCAAAATACTTAATTTACTAACTTTTAAAAGGCGATTTGCATGTAAACACCTACATGTAAAATGAGTTTTTTTGTAATGCTTGAAAAAAACACAAATCGATTCAAAAAAGTGAAAAATATAACTTCGAATCAGAATTTGATATATCTTTGTGTGTTAAAACGAAAACGTTTTCTTAAACTGATATTTAGGTTGGAAAACTGAAAATTAAATCAAATTATCTGAAAATTTATTTCAAATATGGAACAAAAAATAAATGAATTTATGGCTCTAGTTGAGTCAAAAAATCCAAATGAGCCAGAATTTCTTCAAGCAGTTAGAGAATTTGCAGAAACAGTAATTCCCTTCATATCTGAGCGCAAAAAATATGATGGTAAAAATATACTTCTAAGAATTGCAGAACCAGAACGTTCTATAATTTTTAGGGTTCCTTGGGTAGATGACAAAGGCGAGATCATTGTAAACAGAGGTTTTAGAATTCAAATGAACTCTGCAATCGGACCTTATAAAGGTGGAATTAGATTTCATCACTCTGTAAATTTATCAGTTTTGAAATTCTTGGCTTTCGAACAAGTATTCAAAAACAGTCTTACTACACTTCCGATGGGAGGTGGAAAAGGTGGTTCTGATTTTGATCCAGAAGGAAAATCTGATGCAGAAATTATGCGTTTCTGTCAATCATTTATGACAGAATTATGCCGTCATATTGGTCCAGATCTTGATGTTCCTGCTGGAGATATTGGTGTTGGAGCAAGAGAAATTGGATATTTATTTGGACAATATAAAAGAATCAGAAATGAATTTACAGGAGTTTTAACTGGAAAAGGTTTGGCTTACGGAGGTTCATTAATTAGACCAGAAGCTACAGGATACGGAGTAGTTTATTTTACAGATCAAATGTTACGCACAATTGGCCACGAAGTAAAAGGTAAAAGAGTAGCAATTTCTGGATTCGGAAATGTGGCTTGGGGAGTTGCCTTAAAAGTTAACGAACTTGGAGGAAAAGTTCTTACGATTTCTGGTCCTGATGGATATATTTATGATGAAGAGGGAATCTCTGGCGAAAAAATTGACCATATGCTTGAAATGAGAGCGACTGGAGACAATAGAGCTGAGAGATATTTGGAGAAATATCCAAATGCTGTATTCCATAAAGGGAAAAGCCCTTGGGAAGTAAAAGTAGATATCGCAATTCCATGTGCTACACAAAATGAGTTAAACGGAGATGATGCTCAAAAATTAATCGATAATGGTGTTTTATGTGTTACTGAAGCTGCAAATATGCCTTCTACATTAGATGCTATTAAACTTTTCTTAGATAATAAAGTATTATTTGCTCCAGGAAAAGCGGCAAATGCTGGTGGTGTTGCTGCTTCTGGATTAGAAATGACTCAAAATTCTATCCGTTTAAACTGGACTAGTGAAGAGGTTGATTTACGTTTGAAAGATATCATGGTTGGAATTCACAACCAATGTAAAAAATACGGTGCAGAAGAAGACGGATATGTAAACTACGTAAAAGGAGCGAACATTGCCGGATTTGTTAAAGTTGCCGATGCTATGCTTGCACAAGGTGTAGTTTAAAAATTTAATTGCAATGTTAAAATGCCTTCGATTATCTTTTAGAAGATATTCGGAGGCATTTTTTATTCCACCAAAAATTAAATAATCTCGTTTGTAGTATATTTGTCTATCCGAATACATTATAATGATGAAGAAAATAGCTTTCTGCGTTTTATTTTTAGTACTAATACAATTTTGTCAGGCGCAGAATAAATCGTCTTGGCTGGGATATTTTTCTTTTAATGAAATAAAAGATGTTGCAGAATCTTCAACAACTGTTTTTGCAGCTTCAGAAAATGCATTGTTTTCAAAAAACACCACAACAAATGTTTTAAAAACCACAACTACAGTTGACGGATTATCGGGGCAGACTATTGCTGCAGTTTATTATAGTGAAACATTCAAGAAAACAATAGTCGGTTATGAAAATGGTTTGATGATTTTAATTAACGAAACCGACGGAAGTATATTAAAAATTGTAGATATAATTAATAAGCAGCTGCCGGCAAATTTGAAAAAAATCAATCATTTTATGGAACATAATGGTTTGGTTTATGTTTCGTGCGATTTCGGAATTGTTCAGTTTAATTTAAATACTTCTCAGTTTGGTGATACCTATTTTATTGGTGATAACGGAGCCGAAATTAGTGTCAAACAAACCGCTTTTTTTAATGGATTTATTTTTGCCGCAACTTCCAACGGTATCAGAAGAGCCGATAGTACAAATGCAAATCTTATAGATTACAATCAATGGACAGTTGTGAATACAGGAAATTGGTTTGGTGTAGAAGCTCTGGATACAGAACTTATTGCTGTAAACGATTCTGGATATATTCATCGATTTAATTCCAATACTTTTATAGGTTTCTTCCAGTTGCCTCAAGCTGCAATTGATGTGAGGGCAAAAAATCATAATTTGTTTGTTACAACTGCAAATACAGTGTATGTGTATAATAATCAAATGGTTTTAAATCGACAGATTACAAACACCCAAGTTTTAGATAATACCTTAAATTTTAGCTGTGCGACAGCAGTTGGAGATCAGATTTTCATTGGAACAAAAGAAAAAGGATTGTTTGTTTCTGCACTCAGTAATGCAGCAAGTTTTGAAAACAATACACCAGCAGGGCCAGTAAAAAATAATATTTTTTCAATAGATGTAAGTCCAAATACTTTGTGGGCTGTATATGGGGATTATGACACATCATATGATCCGTATCCTTTAGATAGTTACGGAATTAGCCGATACAATGTTTTAGGGTGGCTGAATATCCCATATTCTGAAGTTTATGATGCGAAATCAATTACGAGAGTGATAATAAATCCAAATAATGAAAAGCAAGTTTATGCTAGTTCCTTCTTTTCTGGATTACTAAAGATTGAAAACGAAGTGCCGAATTTTTTATATGATGAAAAAAACAGCGGCTTAGAATCAATTACAAATGCTGGCGCAGATTATATAGATGTTCGTATAAATGCAAATGCTTTTGATAAATCTGGAAATCTTTGGATTACGAACAGCCGAATTAAAAATGGACTGAAGGTTTTAAAAACAAATGGTCAATGGGGAAGCTACCCAATGACTTCAATTTTTGGTAATGCCGAAAATATTAGTTATTCAAGCATAGCTGTGGATCGAAATAATGTAAAATGGATCGGAACAAATAGAGATGGTGTTGTAGGTTTTAATGAAACTACAAACACATTTAAAAAAATGACTTTCGGCACCGACGTCGGTAATCTGCCAATTGCAGATGTTAGAAGTATAGCACTTGATACAAAAAATCAGCTTTGGATAGGAACTACAAAAGGTTTAAGAGTTTTATCTAATGTTGGAAACTTTCAGTCGGAAAGTCAGTTAAAAGCAAATCCGATAATTATTGAAGAAGATGATTTAGCGCAAGAATTACTTTATGAGCAGTTTATTACATCTATAGCAGTTGATGGAGCCAATAATAAATGGATAGGAACAGCAGATTCGGGAGTTTTTATGGTTTCTCCAAATGGTCAGGAAACCAAATATCATTTTACGATAAATAATTCTCCCTTGCCGAGTAATTATGTAAACGACATTAAAATAAATAGCAAAACGGGAGAAGTCTTTATTGCGACCAATAAAGGAATGGTTTCGTTTAATGGAATAGCAACAGGAGCAAATGATAATTTGAATAATGTTTACATTTATCCAAATCCAGTTCGTCCTGCTTACTCAGGAACAGTGAAAGTTGCTGGTTTAATTGATAAAGCCAATGTCAAAATCACAGATATTGAAGGGAATTTAGTTTTTGAAATAACATCTTCTGGAGGAACAATAGAGTGGGATACAACCGCTTTTGGTAAATATAAAGTAGCTTCTGGCGTTTATATGGTTTTTATATCAGCACAAGACGGCAGCGAAACTAAGGTTAAGAAAGTTATGATTATTCGTTAGTCTGAAAGTGAAAAGTGAAAAGTGAAAAGTAATAAATCTAAGAAGTCTAATATCTAAGAAGTCTAATATCTAAGAAGTCTAATATCTAAGAAGTCTAATATCTAAGAAGTCTAATATCTAAGAAGTCTAATATCTAAGAAGTCAAAAAATCTAAAATTGCTCGTCAAAACCAAAGCCATAGTAATTTCGTCTTTAAAATTTCAGGAAAAAAGCTTGATAGTGAAATGCTTTACACTTTCCAGCGGACTGAAATCTTATTTTGTGCGCGATGCTTTTTCAAGCAGAAAAGCAAGTCAGAAGATTGCTTACTTTCAGCCGTTTTCTATCTTAGAAATTGAAGCGGTTCATAAGAATAAAGGAACCTTAGAGAATTTCAAAGAAATAAAAAGTGCAGTTCCTTTTCAGAGCATTCACACGGATATTGTCAAAAGTACAATGGTGATGTTTCTTTCAGAAATGCTTCATTATTCTATTCAGGAAGAAGAAAAAAACGAACCTCTTTTTGTTTTTTTAGAAACGGCGCTGACATGGCTGGATCATCATGATGAAATTTCTAACTTTCATTTAATAATGCTTTTAGAAATTACAAAATACCTTGGTTTTTATCCTGAACTTTCAGAAGTTGATCTGCCATTTTTTGAAATGAATGAAGGTGTTTTTACGCTTTTCCAAAAAGGAAATGTGCTATCTGAACACGAAACCAATTTGTTTAAAAAACTACTCGATTTAAAATTTGATAATGATCAAAAAGTCTTTAATGTTACAGAGAGACAACTACTGCTGAAAGTTTTAATTGACTATTATAGCCTGCATTTAGAAGGATTCAAAAAACCTAAATCTTTAGAGATTTTAAAAGAAGTTTTCTCTTAAATCAATAAAAAGGCTGTTTTTTGTTGCGGAATCTACTAGAAATTTCTTTAAACCAGTCTTTTTTCCGTTATCTTTTATCTATTTTCCTCAAAATTCCTTACTTTCGCACCTCGTTTAAGAAAAGGATAAAATGAGTACAAAATTTACTGAATACAAAGGACTTGACTTGCCAGCTGCAGCGTCAGAAGTTCTTGATTTTTGGAAGAAAGAAAATATATTTGAAAAGAGTGTTACAACTCGCGAAGGTGCTGAGCCTTTCGTATTTTTTGAAGGTCCGCCTTCAGCAAACGGATTACCAGGAATTCACCACGTAATGGCGCGTGCGATTAAAGATATTTTTTGCAGATATAAAACTCAAAAAGGTTTTCAGGTAAAAAGAAAAGCCGGCTGGGATACTCACGGTTTACCTGTAGAATTGGGTACCGAAAAAGAACTTGGAATTACAAAAGAAGATATTGGTAAAACCATTTCTATCGAAGAATATAACGAAGCGTGTAAAAAAACCGTTATGCGTTATACTGACGTGTGGAATGACTTGACCGAAAAAATGGGTTATTGGGTTGATATGGAAGATCCGTATGTAACTTATAAGCCAAAATACATGGAATCTGTTTGGTGGCTTTTGAAACAAATCTACGATAAAGGTTTGTTGTACAAAGGATACACAATTCAGCCGTATTCTCCAAAAGCAGGAACAGGATTATCTTCTCACGAAGTAAATCAGCCTGGAGCTTATAGAGATGTTACCGATACTACGATTGTTGCACAATTCAAAACTTTACCAGAAACACTGCCAAGCTTTTTACAAGGTTTTGGAGATATTCACATTTTAGCGTGGACAACAACTCCTTGGACATTACCGTCAAACACAGCTTTAACCGTTGGACCAAAAATTGATTATGTTTTAGTAAAAACTTTCAATCAATATACTTTTGAGCCAATTAATGTGGTTTTGGCTAAAAACTTAGTTGGAAAACAATTCGGTAAAGGATTTTTCTTAAGTGAAGACGATGCTGATTTTGATAACGTTAAAAACGGCGACAAAAAACTTCCATACAAAATCTTAACCGAAGCAAAAGGGGCAGATTTAGTAGAAATCCGTTACGAGCAACTATTGCCTTATGTATTGCCATATCAAAATGCTGAAAATGCATTTAGAGTAATCGCTGGTGACTTCGTAACAACAGAAGACGGAACAGGAATTGTACACACAGCGCCAACTTTTGGTGCAGATGATGCCAAAGTAGCAAAAGAAGCAAAGCCAGAAGTACCGCCAATGTTGGTTTTGGATGAAGAAGGAAATGCAGTTCCGTTAGTAGATTTACAAGGAAAATTCACTTCTCATTTAGGAGATTTAGCTGGTAAATACGTTAAAAACGAATATTACGATGCTGGACAAGCTCCGGAGAAATCTGTAGATGTTGAAATTGCTATTCGATTAAAAGAAGAAAATAAAGCCTTTAAGGTTGAAAAATACGTACATAGTTATCCACACAGCTGGAGAACTGATGAGCCGTTATTATATTATCCGCTAGATTCTTGGTTCATTAAAGTAACCGATGTAAAAGATAGAATGTTCGACCTGAACGAAACTATCAACTGGAAACCTAAGTCTACCGGTGAGGGGCGTTTTGGAAATTGGTTGAAAAATGCCAACGACTGGAATTTATCTCGTTCTAGATATTGGGGAATTCCGTTGCCAATCTGGAGAACAGAAGATAAAAAAGAAGAAATTATTATCGGCTCTGTTGAAGAATTGTACAATGCGATTGAGAAATCTATCGAAGCTGGTTTTCAAAAAGAAAACCCATTTAAAGGTTTCGAAGTTGGAAACATGTCTGAATCAAATTATGATTTAATCGATTTGCATAAAAATGTAGTCGATCAAATTACTTTGGTTTCGGCTTCTGGCCAGCCAATGAAACGCGAAAGCGATTTAATTGACGTTTGGTTCGATTCTGGAGCAATGCCTTATGCACAATGGCATTATCCTTTTGAGAACAAAGACAAAATCGACGAGAACAAAGATTTCCCAGCGAATTTTATCGCTGAAGGAGTAGATCAGACTCGTGGATGGTTCTATACGTTACATGCTATCGGAACTTTGGTTTTTGATAAAGTAGCTTATAAAAATGTCGTTTCAAACGGTTTGGTTTTAGATAAAAACGGAATAAAAATGTCTAAGAGTAAAGGAAATACTATAGACCCGTTTAAAACTATTGAAGAATACGGTCCTGATGCCACACGCTGGTACATGATCATGAATGCCAATCCGTGGGATAACTTAAAGTTTGACCTTGAAGGAATTGCTGAGGTTCGTCGTAAATTCTTTGGAACATTATACAACACTTATTCATTCTTTTCGTTATATGCAAATATCGATGGATTTAAATACGCTGAAGCGGAAATTCCGTTAAACGAAAGACCAGAAATCGATCAATGGATTATTTCTGAACTTCATACTTTAATCAAATTTGTTGATGAATGTTATGAAGATTATGAGCCGACAAAAGCTACAAGAGCAATTTCTGACTTCGTTCAGGAAAACTTAAGTAACTGGTACGTTCGTTTATGCCGTCGTCGTTTCTGGAAAGGTGAATATGCTAAAGATAAAATTGCAGCTTACCAAACGCTTTATACTTGCTTGTTAACAATCAGCAAATTAAGCGCTCCAGTCGCTCCTTTTTTCATGGATAAATTGTACAGAGATTTAACAGCTTCGACGGGAACCGAGGATTTTGCTAGTGTTCACTTGGCTGAATTCCCAAAATTTGTCGAAAACTTTGTTAATAAAACGTTGGAAAGCAAAATGCAGAAGGCGCAAACCATCTCATCTTTGGTTTTATCACTTCGTAAAAAAGAGATGATCAAAGTACGCCAGCCTCTGCAAAAGGTAATGATTCCAGTACTTGACGAGAATCAGAGAGTTGAAATTGAAGCAATTTCTGACTTAGTAAAAGCTGAGGTAAACGTGAAAGAAATTGAACTTTTAGACGATGCTTCTGGTATTTTAGTAAAGCAGATTAAACCTAATTTTAAGGCACTTGGGCCACGTTTTGGAAAAGATATGGGCTTGATTTCTAAGGAAATACAAGGTTTTTCTGCAGATCAGATCAATCAGTTAGATAAGCAGGGAACGTTGGATATTGTTATTTCTGGAAATAATGTAACTTTATCATTAGAAGACGTCGAAATAACATCACAGGATATTGAAGGATGGCTGGTTGCTAATTCAAACGGAATTACAGTTGCGCTTGACATAACAATATCTGAAGAATTAAAAAATGAAGGTATTGCAAGAGAATTAGTAAATAGAATTCAGAATATCCGTAAAGATTCAGGATTTGAGGTTACTGATAAGATTAAAGTACAAATAAAAAGAGATGGTAATTTAGAAGAAGCCGTTTCAAAAAATGAAGACTATATTAAGTCTGAAACATTAACAGACGACTTAGTTTTTGTAGACGCTTTAGAAAACGGCACAGAAATTGAGTTTGATGATATTAAAACAATGATATTAATTTCAAAATAGTTATAAAATGATAGATGAAATTACAAGATACTCTGATGCAGATTTAGCAGAGTTCAAAGAGATAATCCAAGCAAAAATACAAAAAGCGCAAGCAGATCTTGATTTAATTAAGAGTGCTTATATGAACGACTTAAATAACGGTACAGACGATACTTCTCCAACTTTCAAAGCTTTTGAGGAAGGAAGTGAAACTATGTCTAAAGAAGCAAACTCTCAGTTGGCTATTAGACAAGAAAAGTTTATCCGTGATTTAAAAAACGCGCTTTTCCGTGTAGAAAACAAAACTTACGGTATTTGCAAAGTAACAGGTAAATTGATTAGCAAAGAAAGGCTTAAAATAGTTCCTCATGCAACAATGAGTATCGAAGCTAAAAACTTGCAAAGATAAAATTCACTGAAATAAAAAAATAAGCGCTCCTTTTAGGGGCGTTTTTTTGTTTAATCTTTTAGAATCAATCTAAGTAAGTGTTGGTTTGTCTTTTGAAAGAAATGGATTATTTTTAAGCTGACTGCTTTTAAAAGGAAGGGTTTGAATTTTGTAAGAATAAAATAGGCAGACAATTTGGGGCTGCGAAAAAGAAAATTAGAACTATCTCGATTAGAGATAGTTCTAAAATAGAGTAATAATTTATGCTAGATTTTTTTCAACTTCAGCTTTGTGCTTTCTTAAAATAGCTCTAGTCATACCTAAGTTTGCTTTTGAAGCATCTGCAGCAAGGTAGATCATAAATTTTTTGTTTGGAGAAATATCGATAATGTGAATTTGATTCGATAAAGTAATCAAAATATCTTCGATGTCTTGGTTTAAGTTTAAGGCTTTTACAGCGCTTAATTTAGCTTTTACAACTTCTAAGTTATAAGCAGCAGCAAGTTCTGGGTCAAAACTTGGGTCGATTGTTAAGTTTCCAAAACTTAATCCAGATTCAATTTCTGTTACAGCGACAGCGATAAAGCCGTTTACGTTGGTTTTCATTTCATTTAAAAACACGTTTAAAAAATCATTACTCATAATTTAGTGGGTTTGTTTGTTAATAGATTTATGTTATTTCAATAGGGAATTTTTACTTAATTCAGCAGATACTTCTTCTGTTGAGCGCATCAACAATGCAAGGTTGCTTCCTTCTTTAGAAAAAGCAACAATAAAATTGGAGCCGCTTATTTTGTTTCCGACGATAACTCCTTCTGAGCTTTTTAGATATAATTGTTTTAAAGAACCTTTTTCTAAATCAATTAAAAATTTTTCGCTCATTGATAAAATTGCGGCACTCATCGCTGCAATACTGTCTCCGTAGTCTAAATTTAAGGAAGTGATTAATTTTCCCTTTCCGTTTAAAATTAATGCTGCGGTTGATTTTGTGCTGACAAGAAAGTCATTTAGAATAGTGGTGATTTCATTCATGATTTGTAGGATTTTGGGAGGAATGTTAAATTCAGTTCATTTTGGTATTTGTTTTTTAAATTAATAGCTAATTTTCCTAAACAACTGTTAATTTTATTTAACAAATATAAATTAATTTATGTATCATTGTAATACCAAATCATTAATAATTTAAATTATTTACTGTAAAAAACTTACATTATGGCTAAAGTGTTGAAATTCAAAGATGTAAATTCTGATGTAGAGCGCAGAATGAAAGATTTTGAAAAACTGCGTATCAAGTTTAAAGCAGATGTAAAAAAAGGGGAAGCTAAAAAGCTTGCTGCCGGAAAAGAGAGCAAAGGAATATTCAAATCTATTTCTGATTTTTTCTCCGACAGTCCAAAAACTCCAGCGAAAGCTCCTGTAAAAAAGTAAACTTTATTAGGTTTAGATTAGCAGATAAACTTTGTTTAGTTTCTTAGAAAAGAATTAACGCTCCATTAGGAGCGTTTTTTTTGATTTAATTGTTATTTTTGCCCATCAAAAATTCATAAAATGTCATTACGAAAAGCGTATTTCCTTATATTTTTAGTTTTAATCGTTGATCAGCTTTCTAAAATCTATGTCAAAACAAATTTCATTCTTGGAGAAGAAGTAGTTATTTTTGATTGGTTTAGAATTCATTTTATTGAAAATGAAGGTATGGCTTGGGGAACAAAAATACCTGGAGAATACGGAAAATTAATTTTAACTGTTTTCAGGATTTTTGCAGTTTTCGGAATTGGCTGGTGGCTTTCTGATGCCATAAAAAAACGTCATTCGACTTATTTGATAGTTGCTATTGCATTAATCTTTGCAGGTGCGGCAGGAAATATTATTGATTCTGTTTTTTACGGAGTTATTTTTGATGACAGTACTCATAATTTAGCAACCATTTTTTCTCCAGCTCCATACGGAACTTGGTTTCATGGTTTAGTAGTAGATATGTTTTATTTCCCTATTTGGGAAGGAAATCTTCCAACTTGGCTTCCAATTTTCGGTGGTAAACATTTTGCTTTTTTTAATGCTATTTTTAATGTTGCCGATATGGCAATTTCTACAGGAGTAGGTATACTTTTGGTTTTTAATAAAAGAGCTTTTCCAAAACACTAATTATTTTTAAAAATACAATATAAAAAATTCCAAATTCCAATTTTTGAAGCGCTAATTGCAAACAAAAATTGGAATTTGGAATTTTTCATTATTGGGATTTAATATTTAATTATGCTATTTTTACAATACTAAAACCAAACTTATGCAAAGTCCGTCTTTCTCCATTTATGATGCTTCTGCGGGATCAGGAAAGACATATACATTGGTTAAAGAATATCTCAAAATTATTCTTTCCTCTCCAAAAAACGATGCATATCGAAATATTCTAGCGATAACATTCACCAATAAAGCGGTTCATGAAATGAAAAGCCGTATTGTTGGAAGTTTGTCTGAGTTTGCAAAAGACGATCCGTCTCCAAAGGCAGCTGATTTAATGGAAGATCTTTCGCGTGATACGGGACTTTCAATTATTAAAATCAAAACCAAATCGCAGCAAATCATAAAGCACTTAATTCATAATTATGCAGCTTTTGATATTTCTACAATTGATAAATTTACGCATAAAGTTATCCGTGCCTTTGCGCATGACTTAAATCTTCCTATGACTTTTGAAGTGACGCTGGATACCGAAAACTTATTGGTAGAAGCTGTTGATGCAATTATAGCCCAAGCTGGTGAAGATGAAACGTTGACCAAATTACTCATCGATTTTACAATGGAAAAAACCGATGATGATAAAAGCTGGGATGTATCGCGTGAAATTTTGGATACAGGGAGATTGGTTTTAAATGAAAATAACCGAAATGAGATTCTGCATTTTCAAGACAAAACAATCGAAGAGTTTGTTGAGATTAAACAAAAAATGCAGACGCTTTGCAAAGAATTAGAATCTAAGAATGCAGAACTAGCTTCTAAAGCAATTGAATTAATTGATAAAAACGGAATTGATCCAAAATCATTTTCTCGAGGAACTTTTCCAAATCACTTAGAAAGTATTCGAGACGGAAAATTCAATCCGAAAAATAAAACTTTTCATGAGTTTGATGATATTGCGATTAATAAGACTGCAAAAGACAGAGCGTTAATAGAAAATATTATTCCAGAGTTGCTTCAAATTTTGAAGGAGGTATATAAAAACTTTGAGAAAAGGGATTTTTACAAAGCCTTTTTAAAAAATATCACACCGCTTTCGCTTCTTAACACTGTAAGTAATGAATTGGCTAAAATTCAATCTGAGCAAAATATCTTGTCTATTTCAGAATTCAATGCCATTATTCACCGCGAAATTCAGAATCAGCCCGCGCCATTTATTTACGAACGTTTAGGAGAACGCTATCGTCATTTTTTTATTGATGAATTTCAAGATACTTCTGAAATGCAATGGCAGAATTTAATTCCGTTAATTGATAATTCGCTTTCTGGTTTAGACGATTTAGGAAATAAAGGAACATTGATGATTGTTGGCGATCCTAAACAGTCGATTTATCGCTGGCGCGGCGGTAAAGCAGAGCAGTTTATTGAATTGAGTAAAGATGTAAATCCGTTCAATAACCCAGATAAGGCAATTAAGCATTTAAATACCAATTATCGAAGCTACAGCGAAGTTATAGAGTTCAATAATGCATTTTTTAAATTGATCTCGGCTGAATTTTCAAACGAAGATTATAAAGATTTATACGAAAATCATAGTTTTCAGAATATAAATTCAAAAAACGGAGGTTACGTCAATATTTCATTTCTACCGGTCGTTGATAAAAATGATTTTGCTGATGATGAAGAAGCTGTAGAGAAATCTGATTTGTATGTCTTAGCGACTTTAAATACCATTCAAGAAGTGGTAAAACAAGGTTTTGAATATAAAGATATTGTAATTCTGACCCGAAAAAGAGATCAGGGAATTGCAGTTGCTAATTATTTAACCGAACAAGGAATTCCGCTTTTGTCTTCAGAAACTTTGATGATACAAAATGCGGCAGAAGTTCGCTTGATAGTTCATTTACTTCGATATTTGAATAACAGTGCAAATTTAGAATCAAAAGCTAATTTTCTTCATTTCTTGGCTTCAACTAAAGATTTGGCAATGCCAGTTCATGATTTTATAGCTAAAGGGATGAGTTATAGATTTGAGAAAGAATTTGAAGAATGGCTTTTAACTTTTGATGTTTCTTTTTCTTTTGAAGATGTGCGAAAAAAATCTCTTTACGAGGCGGTTGAAATTATCATTTCTAAATTTATTCTTCCTTCAGAAGGAAATGCTTATGTTCAGTTTTTTCTGGATATTGTTTTAGAGCGTGATATTCGAAATCAATCCGGAGTCGCAGATTTTTTAGTTTTCTGGGATAAAAATGCAGAGAAATTTAGTATTCCGTCGCCGGAAGGAAATAATGCGGTTCGTATTATGACAATTCATAAATCGAAAGGTTTGGAATTTCCTGTTGTAATTATGCCTTTTGCCGATGAAGATTATAATCGTAAACCAAAAGATAAATTATGGCTCGACACTGAAGAAACGAATTTAGGGGTTCCGAAAGCACTGGTGGATAATAGCAGTGTTGTGGAGAGTTTTGGTGAAAGTGCTTCTGCAGTTTTCAACTTGAAAAAGCAAGAAGAATTATTGGACAATATCAATGTTTTGTACGTTGCGTTAACTCGTGCTGAAGAACAATTGTATGTGATTTCTCAATCGCTGAAAGCAAAAAATGACGGTGAATATCCAAATAATATGGCTTCATTCTTTATTAAGTATTTAATTAATGAAGGGATTTATGATGAGGAGAAACTGAATTATGAATTTGGGAATAAATTAAGACTTTCAAAAAACACAAAAACGGTTGATTTAGTAAAATCGATTCCAGTTGTAAAAGAAGTTTTAAATCCTAAAAATATTAAAATTGCCCAGCGTGAAGCTTTAATGTGGGGAACGCATCAACAAGAGGCGATTTCGTATGGAAATATTGTCCATGAGATTTTGGCTTTTGTTAAAGATAAATCAGACATTGATCTGGCGGTAACAAAATCACTCGAAAATGGGTTAATTACTTTTGATCAAGTCGAGCAAGTATTGCAGACTTTAAGAGAAATTGTAAATCATCCTGAATTATCCATTTGTTTTAATGGAAATGATACTGTTTTGAATGAGCAGACCATTGTTCAAAAAGAAGGAAGAATTTTAAAACCAGATCGTATTGTATTTTTAGAGAATAAAGAAGCTTATCTTTTGGATTATAAAACGGGCGCAGTTAATGCGAAATATCAAAATCAAATTCAAGAATATCAGGATGCAATTGAAGATTTAGGATACAAAGTGTTAAAAAAAGCATTGGTATATATTGGTTCGGAAATTGAAGTGGTAAATTTGTGAAAAAATTAATCAGATGTTAAAGAAATAACGAAGCTTTAATTTTGTTAAGTTGTTAATTTTTAACGTTTTAAATATATAAAAAATGTACGGTAAAATTAAAGAGCATCTGCAAAGCGAGCTGCAGACAATCGAAGAAAATGGAATTTTTAAAAAGGAGAGAATTATTACATCTCCTCAAGGTGCTGAAATTAAAATTTCAACAGGAGAAACAGTTTTAAATTTTTGTGCCAATAACTATTTGGGACTTTCGTCTCATCCAGAAGTTGTGCAGGCTGCGAAAGATGCGATGGATACTCATGGTTTCGGAATGTCATCTGTTCGTTTTATCTGTGGGACGCAAGATATTCATAAGACTTTAGAAAAAAAGATTGCTGATTTTTATGGTACAGAAGATACTATTTTATATGCAGCTGCATTCGATGCAAATGGAGGTGTTTTCGAACCTTTACTTGGTGAAAATGATGCAATTATTTCTGACAGCTTGAATCACGCTTCTATTATTGATGGTGTTCGTCTTTGTAAAGCAGCACGTTACCGTTATGAAAATAACAATATGGAAGATTTAGAGCAACAGCTAATTAAAGCTAACGAAGCTGGAGCTCGTTTTAAACTTATTGTGACAGATGGTGTGTTCTCTATGGACGGCTTAGTTGCGCCTTTAGATAAAATTTGCGATTTAGCAGATAAATATGATGCGATGGTTATGGTTGATGAATGCCATGCAGCCGGATTTATTGGTGCGACGGGAAAAGGAACGCTTGAAGCAAAAGGAGTGATGGGAAGAGTCGATATTATAACAGGAACACTTGGAAAAGCCTTAGGTGGTGCAATGGGCGGATATACAACGGCTAAGAAAGAAATCATTGAATTACTGCGCCAAAGATCGAGACCTTATTTGTTTTCAAATTCTTTAGCACCAGCAATTGTTGGAGCTTCAATAAAAGTTTTTGAATTATTAGAAAAAGATACAACGCTTCGCGATAAACTAGAATGGAATACTAACTATTTTAAAGAAGGTATGAAAAAAGCGGGTTTTGATATTATCGATGGAGATTCTGCTATTGTTCCAGTAATGTTATACGATGCAAAATTGTCACAAACGATGGCAAATGAACTTTTAAAGCAAGGAATTTATGTTATTGGTTTTTTCTTTCCTGTTGTTCCTAAAGAAAAGGCTAGAATACGCGTACAGCTGTCTGCAGCGCATGAAAAAGAACACTTGGATAAGGCTATAAATGCGTTCACAGTTGTCGGTAAAATGTTAAAAGTTATATAATTACCACTTTGGTCAAATTTTTGTAGGTTTTTTTTAACATTTCATTTTGTATTTAAAAAATTTGGTGTTACTTTTGCTTGTAATTAACTAAATTGTAATTAAAAAAATTAAGTATGAAACATCTTAACAAACTTTTAGTTGCTGTATTGATGGCGATGGGTTTAAGTTCTCACGCACAAGACAGTAACAATCCATGGGCGATCTCTTTCGGGGTTAATGCTGTGGATACAAGGACTAGTTCGGGTTCAGGAAGTGGATTTTTTGATCAGCACTTCTCTCAACCATTCGCTGTAAAAGACAACTGGAACATTCTTCCTTCTTTATCTTACATTGGTGTGTCTAGATATGTAGGCAGTGGTTTCTCTGTAGGTTTACAAGGATCTGTAAACAAAATTGATAAATTTGTCGTTTTTAATCAAACTGTAGGAGGTGATTCTAGAGGAAACGATGTAGTTAATCCTGGTGATTTAATGTACTATGGGATTGACGCTACTATCAAATACAGTTTTCAAGAACTAATTAAATCTAAAGTGGTTGATCCTTCGTTATCTGTTGGTGGAGGTTATACTTTCTTCGGTGATAGCAGCTATGGAACAGTTAATCCAGGTGCTGGAATAACTTTTTGGTTTACAGATGCAATTGGTCTTGAACTTGCTACAAAATACAAATGGGCTGTTAGTGGTGAAAGACAAGATGCTTCTGGTGCTCCAGATGCTGTATCTCACTTTCAACACACTGCAGGTCTAGTTTTCAAATTCGGAGGTAAAGATACTGACGGAGACGGAATCTATGATAAAGACGATGCTTGTCCAGATGTTGCTGGTTTAAAACAATTCAACGGATGTCCTGATACTGACGGAGACGGAATCGTTGATGCTTCTGACGCTTGTCCAGATGTATTTGGTTTAGCTGCATTAAACGGATGTCCTGATACTGATGGAGACGGAATTGCTGATAAAGATGATGCTTGTCCAGATGTTGCTGGTTTAGCTGCTTTAAAGGGTTGTCCTGATACTGACGGAGACGGAATCGCTGATAAAGATGACAAATGTCCTACAGTTGCTGGTCCTAAAGAAAACGGTGGTTGCCCATTCTTAGACGCTGACAAAGATGGTGTTGCTGATAAAGATGATGACTGTCCAACAGTTTATGGTCCTGCTAGTAACAGAGGATGTCCAGAAGTAACTTCTGAGGCATTAGAAGATCTTAAAGTTCAAGCTAGAGCAATCTACTTCAACTCAGGAAAAGCTACTTTCAAAACTGGTGACAAAGAAACTCCAGCTAGATTAGATGCTATTAAAGAAATCCTTAAAAACTATCCAAACGCGAAATTCTCTATTGAAGGACACACAGATAGTACAGGTTCTGCAAAAATCAACCAAAAATTATCTGAAGACAGAGCTGCTGCTGTATTAAACGCTTTAATCCAAAGAGGTGTTAATCCAGAGAACTTAGAGTCTAAAGGATTTGGTTCTAGCCAACCAGTTGCAAGTAACAAAACTGCTGCAGGTAAAGCTCAAAACAGAAGAACAGAAATTAGACACATTGGTTCTAAATACCAAGGTAAAATCTAATTTACTTTCTAAATAAAAAGGAAAAGCCATTCTTAATTGAATGGCTTTTTTTATTTTTATACTATGATAAATACTTCTTTTCTTCAAAAAATAGCTGGTGTTGTAATTCAAGATTACGCACTGAAACTTTCAGAAATAACTATAATTCTTCCAAATAAAAGAGCTAAAGTTTTTTTGATTGATGCTCTTAAAAAAGAAACTGATAAAACTATAATTGCACCTGAAATTACAAGTATTGAAGATTTTGTACAAGATGTCGCTTCAATTCGCTCTATTGATTCAATTGAACTTTTATTTGAATTTTATGAGGTTTATTTATCGGTTACAGAGAAAAAGAATCAGCAGTCATTTGAATTGTTTGCAAATTGGGGGAAAACGCTCCTTCAAGACTTTAATGAAATTGATAGATATCTTTTAGATCCTTCACATGTTTTGTCTTATTTAAAAGATATTGAAGACATAAAAAAATGGGGATTAGAAGTGGATCAAAAAACAAAACTTTTAGAAAATTACATTGATTTCTGGAAGCTTCTTCCTTTGTATTATGATTCGCTTTATAATCATTTGTTGTTTAAATCTATTGGGTACCAGGGACTAGTTTATAGAGAAGCGGTCAATAATTTGAATCATTTTTCAAATACTATCGGTAATCGAATTTTTATTTTCGCAGGATTTAATGCTCTAAATGCTGCTGAAGAAAAAATTGTACAGCATTTATTAGCTTTAGGTCAGGCTAAAATTTATTGGGATGCCGATCAAACTTTTCTCAATGATCCATATCATGATGCGGGACTTTTTTTAAGACGTTTTAAAGAAAGTTGGAAACATTACAAATCAAATATCTTTGAATGGATTGTGGATGATTTTTCGCAATCAAAAAATATCCAGATTATTGGAACTCCTAAAACTATAGGGCAGGCAAAATTAACAGGAAGTATAATTGAAGATTTAATAAACAATGATCCTGCGGCGTCTTTAGACAAAGTAGCCGTTGTGCTAGGTGAGGAAAATTTATTGATTCCAGTTTTATATTCACTCCCTTCTTCTGTTGGATTTTTAAACATTACCATGGGATATTCGGGTAAAAATAATCCATCTCAAATTTTAGTTGCCAAGTTGTTTAAAATGCATACTAATGCGCTTTCGCGTAAGGGAGGCAGTTATGTTTTTTATTATAAAGATTTATTGGATGTTTTAACACATCCATTAGTAGAGCCTTATGCAAATGCTCAAATGTTGGTAAAAATTATCAAAGAGAATAATTATACTTTTATTACGCATCATAAAATTTTAGAGCTTCATCCAAGTCCTTCTCATTTTTTTAATTTGTTGTTTGAAAAATGGGAAAATGGTTCTGTTGCAGTTTTAAAGAATATTTCGGCATTGCTAATTGTTATAAAGGAACATTTCAGTAATGATAATGAACAGGAGAAAATTGCAAAAGCATTTGTTTACGGAGTTTTTAAAGTCATAAATAAACTAATAAATTACTACTCCAAACATTATCATATCGTTAATATAGATACGCTTCACGCCATTTACAAACAGATTATAGATTTAGCAGAAGTATCTTTTGAAGGTGAGCCTTTAAGAGGTTTGCAGATTATGGGAGTTTTAGAAAGCCGTGTTTTAGATTTTGAAACAGTTATTATAACATCAATGAATGAAGGAAAATTTCCAGCAGGAAAATCTCAGAATTCATTTATTCCGTATGATGTAAAACGAGAATTAGGGCTGCCGACTTTTACAGAGAAAGATGCGATCTACACCTACCATTTTTATCATTTATTACAAAGAGCTAAGAACATATATCTCATTTATAATACTGAAAATGATGGTTTAGATGCTGGTGAAAGAAGTCGTTTCATTACACAGTTAGAAGTTGAAAAACAGAGAAATCATAATCTTACGTTTGATATCTATAATCCGGTACTTCCTAATACGGCTTACGAACCTATTTCGGTTGCTAAATCGGAATCAGTAATGGAGCGTTTAAAGGAAATAGCAATAACAGGTTTTTCACCGTCGGCATTAACAAGTTACATCCGAAATCCGATTGAGTTTTATTTTCAGAAAGTCTTGAGGATTCGAGAAGTGGAGGAAGTGGAAGAAAATATCGCTTTAAATACTTTAGGAACTATCATTCATGAAACTTTAAAGGCACTTTATGAACCTTTTATTGGTGAATTTATTTCAGAGAATAATATTTTAAACTGCTTTAAATTATTGGATGATGAAGTTCTTAAGCAGTTTAAATTGGTTTATAAAGAAGGAGAGATCAAAAAAGGACGAAATCTGCTGGCTTTTGAGGTCGCTAAACGAAATGTCTCTAATTTTTTAAGAATGGAATTAGAATCTGTTAAAAATGATGAAGCGATTCAGATTATTGCTCTAGAGCAGACTTTTGAGCGTGAATTTGTTCATCCGAAACTTCCATTTCCTATTTTGATAAAAGGAAATGTGGATCGTATTGAGAAACGTGACGGGAAAATTAGAATTATCGATTATAAGACAGGAAAAGTTGAGAAGTCGAATGTTGTGCTGAAAACATGGAATGGATTGACACAAGAGCTTAAAAATGATAAAATTATTCAAGTATTAGCATACGCTTTCATGTTTGAGAAAGAAGCTGGAGGGCTTCCGATCGAAGTCGGGATTATTTCTTTTAAAAATCTCAAATCTGGTTTTTTACCTTTCGGGTTTAAAGAAGATAAAGATTTAAAAGCTATTGTGACATCAGAAATACTGAATTCTTATTTAGATGAAATTGCGAATTTGTTAAGTGAGATTTTTGATATAGCTATTCCATTCGAAGAAAAAATTTAAACGGCTTATCAGAAAAATTTGGAACATATTTGAGTTTTATAAAACAACTTTAATTATAAATTTAGTTGTTTCTATTCCTGCAATCCTTTTTGGAAGCGTTAATTATTTTCTGTTTATTCTCGCTACAATTGGGTTTTTATCCAGTATAGGATTTAAGGAATTGTATCGTAAAAGCGAATATTTATTTTATGCTAACAACGGAATTTCAAAAAATAAACTTCTCTTTTATAGTTTTTTAATGAATATTTTCTTCATTGTTCTATTTGGAATTGTAGTAATCTTTATTCAAAAAATATATTGAAAAAACATATTTTAGAAGTTAGCGGTATTCAAAAAAAGTTTAGTGATAAACTTGTACTTTCAGATATTTATTTGAAAATTGGAACAGGTGAAATAGTAGGTCTGCTCGGACATAACGGTTCTGGCAAATCGACTTTATTAAAAATTATCTCTTGTAATTTAACTGCTTCGGATAAAAGTATATTTATTGATGGAGTTTCAAGGAATGTTCAGAGTTGGTCAATGAAATTAGTTATATGTGTCAAGATCAATTTATTCCAAACCATTTGTCCGTATTAAGGACAATTGAATTATCAGTCGCTAAACAAAAATTGAATCTTTTTTATGAAGATGACTTCCTAAAACCTTTTTTAAGACAAAAAATCAAAAACCTATCATTTGGAGAATTGCGATATCTTCAAGTAAAATTAGTCCTTTTTAATTCGTCGAAATTTATTCTTTTAGATGAACCGTTCAGCGGATTGTCACCAAAAATAATTGAAATTATAGTTCAGTTAATTAAAGAAAATTCTCGAGAAAAAGGAATTCTCATAACCGATCATCAATACGAAAATGTGATGAAAATTTCAACAATATTGTTATTGTTGAAAGGCGGTAAGTTGCATAAAATCAATGAAAAAGCCGAACTAGTAAAAAATGGTTATCTAACACGTCCGGCTGATTTTTAAAAGCTATTAGCTAAATATTTTTTTAAAGAAACCTTTTTTAGTATTTTCTTCTGCATTTGTAGTATTGATGTTTCCGTTTTCAATACGAAATCTTCTAAACTTCATCAATTTTACATTTAGGTCAAAGCGTAATTCGTCAACAGTTTTCATTTGTATAAATTTTTTGCAAATCTATATAAAAACTTTTGGGTAATGCAACAATCTCTATATGTTAATTTTAGAATTGAGTTTTATCAAATGAAATGTTACGATTTTAGTATAATATGTTTTTTCTGTTAATTTTTTTTAAATATTTTATCCGAAAAAAGACGATTAATTATGCTATAAATAAAAGTGGCTCAGGATGTTATATCGGCTGTTTTTTTAACAAGTGTTTAGGCGACAATTGTTAATATTGAAATATCTTTGACGCTTCCAAAACATGACAAATAAAGAATATGATTGATTTACAAACACTAGTAGAAGAGACTGGAGCAGAATCTGGATTGAGTTTTAATATTGATGGAATCTTAAACGAGTCGGTTAATTTAGAATACGACGGGAATGTTGCAGCGATGATCGGAATGATCTTGAAAATGTGCCTCGAAATGTCTGAAGACGTTAACAACGGAGATCTTAAACAAGTAATGATTAAGAATAACGACGGAATTGTAGTTGCAAGCAAAAATCAAGATGATAATTGTATCGCGTTGCTTTCTAAAGATTTAAGTAAAATGGGTCTATTACTGAGAAGAATGGATTCTGTTTTTAATAATTAATTTAAAACCAATATTTAATAAACATGTCAGATTTTTTACAAAATTTTCAAAACGATTTAAAAGAGAATGTTAACGGATTTATCGCTGTTTCAGTAACTGAAGTTGAAACAGGAATGTCTTACTGCTCACTAACTGTAAATCCTGATTTTGATCCAGAATTAGCATCTGCTTACAATTTAGAAGTAGTTAAAGCAAAGCTAAACGCTATTAAAGCTTTAGGATTAGACCAAAAAATCAATGATATTTTAATTACGCTTTCAGATCAAATACATATTATCGACGTTTCTGAAGACGGAAGATACTTTATCTATTTAGCTGTAGACTCAACTAAAGCAAATCTTGGATTAACAAGAGCTACTTTATCTAAATACAAAAAAGATATTACTTCAAAGTTATAATAACATTTTGCCCCCAGAATGATAAAAAGGCTATTCCAACCTCGGTTAGAAATGGCCTTTTTTGATTTTGTAAAGTTCAAATTATTCGAAGAAATCGAACAAAATAGTTTTCAAAGCTTCCTTGTTTTCAATATGGCTCATGTGTCCATCTTCAAAAGAAACTAATTCTGCTGTGGTGTCATCAATCTGAGCAAGATTTTCTTCGTAATTTAAAACAGGATCCTTCTTTCCTAGAATTAATAGAACAGGAAAACGATTTTCGTGTAAAAGCCATTCTCTATCTTTTCGTATCTTCATTCCTTCAAGAGATGCTACGATTCCTTGTAATGGTGTTTTTAAAGCCTGCTCTTTTACTTTTTCAATTTCGTCAGCCAAGCGGGTTCTATTATTTTCGCTAAATAAATTAGCGATTGCTAAACTAACAAAACTTACATAATTCTGTTTTACGGCTTTTATGGCGCGGGTTCTATTTAGTTTTTTCTCAGAGTTATCTTCTTTAGAAGTTGAATTCTGTAAAACTAATTTTTGGATTTTCTGCGGATATAATTCGGCGAAAGCCAAAGCGACATAACCGCCCATAGAGTGCCCGACGATTGTAGCTTTTTCAATTTTTAAATGTTCTAAAACTTCGTTAACAGCTTGAGCATTTTCTTCCATTTCGTGAACATAGCCTAAAGAATCAGATTCGCCGTGGCCTAATAAATCGATGGTTACAACACGATATTTTTCTGAAAAAAAAGCAGCATATTCTGTCCACATTTTTTTGTTTTCCAGAAAACCGTGAAGAAAAACTATTGTATTTCCTTCTCCTGAGTCTGTAAAAGAGATTTTGGTATTTTTATAAAAAATATTTTTCAAAACGGTGTTTTTAATTGTAAAGTACAAAGATAAAAAAGGTATAACCATATAAGAAATATAAGTTCATTTGAGTTAAAACTAATGTTCTTTCAGTTCAATTTTAAATGATCTTATAGTTTATAAGACAAATAAAACGGCCTTCATTTATGAAAGCCGTTTATCTTTATTCTATAATCTGTTTTCTGTTCTTCTTTTTTAAGAATTCATTAAAGTTTCGATTTCGTCAACTTCAACAGGAATGTTTCTCATTAAGTTAAAAGGTTCACCTTTTTCCTGAACTACAACATTATCCTCCAGACGAATTCCGAATTTTTCTGCTGGAATATAAATTCCCGGCTCAACCGTAAAGACCATATTTGGTTTCATTGGTTCGTGAAGCAATCCGTAATCGTGCGTGTCTAATCCCATGTGGTGAGAAGTTCCGTGCATGAAATATTTTTTGTAAGCAGGCCATTCTGGATTTTCATTCTGAACATCAGCTTTGTCTAATAAACCTAAACCAAGTAATTCAGAAGTCATAATTTTACCAACTTCGATATGATATTGTTTCCAAAGCGTTCCTGGAGTCAACATTTTTGTAGCTTCGTTCTTAACTCTCAAAACAGCATTGTAAACTGCTTTTTGTCTTTCAGAGAATTTACCAGAAACAGGAATTGTTCTAGTCATATCGCTTGAATAGTTAGCATATTCAGCAGCAACGTCTAATAAGATCAAATCGCCGGCTTTACATTGCTGATTATTTTCGATGTAATGTAAAACATTCGCATTATTTCCAGAAGCAATAATTGGCGTGTAAGCAAAACCTTTAGAGCGGTTACGGATAAATTCGTGCGCTAATTCAGCTTCGATTTCATATTCTGTAACATTTGGTTTCACAAACCCTAATAATCTGCGGAAACCTTTTTCTGTAATATCGCAGGCGTGCTGAATCAAATCGATTTCTTCGCTTTCTTTTACAGAACGAATTCGCTGTAAAATCGGGTTGCTTTTTGCCACATTGTGCGCAGGATAACGCTCTTTCCACCATTTTACAAAACGAGCTTCGCGAGTTTCAGTTTCAACAGTCGCGCGGTAATGTTCGTTGGTGTTGATGTACATCGTATCGGCGTACGTCATCATTTCGTTCAAAACTTTATGAAAATCTTGTAACCAATAAACTGTTCTAATTCCGGAAACCTGAAAAGCACGTTCTTTAGTCAGTTTTTCACCTTCCCATACTGCAATATGATCGTTGGTTTCTCTTAAAAAAAGAATTTCTCTTTGGTGCTCATAAGGCGCATCTGGAAACAAAAGCAAAACGCTTTCTTCCTGATCAACACCGCTCAGGTAAAAAATATCTCTATGTTGTGCAAACGGTAAAGTACTGTCGGCACTAATTGGGTAAATGTCATTAGAGTTGAAAACGGCAACCGAATTAGGTTTCATTTCTGCCGTGAATTTTCTGCGGTTTTTTACAAAAAGAGCGCTGTTTATTTGATGATATTTCATAATTATTTCGTTTTTGAACTTCGAATTTCAAAATTAGTGTTTTTTGAAGAAGTGGCACAAGATTGATTTATTAAAGTTTTCTTATTTGTTTTGGTTCTAATTGTTTAGCCACAGATTTGAGGGATTAAAGAATTTTTCTCAATTTATGTCATTGCGACAAAGGAGAGATCACGGTATTAATTCGACAAAGATTGATATGAGGAAGTTGTTATAAATTTTGTAAGAAAAGAACTGAGTATGTGAGAATATGTCAGTAAGATGATGTTAATTTGTACTTACTAAGTTTAATTTTCTTTTTAGATATAATGACCACAATCAATTTCAAATTAATCACAATAGCCGAAATCAAAACAAAATATCCTTTTTTAACAGAAGATGAAAAGTTCGATTATTTTGACGAATGGGAAAATGAAGATTTTTTTCTCATTGCAGACGAAGATGTAAATTTTGATGGCAATTTTTATTTAGATCTTTATGAAGAGAAAGAGAGAAAATGGCTTGCCAATTTGCTAAACCTCTCAGTTAAAAAGATAGAAGGAATAAGAATAGAAGGCATTTTTATAAATGGAAATTTTTCTATCAGCGGTTCGATTATTAATGCAGAAGGCGATTATGGTCCGTATGTTTTTATTAACGGAAATGTAATGTGTCAAAGTCTTTTACTTGGCGGCGCTAATGTTGAAATAAAAGGGAAAATTACAGTAAAAGAAGTTGTGATGACTTATTATAATCATGGTAATTTTAATTGTTCGGGGTTAATTGATTCTCCAGTTTTTATTGTTAATGATCATAATACAACATTTGCAGAAAGAAAAAATGATTTGTTCTATTATAATGACAGAGCCGATGATGTAGATCCAAAAAATGAATGTGAATATGATGATGAAACAGGTGATGAAATTATTTCAAACGAAATCCGAAAATTACTTGATAATCCGCTAATTGAAACTTTTGAAGAATTAGAAAGAGAGCTAGCAAAAGGCGAATTGGTTTTAAAACAAAATAATCCACCCGCTAAAACTTATGAATACTGGCGTAATAGTGTTTTAGAAAATTATAGAAATCTAAAACTAGTTCCAAAAGAATTTAAAACCGAAGAACTTTGTAATTTTGCATTGAATAAAACCTTCCACGCTCTGCCATTTATCGATCAGGACTTAATAACATATGAACTCTGCGAAAGATTAGTCAGTAAAGATGGTTTTGCAATTCAGGTTATTCCAGACGAGTTTATCACAAAAGAATTATGTTTTAAAGCTACTGAAAGCGGTACACTGTTAAGATTAATTCCAGAGGAATATTATTCTGAAGAATTGATTCTGTTAGTTTTTAAAAACGGAAGACATGAGCCGGATATTAATGATGTTCCGTCTAAATATATTACCGAAAGTCTTCTCGTAGAATATGTAAAAATTGGAAAGGGCTTATGGCTTGATAAAGCCTGTAAAGGAAGTGGGATTGATAAATTACAAATTCTAAAAAAAGTAATTGATTCAGGAATTGAATATTTGAATAATATTTTTGGAAATCATTTTAGCCAGGAAACAGTTGACTATGCTGCTTTAGTTTATGATAATGAAGTTTTTAAAGAAACATGGAATAATTATGTTCAAAAGTATAAACAGAAATTTGAACGACTTGAGAAATGAAAGAGCTATTAATTGAAAGTAAAGGAATAAAAACTAGCGAGTATTTTATACCGGCTTTTGAACTTAGAAAAGGAGAACTGCTTCTCATTCATATACATGGAACAGTTTGTTTTTATGAAATGAAAGCAGAGTTAACAGATATTTTTACAGGAAAAACACAACATGAGAATGTAAAGATATTACATGCCTTAACTTTTGCTGAGAATTTTAAAGAATCAAGATTTGAACGTATTTTTAATTCTATAACAGTAAGTAGGTAGTTAAAAAGAAATACAAATTTGCATGAACACTCAGTTCCAAAAATCTTTAAAGAAAATGGTATTTCTAAAAATGATAAAGTAAAAAGCCTTGATTATAGTCAAAAAAAGTTACTTTCTTTATATTCAGTTTTTACGAAAACAAAAAATATAGTTTTTGATTTAAGTGGAGAAGTTTCTGTTGGAGCTATAAAAACATTTGATTTTGTTAAAAATGAAATAAAAAATGATGGTGCCGCAATTTTAATTGATTGGGCGGGAAGTGATGTGAAAGATAAATGTTCAAAAGTTATTGCTATTGAATGGCTTATTGAGCCGAAAAAGAGGTAATAAAAACATTGAAGGAAATATTATGAACAACAAAGAAAAAATAATTCAAAATTATATCGAAGGATATAATCAATTTGATATTGATAAAATGATTGCCGATTTTGACGAATCGGTTATTTTTGAAAACATTCAAAATGGCGAAATCAACTTGACTTTGACTGGAATAAAAGAATTTACAGTCCAGGCCGAAAAAGGCAAAGAATATTTCTCAGCACGAAAACAAACTATTACATCAATTAAGCAAGATGAGATTACAGCAATAATTGATATTGATTATTATGCTGTTCTAGCAATAGATTTTCCAAACGGATTAAAAGCTGGTCAGGAATTGAATATGAAGGGAAAATCGATTTTTCAATTCTTGGACGATAAGATTGTAAAACTGACTGATATTAGTTAGAGTTATGAATCTAAAAGTAAACATCAGAAAAGTAGAAAATCACGACTTAGACTTCGTCTACAAAGCAATTTGTGAACTCGAAAATGAAATTTTAGATTTTAAAATATTTGAAACGATATTCAATGAAAATGTTTCAAACCCAAAAAATCTTTACCTAATTGCTGAAAATGAAAATGAAGGTTTAGGTTTTATTAGTTTCCACACCCAAAATCTTTTACATCATTGCGGATTGGTTGGCGAAATTCAGGAATTTTTCATTCATCCAAAATACCGAGGTCAAGGCGTCGGACGTTTGTTAATCAATGAAATCAAGAATTTTGCTGTTCAAAATGATCTAAAAAGTATTGAAGTTACAACAAATAAAAAACGAATAGAGAACGTTGCGATTTATGAAAATCTAGGTTTTACTTTGAGTCATAACAAGTTAACGATTTATAAACAATAAAAGTTGAGAAAACAAACTATGAATACAAAACAACGTTGCTTGATCGGATTAGTGTTTTTTCTAATCAGTTATTTATTCTTTTCCAAACTTTTGCCAAGTTTTAGCGACTCAATAGATTTTGCGCATTGGTTTAATTTAATTGGAGCTTGTTTTTTGTTGTCATTTAATGATGTATTTCCTAAAAACAAAATAAATTCTGTTGCCTCTGCACTGACAACTTTAGGTGTTATTGCTCATGTCGGACTTTGTACAATCGATTTTATAATGTCAAGTTATGGAAATAATGAAATTGCAAAAGAACAGTTAAGCCAGCATATCAGTAATTCACCATTCATTTTTTATCCATTTGTGGCCGTTGGTCCCTCTTTGCTTTTTCTTGGTTTGGCTTTGCATGCATTTGCTTATATAAAGACCGAAACTATAAAATCTTTAATGGTAATTGTTGGTTCTGTCGCTGTTGGAATTTCTTTTTTTGCTTTGAAAAATGGGATTTTGATGGTTTTGAGCTGTCTGGTTTTTGTTTTAGGATTGGGACTTTTGCTGTTCGGAAAAGAAGATAATGAACTGAAAGAGTAGCTTAAAAAAAATATTTTAGTTCGTATTTTTGTCTCACAAAATAAAATGATTCATAAATAAATTGAAAAAACATATAAAATACTTAATTGCACTCTTTCTGACTTTTGTTGTGATTGCGGGTGATGGTACTTTATATGCTCAATCTAAATCGGCAGAATATTACGAGTCTTCATTTGTAGTTTTAAGAAGAGAAGTAAATCTTAAAAGTTCTCGTTTATATAAATTCGGTCAAGTTACTTCTTATGGTAAAACAAGATTTTCAATTGTTTTAAATTTTCTGAAAGTTGAAAATGTTTTTACTTTTCAAATTGAAAAACTCCAGAAACTGCAAGATCTGCTTCATCAAAAACTAATTTCATTTATAAATCAATCTGTTTTTATAAATGAAATCATCATTTCAAAACACTTCGGGAAAAGTTTATACGTCGCTTAAGAAAATTTATTTAAGCACAGATGATACAATAATGTCTAATCATTTATCATTTTCAAAATGTATAAACAAAATAAAAATTCTCGCTTGGAGCAATCTAAGCGACCACTTCTTCATTGGATAAAAAGAAAATTTTTAATCATAATTACAGCCTTTATGTTAGGAATGGCAAACGGAATGCATACTGAAGATACTCGAATTAAAGGCAATCAAAACTATACTGAACAGCATAAAAAGGATTGATGCTTGTTTGTGCTGTGGCCTTTATCAAAGTTTAAAACTTTTACAAAGGTTTTGAAATGCTGAAATTCAAAAATCATTTTTAGCAATATTTTTCGAGTTAAATTTTTTTTAATAGTTTTGAGCAAATTCCTACATCAAAAGTTTAATATGGATCGTAAAACCAGATTTTTTAAAAATGCCGTAATACTACAATTTATCCCCCTTCTTTTACTTGGTCTTTTTATTGTTTCCAATTTCAGAGAGCAAAAAATACTGAAAATTAGACAACTTCATCCTTACGAATTTAATTATGGCGAATTGTTGCCTTTAATTTTTTTTGCTGTCTGCTGTATGGTTGCCCTTTTTACTTTGTTTCCAAAAACGCCAGATGCTCCAGAAGATGATGAAGAAATTGTGAAAAGAAAACGTAAACAGAACTTTTGGAAATTTGCCTTCTATTGCAACGTTTTTTTATTGTTCGTTATTGGTATGTTTTCAATATTGGTTTTTCAAAAAGATGCTTTAATTATTGATCAGCCGATTCATTTTTATGTAATAATTTTTTCTAGATTCCTGCTAGTTATTATAATCAGTTTGGTTGTGGCCTCTTTTTTATTAGCGACTGGTCTCTATTGGAAAACAAATAAATCATTGGCTACGGTTATCTTGATATTTAGTTTCTTAATCCTAACTGTTTCGACTGTTTTTGAATTGGTTTTTGTTTCAGTATTTATAGAAAATTCAGAAAGACATTTCATTGCTAAAGCACAAAAACAAACTGGAAATCAAGAAGAAGTTTATGAAGATTATGGCGAAAGCGAAGAAGCTGACGACGAAAGCGAAGACACTGCCACTTTGTTGTATGAATCTTGGATTTCTTTAATTGAGAATTGTGGTGGAACCGATGGTAAAGAACAATTTTTTAATATTAGAAATTTGATCGAAATAGCACAGCAAGAACAAGTTTCTTATAAAGATGATTATTATCTCCTCAATTTCATAGATAATTTAAGAAATAAACCTGATGAGATTTATTCTGAATTTGAAACATTTAAACCTGTATTCTACAGCGCTGTATCCCAAAATACCTATCGCAGGGCTCATTTTGATAAAATTGTAGAAGGATTATTATTGGCTCACGACGATATTGGTGGTGAAAAAGATTTGCTTAGTGAAATGTACAAAGTAATGAAGTCCAATGCAAAAGACGAAGGAGATAACACTGATTTTTTTGAAACCTTTGAATATAATTTTTCTGAAGAAACGGTTAGAAAACTTTATGCTTTAAAAGTTTCCAACGATTTTTATTTATCATCCGATATGAGATGGTTCTATGGTTTTTGGGCCAGAAGAAATAATGAAGGGAATTTGAAAGAAGTAGCCTTGATTTTAAAAGAAATAAAAGAACATTATGAAAATTCTGAAGAATGATAAAATTGTATAAAATAATTTTAATAGTTCAGTTTTTCATACTTGTCGCACTAGGTTGTACCTTTTATCAGGTAGAGTATGACGAATATTTTTCGATAATTACAAAAATCCCATTATTCTTAATTGGCTTTTTTCCTCTTATTTTATTAGGTATCTCTATTCTAGTACAGCGATTAGTATTAACAGTTATTTATTCTGATTCATCAAAAAATCATTCTGAAAAAGAAGATGAAGATAGATTTTGGACCATTTCTTTTTTTACATATGTAATTTTTGGGAGTTTTATGTTTTTAACTTCTCTCATTGCTTTTGCTTTAGGTTTCAGAAGTGCAGCAGAAGAGTATAAAGCTTTTATTTTAAAGCTCTGTATTTTCATAGTTCTTTTAATAGCAGTAAGCTTAATTATTGGTCTTTTTTTAAAGGTAAAAGAAAAGGTTAATGAGGTAAGTAAAATGCTCAGTGCTTTAATGATTTTTCTTTCGCTAATTCTTTTTGGAGGTGCTTTCTTTATTGGGGTTGGAAACATGGCTACTTCGGAACTTTATTTAAATGTAATGTTTGACGCTATCAAAGTAATGCCGTTAGTAGATGAAAGACTGGCCGTAATTGATAGCAGTACTGTAGAAGACACTGAAGTAATTGGATCAGGAATGAAATATGTAGAGGATTATTATGGTTTTAGAGATATGAATACCTCTAATATAAAATCTACTGGATTTTTGAGGAATCGATATGATGAAGAATATAGCGATTCTAGAATAAGTAACGAGATAAAATTTTTTTTCGCAGATTTTTTGTATTTAAGGAAAAACCAGTCTTTAACAGGTTATAGAAATGAAACTAAAATTGGGTTACATGCTGATGAATATGTATATGAAACGAAGCTTCTCACGGATAAGTTAAGAGAGAATCCTGATGAACTTAGAGGTGCATATGAAAGTTACAGACCAATTTTGTTTGCGCTCTTGTCAAGAAGTATATATAACGATTCAAATGTAGATTTACTTATAGAGGTTTTAATTTCGAGCAGAGATGATATTTCCCGTGCTGAAAATGAAAATAAAGGTGAAATTGAAGTACTAGATATGATTTATAAAACAATGACTTCTGGTGCTGAAAAAGAGTTTCCAAATGATCATTTTAGTCAAATCAGTCCTTTTGTTTCAAAAAAAACATGGGGTTTGATCACGAGAAATTCTAAGCAAAATAGAAAAACTGACTATAATACTAAAGCGACAGCAGTTTGGATTTACAGCTTTTGGGCAAGAAGAAATCAGGAAGGAAATATGGATGTCACTTATGCGATATTAAAAGATGTTAAAAAACATTATGAAGTTATTGATTCTCAATGATTTTTATAAAAGACCGCTCTATGGAATAAAAAAAGGTTTCTGTAGTTTTTGACAAAATTTTTAGCGTAATCTTGTCATTTCGACTGAAGGAGAAATCACACTAGAAATTCCGCATGTAAAATCGCCAATCTTTTTAGAGCTACTAGCGTGTCCTTCGACTTCGCTCAGGATGACAAACTGTATGGTATAAAAACAAAAAACCGAAGCAAATCGCTTCGGTTTTTTTATTGGAATCTGGTCCCGAAGCCTCGGGATAAAAAATTTAGAATTTCTTAATCAACCCATTTATAATATCTCGCCCCAATCAAAACAGGAATCTTTTTTTCGATTCGATCTAAAACCCATTCGTTTTTTGGAGTTCTTACACTTTGTTTTTGTTCTTTTTTATGAAGACTTTCATAAGTATTGAAATCAATTTCTACGTTTTCAGCTAAATTTTCAAAAAGTTTCACATTTTCTAAAGCCGATTTCCATTCTGGCTGAATCGTTCCTTCAAAAACTTTAGATTTCGATCCGCTTCCGTAAGCTAGGAAACCGAATTTAGTTCCTGCAACTTCTTTGTTTGTATCATGAAAATGAGCCAAAGTCGATAACAGTCCCATGAAAATAGAACCTGTATACAGATTCCCGATTAAAGAAGAGGCTAATTCAGCAGGCTGTAATTTCTCAGTTACAAAACTTTTGTAATCGTCAGATTTTGCTACTTCCTTAATTTTAACTTGATAATCTGCAGGTGCGATATCATCGGCTATAATTTTTTCGGCGCTGTCTAAAGCATAGATTTCAGATAACATCCTTCTTCCTTGGAAAGAATATGGCAAGTGCATCACAATACTGTGCCAAGTGTTGTATAGAGTTTCGGTCGTGTTTTTTAATTTTTTAAATGAAAAGTAAGCATTACGAGTACGATCCATATAACATTGGTTAGAATATTGACCGTCAAAAACGGGCTGGTCTTTGTGGATTTCGATTTCGGCTTCTAAATTGTCAAACCAAGAATCATTGTTAGTGTTTTGTGTAATTTCTTCTTTAGAAATAGTTCTGTAAGGTTTAAAGAAGTCAAAAACACCTTTTGTGCTCGTTGACCAATTATCATCAAAAGCAATAATTTTTGGATTTGAGGTAATCAGCATTGCAACAGCCCCGGCCCCTTGAGTATATTCTCCGCCTGAATTCAAATCGTATTTGGCAAAATCAGTCGTAACTACAATTGCTTTTTTAGTCGGATTTAATTTTACAAAGTCCAGACAGTTTTGTAATGCGTCTACACCGCCAATGCAGGCAAAAGTAAAATCGACAACATCGCATTCTGCTAATGAATCTTCACCAAATTTTTGCTCCATTAAATTAATCAAATAAGAAGCGATTGGTTTTGAACTGTCAATACCGCTTTCGGTACCAACATAGATTCTGCTTATTTCGTTTAGATTGATTTTATTATCAGTAATAAGTCTGGTTAAAGCGTTTGCTCCAAAAACAACCGTGTCCTGATGAACGTCTGGGAAAGTCATTTTTAGTAATCCGAGACCTTTTTCTAATTTTTCTGGTTCAATATTTCTGGCAGCCGCCAAAGTTTTTATGGGTAAATGTATGTTTGCTACATCAAAAGAAATAGCATCAATTCCTGTTTTCATTCTTATTTTTTTGAGCCGCTAAAGGTAAAACTATGTTGCGGAATGACAATTTTTTACTCAGACAAAATTTATGCGCAGTGAAACTTTTAAAGAAAACAAATCAAAACTTTGAATAAAATAGCAATATGATAATTTTTGATAATCTACTTAGAATTGATTTCTCTCGATTTTACTTAGAAAACAGTGGTTTGAGAATTGCTATAGTGAATTATTTTTTAGCAGTATATTTTTTGTACGTAAAAATACGTAGAACTAGGCTATTTTAAAATCATTATAAATAACAACGAAATGGTTGTAGTTCTTTTGTAATTGAGTTATTTTTGTCTAATTTTTTAAAACAAACTACTTAAACACTTATGGCACAATCTGCACAGTTGAATGCTTCCATCTTAAAGAAAGTAGCTATGGCTCTTTCGGGAATATTCTTAATCACGTTTTTAGCGCTGCATGTTTCCTTAAATTTTATTTCTATTATTAGTGAAGATGTTTTTAACGAAGCTTCTCACTTTATGGGATACAATCCGCTGATACAATATGTAATGCAGCCAGTTTTGGCATTCGGGGTAATTTTCCATTTCGTAATGGGATTTGTTCTTACAGCTCAAAACAGCGCAGCAAGACCAATTGCGTATGCAAAATACAACGGAGCGGCAAATGCTTCTTGGAGTTCTAGAAATATGATTATTTCTGGATTGGTTATCTTGGCATTCTTAGGATTGCATTTTTATGATTTTTGGTTTCCTGAAGTTAACTATAAGTATATAGCAGGAGAAGTACCAAATGCTACAAGGTATTATGGAGAGTTAGTTCATAAATTTCACGATCCAATCCGTACAGGATTATACTGCGTGTCTTTTATCCTTTTAGGATTCCACTTATGGCACGGGTTCGCATCTTCTCTTCAATCAATGGGGATGCACAACAAATATTCAAGATTTTTAGCAAAAGTAGGTTACTGGTTCGCAGTTGTTGTTCCAGCACTTTTCGTAATTATCGCATTATTTCATCATTTCAATAATTAATATCAATTATAATGGCATTAGATTCAAAAATTCCAAATGGTCCTATAGCGGACAAATGGACAAATTATAAAGATCATATTAATTTAGTAAACCCTGCTAACAAACGTAATTTAGATATTATTGTAGTTGGTACAGGTTTGGCTGGAGGTTCTGCTGCGGCTACTCTAGCTGAGTTAGGATATAACGTAAAAGCATTTTGTTTCCAAGATTCACCACGTCGTGCGCACTCTATTGCTGCACAAGGGGGTATCAATGCGGCAAAAAATTATAAAGGTGACGGTGACTCAGTTTACAGATTGTTCTACGATACTGTAAAAGGAGGTGACTACCGTGCACGTGAGGCAAACGTTCACCGTTTGGCTGAAGTTTCTGCAAATATTATTGACCAATGTGTGGCTCAAGGGGTACCATTGGCTCGTGAATATGGCGGACTTTTAGATAACCGTTCATTTGGAGGAACTTTGGTTTCTCGTACATTTTATGCACAAGGACAAACTGGACAGCAATTATTGTTAGGAGCTTATTCTGCAATGAACCGTCAGATTGGTCGTGGAAAAATTAAAATGTATAACCGTCACGAAATGCTGGATTTAGTAATCGTTGATGGAAAAGCGAGAGGTATTATCGCTCGTAACTTAATCACTGGAGAAATAGAAAGACATTCTGCTCACGCGGTAGTAATTGGTTCTGGAGGATACGGAAACGTATTTTTCCTTTCAACAAATGCTATGGGAAGTAACGCAACAGCAGCTTGGAAAATTCATAAAAAAGGAGCGTTTTTTGCAAATCCTTGTTACACACAAATTCACCCAACATGTATCCCGGTTTCTGGAGATCACCAGTCAAAACTGACTTTGATGTCTGAATCGTTACGTAATGACGGTCGTATTTGGGTTCCTGCAAAATTAGAAGATGCTCAGGCAATTCGTGAAGGAAGAAAAAAAGCAACTGATTTATCTGAAGAAGAAAGAGATTATTTCTTAGAAAGAAGATATCCTGCTTTTGGTAACTTAGTACCTCGTGACGTTGCGTCTCGTGCAGCTAAAGAAAGATGTGATGCTGGTTTTGGAGTTAACAAAACTGGAGAAGCAGTTTACTTAGATTTCGCTGCAGCGATCAAACGTTACGGAACTGAAGAAGCTTACGTAAAAGGTTTAGATGCTAATGATGCCGCTTTGGTTACGAAATTAGGAACTGCAATTGTGAAAAGTAAATACGGAAACTTGTTCCAAATGTACTTGAAAATTGTAGACGAAGATCCTTATGTAACACCAATGATGATTTACCCAGCGGTACACTACACAATGGGTGGAACTTGGGTTGATTATAACTTAATGACTACAATTCCTGGATGTTTCTCAATTGGAGAATCTAACTTCTCTGACCACGGAGCAAACAGACTTGGAGCTTCTGCTTTAATGCAAGGTTTAGCTGATGGATATTTCGTATTACCATATACTATTGGAGATTACTTAGCTCCAGATATTAAAATGGGTCCAATTTCTACAGACTTACCAGAATTCGTTGAGGCTGAGAAAAATGTAAAAGATCAAATCGACAGATTTATCAACAATAACGGAAAACATTCTGTAGATTATTTCCATAAAAAATTGGGGAAAATCATGTGGGATAAAGTAGGTATGGCTCGTAACGCTAAAGGTTTAACTGAGGCTATCGAAGAAATTGCTGCTTTACGTGAAGAGTTTTATAGAGATGTAAAAGTTCCTGGAAGCGCTAACGAATTTAATCAGGAATTAGAAAAAGCGACTCGTGTTGCCGATTTCCTAGAATTAGGAGAATTGTTCGCGAAAGATGCTTTACACCGTAACGAATCTTGTGGTGGTCACTTCCGTGAGGAATATCAAACAGAAGAAGGAGAAGCACTTCGTGATGATGAAAACTTTGCATACGTTGCAGCTTGGGAATACAAAGGAAAACCAAGTGACGCCGTATTACACAAAGAACCTCTTAATTACGAAAACATTAAATTAGTTCAAAGAAGCTATAAATAGTATTTGAAAAAAGTCTTGATACTTATTTCTTAATACTTAATACTTATACAAAATGAAACTTACATTAAAAATATGGCGTCAAAAAAACGCCCAAGATAAAGGGGGAATCGTTGAATACCCAATCGACGGAATCGAACCAGATATGTCTTTCCTTGAAATGCTTGATGTTCTTAACGAACAATTGATCAATAGAGGAGAAGAGCCAGTAGCATTTGATCACGATTGTCGTGAGGGAATCTGCGGAATGTGTTCATTATTCATTAATGGAGAAGCACACGGACCAGACAGAGGTGTTACAACTTGTCAATTACACATGCGTATGTTTAAAGATGGTGATACAATTTTTATCGAGCCATTTAGAGCAAAAGCTTTCCCAGTAATTAAAGATTTAGTTGTAGACAGAAGTTCTTTTGACAGAATTCAACACGCAGGAGGATTTATCTCTGTAAATACTTCAGGAAATACAATAGATGCGAATACAATTCCAATTAACAAACACGATGCAGATAAATCATTTGATGCTGCTGCATGTATTGGTTGTGGAGCATGTGTTGCAACTTGTAAAAACTCATCGGCAATGTTATTCGTTGCTGCAAAGGTTTCTCAATATGCATTATTGCCACAAGGTAAAGTTGAAGCAGTTGATCGTGTTTTAAACATGGTTCACCAAATGGATCACGAAGGTTTTGGTAACTGTACAAATACAGGAGCTTGTGAAATCGAATGTCCAAAAGGAATTTCTCTTGAAAATATTGCACGTATGAACCGTGAGTATTTAGCAGCAAGCTTGAAAGGATAATAAAAATCCAATTACTATATAAAAAAACGCATTCATTTTTGAATGCGTTTTTTTTGTGATCTATTTGAATGTCAATCCTGCTTAAGGTCATATGTTCTACCGTAGTAATTTTTATAATGGTGCAGTTTTTTTGTAGCATTTTATAATTTGAAACCAACTAGCATTCTCAAATTTTGATTTTTTGTAAGTCAAAGTCTAATTTTAACCAACAGATTTACAGTGTAAAAGCAGTGTTTTAATCCACGTGCTGTTTTGAGGAGCAAAAAGATAATTTTCAATTTATAAAGCAATCTAATTCTAATATTATGAAAAAGATTTTAGTACTAATTACATGTTGTGCCTACATTCTTTTATCTTGCAAAAAAGAGAAAGATGTCGATGATCAAAAAATGGCTGTAGCCGATCAGAAAGATTCTACAGATATTGCTGATAATGGCTGGCCGCGCGAGATAACAAATAATGGGACAAAACTGGTTTATTATCAGCCGCAGGTCGATAGCTGGGATGACCACAAGGAAATTAAAGCAAGACTAGCTTTTTCATTAACTCCTAAGGATGGAAAGCAAGTTTTGGGTGTTGCATCTTTACAAGCGTCAACTTTAGTAGATAAAGACAGCCGAAGTGTTTTCTTTAAAGATATTAAAGTAACCGATGTTCGCTTTCCAGCTCTTGATGAAAAAAAGATTCCCGAAATGGAAAAGCTATTCAAAGAAACACTTCCGAAAGGAGGTGATCCCGTTTCTGTGGATCGTATCCTGGCAGATTTAGATAAAACTACAAGTCCTGCGAAAGGAATTGCTGCGCAAAATACTCCACCGCCAATTTTTTACAGTTCAAGTCCAGCAATATTGCTAATTGTTCAGGGAGAACCTGTTTTGGTTCCTGTAGAAAAATCAGAGATCCAGTATGTGGTAAATACAAATTGGGATTTGTTTTTTGATAAAACTACTAGTGATTATTATTTACTTGCCGAGAATATTTGGCTGAGCTCTAAAAAACTTGACGGTAAATGGATAAAAGCGACAAAACTTCCAGATGGTTTGAAAAATCTGCCATCGGGACAAAATTTCGACGAAGTTAAAAAAATGATTCCGCCTCCAGAATCAGGTACTGCGCCAAATGTTTTCTTTAGCAAAGTACCTGCTGAATTAATCTTAGTAATTGGCCCTCCAAAATTTGAAAAAATACCAGGCACTCAATTATTGTATATTGATAATACAGAAAATGATGTTTTTGCCAATGAAGCGCAGGGACAATATTATGTGCTTTTATCAGGAAGATGGTTTGGTTCTAAAAGCTTGGACGGACCGTGGAGTTATGCAGGGAATAATCTTCCTGCAGATTTTGCCAAAATTCCAAAAGATTCTCCAAGGGCAAGTGTTTTGGCTTCTGTTCCTGGAACTCAGGAAGCAAAAGATGCCGTAATGTTAGCGCAGGTGCCCACAACTGCAATAGTAAACAAAGCTGATGCAGAAGCAAAAGCAAAAGTCGTTTACGATGGTACGCCTCAATTTAAACCAATCGAAGGAACAAAAATGCAGTATGCCAGCAATACGCAGGAAAAAGTCATAAAAGTGGGTGATCTGTATTATCTGTGCTTTCAAGCTGTGTGGTTTATGTCTACAAGTCCAAACGGACCTTGGAAAGTTACAAATTCTGTTCCCAAAGAAATTTATACCATTCCACCAAGTTCGCCTGTTTATAATGTAACATATGTTACTCAAACTAATGTGACTGATACAACTGTAGAAAGTAATACAACTGCAGGTTATTTTGGAGCCTTTATAATAGGAGCAACTGTTGGTGCAATTTTAACTTATGGTACAGGATATTACTACCCGCCTTATTATTACTACGGAGGATTGTATCCAATTTACCGACCATGGCCATGTACTTATGGAGCGGGAGCCGTTTATAATCCGTGGACAGGGGGCTGGGCAGCCGGAAGAAGGGTTTACGGACCTTACGGTGCTGCTGGAACATCTGCTTGGTATAATCCAGCAACAGGCAGGTACGGACGTTCTGCAAGTGTGCAAGGATGGTACGGAGGTAGGACTGCGGCCAATACTTATAATCCGTGGACAGGAAATTACGGGCAAACTATTCAGGGACATAATGCTTACGCACAATGGGGTCATTCGGCTGCAACAAACGGACGTGATTGGGTTCAAACGGGGCATGTCACTACAAGACGAGGCACCGCGGTTGGGTATGAAACTTCTGGTGGAAATAAAGGTGTTATCACGCATAGAAGAGGCGGCGGAACGACTATTCATACTAATAACAATATGTACGCAGGACATGACGGACATATTTATAAAAGAGACCAAAATGGGAATTGGAGTCATTATAATAATGGAAATGGAGGCTGGACTCAAGCCGGAACTCTCGGTGGATCACAGCGTAAAGCTGATAAACCAGATTTTAATAACTTACCGAAAAGGGATAGAGAATCGGGACTGGCAAATAAACCTTTAGGAGAAAACAATCGTCTTGGCGATCGTGCTGATAATTTTCCAAAAGCAGATCAGACATTGGGCAGACCAGAAAAACCTTTAGGTGAAGCTGGAAGACAAAATGTAACAAGAGATCTAGATCATTTTGAAAATTCCAGATCGGAGGGTGAAGTGAGAAATCAAAATTTCCAAAACTTTAGAAACAACAGTAATTTTAGAAATAACGGAGGCCAATTTGGCGGCGGCGGTTTTAGAGGCGGTGGTTTCAGGGGTAGAAGATAATTCTATTCTAATATAAAAAAAAAGGAAGGCTGTTACTGGATTAGTAACAGCCTTCCTTTTTTTAATTTATTGAATATTATGTTTTGTCTATTCATAAAATAATTGCGATGCGGTAATTTCTTCTTTCTTTTTTCCTTCTTTCTGAATAAAACAATTTAAAATTGTGCCACCGGTTAAGTCAAAATAACTGATGTTGATTTTATGAAAACCTTTTTCTAGTTTAACTGCTCCGTAATCTTCATTTGCCCAATGAATGCCGTCATTATCAACAATTAATTCATTGTCTATAAAAAGCTTTGATCCGTCGTCTGAAAGGGTCGAAAAAGTATAATTTCCAGTTTCAGGTATAAAGATGTATCCGTTAAATTTTAAACCAATATAACGTTCTAATTTTGTTTTCCATTTTTCAACGCTAATTTTGCCTTCAAAAATTCCTGTCGCTGCAGGTTTTGAAAGCTCCAAATCCAGAACTTGTTTAAATGTTCCTGTATAATATTCATATTTCAAACCATTTTTCTTAGGCTGAATGGCCAAGGCTGATTTTAAATCTGGATTTTGAACGATGATTTTATTAATAGAACTTCTTTTACCGCTTTCGCTGATTTGAATCGTTTTGATGATTCGATATTCTCCTTTTGGAATATTTATGGTCACTGGATTTTGATACAATTCTGCCGTTTCATCAGGATTATAACCGTCAATTGTATAAAAGATCTTTCCGTTTTTTATAGTTGGTTTTAAATCTAAAATATATTTTGATGCAATTAAAGCCATTTCATCAGCACCAAAAGGCGTTGGAACTTTATATAATCGATCTTCTAATTCTAACTTTTCTAAATGATAGGGCAGTTGATTTTGAATAAAATGGTTGTAGTTTTTATTCGGAGTTTCTGTCCATGCTATTTCAGCCAGAGTAAAAATTCTAGGATAAAGCATGTAGTTTAATTTTGCAGGACTAGTTAAATATTCAGACCAAAGATTGGCTTGAACTCCAATGATATATTTTTGTTCTTCAACCGTTAAACTATCTACAGGAGTTGGATTGTACTGATATACTTTTTCCAAAGTACTTAATCTGCCAACGGTAAGCGGTTCATTTGGAGAATATCCCTGATTGTAATCAAAATAAACCGTTCCTTCTGGTGTCATTACAACTGGGTGTTTCAGTTTTGCCGCATGAATTCCGCCCGATTCTCCACGCCAAGACATAACGGCAGCGTTTGGGGCGAGTCCACCTTCGAGGATTTCATCCCAGCCAAAAATCTGTCTTCCATTAGCATTCAAGAATTTTTCAATTCTTTTAATAAAATAACTCTGTAATTCATGCTCATCTTTTAAACCTAAAGCTGTAATTCTCTGTTGGCAATTTGGGCAGGTTTTCCATCTTGTTTTTGGGCATTCGTCTCCGCCGACATGAATATTTTTACTTGGAAATAATGCCATGACTTCGGTTAAAACATCTTCTAAAAAAATAAAAGTTTCATCTTTTCCCGCACAAAATACATCTTCAAAAACACCCCACAATTCTATAACTTTATAATTTCGATCTGGAAAACAAGCTAAATTTGGATATGCTGTAACGGCGGCGGAAGCATGGCCCGGCATTTCGATTTCTGGAATTACATTCACATAATTATCTTCGGCAAATTTTACAACTTCTTTAATTTCTTCCTGAGTGTAAAATCCTCCGTATGGATTTCCGTCGAAAAAAAATGGCGATCGTTCAAATTTATTTCCCACTAAAGTTTGAGCTCTTTTTGAACCAACTTCGGTCAGTTTAGGATATTTTTTTATTTCGATCCTCCATCCTTGATCGTCGGTTAAATGCCAGTGAAAATTATTTAATTTATAGCTGGACATTTGTCTGATAAAATCTTTTATGACAGCAACAGAGAAAAAATGACGGCAGACGTCTAAATGCAGGCCTCGGTAACAATATCGGGGTTGATCTTCAATAATTAGACAAGGAAGTTTGATTTCTTTTGAAATTTTGTTTGGAAGAAGCTGAAGTAAAGTTTGAACTCCATAAAACAACCCTTCTTCTTTTCCTGAAACTATAATTTTTTTAGAAGTAATTTCGATTTTATAGGCTTCTTTTGATGTGAAATTCACATTTGTATTAAAGTCAATTTTTACATCTAATTTCTTTGAAGCAGTTTGAGAATTGAAAGCCGTTTCTAAAATTTGAGCCGATTTAAATTCCCTTTCACTGTAATTTTTATTCACAAAATTGATTTGAACTTTTCCAATTATACGAATACTGTCTCCTGTTAATTTGTAGAAATTTGGAGCTGGAATAATAGAGTTATTCTGCTGGAAATTTTGAGCGGTTCCATTTAAAAAAGAGAGAACAAAAAAAAGGTAAAGGAATTTTTTCATAAAAGAAAAACTTTAGAATTTATTAAAATGGAGTTTTAAAGATAGTAAATGGTTTTAAAATCAGATTTTTAAATTTTTTTATTAATAATCGAGCTTTTGGTTTCAATGAATTATTTACTGAAATGTTTATTTTTGTAATAAGAAAAAAAACAATCGGCATGAGTACTGAAAATGAAGTTTTAAATTATAGTAAAGAAGAACGTAAAAATCATATTCTAAAAGAGATCAATCTGCACACGCGTGTAAGTTTTGAAACTCTCTCAGCTAAACTTGGTGTTTCTGAAGATACTATTCGCCGTGATATTAATGAACTCGACGCTGATGCACTTTTGATTAAAGTAAAAGGCGGCGCAATGACCAAAGGATATCACTATTCTTCATCTAACCAGACTTATGCAGTCGAAGCCAAACAGGTTATTGCTCAAAAAGCAGTCGGACTACTTCATGACGGAATGGTTTTGATTGTTGACGGAGGAACTACCATTCGTGAATTCATCCGATTAATTCCAAACGATCTTAATTTAACCGTTTTTACCATTACAGCTTTAACGGCCGTACAACTTTTAGATAAGCCCAATATTAAAACGATCATGATTGGCGGCAGTATTTCTTCTTACAGTCAAATGTGTGTGAGCGGAGAAGCTTTTCATCAATTAGCCAACATAAAAGCAGATCTTTTGGTTTTGGGAACAAATGCATTAGACGTAGACGGTGGTTATTCTGATTCGGACTGGGAAACTGTTCAGGTAAAAAAGGCAATGATTCAGGCTTCTAAAAAAACCGCAGTTTTAACAATTACGGAAAAATTAAATACGGTTCTTAAAATGAAAATTGCGAGTTTGTCTGAAGTAAACTATGTTATTACTGAGGAAGAACCTACTCACGAAAAACTAAAGCCATATAAAAGCGCCGTTCCAAGTCTGGTTGTGATCTAATCCCAATGTTTTACTAAAAAATCAATCCAATTTTGATGAAAAATTTTCTTTAAATCTTCATCAGAGTAACCGTGACTTTTAAAAATTAAAACCAGTTTTTGTAAATCAGCAATCGTATCTAAATCATACGGACATTGTTCTGTTCCAAAAGCGCCATCCAAATCAGAACCAATTCCAATATGATTTGCATTTCCTGCAAGCTGGCAAATATGATCCATGTGTTTGAAGGCGGTTTCGAGATTACAATTCATTTTCTTAGGATCTGAAATACCTCTTTCCCAATTTGGAACCATCATCCATGCATCTAAAGCGCCGCCAATAACAGCTCCTCTTGAAACTAAAGCTTTGATCATTTCATCACTGTATTGCCTATTATGATCAACCAAAGCTCTGCAATTGTTATGACTTGCCCAAACGGCGCCATTAAAATGATCCAAGGCTTGCCAAAAAGCATCATCGCACAAATGCGTTGCATCGAGAATAATATTTAAACGCTCCATTTCTTTCAATAATTCGATGCCATTTTGATTCATTTTTCCAGTTGCATCAGTTCCGTTTGCATATCGGCCAGGACCATAATGTGCGGGGCCAACAGCTCTCAATCCGTAATTATGGGCTCTTTCTAAATAAGAAATATCTATTATAGAATCTGCTCCTTCCAAACTCAAAATATATCCAATTGGTTTTTTGTCGTTTGGAGTTCCGTTATTCCATAAATTAAAATGATTTAAAAGCGATTTTTTATCTGTAATCTGCGTCATTTGCCCAGCTTCTTCCATGCTTTTATACCACGCAAGCTGACCTTGTGTTTGCGACCAAGCTTGTTCTGGAGAATTCCACCCAGGAATAATACTATCAGGTTTTACAAATCTTGCAATTTGAGTCGCGACCACAATTCCGATATTACCTCTTCTGAGATCAGGAAAAGAAACCGTTGCACGTTCTCGATCTGGTTTGTCAGTCATTCCTTTTTCTAAGTTTCGTAAAGTTGGAACATCGTTTCTCAAATCTCGATTCCATTCCATCGCATTCATGCTGAGATCTAAGTGGGCATCTAATATAAACATAACATTTAAAATTTAAATAGTACTTTTTCGGCCTCGAGCACTAACTGGCCATTGCGCATAAATCTGCTGTTTTTTATTTACCGCCTGAAGATTATCGTACAAAGCAACAGTCGGGCAAACATGATAAGGTTTAGCATAAATAATATTGCCAATTTCATATTGGTTTTGACCTCTGTTTTCAAGAATCAAATGTTCTTCTGAATGTGCGGTTGGAATCAAATTTTCATCATTTAAAATGGTCAATCTTTTATCAATCGGATTTTCAGATGAAACGGCTTTATAGCCAATATCTACGCAAAATGTATTTTTAGTCGGTTTAGAAATAATTGTTCCAACGATTACTAACGCAGGTTTGAAATCTTGTTCAGGTAAATGAATTTGATAATTCGAATCCCAAAAAACAAAAGTTCCCGGACTGCACTCTACATTTTCCTGCGCTGCATAAAACGGAAAAGTATTAGAACCGCCAGCGACAATTTTAAAGTTTTCTGCTTTATTGATAATCTGTTCAAAGGACTTAGAAGCTTCTAAATTTCTTTCTTCAACAGTTCCTTTTATATGGCCGTCATAAATATGGATTCCTTCAAATTGAAGATTTTTTAATTGTGAAATAGCATCAATTAAGCTAGTCCAATTTTCTGAAATCGAAAAACCAGTTCGGTTCATTCCTGTATTTAAATCTAAATAAACGGAAAGAACGAGATTATTTCTTTTGGCAATTTCGTTTAAATCTGAAGCTGTTTTCAGATTGTCTGCAATAGTTGAAAAATGAGTTTCAGGAAATTTTTTAATTAATGAAATCCATCTTTCCACTTTTAATCCAACAGGTTGATACGCTAAAAGAATGTCTTCGATCTTCTGATTTGCGGCAAGTTCTGCTTCGGCTATTGTAGCGCATTTGATTTTCTTGATGTTGTAAATTTTAAAAAGCTCTAAAACTTCGGCATTTTTATGTGTTTTAATGTGTGGACGTAATCGTTGTGTGTCGCCTTTCACATAAGAAATCAACTTTTCGATATTTTGACGTACTCGATCTTCGTAAACTGCTAAAAACGGAGTGTCAATAAGTGTTTCGGAATTTATTTTCCACCAGTTCTTTTGCATAATCTTGGTTTTTAGCAATTTATAAAAGTGTTTTAGGCTTAATACAATTCAAAAAGTGCCTCAACTTCGACAGGAATATTATCAGGAAGCGAACCAAATCCGACTGCACTCCTTACTCCGATTCCGTTTTCCTGTCCCCAAACTTCTGCAAATAATTCGCTGCATCCATTAATCACATAAGGATGTTTTAAGAAATCAGATGTACAATTCACCATTCCGAGCACTTTGATCACTCTTTTTACTTTACTTAAGCTTCCAAAATTGGTTACGATTGTAGAAAGCATTGTTAGTCCAACTTGCCTTGCTGCTAATTTTCCTGCCTCTATATCCATATCTTCTCCAATGCGTCCGATAATTAAAGATTTATCGTCTTGTACAGGTCCATGTCCTGAAAGATACAAGTATTTGCCGTCTACTAAATAGGGTTTGTAAATTCCTAAAGGCTGTGGAGCAGGAGGAAGTGACAAACCTAGACTTTCGAATTTTTCTTGCGGATTTAAACTCATGATTTTAATGTACTAAAGCGTTTAAAATAAAAATAAATACAATTCCTAAAACAGAAACCAAAGATTCCATTACGGTCCAGGATTTAAAAGTGTCTTTTAGACTGATATTAAAATATTCTTTGAACATCCAGAAACTCGGATCGTTAACATGTGAACACATTAAACTTCCAGCGCCAACAGAAAGTACAAAGAGATTGGGGTCGAGATCGTTAGCTTTTAGTAAAGGTAGTAAAACACTGGCAGTCATTAATCCTGCCGCTGTTGCAGAACCCACACAAACACGAATAATCGCCGCCATAGACCAAGCTAATAAGAAGGGGTGAATATTAACTTGGTTTAATGTGGCGACGATAGTTTCATTTACCCCGCTTACAATCATAACTTCTTTGAGACAGCCGGCACCTCCAACAATCAGCACAATTAAAGCAACATCCTTTATGGCCTGTGTATAATCATCCATTACAGAAGACATGCTTCTATTCATTTTAATTCCTAAAGTATAGGTGCAAAGAAGCAGTGAAAGCAGCATAATTATGCTTGGGTCTCCAATGATTTTACATATTGAGATTAATTTTGCATTATTTGAAATTAACGGAAGCAGAGAAGTAATTGTTAATCCGAAAACGGGAAATAAGGCAGAGAATAAACTCAAGCCAAAACTTGGAAGTTTGCCTTCGTTCGTTATTTCTTCAACATTTAGAATTTCGTGATCAGATTCGGTTTTAATGTTTTTAAAACGAGTTGAAAACCATAAACCCGCAATTAAAATGGTCGGAACTGCAATTATGATTCCGTAAATTAAAACCAAGCCAATATCTGCTTTTAAAATACTGCTCAATGCCATTGGTGAAGGATGGGGAGGAAGAAAACCGTGTGCAACAGAAAGCGAAGCGAGCATTGGAATTCCTAAATAAACTTTTGATAATTTAAATTGATGGGCAACGGAAAAAATCAATGGAACTAAAAGCACAAAACCAACACTGTAAAAAAGCGGAATTCCAATTATGAACCCCGTAATCATTAATCCTAAACGAACATACTTTCTGCCCGTCCAATTCATTACGGTTTTAGCAATTACTTTCGCAGCTCCAGATGAAACGGCAAGTTTTCCAATGCAAGTTCCAAAAACAATAATTAATGTTATCGAACCAAGCATTTCACCAAGACCCTTTTGCAAAACAGGTGAAATAGTTTCGACAGGCAGACCGAGAAAAAGTGCGGCTAAAAGTGAAGTAATTATAAAAGCAATAAATGGATTAATTTTAAACCAAGCAATCTGTAAAATCAAGAAAATAATGCAAGCTGTGAGTATAAGAATGCTCATGATTTTGTATTGGTTTTTAGTTAGTTATAATTGTGGTTGGAATTTCAAATATATAAAATAATTTCACACATCGCATTTTTTTTGCAAAAATTGCATTTTTTTTGCAATGGTAATGTTAAAATTGTTCGGTTATAACTAAAGAATAGGCTGATGTTTTCTACCTTTATATCAAAATAATTTGAAATGAAAATTGCTTTAATCCAATCTGATCTTACCTGGGAAAATGCGGCTGTAAACAGAGAAAATTTTGATCTCAAAATCAATGAAATCAAGGCTGAAGTAAACTTGATTGTGCTTCCTGAAATGTTTTCGACAGGATTCACAATGAATCCATCTGCAATTGCCGAAACGATGGAAGGAGAAACAATCGAATGGATGAAAGTAAAAGCAAAACAAAAAAATGCTGCAATAACAGGAAGCTTAGTTATTACAGAAAATGGAAAATATTACAATCGAATGTTTTTTGTTTTTCCGTCAGGAGATTTTCAATATTATGATAAAAGACATTTGTTTTCGCTGGCGGGAGAAGACCAGTTTTACACTGCTGGAACTCAGAAAGTAATTGTTGAATATTTAGAATGGAAAATTTGTCTTCAAATTTGTTACGATCTGCGTTTTCCTGTTTTCGTTAGAAATGTCGAAAATTATGATCTTCTTTTGTATGTTGCCAATTGGCCAAAAGTTAGAACAAACGCTTGGGACACTTTGCTAAACGCGCGCGCCATAGAAAATTTAAGCTATGTTGCCGGCGTAAATAGGGTAGGTTTTGATGATAATAATTTTGAACATAATGGTCATACCCAATTAATTGATTTCTGGGGAAATTATATAATAAAGCCACAAGAAACAGCAGGTGTTTTTGTGGCTGAATTGGATAAAAATATAATGTTAGAAACCCGAAGAAAACTTAATTTTCTAGGTGATCGTGATACTTTCGAAATTAAAATCTAGAAAGCTTTCCGTTTCTTTTCTTCATCTTTTTTCTTTTTCTCGTCTTGTTTTTTCTCGACTTCTGGATTAAACGGAACACTTAAATCGATAGTTTCGTTTCGATCCCAATTGGCGCGGACATCAAATTCTTCCTGATTGTAGAATACTTCTTCAGAATATCGTTTTTCTAGGAAACTACCCGTGTCATACATCTTGTTTTTGTTGTCATCGTAAATAATACGCACCGTAAAAACTTCTGGCTGGAGCAAATTAAATTCTAAAGTTGTTGCACCTTCAGAGTAATCGCTGGCTAAAACAACATCTCCTTTTTTATTCGTCAATTCGACAATTATAGGAAAACGTTTTACATTTTTTAGATTTAAAATGATGTTTCCATAATCTGCTGCTTCTTTGGTGCTGAGTTTATAAGATAATGTATCGTTTGTTTTTTCATAAAAATCAGTCAAAGCGCCTGGCAGGAAAGTAAAATTGTATTTTTCTAAAGGCTCTTTTTTGAAATCAATATATAGTTTTTGATCAAATTCGTCATATTCAGTCGTATACGGAACTGCTACAGAATCTTTATTGACTAAAGTGATTTTAGATTTGTCAAATTTTACCAAAGGAGTTTCGGTCTCCAACGTAAAGCGCTCTCTAAAATTAATTTGGCCATTTTGTACCGCTTTGATATTAAGAGTATCCTTTTTTAAAGCTTTGATTTTAAAAGAAAACTTCTTGTCGTAGTTTTCTTTTGAAACTTCAAGCGATAATGAATCTGCTTTTATCGGTTTGTACCAAACTTGCAGGGAATCCTTTTTAGGAAACTGCGTAACTATAGTTTCTAGAACTTCGCTTCCGTTTTTAAGGATAATTTTCGGTTTCGAATTCTTAAAATTCTGTTTTCCTTCATAAGGAAGGAACAATCTATTTCCAGAAGCTTGAATAGGTTTAAAAGTTTTTAAAGGCAGTGTTTCTTTAAATAATTCTACTTCGTAAACAGTGTCAGTCGGAATCGTAACATAATTTTTAAGAAACCCAATTTTATCATCTTTCGGATTAAATTTATTGTTGCTTCCCTTATCCTTTAATGCCACTAAAAGATATTTTCCTTCTTTTAGATTTTCAAACTGGAAAGTTCGCATACTATCCAAAGTGTTGGTGATATAACGCGGAAATTCTTTGTAAATAGTAGAATCTTTAAATTTATCATTTACTTCATAAAGCATTACCGAAACAAAATTATCTACATGTTTTTCGTATGAATCTTTAATTCGTCCGTTCAGTTTAAGCGAATCAATATGAGATCCTGTGGAGAAAATATATTTAAATTGGTTTAAAGCATTTCCTTCATTATTATCCGTAATAGCCTGCCCGAAATTTAAACTGTAAGTTGTGTTGGGCTGTAAAGTATCTTTAATTTCAATCTTAATAAATTTACTAACGGTACTTGGTGTAATTAACGGTTCATTCTTTAATGGCGGAGAAATAATCAACTGTTTATTGGTATTTTTCAGCTTAACATATTCGTCGAAATTTAAAGTGATAGTGTTTCCTTTAAAGTTTGTACTATAATTTTCAGGATAACTTGATACCAAAACCGGTGCTAAAGTGTCTTTTAAACCGCCTGTAATACTGCCTCTTTTAGCGCAGCTTATCATTGATATTAAAATTATAAATGAAATATATTTTAGAGTGTTTTTCAACATAACGGGTTTTCAATTTGATTGCACAAAATAACGATTATATTTGCTTTAATTGAAATTTTTTATCCATTTATTAGGATTTAAAAAAATTACATTTCTGTTTATTTTTTATGGTTTCGAATATTTTAAAGAGCCATAATTTCTTACTTTTGGGTTTAAATGTAATTTTCCAAGTTTTGTTAAAGCGACTTTTTCCAATTTTATTTCTCTTTTTACTCTTCTCCTGCAGTAAAAACGAAAAGACTGTTATTTCTTTTTATTATTGGAAAACAATATTAAAATTTTCAAAAACGGAAAGAGAAGTTTTAAATGAAAACAATGTTCAAAAGCTTTATATAAGGTATTTTGATATTGGAGTTCATCCAGAAACGAAAAATCCAATTCCGGTTAGTCCAATTCGCTTTGACGAAAATCTTAATCAATATGCTGTTGTTCCAGTTGTCTTTATTCAGAACAAAGTAATGCTGCAGCCCAATCTGGATGTAAATGATTTGGCTGAGAAAACATTTGATTTTATTGAACAGATCAACCAAAAGAATAAAATATCTTGTGACGAAATTCAAATTGACTGCGATTGGACATTGAATAGCAAAGACAATTATTTGAAGTTTGTGGAAGTTTTTAAAAAGCTATCGAAGAAGAAACTTTCGGCAACAATTCGACTGCATCAGGTCAAATATTTCAAAAAAACAAAAATCCCAAATGTCGATTCTGGAGTTTTAATGTACTACAACATGGGATCGATTGCGCCAGATTCCCTAAATTCTATTTACGATCAAAAAGCAGCTTCAAAATATTTGAAGAGTTTGAAGAAATATCCGCTTCATCTTGATTTGGCACTTCCCATTTATTCTTGGGGAGTTCACATTAGAAATAATAAAGTAATAGGACTTCGTTCGAAAATGAATATAAAAGACCTGCTTCAAGATTCGAATTTTGAAAAAATAAGCCCGATTTTTTTCAGAGTAAAACAATCTAACTATAAGAATGGTATTTTTTATGAAGAGAAAGATTTATTGAAAATAGAAGAAATCAGCACAAAAGATTTAAAAGAAATGGCAGACGATCTGGATGAAAATCTGCCACAAAAACCAAAAGAAATTATATTTTACGATTTAGACGAATTCAATTTAAACAATTATGAAAAGAATATTTTTGAACAAGTTATTTCTGAGTTTTAGCCTCGCTTTACTTTCGATATACGGAATTATTTATGCCTGTGCCGGCGGAGACGACTGGGATTTCTTTGGTTATAATTCTAATTTTACGCCAGAAACTTTTGCAGACAAATCCTATTCTCCTCTATTTTTATCAGGAGGAATTTTTTACGGAATTGGTTTTGATACGCAGCACAATTCCCGTTTTAATGGAAACATAAAATCGGATTGGGCGAATTACCTTAAAGGAAAAGTTGACACAACAACAGTAAATTATTTTTTGATTGGTGACGAAAAGCCAAGATACTATTCTGACGATAAAAATGCGATTAAAAACAAAGAAGAAATTACAGATCTTCATGTTTTTTATAAAAGCAAAAAAGAAAATAAGAGTTCGCAGAAATGGGGAAAAAAGATTAATTTGAAAGACGAGAAGATTAAGGATTTTATTGAATTCTTGTACTTAGCTCAAAAAATTGAAACGGTTTCTATTGGAGAAGATTACTGGAGTTACGATCCAGTGGTGGCAAAAACATTCAATGATGCAAAGATGATTCAATCTATCGAAAATGTGTACAACACTTTATCAGATCCATTTTTGAAAAACAGATATTGGTTTTTAACGATGAAGGCTCGTTTTTATAGTAATGATAAACAAAAAGCAATTGACTTTTTTAATAAAACAGAAAGTTCTGTAGCAAAAAACACTTTGTATTACCGTGCTTTGGCGTATGTTGCCGGAATCAATTACCAGCAGAAAAAATATGCGGTTTCTAATTATTTATATGCCCAGGTTTTTGATAAATGTCCAGAATTACGCGTGGTAACTGCGTATAGTTTTCACCCCAAAAATGAATCGGATTGGACCAAAGCTTTAGCAATGGCTAAAAATAATAGCGAGAAAGCAGCGCTTTGGGCAATCCACGGTTATTATAAAGATGAAAAACAGGCGATCGAAAAGATTTATGAATTAGATCCGAAAAGCGAACATTTAAACTATCTGGCAACAAGATTGGTGAATTCGCTGGAGCAAAAAATCAATAATTCTTTTCAGCAGAATGCAGGCGAAAATCAACCCATGAAACCTCAGACAATCGCTGAAAATAAAAGTGAAAATCAAGCAAAGATAGACCAAAGTGCATTTGATTTAATTGCTAAAATTTCTGCAGCGGGAAATACAGAAAAACCATATTTGTGGGATATTGCAATAGGCTATCTTCAAACGCTAAAAGGCGATTATGCCAATGCAGACAAGAATTATACTAAAGCAGTAAAAACACTGCCAAAAACCGAACTGGCAAGTTACCAAATTCGATTATTGCGTTTTGTAAATAACTTGAGCAAAATAGATAAACTAGATGATAACAATGTAAAAACAGTTTTAGCAGATCTAAATTGGATTTATTTTGAACTGCCAAAAACTTATAAAGGAAGTGAGTTCCGTTATCAAAATGCTTTTCAATGGAGTAAAAATTATTTGGCAGCTTTATACAAAGCAAAGTCAAATCCAGTAATGGCAGAATTGTTTAACGAATCGCGTTACAGCTATTGGAACGATGGAAATTCATTTTATGATAATGAAAAGGAATTGCTGGCAATGAAAGCTTTTTTAGAAAAAACCAATAAAACCGAAATCGAGAAAATTGGTGCTGGAATTTATAGTTTGAAATTGAAAGATATTAATAATTTTCAGGCAGTTCAGGCGACTTTCAAAAACAAAATTCCTGAAGCGATCGAATATTTGAAGCAGACAGATTCAGTTCAATATTATAAATTTTTAGGAAATCCGTTCAACGGAAGCATTAAAGATTGTCACGATTGTGATCATGTCGCTTATCAAAAAAGAAAATATACCTACATGGATTTTCTGACTACGATAAAATCGATGAAGGAAAAATTGGCGCAGAAAGAAGATGTTTATACCAATAGTCTTTTGTTAGGAAATGCATTTTATAATATTTCTCATTTCGGGAACGGAAGAACTTTCTACGAAATTAATATTGTGGGTTATGGCTCGAGTCCGTATTCGTTTAGAAATGCAATGAAAGAAATGATTACCAATAATTCAGTTTCGAAAATGTATTACCAAAAAGCTTTTGAAGCTGCTTCGAACAAAGAACAAAAAGCAAAATGTCTGTATCTGATTTCAAAATGCGAACGAAATGATTATTACAATAAAAAGTATAATAACATAAACAGTTACTGGGAAATTCAAGATGATAAAGTTAATTTTATTGCTTGGAATTCTTTTAAAGCTTTAAAGAAAGACTATTCAGATACAAAGTATTATCAAGATGTAATTGCAGAATGTGGTTATTTTAATACTTATGTAAATCAATAAAATTTGAAACAATGGTAAACAAAATTGAACATATCGGAATTGCAGTAAAAAATATGGATGATGCCAATGTTTTGTTCGAAAAAATGCTTGGCGTTCCATCCTATAAAATGGAAGCTGTAGAAAGTGAAGGCGTGCTGACTTCTTTTTTTCAAACCGGTAATAATAAAATCGAACTTCTAGAAGCAACAAATCCAGAAAGTCCGATTGCTAGATTTTTGGAAAAAAAAGGAGAAGGAATTCACCACATTGCTTTTGACGTTGATGATATCGAAGCAGAAATTATTCGCCTAAAAAGTGAAGGTTTTGTGTTGATAAATGAAATTCCGAAGAAAGGTGCCGACAATAAATTGGTTGTTTTTCTGCATCCGAAGAACACAAATGGTGTTTTGGTGGAGCTTTGTCAGGAAATTAAATAAAAAAATGTCATTTTAATTTTTAAATAAGACATTGAAAATCAATTTCGTTTTTGAAATTCAGCAAAAGATTTAAAATTAAATACAAATGATGTCTTAAAATATTTGGAGTGAATCAAAAATAGTAGTAATATTGCATCCTCTAAACCGGTCCTATAGCTCAGCTGGTTAGAGCACCTGACTCATAATCAGGTGGTCCCTGGTTCGAGCCCAGGTGGGACCACTTCTTTAGAAATAAAAAGCCTTTACAGCAATGTAAAGGCTTTTTTGTTTTTCTTCCTATTTTAAAATGAAAATAATACAATATTTAACCTCAAATAATTGAATTTTCATTTCCGTTAAATAACTAACTTTATCTGTCAGAAACAAATTTAATCTTACGATGGATAATTTAACTCCCGAACAAAGGAGGAAAAATATGCAGGCGATAAAAAGTACTGCTACAAAAGACGAAATAAGGCTTGCTAAAGCTTTGTGGAATCTCGGTTACCGATATCGAAAAAACAATAAAAAGATATTTGGTAAACCTGATATTACTTTTGCCAAATATAAAATTGCCATTTTTGTAGACAGTGAATTTTTTCATGGAAAAGATTGGGAAGTCCAGCAATTGAGAATTAAATCAAATCGCGACTATTGGATTCCGAAAATTGAAAGAAATATGAAAAGAGATGAAGAAGTCAATGCTTTTCTAGTTTCAGAAAATTGGACAGTTCTAAGGTTTTGGAGTCAAGAAATTAGAAGAAACTTAGAAGTTTGTTTGGCTAAAATTGAAGGAACAATAATGCTTTTAAGTATTTAAACCTTTTGAGCTTTTGCTTTCTTAGTTTCAATTTTTTCAATGCACTTAAATATTTCCGAGGCCAATCTTTCAATCACGGGCATGCTTACGGAATTTCCAGCCTGCTTATAAAGACTAGAATTTGAAATAGAAGGTAGTTTATAAGTGTCGGGAAAACCTTGAAAACGAAAACATTCTCTTGGGGTTAATTTTCTAAAACCAAAATCTGTCGTTATAATAGGAACATTATGTCCGCCGGTTCCCATATTTGCAGTTAGAGTGGGGCAGACTTTAGATTTATTTTCTCTTACGTATTGTCTTCTAAACTGGTAAATTCTGTCTTTACTCACAACAGCTTCTTTCAGCATGTTGTACATATATTTCTCTTCCGTGTAATAGAATTTTTTATCGACTTTTTCTTTTGTGATTAAATCGGTAATCTTTTTAGTTAACGGCTCTTTTTCAGGAAAGGTAAATTTAAAGCCTTTTTTTACGAAACTTTTATCGAAAGCAACCATGAAAATCCTTTCACGACTATGCGGAATGTTTCCAAAATCTTTGGTATTCAAAATAGCGCTGTCAAAAGTATAATTGCGTTTTTTTATTTCGCTTTGAATTACTTTCATTGTATTTCCGTTATCATGACTTTTTAAATTTTTTACATTTTCAAGAAATACAACCTTCGGCCTCATCTCGTCAATGAAATCCAATATTTTAAAAAAATGATTTCCCCTGCTGTCATTAAAGCCTTTTCTATGACCAGCAAGAGAAAATGGCTGGCAAGGAAATCCTGCGGTAAGAATGTCAATTTTTTTAAGATTTTTAACATCAATCTCCATTACATCACCTTCTATAAGAGTATGGTTGAAATTGTTTCTGTAAGTGATACAGGCTTTTTTATCAAATTCATTCGCCCATTCTAGTTTAAAACCTGCATTTTCAAAGCCTAAACAAATACCGCCGACACCAGCATATAAACTTCCAACTGTATATTTGTTTTTCATTATTTTTTGGTTTTTAAAAAAGAGCTTGTTTTTTTATTGATAGCCAATGCAAATATATTAATTCAAAAGATTGTTCCCGTGTAAAAAAAATAAGATCCAAGGTTTAAGTTTTTACGTAACTTTTAATGAAGAAATTTTGGTTACAGTTAATGTTCTTTTTTAAAATCAGGAAATTCTTATAAGCTTGTTGAATTAGTAAATAGTAATGAAAATGAGCTTTTTATGAGCTACAACGTTTTCTAAAAAGGGATTAAGCTATTTGTTGAAAAAAGTGTTAAAATTTGTTTTATGTTTTTTGTTTTAAATATTGCTTTTGTGCAAAAAACTTATACTTTTGTCCAAGATTTTGCAAATAGAAATGTATTTGTCCGAAATTTCTATTAAAGAATATTTGTTAATAATTATAGCTTGCTGTTTTAACAGCTTGAATTTTATGAAAAATCTAAAAGCCCCCTTTTTAGCAATTGCTTTAATATTATTAAATGTTTCATTTATGGTGGCTGGTCCTACACCACCATCTCCAACTGCGAAAACAGCTGGTGCGATGAGTTTAGACGATGATGACGGACCAGGTAGTGGTGGAGCTGACTTTCCAATAGACCAAAATATCTTGTTTTTACTAATTGGCGGTTTAGCATTAGGTGCGACCGTGATATATAAAAATCAAATAAAAAAAGCTTCAATTTAATTGAAGCTTTTTTTATAGGAAGTCAGTAAGTTATTTATTAATAGAATATAGTCTTGAAATGTATTTTCCAACTACATCAAATTCTAAATTGATTTTTGTTCCAACTTTGAAGTCTTTAAAGTTAGTGTGTTCATAAGTATAAGGAATAATTGAAACACTAAATTCATTAGTTTTAGAATTCACAACCGTAAGGCTTACTCCATTTACGGTAATCGAACCTTTTTCTATTGTAATGTTATTTAAATCTTTATCGTATTCAAAAGTGTAATTCCAGCTTCCGTTGGCTTCTTCAATTTTAATACATGTTCCTGTTTGGTCAACATGGCCTTGAACAATATGTCCGTCAAGACGATCGCCAAGTTTCATGCCTCGTTCTAAATTTACAATATCGCCTGCTTTCCAATCACCAATATTGGTTTTTGAAATTGTCTCATCGATTGCTGTTACGGTATAAAGAGAATCTTTAATGGCTACAACGGTAAGACAGATTCCGTTATGCGAAACGCTTTGATCTATTTTTAATTCGTTAGTTATCGAAGAGTCTACTGTTACGTGAAGATTGTTAAGGTCTTTTTTGATTTCGTGAATCGTACCAAGGGTTTCTATAATTCCTGTGAACATTGTGGTTTTATTTTACTAAATTTGCACATCAAAATTAGTAATAAATAAACTGAGCTCATGAATAAAAAAGCAGAAAATATAATTGTTGGAATTTCAGTAGGAGATTTAAACGGTATTGGAAGCGAAGTTATATTAAAAACATTCGAGGATTCTCGCATGTTAGAATTGTGTACGCCGGTTATTTTTGCAAATGCTAAAATTCTTTCTTTCGTAAAAAAAAGTTTTACCTCTACAGTTCAGTTTCACGGGATTGATAAATTAGATCAAGTTGTACCTGGAAAAGTAAATGTTTTAAATCTTTGGAAAGAAAGTATTGATGTAAATTTTGGTGTAAATGATCCAAAAATAGGGGAGTATGCGATAAAATCTTTTGCAGCAGCAACAAAAGCTTTAAAAGATGACGAAATAGATGTTCTGGTAACAGCACCTATTAATAAGTATAACATACAATCTGAAGGTTTTAAATTTCCAGGACATACAGATTATCTAAATCAGGAATTAGAAGGCAATGCGCTTATGATGATGGTGCAGGATAACTTAAGAGTGGGTTTAATTACAGATCATGTGCCTTTAAATGAGGTGGCTTCTCATTTAACAGAAGAATTGATTACTAAAAAAATTGAAACGATTAGAAAATCTTTAATTCAAGATTTTAGTATAGTGAAGCCGAAAATTGCAGTTTTAGGATTAAATCCGCATGCAGGTGATGGTGGTGTCATTGGAAAAGAAGATGATTTGGTTTTGAAGCCAGTTTTAAAGAAGCTATTCGATTCTGGAACAATGGTTTTTGGTCCATTTCCTGCGGATGGTTTTTTTGGAAGCGGTCAATACGAAAAATATGATGCTATTGTGGCAATGTATCACGACCAAGGATTGATCCCGTTTAAAACATTGTCATTTGGAAAAGGCGTGAACTATACAGCTGGTTTGAATAAAGTTAGGACTTCTCCAGATCATGGTACAGCTTACGATATTGCTGGAAAAGACATGGCAGATCACAATTCGTTTACAGAGGCAGTCTATCTTGCAATAGACATTTTTCGCTCGCGTAATCAGTATGAGGAGATTAGCCAAAAACCTCTTAAAATAAAAGAAAAACAGTTATAAACAAAAAAAGGTGAATAAGATTATTAGATTTATAATAATTTTATATCTTTGCACCCCAATTCAGACATCTAGTTATAGAACTGAATTGATCAAATTGATGTTGAAATGAGCAAAACAAAAGAATTTTTAATTCCTTTCGTAGGATTAAAACTAGGAAAACACCATTTTGAGTATCAAATAAATAACACGTTCTTTAAGGACTTTGATTATGAAGAGTTTCAAAGTTCAGATATTAAAGTGAATTTGGTTTTCGAAAAGAAAAGCAACATGTTAGAGTTAGAATTCAAACACAAAGGAACTGTAAATGTGCCTTGTGATCTAACAGGCGAAGATTTTGATCTTCCTATAAAAGGGAAAATGAAATTAATTGTTCGCTTTGGAGACGAGTTCAATAATGATAATGAAGAATTGTTGATTTTGCCGCATGGAGAACATGAATTAGATGTGTCACAATACATTTATGAAATGATTGCACTTTCGGTGCCTCAAAAAAGAATTCATCCAGGTGTTAAAGACGGAACATTACAAACCGAAGCTTTGACAAAATTGAATGAATTAAGTGTAAAAGAACAAAAGGAAGAGAGTAATAAAGAAGAAGATATTGACCCGCGTTGGGAAAAATTAAAGAAACTATTAACGGATAAATAATATAGTAAAATGGCACATCCTAAGAGAAAAACCTCGAAAACAAGAAGAGATAAGAGAAGAACACATTATAAAGCTACTGTAGCTCAAATCGCTACATGTCCTATTACAGGTGAAGCGCATTTATACCACAGAGCTTACTGGCATGAAGGTAAAATGTACTACAGAGGGCAAGTTGTTATCGATAAATCTGAAGCGGTTGCTTAATACGTTTTTGTAAATTATACTAGAACTCTCACATAGTGAGAGTTTTTTTTGTTGGTTATAATTTTTGTTTTTTAAGAAAATATAGACAAAATCGCTTCGTTTTTTTTTGTAATTTTCAAGTCTTTTAAAAATTTTTCAAATCGCAGTATTTGAAAGGAAATAATAGAATATAATGAATAAAATCACAGCCGCTATTACCGCTGTTGGCGCTTACGTTCCTGACTTTGTACTTTCTAACAAAGTTTTAGAAACAATGGTTGATACCAATGACGAGTGGATTACTACTCGAACAGGAATTAAAGAGAGAAGAATTCTTAAAGATGCTGATAAAGGCACATCTTATCTTGCTATAAAAGCAGCGCAAGATTTAATTGCAAAAGCAAATATTGATCCTTTAGAGATTGATATGATTATAATGGCAACAGCAACACCAGATATGATGGTGGCTTCTACAGGAGTATTTGTTGCAACAGAAATTGGGGCTACAAATGCATTTGCATACGATCTGCAGGCTGCATGTTCAAGTTTCTTATACGGAATGTCTACTGCTGCAGCTTATGTTCAGTCAGGACGTTACAAAAAAGTACTTTTAATTGGTGCAGATAAAATGTCATCAATTGTAGATTATACAGACAGAGCAACTTGTATTATTTTTGGTGATGGAGCTGGTGCAGTTCTTTTTGAACCAAATTACGAAGGTCTAGGTTTGCAGGATGAATACTTAAGAAGTGATGGTGTAGGACGCGATTTTCTTAAAATTCCAGCTGGAGGATCTTTGATTCCGCCTTCTGAAGAAACTGTAAAAAACAGACAGCACAATATTATGCAAGACGGAAAAACTGTTTTCAAATATGCTGTGACTAATATGGCCGATGCCAGCGAATTGATTTTACAAAGAAATAATTTGACAAATCAAGATGTAGATTGGTTAGTGCCACACCAAGCTAACAAACGTATTATTGATGCTACTGCCGGAAGATTGGAATTGGATGATTCTAAAGTATTAGTAAATATCGAAAGATATGGTAATACTACTTCTGGAACTTTACCATTAGTATTGGCAGATTTTGAAGATAAGCTTAAAAAAGGAGATAATGTTATCTTTGCTGCGTTTGGTGGTGGATTCACTTGGGGATCTATCTATTTAAAATGGGCTTACGATAAGAAATAAATTAAAACTAAAAACGAATCATTATGGATTTAAAAGAAATTCAAAACCTAATCAAATTTGTTGCAAATTCGGGCGTTGCAGAAGTGAAGTTAGAAATGGATGATGTAAAAATCACGATCAGAACAACTTTAGAAACAAATGTAACTGAGGCAACTTACGTGCAGCAATTACCAACTCAGGCAGCTTTACCTCAGGTAACAGCTCCACAAGTTACTGCTCCAACAGTTGTAAATGTAACTCCAGAAGCACCAGCTGCTAACGATTCTAAATACATAACTATAAAATCTCCAATCATTGGAACTTTTTATAGAAAACCATCTCCAGACAAACCAGTTTTCACAGAAGTAGGAAGCACTATTTCAAAAGGAGATGTTCTTTGTGTAATTGAAGCAATGAAATTATTTAACGAAATCGAATCTGAAGTTTCTGGTAAAATTGTAAAAATTCTTGTTGACGATATGTCTCCAGTAGAATTTGACCAGCCTTTATTCTTAGTAGATCCATCATAAATAAATTTAGATTTTAGATTTTAGATTTTAGAATGGTTCATAATATAAGTTTTGTTAATCATCTAAAATTATCTAATTATCAAATTGTCTAATTATCTAATTAAAATAAGATGTTTAAAAAAATATTAATTGCGAATAGAGGAGAAATTGCACTTCGTGTAATTCGTACATGTAAGGAAATGGGAATCAAAACTGTTGCGGTTTACTCTACAGCCGACGCAGAAAGTTTACATGTTAAATTTGCTGATGAAGCGGTTTGTATTGGTCCTCCTCCGAGTAACTTATCGTATTTGAAAATGTCAAATATCATTGCAGCTGCAGAAATTACAAATGCAGATGCAATACACCCAGGATACGGTTTTCTTTCTGAGAATGCTAAATTCTCTAAAATTTGTCAAGAGCACGGAATTAAATTTATCGGTGCTGCTCCAGAAATGATTGACAGAATGGGTGATAAAGCTTCTGCAAAAGCTACAATGAAAGCTGCAGGAGTTCCTTGTGTGCCAGGTTCAGACGGATTATTAGAATCTTACGAACATGCACAAAAAGTAGCTAAAGAAATTGGTTACCCAGTTATGATGAAAGCTACTGCTGGTGGTGGTGGAAAAGGAATGCGTGCTATCTGGAAAGAAGAAGAGCTTTTAAAAGCTTGGGAAAGCGCGCGTCAAGAAGCTGCTGCTGCATTCGGAAATGACGGAATGTACATGGAAAAGCTTATTGAAGAACCACGTCATATCGAAATTCAAGTTGTTGGCGATTCTTACGGAAAAGCCTGTCACCTTTCTGAAAGAGACTGCTCTGTACAACGTCGTCACCAAAAACTTACTGAAGAAACTCCTTCACCTTTCATGACAGATGACTTACGTACGAGAATGGGAGAAGCTGCTGTAAAAGCTGCTGAATTCATTAAATATGAAGGAGCTGGAACTGTAGAGTTTTTAGTGGACAAACACAGAAACTTCTATTTCATGGAAATGAATACTCGTATTCAAGTTGAGCACCCAATCACAGAACAAGTTATTGATTATGATTTGATCCGTGAGCAGATTATGGTTGCTGCTGGAATTCCAATTTCTGGTAAAAACTATCTTCCAGAATTACACGCTATTGAATGTCGTATTAATGCTGAAGATCCTTATAACGATTTTCGTCCTTCACCAGGAAAAATTACTACGCTTCATATGCCAGGAGGACACGGAGTACGTTTAGATACTCACGTATATTCAGGTTATAGTATTCCGCCAAACTACGATTCTATGATTGCTAAGTTAATTACAACAGCGCAGTCTCGTGAAGAAGCTATCAGCAAAATGCGTAGAGCTTTGGACGAGTTCGTAATTGAAGGTGTAAAAACTACAATACCTTTCCATAGACAATTAATGGATGATCCACAATATATCGCAGGAGATTATACAACTGCATTTATGGATACATTTAAAATGAAAGATCCAGAATAATTATAAAGGCTGTCAATTTTTTTGACAGCCTTTTTTCTTTTATATGCACTTTATTTAAAATTCCAATAAATAAACTCCAAATTCCAACTTGGAGTTATAATTTGAACCTCAAACATTGGAATTTGGAATTTGTAATTTTAAAATTTGAAATTTCTTCTAAGGTTACACTGTAAGTGTTTACTTATTACACACCTTTTTTACCTTTTACACACTTTTTTAAATTTGTCTTTTTTGGGCATATTTAATCAAACCCTTTAAAAATAAGGGTTTATAGCGTTTGGCACAGTTCTTTTCTATTACGGCATAATAATTTCATTACTTAAAGCGTAAACAACTATTAATATTAAATATATACGTTATGAAAAATTTATTTTTATCAGCCGCAATTGTCTTAGGAAGTTTAACTTCATTCGCTTCAAATACACAAGTAACAAATACAATCGTAAAAACGATTTCTATTGAAGACGAATACACAGAGATCAAATTAGAAGAATTACCAGCTGCAATTACAGAAGCTTTGAAAAAAGCATATCCAGAAGCAGTAATTACAAAAGCATATAAAAACGAAAAATCAGAGTACAAACTTGACGTTACTGTTGGTGACAAAGTTGGAAATCTTTTCGCTAATGCAGACGGAACTTGGATTAAAAAATAATGTAAAAATAGATTGGTGTGAAAATCCAGTTCAAGAATACTAAAATCAAATTAACAACATTAAAATATAACTATCATGAAAAATTTATTTTTATCAGCCGCAATCGTTTTGGGAGGTTTAACATCATTTGCTTCAACTTCGCCAATTTCAAATACTATCGTAAAAACAATCTCTATCCAAGATGATTATACAGAAATTAAATTGGAAGAGCTTCCAACAGCTGTAACAGATGCTCTTAAAAAAGCATATCCAGATGCTGTGCTTACTAAAGCATTTAAAAACACAAAATCTGAGTACAAGTTAGAAGTAACTGTTGGAGATAAAACCGGAAATCTTTTTGCAAACGCAGACGGAACTTGGATTAAAAAATAATCTAAGACTAACCCTTAAAAACTATTACTATGAAAAAGTTGATTCTATCGGCAGCAATTGTTTTAGGCAGTTTGTCGATGCACGCAGAAACCACTGCTGTAACCAGCCCAATGGTACAGACAGTTAATGATCAGGATGGATATAAAGAAGTAGACGGAGTTCCGGCAGCTGTAAAGAAAGGCTTAGACGAGGCTTATCCTGGTGTAGTGCTTGAAAAAGCATGGGTAAATGACAAAAAAGAGTACAAAATTGAGATCACTGTTAGAGGTGAAAAGTCAATTGTCTTTACAGACGCTTCTGGTAACATTCTTAAAAAATAATTTTTAAACCACAATATTATGAAAAAGTTAATCTTATCAGCAGCGATTGTTTTAGGAAGTTTATCGGTAAATGCCGCTATACTGCCAGCAATTTCGATTTCTCAATCAGTACTAATTCAAGATGAATTTACTGAAGTAGCTGCAGACGCCGTTCCGGCAGCAGTAAAGTCTACAGTTGAAAAATCTTTCCCGAAAACTAAGCTTGAAAAAGCTTATAAAAACGAGAAAAACGAGTACAAACTTGAAATTTCAAATGGAGACAAGAAGTATACTATTTTTACAGATGCTTCTGGTAATATCATTAAAAAATAATTAAAAATCAGCATCATGAAAAAATTAATCTTATCAGCAGTTATCCTTTTTGGAACAATGTCAATTCATGCAGATGTATTGCCAGTTTCAGAAGATATTAAAACTACTGTCATTATTCAATCAGAATATACAGAAGTTGCTGCAGATGCTGTGCCTGCAGCTGTAAAAACAGCCTTGCAGACCGCTTACCCAGGTGCAAAACTGGAGAAAGCATTTGTAAACGAAAAAAAAGAGTATAAACTCGAAATATCAGTTGGAGACCAAAAGGCTACTGTTTACTCAGATGTCAATGGTAACTGGTTGAAGATATAATTAGGTGAATTTAGATTTATGTTTTTGGTGAAAAAGAGATTGCGACGTGCAATCTCTTTTTTTTTGCATAATTTTGTGAAAATACAATTTTAATAGTCTTATTTTAGCAAAAAACTCCCTAAACTCAAATGCCGAAGATATTATTGATAGAAGATGACATCGCGTTTTGCAAATTATTAGAAAAATTTCTAATTAAAAAAGCTTACGATGTAACGATAGCTTTCTCTGCTGCAGAAGCGCGTACAGCAGTTAAAAACGAATCTTTCGATTTGATTTTGACAGATCTTCGTCTGCCTGATTTTGACGGTATTGCTTTAATGTCAGAATTCAAAAGTTCATACCCCAATATTCCAGTCATTTTGATGACGGGATATTCGGATGTAAATACTGCAGTCAAAGCCATTAAAAATGGTGCGGCAGATTATATTTCTAAACCTTTCAATCCCGATGAGGTTTTATTAGTTATTACTAACGCTCTAAAATCGCAAGAGCTGGAAGACGAAACCGAAACTCCGGTTAAAGAAAAAAAGAAAGTCAAAAAAACAGTTTCTACAGAAAATGAGTTTGTAAAAGGAATTTCTGTTGCTTCTAAAAAACTGTTAGATCATATTGAATTAGTTAGTCCAACTGATATGTCGGTTTTAATTATCGGCGAAAGCGGAACTGGAAAAGAAATTATTGCAAAAAGTATACATCAGCAAAGCCAGAGAAAAAACAATAATTTTATAGCAGTTGACTGCGGTGCTATTCCGAAAGAATTAGCTGCGAGTGAATTTTTTGGTCATTTAAAAGGATCTTTTACAGGAGCGATTAGTGATAAAATGGGTTATTTTGAAGCAGCAAATGGTGGAACATTATTTTTGGATGAAATTGGAAATCTTTCATATGAAAATCAAATTCAGTTGTTAAGAGCACTTCAAGAAAGAAAAATTAAACCCGTTGGAAGTAATAAAGAAATAAACGTCGATATACGCATTATTACAGCTACAAATGAAGATTTGCGCGAGGCAGTAAAAAACGGCGATTTTAGAGAAGATTTATATCATAGAATCAACGAATTCTCTATTCAGTCACCATCTTTAAAAGATCGTGACGAAGATTTAATGGTTTTTGCCGATTATTTTTTAGAAAAAGCCAATCAGCAATTAAATAAAGATATTATTGGGTTTTCTCCAGAAGTAGTTACTATTTTTCAAAACTACAATTGGCCAGGTAATTTACGTGAACTGCAAAATTGCGTAAAACGTGCAACTCTTTTATCTCGTGGTAATTTTATAGAAAGTGATGTACTTCCAGCAGAATTTTTTCAAATTCAAAAACAACAGCCCGCAGCAGGAATGTCATTATCTGAAAATGAAAGAGAGACTATTATTCACGCTTTATCAAAAGCACAGAATAATAAATCGGAGGCAGCGAAGCTCTTAAAAATTACTAGGAAGACGCTTTATAATAAATTGAAACAATACAACATAGAGTAAAGCATTTTTAAATGCTTTACTTTTTTATACCTCTTGTTTTAATTCTTCAAAAAGGACATTCATTTTTTCTTTTAAATCGATAAACATACTTTCCAGATCTAAAGTATTCAAATCGTCTTTTTCTAATTTCTTTAAAATCTCACCAATTTCATTCGCCTGAATTTGTTTAAACATTGGTGCAATACGATGTGCAATCGATTTTATTTCGTCGTGATTGTTTTCTTGTATAGCCGTGCTCAAAAGACCTATATTTTCTATACTGCTGTCTATGAAAGATTTTAGAACCTCTTTCAAAGCGGATTCATCTTGACCAAGAAAATCTTTTAAAGTATCTAAAGAATACATTTGAGAAGAATGATTTTCTGCAGTTTCTGAAAATTCAGTATCTGGAATTTCTTCATTGTCTAAAATATGCTGGATAGTTTCGAGCAAAATTTTTGGCGAATATGGCTTTTTGACAACAGTAGAAAAACCAGCTTCTTTATAAACCGAAAGGTCCAAATCTGTTCGACCAGTTAACGCTATTACGGGCTGATTTTTGAAAACAGAATCAGGAAGTTCACGAAGCTTTTCTAAGAACAAAAATCCGTCGATTTCTGGCATCTGAATATCAGTAATCACAAAATCAAAAGGCGTGTTTTGAATGGTTTCTAAAGCCTTTGCAGGATTGCTAAAAGATAAAACCTGATGTTGTTCTTGTTTTAAAACACCACTTGTCAGATTCAACAGATTAATGTCATCGTCAACAACAATAAAAGTTTGTTTTTTAGTGTTTTTTAATGGCTTGTTTTTGACTTTAGTCGTAGTTGGCTGGCTATTATCAAAAATTAATGGCAGTTCAACTTTAAAGGTGCTTCCTTTGCCATAAATACTTTCTAAACTTAAAGTTCCGCCCAAAATAGAAATAATCTTTTGGCAGATCGATAATCCTAAACCAGTGCCACCATATTTTTTCTCGATATTTTCATTGGCTTGTGCAAATTCTTCAAAAACTAATTTTTGATTTCCTTTTTCAATTCCAATTCCCGTATCTTGAATAGAAATAGTAAAAGTCTGGTCTTCATTCGCGTAAGCGGCAATTCTAATATGTCCTTCCTCTGTAAATTTATATGCGTTTCCAATAATATTGGTTAAGATTTGTTTTAGTCGAAAAGGATCACCAACAATGCGTTTCTGAAATTTTTCATCGACATTAATAATCAGGTCAATATTTTTTTCCTTGTAAACAGTTTGAATGTTTTTAGCAACATCTTCAATAATTTCAGGAAGTAAAAACGGAACTTTTTCGATGGCAATTTTTCCCGCTTCGATTTTCGAAAAGTCCAATAAATCCTGTACCAGCTGTGTAATATATTCCGAAGAATTTTTAATGTTTTTTACAAAATAAGACTGCTTGGTATTAATATCTGAATTTCCTAAAAGTTCAGAATATCCCACAATCGTACTCAAAGGTGTTTTTAAATCGTGGCTTACGGTCGAAATTAATTGCTCGCGGCTTTTAAGCAGGTTTTTGGTTTTGAAATTGGCAATTTCCAGTTGTTTTTTATAAACCTGTGATTTAGAATAATCACTCACAATTAAAATAGAGAAAAACACTGTCAGCAATAAACCAATAACAGCAGAAGCCGTCACGATTTCATTGACTCTTTTTAGTGATTTTTCTTTTAGTGAATTGTTTTTTATCGAATTGATAATGATTTCTCGTTCAATAATTCGAAGTACTTTTCGCAGCTGATCTGAAATCGCCATTTCGTTTTGAAGCAGTTTGTTTTCTTCAAAATTTAGGGATTCTTTCTTCTTTTCAGCTTTCATTTTCACGGTGCTCAACAGCTTTTTAGAATTTGCTAAAATAGAATCCGAAGCTTTTTTGCTCAACGTATTGGTGCTGTCGTCTGGAATATTTTGATTGAGATAATCTACATATCGCTGTAAAACACCACGCTGATAACTTCCCAATTGATTTGGGTTTTTAGTAAAATCCTGAAGTTCGAGTTTTCTCAAATTAAACTCCATTTTCGTGATTTCGTCAATAGCATTATTTACAGAAGTTTCGTCATCTGCTTTATTTTTTATTTCTTTTAACTGCTTGATGTTTTTAGTCTTTTCAGATAAAAGATAAGTCACACTATCCAGAAGTGTTTTTTGATATTCTGTAGTAACAATTTGTTTTAAAGTATCAATGCGAAGACGAAGCGAATCTGTCTCTATCAAATAATTTTTAAAATCTTTTTCGGAGTTATTTTGAATAGTCTGTCTTGCTAAACTTTCTGTTTTATAAACGTTTGAGAAAAGTTTACTGACTCTAAGAATTTTGGTTTTTTCGAAAGCGATTTTGTCTTCCAATTTGTTGTAAACGACATTTTCAGAATATAAAAACCATCCAACTGTAACAACCAAAGCCAATAATGCAACATAGCTGAATAAAACTTTGAGTGCCGTGTAACTTCTTTTGCTCTCCATATTTTGCTGAAAATGTTTTTAAATTTGGGATGATCTAAACTCCTGCAATTTATCTAAAAAAATCTGTTTACCGAAAAGTAAATCTCTTCGATATGTTACATAATTATAAGGTCTGCAAATAAAAACAGCCGTAGATTATGTAAATCTACGGCTGTGAATTGATCTTTTTTATGAATTAAAGAGTTTCATCTAACCATTTAAAAAATTCACCTTGCCAAACCTGAGCATTTTGAGGTTTTAACACCCAGTGATTTTCATCTGGAAAATAAACAAAACGGCTTTTAATGCCTCTTAACTGTGCAGCCTGAAAAGCTTCCTGTCCTTGTCCGATTGGCACACGGAAATCTTTTCCTCCTTGGAAAATTAAAATTGGTTTATTCCAGTTCTGAACCAGAGTTGCAGGATTAAAAGTAGTATAAGCTTTTTGAGCTACAGCATTATCTTTTTCCCAGTAAGGCCCGCCGAAATCCCAGTTGTTAAAGAAAACTTCCTCAGTAGTTCCTAACATTGAAACAGTATTGAAAACACCATCGTGAGCAATAAAAGTTTTGAAACGGTTTTTGTGAATTCCAGCTAAATAAAACACAGAATATCCGCCGTAACTAGCACCAACACATCCTAAACGAGTTTTGTCAACGTATTTTTCTTTAGCAACATCATCAATTGCAGAAAGATAATCGTCCATAACTTGTCCGCCCCAATCTTTACTAATTTGCTCGTTCCATTCAACACCATGTCCTGGCATTCCACGACGGTTTGGAGCAACCACGATATAACCTTTTGCGGCCATCAAAGAGAAATTCCAACGGAAAGAATACGATTGTGTCAACGCACTTTGCGGCCCGCCTTGGCAGAATAGTAAAGTTGGATATTTTTGGGAAGCATTAAAATTTGGAGGCAAAATTACCCAAACCAGCATTTTTTTGCCATCTGTAGTTGTAACGTAACGTTTTTCGGTTTTGCTTAAAGTTAAAGATTTGTACGTTTCTGTATTCACATTTGAAAGCTGTTTCCAAGTATTTTTCTTCAAATTGAAAGAGAAAATTTCACCAGCATGATTCATGTCACTTCTTGTAACAATAATATCATCTCCAGAAAAACCTACTAAATCATTCACATCAAAATCTCCGTTTGTCAACTGGCGAACATTGATTGCGATTTTAGCTAAACCAGGAAAATTAACAGAGAAAAGTTGTTTCGTTCCGTCAATTGGAGCTACAAAGAAAACTGTTTTTCCGTCTTTACTCCAGATAAAATTATCTACAGTTCCGTCCCAGTTTGCCGTTAAATTAGTTTTGATTCCTTTAAACTCAACAATAATATCGTTTTTATCAGACTCGTAACCGTCGCGTTTCATTTGTAACCAAGTTAAATTTCCTGTTGGAGAAAACTGCGGTGCAGTATCATAACCTAAATTACCTTCGGTTTTATTAATAGTTTTTTGAGTTTCTAAATTGTACTCATAAATATCTGTGTTTGTAGAAATCGCATAAGCAGTTCCTGCTTTTTTCTTGCACACATACAAAATACTTTTGCTATCTGGCGACCAGATATAATCCTCGTCACCGCCAAAAGGTTTTTGCGGAGAATCAAAAGTTTCGCCTTTTAAAATGTCGATTCCTTTTGCGCCGTCTTTGTTTTCTTTATAAAAAACATGGTTAAATTTTCCTTCATTCCAAGTATCCCAGTGACGGTAATCTAAACCATCATAAATTTGCGCATCAGATTTGGTCAATTTTGGATAAAAATCTTTTCCTAAAACTTTATCAATTTTTACTTCTTCATTGTAAACGATAAATTTTCCGTCAGGTGAAATGTTTTTATCTGCCAAGATATCTTTTGTATCTTTAATTTCAACTGCATTTCCTCCATTTACAGGAATCGTATAAATTTTAGAAGTCGACTTATTTTCTTCTACAGAAGGCGTAGAAACTTTAAAAACAACATTTTTTGCATCTTTAGATATGCCAAGAGGTGTCACTCTTCCTAATTTCCATAACAATTCTGGTGACATAACATTCTGTCCGATAGCGTTTAAACTCATCATTATTAAGGTTGTTAATAATACTTTTTTCATAATCAAATTATTCTATTTTTTGTGGCGCTAAAAATACAACAATAAAATTCCAATATTTTAAATTCCAAATCCCAATTATTGTTAAAACTTAGATAAAAATTCCAAGATTTAAAATTCCAAATTCCAATTTTAATTTAGACAATTGTAATCATGTTTGTCACCTTTAGCGTTCCCAGACTTCGGGAGAAGGACATAATAGGGGCGGGCTTCTCCCGAAGTCTCGGGACGCTAAGCCTGACAATGAGTTGAAAATTATATTAGTTAAATATTTGTAAGCTCGTCAAAAAAAAACTTATAGTAGTTTTGGAATTTGGTCCCGAACCCTCGGGATAAAAAATTGTAATTTAATTCAATATTGGAATTTGGAATTTAAAAAATTGTAATTTAACCCAATATTGGAATTTAGAAAGATGGAATTAAGTTATTGGGAATTAAAAAACTGGTTCACGAATATTGATTATACAATTGTGGGAAGCGGAATCGTTGGCCTGCATACGGCATTGCGCTTACGCGAAAGATTTCCGACAGCTAAAATTCTTGTTCTCGAAAGAGGAATGCTGCCTCAGGGTGCAAGTACAAAAAATGCTGGTTTTGCGTGTTTTGGAAGCCTTTCTGAAATTTTGGAAGATTTAAAAACACATTCAGAAGATGATGTAGTAAATCTTATAGAAAAACGTTGGAGAGGTTTGCAGCTGCTTCGAAAAAGATTAGGAGATTCTGCGATCGATTTTAAACCTTACGGAGGATATGAATTGTTTTTGAAAGAAGATGAATTCGGATTTAATGAATGTGTTTCTAAAATTTCTTTTATTAATGAAGTACTAAAACCACTTTTCAAAGCTGATGTTTTTTCTAAAGAAATAGACCGTTTTGGATTTGGAAATATTCAGGAATATTTGATTTTTAATCCGTTTGAAGCGCAGATTGATACTGGAAATATGATGCAGGAATTATTGAAGCAGGCAGTTGCTGCCAATATTTTAATTCTAAATCAGCAAACGGTAACTTCTTATGCAGATGCGAGAAATCATGTTGAAGTTGTTCTAAATGATTTTAGTTTTAAAACTAATAAATTGCTTTTTGCGACAAATGGTTTTGCGGGAACTTTAACCAGTGGAGCTGTAAAACCGGCAAGGGCGCAAGTTTTAATTACAGAACCCATTCACAATTTAGATATAAGAGGAACGTTTCATTTAGATCGCGGTTATTATTATTTTAGAAATATTGATAATCGAATTTTATTAGGAGGAGGACGAAATTTAGATTTTGAGGCAGAAACCACAATCGAATTTGGACAGACGAAAATTGTACAAAATAAATTGGAAGATTTGCTGAAAAATGTAATTTTACCAAATCAGGATTTTCAGATCGCGCACCGATGGAGCGGCATAATGGGAGTCGGAAACAGTAAAAACCCTGTTGTTTCTCAACTGTCTGAAAACGTGTTTTGTGGAGTGCGTTTAGGCGGAATGGGAGTAGCAATAGGCAGTTTAATAGGAACAGAATTAGCAGATTTAATATAATGGCAGCACCCAAAAAACCAGTACCAAAAAAAACAACCGCAGCGAAACCAAAACCAAAATCCTCTCCTAAAAAAGGAAATCGATCTTTAGGAGAAAAAATAAAGTGGTTTTTTATAAAAGCAGCTTTATGGTTTTTCGGACTATCAATTGGGTCGGTTATATTTTTTAAATATGTTCCCGTTCCTTTTACACCCTTAATGATCATTCGAGCTATCGAAAATAAAATGGGAGGAAAGGAAGTTTATTTTGATCACGATTGGGAACCAATTGAGAAAATCTCAATGAATCTGCAAAAAGCAGTAATTGCTAGTGAAGACGCTACTTTCTTAACGCATAATGGCTTTGATTTTAAAGCACTTCAAAAAGCCTATAAAAGCAATGAACGCGGACGCCGAATTCGCGGTGGAAGTACTATTTCGCAGCAAACCGCCAAAAACGTCTTTTTATGGCAGGGAAAAAGTTATTTACGAAAAGGTCTCGAAGCTTATTTTACAGTTTTAATAGAATTAATTTGGGGAAAAGAACGTATTATGGAAGTTTACCTCAATAGTATTGAAATGGGCGATGGTGTTTACGGCGCTTATGCGGCAACAGAACACTGGTACCGTCGAGACGCTTCGAGTTTAACACCAATGCAGGCGGCAGGAATTGCGGCCATTCTTCCAAATCCAAGAAAATTTAAGGCTACAGGTTCTTCAAGTTATATAAATAGAAGAAAAGAACGAATTGTGCGCGAAATGCGATACGTTGGAAAAATCAATTATAAAGGTGATGGGAAAAAGTAAAAAGACTTTTTTTGCTTTTCTGATATTAACAGTAACGTTGACTTTTGGACAAGGAAAAACTTCAGAAATAGGTTTTATATCGGATAACGATTTGTATACTTCGTCTAAAAATGACATGTATTACACTAACGGATTGGAGATTTTTTATCGTTTTTTATCAAAGAATGAAAATCCGAAAATCAATAAAAAAGTAACAGAGTTCCGTATCGGACAATATATTTATAATCCGAGATTTATAAATAAAGAAGCAGAGTATGTAAGCGATCGGCCCTTTACTGCCTATCTTTTTGCAGAAGCAGGGAGAAGCTTTTTTTATCAAAGTGAGTCAGTTTTAAAAACCGATTTTCAGCTGGGCTTTATGGGACCAAATGCTTTAGGAGAAGAAACACAGGTGGGTTTTCATAATTTAATTGGCTACAAAAAAGTATACGGTTGGGAGCATCAACTTCACAACGCTTTTGGAATACAAGCGCATGTAATGTATGCTAAAAAAATGTTTCCTTCAAAACACAACGATTTTGTCGATCTGTACTTTCAGTCAGAAGGCAGACTGGGAACAATTTATACAGGTGTTTCAACAGGTTTTATGGCAAGATTTGGTTTTAAAAGACTGACACCAATTTACAATTCTAATATGTATCATGCTTCTGTAAATTCAGAAGCACAGCCCAACATAAGGGAGTTTTATTTCTACATGGCACCAAGTGTCAATTACCAATTTTACGATGCCACAATCGAAGGAAGCTTGTTTAATCATACCAACCCAATTACCTTCGATTTGGTTCCACTTCGTTTTAATGGTGAAGCAGGTTTAAAATACCGTCACAATAATTTCAATATTTCGTATTCTTTCCTCTACCGCGGACGCGAATCAAAAGGTGATATTAATGATACTAATCGAGGTTATTTTTATGGGTCTATTCGAATGGGGTTTTTGTTGAGGTAGATTTTCTATGCACAAAGGCGTTAAGACGTGAAGATTTTTTTAAAATGAAAGTTTAAAAGTTATGTGGAATTATTTTTTCTTGTTCTTCTTTTTTGTCTTTTATGCTTTTATGAGCTATAAATGCGGATCGTTTTTGATTCCAAACTTTGTCGTTGGATTTATTTTATTACTATTCTTAACCTATTTTTATTACAAATACAATGATAGAGGATTGATTCTGATTTCTATGTTTAATCTGTTCTTGTATGCCCTTTTATTCCTTTCGTCAATATTTATTTATTTTGATAGAGAAAACGAAAAAAGAACTTACTACATATTTCCTATTCTTATCTCTTTTTTATTAATGATTGTACAAAAGCAGACTATGAATTATGAGGCTCTTTGGGGTATATACATACCAGTTGCTGGGGCATTTTTTCCTTTGTATTTTTTGAAGTATTACTTAAAATACATGAAGGAAGAAGTTTGATAATAAGTGAAAATTTTTTACAAATCCACGCTATCTACTTTAAATGCTTTCGGATTTAATCCATTTCCATGTTTTTAGACAAATCCTCCCATTTTTGATCCAGACAAACTATAGTATTTTCCATTAGAGCGACATTCACATCAGAAGTGCTTTTTACTTGCGGACTTAATACTGCTTTTTCATTTTTGAAATAAATATAAGCATCAACATTGCTGTCTCCCCAAAAGTATGGGTAAACTATTGCTCTGTTTTCCGTGCTTTCGGTAACGAATTTTTCCATACTGACGATAAAAGCAAGCATGGGCAGCATTTCAACATAATTTTCACTGAAAAACAACAGTCCCCATTGCCATTCTTCTTTCGCTTCATCATAGTCTGAAAAAGCCATTGCTTGTTTGTATTCCATCCATCCATCAAGAACTTCCTGATTGGTTTTTTCATTGTAGGAACGAAGATATTCTGGCGTTAAATCCATTTTAGAATACATTTCACGGCTGTCCCACCATTTTTGCCAGTTGTCGTTTAAGGTTGGTTTTTCGGGAGCGCTTTTTAAAAAATTTTCTAGCTGCGCTTTTGTGATTTTTACTTTAGAGAATAAAGAACTTAATTCAGACATTATTTAAGATTTTAATGAAACATAATTAAACAATCAGCGGTTTGTTTTTAACGATTATTTTGAAATTTATATAAAGAAATATACTGATAATGAGATCGAATCTCAATACTATTTTTTATTTCGACTCATGCTTTTTTAGAATATAATGTAATGTAAATACTGTAATTATAGATAAAATGGAAATAGGTAAAAATGACAATGTAAGCGTATGAAGCAATTCTTCTGTAAATAGAAATGTGCTCCACGAAGATTCTCGATCAACAAAAATGCTGTAATTCCAGAAAAACCATATTGAAATTAAGAATAATAATTGAAGAAAAACTATTGAATAGCTGTTTTTAAGGAAAGAAAGAAACCGAAAAACTATTGATAATAAAATTGAACAAATGAAAGACATTAAATAAGCGTCATAAGAAAAAGAACAGTCGAGACAGCTGCTTGAACTTCTTTCAGAAAGGCTTCCCATTGTCCAGTAAATTTGTATAAAAGTAACAATGAAAATTGTAATCGCAGTTATAGAAAGTTTTAGTAATAAAGGGAATAATTTAATTTTTAAGGTTTGATCCATTTGTTTTTATTGTCCGAAAGGTTTACTTGTTTAGATTTTGACAAAAATAAAAATAAAGAAATATTTCGGGAATTGGCATTGTTTAACTTTAAAGAAACACTTAACCTTTTGATAATATGTTTAATAATTAAAATCTTTACATTTAATTAAAATTCAAACTATGGAAATTAATTGGATTGTAATAGGAGTTGTAGCACTATTAGTTATCATCTTGGTTATTTTGACACTCAGAAAAAACCAAAAAGAAAAAAGGAAATTGGAAAATTTGCTGAATAATGATTTCAAAAAAACAGACAAAGACGACGTAGATGCTGAAGATTCGGCAAATGAAAAATAAAAATAAAACCGCATAGCAACTAGTTATGCGGTTTTTATCGTTTATTTTATAAAAAGGTAGATTTTATTTTTTAGTATAAATTCCTTTAAAAGCTCCTTTAGATTCTATTTCTGTATCTGATATTTTGACAAAACTATAAGTTCTTTTGGAAGAAGCAGAATTTTTATATTGTAAAATATAAGAATCATCGGTTTGTGTTTGCGTAATTTCTGGATCTTCATCCTGAATGATGTAATACTGTACTTCTCCTTTAGCCGAATAAAGATTTCCATAAGAGTTACAAGTAATATCAGATTTTGTAAATTCAAATATTTGACCTTTAGAGTCAATCCATGTTCCTTGAATCCACTGAGGAGGATTAATTTTAGCGTTGATATTATAACCACCATCAATACTCATACCATCTTGACTTTCGTCAGATGAACATGAATACATAAAAACTAGACTTAGTAAAACTATTAATTTTTTCATCATTAAATTTTTTTACAAAATTGATTCGATGAAATTTGAACGAGATACTGGTTTAGTTTTAAATATAATAAATTACGACATTTTTTTAGAAAAAAAATGATGCCATAAAAGAATTCTTTGGTCCAAAACTTCTAAATAATAATTTTGATAATAATGCTTAATTATGGTTTTATTCTGAAATTATTATTACAAAATAAATAACAGATACAATTAAGAGAACTAATCCGATTATTAGTAATATGTCATCTTCCGCAGAACTAATGCTTTTTTTGACTAGATAATAACGATCGATCAACATTCCGATTTCGTAAAATAATAGAAAACCAATTAAGGTTAATAAACCATATACTTTTTCTAATCCGCCGCTTCCGCTAAAAGCTCCTTCGTGGGCAAACCAGCCAATAATTAAAGCTAGCGGAATAATTAATAATGTTGATTTTATAAGAAGCGGACTTCCTTTCCAGAATAATAATGCAATCAAAGCTATTATTGGTAGTAATAACCATCGTAATAATAATGTCATTTTTAAGTCGATTTTACAGATTAGTAATTTGTATGGTAAAGCTTAAATTTTGCTAAGGTTATAATTTAATGTAAGTTACTTAAAAATGTTTTTATTTGTGCAGGTTGTCTTTTAAAGCTGTAATTCTGCTATTAGATATTAATGCAAAAGGCTATTGTTGAAGTTTAAATTTTCCATTCTACGTTTTTTGTCGCCATCTAAATAAAAAACCGTATCACAACTAAGTAATACGGTTTCTGTGGAGAATATCGGATTCGAACCGATCGCCTTCCCGATCCATGGGATACTTTAGCCTTTTGTAGCTATAAGATTCTCAATGTATTTTCTACTTTTCATTTTTTTAATTTGCATTTCTCTTTGGTAAGCTTCACTTCTTGTATGAAAAGTTTCGAAATATTTTATTTTCCAATCCTTAGCTGTTCTTGTAAATTTACTTCTGCTGTTTAAATGATCATTTAGACGTTGTTCGATATTTTGGCAAGATCCAATATAATATTTATTCAGTGAATAAGAATATAAAATATAAGTGTAAAACATAGTTTGATATAAATGAAAATACCCAAACAGAATCAATATCTGTTTGGGTATTTTTTTAATTATTAGTGGAGAATACCGGATTCGAACCGGTCACCCCTTGCCTGCCAGGCAAGTACTCTAGCCAAATGAGCTAATCCCCCTTTTGTTTTGTGAAGAATATCGGATTTGAACTGTCACCTTCCCGATTTTCATCGGGATACTCTAGCCAA
>NZ_SODX01000007.1:0-126918 GCF_004366435.1 Flavobacterium sp. S87F.05.LMB.W.Kidney.N | reverse complement strand
ATTTGAACTGTCACCTTCCCGATTTTCATCGGGATACTCTAGCCAAATGAGCTAATCCCCCTTTTGTTTTGTGAAGAATATCGGATTTGAACTGTCGCCTTCCCGATTTTCATCAGGACGCTCTAGCCAAATGAGCTAATGCCCCAAAAGCATAACAAATAAAGTCAAATAATTCTCAAAAAACAAATTTAGAAATCAATCAGACAAAATATTTTGCAAAAGCGTAACTTTACGTTTAAATCTATTTTTTATGAGTTCAGAAAATCTAAATGGAAGTTTAGAAACTTCTTTTCAAAATACCATTGCAACGGTTCAGTTTGGTCATCCTGCAAGTAATTCTTTTCCGCGTCAATTACTAGATCAGCTTACCGCCGAAATTAATTCATTAAGCCGAAATGAAAATGTTTCGGTTATTATTTTAAAAAGTGAAGGTGAGAAAACCTTTTGTTCAGGCGCTTCTTTTGATGAACTTTTAAAGGTTGAAAATGAAGAGCAGGGAACTGAATTTTTTTCTGGTTTTGCCCATTTGCTAAATGCAATGCGAAATTGCAATAAAATTATAATCGGTCGTGTACAAGGGAAAGCTGTTGGCGGCGGTGTCGGAATTATTGCTGCCTGCGATTATGTTTTTGCGACTCCGCAAAGTGATATTAAATTATCTGAATTGGCAATCGGAATCGGACCTTTTGTAATTGAGCCTGCAGTTTCTCGCAAAATAGGGAAAACAGCAATGACAGAAATGACCTTGGCAGCACATGAATGGAAATCGGCAGATTGGGCTTTTCAAAAAGGACTTTATTCTGTTTTAAAAGATATTCGTGATCTTGATGCAGACGTTGAAAGTTTTGCTCAAAAATTAAGTTCATACAATCCTGAAGCTTTGCAGGAAATGAAAAAGATTATTTGGGAAAATACAGAAAACTGGGAATCGCTTCTTTTCGAACGTGCTGCAATTACGGGTAAACTAGTTTTATCTGATTTTAGCAGAAATGCTTTGCTTCAGTTTAAAAAATAGATAAGGGAAATTCCAAGTGGAGAAAAATTCCAAATTCCAATTACATTAAATTCGTAATGGATTTTGGAATTTTTCTTTATTTGGAATTTATTATTTAAACGGTTATTAATTCGTAAATTTGCATCCTTAAAATTAAACATCGATGAGTAATATCAGAATTACAAAACAATTTAGTTTCGAAACTGGACATGCATTGTACGGTTACGACGGAAAATGCAAGAACGTTCACGGGCATAGTTATAAATTATCGGTAACTGTTATTGGTTCGCCAATTACAGATCGATCGAATGTAAAGTTCGGAATGGTGATTGATTTTTCGGATCTAAAGAAAATTGTAAAAGAAGAAATCGTCGATCAGTTTGACCATGCGACTGTTTTTAACCAAACTACGCCACACATCGAATTGGCTAATGAATTAAAAAATCGTGGTCATCACGTTATTTTGGTAGATTATCAGCCAACGAGTGAAAATATGGTGGTAGATTTTGCAGAAAGAATTGTGGCAAGACTTCCAAAAGGAATTTCTCTTTTCTCGCTAAAACTTCAAGAAACAGAATCTTCTTTCGCAGAATGGTACGCATCGGATAATTTGTAAAAAAGTTAAAAGTTAAAAGTGAAATGTGAAAAGTAAATTGTAAAATGCTTTTCATTTCACATCTCACAATTCACATCTCACATTAAATGAAAAAAATATATTTTGCTTCAGATCAGCATTTTGGTGCGCCTACTCCAGAATTGAGTTTGCCACGTGAAAAGAAATTCGTGGCTTGGCTTGATGAGGTTAAAGAAGATGCAGAAGCGATTTTTTTATTGGGTGATTTATTTGATTTTTGGTTTGAATACAAAACGGTGGTTCCAAAAGGATTCGTACGCATTTTAGGCAAACTGGCTGAAATTCGCGACAGCGGCATCCCGATTTATTTTTTCGTTGGAAATCATGATTTATGGATGAATGATTATTTTGAAACCGAATTGAATATTCCCGTTTATCACGATAACAAAGAGTTTACTTTTAACGGAAAAACCTTTTTAATTGGTCACGGCGACGGAAAAGGTCCTGGTGATAAAGGTTATAAAAGAATGAAAAAGGTATTTACGAATCCGTTTTCAAAATGGCTTTTTCGCTGGCTACATCCAGATGTGGGCGTAAGTTTAGCACAATATTTATCGGTTAAAAACAAATTGATTTCTGGAGATGAAGATATTAAGTTTTTAGGCGAAGAAAAAGAATGGCTGATCTTGTACGCAAAGCGCAAACTAGAAACCAAACATTATAATTATTTCATTTTCGGTCATCGCCATTTGCCAATGATTCGTACCGTTGGAGAAGATTCCCAGTATGTTAATCTGGGCGACTGGATTGGTTATTTTACTTATGGTGTTTTTGACGGCGAAACTTTTGAATTGAAGGAATTCAACAAATAATTACTTCTTATTGCTCGGATAAATTCCAATTTTGTGTGTTCTCAAAATATAATTTGAAAGTTGTTTACTGTTCGAAAGCTGAAAACTAATTGCATTTGAAGCTTTCTTAGGCATGTGGCACGCTACACAATTGTCGGCCAATAACTTTTTAGGCATGATTTTAAGCGTTGTTTCGTTGTGTTTTAAACCTTGATGACAGCTCATGCAGATTTTAGAATACGACGTCATGTTTTTAGAAGCATTTTCATGCGGATTATGACAAGTAATGCAATCCATTTTTTCGCTGTTGATAAAACATTTGCTCTGTGCCATTAATCGGAATTGATTTCCATGAACATCAAATTGCGCGGTGTCGTTTATACTTCTGGTTTCCCGAAAGAAAGCCGATAAATTATCTCCAGGTTTAAATTCAAAACGGGATTTTAACTTCATTCCATCATTTCCTGCATGACATAATGCACAGGCATCTAGTTTTTGTTGTCGGTTCAGTGTTTTAAAACTGGTAATACTGTTTGCGACTTTCACGTTTGGATTTTTTAAATGAAATTCCACATGTTTTTTTGCTGGTCCGTGACAGCGCTCGCAGTCAATTCCGTAAACAATAGTTTTTTTATTGATAACATCTTCAATGTCCATCGACATGAAGTTTTTTTCTGCAGAACTTTGGTCAACTGTTCTAGAACTGATATTAGAACTATGGCAGGCGTAACAATCTTTTACTACCATTCGATCAAAATAAGGTTTATCGGCAGGAAAACCAGGACTTGTAGCCCATTTATTTATAGAATGATAGTAAGAAAGTGGTAATTCGTAAGTATTATTATTTCTCCAGTAAACTGATGTTTGGGCATGTTTGGTTCCAAACACAATTTCGAATTTATATTTGGCTGTTTCTTTTCCATTTTTATACAAAACCTGGTACAAACTGTCGCCATGTTTTTCCATCACCAATTTGGTGTCTTTATCATAAATGAAAGTATGGTTTTTAGAGTCGAAATCTCCTGAAACATTTTCGAGTATTGCTGGCGCTGTAGCTTTGAAGTGCGAACTGTGAAATACCATTTCCGACTGCGTTTTGTGGCATTGAACGCAGCTTTCAGAACCTGCGTAATCAGTTCCGCGCGGGTCAATATATTCTTCTGATTTATTGTTGCAGTTGACAAATAAGATTGCCAAAAGAATATTGGTAATTAGAAATACAGCTTTTTTCATTGCTGTAAATATACTTTTTTTTGAATTGAATCAAAATATATTTCAATAATGAACAAATGTTGTTAAAATATTTAGAATGCTTCTTAGTTCATGCCTACTCCGTAAACATATTCATCCAATTCAATTTTGAATAAAGAACCTTCAACCAAATCTTTGATTGATTTTAGTTCGGTCATATTTACAGCTAAATCAATAGAATTACATGGAGTTTTAAGTAGAAATTTATGGCAGGAATATTTCATTTCACAAGCTTCACAACAGCCATTTTCAACCATACTGTCTTCAATTAAATCACAAAAAAGATTTAATTCCTGAATGGTAAAATAAAAGCCGGTTTCTTTAAAAACCAATTGTACTTTGTCTGAAATTGTCGTGTTATGATCTTTCCAGTAAAAAGCTATCCCAAAGTTGTTATGGTATATTTGTTCAATTTCTCTCATCGTAAAACCTTTTATGTCAACAAATATAAATATTATTTATATCAATTCTAAATAAAAAGCTCGTAAAACTAGAAAAATATTATGCCCTATAAATGATATAAGATAATTTAAATTGATTGTTGATAGATTTGAAAATTAACTTATAGCACTTCTATGTTTCTGTAAGTATTATTCCAACTTTTGATGATCTTCCATATCTTTATGAAGATCTAAATTTCTGAATGTCGGCGATTTTAATGCTGTTACCACAACAGTCAAAAGAGTCACACTTCCTCCAAAAACAACAGAGGTTACAGCTCCCATTAATTTAGCAGTTGCACCACTTTCAAAAGCGCCTAATTCATTAGAAGATCCAACAAAAATTGAATTTACGGCACCAACACGCCCGCGCATATGATCGGGAGTTTTAAGCTGTAAAATCGTTTGGCGGATTACTACAGAAATTCCATCGGCCAAACCGCTTAAAAATAAAGCGAAAACAGAAAGCCAGAAATAAGTAGAAAGACCAAATAAGATAATCGATAATCCAAAAACAAATATGGCGGCTAAAAGTTTTTTTCCTGCATTTTTATACAAAGGCACGTAAGCAGAAATAATCATAGTAATAAAAGCTCCCACTGCAGGAGCAGCTCTTAAAATTCCAAAGCCTTCAGCACCAACTTTTAAAATGTCCTGAGCAAAAACAGGCAATAGTGCAACTGCTCCTCCAAAAAGCACAGCAATCATGTCTAATGATAAAGCGCCTAAAACAACTTGGTTTCTGAACACAAAAGTCAAGCCTTCGGTTAAACTATCTTTGATTGATTCTCCAATCTTCGGATTTATGATTGGTTTTGCACTGATTTGTGATAAAGCAATTAAAGAAAGAATAGAGAAACCGAATACCAAACACATTGACCAGTGAACGCCAATCCAATTAATTGAAAATCCTGCTAATGCAGGTCCCATTACAGCACCAATCTGCCAAACTGAACTACTCCAAGTTGCAGCATTTGGATATACTTTTTTAGGAATAATAAGAGATAAAAGTGAGAAAATAGTTGGCCCTAGAAACGCACGTACTAAACCTCCAAAAAACACTAATGCATAAATGGAATACAGAATTACAGTTGAAGACCAGGCGCCAACAATTTTAGGCCAAGTCAGCAAAAACAGTCCAAAGCTGATTACTGAAAAACCTAAAATACATTTTACCAATAAACCTTTTTTCTCTCTTTGGTCGACAATATGACCAGCAAATAAAGCCATCGAAACCGCAGGAATAACTTCCATTAAACCAATAATTCCTAACGAAAGCGGATTTTTAGTCAAGCTGTAAACTTCCCATTCGATTATAATAAACTGCATAGACCAAGCAAAAACCATCGCAAAACGCAATAATAAAAATACATTGAATTCTTTATAACGCAATGCCTGATACGGATCTGGCTTATTGGATTTAATCTCTTCCATTTGTTCTAATGTCTTTCAGCATAAGCTGTGTTGAAATATTTCCGTTCCATTCATTTTCGGCAATACAGTATGCCAATTGAAACAGATTTTGATTTTGTACAATATTGAGTTTTTTTCCCAGTCCAAAGCCAATTGCGGCTATTCCGTCGGTCCCGAGACCTCGGGATTGTTTGACAAAAAGTCTTAAATGTTCTTCTTCAGCACCCAGCGTTTTGGCATACCCCGTATCTTTTACATCAGAAGTCATAAAAACTGGAGTCATATTTTGAGGGCCAAAAGGTTCAAATTGTTTTAAAATTCGAATCAATTTTGGAGTGATGTCTGAGAAGTTTATCTCTGCATCAATTTCAATTTCTGGAGTGCGCATTTCGGGTTGAATGGTTTCTTGCACACATTTCTCAAAAGCCTCTTTAAAAAGCTGATAATTTTCGGCTTTTAAAGTCATTCCAGCTGCATACATATGACCTCCAAATTGTTCTAAGTGCTCGGAACAAGCATCAAGCGCATTATACACATCAAAACCTTTTACAGATCGGGCAGAAGCAGCATATTTGTCACCGCTTTTGGTAAAAACTAAAGTCGGTCGATAATAAGTTTCAATTAATCTTGAAGCTACGATCCCGATCACACCTTTGTGCCAGTCTTCTTGAAAAACAACGGTAGAAAAACGTTCTTCTTCATTGTTTTCTAAAATTTGCTGAAAAGCTTCTTTGGTAATTTTTTTATCTAAATCTTTTCGGTCTGCGTTGTACTGTTCAATTTCTGAAGCGAATTGCTGTGCTTGTTCAAAATCAAATTCAGTTAATAATTCAACCGCATGATTTCCGTGTTTGATTCTTCCTGCGGCATTAATTCTCGGTGAAATAATAAAAACAACATCTGTAATATCGAGAACTTTCTTTTTTACCTGATGAACCAAAGCTTTAATTCCAGGTCTTGGTTCGCTATTAATAACTTTCAATCCGAAATAAGCCAAAACACGATTTTCTCCAGTAATTGGTACAATATCTGCCGCAATTGCCGTAGCAACCAAATCCAGATAAGGAACTAAATCTTCGATAGTTTCATTTCGGTTTTGACCTAAAGCCTGAATCAACTTAAAACCAACGCCGCAGCCGCATAATTCATCATAAGGGTAGGAGCAGTCTTCTCTTTTTGGATCAAGAACTGCAACAGCATCTGGGAGAAATTCTCCAGGACGGTGGTGATCGCAGACAATGAAATCAATATTTTTTGCTTTTGCGTAAGCGATATGGTCGATTGATTTGATGCCGCAGTCAAGCGCAATAATTAAGGAAATGCCATTATCGTCTGCATAATCAATTCCTTTATATGAGATGCCGTAACCTTCGTTATAACGATCCGGAATATAAGTGGCAATATTTGGATAGTGTGATTTTAAGTAAGAAGAAACCAAAGAAACTGCTGTTGTTCCGTCAACATCATAATCGCCAAAAACCAGAATATTTTCTTGATTTTCAATTGCCGCTTCGATTCGAGCAACAGCTTTGTCCATATCTTTCATCAAGTACGGATCATGCAAATGTTCTAAAGACGGGCGAAAGAAGTTCTTCGCATCTTCAAAAGTTTCAATACCACGCTGAATCAAAAGTGTTGCTACAAAATCTTCTACATTTAGGGCTTGCGCCAAATGTTTGATTTTATCTTCAGAGGGTTTTGGTTTTAAGGTCCAACGCATGGGTTGATTTTAGATTTTAGAGTGTAGATTTTAGATTGTTGATTTCTGAAATCAAAAATCGTTAATCAAAAATCTTAGATAATTATTTTGCTTCTAAAGCATTTCCTTCAAACTGAATTCCGTCCCAGCCTAAGTTGATGAAATTTCTAATGTTCTGGTGATTTGTCCCGTTTGGATCTCCAAGAACTTCTTCAAAATAAAAAGCTCCAAAACACGCTAAAGTTTCTTCTTTGTTCAAATTTTGCAACTTCGCGAAAGAAAATAATTTACAAGAACCTGAATTTTCGCCGGCAGCATTATGCTGTGTTCCGTTTTGAAAAGCGGTTGGGGTAAAATTGTAATTTTCCTCAATTACTGCAATGGTTTCTGGGAATGTGATGTGAGTTGGAGTTTGTTTTACTTTTTCTAAAAAGGCTTGTATGCTCATGATTTTATTTTTTTACATTAAAGGACATTGCATTTTGTAAAATAATTGTTTTTCCCTGATATGGTATTTTTACTAGCAAATGTATTTTATTATCGTCAATTGATTTTGGGATAAAATTGTAATTAAATTTTGTTTGATTGTTTTCTCCAATTTTAATTTTTTTATCTCCTTCAATCTTATAAATTTCATATTTAGGTAATTTTTTATCGGATGTATGAAATAGCATTACAATATTGTTCTTTTTTCCAACTTTAATAGTTTCGACATCAGGAACTCCGATTAACATTTGAGAATTTAAAAAATCACGTTCATTTTTTGATAATGAATCTTTTAGGCTTTTATTCTCATTTTCAAGTTGGGAAATTTTATCCAATAAGGCCTTTTCTTCGTTTGAACTATTTTCTGAATTATTACAACTAAATAACGTAATGCAGATAATTATAGAGATTAACTTTTTCATTAATTAAGGGCATTGTTTGGATTATAAATAGAATTATTCTTCATCCTTAGAAAACTTACTTTTCTTAGGTTCTTTTGTTATTGTTTTTCCGGCAACGACAACGACGATTTCGCCACGCGGTGCTGTTTTCTCAAAATGCGCTAAAACTTCTTTTGCGGTTCCGCGGACATTTTCTTCGTGAAGTTTTGATAATTCTCGCGAAACGCAGACTTGTCTGTCTTCTCCAAAATATTGTACAAATTCGGCTAAAGTTTTAACGAGTTTATGCGGCGAAACGTATAAAATCATTGTTCGGGTTTCTTCGGCTAAAGCCAAAAAACGAGTCTGACGTCCTTTTTTATCGGGCAGAAAACCTTCAAAAACAAATTTGTCATTTGGGAGTCCGCTGTTTACAAGAGCGGGCACGAAGGCAGTTGCGCCAGGAAGGCATTCAACTTCAATTTTATTTTCGACACAAGCTCGGGTCAATAAAAATCCAGGGTCTGAAATTGCTGGAGTTCCAGCGTCAGAAATCAAAGCAATCTTTTCGCCAGCTTTCAAACGGGCAATTAAATTTTCGGTTGTTTTGTGCTCGTTATGCATATGATGGCTGTGCATGTGCGTGCCAATTTCAAAATGCTTTAAGAGTTTACCGCTTGTTCGGGTGTCCTCCGCCAAAATCAAATCGACTTCTTTTAAAACCCGAATGGCCCTAAAAGTCATGTCCTCAAGATTGCCAATTGGCGTTGGAACGATATATAATTTTGACATAATTGTTTATTCGTGAAATGTAAAATGTGAGATGTGAAAATGTCTTTAAGCGAATTTCTTCTCCACAATTCCAAGGAAACGTTCCGCGTAATCATCTTTTCCTTCCCAATTGTTATAATCTGGTTTTACCATGTTTTCAATAAATTCTTTTGCTTCATCATAAGAATCAAAAGTCATTAATTGGTTTAAAACACGGCTGTAATCTTCTGTGCTGTTGCCGAAAAGATTTTTAGTAAATGCAATTCGATCGTTCAGATCAATATGAAAACCTCTTGCCAGTTTTTCATTTAAACTAACCGCTTTTGGCTGTGCAGGAGTTTCAAGAACCGCAGTTTCAACTTTTTTCTCTTCTTTAAAATCATTAATTGAAGGAGTTTTAGCTGGAGGAACAGCCTCAAAACTATCAACTTTTACAAATTGGGCATCGGCATAATTCACTCCAAAATCTTCAAATAAAATGGTAGGTATTGGAGAAGTTTCTGTTTTTGGTTCTTCTTTAACTTTCTCTTTTATTTCTTCAGTTTCTAATTCGAAAGCAGGTATGAAATCTGGAATTGGTTTTAAATCGTTTACGGTTGTAAATGAAAATTCTTCGATATTCTCCTTTGGTTCTTCTATCTTTTCACTTTCTTTTTCTGCTTCCACTTCAATAATTTCTGAAACAACTGCTTCCTCAGTTTTTTCTACTTCAGGTTCAATAATTTCAGCAGCAATTGGCTCTGGTGTTTCCTCAATTATTGGTTCAGTAACTTCTGCAGCTATTGGTTCTTCAGTTTCTTCTGTAATCGGTTCAGGAATTTGAGCAGTGATTTCTTCTTTAACTTCTGGTTCGTAAGATTCCTCAAGTTCAATGATTGCGGCAGGAGTTTCTATTTGAACGGCAGCGGGAGTTATTTCCTCTTTATCAAAAATTGTTTCTAATTCTGAAGTAATATCATTTTGTCCGATTGTTGGTTTTGAAGCATCAAAATTTTCTTCTACAAACTTTAATACCGCTAATTTCTCATATAATTTCTGAGTTTCAAGATACAATTGATTGATATCGGACTTGTTTTTAAGTTTCAAAATTCGATGTGCAATGCTGATTAAATCGGCTTCCAATTTTTTTTTCATAACTGTTGAAATTATAGTGAATAAGGTATTTTAGTGTATTTAATGTCTGAATGTCTTTATTCTGAAAGAAATCCAAAAGATATTTTTTTATTTCTGTTAATAAGCGTTAGCTAATCTCCGATTTGATAAAAATTTTCTACTTTTGAAAAAATGTAAAACAGCACATTTTTACGTCGATTTATTACCAGTACAAAGTAATAAAAACTATTCATTTTTAAAGGCAGAAAAATACAAAATGTTTCTCGAAAATACAGTAAATCACAAAGAACAATTTGGTTGGATTGAAGTTATTTGTGGATCAATGTTTTCGGGTAAAACCGAGGAATTAATCCGCAGATTAAAACGTGCTCAATTTGCCAAGCAAAAAGTCGAAATTTTCAAACCCGCAATCGATACCCGTTATCATGACGAAATGGTAGTGTCGCACGACGCTAATGAAATTCGTTCCACTCCAGTTCCCGCAGCGGCCAATATTTTAATTTTGGCGCAAGGTTGCGATGTGATTGGTATTGACGAGGCTCAGTTTTTTGATGATGAAATTATCACGGTTTGTAATGATTTAGCCAATCAGGGAATTCGTGTAATTGTTGCCGGACTTGATATGGATTTTAAAGGAAATCCGTTTGGACCAATGCCGGGACTTATGGCAACAGCTGAGTATGTAACCAAAGTGCATGCAGTTTGTACCAGAACTGGAAATTTGGCTAATTATAGTTTTAGAAAAACAGATAATGATAAATTGGTTATGCTGGGTGAAACTGAAGAATACGAGCCACTTAGCCGTGCAGCGTATTTTAATGCAATGAAGAAAAACGAGGAAAAATAATTAATTCCATTTAATATTTACTTAGCAATTCGAGAAAAGAAATTATGAGAAAACAGAATCTTTTATTATTAATTATAATTGGTGTTGCTTTGGCCGCTGCAGCTTTTTTTCAATTTTATCTTTCTGAAAATGCTGATGAAGTAAATACCGAAGTAAAGGAATTAGTTGAAAAATACAATAAGAATTGCCCGCTGACAATTCAGCAAGGAATTCGCCTAGATAGTGTGACTTTACCGGAAGAGAGAATCGTGCAGTACAATTTAACATTAATGAATGTGGTAAAAGAAACCGCAGAAGTCAATGTAATTCAGGAAGAAATTGAAAAAAGTCTCGTAAGTACTGCAAAAGCAAATCCTGGACTAAAGGTTTTTAGAGATAATGATTATACGTTGGTTTATAGTTACAATGATAAAAAGAAAGCATTTTTATTTACTGTAAAGATATTACCAGATCAATATAAATAATTTAGCGTTCTAGAGACGTTACTAAACCCGACAGATTTTTAAAACCTGTCGGGTTTCGTGTTTTAAAGAAACAGCAATATATCATTCCGTAGGAATGTCTCGTCGGTAGATTATAATTTGATTTGGATGAGTTTACGTTCCATAGGAACGTTTGATTAGAGAACAAATTATTATTGAGGTTAATTTCGTAAAAACAGGTGTCCCTACAGGACACAATGCAATACATTGTTTTTTTTGCTACCGATGAAATATTCCTACGGAATATAAACAATATAGGGATATTATTTTTGGTTAATTGATAAAACCTGTCGGGTTTGCTGCTTTAAAGAAATAGTAATATTTCATTCCGTAGGAATGTCTCGTCGGTAGATATAATTTGATCTGGATGAGTTTACGTTCCATAGGAACGTTTGGTTAGAGAACAAATTATTATTGAGGTTAATTTCGTAAAAACAGGTGTCCCTACGGGACACAATGCAATACATTGTTTTTTTTGCTACCGATGAAATATTCCTACGGAATATAAACAATATAGGGATATTATTTTTGGTTAATTGATAAAACCTGTCGGGTTTGCTGCTTTAAAGAAATAGTAATATTTCATTCCGTAGGAATGTTTCATCGGTAGATTATAATTTGATCTGGGTGAGTTTACGTTCCATAGGAACGTTTGATTATAGGATAAATTATTGTTGAGGTTAATTCCGAAAACAGGTGTCCTACTGAATACAATTTATCACATTAATTTTTTTAGACCTATCAAATATTCCTGACGGAATACCGAATACAACATCATTTGAAATAATAAACAAAAAACCTAACAGGTTTTAAAACCTGTTAGGCTTGCTATTCGTTATAAAACTTAATTTTTCTTAATGTCTTAATGGTGGAAAAAAGAAAACCTAAATTTTCTTTCTCATTCTCGCAACCGGAATATCAAGCTGCTCACGATATTTTGCAATCGTTCTTCTTGCAATGGGATATCCTTTTTCTTTCAAGATTTCCGCCAATTGATCGTCTGGAAGCGGTTTCTTTTTGTCTTCTTCTTCGATTGTATTCTTCAGAATTTTTTTGATTTCCAAAGTCGAAACATCTTCACCTTGATCATTTTTCATCGCTTCAGAGAAAAATTCTTTGATTAGTTTTGTTCCGTATGGTGTTTCAACATATTTACTGTTCGCTACACGCGAAATTGTCGAAATATCCAAACCAACCATATCCGCAATATCTTTCAAGATCATTGGTTTTAGTTTGGTTTCGTCACCATCTAAGAAATATTCTTCCTGATAATGCATAATTGCATTCATCGTTACAAATAGTGTTTCCTGACGCTGTCTAATCGCATCGATAAACCATTTTGCAGAATCTAGTTTTTGTTTGATAAATTGAACAGCATCTTTTTGAGCCGATGATTTATCACGAGAATCTTTATACGTCTGCATCATTTCCTGATAATCCTTAGAAACATGCAGGGAAGGAGCATTTCTCCCGTTTAAAGTCAATTCAAGTTCGCCATCAACAATTCTGATCGCGAAATCAGGAACCACATTTTCAGTTACTTTATTGTTTCCAGTGTAAGATCCACCTGGTTTAGGGTTTAGTCTTTCAATTTCGTGAATTGCTTTTTTAAGCTGTTCGTTAGAAACGCTGTATTTCTGTAGTAGTTTATCGTAATGTTTTTTCGTAAAAGCATCAAACTGATTTTCGATAATATCGATCGCTAGATCAACATATTCAGTTGGTGTTTTGTGTTTTAACTGAAGCAGTAAACATTCCTGTAAATCTCGTGCGCCAACTCCAGAAGGTTCTAATTCGTGAATCACGGTCATCATTTTTTCGACCATTGCTTCATCAGTATAAATTCCCTGAGTAAAAGCCATGTCGTCTACAATATCTGGAACGCTTCTGCGGATGTAACCCATATCATCAATACTTCCAACAAGGAATTCGGCGATTTCGCGTTCTTCGTCGTTTAAAATAAAAGTATTCAGCTGATTGATTAAATCCTGATGAAAACTAATTGGCGAAGCAAAAGGTGTTTCGCGTTCCTCGTCTTCACTGTAATTGTTTACTTGCGTTTTGTAATCTGGCGTATCGTCGTCGCTTAAGTATTCGTCAATGTTAATATCGTCTGCTTCGATTCTGTCAGATTCTGCATCATCATAATCGTCGTAGTCTTCATTGGCAAATTCATCTGCTTCGTATTCATCTTCTTTTCCAGCTTCCAAAGCCGGATTTTCGTTCATTTCTTCTAATAAACGCTGTTCAAAAGCTTGCGTAGGCAATTGAATTAACTTCATCAGCTGAATTTGCTGTGGAGATAATTTTTGGGATAATTTTAAATTTAAAAATTGCTTTAGCATATTTTGGGTTAAGAGTTTTGAGTTAAAAGTTAGGAGTTGTCGTACCCGTAGCCTATAACTTAAAACATTTTAATATTTCTCTTAAATGATTATGAGTCAAGATTTAACTCCTAACTCATAACAAATAACTCATAACTTCTATTAAAATTCCGCACTACCAGGAGTTCTTGGGAAAGGAATTACGTCTCTAATATTTGTCATTCCTGTTACAAACAATACCAAACGCTCAAATCCTAATCCGAAACCTGCGTGAGTGGCAGAACCAAATCTTCTGGTGTCTAAATACCAGTATAATTCTTCTTCGTCGATGTTTAAAGCTTTCATTTTTTCAACCAAAACATCGTAACGCTCTTCTCTTTCAGAACCTCCAACGATTTCTCCAATTCCAGGGAAAAGAATATCCATTGCACGAACTGTTTCTCTTCCTGGTTCTGTGTTGTCGTTCAAACGCATGTAAAACGCTTTAATATTTGCTGGGTAATCGTATAAAATTACAGGGCATTTAAAGTGTTTTTCAACCAAGTAACGCTCGTGTTCAGATTGTAAATCAGCTCCCCATTCGTTAATTAAGTAGCTGAATTTTTTCTTTTTATTTGGAGTTGAATCTCTTAAAATATCAATTGCCTCAGTATAAGAAACACGTTTGAAGTTGTTTTCTAAAACGAAGTTTAGTTTTTCCAACAAACTCATTTCGCTTCTTTCAGCCTGTGGTTTTGATTTTTCTTCTTCTAAAAGTCTTCCTTCTAAGAATTTCAAATCGTCTTTACAGTTGTCTAAAGCATATTTGATTACGTACTGAATAAAATCTTCAGCCAAATCCATGTTGTCATCAAGATCGTTGAAAGCAACTTCTGGCTCAATCATCCAAAACTCAGCCAAGTGACGAGAAGTGTTTGAATTTTCTGCTCTAAACGTTGGTCCAAAAGTATAAATCTGACCCAAAGCCATTGCGAAAGTTTCGCCTTCTAATTGTCCCGAAACCGTTAAGTTCGTATGTTTTCCGAAGAAATCTTTTTTGAAATCAATGTTTCCTTCTTCGTTTTTTGGAAGATTATCCAAAGGCAGAGAAGTTACCTGAAACATTTCTCCAGCACCCTCAGCATCAGCACCAGTAATAATTGGCGTGTTTACATACACAAAACCTTTATCTTGAAAATATTTGTGAACTGCATAAGACAATACCGAACGCACACGCATAATTGCTCCAAAAGCATTTGTACGTACACGTAAGTGTGCATTTTCGCGTAAAAACTCCAAAGAGTGTTTTTTAGGCTGCATTGGGAATTTCTCCGCATCAGAATCTCCAAGGATTTCCAATTTAGAAACCTGAATTTCGTATTTCTGACCTGCACCTTTACTTTCGACCAAAGTTCCAATTACAGAAACCGCAGCTCCAGTTGTGATTCTTTTTAAAATCTCTTCTGGTGTATTTTCAAAATCAACAACACATTGTATATTATTAATGGTAGAACCGTCATTAAGCGCGATGAACTGATTATTTCTAAAAGTTCTCACCCATCCTTTTGCATTAACCTCCTGAAGCGTCGTAGTACTGTTTAATAAGTCTTTAACCTTTGTGTGTCTCATTTTAATTTTAGATTTATAGATTGCTGATTTTAGATCAAAATAAAACCAGTGTTTTTTATATCGAATTGCAAATATAAACGATAATAATTAATTTTTGAAGCTGTTTCCTGCTCTTCGCTGTATCTTTCTGTTTTTAAAGAAAAAACAGAAAGGATGCCGCTTCGATCAGGGCTAGGGCAGTCGTTTTTAAAAGAACTTTTTGTTTCTCATCTTTGTCATTTTGATCCAAAGGCTTCGGCATGGAAATGACAAACGATTCTGAGATTAAGTGTTATTCCATAACTAAGAGATAAAACCGTCTCCAAAAAACATTGTTGCTAAAATTGCTATTAATAATGAAATGGCAAATGCATTACGAGTTTGGTTTTTTACCAAAAGATTAGATTTTTGTAAAATGAATTTTATTATAATTCCTCCAATCATTGTATAAATAAAAATTGACAAAAAAAGAAATATGATATGGATGAACGTTACAAATCGCGCTAATCCATATTGTCCTTCGGCTAAACAATTGCTGCTATATAAAAGAAGAAATGCAATTGCTGTAATTCTTTTTTTTAACATTGTAATTCGTGTCAATTTGTGAAATTCGTGTCAAAAAAAATTACTTCTCTAAACTCTCCAATTCCTCTTTCTTAGTTTTCTTCTTTTCAAAAGTCAAAACCAGCGAAGGCAATACAACTAAATTAGCAAACATTGCAAAAGCCAGCGTACAAGAAATCAATCCTCCAAGTGCAATGGTTCCGCTAAAGCTTGATAAGGTAAAAGTTGCAAAACCTAGAATTAAAACTACAGAGGTATAGAATGTGCTGATTCCAGTTTCTCTTAAAGCACTAAAAACTGATTTTTTTACTTTTCCATTACTTTGAAGCAAGTCATGACGATACTTCGCCATAAACTGAATTGCGTTATCAACCGAGATTCCGAAGGCGATACTAAATACTAAAATCGTAGACGGCTTTAACGGAATTCCCAAATAACCCATTAGTCCAGACGTAATACAAAGTGGCAAAACATTTGTAATTACCGAAGCCATTACCATTTTGAACGAACGGAATAAATACAAAATTAAAACCGCGATCGTTAAAATTGCAAAAATTAAGGATTCGATTAAGTTTTCAACCAGATAAGAAGTTCCTTTTTGGAAAACCAATGCTTTTCCGGTAACAGTAACTTCGTAACGATCTTTTGGGAAAATTTCATCAATTTTAGAATGTAATTTTTTCTCGACTTTCGCCATTTCATCCGTTCCGATATCCTTCATGAAAGTTGTGATTCGCGCATATTGGCCAGTCGAATCAACGTAAGCTTTCATTAAATTTTCTTTACTGTTTTTAGTTGCATTTTTAGCATAACTCAAAATAAAAGTCTGCTCCTGCGAAGTCGGCAGTTGATAATATTCAGGATTTCCATTGTAGAAAGCCTGTTTAGAATATTTAACCAAATTTACAATTGAAACTGGTTTTGCCAATTCTGGAATCTCAGAAATTGTATTTTGCAATTCGTCCATTTTACGAATAGTCGAAGCTTTCATAACACCTTTTTTCTTTTTGGTGTCAATCATAATTTCTAATGGCATCACACCATTAAACTCTTTTTCGTAAAATAAAATGTCTTTAAAGAAAGAAGCGCTTTTTGGCATTTCACCAATCAAACTTCCTGAAACTTTCATTTGAGAAACACCGATTACACTAAAAACCAAAAGCAAGCCATAAATGATATAAACATATTTACGTTTTGTTCTCACTAAATCTTCTACAACATTCAGCAAAGTCGAAATGTAGGTTTTAGTCAAATGGTATAAATGTTTTTCATTTGGCAATGGCATAAAACTGTATACAATTGGCACAATAAAAAGCGTCAATAAATAAACAGATATTACATTGATTGAAGTTACTAAACCAAATTCAAAAAGTAAATCGTTTCCAGTAATCATAAACGTAGCAAAACCAATCGCTGTTGTTAAATTCGTCATTAAAGTAGAAACCCCAATTTTTGAAATAACGCGTTGTAATGCTTTTGCTTGATTATTGTGTAATTTAATTTCCTGCTGGTATTTATTGATCAAGAAAATACAGTTTGTAATTCCGATTACAATAATTAACGGCGGAATAATCGCAGTTAAAATTGTGATTTTATAACCAAATAACCCAAGCGTTCCAAACGACCAGATTACACCAACGATTAAAATACAAATTGAAATGAATGTCGCTCTAAACGAACGGAAAAAGAAAAAGAAAATCAAAGAAACGGTAAATAAAGCCGCACCGATGAACAATCCGATTTCGCCTTTCATATCGGCAGCATTGATCGTTCTGATGTATGGCATTCCTGAAACCTTAAGGTCAATTCCAGTTGTTTTTTCGAATTTATCGATTTTCGGAACTAAATTTTCAAGAATAAAAGTCTTTCTTTCTGCGGTATTTACCAGTTTTTTATTGATGTAAATTGCAGAACGAACGCTGCCACTTTCTTTATTAAATAAAAGTCCTTCGTAAAAAGGTAAATTATGAAACAAATCGTATTGAACACTTTTTAAATAAGCTGGATCTAAAACTTTGCTTTGATCGATAAAAGGCGTTAAAACAAATTTTTCGTTAACCGTATCTTTTTCAAGCTTTTTTAAATCATTTAAGGAAACTACCAAATCAACTTCTTTAGATTTTTTTAAACCTGTCATCAATTCATTCCACGCCGCATAATTTTTTGGCGTAAAGAATTTAGGATCTTTAAAACCAATAACGACAAGGTTTCCTTCTTCACCAAACTTATCCAAGAATTTTTGGTATTCTTTATTCGCAATATGATCTTTAGGAAGCAAGTTTGCTTCGGTATAAGTCATAGCTAGGTTTTTCCATTGAAAACCAAGGAAAATCGTTAAAGCTGATAGGACAACTAGAATTGTTATTCTGTTCTTAAGTATAATTCGGGCCAATTTCTCCCAAAATCCAACTTGAATCGCGTTTTTCATAAAATCTTTAAAAATGGTTGCAAATGTAGTGAAAAGTGCTCGAAATCATAAATAATCGATTGTATTTTACTTAACGTTAACACAAAAACTCCAATTTATGATTTGTGATATATTTCTTTCTTTTTGCGGTTTACTCATAAGCTTTTCTCATATTTGCACTAATTAAAACGAAGAATTTAAAAATTAGTATAAGTGCTCAACCTGTTCAATATTGTTCTGGTTGCTGAAAAATAAAAACGATAACAAAATGCAGGATAACAATACCACAACTTTTATTTTCTTAGCAATTCTGTTGCTCTTGATCGTCATAATTTGTTTTATGATGTATCAATTAATGCAGACTAAAAAAGCAAAAGAAGATGCAGAAAAAAGTTTTTATGCTTTAGAGGTAAAGGTGAATGATCTGCAGCTGGAGAATCTGGAGTCAAAATTAAATCCGCATTTATTCAAGAATATTCTAAATTCAATTCAGTCGCATGCATATCAGACTTATTTTGCTTTAGATAAACTCGCCAATGTTTTGGATTATATTCTATACGAAAGCAAAAAGAAATTTGTAACGGCAAAAGAAGAGATTGATTTTGCGTTGAATTTAATCGAAATCAATAAAATCAAAATCAGTCCACTTTTTGAATTAAAAGTTAAAACTAATATTAATCAAGATGATAAATTATACGATCAGCCACTATTGGCGCCGTTAATTTCAATTGATTTAATCGAAAATGCTTTTAAACATGCCGATCTTCAAAGTGCAGATGCTTTTATTTCTGTTGTTTTTGAGTTTAAAGACAATGCTTTTTTTATGACGGTTTCGAATAAAATCTCCGATAAAAAAGTGCTCAAAAAGGAGCGAAGCGGTTTTGGACATGCCACTCTGGAGCATCGTCTTCGAATTATTTATAAGAATAATTTCAAACTCGATAAGTTTATAGAAAACGATGTTTATATTGCTCATCTAAAAATTGATTTACTTGAATACAAAACTGAAATGCTTGCTTCTGGACGATGAGCTTCCTGGATTAACGTACCTTAAAATGCTTTGTGAACAAATTCCTGAACTGGAAATTGTAAAAACGTATAATAATCCGCAGAAACTTTTGTCTGATATTTCAGATCTGGATTTTGATCTCTTAATTTCTGATATCGAAATGCCAGGCATGGACGGTTTGCATTTGGCTGAAATGCTCGATGATAAATTGGTCATTTTTTGTACGGCTTATAAAGATTATGCCGCAGATGCTTTTAATATAGATGCAGTAGATTATATCACAAAACCTGTAAAATTGGAACGTCTGCAAAAAGCAGTCTCAAAAGCTTTTGAACGTTTTGATAAACCAGATTCGGCTAAAAAATTCATACAGTTGAATACAGATAAAGGAAAAACTTTGCTGTATTTTAATAAAATTCAATATATCAAAACGGCTGTAAGCGACAGCCGTGACAAAACGGTTCTGCTTTCTGACGGAAGTTTTCTGAATTTAAAAAACGTAAAATTCGACACCCTTTTAAACGAATTACCCGAAGCCGATTTCTGCAGAATAAATAAGAAAGAAATTGTGGCAGTAAAGGCAATAAAATTCTTTAATCATAATGAAATTGTATTGCATCATCTAGAAGAAAAAAATAAAAACACGACTTTAATTTTAAGCGAAACCTATCGTTCTGATTTTTTGAAGAAAGTGAAGATATAGAGTTATTTATGTGTCAGGCTGAGCGAAGTCGAAGCTTTGTTCTCGAAATAAAGCCTTAGATTCCATTCACATTGCTAGTAGATTTTTGTTGAGCTTTAGAACTTATTACAAAGTTTTTCCGACTTGTTACATACATTGAAAATTAGCAGGAAATTTGTTTTTTCACTTGAAGCTCACTTCTGATATTTGCGGCAATAAATTAAAAGAACGAGTTATGAATAACATTAAAAACTCTTTATTCTACGTAACAATTATTGGAGGTTTTACCGCTCTAATATATTGGATAATTTCAAAAGGCGCAGCATTAGAAGTTGGACGCGATATCGTCAAGAAAAAAATAGAAAGTAATCATTGGAATGATTTCCTTCATTCTATGGTCGAAAATTTACAGCATCCGCTGGCTATTTTATTGGCGCAAATCGTGACTATTATTTTAGTAGCGCGTTTATTTGGATGGTTTTTTAGAAAAATCGGACAGCCATCTGTAATTGGAGAAATGATTGCCGGAATTGTTTTAGGGCCATCTTTGGTCGGAATGTACTTTCCAGAATTCTCTGCGGCTTTATTCCCAAAAGAATCATTAGGAAATTTACAATTTTTAAGTCAGATTGGTTTAATTCTTTTCATGTTCGTTATCGGGATGGAGCTGGATTTGAAAGTGCTTAAAAACAAAGCACACGATGCAGTTGTTATCAGCCATGCCAGTATCGTAATTCCGTTTGCTTTAGGATTAACATTGGCCTATTTTATTTATCACACTTTTGCCCCAATTGGTGTTGAGTTTTCTTCTTTCGGATTATTTATGGGAATTGCCATGAGTATTACTGCATTTCCGGTTCTAGCCAGAATTGTCCAAGAGCGAGGCATGCAGAAAACAAAACTCGGAACTATTGCCATTACTTGTGCAGCGGCAGATGATATTACTGCTTGGTGTATTTTGGCAGTTGTAATTGCTATCGTAAAAGCAGGTTCATTTACAAGTGCATTATATGTAATTGGTTTAGCGATTCTTTATGTAATTATTATGCTGAAAATCGTTCGTCCGTTTTTAAAGCGTGTCGGAGATTTAAATTCAACAAGAGAAAGTTTAAATAAACCTGTTGTTGCTATCTTTTTTATCACACTTTTAATCTCAGCATATGCTGCAGAATTAATTGGAATTCATGCTTTATTTGGAGCTTTCCTTGCAGGAGCAATTATGCCTGAAAATAATAAATTCAGAAATATATTTATTGAGAAAGTAGAAGACGTTGCCATAATTGTATTATTGCCTTTATTCTTTGTGTTTACAGGTTTGCGTACGCAAATTGGTCTTTTAAATGATCCTGAATTATGGAAAATCACAGGATTAATTATAGCTGTTGCTGTTGCTGGTAAATTTTTTGGAAGTGCGTTGGCAGCAAAATTCGTGGGACAAAACTGGAAAGATAGTTTGGCAATTGGAGCTTTGATGAATACAAGAGGTTTAATGGAGCTTGTAGTTTTAAATATTGGCTATGATCTTGGAGTTTTGTCAACAGAGATTTTTACCATGATGGTAATTATGGCTTTGGTAACTACTTTTATGACAGGTCCGGCTTTAGATTTTATAGGCTTTATTTTTAAAGACAAAGCGACGAATGTACCGCAAGAAATAGGAAGTAAAAGCAAATATAAAATCCTGCTTTCGTTTGCAACTCCAGAAAGAGGGAAAAAACTTTTAAAAATTGCCAACAGTTTGGTTAAAAAACAACCAGACAATTCGATTGTAACAGCAATGCACTTGTCTTTAAGTACAGAAATTCACTCTTTTGATGTAAAAGATCATGAGCGTAAAATGTTAGTTCCAATTATCGAAGAATCCAACCGATTGAATCAAAATATTGTGAGTCTTTTTAAAGTTTCTAATGATATAGATACGGATATTATTGATTCGGCAAACCAAGGAGAATATGACTTATTATTGGTTGGTTTAGGACAATCTATTTTTGATGGAACTCTACTTGGAAAGATTCTTGGTTTTACAACCCGAATAGTAAATCCAGATCGTTTAATCGATAAATTCACAGGAAAAGAAGGATTGTTTGAAAATTCTCCTTTTGACGAAAGAACCCGTCATATTATTGCAAAAACGAGAATGCCGGTTGGTATTTTTATCGATAAAGATTTTGAAGAAATAAATCAGGTTTTCATGCCTGTATTCAGTAGAGAAGATGCTTTTTTAATTGATTATGCTAAAAAACTAATCAATAATAACGGTTCGCAGATTACAGTTTTAGATGCCAGCGGTGAAGTAAAAAATACTCGCGATATTCAGGAAACTATCCGATCTATAGAACAGATTGCGCCAAATCATATTATGATTATGCATGACAGAACCATTAAAAAAGAATTTTTAGATGGTCAAGACTTAATGATTATAAGTTTAGACAGCTGGAAAAAATTAATTGAATCTCAAAGTACTTGGCTGAACAATACACCTTCAGTTCTGATTTTGAAACCATAAATTTTTTAATAAAATATCAATTCTTTGAAATTCCAAATTCCAATTTTTATGATTGGGGTTTGGTTTTTTTTTTGAGGTAATATTATAGAGATAAATTATTTATTATAAATATAATTATTAATATTGTAGGAATATTCTTTTTTAAACATATTTATGGGAACTTTTGATGATACTCAGCTTTATAAATTATTATTTGAAAAGGATTTTTCGAAGATTAATGAATTCTTAGAAAAATTTGGTTTAGACAGTGTTGATAGAGAGGGACGAACCTTTTTAATGTCAGCTGTGATTGATGGTAATGAAGAAATGGTAAAAGACCTTTTGATTCTCGGTTGTGGCATAAATAATCAGGATAGTAAAGGTTTGACCGCATTGCATTTAGCTGCAATTAATGATAAAGTTGACGCTTTAAAAGTGTTGCTTTCATTTAATGCTGATGTAAATATTGTTGATGATAGTGGTAATTCAGCATTATGGCGTGCTGCCATGGAATTAGAGAGCGATTCGGAGATTATTAAAGTTTTATTAGAAAAAGGATCTGATATTAATTTAGAAAATAAGCATGGTGTTTCTCCTAAAGATTTATTAGAGTGATCTTTGTCAAAGTTAAAACTTTGACAAAGGTTTTTGATGTGCCTTTTGTAATGAACCACGGTATTTTGCGATCCTTCGTGAGGATGACAAGCATATCGTAAAAATGGAATTTGGTCCGGAAGCCTCGGGATAAAAATTTGAAATTTAATTCTTAAAGTCCAAGATCAAGTACATAAGAAATCTTAACTGCAATATTGTCTTCAAACTTCAATAATTGGTTTGGGCCATAACGATAGAATCCGCCGAGACCAAAACCTTTGTAGATTTTGTTTAGCTCAATTCCCGATTCAAAATAACCTTTATCAAGTGTTTTGTAATCGGGTCCAACATGTTGTTCTGGTTTTTCCATATTTCCCCAAGCCATTCTGGTTACTAAAACTAGCGACGGACGAACTTTTCTCATAATTTTAATACGGTCAAAACCATGCTTGATCTGAAACATAAGATATTGACTAGAGAAGAATTCATTAAAATACATGGTTTCAAAGGCATTTCTTCCTGCAAAAGTAATACGCTGAATAACAGTTTCTTTGGTTAAATTATTTGGAGAAGTGTTATACAAATGAGTAATAGGAACATCTCCCATTGCATAACCTGCCTGCAAAAGCAAACTCGTCTTCTGGCGATTTAAATATTGTTTTTCGTATTCGGCTTTAAAATCTATTTTGCTGAAAGTAAAATCATTATCAAATACATTTGGTAATGACTGTGTGTATTGAAACGTAAACCTTGGAAATTTTTTATCTGTTTCATTTCTTCCCGTTGGAGTCTGCATAAACTCGCTGAAAGGCGCCCATACAATCGACAGCATTGCTGTAGTCATTACATAGCTGGAATATAATTTTCCGTCATGATTAAAAAGATAATCAAATTTAGGTTCAATATAATTTCGCGAAACTTCTAAAACTGCTTCAGTTTTTGGAATAAATTTAGTCTGGATATTACCTCGCCATCCTGAATATTCGTAAAATGTACTAATATTAATTGGCCGCGGGTCATAAATTTTAAACACACGTTTGTCTACACTGAAAACGGTACTTGCAATTTCCCGTACGTCATCAGCATAATAACCATTCAGCCAGGTGTTGGTATATTTATCTAATAAAACGCCGGCTCCCACACTGTATTTAAAAACACCATCTTTGGTTCCGTACGCCGTATAACTTTCAAGTCTGAAGTTTTTCGAAAAGCGATCATTTGTAATTCCGCCTAAACCAATTCGGAAACCTTCATAATTATTAAAACTTATAATCTTCTTTAAATCCAGATCAACAGGACCAATAGGATAGAAACCATTAATAATTTTTCGGCCTATTCCTAAACGCTTTTCAACTCTATTGCTCACCGAAAGACTGTCTAGTAATAAATATGTTTTTTGGCTTTTTAAGTCAAGATTTTCTTTGCGGTAAGCTTCCCAAAACGATTCAGGTTTTTTGGCCGCATCGTCTTTAATTTCGATATAAAGCGATGGATTTTTTATAGCAGTATTGGTGTTGACACGAATATCGAAACTATTACTTTCTGAAAGTAAATAGGTGAAATCTGAAGCCACTTTTTTTCTGGGTTCAAAATTTTCTTCAACATCTCCGTCAAACTGAATTGTTCCTCCTAAAATTCTAATATCATCGTCATTTTTTCCTTTTACAATTTTGAATGTCGTATTGCTTTGGAACCAAATTTTTTCTTTCGGAATATATTCAAATTCGTGAATACCACTAATATCCAAAACACCTTTAATTCGCATTACCGCTTTCGCGACAGCAAAATTTTCTTTATCAATATACAATACACCTTCTAAGCCAGAAGATTTTCGCTTGAGTTTATTTTTGAAATAAATCATATACGTGTCGCGGCCTTTTATGCTGACAGTATCTAACAATTTATAATTATAACTCGATGGCGCTTGATTAGAAATCGGATTTTCATATTTCGTTTCAAACAATTCGTACTTCGGATCGTAGATGGAAATCGACTGAAGATTAAATGCCAAAACTTCGTAAATAGGCTGTTTAAAACCTGCTATTTTGGTGCCAAGAACAGTTTCTTTTAATTTGTTATTTCCAAATTGATATTCCGAAACTTTCTCGGTTTGAAATAAATGCTGTCTGCTTACAATTTCTCTAAACTTATAATCAGAAGAATCAACATTGATGATTTTCTTATTTAAATCTTTGTAAGACGCAGTAGAGTCGATTCTGCCGTCTATCGAATCCGGATTGGCAGTTACAATAAGTTTGTTGTATGTTTTGTACTCAAAATTATTGAGTTTTTTCTGCGGATCATTTAGCGGTTTATTGGCAATAACTTTTCGAATTATTGTCAATGCAGGATTTTCATTAGAAACCACAACTTCTTTCAAATCATCTGTCTGCTGTACAAGCGAAACGGCATAAAAAGTTTTATTGCTGATTAATGCAATAGTTTTAGTTTGAAAACCAATATAAGATACTGATAGAGTTGTAGCAGATGTGCTGATTTTAAAAATAAATTTACCATCAACATCTGTAATAGTATTGTTGTTTTCTGAGGTGGTAATTGTAGCAAACGGAAGAGGTTTGTTGTTTGAATCGGTTACGATTCCGTTTATTTGAAATTGCGCTTGAAGAGTAAGCGTAAAAAACAAAGTCAAAAAACAAAATAGCTTCATACAGAATGATATAGTTTCAAAAACGAAAAGAATTTAATTTTCGTATGCAAAAATAACAATAAAAAAATCCGTCTGGTACTATTCACCAGACGGATTTTTTAAATATCTCAGATCTTTGATTACACTTTCATGATTTCGGCTTCTTTTAAAACCAATAATTCATCAATTTTTTTAATAAAAGCGTTTGTCAAGTTTTGAACTTCTTCTTCAGCAGATTTGCAAATGTCTTCAGAAGTTCCTTCTTTTTCTAATTTTTTGATTTCAGTATTTGCATCTTTACGAGAGTTACGAATACCAATTTTAGCATCTTCAGCCTCAGATTTTGCTTGTTTAGCCAAATCACGACGACGCTCTTCTGTCAATGGCGGTACGCTGATAATAACCATATCACCATTGTTCATCGGGTTAAATCCGATGTTTGCAATTAAGATAGCCTTTTCAATTGCTTGCAGCATATTTTTTTCAAATGGCTGTAATGTAATTGTTCTAGCATCTGGAACGCTGATTTTAGATACCTGAGAAAGCGGTGTTGCAGATCCATAATAATCTACAAAAACACCTCCAAGCATTGCTGGAGAAGCTTTTCCTGCACGAATATTAAGAAATTCTTTCTCTAAGTGTGCAATAGTACCATTCATCGATTCTTCAGTACTTTCTAAAATAAAGTCTATTTCTTCAGTCATTTTTTTTTTAGTTTTCAGTTTTCATTCTCAGTTTTCAGTTAAAGTCTTATTTATGCGACTGTAAACTGTTACTGATGACTATATATTAACTACAGTTCCTATGTTTTCGCCTTCGCAGATTTTCAACAAGTTTCCAATTTTATTCATATCGAAAACTACGATTGGTAATTTGTTTTCTTGACTAAGGGTAAATGCAGTAGTATCCATTACATTTAATCCTTTTTTAATTACGTCGTCAAACGAAATAAAGTCAAATTTTACTGCAGAAGCATTTTTCTCAGGGTCAGAATCATAAACACCGTCAACACGAGTTCCTTTTAAGATAACATCAGCATTAATTTCGATTCCTCTTAAAACTGCTGCAGTATCTGTTGTAAAATATGGATTTCCGGTTCCGGCACCAAAAATTACGATTCTGCCTTTTTCTAAGTGGCGGTCTGCTCTTCTTTTAATGTATGGTTCTGCAATAGATTCCATTTTTAAAGCAGTCTGCAAACGCGTTTTCATTCCTTTATCTTCAAGAGCACCTTGTAAAGCCATTCCGTTAATTACAGTTGCAAGCATCCCCATGTAATCACCTTGAACTCTATCCATTCCAGAACTTGCTCCAGCAACTCCTCTAAATATATTTCCTCCTCCAATAACAATTGCAATCTCTACTCCTTTACTGTGAATCTGCTTAATTTCATCTGCATATTCGGCTAATCTTTTTGGGTCTATACCGTATTGTAAATCACCCATTAGCGCTTCGCCGCTAAGTTTTAGAAGAATTCTTTTATATTTCATGTGTGTGTCGCGTTAATTTGTGCAAATATAGACATATTCTGATTTTTAGAAATAATGTTTGTAAAATAATTTTGGGTTCACTTTATTATTCAGATTTTTTATTTTTGTAAGAAAAAACTAAAGATAGAAAGATGTTAATATCAGGATTCGATAATGATGATGTTGAGAGAGATATCAAAAATATTCAAAATCAATATGGTTTTGAATTTCCGGAGCAATACAATAATTTTTTACTAAAATATAATGGTGGAAAAACACCAGAAACAAGTTTTAGAATTAATAAAATCTCATCAGATATTAAGGGATTGTATGGAGTTGCTAAGGCAGATCCATTTTATAATTATAAATTTTATTTAGATAAACCATTTTTTTTAAACTTTTTAGCTGATGGTTTTGTTCCAATTGGTCATAATATTTTTGGAGATTTTATTTTGATTGGAATTGGAGAAAATAACATGGGTAAAATATTTTTTTATTACCACGATAGAGCAGGGAAATATATTGAATTAACTCAAAATTTTATACAATTTATTGAGAAATGTAAAAGTACTAAAATAGGGAAAATAAGATCAATTGAAGAACGGATAGAAGACATGAGAATACTTGGAAAAGAGGATAAAATTACCCCTGAAAAACTTCAAGGCTGGCAGGATGAAATAGATAGTTATGCTAACCTAAAACAAATAGAATTGGTTATTTAAAAGTTTAATTATTTTAGAATTAAGATTAAATATTGTTTGAAATCTGACAATTGTCATTATCCTCGTCTTTCTAAATTTTGTATTTTTATTCTATCCTAAAAATCAAACCAATATGAAAAGCATCGTAGCCAAAGCATTATTCAACAGTCATTCTTATGCTGAATACAGAAAATTAGTAACCGATTTATTGTCTGAAGGAAAGTCGACAGGAAACGAACAATCGGAAAGTTTGACTAATTATTCCAAATTAAACGAAGCGAGAATGAACAGACTGGAGAAAACCATACAAATTGCAGAACCTATTATTGATAAACTACAACATTTAGATAATCATTACATTTGGCTGGTACTTTCTGAAGGCTGGTGCGGCGATGCAGCGCAGATTCTTCCCATTTTAAATAAAATGGCTTTGGCTTCAAACAAAAAAGTGGATCTAAGAATAGCTTTGCGTGATGAAAATGATGATTTAATGAATCAATATCTTACAAATGGCGGAAGGGCAATTCCTAAAGTAATTGTTATTTGTAAAGAAGCCGGAATTGTTCGTGCCGATTGGGGACCAAGACCAAAAGGTGCCGCTGAATTAATGGCAAATCACAAAAGAGAGGTTGGCCCAATTGATGAAAAGATAAAAACAGATTTACAATTGTGGTATTTGGCAGACAAAGGAATCTCGGTTCAAGAAGAATTGCTTGAAATTATGGAGAATATTAAATATAATCGACTTTGATTTTGGTAATGTGTTGATAACAAATAATTTGGTTGATAAAATTATCTTAAAGTGTTTTTATTTTACTTCTTATTTTGTAACTTAGTAAATATAATCCCACTTCTATTATAACTTTCTGATTTACTCTTTTTATTGGTGTTTATTTATTGTCTAACATTAAAATACACTATTATGAAAAAGTTATTTGAAAGATTTTATGATTTCTTTTCTCAATTCTTATTTGGAGGGAAAAATGTGCCTCACTATTAACTCAAAGAATCAGTATGAGATAATTGTACTATTTGTTTAAAGAGTTGGCACATTACTATTTTCAAATTTGTAATGTGCTATTTTTTTTTTTTTACTGCAGGCTTTCCTCGAAAAGAGTAATATCAATCGCATTTTTTACATCGTAATTGCCAATTTTGGTGCGGCGTAATACAGTTAAATGTGAACCTGAATTCATCGCTTTCCCGAAATCGTAAGCTAGAGAACGAATGTAAGTTCCTTTACTGCAAACTACTCTAAAGTCGATTTCTGGCAGTGCAATTCTTGTAATTTCAAATTCATTAATAGTAGTTTTTCTACTTTCAATTTCTACAGATTCTCCAGCACGCGCATGCTCGTATAAACGAACTCCGTCTTTTTTAATAGCCGAAAAAATAGGCGGTTTTTGATCTATTTCTCCTAAAAACTGCTTTACTGTTTCGTGAATCAAAGCTTCATCGATATGATCTGTTGGAAAAGTCTGGTCGATTTCTGTTTCTAAATCGTAAGATGGAGTAGTGGCTCCAATGTAAAAAGTTCCCGTATATTCTTTTGCCTGACCTTGAAGTTCAGAAATTCTTTTGGTGAATTTTCCAGTACAAATCAATAAAAGTCCAGTCGCCAGCGGATCTAAAGTTCCGGCGTGACCAATTTTGAACTTTTTAGGAAGTCCAATTTTATTAATTAAAAGGTATTTTAATTTATTGACAGCTTGAAACGAACTCCATTTTAATGGTTTGTCAATCAATAAAACTTGTCCGTCTAAATATTCTTCAGGTGTCATTATATGATGGTAAGCGGGTGAATGAAAAAGTGAATCAATAATAAAATGATTCCAGCTAAGATTCGGTAATAACCAAAAACTTTAAAGCCATTTTTAGTTAAGAATCCGATGAAAGTTTTAATGGCCAAAAGTGCTACAATAAAAGCAACAATGTTTCCGATAACAAGCATGTTAATTTGATCGTGAGACAATTCAAATCCTGCTTTGTAATAATCGTAACATTTTTTTGCTGTTGCCCCTAACATAGTAGGAACTGCTAAGAAAAATGAAAATTCAGCAGCAGAAGTTCTTGTTAGTTTTTGTGACATACCACCCACAATACTAGCGCCGCTTCGTGAAACTCCAGGAATCATTGCCAGACATTGAAATAGTCCAATTTTAAAAGCTTTTGCATAAGTAATCTCAGTTGAGACTTCAGGATCGTTTGGTTTGTTGAACCATTCGTCTACTTTCAATAAAATAATTCCTCCAATCAAAAGTGAAATAGCAACTGTAACGGGATTTTCTAATAAGCCGTCAATAAAATCACTTAAAAGTAATCCTAAAACCACTGCAGGAATAAAAGCAACTAAAAGTTTAAAGTAGAAATCAAATGTTTGAAAGAAACGTTTGAAATATAAAATTACAACCGAAAGTATAGCACCAAGCTGAATTACAATTGTAAAAAGTTTAGTGAAATCGTCATGAGCGATTCCAAAAAATGAAGAGGCAATAATCATGTGTCCAGTTGAAGAAACAGGTAAAAATTCTGTAATTCCTTCAATAATGGCAAGAACGATAGCTTGTAATGTATTCATTTAAATTAGATTTTTAGATTTTAGTCCCGAAGCGTCGGGATAGACTTTTAGACTTTTTTAGAAAAGATTAATCTAATAATCTAAGATGTCTGAAAATTCTAAGTAGTCTAAGAAAGTCTATTTAGATTTTTTGAAAATAGAATAAATCGTAATTCCAAAACCGATTAAAACAGTTGTCGGTGCTAAACGGATACGTCTAAAACTAAAAATATCTTCGTTAAAAACATTCGGATCTTTACTTCCTCCGCCAGACATTAGAATAAATCCTAATGCAATAACAGCAATACCAATTAATAAGATTTTATAATTGATGCCGTCAAAAAGGAATTCCTGTTTTGGCTGTTCCTGAGCTTGTTCTTTGTTATTGTTGTTGTTTTTCATTTTGTCATTGCGAGGTACGAAGCAATCTCACCCTCTTTTGAGTTTATTTTTATCTAAAACAATCTAAAATCTAAAATTAATAAAGATCGTCAGTTCTTAAATTCAAGAAACGTTGTGTTGCAAAATGTGTGCTGATCCAAGTAATCAAAACACCTAATCCGAAAACAGCAACTAAAACCAAAGCGATTAAAACTTTGTCTTCTAAAATTCCTAAACCAGGGAAATTAGTTTCTACATAAATTAAAAGTGCAATCAAGGCGATAATTGCCAAACCAGCGCCCAGCATACCTAATTTTACACTTCGCATTACAAATGGTTTACGAATAAATGCTTTGGTTGCTCCAACCATCTGCATAGTTTTGATGATAAAACGATTAGAGTGAATTGATAAACGCAGTGAACTATTGATTAATAAAACAGCAATTATAGTAAGGAAACCACTGATTATTAAAATCCACATACTAACTTTTTTGATGTTGTCATTTACCAGATTTACCAATTGTTTGTCATAAACAATATCCTCAATCATCGTATTTTTTTTCAAATTACTTTCAATCTCTAAAATGCTGTCTCTTTCTACATAATCAGCTTTTAAGTGAATGTCGTATGAATTTAATAACGGATTTTCTCCTAAAAAAGTTAGAAAATCTTCTCCAATAATATCGGTATGTTCTTTGGCTGCTTTTTCTTTAGAAACATAAGCAAAAGATCTAGCGAATGGTGCTCTTTTCAATTCGGTATTAAAAGCTTTGATGACGCTGTCATTAGCTTCATTTTTAAAGAAAACGGTCATGGCGATTTTTTCTTTAAAATCGTTGGCCAGTTTTTTAGAATTAATAATGAATAATCCCAGTACTCCCAAAAGGAATAAAACCAAGAATACACTTAATACAACCGAAAAATAAGAGGAAATTAACCTGCGCTTTTGAAATTTATCAAAGTTAGAACTCATAGTTTGCTTAAATTATGTGGTAAAAATAATAAAGAATTTCTTTATTTAAAGTTAATAACGAACTTTTATACTATAAATGTACAATTTGATATTGAATAAAAGTTTATTTAACTGCAAACAAGAATAAGTTTTTTTAAGATTACTTATCGGAGGGCATAAAGCAGATTTTACCGCAAAGTACTCAAAGTAATTTAAATTGTATAAAACACAAAGCTGCGCAAAGTTCTAGCGGCATAAAGCTTTGTGAACTTATATGTTTTGAATCTACCGCTAAATAAAAACCTTAGCGAACTTTGAGGTTGAAAAAAACGGTGAACCTTAAAATTTACTTTCAAAAACTACATGAAATGCGACTCAATATTAAGTATTTTTAATAATTTGAATAAGTATTTTGATATTTTATTTGTTTGTCTATGAAATGCTTTGGTACAAACCACAATAAATGTAAATTTGCGGCTAATTAACTAGTGAAAAGCCTTAGAACCTTAGTCACTTAGAATCTTAGTCACTTAGAAATGAAATACAATCCAAACGAAATTGACGCCAAATGGCAAAAATATTGGGCAGAAAATCAAACTTTTGCAGCAAAAAATAACTCTGAAAAACCTAAACATTATGTACTCGATATGTTTCCTTATCCATCTGGAGCGGGATTACACGTTGGGCACCCGCTGGGTTATATAGCTTCAGACGTTTATTCTCGTTTCAAAAGACATCAAGGTTTCAATGTTTTGCACCCGATGGGTTACGATAGTTTTGGATTACCTGCAGAACAATATGCAATCCAGACAGGACAGCGTCCAGAAGATACAACGCGCGTAAATATTGACGGTGGTGTAGACAAAGAAGGAAAACAAATCGCAGGATATAGAAAACAATTAGATAAAATCGGGTTTTCGTTTGACTGGAGTCGTGAAGTGCGAACTTCAAATCCTGATTATTACAAACATACGCAATGGATTTTTATCCAATTGTTCAATTCTTGGTATTGCAAAAAACAAGGAAAAGCATTTGATATTTCAGAATTAATAACTGTTTTTGAAGAAAGTGGAAACGCATTAGTTGAGGCAGTTTGCGATGATAACGTAGTAATTTTTACTGCTGATGAATGGAATTCTTATTCTGATGATCAAAAAGAAAAAATCTTGTTGCAATACAGAATGACGTATTTGGCAGAAACCGAAGTAAACTGGTGTCCAGGCTTAGGAACTGTTTTGGCAAATGACGAAATTGTAAACGGAGTTTCAGAACGTGGAGGCTTTCCTGTTATAAGAAAAAAAATGACACAATGGAGTATGCGAATTTCTGCTTATGCCGAACGCTTGCTTCAAGGCTTAAATGATATTGACTGGAGCGAGTCTATAAAAGAATCACAAAGAAACTGGATTGGAAAATCAGTTGGTGCGTTGGTGACTTTTAATGTGAAAAATCATAACGAAGTTATCGAAGTGTTTACGACAAGACCTGATACTATTTTTGGAGTAACGTTTATGACTTTGGCTCCAGAACACGATTTGGTGGCTAAAATTACAACTCCAGAACAAAAAGCTGCTGTTGAAGCCTATATCGAAAAAACAGCAAAACGTTCTGAGCGTGAGCGTATGGCGGATGTAAAAACTATTTCAGGAGTATTTACGGGTGCTTATGCTGAACATCCATTTACAAAAGAAGCAATTCCAGTTTGGATTGGGGATTATGTTTTGGCAGGTTACGGAACAGGTGCTGTAATGGCGGTTCCTTGCGGAGACGAAAGAGATTACGCTTTTGCTAATTTCTTTAAAGGTCAAAAAGGAATGCAGGAAATCAAAAATATCTTCGCTAATGTTGATATTTCTGAAGCTGCTTATGGATCAAAAGATAATGTTGAAATCGCTGGTTCTGATTTCTTAAACGGGTTAAACTACAAAGAGGCGACAGCAAAAGCGATTTATAAATTAGAAGAGATCGGACAAGGAAAAGGTAAAACAAATTACCGTTTGCGTGATGCCGTTTTCTCTCGTCAGCGTTATTGGGGCGAACCATTCCCAGTTTATTATGTAAACGGATTGCCAAAAATGATTGATGCGCAACATTTACCAATTATTTTGCCAGAAGTAGAAAAATATTTACCAACAGAAGATGGTCTGCCTCCATTAGGAAATGCAGCAGTTTGGGCTTGGGATACAAAACAAAATAAAGTTGTCGATACTGATTTAGTTGATAATGTTTCGATTTTTCCTTTAGAATTGAACACTATGCCAGGTTGGGCGGGAAGTTCATGGTACTGGATGCGTTACATGGATGCACACAATGAAAATGAATTTGCAAGTAAAGAAGCATTGGCTTATTGGGAAAATGTAGATTTATACATTGGTGGAAGCGAGCACGCAACAGGTCATTTATTGTATTCTCGTTTCTGGAACAAATTTTTAAAAGACAAAGGTTTTGCTCCGACTGAAGAACCATTCAAAAAACTGATCAATCAGGGAATGATTTTGGGAACATCTGAGATGATGTTGAATACTTATTTGACGCAACCAAATTTCAATGGAACGGAAGAAGAATGGAATGATCTTTTGAAACATCCAGAACTTACAAATCATTTTGTGAGTGCTGATGCTATAGATGAATTTTTAGAAGAATATAAAGGCTTTGCATATCCTTCTTCCGAAAGAAATGTAGATATAAATCTTGCAAAATCATCTGAATTAGATGTGCCAGCATTTTTGAAATGGAGACCTGAATTTGAAAATTATAAATTTATATGTAAAGGTGGTTTTTGGCAAAATGGAATTTTTACAAGAACAAATCCTGGATCTGATAAGTTTAAAACAAAGTCAGTTGTTGAGAAAATGTCCAAATCAAAATGGAATGTTCAAACTCCAGATGAGGTTTGTGAAGAATACGGTGCTGATACATTGCGTTTGTACGAAATGTTCTTAGGCCCGTTAGAGCAGGCAAAACCTTGGAATACTGCTGGAATTTCGGGAGTTTTTGGTTTCTTAAAAAAAATATGGAGATTGTATTTTGATGATAATGGCTTAATCGTAAATAACGACGAACCGACAAAAGACAACTTAAAATCATTGCATAAAACAATCAAAAAAGTTGCAGATGATATTGAGAATTTCTCTTTCAATACTTCTGTTTCTCAATTTATGATTTGTGTGAATGAATTGTCTTCTCAGAATTGTCATTCGAGAGCAATTTTAGAACCTTTAGCAATTTTAGTTTCACCATACGCACCTCACATTGCTGAAGAATTATGGTCGCAATTAGGACATACGACTTCTATTTCTGAAGTTGCTTTCCCAATTTTTGATGAGAAACATTTAATTGAAACCAATAAAGAGTACCCAGTTTCTTTCAACGGAAAAATGCGCTTCACAATCGAATTGCCTTTGGATTTAACCAAAGAACAAATCGAAGAAATCGTAATGAAAGACGAAAGAACTCAAAAACAGTTAGATGGAAAAACTCCGAATAAAGTGATTATTGTTCCTGGGAAAATAATTAACCTAGTCGGTTAATTATTTTAAAATTCCAATATTAAAAATTCCAAATTCCAATTTTACGATTGGGGTTTGGGATTTTTTTTGCGCAATTATTTTTCCGCCACGAATTACAGTAATTTCCACAAATTTCACCACAAATACTCATAGTTTGTCATTTCGATCCCGAGGCTTCGGTAGAGAAATCTTCGCAAGTAACTCTACAAAGATTTACGATTTTCTTTATGGAGCTTCTAGCTTGGTCTTCGACTTCGCTCAGACTGACAATATGTATAGTTTGTCATTTCGAGGAACGAGAAATCTCCACAAGGAACTCGATAAAGATTGGCGATTTTGAATGTGGAGCTTCTCGCGAAGATTTCTCCTTCGTCGAAATGACAAAATCGTGGATTCTCTATGCTTATTTTGAACAAATTAAGCAAAATTAAATTCGTGGAAATTCGTGTAATTCGTGGCAAAAAAAAACTTTGCGACCTTGCGCCTTTGCAAGCAAAACAACCTAGCGTTCTTTGCGTAAACCTTCGCGCACTTTGCGGTTAAAACCCGCACTAACATTGGCGTTTTAAATTTTTTTCATTAAAAATTTAAAAACTTTTGTAACATTTTAATAGTCGTCGTATCAAAAGCATGGATCCGATTTAATTAACAACTTAAAACTATTAAAAATGAAAAAGTATATCATCTTAATTATCGCATTCTTATTCTCTGCATTATGTATCAATGTTTTTGCACAAACAAAATCATATCCTTTTGACGTTATCAAAACAGGAAAAGGAAAACAATCTATAATATTCATTCCAGGATTTGCTTCTTCTGGAGAAGTTTGGAACGAAACCAAAGCAGCTTTCGAAAAAGATTTTACTTGTTACACACTTACAATGGCTGGATTTGCCGGAGTAAAACCACAACCAAATCCTTCATTCGAAAACTGGAAAGTAGGAATTGCTAATTACATCAAAGACAATAAAATCGAAAAACCAATTTTAGTTGGCCATAGTATGGGAGGAGGATTGGCGCTTGCAATCGCATCTGATTATCCAGATTTAATTGGTAAAATTGTGGTTGTTGATGCATTGCCATGTCTGGCAGCTTTGAGCGATCCTTCTTTTAAATCAAAAGAAAATAATGACTGTTCGCCAATGGTTACTCAAATGGCAGCAATGAATGAAACGCAGTTTTATGATATGCAGAAACAAACGATGCCGAGACTTTTGCAAGATTCATCAAAATTAGAAATGGTTGTAGACTGGAGCGTCAAATCAGATCGAAAAACTTTTTCGGAAGTGTATTGTGATTTCTTTAATATCGATTTGAGAGAAAGAATTGCAACGATAAAATGTCCGTCATTAATTTTATTAGAATCTTATTTTATAAATTTAAAACCGGCAATCGAAGGGCAGTATAAAAACTTGAAAACAGCTAATTTTCAATATGCGGATAAAGGTTTGCATTTTATAATGTACGATGACAAAGATTGGTATTTGGCACAATTAAACTCTTTTATAAAATCTTAAAATGGAATTCGAAGATATCTACAAAACATATTGGGATAGAATTTTTAGGCTTTGCATGGGTTTTGTAAACGATTATGACGCCGCGCAGGATTTGACTCAGGAAACGTTTATAATTGTCTGGCAGAAACTGGAAACCTTTAGAAATGAATCTTCTATTGGAACCTGGATTTTTAGGATTGCTTCTAACAATTGCCTGAGGCAGATCGAAAAACAGAAACGTTTTCCAAAATCAGAACTGCCTGTTCATCTTTCAGAAGAAAAACAAACTTCATTAGAACCTCAAATTCAGTTTTTATATAAATGTATTGCTGAATTACCCGAAACAGAACGTATTATTATTTCGCTGGAATTAGAAGATGTAAAGCAGACAGAAATTGCCAAAATTGTTGGACTTTCTGATGCAAATGTGCGAGTAAAAATTCACAGGATAAAAGAAAAATTGACCGAAAAATTTAAAGAAAATGGACAACGATAACAATATAGATTTTAAAGATTTATGGAAAAAACAATCTGTAAGTCAGCCAGATATGAAGGATTTGCTGGCAAGAGTAACAAAATTTAAAAAAGCAGGATTAAGAAGTTTATGGATTGTTAATATATTGCTTTTGGCTACCTGTATGTTTATTGTTTGTATTTGGATATATTATCAACCGCAATTTATTTCGACTAAAATCGGAATTGTCATAACGATTCTGGCCATGGTGATTTATTTATTCACCTATAATAAATTACTGAGCAAGTATAAAAATATTGAAGCCACACAAACCAATCAAGAGTATCTTCAAAATTTAATTATAATTAAAAAGAAACAACAATTTCTGCAGACCAAAATGATGACGTTTTATTTTCTGGTGCTTACAGTTGGTATTTGTTTATATATGTATGAATATGCCAGTAGAATGACGCTTTTAGGAGCTGGTTTAACGTATGGTATTACTTTATCATGGATGTTGTTCAATTGGTTTTATCTTCGCCCGAAACAAGTCAAAAAACAGCAGGAGAAAATAAATAGTCTAATTGAGAAGTTTGAAGAAGTGAACAATCAATTAGAGTTATAAAAAAAGAAGCTTCGTAATATTACGAAGCTTTACTTTTTACCAAAAAACTAAAATCTAAATTTTAAAGTAAGATTTATAGAGGAAAAACGTAAGGAGTAAGAGATAAAACAATTATTCCGTCGCTAGTTGCTGTTGCAGTTAGTTCGTTTTGCAATTTTCCGCCAACATAAATTTTACCAGTTAAAGTTTGTCCAGCAACTCCGCCATATCCACTTGCGCTTAATGATGCTCCCATAGATTTTGCTTCAGCTGTAAATTCTTTAGTCCAAGGAAGCTTAGTAATGTCTTCATTTAATGCGTTCCCGCCTTTTTCAAAATAAACAGTAGATAATGTTCCTGTGTAATTTCCAGTTATTTCATATTTTACATCTCTTGAAGCTGTTCCAGTGTTATTATCGTCATTGTCGCTGCTGCAAGAAACTGCTGTAAAAGCAAGAGTCAATACAATTGCTAAAGTTTTTAAAATCGATTTCATAATAAAATTCTTAAATTAATATTCATAGTCAAACAAAATTAGACCCTTACTAAAGAGATATCAATACCTGATAAAATGTATTTTTTATTACCTGATATCAGGTAAAAGAGCTAATTTTTTTTTGAAAGTCGTTAAGCTTTAATAACTTTGAGTAAATACCCATTTATGAAGAAAATCTACGCCTTTATCTTTTTTTTATTTTTTTCTGCTATTTCCAATTCACAAGTAATCCTTTCATTAGATGACGATACGGTTTACATTGACAGTATTGTTAAGTCTACAAAAAATGTAAAGTCCGACAGCATTAAAAGTTTGAACAGTTTTAGACTGTCCAAATTATTTTTAATGGTTCAGGATGCCAAAAAATCCAAAGAATACCTCGAACAAGGAAATAGATTAAAAACAAAATTTCCTTTCTTACGGGATATTTCGCTTTATTATAACGCTTACAGTTTTATTGAAAAAGGCGATATAGATGGTTTCGAAAAAGCCTTATTAGAAGCCAATGAAAAACTTAAAAAATACCGCTATAAAGAAGCTTATAGGATTCGGGCAATTATACTTCAGAATTATGGCATTATGCAGCAGCGCAAGAATAATGAAAATGCTTATATGCGTCTGTTGGTGAATGAAGCAATTCCTATTGCCAAAAAAAGCGGTGATTATGAGTTAATCAGTGGTTTAAATAAAGCCGTTGCTATTATTTTTATGAATAATGGCGAAAGGGAAAAAGCTGCAGAATATCTCGATCAAGCCCAAAAATATATCGAAAATACTACTAAAAAGTCTCCGACGCTTGCAGAGTCTAAAATGGAAACTTATATCATAAATGCAGAGAATTTGGTAGAACTTAAACATTTTTATGATGCTAAAAGTATACTCGATAAAGCTTTTTTGACTTTAAAAAAATATCCAGAATCGAATTTGAATGATTCTTATTTTTATGCAGAAGGAATTTATTATGCTAAACAAAATAAACACAATGAAGCATTAATAAGTTTTGAGAAAGGTATAAATTCCTCTATAAAACATGGTAACTCTATCGCATTAAACAGATTAAAATTTGCGGAGTATGAAGTGCTTTTTAAACTCAAAAATTACGATAAAGCCAAAAGTAATCTAGAATATCTGGTGCAAAACACACCATTCATTGTCGACAAAAAAAATTATTATAAAGAATTATCGAAAGTTTATAATGCGACAAAAGAATACTCCAAAGCCTATTCGTATTCGCATAAATACAATGTTATAAATGATAGTTTGAACGATGCCAATCTGAAAAATGAAATTATAGAACTCGAGGCAAAATATAAAAAAGCAGAAAGTGAGAAAAAAATCTCTTTACTGCAGTCAGAAAATGAAAAAGCAGTTTTACAAGTCAATAATAATCGATTAAACACAATGCTTTTTGCAGCGCTTTCGTTTTTATTGTTCCTAATAGTTTTGTTTTTATGGATTTATAATAACTATCAAAAAAAGCTGAGCTTTCAGAAAGAAGTCAATTTGCAGCAAGAATTATCAGCGCTGGAAAATCAACAGAAATTATCGATTTCAAATGCATTGATTCAAGGTGAAGAAATCGAACGAAAGAGAATTGCCAGAGATTTACACGATGGATTAGGAAGTATGCTTTCTGGCTTGAAAATGCATTTGAGTCTTGTCAACCGAGAAAATAACGAAAACAGTTCGAACATTAATGAAATGCTAAACGACTCGATTAAAGAGCTTCGTAATATTTCTCAGAATTTAATGCCCGAAAGTTTAATGAAATTGGGACTTGAACATGCGTTGAAAGATTTGTGTGTTTCTCATTCTACTTTAGAAACTGCGGTTGAGTTTCAGTATTTAATTAAAAAATCAAAATTTCCACAGCATTTTGAAATTATGATTTATCGCATAATACAGGAACTTCTAAATAATGCTTTAAAATATGCTAAAGCTTCACAAATTTTAGTTTCCTGTTCGCAGAATAAAGATGTGTTCTTTATTACTGTAGAAGACAATGGAGTAGGATTTAATGTAAAACACGCCGAAAAAAGAGAAGGTATGGGACTGCGAAATATTAAAAACCGCGTCGCATTTTTGAATGGGAAACTAGAAATTGATTCGGTTGTCAATAAAGGGACTTCAGTATATATTGAATTAAAAATTTAAATCCAGACTATATAAATGATACATAAAACAGTAATTGTAGACGATCATCCGATTGTGATTTCGGGAATAGCAGGTTTGTTGTCGGATTTGGATGCTATTAAGATCGTAGAAAAATTTGAGTCGGGAGTATCTCTTTTAGAATATATCGAAGACAATAAAGTTGATCTTATCTTAATGGATATTTTCCTGCCGGTTATAAATGGCGTTGACTTGTGTAAAACCATTAAACAAAAACATCCTAAAATTGTAATTATCGGTATGAGCAGTCAATCTGAAAGAAGTCTGGTAATGCAGTTTATTCAAAATGGAGGGAATGGCTATATCTTGAAAAATGCCTCTTTTGATGAATTTAAAAATTGTATTTATAAAGCTATTGAAGGTGAAATTGTTTTTAGTGAAGAAGTAAAAACCATAATCAGCCAGCCTTTATCTGAAGACTTAGAACGCATTCCAGGTTTAAGCAGAAGAGAACGTGATATTGCATTATTGCTTTCGCAGGGAAAATCGACTCAGGAAATTGCAGATGATTTGTTTTTGAGTTTTTTGACAGTTCAAACGCATCGTCGAAATATTCTTCAAAAATATAAAATGAAAAACGTAGCAGAATTGATTGCTTTCCTGCTTAAAAATAATATGTTAAACTGAGACAAAACTAGTAAATAAATGTCAAAATGACATTTTGTTAAAATGGTTCATAATTTGCAGTTTGTTTTGTAAATTTAAAAATCAATCTAAAAACACTAGAAAATATGGGATCTGGATATCTAATTATTGCTGGAGCTATAATGTTGTTCAGCTGGCTGGTAAGTTCTCAGCTAAAGAGCAAATTTGAATTATATTCGAAATTGCAACTAAGAAACGGAATGAGTGGCGCCGAAATTGCCGAAAAAATGCTTGCCGATAACGGAATTACAGATGTTCGTGTTATTTCGACACCAGGTCAGTTAACAGATCATTATAATCCTTCAGATAGAACAGTAAATTTAAGTGAAGCCGTTTATAATCACAGAAATGCAGCAGCTGCAGCAGTTGCAGCACACGAATGCGGTCACGCCGTACAACATGCAATTGGTTACGAATGGCTGACAATGCGTTCGAAATTAGTGCCAATCGTAAGCGTTGCTTCAAACTACGTACAATGGATTCTAATTGCGGGAATCTTAATGATTAAGGTTTTTCCACAATTATTATTAATTGGGATTATCGTTTTCGCGGCAACAACCTTGTTTTCGATTATTACACTACCTGTAGAATACGACGCAAGTAACCGTGCGCTGGCTTGGTTAGAAAATAAACACATGCTGACACAAGAAGAACAGGCAGGAGCAAAAGATGCTTTAAAATGGGCTGCAAGAACGTATGTAGTGGCTGCAATTGGTTCTATTGCCACGTTGCTGTACTATATCTCGATTTATTCGGGAAGCAGGAGAAATTAATTAATTTAAATTTTCAATATTTTAAAATTCCAAATTCCAAATCTGTCAGGTTTGGAATTTTTTTATTCTTTCCGATAACGAATGAATCAGTAATACTTTTCGAATTTGGAATTTGGATTTTGAAAATTGGAATTTTAGATTGCTAAAGCTGAATCTGTCTATCAATCTGCTGATCTAAAGAAATAAAAGTTTCAGTTCTCGAAACACCTTCAATCGCTTGAATTTTGGTATTTAGCAACTGCATTAAATGTTCGTTGTCACGACAGATGATTTTAATTAAAACAGACCAGTTTCCAGTAGTATAATGGCATTCTAAAACTTCAGGAATTTTTCTAAGTTCTTTTACAGCTTCCGAATTTCGGGAAGCTTTGTCCAAATAAACTCCAATAAACGCCATTGTGTTGTAACCTAAAACCTTTGGGTTTACAGTAAATTTAGACCCAGAAATAACGCCGGATTGCTCTAATTTTTTTAATCTCTGATGAATTGCCGCACCAGAAATTCCGATTTTATTGGCGATTTGCAAAATTGGTTTTCGGGCATCGTCCATTAAATACCGAAGAATTTCTTTATCGATACCGTCAATTTCAATTAAGAGGGAGTTGATTTTCATAACTTACAATTTGAAACTATTTTTTGTGATTTGGGTTTAGAATAGAAATCAAATGTAATTAAAATGGCTTGTAAATAGAAATTCCAATGTAAAAAATCCAAATTCCAATTTAAGAAAATCCAAATGCGTTCCAGTGGTTGAAACCACTTGTTGTGTTTGATTTATGAAGTCGTTAAAACAAAAAACCCAAATCCCAGTGATTAGTTGGAATTTGGATTTTTAAAAATTATATTTCTTAAGGTTATTTTCCTTTGTTTGCTTCGGCAACGTATTTTTCTAGAGCCATTGTCATAGAAGGCGTTTCAGGAGTTGGAGCAAGAATATCAATTCTTAAACCATGATCTAGAGCCTCTTTTTGAGTTGTGCTTCCAAATACTGCGATTCTGGTGTCGTTTTGTTTGAAATCTGGGAAATTCTTAAACAAAGATTTAATTCCAGTAGGGCTGAAAAAAGCTAAAACGTCATAATAAACATCAGCTAAGTCAGACAAATCACTCATTACAGTTCTGTAAAAAATAGCTTGTGCCCAATCTACTTTAAGACTGTTTAATGTTATAGGAGCATCTGCATTTAATTGATCAGATGCAGGAAGTAAAAACTTTTCGTCTTTGTACTTCTTAATCAGCGGAGATAAATCTGCAAAATCTTTTGCTCCAACGTAAATTTTACGTTTTCTGTACACAACATACTTTTGAAGGTAAAACGCAACAGCCTCAGATTGACAGAAATACTTCAATCCTTCAGGAACTTTATAACGCATTTCATCAGCAACTCTAAAAAAATGATCTACAGCATTTCTACTTGTTAAAATGATCGCAGTGTAATGATTAAGATCGATTTTTTGTAATCGAATCTCTTTTGCGCTAACCCCTTCCACATGAATAAATGGTCTGAAATCAATTTTTATTTTGTGTTTTTGTTGGAGCTCAAAGTAAGGAGAATTCTCCACTTTAGGTTCAGGCTGTGACACCAAAATTGTTTTCACTTTCATATTATAAACATTTTCTAAGCACTCCCTTTTGTTATCCAATAATAAAGAAAATAATAAGGGGCTATTTCAAGAGCGCAAAGATATAAAATAAAATAAAATAACTTGCTGATAATTGCGTTTTGATATGTTTTAATTGAAATAAAGTAAGAGTATACACTAATACACAGGGAAATACCTATGATTATTATCGGTATGATTTGTGGAATATTATTGTAATAGAACAAAATAGCATTGATTGGAAGGATTAAAACGCCAATATATGTTCTGTAAGTTACTTTTTGTAAGTTAAAAAGCTCTACAAATTCATCAATGTTGAATGAAGTTGCTACGATTTTCTCGATTAAATACTTTCCTAAAATGAAATAAAGAAGGAAAGTTGCGATCTGAATAAACAAAACCCAATCAGTTTTAGAGGCCTGTCCAAAAATGTTCATCGTAAGCAAAATGAAAAATGCGTACGAAACAATTTGTACAAAAAATAAACCAACTGTAAAACTGCTTTTTAAATGGTTGTTGTCGCGATAAATTTTAGCATATTTATCAGAAAAAATAAGTTTACTAAATTCACTAAATCTAGTTTCATAAGCAGATTTTGTCATGGCAACAACAGCAAAGGTCAGCACAAACAAAAGTGTTGCCCAGTCTTTGTTTTCCAGAATTCGAGGATGAAGTTGTTCAATCATAGCGTTACAAAATTAGTAATTTTTTGATGCAATACTTTTATTATATATTTATTATGAATCAAATGCTATAAAAAGTTTACTTTTGCGGTGAAATTACCGAGAAAAAATGAATGATAGTATTGTCATAATTCCCACATATAACGAAATTGAGAATATAGAAAGTATAGTAAGAGCAGTACTTTCGCAGCATAAATCTTTTCATCTGCTGATTATTGATGACAATTCTCCTGATCATACTGCAAAAAAAGTGATTGCATTACAGGAAGAATTTCCAAATAAGCTTTTTTTAGAACAAAGAACCAAAAAATCAGGTTTAGGAACAGCTTATGTTCATGGCTTCAAGTGGGCTTTAGAACGCAATTATCAATTTATTTTTGAAATGGATGCCGATTTTTCCCATAACCCAAATGATTTAGAAAAGCTGTACGATGCCTGCCATTTTGGTGGCGCAGACCTTGCAATTGGTTCTCGTTATGTAACGGGTGTAAACGTTGTAAACTGGCCTCTAAGCCGAGTTTTGATGTCTTATTTTGCATCGGTTTACGTGAAATTTATCACAGGAATGAAAATTCATGATGCCACTGCAGGTTTTGTATGTTACAAACGAGAAGTTCTAGAAAAAATCAATTTGAATAAAATAAAATTTGTTGGGTATGCGTTTCAAATCGAAATGAAATACAGAACATATTGTGCAAAATTTCAAATTACAGAAGTTCCTATTATCTTTACAGATAGAACAAAAGGAGTTTCTAAAATGAGTAATGCCATTATTAAAGAAGCTATACTAGGCGTAATTTCACTTAGATTAAGAAAATTAGTCAATTCATTATAAACCAACATCATGAATAGGATTTTAATAAAAAATGCCAAAATTGTAAACGAAGGGACAATTTTTGAAGGAGATGTTTTAATAGAAAATGATTTGATTGTTGAAATTGCCGACAGCATTTCGTTAAAAACATCAGATTGTATAGTAATCGATGCCGAAGGAAGTTATTTAATGCCGGGAGCAATTGACGATCAAGTACATTTTAGAGAACCGGGTTTAACGCATAAAGGAGATATCGAATCTGAATCCAGAGCTGCTGTTGCTGGAGGGATTACTTCTTTTATAGAGCAACCAAATACGGTTCCTAATGCAGTAACACAAGAAATTTTAGAAGATAAATATCAAATTGCATCTCAAAAATCATTTGCGAATTATTCGTTTATGATGGGTGCAACAAATGATAACTTGGAAGAGGTTTTAAAAACAAATCCAAAAAACGTTGCCGGAATTAAAATTTTCTTAGGTTCATCAACAGGAAACATGCTGGTTGATAACGAAGCAGTTTTAGAAAAGATTTTTTCTAGCACACCAATGCTAATTGCGGTTCACTGCGAAGATGAAACTACAATTCAAAATAATCTTGCTGCTTTTAAAGAGCAGTATGGAGAAGATGTTCCCGTAACTGCGCATAATTTAATTAGAAGTGCAGAAGCGTGTTATATTTCTTCTTCAAAAGCAGTTGCTTTAGCAAAACGCACAGGAGCAAGACTTCATATTTTCCATCTTTCAACTGCAAAAGAAATGGAATTGTTTACGAATAAAATTCCGTTAGAGGATAAAAAGATTACTGCTGAGGTTTGTGTGCATCATCTTTGGTTTACAGACGAAGATTATAAAACAAAAGGTAATTTCATTAAATGGAACCCAGCCGTAAAAACTGCCGAAGATCGTGCTGAACTTTGGAAAGCTTTGAACGACGGGCGAATTGATGTAATTGCTACAGACCACGCACCTCATACAAAAGAGGAAAAAATGCAGTCGTATTTAAAAGCTCCTTCTGGTGGTCCGCTTGTACAGCATGCTGTTGTAGCTATGTTTGAAGCACATCATCAAGGTAAAATTAGCGTGGAGAAAATAGTAGAGAAAATGTGCCACAATCCAGCTAAAATTTTCAAAATCGAAAAAAGAGGTTTTATAAGAGAAGGTTATCACGCCGATTTGGTTATTGTAAATCCGAGCCTGCCTTGGAGTGTAAAACCAGAGAATATTTTATACAAATGCGGATGGTCGCCTTTTGAGAATTTTACTTTCAAATCAAGAATTACACATACTTTTGTAAACGGAGAATTGGTTTATAATAATTTCAAAGTAAAAGATACGAGAGCCGGAAAACGATTATTATTTGACAGATAAAAAACGACTATGAAGAACTTTATAGTAATAGTATTGGTTTTGTTTCTTTCTATAAGCTGCAAAAAAGAGCTGGTAAAACAGCCTGCGAAGCTTATTGAAAGAGAAAAAATGGTTGATATCATGTATGATTTATCGCTTCTTGAAGCAATGAGGTATCAAAAACCATTGTCTTTAGATTCGATAAACAGTGATCCAACAAAGTTTATTTTACAAAAATATAAAGTAGACAGTCTGCAGTTTGTTCAGAATAATATGTATTATGCTTCTGATTATGAAAGCTATAAAGATATGTTTGATGAGGTAAATAAAAGATTGGCTAAAAATCAAAGAGCAGCAGATTCTCTTGCAAAAATCGATGAGAAAAAAGCAGCAAAAGAGAATAAAAATAAGTCAAAGGAATTGAAGGAAGTTTCGAAAGATTCTGTCAAAAAAAGCATTCCAAAAATCAATATTGATTCTATAAAAATGGCGCAAAGAAAAAATAGAAGACAATTATAATTTTGAACTGTCTTTAATGTACTGATGAATATCTGTAAAAACCGTTCCTAGAGCGGTTTTTATTTTTTCATTACTATACAAATTCTTAGAGTAAGAGGCTTTTGCAGTTGCTTTGGTAATACTTCTTTCTCTAAAAAATAAGGTCGAAAATATTCCATCAGCAATCCATAAGAAATTCATAAAAAATGGTTTAGCATGGATATGTGGTCTTTTTGCATTTAATGCATCTGCAACGGTATTTAAAAGATCTCTAAAAACAATGTTATCTGCTATTAATGTAAAACGTTCATTTATAATGCTGCTTTTCATTAATTCAATAGTAGTTTTTATTACATCATCCACAGAAATAAATCCAGTACTTCCGAGTGTGTAAAACGGAAGACCATTAGAAACTTTTTGGTAGATTTTACTGCTTCCTTCTTCAAAAATCGTCATTTTGGGCGGACCTAAAATTACTCCGGGATTTACAATAATAACTTTTAAGCCTTCTTGCTGTCCGCGCCAAACTTCCATTTCTGCACCATATTTAGAAATGGCGTAATCGCTGTGTGGTTTTTCGGGATTCCAATCTGTTTCTTCGGTAATATGCGTTTCGTGTGCTGCAATATCGCCCAAGGCAGCGATTGAACTTATAAAACAAAATTTTTCTATGTTTTTGGCAATAGAAAAATTAACCATGTTTGCCGTTCCTTCGATATTTGTTTTTCTGAGTTTTTCCTCGTCTTTTGGATCAAACGAGATCAAGGCGGCGCAGTGATAAACCTGACTTATGTCGAGAAAAGCATTTTCTAAGGAAGGAACATCTAAAATATCAGCCTCAATCCAATTTATTTTTTCAAATAAATCTGGTTTTTTATAGAACTCAAAAACCGATTTTGTTTTTTCGATTTTACTTTTTGATCTATAAACAGCCCGAACATTTTCTCCATTTTCAATTAAATGAAGTAATAAATGTGCGCCGACTAAACCAGTTCCTCCAGTTACTAATACCATTTTGTAAAGATAAGTTTTTTGGTTTAAGGTGCAAAGAGACAAAGGTTCAAAGTTGCAAAGGTTTTGGTGTCGAAATAGATTTTGTAATTGACTTTTGCGATTGAAATTGATGTTGAAATTGAGTTTTACGATTGATATTGGAATTGCTTTTTGATATTGCCATTGCCATTGATTATATTTGCGCAAATTATTTTAAAAAATGAAGAATCTAGTTGAAGAATTAAAATGGCGCGGGTTATATCATGATAGTATGCCTGGAACGGAAGAACAATTACTAAAAGAGGCTACCACTGCGTATATTGGTTTTGATCCAACGGCAGATTCACTGCACATCGGAAGTATGGTTCAGATTATTTTATTGGTTCACCTAAAGAATTTCGGGCACAGACCTATCGCTTTAGTGGGTGGAGCAACAGGAATGATTGGTGACCCTTCTGGTAAATCTGATGAAAGAAATTTGCTTGATGAAGAAGCTTTGGCTAAAAACGTTGCAGGAATTAAAAGTGTCTTGTCTCGTTTCTTAGATTTTAGTTCGACCGAAGCAAATGCACCAGTAATGGTAAATAACTACGATTGGATGAAAGAATTCTCTTTTATCGATTTTGCACGTGAAGTTGGAAAAAGAATCACTGTAAATTATATGATGGCTAAAGATTCTGTAAAAAAGAGATTTAGCGGTGAAGGTGAGGGAATGTCTTTTACAGAGTTTACATATCAGTTAATTCAAGGTTACGATTTTTATCATTTATATAAAAACAACAACTGCATCTTGCAAATGGGAGGTTCTGACCAATGGGGTAATATTACCACGGGTACAGAATTAGTGCGCAGAATGGGAGGTGAAAATGCAAAAGCTTACGCTTTAACAACGCCTTTGATTACAAAATCGGACGGATCTAAATTTGGAAAATCTGAAGGAGGAAATGTTTGGTTGGATGCTGATAAAACTTCGGTATATAAATTTTACCAATTTTGGGTAAACACTACAGATGTTGATGCTGAGAAATATATCAAAATCTTTACTTTCTTAGATAAAGATACTATTGATGCATTAATTGAAGAGCATAAAACAGCTCCGCATTTAAGAGTTTTGCAAAAGAAACTGGCAGAAGAAATTACTGTTTTTGTTCACAATAGAGAAGAATTAGAAAAAGCGATTCAGGCCTCCAATATCTTATTCGGAAACTCAACTGCAGAAGATTTAAAAAAATTGGATGAAGCTACTTTTTTAGAAGTTTTTGACGGAGTTCCGCAAGCTGAAATCGCAAAAGCTGATTTAGAAAACGGATTGGATATTATTACTGTTTTGAATGAAAAAACAGGTTTTTTTAAATCGAACGGAGAAGCTAGAAGAGCTTTAATAGCTAATTCTATTTCTGTAAATAGAGAGAAAATAAAAGAAGATTTTGTATTAACATCAAATGATTTGATTAATAATCAATTTGTTTTATTACAAAGCGGAAAGAAAAATTATTTTGTGATTCGTGTTGTTTAATCGTTTAATCGAGTAGTTGTTTAATTGTTTAATCGGAATTTTGCGATTAAATAAGAGACATTTTTATAATATCAGAAATCCGAATATTCGAAAAGAATATTCGGATTTTTTCGTTTAACGAACGATTCATTCCGTAGGAATGTCTCATCGGTAGAATAAAAATTTGGATTTCGTTTTACGTTCCGTAGGAACGTTTGATTAACAGAGAGAGTATTGTATAATAACAAGTGTCCCTACAGGACACAATGCTAAATAATATTCTTTTTTCTACCGATGAGATATTCCTACGGAATATTAAAATAATGGTTGTTATGTACTGACCAAGTAAAAAGAGATTATTAGAACTGTATTTGTTCTGGATTGGTTAATTTATTCACTGAACCAAATTTATTTTTTTGGGACTTTTGCTCTTTAACTTCTACTATGAAAAAGTATATGTTTTTTTACTAAGTTTATCATCTTAAAACAAACATAAGATATGCTTCTAATTTTATTTATTTACTGGATTTGGAAAGGCTTTACTAATCTGGCCTTAGAATATGATAAGAACAAATGGGGTTATTTCGCTATTGGAATAATATATTATTATGCAGGAACTCTTCTTGCTGGATTTGTTGTAGGGCTTCTATCTGTTTTTATTGGAGGTTTAGATAGTATTGATGACAGTAGTTTTAGCAGTGCAGGATGGAATATACTTTTTGTACTTTGTGGAGTTCTGACTTGTTATGGAGTTTATAAATTATTAGAACATAAAGGTCAAAAAGAAAAACTACTACAGAAAAAAGAAGGTATAGAGAGTATTGGTGTAAGTGACGAAAATTAATTTTTGATTACGAGTTAATTGTTTAATCGAAAGTAAATATGATTAAACGGTTCAACAAATCAACGATTAAACTATAAAACCATCAAATTACAACCGCGAATATCAGAATTATCAAAACGTCCCAAAACCTCGAAAGAGTTGTTGGGATTTTTTTTGCCTAAATCCTGCGTAGCGATAAAAGAGCATGAATTAATATTCGCCAAGTCAATCACGTTGATGCCGCCCGTTTTTCCATCTTTCACATAAGTGAGAGCATCTTCTGGATCGCGAATTAAAATATTCATCCAAGACGGACATTCGAAAACACCTTCTCCTAAAGAATAAGCCTGCGCTAAAAGTTCTGTCATTCCGTATTCTGAATGAATAGAAGAAACGCCGAAACCTTTGCAAAGCTGTTCGTGCAATTCTTCTCGGATCATTTCTTTGCGTTTTCCTTTCATACCTCCAGTTTCCATTATAATGGTATTTTGAAGATTGAATTGATGTTTTTCGATCAAATCTAATAAAGCGTAAGTCACGCCAATTAAAATTACATTTTGACCCGAATTGTCCAGTTCAATTAGCTTTTGGGTAAGTTCTCCGTAGTTGTGTAAATAAAACCCACTTTCTGGCTGATTAGAGAGTTTAATTAAGTCATCGACCATATAGATTAAAGAAGATCCTTCACGTTCCAAATAAGACGGCAAAAGGGCTAAAACTACATAGTCTTCTATATTGCCATAAAACTGAGAAAATCCTTTGCGATAACTTTCTTCGTAAAGCGTAACATCTGTTACCAAATGCCTGCTTGTAATCATTCCAGTAGTACCGCTGCTGGTAAAAGTTACTTGCGCGGGATCATTGTTTGAAACTACTTCGTGGCTTTTAAAAAATTGAATAGGTAAAAATGGAATTTGCTGTAATGATTTTACCTGTTGCGGATTAACTTTTAGGAAATCACAAAAATCGCGATAAACCTTATTGTTTTCGTGCTGAAAACGAAACACTTTTAGAGCTATTTTTTCAAATTGTTTCTGACTCGAAATCGTAAATATATCGCTGGCTGTGATCAAAACTTTTTTTTTGCAAAGATATTTATTTTTTAGTCGCAGTCACAGTTTTCAGTTGCAGTTTGTAAACTGAGAACTGTGACTGGGACTGGAAACTAAAAAAGCTCCAATGGAGCTTTATCTTATAATGAGTTTTCGGGTTGCAGATGCGTTTTGTTCGCTTATCTTAATGATATAAACCCCTGAAGGTAATTCGGCAACATTTAATTCTCTAGAGGTTAAATGTGCTTGCAGTACTTTTTTTCCTAAAATATCAAACACAATAATTTCTTTCTCTAAATCGTTTTTAGAGGATATGTAAACTTTACCATTAGTAACAGGGTTAGGGTACAAGCTTAATCCCTCAATAGAAGTCGATTCTTGAGTTTTTGGTAATTGCTTGCTGTCTTGCGCCGAGACGCTCACAGTAAAGAAAAATGCCAATAAGAAAGTAATATAAAAGTAGTTTTTTGCCATCGCGTATATTTGGATATTGTAAATATACAAAAAAAATTACAAAAAGTGCGCCAAAAAAAAACATCCTAAATATTTAGGATGTTTTTAACATTATGTGTTCGAAGTTATTAAGAATGTTATTTTGATAATAACTTGATTTAGCAAAAAAAGCTGTCTGAAATATTTCGGACAGCTTTTTTGTTTTTTATGATCTAAATTTGGATTATTTAGTCCAGTTAGCCCAAGTTGGTAAGTCAGCACCAGCACCAGCACCAATTGCACCAGTAGTTGTTCCAGACAATTTAGGACCAGTTACATCAGTGATCTGAGCTCCAAAAGTATAGTTTGTGATAGTAAAGTTACCAGCAGCAATATTTGCAGTTGCACCAGCATCTGTAGATAATTTAGCAAGAGCAGCAGGCATATCGTTAGCAACATATAAGTTTGTGTAAGCTTGTTTTCCACCACCTTCTTTATAGTTGATTGCTTTTTCGTCAGCTGTAAAAGTAGCACCACCTTTAATGATAGAGATGTTAGTTATTTTAGCGTTAGTCATTGGAACAGCCCCACTTGGATCTTTAGCGTTAGTAGATCCTTCAACTCCTGCTTTACTTACACCTTTAATGTAAACGTTTGTAGCAGTACCTTGCCATCCGTCAGCAAAATCTAAAGAATCATCATAAGAGTTTATGATTGTTAAGTTAGTAGCATTTACTGCTCCACCGAAAAATTCGATTCCGTCATCACCACTTTCGAAAGTGTAGATGTCAGACACTATAGTTCCAGAACCTACTCCGAAGAAAGAGACTCCATTGTATTCTTTTTCAGAAGTGTATTTAGAACCTGTGTAAGAAATTTTCAAGAAGTTAATATTTCCAGAAGAATCTGAATTGTCATTTCCTCCGTAGCTTAAACCACCTACTTCAGAAGTACCATTGTCTCCAGTGTTTACTTTACCATTACCAGCGATAATTAATCCACCCCAGTCACTTTGAGCAGGAGTTGCTTTTCCAGATGTCATAATAACTGGTTTCGCAGCTGTACCATTGATGTTAATTTTAGCGTTTCTTTCTACAGCAATATATAAAGAAGTTGCTTCTGCAGTAGGAGAACTTTTAATTACTGTCCCAGCAGGAATTACTAAAGTAGCTCCACCTTTAACAACTAAACCTCCAGTTAAAGTATAAGTTTGAGTAGGATCTAAAGTTACAGTACCGTCTTTAATCTCTCCTTTTAAATCGTCAACTTTTAAAACAAAAGAACTGTTGTTTGTGTCTTTGTTATCATCAGAACTACAGCTTGTTAAAGCAAGTCCTAATATTGCAGCCATTGCAAATAAACTTTTTTTCATTTTTGTTGTGTTTTATTGTTTTATTTATTTAAGGCAAAGTAAATGAACATATGTTTTTGCTGAGTTAAGACGATATTAACAATCTATTAAGTATGATGGGGTAAAACCGTACCGTCTTAATATAAAATTTACATTGCGATTTTGGATAAAAAAAAGGTGATTAGTTATTGTCTAATCACCTTTTATAATTTATTGAAAATATCTCTCTTAGAAAGTGTAGTGTAAAGTAAGTCTTAGATCTGAACCAGCTTTGTATGAAGTCACTATAATATCACCAATAGCTTCTTTTCCTGGTACTTTCCCTTGCTCTTGTACACGCTCGAAAGTTGGGTTTAGAATGTTGTTGTAAATAAGGCCTAATTTTAAGCTTTTAGTCAAACTTGTGTTCAAGATAAAATCTAATTTATTCACAGCTTTGTCAACCATGTTTCCAACTCTTGAAGTTCCAATTACAGCAAGTTTATCTGAGAAATAAGAGTAAGATACTGTTGCTGAAATATCCTTACTTTCTGTAAATTGATTTAAGAATGAAATGTTAGCATTTGCTAAGAAGTTAGAAGCTCCGGTTAATTTACTTTCAGTAAATGTAAAGTTTGCTCCAAAATCATTTTCATTGTTTACTTTATCATTGCTTAGATCTTGGTTTGTGTATAAATATGATCCGTTTGCATCAAAAGAAAGTTTTGTTTTTAAGTTATCATTTTTTTCAATTTCAAAAATGTCTTTTCTAAATTCTACTTCAACCCCTGCTACTGTTCCTTTATCTCCTGTATTTGCATATGAAATGTCATTTGAAGACGAATTCAAGAACATTTCGTTGATTGGATTTTGAATGATTTTTCCAAATGCAGTTACGGAGATTAACTCACCTGCTTTCGGGAAAAATTCCCATCCTAAATCGAAATTATAATTTGTTGAAGCATATAAATTAGGGTTTCCTTCGTATGCTTGTGCTACATCTTCGTAAATAATTGGCACTTTTTCTTTAAACTGAGGAAGCGTATATGTTTTACTAGCAGAAAACTTTAAGTTTTGCTTGTCTGTTAATGTATACTTTGAAATTAAACTTGGTAAGATATTAAATTTAGAGTCATTTGAACTGTCTCCGCCTGGAACTGTTGTTGTGATATAGTAAACATTCTGAGTCAGTTGCTCTAATCTTGCACCTAATATCACACTCAATCTTTCAGTTAAAGAATATTGAACATTCAGGAATGCAGCATTGATATCTAAGTTTCCATTATATTCTTGGTGGATTCTATTTGAGTAAGATGAACCCCAGTGTGCAGGATCTAAATAGTTGTCTACGTGGTGAATATCTTCTTTAGGAAAAGAAATTGTGCTTCGGTCTGGGAAGAACGAATATTGTTCCATGTCGTAATCTACATCCTTAAATTTTCCTGAATAACCAACAGTTACCTTTCCCTTATAAGTATCATCACTGCCTTTTTTGAAGTTATAAGTAAGCGCAACATTTGCAGCGATTTCATTTTCCTTTAAATCTTGAAAAAATCGGTGATTATTGATGTTCGAATTAGTAAAGAAAGTATAGTCTATCGCATTAGGAGCATATACAAAAGAGTTTTGCATACGATCTGGAATTGCACTGTTAGAAATACTGTATCCTACTCCCCAATTTAAATTCCACTGATCGTTGAATTTGTTTTTTCCTGTTAATTGGTTTACAATTAATTGAGTTCTTTCAAAAGTTCCACGTTTAATAAAACCAGTAATTTGTTGAGTAGCATCTCCGCCACCGTCAAAATTTTGATTTGTTCCTTCGTACTCACTGTAATCCTGATCACTTGAATTTAAGAATAAAGAAGTAAAGAAGATCGAGTTTTTATTATTGATTTTATAATCAGCTGTACCCATAACAGTTGTTGTAGTGTTATGTTTGTAAGCCGTTCTAACAAAGTCAGAAAAGATATCTCCGTCAGAAGTAATTCCTCCTCTGCTGTAACCTTCAGTATATTTGTTTTTTGCACTGAAAGATCCTGTGACAAATGTACCAATTGAACTTTCGTCATTGATATTAAATTTCTTTCCTCCAGATAATGTGTAAAAAGCATTTAATACATTTTTGTTCTCTTGTCTATCCCAGCTTGTTGTATAACTATAAGGAAGTAAAGGAGCATCAGGAATACCTACTTTTTTAAATCCAGTGTAAGACGGTCCGTCTTGCAGGTAAAAATGATCTTGTCCTAAAACATTTGTGTTTGCTCCAGTACCGATAGAAAAAGTAATAAAAGGGCTTCCGCTGAATTTTTTAGCGCTGATGTCAATATTAGCTCCTCCAAAATCGGCATAGTTTTGAGCTTCAAAAGTTTTGCTGATTCCAATATTATCTACAATGTTTGTAGAGAAAATTTCTAAAAGAATGTTTTTGTTTGCCGGATTGTTTGATGGTAACGGAAGACCATTTAAAGTAGTTACATTGTAACGGTCACCTAAACCTCTAACAAAGACATTTCCTGAGTCATCTTGTTTAGAAACTCCACTAACTTTTGCAACTGCATTAGCCACATCATTAACTCCTTTTCTAGCTATTTCCTCAGCACCAATTGCAGCTTTAAAAGAAACTGCGTTTTTTTGATCTAATAATAATGCCGATTCTTTTTGTCTGTTAACGCCAGAAGATTGAACAACTACATCCTTAAGTGTATAACTTCCAGAAGAAAGAGTTTGATTGATAACTACAGTTTCATTTGCTTTTACAGCAACTGGAGCTTCTACAGATTCATATCCTAAAAAACTAAAAATAAGAGTATAATTTCCTGGATTTACGCTCAACGAATATTTTCCGTCTACGTCAGTGTTTACGCTAATATTTGTACCTTTAACTAAAACATTAGCAAATGGTAAAACTTCATTGTTCATTTCTTTGTCGGTTAGAACTCCAGAAATTGTACCTTTGTTTTGCGCGATCGAAATCGTACAGATAAATAATGCAATAAAGAGAAATCTTAAATTGAATTTCATTTCAGTGTTGTGTTTAATTTATTTTTGTGCAAAGAAATAACTGCGCCGTGAAGTCCATGTTACGAACTTGTTATGTTTTTGTGTGCTAAAGATTATCAAATTGTTACCAGATTAAATTACCGTTAACACCAATTTTTAAAGGTTCTTTTGTTAGTATATTTACCCTGTGAAATAAAAAACATCGGATAAATAATTAAAAAGATTTGATGTAAAAATCTCAATTTTTGCTATTTATGAAAAAAACACAAACTAAGATTTTATTAGTTGACGACGAACCGGATATCTTAGAAATCGTTGGCTATAACCTTGCTCAAGAAGGCTACCAGATTGTTACAGCTTCTAACGGAAAAGAAGCTATAGCAAAGGCTCAGAAAGAATTGCCAGAATTAATTATTATGGATGTGATGATGGCAGAAATGGACGGAATGGAAGCGTGCGAGCATATTAGAAAAATTCCTGAATTAAATAATGTTATCATAACATTCCTTACAGCAAGAAGTGAAGATTATTCTCAAGTAGCTGGTTTTGACGCTGGTGCTGATGACTATATTACCAAACCTATTAAACCAAAATTATTGGTATCGAAAGTAAAGGCTTTGTTAAGAAGGTTAAAAGAACAAGAAGTGGTTTCAGATACTTTAAATGTAGGCGGAATCGAGATTAACCGTGAAGAATATAAAATCATAAAAGGCAATGTAGAAATTGCTTTGCCAAGAAAAGAATTCGAATTATTTTATTTATTAGCTTCAAAACCTGGAAAAGTTTTTAAAAGAGATGAAATTCTGGATAAAGTTTGGGGTAACGAAGTTGTAGTTGGAGGAAGAACAATTGATGTTCACATCAGAAAACTGCGCGAGAAAATAGGCGAAGACCTTTTTAAAACTATAAAAGGAGTTGGTTATAAATTTGAAGTATAAACAGTCAATAAAAATTTGAACCATATAAGTGATATAATTTCATTTAAATTATAGAACGTACTTTTGGTTATACTATACTAAGTTCATCTTTGTCAAAGTTCAAACTTTGATAAGATGAACTTTTTAAATTCTTATTTTTATGGTAAGAATTATGAGCTTTGAATTTAAATGAACTTATATCACTTACATGGTAAAATATAATAATCTCTTAATGGTTAAATATTATCAATGAAAATTAATTTTAAAAAAACATACAAATTTGCTATAAAATCGGCATTGTATATTAGTCTCTTCTCTACTGGATTTGTGCTGATTCTAATGTCTTTATTTTATAAAAACCAACTGAAACATCAAGTAGCTTTTGGAATAATTTTCATCATTGCGATTTACATATTCTCGTTCTTGGTTATACAATATCGTGTAGAACGTTTCATTTATAGAAGAGTAAAGAAAATTTACGATGAGGTTTCGTTATTAGAATCAACAACGCTTATCAATCAGCCAATTAATACTGATATGGAAACGCTTTCGCGGGAAGTGAAAAAGTTTGCAACCGATAAAAAACTCGAAATCGAAATGCTCGAAATTCGAGAACAATACCGAAGAGAGTTTTTAGGAAACGTGTCGCACGAACTTAAAACGCCTTTGTTCACCGTACAAGGTTATGTTTCAACTTTACTTGATGGCGCAATGGATGACAAACACATTCGCAAAAAATATTTAAAACGTGCCGAAAAAGGTGTAGAGCGTTTGATATATATAGTTGAAGATTTGGATATGATCACCAAATTAGAATCGGGCGATTTAGATCTAAATATGACCGATTTTGATATCGTTGAGCTCATTCAAAATGTTTTTGATTTATTGGAAATGAAAGCCGATAAAAAGAAAATCAAATTGGCATTTGAAAGTAAAAATGTGCAGTCAGTTATCATTCGCGGAGATCAGGACAGAATTCAGCAGGTTTTAGAAAACCTAATTGTGAACTCCATTAAATACGGAAAAGAAGGCGGTTTAACAGAAGTCGGAGTTGTAAACTTAACCAAGAAAAAAGTCTTGATTCGTATTAGCGATAACGGAGAAGGAGTTGAAAAACAAAATATTCCAAGACTTTTTGAACGTTTTTACCGAGTTGATAAAAGCGGAACCCGTTCTGAAGGAGGTTCTGGTTTAGGATTAGCGATTGTAAAACATATTATTGAAGCGCATAAAGAGAAGGTTTATGTAGAAAGTGAGTTCGGAATTGGTTCAGAATTCTCTTTTACGCTCGAAAAAGCATTTAAAAATCAAAAAACAGACGTTAAAAAATCGTAACGTCATTTTTGCTGAAAGCCCTAAAATGAAGGTGTTTAACAATAAATCAACATTTCGTTTTAGGCCATAACATTAAATTTTTATTATAGTAACATCTGGTTAATGATTTCTTAACATAGGTGCTCCATCTTTGCATCCTGAAATTAAGGGAATTACAGAACTAATGATGAAAAGAAAAATAGCAGCCATTTTATTGCTGATAACTTGTGCCGCTAATGCGCAGGAAACAAACAAACAAGAACTAAATAAACAGGATGTAAAAAACGAAGTAATGCGTATTTTAGATTCTATCAACAAAGCAAAACTTCCGGAGACTAAATCTGGAGGAGGAGTTGAAGAACATTGGTATGACAGAATCTCTTTAAGAGGTTATGCGCAAATCAGGTACAACGGACTTTTTTCTACAAACGACAAAGTTTCTTGCGATCAATGTGATAAATCCTGGGGAACAACTTCTACAGCTCCAGATGCAAAAGCAAACAATGGACTTTTTATCCGCCGTGCGCGTTTAGTGTTTTCGGGTCAGGTTCATCCAAATGTGTTTTTCTATTTCCAACCCGATTTTGCGAGTTCGCCAAGTACAGGAATTCAAAATTTTGTACAAATTCGTGACCTTTATTTTGATCTTTCTTTTGATAAGAAAAAAGAGTACCGAGTTCGTGTTGGGCAGAGTAAAATTCCATATGGATTTGAAAACATGCAGTCAAGTTCACAGCGTTTGACTTTAGACCGTGCCGATGCTATAAATAGTTCAATAGCAAATGAGCGTGATTTAGGGATATTCTTTTACTGGGCACCAGCCGAAATTAGAGAGCGTTTTGCGATGCTAGTTAGAGATGGCTATAAAGGTTCGGGTGATTTTGGTGTATTTGCTTTTGGAGTTTACAATGGGCAGATTGCAAATAAACTGGACGGAAATAGAGATCTAAATGTGGTTGCAAGAGTAACGTATCCATTTGTAATTGGAAGTCAGATTATCGAACCAGGAATTCAGGCTTACACAGGGAAATGGGCTTTTACGGGAGAAATATCATCTGGAGTTATAGTAAACGATCCGCAGTATGTAAAAGACCAAAGGGTAGGAGCAACATTTGTTTTATATCCAAAACCATTCGGAATCCAGACAGAATATAACATCGGAACAGGACCTCGATACAATCCACAAACCAATACAGTTGATGAAACAGATTTGAATGGAGGATACGTTTTATTAAACTACAAATGGGACATCAAAAAACAACATGTTTATCCTTTCGCCAAATTTCAATATTATGACGGAGGAAAAAAATACGAGAAAGATGCCAGAAGTTATGTGGTTAGAGATTATGAATTAGGTGTCGAGTGGCAGCCAATTAAAGCTTTCGAATTAACAGCATCTTATGTAATTGCAGACAGAACTTTTGAAGACAGTGCACTCCCAATAAACAGACAGAAAGGAAACGTTCTAAGATTACAAGTGCAGTTTAATTTCTAAAGAATAAAAATAAATCCCTGTTAATTAGTGATTTTGCGAATAAAAATCCGTTTAATCTGTGTTCTAATTTTGACGCAGATTAAACGGATTCTCTATAGTAAAGACATGGATAAATACAGATTTTTAATGAGAATTATTCTCGAAAACAGTAAATAAGGAATCCCAGTCGATATTGTTTTCAAATTGGGACAATCCTTTAAAAGACTTTACTTTTGATAAATCTTCAATAGTAAAGTCGTCCTGCATGGCATACGGTACTAAATTTTCCTCTTGAAGTTTTATCGCCAGATATTCTTGTTCATATTGACCAGGAGTTGGAATAAAAAAAGCTTTTTTACCCAATTTTGCTAAATCCATAACAGTAGTATAACCTGAGCGGCATAATACAAACTCACTTTCGTTAAAAGTTTGTTCCAGCTGTTTTGAGTTCATGAAATTATAATACGTTATATTTCCTGCCTGCCATTTTTCCTGTGACTTTTGAATAATTCCCTGTACAAAAACTACTTTACCAGGATATTTAGCTGCTTCTTTCTGCAGCTTTTCATCTAAGTAAGTACGCTGCGGCTCAGGTCCCGATAATATAATCATTAGATCATATATTTTAGGAGTATCCTTTTTCTTCATGCGGCTCAGCGGTCCAATATATTTTAAATTGAGTTCGTTGCTTTTAAGATGACCTAAATCTCCAGTAAGATTTACTTCATCATTTGTATCAGGAACCCAGCATTCAGTATATTTTTTAATAAAATGCTGATGACATTTACTCGTAAACCAAGTAGTATTGCCAGTCATCACATTCAATTGATGCGTCATAAAAACAGAAGGCACTTTTTTGCTGAAAACCCCTAATCTGTTGTCTGAGATTATACCGTCAATACCGTATTTTTTGATCCAGCTATTGACCATTTTTTTCTCATCTAAAATAGCAGTAATCATTTTAGGAAGATTTTTGATCAGCTTCCATTTAAAGTTTTTACCATTCTTTGCATATTCAATATGATAAGAAGGCAGTTCTAAAGTTTGTATATAAGGAAACTCTTTTCGCAGCAAAGCCAAAGCAACACCATCTGAAGCGATAATGGGAATATAATTATTCTCCTGAAGCGCTTTAATGATGGGAATGCATCGAGTTGAATGGCCAAGTCCCCAATTTAATGGAGCTACTAAAATAGTTTTATTCGCAGAATAATCAATGCTCATTTTTAACGCTTTTTAAAAACGAAGATAAAGAAATATGTTTTCTATGTTATTTTAAGGATATTACTAAATTATTAACTCAATATTTTTTTTAAGGTTCTAAGGTGCTGAGGTACTATGGTTTTGAGTTTTTTAGATCAATAAAAAAGCCGAACAATAGTTCGGCTTCAAATAGTGTTTCTTAGATTCTCAGAACCTTAGTGCCTCAGCACCTTAGTCTCTCAGAGCCTTTTAAACTAATCCTGAATATAAGTTTTATTACCATTTTTGTTAATATAGTATTTACCGCCTCTTGGTCCAGTATATACTTTTTTGCCATTATATTCACCTGTAACTTTATCTGGAACAGCTGGTGCTTTTTCATTTGTTTCCTTCAAAGTCTTTGCAGCTGATTTTTTTGTAGCGTCAGCTTTTGCCTTAGTTTTCTTTGCATCAGCTTTTACATCGTCAGCTTTTGCAGCTGTTTTTTTAGCATCAGCTGTAGCTTTGTCTGCTGTTTTTTTAGCTTTGTCAGATTCAGTTGTTGCTTTTTTTGCATCGCTTTTAGCTTTTGCGGCTTCCTTGTCTGCAGTTTTTTTTGCTTTATCAGCAGTTTCTTTTTTTGCTTTTGCCGAAGCTTCTTTCGCATCGTCTGCTGCTTTTTTAGATTTTGAAGCTTCTTTTTTCGCATCAGCCGAAGCTTTATCTGCAGTAGATTTTGCTTTTTTTGCCGAAGCTTCTGTTTTGCTTTTCGCAGTTTTTGCAGTTGTTTCCTGAGCGTAGAAATTAGAGGAGAAAACAACTAAAAAACAGATTAATACTAATTTTTTCATAAGGTTATATGTTTAAATTCAAACTAAAATTAAACAATTTTTTGTCATCTTTTTCGCAGGGCATTAAAAATATGCACGAAGCTGAACATTTCCTGTATGAATGGTATTTCCTGTTTCGCTTTTACGGCCCTGATAATTTAAATTAACATCTAAGAAAGACGTAATATTCTTTTGCAGAAGAAGTTTCCAAACTAAATTTGATCCAGCCTGCAGTCCTTCAAGCATCTGAAAACCGACAGATGAAAATTCATTTCCGTCAAATTTATTTTCATAAAAAGAAAATTCACCATTTACGGTTACTTTCTTTTCTCCGGCATAAGAAAAAGAAGTTCCGATTCTGTTTTGTTTTAAAGTTTCAAAATTGCCAATTTTATTTTTTTTGTTTTGAAGTTCATAAAAGAAATCCAATTTGGTGTTTTTAGAAAATAAATAACTAATTTTTGGCGCCAGCTGCCAGCCATTAATGTCGTAATTCTTCTCAGTAAAATCTTCAGAAACCAAATCAGTTTTTATGGTTTTGCTAAAAAGATTAAACAGCCAGCTTTTTTGATACAAATGAGTGTATTGAAGCTGATGCGAATAATTGCGGACATTTTGCGAACCTATAGAAAGCAGGCTTTTGCCTTTATTTACAAGATAAGAATAAGTGACAGAATGTTTTTGCCGGCCTCGATTGTAAAACAAACTGTTTCTAAAACTCGAATTCAATCCTAAAATATTTTCTTCTGAAGAGTCAAACGGATTAAGTTCGAGCTTTTCGCCTTCACTTTTTACTTTTCGATCCATTATAAAGGACGTTTGATTATAAAAATAAGACAAAAGCTTTTTAAAACCTTTCTCATTCTGCCATTGCAGCGGATTTAATGTCAAAGACTGCGAAAACTTATTTTGGTTGGTTTTAATATAAATCTGGTTCGGTAAAAAGATTCGGACATATTTTGCCTGATCTTGAAAAACTGCAACTTCAAATTCCTGTAATTCCTGAATTCCGTTTCCGTTATAATCATTCCAAGTATAAACTCCCTGTCCGGTTGGAACTTCAACATACGTAAATTCCTGTTGTGCAATAGTTCCAGAACTTGTTTCGTAAGCTGTTCCAATCTGTATTAATTGATTGAAAAAACGATCATTATATAAAACTCTAGAATTTAATGAAGGCTCATTTTTTCTTGTGTTGTCTGTAAAATCTAAATTTCGATAACTTGCATAAACTGCTAAATCAGTTTTTTTGTTTTGAATTAATTTCGATTTTAAATAATACGTCTGCGAGTTATTAACGTGCTGCAGAAATCCGTTTTGTAAACTATCGTTGCGTCTTTGTAAAAAGCCGATTTCGACAAAAACTTTAGTACTGTCGCCTCTTCCTGTAAAAACGCCATATTCTGAGAATCTTTGGCTTAAAGCCGAAAACTGATTGGTAATTTTATCTTTTTCCTGATTGTCTTCTAATTGCATACTGCCTCCAATCCAGTTTTTACCAAAATGATATTTGGTTCGGGTTTGGTTTCGAATGAATTTTGAGGTTGAAGCAGTTGCATCAGAATTTAAAAAACTCCCATTGTTTTCGATCGTCCAGTTTTTTATTTTAAAGAGAGCTGTTGTTGTGTGTCTGGAGCCGGTATAACTTTCGCTGAAATCTAATTTCTCAAACTGATAATTTATTAATCCTATATTAGAAGTTTCCTTTTTAGAATATAAATCAAAATTTAAACCTGTAACCAGCAGACTTTGATTGCCCAAAAGTGTTCCCGTTAAGTTCCAGTCGCGGTTAAATTCAATATTATATAAACGCTCAACCGATTTGAAATTTTGCTGCACATATTGATAATTTCCAAAAACATCTAAATTCCAGCTTCTAGAAAAAAGACGTTTTTTAATATTTGTTTTAAAAGCAACGCCTTCATTATTGCCATCATCAATTTTAGAAAATAAATTTTGATCGTTATTGCTCACAGCCAATTCAAAATCGACTAAAGTTTTCTCATCCGGATTATATTTCCCCAAGAAAGTGGCGACTTGAAGTTTAATTGGTGCTACAAGCTGTACAATTGGTTCATAATTTCCCTGCAGAACTCCATTAACAGGCGCAGCATATTGATAAATTCGTTCGACAGAATTGTTGTTTTGAATGATATAATTTCCAGCATTTGCACCAACAAGACTAAATCTTACATTGTACAGAACATCGGCTGGATTATTAGAATATTCATAAACTTCCACTGAATTTACCAATGTTTTTTTATACAGGATTTTGTTGTCGGCATAACTATCTTCGTAGGCAGAAGGCGCTTTCATTAAATTGATGTTATCTCCAGCTTCACTCAAAATCTGGACTTGTTCTGTAGAAAGATTTTGCTGCAAAGGTTGATTTTTCATGTCATTTTCAGAATAGACATAACCACCAAAACTCCAGTTTTTATTTTCGTGTGTGGCACCGGCGTATGTTACCAATCGATTGTAATTTCTTTCTGAATATTGGTATTCTACATTAATCCTCATTTCAGAAGTTATGGTGAAAAGCGAAGTAAAAACAATTTCTCCCGCATTATAATCAATTACATAATCGTTGTTTTCGCCGCGTTTTAGCAAAACACCGTTTACATAAACACGTTCTGAACCTGAAATAACCAAAACATATAATTCACCATTTTGACCTTTTAATTTATACGGACCTTGATTTCCTTCCTGACCTATAAAAGTACTTTTAGCATATTGTCCTTTTACAAAAGCAACTGATGCAAAAACATTGGTTTTACTTTTTTCGGTATCAAAATCAAAGCTGGCAGAAATTCCCTGAACCTTTTTATTGAAACTTAAAAATTGTGTTTTCCGATTCTCTAAGAAAACATCGCCTGCGCGAATATTCCAATCATCACTGAAAAGTTCCATGAAAATATTATCGAACTGATCCAGCTTTTGCGAATAACCGCCATCCTGCAGGGGAATATTATTGTCTTGAAGAGAAGCTCTCAAGCTGACTTTATCTGAAATTTTACCCGTAATCTGTAAATCTAAATTGGAATTTAAAACCGTGCTCTGATTATTCCCAACTGTAATGCCTCGCGTAATGCTTCCAGAAGTGTTCAAACCATCAAAAGGCGTTACTTTTTTAGCATTTGCATTATTATCAATTCGGTACAATTTTTCGGTTCCAACGTCGCTGCTTACAATCTGATCCGATTTGTAAAGACTGTATTCTTTGGTTAAGAAATCTGGATATTTTAGATAATTGACAATTAAAGTGTCAGAAGCAGATTGGAATTTTTCATTTAAAAGTAAAAAGCCTTTTTGAAAATCAATTTTGTAGAAAGTCGAATCAATCGGTTCGTTTTTGGTATTTAAAAGCTCGAAGAAACTCGAATTAATACTCACTTTTTCCAGCCGAATGGTGTCTTTTGAGGTTACTATTTTTTTGGTTTTGTACAGCGATTCAGTTTCCTGAGCCTGAAGCGCAGAAAACCAGATGAAAACCGTCAAAAACAGTAATTTTTTCAACATAATACTTTAACTCTGAAAAGTCAAAAGTAGTATTTATAATTGGGAAAAATAGAAACAGAAATTTTGAGTTTTTAAAATGATGAAGTGCTTTGTTTTTCTTCATTTTTTTCGTTTCTCAATAGTTTCTTATAAGTTATAAAAACTGCAATAAATGTTAAGAAAGGACCAATTGAATTTCTGAAATCTGAAAATGAAATGTCATTTACATTTTCTTTTTTTAATATAGGACTTAAGTCTATACCAATGAATATGATAATGAAAACAAGTAAAAGGACTATTGTGAATTTTTTGGTTATCATATGATGAGATAAATTACTTTATACTTTGTGATAAAACTACTAAATATAATTAAAAAAAGGCTTCATCAATTAAGATGAAACCTTTTATAATGAATTGAAATAATTAACGCTTAGAAAATTAATTTAGTTCTTTAGTCACAATCTGCATCGTTTCGCGGCTGACTTGTTTTAATAAAACTTCTTTGTTGGCCTCAACAGTATGAGCAGCGTCTTCATTAAAGTGACGGATAGTGTAAAGTGTTACATTTTCATTGAAATCAACTTTGAATTTTTTCGAAAGAATCGCATTCAAATCGTTGAAATTTCCAAATTTATCTTCCACACAAACAGAGAAACTAATCGCCGAATTCTGAATCAAGTTCACTTTGATTTTAAATTCATGGAATAATCCAAAGATCTCACTGATATTTTCTTCCATTATAAAAGAAAAATCAATTGATGAAAGCGAAATTAAAAGCTGTTCTCTTTTTACAATAAAACATGGATATTGTGGTTCCAAATCAACTCCTTTAGAAACACAAGTTCCTTTTAATAACGGATTGATAAAAGATTTAACGTATAACGGAATTTCTTTTTTCTGTAATGGCTGTAATGTTTTTGGGTGAATTACCGTTGCACCGTAAAATGCTAATTCGATAGCTTCACGATATGAAATTTGGTTTAATAAACTCGCATTTTCAAAATAACGAGGGTCGGCATTCATAACTCCAGGAACATCTTTCCAAATTGTAACACTTTCAGCATTTAAGCAGTAAGCAAAAATTCCCGCAGTATAATCAGAACCTTCACGGCCTAAAGTTGTAGTGAAATTATTTTCGTCTGCACCCAAAAATCCCTGAGTAATATTTAATGTTTTTCTAGGAACATTTTTGCTGATAAGCTGTTGTGTAGTTTCCCAATCTACTTCTGCATCTCTATAATTTGCATTTGTTTTGATGAAATTACGAACGTCAAGCCATTGCGTCTGAATTCCCATGAAATTCATGAAATGACTTAAGATATTAGTCGAAATTAATTCACCAAAACTTACTACTTGATCGTAAACAAAGTTATAGTTTGGAGATTTATTATGCGATAAAAAATATTCCAATTCAGCAAACTGCGCATTTACGGCAGCAAAAACCTCATGTTTTTCGTCTTCAAATAAATCTAATAATATTTGATTGTGATATTTTTTTATTTCTTGTACAGAAGAACTTAATTCTGCCGATTTTTCAAAATAATTTTTGATAACAACTTCAAGAGCATTTGTAGTTTTACCCATCGCCGAAACTACCAAAATCACATCTTCATATCCCACTTTTTGTAAAACGTCGTATACGTTTTTAATTCCATCTGCATCTTTTACCGATGCTCCACCAAATTTAAATACTCTCATTTTTAATTAATAGATTTTAGATTTTAGATTTCAGATTCAAATCGAAACCTAGTATTTTTTAATTTTTTTGCCCGAATTATTTCAATTAAAAGGATTTAAATCTTTGTTAGTTCGCCACGAATTTCACAAATTGACACGAATTAATTAGTGAAAATTAGTGAAATTCGTGGCAAAAACCTTTTAAACTGTGCAAACTGCTTTTATAATTTTTCTAAGAACGAATTAACTCCAGCTTCATCCATTTGAACCACTTGCCAGTCTTCTAGAATTTTTGCGCCAGAATTCTTGTAAAAATTAACTGCAGGTGTGTTCCAGGCTAAAACATTCCATTCTACTCTTCTCACTCCATCTCTTTTACCTTGCTTCATGATTTCGGCATACAGAGCAGAACCTAAACCAGTACCGCGCATTTTCTCTTTTACAATTAAATCTTCAAGGTGTATTGTTTTTCCCTTCCAGGTAGAGTAGCGGTAATAGTATAAAGCGATTCCAACAATTTCTTTTTGTTTTTCGTCGTTTTCGATCTCTGCAACAAAAACATGAAATAATGGTTTTTCCCCAAAACCATCACGCACTAAATCCTCTTCTGTAATAACAACCGCTTCGGGTTCTTTTTCGAATATTGCCAGCTCCTGAATTAGCCCCAACACCGATTTCATATCTTCAGGATTTCCTTTTCTAATATTCATAATTGGTAAACGTTATTTTTTTGTCCTTTATAGTATTGCTTTTTCCTAATGCAGCATTTGTTTTCACCAAGACATGCAAGAGGCAATTTCATGTATTCGTATTTTTATCTACATATTATCAAAGAAAACAGAGCTTTGATTGTTGCTTTGTGTAAAATATTAGCAAATATACAATAGTAGCAAACTAACAAAATAATTTTTAAATCATTCTCACAAAATAAGCGATATTTGTGACTTAAAATTAAAACTATAACGATTTAGCAATGGAAGAACGCAATAAAACACTGGGAGAGTTTATTATTGAGAACCAAAAAGCATTTCAGTATTCGTCGGGAGAGCTCTCGCGAATTATCAACTCTATTCGATTGGCAGCAAAAGTGGTCAATCATAAAGTAAACCAAGCGGGTTTAGTGGATATTATCGGCGCTGTAGGCGAGCAGAATATTCAGGGCGAAGACCAGCAAAAATTAGATGTCTATGCAAACGAAGTATTTATCCAGACGTTAATAAACCGTGAGATTGTCTGTGGTATTGCTTCTGAAGAAAACGACGATTTTATTACAGTTCAGGGGAGCGACAACTGTCATAATAATAAGTACGTGATCTTAATGGATCCGCTTGACGGATCTTCAAACATTGATGTTAATGTTTCTGTGGGAACTATTTTTTCTGTTTTCAGAAGAATTACTCCAATAGGAACTCCGGTAACTAGCGAGGATTTTTTACAACCGGGAATCAATCAAGTTGCAGCAGGCTACGTAATTTATGGAACTTCGACAATGCTGGTTTACACAACAGGTTATGGAGTAAATGGGTTTACGTTAAACCCGGCGATTGGAACATTTTATCTTTCACATCCGAATATGAAGTTTCCGAAAGACGGACATATATATTCGGTCAACGAAGGTAATTATGTTCATTTTCCGCAGGGAGTAAAAAATTACATTAAATACTGCCAGCGCGAAGAAGGGGACAGACCTTATACTTCTAGATATATAGGAAGTCTGGTTGCCGATTTTCATCGAAATATGATCAAAGGCGGAGTATATATTTATCCGACAAGTTCAAAAGCGCCAAAAGGAAAATTACGTTTATTATATGAATGTAATCCAATGGCATTTCTTGCAGAACAAGCTGGAGGAAAAGCCACAGATGGTTTTGGAAGAATTATGGAAATCCAACCGACCGAACTGCACCAAAGAGTTCCGTTTTTCTGCGGAAGCTATAATATGGTAGAAAAAGCTGAGGAGTTTATGGCAGCTGAATAAAGTATTCAGTTTTCAGTCACAGTCACAGTCACAGTTTTTAGAGACTGTTTAACTCTAGCTTACATTTCAAACCCGACAGGTTTTAAAAACCTGTCGGGTTTCTTTTGCGGAAAAATTAAGATTCAGTTTAAAACAGAAAACCCGAAAGATTTAATCTCTCGGGTTTTTTATTTTATTTCAATTTAAGCATCAGTAAAAAACTGAATACTGTGACTGTAAACTGAATACTGAAAAATTACTTGTTCATATTTTCCATTTCGAAAAGGAAAGTATCTAAGTCTACTTTTTTGTCAACTAAAGAAAGAGCTTTAGCAACAATGTAGTTTACGTTTCCTGGAGTAAATCCTAATGCTAATCCCATACGAGTTAACATAACTTCTTGCTGGTCTCCTAAATGATGATCTACATGAACCATTCTTGCTAAATCATATAAACGCTCCAAACGTTGAGTATATAAATAAGGTGGGTTTATTGGATGTTTCCACGGATCTTTAAGAATTTCTGTATATTCTTCTGCTGAAATTTCTAATCTTGAAGCTAATTTGTCCAAAAAGTCTTTTTCTTCTGGACTTACATGTCCGTCAGCGAAAGCTACACGCACAATTGCAGAGAAATGACCTCTGTTTCTTTGTTTGAATTCGTTATCAAATAATTCTGAAAATGGCATAATTAAATCGGTTTTTATGCAACAAATATAATCCTATTTTTAAATTATTGTTTTTAAATTTCTCATAAAATTTAACTTATTTTTATTGAAGGAATTAAGTGCTTAGATCTTTAATTTTGAAAATTAATCGTAAGTTTACAACCCCTAATTATTTAATTATAGAATACCTATGTCACAATTTTGGATTTATTTTCAAATAGGATTAAAACACGTTTTGGATATTAATGCCTACGATCACGTTCTTTTTTTAATCGCCTTAACCGTTCCGTATTTATTTAAGGACTGGAAAAGAATTTTTCTCTTAGTTTCCTTGTTTACAATTGGACACACATTAGCTTTAATTCTTTCCGTTTACGGCATAATAGCGATAAAAGTAAATATTGTAGAATTTCTTATTCCAATAACAATTTTAGTAACCGCTCTGTATCATTTGTTTACAGCAGGAAAGACTTCTAAAAATGATGGCGTGAATCTGGTATTTTTCATAACTTTATTCTTTGGTATTATTCATGGTTTAGGTTTCTCTAATTATTTCAAAACAATATTAGGAGGGTCTGCAACATCAAAATTGTTACCTTTGGGAGAGTTTGCTTTAGGAATCGAAGCGGCTCAGCTGGTAGTGGTTTTTGTTGTGCTGGTAATTTCATATATAGTGCAGACTGTTTTCCGTTTTTCAAAACGCGACTGGGCACTAGTAATGTCGGCTTTTATTATTGGAGTTGTAATTCCGATGATTATTGAAAGTCCGATTTGGAACAGATAATATAAATGGAAGTAAAAAAACTGAATAAATACGATAAAGCTTATCTGCGAATTGCAAAAGAGTGGAGTCTGCTTTCGTATTGTAAACGAAAACAAGTTGGTGCCATTATAGTAAAAGACAGAATGATTATTTCTGATGGTTACAATGGTACGCCATCTGGATTTGAAAATTGCTGTGAAGATGAAAATGGTCTGACTCGCTGGGACGTTTTACACGCCGAAGCAAACGCAATTCTAAAAGTAGCAAGATCGACACAATCTTGCGAAGGTGCAACCTTATACATTACACTTTCACCTTGCAAAGAATGCAGTAAATTAATACATCAATCGGGAATAAAAAGAGTGGTGTACAAAGACGGATATCGTGACGATTCTGGAATTCAATTTTTAATAAAAGCAGGTGTTGAAGTAGAACATATTCCTGTTTTAGAAGAGTAATGAAATTTAACTCAAAATATTTACCAATAGTTATAGGAGCGACTTTTGCTCTTGGGACAATTGCCGGAAGCCTTATGAATGCTCCTGCAAGCGACCAGCTTTTGGCTAAAAATTACTCTAAAACTAAGCTTAACAAATTAATTGATTTTATCAATACAGAATATGTTGATAGTGTCAATACAGATTCGATTGTAAATCTTACAGTCGATAATATTCTTTCTAAATTAGATCCGCATTCTGTTTATATTCCGCCAAGCGAACAAGCTGAAGTTGCTGAAAGTATGAAAGGAGATTTCGTCGGAATCGGGATCAATTTTTATATGTATAAAGATTCTGTTGCGATTATAAAACCAATCGAAAACGGACCTTCAGCGAAAGCGGGACTAAAATCTGGAGACCGAATTTTATTTGCCGGGAAAACCAAATTATACGGTAGAAAATTACCTTCAGACAGCTTATTCTCAAAATTAAAAGGTTTGCAGGGTTCGGAAATCGAATTAACAGTTTTTAGAAAATCAGAACAAAAGAAATTAAAGTTTAAAGTAAAACGAGATATTATTCCAATTAAAAGCGTTGATGCTTCTTTGATGATTGGAAATAATGTTGGATACATCAAAATCAATCGTTTTGCCGAAACCACTTTTAATGAATTTAAAACTGGTTTAACAAGACTCAAACAAAAAGGAATCCAATCACTTGTAATTGATCTTCGTGACAATGGAGGCGGTTACATGGAAGAAGCAATAGCAATCGCAGATGAATTTCTAAAAGACAAACAGCTGATTGTTTTTACGAAAAGTAAAAATGGTACGACTGAAAAAACGTATGCAACAAAAGCAGGTAGTTTTGAAACTGGAAAAGTATATGTTTTAATTAATGAAAACAGTGCTTCTGCCAGCGAAATTTTAGCTGGAGCAATTCAAGATAATGACCGAGGTACAATTGTAGGCCGACGTTCATTCGGAAAAGGTCTAGTACAGCGTGAAATGGATTTTAACGACGGATCGGCTGTAAGGTTGACTGTTGCGCGTTATTATACTCCAACTGGAAGATCAATTCAGAAACCCTATAAAAAAGGAAACGAAGAATATTTCAAAGAATCCGAATCTAGAATTGCTACAGGTGAATTATATGCAAGAGACAGTATAAAAGTTGCTGATTCTTTAAAATTCAAAACTCCTAAAGGTAAAATCGTTTACGGCGGCGGCGGAATTGTTCCCGATGTTTTTGTTCCGATGGAAGCTGAACATGGAAATGAAAATGTTGGTTATCTATTGCAAACTGGAATTGTAGGCCATTTTGTTTTTGAAGAATTAGATAAAAATAGAGATGCTTTTGCAGGACTTAGTTTTGCTGCGTTTTTAAACAAAATGAAAACCTCTGATGTGTATTTCAAAAAATTCAAAAACTATATCCTTATGACAGGTTTGGATTTAAAATTAGATAAAACCAAATCGCTTGTAAACCGATATATTACTGCCGAATTTGCGAGACAGTTGTATGGAGAATTGTATTATTATGATGTGATCTTAAAAGATGACGCGATGATTAAAACAATTCTGAATCCTAAGAAGTAACTTCAATTTTTTATACGATGAAAATAGAAACCGTTATTAATGCAGAAATAGAACTTCTAACTGCTATTAAAAATTCGGATGTTTCTGCTTTGGAGACAATCCTGCACGATGATTTATTATTCAATCTTCCAGATGGACAAACAATCAATAAAGAATTTGATTTGAATTCCTATCGTTCGGGGAAAATGAAAATTGATTTTTTAGAAGCTTCAGATCAAATTATAAATGTGATAGATGATTCTGCCGTGGTTGCAGTTACTATTTCATTAAAAGGAAGTTATGATAGTAATCCAATAAATGGTGTTCTAAAATATATCAGGGTTTGGAAACAATTTGAAAGTAATTTAAAAGTCATTGCAGGAAGCTGTATCCAGCTGGCATAAATTTTGAAAAGAAATTTAATAATAACATAAAAACAAAGCTTCGTAAACTTGACTTACTTTGTGACTAAAACTCAAATATGAAAAATTTAAAAAGAATAAGCCTTCTAGTGCTTCTAATGGCTTTTGTAATCTCTTGCACAACTATGAAAAATGATACAAATGGTGCAGTTTCAGGAAAAGTAGAATCTATAGAATCTGGAAAAGACGGTTATACAGCAAAAATTACTACTGACAAAAAAGAAGTATATTTTGCAACAATCAGTATCGTAAACGTGGGCGGACCGCAAAACTATAAGCAAGTAAAAATTGGCGACGTAGTTTCTGTAAAGGGAGAAAAATGGAAAACCGATGATGAAAATCACATTAAAGTCACAGAAATCGTTTCGGTTAAATAAAAAGATAAACCATATAAGTTATATAAGTTCATTTAATATAGATGCGTAAAGCATTATATTTACTTATATAACTTATGTGGTTTATAATTTTGTAAATGTTTTTATCGAATACTATCGTGCGCATGAGTCTGCACGCCGTTATTCCATAAAGTTAGAATATCAGTTGCAACAGCAGCACCGCTTCCGGCAGCAATTGCCAATTGGCTTCTCCAGCCGGCTAAAGTTCCAATCACATAAATGCCGTCGGCAACTTTATGGTCGTCGTTTTTAAGCTGAATGCGCTGTTTTTCTGGAAGTGCTTTTTTATGGGGTTCAACATATTGCATTAAACCTTCAATAGCAAATGTATTAGCAGAGCCAATTCCGACAACTATATTTTTTGTCTTATAAGAATTTTTGTTGGTAACTACAGTAAATTCAGGATAACTGCCTTCAAGTCGAATTACTTTCTCATTCGGAATTTGAGTAATATGCGGATAAGTTATCGCCAAATCCTGTGTGCTTTCAATCAGCAATTCAGAGCCTAATTTGCCTGGTGAAATACCATAAGCATTGTAAAAGATTGCCTCTTGTAAAGAAGAATTTTTCTGATGAGTAAAAATCCCGATTTTTTTGTCAGTAACAAAAGTTTTGTTTTTTGCGGATCCTAAGACAAGAGCACAAGATATACCTGAAACTCCACCGCCAATAATTAAAACGTCAAACATGTTATCTGTTTTCATTCATTTTTTCCTCAATTCTTTTTGAAATCCTAAAGATCAAAAGAATAAGAACAGCGCAAAATGAAGCTGCGATTCCAATAAAAGCTACAATACTGTCTCCTTGAAAAGGATTTTTAAAGTCTAGCAGCGTAATATTAAAAACAATTAGAGCTAATGCTAAAAGCACTAAGATTGAAGTGAAAATTTTCATATGATTGTTTTTGTTTGTCTAAAATAATAAAGTAGAACTTAAAGTGAAAATGAACTCCAAGTTGTATTTTAGAATATTTTACGGGGTAAATTTATAAAAATAAAATTTAGACAAACAAACCTTTAACATTAGCAGCGAATAATTTAACAGCAATTGCTAAAAGTATCACGCCAAACGTCTTACGAACTACTCCAAGTCCGTTTTCTCCTAACAAAGTTTCAATCTTTTTAGACGATTTTAGAACAACATAAACCAAGATTATATTCAATAAAATCGCAATGATAATATTAATAGTATGAAATTGAGATCGAAGTGATAATAAAGTCGTCATAGTTCCTGCACCAGCAATTAGAGGAAAGGCTAGGGGAACAATAGAAGCAGAACCGGGTTCTTCGTCACGATAAATTCTAATTCCTAAAATCATTTCTAATGCCAGAAAGAATAAAACAAAAGAACCTGCCACTGCAAACGAATGCACGTCGATACCTATAAGGTTCAATAAGCCTTCTCCAACAAAAAGAAAAACAATCATAATAGCACCAGCTACAATAGAAGCTTTTTCAGATTCGATGTGTCCCACTTTTGCGCGTAGATTGACAATAATAGGAATTGAACCCACAATATCAATTACGGCAAAAAGCACCATACTAACTGTAATGATTTCTTTGAAGTCTATATCTAACATATCGCTTTGATTTTAAGGGATTAAAAACTGCTGCAAAAGTAGATAATAAAGTTAGGAGTTTTTTCAATACGATTCACTTTTGTTATAAAAACACGTTTTAGTTGTTAAAAAAGTGATATTTATAACAAATGATTCTTTTTACCACAGAGATTCGCAAAGATTTTCCACAGAGTTACATAAAGATTTTAAAGTTAGATCTTGAAACCTTGTGTACTTAAAAAGTTCTGCTCCATAAAACTTTGTGTAACTCTGTGAGAACCTTTGCGTCCTCTGCGTTAAATTTTCCTTCAAACCTGTAGAAAAATTTGAACGTATTTTATCTGCTTTCTTTGACTATCTTTGCACTTTATAAATTAGAGTATTTTAATATCATGTTTCAGTTAGGTAAAACTATTATTTCAGAAGATATTCTGGAGAAAGAATTTGTGTGCAACTTGTCTGCTTGTAAAGGGGCTTGTTGTGTTGATGGAGATGCGGGCGCGCCTTTAAATGAGGCTGAAACGAAAATCTTAGAAGAAATCTATCCAAAAGTAAAACCCTTTTTACGAAAAGAAGGAATCGCAGCAATCGAAGCACAAGGAACTTGGGTAACCGGAACCGATGGTGATCTTGAAACACCGCTTATTGATAATAAAGATTGTGCTTATGTGATTTTTGATGGAAAAACTGCGCTTTGCGGCATCGAGCAGGCTTACAACCAAGGAATTGTAGATTGGAAAAAACCGGTTTCTTGTCATTTATATCCAATTCGTGTCAAAGACTTCACAGAATTTGCTGCGGTGAATTATGACAAATGGGATATTTGCGATGATGCTTGTTCGTTAGGAAAAGAATTGGAAGTTCCTGTTTATAAATTTGTCAAAGAAGCGTTGATAAGACGTTTTGGAGAAGACTGGTATTTGGAGCTTGAAAAAGTTGCTGAAGAACATAAAAATTCTTAAAAAATCGGCTATTCTTAGATAGTCTTTTTGACTATATATTTTGACTCAAAAAAATAAAGTTTTGACTCAAAAAAAACTTTTTAAAACTATTTTAAATCTCTTGCTTTTTATATTAAAAAGTCTATATTTTACGGGGCTTCACGAGATAACTCTTGTGTTTAAATAATTCATTTACAGTAAATTAATTATTTGTATGAAAATGTTTCGAAAATTTAACGTTGTTAAAAACTACGTCAAATTGTGAATAAGTTTGGCTTTCATTTTTGACGTTAAATGACAATCTTTGTAGTCTACTGAATCAGTAAAAATTCAATAAAAAAATTAACAGAATCTGTCATGTCACAAATCGAACCAATATTACAAGAAAATAAAAACCGCTTCGTTATTTTTCCGATTAAACATCATGATATTTGGGAATGGTATAAGAAAATGGAAGCAAGTTTTTGGACTGCTGAAGAAATCGACTTACACCAAGATTTGACAGACTGGAATAACAAGCTAAATGACGATGAAAGATATTTCATTAAGCATATTTTAGCATTCTTTGCTGCTTCTGACGGAATCGTAAATGAAAATCTTGCTGAGAATTTTGTAAATGAAGTTCAATATGCAGAAGCGAAGTTTTTCTACGGATTCCAAATTATGATGGAGAATATTCACAGCGAAACTTATTCTTTATTAATTGATACTTACGTTAAAGACGAAGCAGAAAAAGCAGAATTATTTAATGCTTTGGAAGTTTTCCCTGCAATTGGTAAAAAAGCAGAATGGGCTTTAAAATGGATCGAGTCTGATTCGTTTGCTGAAAGACTTATTGCTTTTGCTGCTGTTGAAGGAATCTTTTTCTCAGGTGCTTTCTGTTCAATTTATTGGTTGAAAAAACGTGGCTTAATGCCAGGTTTAACTTTCTCTAATGAATTGATTTCGCGTGACGAAGGCGTACATTGTGATTTTGCAGTTCACCTTCACAATCACCATTTGGTAAACAAAGTGCCAAAAGAAAGAATTAAAGAAATTATTGTTGATGCACTAGATATCGAAAGACAGTTTGTAACTGAATCTCTTCCGGTAAGTTTAATAGGTATGAATGCTGGTTTAATGACACAGTATTTAGAGTTTGTTGCCGATAGACTTTTGGTTGAATTAGGATGCGAGCGCGTTTACGGATCAGCGAATCCATTCGATTTCATGGACATGATTTCTCTTCAAGGAAAAACTAATTTCTTTGAAAAACGCGTTGCCGAGTATCAAAAATCAGGTGTCATGAACACAGACAGCGATGCTCAGAAAATTTCATTTGATGCAGATTTTTAGACAACAAAAATACTTTTAGCATCTACTCTTCTAGAGGTGCTGAAAAAAAAGATTAACAGAATATTTTAAGGTTGAATCTCTTTCCCAAATCGCAGATTCAATGACAATTTTTGACGTATTTAAATTCGATTTTCGAATTTGAAACGAGTAACTATTGAGAATTCGGTAATTCTCAAAAAATAATTTAAAAACACGCAATGTTTAAGTGCTAGAAGCCGTTTTTCTAGTGTCTTTCATTTTTTCAATAACTAAATTTAGTAAGCTTATGTATGTAGTAAAAAGAGATGGTCACAGAGAGCCCGTAATGTTTGATAAGATTACAGAAAGAATCAAAAAATTGTGCTACGGCTTGAATGAGCTTGTAGATCCGGTAAAGGTAGCGATGAGAGTTATCGAAGGATTGTATGACGGAGTTTCTACTTCTGAATTAGATAACCTTGCGGCAGAAACTGCAGCATCTATGACTATTGCTCACCCGGATTATGCACAATTGGCAGCTCGTGTGGCAATTTCAAATCTACATTCTAATACAAAAAAATCTTTCTCAGAAACGATGAAAGATATGTATCACTACGTAAACCCAAGAAACGGTCAAGACGCGCCGTTAATTGCTGATGACGTATATAAAGTGATTCAGGAAAATGCTGCTTTTTTAGATTCTCACATCATTTACACAAGAGATTTTAATTACGATTACTTTGGTTTCAAAACCTTAGAGCGTTCTTATCTTCTTAAAATAAACGGAAAAATCGTAGAGCGTCCACAGCACATGTTAATGCGTGTTTCTGTTGGAATTCACTTAGACGATTTAAAATCGGTAATTGAAACTTACGATTTAATGTCTAAAAAGTTCTTTACGCATGCAACGCCAACGTTGTTCAATGCAGGAACTCCAAAACCACAAATGTCTTCTTGTTTCCTTTTGGCAATGCAGGATGATAGTATTGATGGTATTTACGATACATTAAAACAAACAGCAAAAATCTCGCAGTCAGCGGGAGGAATTGGCCTTTCTATTCATAACGTTCGTGCAACTGGATCTTACATTCGCGGGACAAACGGAACTTCAAACGGAATTGTTCCGATGTTGAGAGTTTTCAATGACACAGCTCGTTATGTAGATCAAGGTGGAGGAAAACGTAAAGGAAGTTTTGCAATTTATATCGAAACTTGGCATGCTGATATCTTCGATTTCTTGGATTTAAAGAAAAATACAGGAAAAGAAGAAATGCGTGCGAGAGATTTATTCTTCGCGATGTGGACTTCAGATTTATTCATGAAACGTGTTCAGGAAGATTCAACTTGGACTTTAATGTGCCCTAACGAATGTCCAGGATTATATGATGTTTATGGAGATGAATTCGAAGCTTTATATACAGACTATGAATTTAGAGGAAAAGGTAGAAAAACAATCCGCGCCCGTGAATTATGGGAGAAAATCCTAGAATCTCAAATCGAGACTGGAACACCATATATGTTGTATAAAGATGCAGCAAACCGTAAATCGAATCACAAGAATTTAGGAACAATTCGTTCTTCTAACTTGTGTACAGAGATTATGGAGTTTACATCTAAAGATGAAATTGCAGTTTGTAACTTAGCTTCAATCTCATTGCCAATGTTTATTGAAAACGGAAAATTCGATCACGAAGCGCTTTACAATGTTACAAAACGTGTAACTCGTAACTTGAACAAAGTAATCGATAGAAACTACTATCCAGTAAAAGAAGCTGAAAACTCAAACATGCGTCACCGTCCAGTTGGATTAGGAGTGCAAGGTTTAGCAGATGCTTTCATTATGTTGCGTATGCCTTTTACAAGCGATGAGGCTAAAAAATTAAACCAAGAGATTTTCGAAACTTTATACTTCGCTGCTGTAACTGCTTCTATGGAAATGGCAAAAGAAGAAGGCCCATATTCTACATTTGAAGGTTCTCCAATGTCTAAAGGAGAATTTCAATACAATATGTGGGGAATGAAAGATGAAGAATTATCTGGTCGTTGGGACTGGGCTTCATTAAGAAAAGAAGTGGTTGAACACGGAGTTCGTAACTCATTATTGGTTGCGCCAATGCCAACAGCATCAACTTCTCAAATTCTTGGAAACAACGAAGCTTTCGAACCATATACATCAAACATTTACACACGTCGTGTATTGTCTGGAGAGTTCATCGTAGTAAACAAACATTTACTAGAAGATTTAGTAAAATTAGGTTTATGGAACGAAGATTTGAAACAAGAAATTATGCGTCATAACGGATCTGTTCAAAATATAGACAAGATTCCTCAAGACTTAAAAGATCTTTACAAAACAGTTTGGGAAATGTCGATGAAAGATATTATCGATATGTCTCGTCAAAGAGGTTATTTTATTGACCAGTCTCAATCATTGAACTTGTTCATGCAGGATGCCAACTATTCTAAACTAACGTCAATGCACTTCTACGCTTGGCAGTCAGGTTTAAAAACAGGAATGTATTACTTAAGAACAAAAGCGGCTGTAGATGCGATTAAATTCACATTAAACAATGATAAAAAAGAAGAAACAGCTCCATCATTAGTGGCAGAAACTGAAGCAATAAGTGTTGAGGATTACAAAGCTATGCTTTTAAAAGCTCAAGCAGCAGATCCTGAAGATTGTGAAATGTGTGGGTCTTAATTTTTTTTAGAAGAAAGAAAACAGAATAAAGAGGAAAGATTTTATTCTTAATTATAGAAAGCAGTTATTGTAACGATAGCTGCTTTTTTTATTTTATATTTGTTATTTTAATAGTAAAAATAATACAAATATGAAAATGCAAATTGATACGTATAATAGAATTGCAAAACAATTAAAAGAAGAATATTCAAAACTATCCGATTTTGAAATTTTATCATTAGCAATTCAAATACAGAGAAATCAAATTTTAGAAAATGGATTGGTAGTCAGCTCATCGGATAAATATCCCAGTGCGCTAGAGGCAATAGCTATTGCACTAGGATATGAAGAAAGTAATGCCGTTACTATTACTGATGTTTTACGAAATATTGTAAATAGGGAAGAAGCTTAATTATTTTAAATGTTAGGATCAATTAGTTGCACTTTGGTGCAACTTTTATACATTTGTACTTTATGAGTTATAATCAAAAGATTAGAACTGTCATTTTTTTTAAAAATTATTTCAATGAATTTTTTGTCAAACAAAAAGAAAAAGTTCAACAAAAAATAGTTTGGACGATTAATTTAATTGAAGAGCTCGATAGAATTCCTGAAACGTATTTGAAATTTATTGAAAACACAGATGGACTTTATGAAATTCGAATACAACAAGGAAATGATATTTTTAGAATTTTTTGTTTTTTTGATGAGGGAAAATTAGTTGTGTTAGCTAATGGATTTCAAAAGAAAACTCAGAAAACACCAAATAAAGAAATTAAAAAAGCTTTAAAAATCAAAAAGGAGTATGAAAACGAAAAATAAGAACATTACAACTTTAGAAGAGTTTAAAGAGCAACATTATGGAAAAATTGGAACACCAAAACGAGACGAACTAGAATCGGGATATGAAAATTTTAAAATTGGGGTATTGCTTCAGGAAGCCAGACTTCAAAAAGGAATGACTCAAGAAGAACTTGCATTAAAAGCGGGAACAACAAAATCGTATATTTCTAAGATTGAGAATAACGTAAAAGAAGTTAAATTTTCGACCCTGCAGAAAATTGTAGAGCTTGGTTTGGGAGGTCATTTAGAGCTGTCAATTAAATTATAATTTGAAATAAATGAATTTATTAGAAAGAATATTTCAGAATAAAAAAGAGTTTTACAATCTCGCTTTGGAATATTTTTACAATATAAATTCAGCAATATATGAAGATACTAAATTCGATATGATTGTTTCAAAATCAATCTCTATTTTGATTGACCACGATTTTATTCCAACTCCTTGTATTGAGATCAAATTAGAACTTCGCAAGAATCAGATTAAGAGAGGTAATTATTTTCTTTATGTTAGTGAAAATAAAGAATTCATAGATGAGCTTCTAATAACATAACTCGTGGTTGAAACCACAGGCTGATTATGATTGCTCAATATTAAATAAACAATATCCCCAAAAATTCCCCGTTCTAATTATTACCAAAGACTTTAAAAACTTAGCACCTCAGAATCTTAGCGACTTAGCTTCTTTTAAAATTAAACCTTTAAAAGAAAACGAAGTCTTATTGTAATAATTTCTGAATTATGAAAAAAAGCAGTCTTTGGTCCTTACGATTAGGTTTTTCAGGAAAACAAGCCGATAAAATTGAAAAACTCGGATTAGAAAAATTTCTAAAACATTCCTACGATTCAAAATTTGATACAGAATTTCCAGTGTTTCTGCAAGATCAGCCTAAAACTGCTTTAGAGCTCAAGCAAGTTCGGGAATTAGTCAAAACTTCAGATCCTGAAACCAAAAAGGAAATTCAGAAAAAAGAAAATCAAGCAACCGCTGCACTTAAAAAGTGGTGGATTGCCAAAATGCGTAATGATGAATTTCCATTACGCGAAAATATGGTTTGTTTTTGGCACAATCATTTCGTTTCCACTTCTCAAAAAGTAAAAATCAATTACTGGATTTATCAGCACAATATGATTTTACGCGAAAATGCTTTTGGAAATTTTAAAGATTTAACCAAGCAGATTCTGAAATCGAATGCAATGGTGCGCTATCTCGATAATGGCGATAATAAAAAAGGTAAAATCAACGAAAACCTAAGCCGTGAATTGTTGGAATTATTTACCATCGGAATTGGAAATTATACCGAAGATGATATTAAAAATGGAGCTAAAGCTTTAGCCGGTTTGAATATTGGTGATGATGGCGCCGTCTACAGGAAAAATATCGAAGATAATAGCGATAAAACCTATTTCGGTAAAACCGGAAACTGGAAAGCAGACGACTTAGTCGATATTATTTTCGAACAGAAAAACATTCCGTACCTCATTACCAGAAAAATCCTGAAATGGTTTATTTATGATAATCCGCCGGAAGATTTGGTAGTTTATTACGGAGATTATTTTCGGAAGCAAAAGTTTGAAATCGAGCCTTTGCTGACAAAGATTTTTACAGAAGAATTTAAAAAAGAGAATTCGGGAAATAAGATTAAAGACCCGTTGGTCTATATTTTACAGCTTTGCGATGAATTGCAGATTGAGAATGTTGATGATGCCGCAATTATGGCATTTATAAAACAGCAGGGAATGGATTTGTATAATCAGATCAATGTAAAAGGCTGGGATGGCGGAAATTCATGGCTGACTTCGCAGATTTATCTCCAAAGAAACAATACATCCGATTTATTATGCAGTGGCAAAAGCCTAAACAGAAAGGTTTTAAAAACTATGGTAAACGGCGTCGAAAAAGAAAAATCAGAATATGAAAAAACTGCGGTAAAAGTCGTTTTTGATTCAAATGGAAATAACAAAACCATTATCTCTGAATTGTCAGACCGATTGTTGTTTTCTGTCAGCAATTCGGCTCAAAAAGACATGGAAAATCTTTTGAAATATGATTTCGACCCAAAAGATCCTCATGCTGATTTTGCTGTAGTCAGAGTTTTCAATTACATCACAAAATTGCCCGAATATCAATTAATCTAGAAAATAAGAATCATGAACAGAAGAGATTTTCTAACATTAACAGGAACATTTACAGGCGGGATGCTTGTTCTTCCTGATTTTTTACACGCTTTTGGTTCACAGCCCAATTTAGTAATTGGCGAGCAATGTATTGTTTTTGTGCAGTTGAATGGAGGAAATGATGGTTTGAATACTTTTATTCCGTATGATGATCCATTGTATTATGAGCTGAGAACAAAAATCGCATTGAATAAAGATGCAGTTGTGGGAAAAAATAAAGGAATGGCATTTCATCCGTCGCTAAAAGATTTTGCTCAAATGCAGCAAAATGGAGATTTGACTGTAATTCAGAATGTCGGATATCCGGAACCTATTCGTTCGCATTTTAGAAGTCAGGAAATTTGGCAGACAGCAACCGATTCTAATAAATATAGAAATGAAGGCTGGCTGGGAAGATTTTTAGATCTGCAATGTAACGGACATCAGGCGACTGCGGGAATAAATTTAGATTCGATTGATAATTTGGCTTTAAAAGGAGTAGAACCCAATTTTATCACAGTAAAAGATCCGGATCGTTTTAAAGTAAAATCAAAAGAAGAAAATGTGACTTTGTCTAAAAATCCGCATTTAGATTTTGTTCGAAAAATCGCTAATTCGGTTACCGAGGGATCAGATGAAATTCAGAAAGCTTTGGCAAAATCTAAAACAGAAATCAGTTATCCAAAAACTGAATTATCCAAAAACCTGGAATGGATTGCGCGATTGATAAAAGGAAATTTAAATTCAAAAGTATATTACACTTCGCTTAACGGATTTGATACGCATGATAATCAATTATCAATTCACGAACGAAAATTGACAGATTTAAACGATTCCATATATAGTTTTTATTCAGATCTAAAAGAAGCGCAGTTATTGCAGAATGTCACCGTTGTAGTTTTTTCTGAATTTGGAAGACGTGTTAAAGACAACGGAAACGGAACGGATCACGGAACTGCAGCACCAATGTTTATCATAGGAGGAAATAATAAAGGAACGATTTTAGGCAATAATCCAAACTTAGCCGACTTAGATAATGGCGACTTAAAACACGAAATTGATTTTAGGAGTGTGTATGCTTCTTTACTAAAAGAAAAAATGAATTTCGATTATTCCAAGATTGGGATTTCTAATAAGCCGGTTTCGGGATTGTTTTGAATTAAGTTATAACGTAATTTAATTTGTTTAAATTTGTATATTGATAATAATACTTATAAGATGGAAATCAAAAATTTATCTAGATATAGTAATGCTGAAAAAATTATTTTAGCAGAGCAACTGTGGGATAGCGTTTCTAAAGATGATTTAGAAATTTCTGATGATGTTAAAAGAGAATTGGATATTCGAATTCAGAATCTGGAAGAAGGTAAAACTGAATTGTATTCTTGGGATGAAGTTAAAGCGCATTTAAAATCGATAAGATAATGTACAAAATTCGTTTTGTAAAAGAAGCTTTATTTGATATTGAAGATGCTGTTTTATGGTATGAAAAACAAAGAATTGGACTTTCTTATGATTTTGAACTCTGTCTCGAAGCTGGAATTGATTCTGTTTTAAGAAATCCAGATTTATTTCAAAAGAAATATAAAAAAATAAGAATACATTTTATTTCCCGATTTCCTTATGGAATTCATTACTTGGTAGAGAAAGATGAAATTGTTGTAATTGGGGTTTTTCATACTTCTCGCTCTCCGAAAAATTGGTCTAAAAGACTAAGTCTGTAAAAAAAACTTAGAACCTTAGCACGTTAGTCCCGAAGTTTCGGGATAGTATCTCAGAAAAACCAATTGTAAATATCTCATTTCAAGCCGATATTTTTATATTATCCTACAAAACCTCCTAAATTTGTTAAGAAATCCTTTTTTGTTTCATAAAAAGCATTATTTTTTTTGGTGCGGTGAAAATAATTTATACATTCGCAGAGAATTTATTGAAAAACACAAACAAAATGTCTAATAACCGTTTTTATTTTAGCAACTCTTTTTATTTCTTCTTTAGTAGAAGTAAGGATTGTGCTATGGTTATTTGAGAAATATAAAATACAAATAAAACTAATATACAATCCTGATGCAAATCAGGATTTTTTTTTGAATATATGACAACGAAAATTGCAATACAAGGTATAAAAGGTTCTTTTCATCATCAGGTTGTAAAGGAGTATTTCTCTGAAAATGTGGCTATTGATGAATGTTTGTCTTTTGAAGAATTGGTCGACAGCCTTCTTTCTGGAAAATCAGACCAGGCAGTTATGGCGATTGAAAATTCGATTGCAGGGCCAATTATTCCGAATTATGCTTTGATTGACAAGAATAATTTACACATTATTGGAGAGCATTATTTGAGCATCCACCAAAATTTAATGACTTTAAAAGGTCAGAAAATTGAAGACATAAAAGAAGTTCATTCGCACCCAATGGCACTTTTGCAATGTATGGATTTCCTGAAACAATATCCAAACATCAAATTGGTTGAAGATAAAGATACAGCCGAAACAGCAAGAAGAATTCAGGAAAAACAATTAACCGGAATTGCGGCAATAGGAAGTAAAGTAGCTTCAGAAATGTATGATTTAGAAATCATTGCGCCGGAAATTCAAACGATCAAAAATAATATGACCCGTTTTGTGATTATCAAAAAGCAAAATTCATTTTTGCCAGAAAACGAAATCAACAGAGCTTCAATCAAATTTGAACTAGATCATAAAAGAGGAAGCTTAGCAGCAGTTTTAAACGTAATGAGTGACTGCAAATTGAATTTGACAAAAATTCAGTCATTACCAAAAATTGAAACACCTTGGAAATATTCATTTTTCGTAGATGTAACATTCGAGAAATATGAAGATTTCGCCAAAGCCAAAGCATTATTGAATATAATGGCAGAATATTTAAAAGTTCTGGGAGAATACAAGAATACAAAACCTTTTATAGGTTAGATGTTATTAGTTAAAAGTTAGAAGTAAAAAAGAGCCTAAAGCCTAAAGCTTACGGCCTAAAGCAAATAAAAAATGATTACAACAGCAAAAAGATTAGACACAGTTGAAGAATACTACTTCTCATCAAAATTGAGAGAAGTTCGTCAATTGCAGTCTGAAGGAAAATCGATCATCAATATGGGAATTGGAAGCCCTGATTTGAGTCCGTCAAAAGCAGTAATTGAAGCAGTCGCTGCAGCAATTCAAGACGAAAACGGGCATGGTTATCAAAGCTATCAGGGATTACCAGAAATGAGACAAGCGATGGCCGATTTTTATCGTGATCAGTTTGGTGTTGAAGTGAATCCGAATAATGAGATTTTACCTCTTATGGGTTCGAAAGAAGGAATTATGCACATTTCGTTAGCATTTTTAAATGAAGGCGATCACGTTTTAATTCCGAATCCAGGTTATCCGACTTATACTTCGGTAACCAATTTGGTTCAGGCAGTTCCTGTTTATTATGATTTGAAAGAAGAAAATGGCTGGGAACCTGATTTCGAAGCTTTAGAAAAATTGGATCTTTCGAAAGTAAAAATTATGTGGTTGGGTTATCCGCACATGCCAACAGGAGCGAGAGGAAGTTTAGCGTTATTTGAAAAATTGGTTGCCTTTGCTAAAAAACACAATATATTATTGATCAACGACAATCCGTATAGTTTTGTTTTGAATGATAATCCGATGAGTTTATTGCAGGTTGAAGGCGCAAAAGAGGTGGCTTTAGAATTGAATTCACTTAGTAAAACCTTCAATATGGCAGGCTGGAGAGTCGGAATGGTTTTAGGAAATCCTGAAATTATTGATGCAGTTCTAAAAGTAAAAAGCAACATGGACAGCGGAATGTACTACGGAATTCAGAAAGGTGCGATTGCGGCTTTAAAATGTGATAAATCGTGGTTTGAAGACCAAAATAAAATCTACAGACGCCGAAGAGAATTAACAGAAAAACTAGCAGAAAAATTAGGCTGCGAAGTTTATAAAGAAGGAGTTGGATTATTTGTTTGGGCAAAACTTCCGGAAGGAATCGAATCATCAGAAAAGTTCATTGACGAAATATTATATGAAAAACATATTTTCATCACGCCGGGAACAATCTTCGGAAGCAATGGTGAAGGATATATTAGATTCTCATTGTGTGTGAAAGAGGAAAAAGTACAGGAAGCGATAGATCGATTTTAGTAATTGTAGATATCAGATTTTAGATTTTAGATTTTCAGGCTGAGCGTCTCGAAGCTTCGGGAAAAGCCTTTTTTAATTGGAATTTGGAATTTAAAATTTTGGAATTTAAAGAAATAGTATGAAAGTATACGTAATAGGAATAGGGTTAATAGGCGGTTCGATGGTGCTGGACATCAAAGACCAACATCCTGATTCGACAATTTTTGGAATTGATAATAACGAAAAACATTTGCAGGAAGCAATTGATTTAGGAGTTATCGACGAAGCAGGAAGTTTTGAAGATTTGGCTGAAGCCGATTTTGTAATTGTTTCCGTGCCGGTTGATGTCGCATTGACGGTTTTGCCTAAAGTTCTGGATTCGGTTGGAGATAAAACGATTGTTTTTGAAGTAGGTTCAACGAAAAAGCCAATTTGTGAAGCAGTAGCCGCTCATCCGAAAAGAAGAAATTTTATCGCTACACATCCGATAGCAGGAACGGAGTTTTCGGGACCTTCGGCAGCGATAAGAGGTTTGTTTAAAGGAAAAACAAATATTATCTGCGAAGTGGAAAAAACCACTTTTAAATTGCAGGAAAAAGCATTAAAGCTTTTCAGCGAAATCGGAATGAGGATTCGATATATGGATCCGACTTCGCACGACAAACACATTGCTTACGTTTCGCATTTGTCACATATTAGTTCGTTTATGCTTGGAAAAACGGTGATGAACAAAGAAAAAGACGAACAGGATATTTTTGATATGGCGGGAAGTGGATTTGAAAGCACCGTTCGTTTAGCAAAAAGTTCACCGGCAATGTGGACACCGATTTTTAAGCAAAACAAGGAACACGTTCTGGAAACATTAGAAGAATACATTTCAAATCTCAGTCGGTTTAGGGATTTGTTAAAAGATGAAAATTACAACGCCATTTTTGAAGAAATGGAAAGCACAAATAAAATTAAAGAAATACTAAACGGATTAACAACAACTAAAAAGTAAATTAGAATTAAGATGGAAAATAAGAAAGAAATGAGAAAGTGGTTAGAAGATTTCAATTTAAATCACCCACTTGTGATAGCTGGACCTTGTAGTGCAGAAACTGAAGATCAGGTTTTGAAAATCGCTCACGAATTGAAAGATTCAAAAGTTAGCGTTTTCAGAGCTGGAATCTGGAAACCAAGAACTCGTCCGGGAGGATTTGAAGGTGTTGGAGAAATTGGATTAAAATGGTTGCAAAAAGCTAAAGCAGAAACTGGTTTATTAATGGGAACTGAAGTTGCAACTGCAGCTCACTGTAAACTAGCTTTAGAACACGATATCGACGTTTTATGGGTTGGTGCACGTACAACTGCAAACCCTTTCGCAGTTCAAGAAATTGCTGATACTTTAAAAGGAACAGATAAAATCGTTTTAGTGAAAAACCCAGTAAACCCAGATTTAGCTTTATGGTTAGGTGGTGTTGAGCGTTTACACATGGCTGGAATTGAGAAATTAGGAGTTATCCACAGAGGTTTCTCTACTTACGAAAAAACAAAATACAGAAATATTCCAGAATGGCAGATTGCTATCGAATTGCAGAATAAATTCCCTGATCTACCATTGATCATTGATCCATCTCACATTACAGGAGATCGTAAAATGATTTTCGAAGTAACTCAAGAGGCTTTAGATTTGAATTACGATGGTATGATTATCGAAACGCACTACGATCCGGACAACGCTTGGTCTGATGCTGCGCAACAAGTTACTCCAGACGCTTTGAAACAAATCATTAAAGATTTGACTATCAGAAAAACGGATGATACTACAGATGAATACAGTTCAAAAATGACTAAATTAAGAGCTAACATCGATGTTTTGGATGCTAACTTATTAGAGTTATTAGGAAAACGTATGAAAGTTGCTGACGAAATTGGTCAGGTGAAAAAAGATGCAAACGTTGCAATTCTTCAAAACAACCGTTGGAACGAAATTTTAGGAAAAATGATCTTGGAAGGTGAGAAAAAAGGTCTTACTGAAGAGTTTGTTTTGAGAATGTTCAAAGCGATTCACCAGGAAAGTATTGGTCATCAAGAGAAAATTTTCAACGCATAATTTTGCTGAACCATATAAGTGATATAAGTTAATTTTAGTTTTTGAAAACAAGATCCCTAAATTTTCTTATAACATTAATTGAAAATAGATTGTTTTTTAAAATCTCCATTACTTTGAAAGAAGTTTTGGGGATTTTTGTTTTTAGATTAACCAAAGTTTGAATCTTACTAGCGAAACGTTTATCTCAATCAATTTAGAAGGTTGAAACCTTGGGGCTATGTTTAAAATTATTCATTTATCTTTGCAGGGATTTAGTTTTCAATTCTGAAATCTAATCCCGAAGTTTCGGGACAAACAATCTAAAATTAAAGAATGACAGGAATCGTATATAAATCTACAGGAAGCTGGTACACCGTAAAATCTGAAAAAGGCGATTTTATAGAATGCCGTATGAAAGGAAAGTTTAGGATGAAAGGTATCAAAAGTACTAATCCTATTGCTGTAGGTGATATTGTCGATTACGAATTAGAAGAAACTTCAGATGCTGTTACGGGAACGATTTATAATATCCATGAAAGGAAAAATTATATCGTACGTAAATCAGTTAACTTATCTAAGCAGATTCATATTATAGCATCGAATATTGATCAGGTTTTTTTATTGATTACGATTGATAATCCGCCGACAACGACGAGCTTTATAGATCGTTTTTTGGTTACGGCAGAAGCATACGGAATTGAAGCTATCTTGATTTTTAATAAAATTGATACACTCAATGAGCAAACTTTAGACGATCAATTGTATTTGCAGCATATTTATACCGAAATTGGATATAAATGTCTTAGAATTTCATCAACAGAAAATAAAGGGGTCGACCAGTTAAAGGAAATGATGATTGGAAAAGTAAGCATGTTTTCCGGACATTCTGGAGTTGGAAAATCAACTTTGGTCAATGCAATGGAACCAAGCCTGCATTTAAAAACTACTGTAATTTCAGAACAAAGCAAACAAGGACAGCATACGACTACTTTTGCCGAAATGTATGATTTATCTTTTGATGCCCGAATTATTGATACGCCAGGAATTAAAGGTTTCGGAATTGTCGATATGGAGCCATCTGAAATCAGCGGTTATTTTCCAGAATTCTTCAAACTGAAAGACCAATGTAAGTTTAACAACTGTTTACACAAAGAGGAACCTCATTGTGCGATAAAAGCAGCTTTAGAAAAAGACGAAATCGCTTGGTCACGTTACAATAGTTATCTTAAAATCCTTGAAGGAGATGACGAGCATTATCGAACCGATACTTATGGTGAAGATCGTGCAGCTAGTGATGAAACGAGAAAATAAAAAATCAATTTTTAAAATTCCAAATTCCAATTGTAAAGATGTACTGCTGTGTATCTAACGTCCAGAAATAAAATCCAAATAATCTTTTAATCATGGTTTAAAAGCCACTCCAGATAAATAATGAAAATAATAATCCAAAGAGTTTCAGAAGCATCAGTAACGGTAGAAGGTCAAACAACAGCAGATATTCAAAAGGGATTATTAGTTTTAGTTGGAATTGAAGACGCCGACACTCAGGAAGATATTGACTGGCTTTCTGGAAAGATTATAAAAATGAGAATTTTTGGAGACGAAAATGATGTTATGAATTGCTCAGTTCAAGATATTGACGGCGATATTATTGTAGTAAGTCAGTTTACACTTCATGCTTCTACTAAAAAAGGCAACCGCCCATCTTATATAAAAGCTGCAAAACCAGATTTTGCAATTCCTATGTATGAAAACTTTGTAAAATCTCTAGAAAAAGAATTGGGCAAAAAAGTTCAAACAGGAATTTTCGGTGCCGATATGAAGGTTAATCTCTTAAATGATGGACCAGTTACCATAATAATGGACAGCAAAAATAGAGAGTAAAATTTTATTAAACATTTGTTAAGGATTTCTGAAAATAATATATATTTGACGAAAATACCTACTAATGAAAAACCTCTTTTGCGCGTTATTTTTTGTTATAATTACCCCTAATTCTTTCGCTCAAAAGAGCGATTATTCCATTTTAAAAATTTCTGATAGTCTTAAAGAAAACGCCAATGCTGTTCTTCGTTTAGATCAGATGGATATTGTTATTGCTTCGCAACGAAGTATGAATATCAAAGTACAACGAGTTGTTTCTGTTTTAAATAATAAAGGTTTAAACGATATTGACGCTTTTCAGCATTATGATAAAACAACTTCCATAAAAAGTATTGAAGCCGTTGTTTATGATGCATTCGGAAACGAAATAAAAAAAATCAAACGAAAAGATTTTAAAGATCAAAGCGCCGTAAGCGGGAGTACCCTTTTTTCAGATAATCGAGTGCTTTATTTAGATTATACTCCTATTTCTTATCCTTTTACAATTGTTTATACTAGTGAGGTAGAGACTTCAAACACTGCATTTATACCACAATGGTATTTTTTAGGCGGTTATTATTTAAGTGTAGAAAAATGTGCGCTGAATGTTACTTTCCCTAAAGAGCTGGGATTCAAAAAGAAAGAGTTCCGTTTTTCTGATTTTAATATCACAAAAACTGTTGACACAGATACCAAACTGAGTTATACTGCTGTTAATATTTTAGCTCAAAAGCAAGAAGATCTTAGTCCTTCTCAAACAGATCTTTTTCCTAAAGTGATGATGGGACTCGAACATTTTCATTTAGAAGGAGTCGATGGAACGGCTACCACTTGGGAAGCTTTTGGAAAATGGTATGGAGAAAAAATCCTAACTGGAACTACAACTTTACCAGAAGAAACTAAAACAAAAATAAAAGCACTTGTTGGCAATGAAAAAGATCCTGTCAAAAAAGCAAAGATTATTTACGATTATGTTCAAAAAAAATCTAGATATGTAAATATTGCGGTAGGCATTGGCGGCTGGAAACCAATGCTGGCAACAGATGTAGATCGTTTAGGGTATGGAGATTGTAAAGCATTGTCAAATTACACAAAAGCACTTTTACAAGCCGTTGATGTTCCTTCATACAATACAATTTTATACGGAGATCGCTATAAATCAGATATTCAATCGGATTTTGTTTCCATGCAGGGGAACCACATGATTCTTGCTGTTCCAGATAAAGATAATTATATCTGGCTAGAATGTACCAGTCAAGATGATCCTTTTGGTTATCAAGGAACTTTTACAGACGATAGAAATGTTTTGGTAGTAAAGCCAGAAGGCGGTGAAATTGTTCGAACTAAAATTTATGACGATAAAGGAAATACTCAAACAGGAAAAGGAACTTATACAATTGATGAGAATGGAAATTTTTCTGGTACTTTAAAAATAGCTTCCCAAGGAAGTCAATATGCTGCTAAATCCAGAGTTGAGAATTTACAGCCAAATGAGAAAGAGGAACATTATAAAGAATATTGGGATAACATCAATAATTTAAAATTAGGTAAAATAACTTTTACTAATGATAAAGAGAATATTCTTTTTACCGAAGATGTTCAGTTAAGTGCATCAAATTATGGTGCTGTTTCTGGAAATAAAATGATTTTTGTTGTCGATGCATTCAACCAATATACCGGAAATGTAAAGCGCATTAGAAACCGTAAAAATCCATTTCAAATTCAGCGTGGCTATTTAGATACAGATGAAATTGAGATAAATCTTCCAGCAGGTTTTAGTGTCGAATTTCTGCCTCAAAATTATGAGTTAAAAGGAAAATTCGGAGAATATAAAACAGAAATCCTTAAAAAAGAAAACAACAAAATAACCTATAAAAGATCTATGTTCTTAAACAAAGGAAAATATTCAAATAAAGAATATGACGAATACCGTTTGTTTATGGAGCAGGTTTCTAGAAATGATAACGCCAAAATAATACTAACCAAGAATTAAAACTATAACCAAAAACAACCAATGAAAATTATTAAACTTTTTAGCCTGTCTGTGATTTTATTAATCGCTCCCAAAGCGATTTCACAGGATTTTAGATTAGGAAAAGTTTCTGTTGCAGAATTGGAACAGAAAGCACATCCTAAAGATACTTCAGCCGTAGCGGCAATTTTGTATAAAAAAGGAGTGTCTAGAATGGAATTTGACCAAAACGATGGTTTTTACATGCTGACTGATGTAGAAACTCGTGTCAAAATTTATAAAAAGGAAGGATATGACTGGGCCAATCAAGCAGTTTGGTATTACAATACTAACAATCTAAAAGAAAGAGTGTTTTTTTCAGACGCAGTTACTTACAATTTGGTAAATGGTAAAATTGAAAAAACAAAATTAAAAAGTGACGGATCTTTTGATGAAGTCCTTTCGAAATATAGAGGGCAAAAAAAGATTACAATGCCTAACATTAAAGAAGGTTCTGTAATAGAATTTCGATATACGGTAAGATCTCCGAGTGATGCAATGATTCGTGATTGGGATTTTCAATCTTCAGTTCCTGTAAATTATTCTGAGTTTAAAGTAGCATACCCAGAATATTATGTTTTTAAACCAAGACAGAAAGGATATGTTTTTCCTAAAATCACAACATTAAAAAGTCCTAAATCGATAACTATTACTAGTAAAGAAAGAGGAGGAAATGGGATGGTGGCAAAAACTGAATTTTACTCTGATAAAGTAGATTATATAGAAACAGAAGTTACTTATGTAGCACAGGATTTCCCTGCCTTAAAAGATGAAAGTTTTGTCAATAATATTGACAATTACAAATCAAGTGTAGAACACGAACTTTCATTAACTCATTTTCCAAATAGACCAATTAAAGAATATTCTACCGATTGGAATTCTGTTGTTCGAACAATTTATGAATATGAAGATTTTGGTCCAGAGTTAAATAAAACAGGATATTTTGAAGAAGATTTAAAAAAATTATTAGCAGGAATTACTACACCTGAAGAAAAGATGTGGGTAATATTAAACCACGTAAAATCAAACGTAAAATGGAATGGTTATACAGGTTATGGCTGCGATAGCGGAGTTAAAAAAGCGTATAAAGAAAAAACTGGTAATATTGCTGATATCAATTTAATGCTTACAGCAATGCTGCGTCATTCTGGACTAACAGCAAATCCAGTTTTAGTAAGTACCCGCTCTAACGGAATTGCATTGTTCCCGAACAGAACAGCTTTTAATTATGTAATTGCTGCAGTCGAAACTCCAAATGGATATATTTTATTAGATGCAACTGATAAGTATTCAACACCAAACGTTCTTCCTTTTAGAACGCTGAATTGGATGGGAAGATTGATTCGAAAAGACGGAAGTTCAGAAGAAATAGATTTAATGCCTAAAAAAGCATCAAATGATATTGTTTTTATGAATTATGATATTGATGCCGAAGGACATGTTAAAGGAAAAACCAGAAGACAATGCTCAGATTATAATGCAATGATTACGAGAGAGAATTTCGAAAAATTAAAAGAAGAAGAGTATTTAGAGAAACTTGAAAATAATAGTGGTAAAATCGAAATAAGCGAATACTCAAGAACAAATGAAAAAGATTTATTAGCTCCTGCTATCGAAACTTACTCATTTACCGGAAATAATTTGTGCGAACTTATTGGCGGTAAAATTTATGTGAACCCAATGCTGTTTTTTGCTAAAGACAAAAATCCATTTAAGCAGGATGTTCGCGAGTATCCAGTAGATTTTGGTTATCCGTTTTTAGATAAATACAATATTACAATTAAAATTCCAGAAGGTTATACGGTAGAAACGCTCCCAGCGGCAGTTGCTTATAATATGGAAAATAATTTAGGAAGTTTTAAATTTAATATTGCCGCAAACGATAATGTACTTCAATTAAGTATAGCACATCAAATAAATGAAGCAATCGTTACCACAGAACAATATGAAATGCTGAAAGAATATTACAAAGGCATGATTGAAAAACAAACAGAAAAGATTGTTTTAAAACGTATTTAAGATGTTTAGATCTCTCTTAATTTGTATTGCTTTATTTTGGAATACCATAAATATCCAAGCTCAAAATTATGAGCTTGGAAAAGTAACTATTGCCGAATTACAAGAGAAAATACATCCTGTAGATTCTTCTGCGCCAGCTGCAATTTTATTTAAAAAAGGCAAAACTGTATTTAGTTACAATGATAAAACAGGATTTTCTGCCGTTCACACTTATGAGTTTAAAATTAAAATTTATAAAAAAGAAGGCTTAAAATGGGCCGATCAAAAAGTGCATTACTATGTTGGTTACCAGAATTTGAATGAAGATTTATTAACATTTTCAAATGCAGTTACTTATAATTTAGAAAATGGTAAAGTAGAAAAGACAAAGTTAGAAAGCCAAGGATCGTTCAAAAAAAAAATTAATGAATATTGGAATGAAAAAGGAATAACGCTTCCTAATGTAAAAGTCGGTTCTATTATAGAATATAAATATGTTTTAAAATCTGAAAATATCAGCGAGTTTCCTGATTTTGATTTTCAATTTAGCATTCCATTAAACTATTTTGAGTATAAGACAGAATTCCCAGAGTTTTACATTTACAAAACTATTTTAATTGGCGGACACACAATAGAAAATAATTCTAAACTTGTTAATGGAAGCCAGAATTTTACCAATGAATATGGACAAAGCCGCTGGATGTCCTACAAACAAATTGATGCATTTTATTCTGGTAAAAATATTCCAGCTTTAAAAGAAGAACCTTATGTAAATAATATTGAAAACTATAGAGGATCTATTCAGCACGAATTAGAGCGTGTTCGCATGCCAGAACAGCCAGTTAAAGATTTTACTATTACTTGGGAAGGAGTGGCTTCAACAATTTATAAAGAAGATCATTTTGGAAAAGAACTTAATAAAAACAATTTCCTTTTGGCAGATGTTCAAAAATTATTAGTCAATGTTGAATCTCAAACAGAAAGAATGAATATTATTTTTCAATTCGTTCAAAATAAAATGAACTGGAATGAAATTAATAGCTGCCTTACTGATAAAGGTGTCGAAAAAGCATACACAGATCAGACAGGAAACATTGCCGAAATTAATTTTATTTTACTTAATATGCTGAAATGGGCAGGTATAGAAGCTAATCCTGTTTTAGTAAGTACAATTGAAAATGGAGTGCCAGTTTATCCAACAAGAATGGGATTTAATTATGTAATTGTTGCAGCCGAAATAGACGGAAAACAAATCCTTTTAGATGCTTCTCGTAAATTTACATCGCCCAATATACTTCCTTTAAATATCTTAAATTGGAAAGGCAGATTAATCAAAAACGATGGTACTTCTAGAGAGATTGATTTAGTCCCTGTAAAACCTTCAAGAGAAGTTTCAAACTTGACTTTCAAAGTAAATGAAAATGGAAAAATAGACGGCAAAATTAGAATTCAGAAAACAGATTATGAAGCTTATAAGTTTAGAGTTCAAAACGGAAACAGAAATCAAAAAGATTATATTGAAAAACTAGAACAACAGCTTGGCGATTTAAAGATTTCCGATTATCTCGTAACCAATAAAATCTCCAATTTATCCGATCCAATTGTGGAAACCTTTAGTTTTGAAACCGATAATTTTGTTGAAAATATAGGAGGAAAACTTTATATAAACCCAATGTTGTTCTACACACCATCTAAAAATCCTTTTTTACAAGAAACTAGACAAATGGGCATTTATTTCGGATATCCAAAACAAGAAAAAGTTCTAGTCAATGTAGAGATTCCAGAAGGTTATGTCGTAGAAACACTTCCTTCTCCTGCTAGGTTTTCACTCGAAGATAATTCTATAACTTTAGTGTTAAATGTTTTAAATGAAGGAAACAAAATTCAATTTAGCTTTTCAAAAGACATTAACAATAGTATTTTTGCAGCCGAGCACTACAATACATTGAAAATTCTTTTTCAGAAAATGATTGCTAGTCAAAACGAAAAAATTGTTCTAAAAAAAGCTTAAAGATGGATTTAAAAAATGCCCAATTAGATGTTGATACCTGGATAAAAGAACATGGTGTTCGTTATTTTAACGAATTAACAAACATGGCTCAGTTAACAGAAGAAGTAGGTGAAGTAGCAAGAATTATTGCGCGCAGATACGGAGAACAATCAGAAAAAGAAAGCGATAAAAATAAAGATTTAGGCGAAGAACTAGCCGACGTTGTTTTTGTAGTTTTATGTCTGGCAAATCAAACGGGAATCGATTTACAAGCCGCTTTTGATAAAAAAATGGACTTAAAATCGGTTAGAGATAAAGATCGTCACAAAAACAACGATAAATTGAAATAATTGTGAAATATCACTCATAAGTTTTGAATTATGAGTTTTGAATTTTGAATTATGAATGGGGAGTGGTAAATTGCGGGGCTGAATTATGTTTCTAATCATCCATAATTCAAAATTCACAACTTACAATTAAAAAAATGAATTTAAAATTAAGCACGAATTCAATATTTACTATTGAGGATTCGCAACTAAATATCACCGGTTCTAAAAGTGAAACGAATCGCTTACTATTACTAAAAGCATTATTTCCAAATATCACTTTAGCCAATACTTCAAATTCCGATGACAGCGAAGTAATGCAGAAAGCATTAGCAGGAAATGATGAAATTGTAGATATTCATCATGCAGGAACAGCAATGCGTTTTCTTACTGCTTATTTTTCGGTTAACGAAGGCAGAGAAGTGGTGCTGACAGGATCAAGCAGAATGCAGGAACGTCCGATTAAAATTTTAGTTGAAGCTTTGGCTCAATTAGGAGTTGAGATTTCATACGAGAAAGAAGAAGGTTATCCGCCAATCAGAATCAAAGGCAAAAAAGTTACTGCTTCAAAAGTAAAATTAGCTGCAAATGTGAGCAGTCAATATATTTCGGCACTTTTATTAGTTGCTTCAAAACTAGATAATGGTTTAGAATTGACTTTAGAAGGAGAGATCACTTCAATTCCATACATTAAAATGACTTTGGCTCTTTTGAATGATTTAAATATTCAAACTAGTTTTGAAGGAAACGTAATCAAAGTTTTTCCAAAAGAAGCAGTCGAATCAAAAGAAATGGTTGTAGAATCAGACTGGAGTTCGGCTTCTTATTTCTTTAGTTTAGTGGCGTTGTCGGATGCTGCCAAAATAACTTTAAGCAGTTATAAAGAAAACAGCCTTCAGGGAGATTCAGAATTAGTTTCTCTTTATGAAAAAATGGGTGTGAAAACTACTTTCCAAAATAACAAAATGACTTTGGAAAAAGTAGCTGGATTCAATTATCAAGACGTAAATTTTGAATTGAACAATACACCAGATATTGCGCAGACAATTGTAGTAACCTGTTTAGGTTTAGGAATTGGATGTCACTTAACGGGTCTTCATACTTTAAAAATCAAAGAAACTGACAGGCTAGAAGCTTTAAAAATCGAGCTTACAAAATTAGGAGCCAATATTTCTGTAACTAATGACAGCTTGACTTTAGAGCGTTCTGGAAATATTAATCACGATGTACATATCGCGACATACAACGATCACCGTATGGCAATGGCTTTTGCTCCTTTAGCAATTAAAGTTCCAATTATTATTGATGATGCAGAAGTTGTTTCAAAATCCTACCCAGATTTCTGGAATGATTTAAAAGCTTTAAATTTTCAAGTTTCAGAATTGTAGAAATAATTGAACCATATAAGTTATATAAGTTCATTTAAATAAAAGTGCAATAAAACATAGCCTCTGGTTTCAACCAGAGGTTTTTTTATGTTCGAATTTGAGTATAATCGTAAAGTTTGTCATTTCGACGAAGGAGAAATCTTCGTAAGTAACTCCGCAACGAAAATCCAATCTTTGTCGAGCTACTTCCGAAGATTTCTCCTTCGTCGAAATGACAATAATACGTTGAAGAGGTTTGTGTAAGAAAAAAAACATTTTTAATGCTTCCCGAAACCGCACAAAATCAAGGGCTTTTGAAAATAAACGTCAAAACACTTGACAACGCCTATCTCACAATCGTATATTTGCAAGCGATTTAAAATTTTAGATAAAAAAGTCTAAGATTGATATTTTAAAATCTAACTTCAAATATGAAATTATCACACTTCAATTTCAATTTACCGAAAGAACTTTTGGCTGAATTTCCAGCAGAAAACAGAGATGAATCTCGTTTAATGGTAATTGACCGTAAAAAAAACACTATCGAACATAAAATGTTTAAAGACGTTATCAACTATTTTGATGATGGAGACGTTTTAATTCTTAATAATACAAAAGTTTTCCCTGCACGTTTGTACGGAAACAAAGAAAAAACTGGAGCTAGAATTGAGGTTTTCTTATTAAGAGAATTAAATTCTGAGCAGCGCCTTTGGGACGTTTTAGTAGATCCTGCTAGAAAAATCCGTATTGGTAACAAACTTTATTTTGGTGACGACGATTCATTAGTTGCTGAGGTAATTGATAATACAACTTCTCGTGGTAGAACTTTACGTTTCTTATACGATGGTTCTTACGAAGAATTTAGAAACAAATTGACAGAACTTGGAGAAACTCCAATTCCTAAATACATCAACAGAGAAGTAACTGCCGAAGATGCTGAAAGATACCAAACTATCTACGCAAAAGAAGAAGGAGCTGTAGCAGCGCCAACTGCTGGTTTACACTTCTCAAAACACCTTTTGAAAAAATTGGAAATCAAAGGAGTAAATTTTGCTGAGGTAACTTTGCACGTTGGTTTAGGAACTTTCAATCCAGTTGAGGTGGAAGATTTATCTAAACACAAAATGGATTCAGAGGAATTGATTATCAATCAACAAGCTTGTGATATTGTAAATGAGGCAAAAGCAAAGAAAAAACGTATTTGTGCAGTAGGAACAACTTCTATGCGTGCAATCGAAAGTTCTGTTTCTTCTCAAAATACTTTAAATCCGTACGAAGGATGGACAAATAAATTTATTTTCCCTCCTCATGATTTTAGTATTGCAAACTGTATGATTACAAATTTCCACACGCCAAAATCAACATTATTAATGATGATTTCTGCTTTCTGTGGTCATGATTTAATGAAAAAAGCATACGACGAAGCGATCAAAGAAGGATACAAATTCTATTCTTACGGAGACGCGATGTTAATTCTTTAATTAGAATTTATCTTATAAAGAGACCCGACAAGTTTTTAAAACCTGTCGGGTTTTCTGTTTTTATAGTTTTATTTCATGTTTCATGTTTCATGTTGATATGCTTTGTGTGGTTGACCGCAAAGTGCGCAAAGATTTTTATCAAGGTTGACGTTTACAAACGCTAAGTTCGCAAAGCTTTGCGTTCTTCTCTTGGCAAACACAAACTGAGCAAAAAATCTTTGCGCACTTTGCAGTTAAACTGCAGAACGAACTTGAAACCTGAAACATGAAACCTGAAACATGAAACATGAAACCTGAAACTTGAAACCTGAAACATGAAATTTTGAAACTTGAAACAAAACAAACAAATTTTGTTATTTTAGCATCCAAAACAAAAACACAATGACTTTTCAAAATACACGCGAATTCGCGAAACAACTTGATGCTCAAGATGCATTAAATCATTATCAAAACGAATTTATTTTTCCAAAAGTGAATGATAAACGTGTCATTTATTTTACGGGAAACTCTTTAGGATTACAGCCAAAACGCACCAAAGCTTATGTTGATGAAGTAATGAATGATTGGGCAGAATTGGCTGTCGAAGGTCATTTTTATGCGCAAAAACCGTGGTGGGATTATCAGGAAAGATTTGCAGAACCGCTGAGTAAAATTGTGGGCGCACTTCCGTCAGAAGTTACGGTGATGAATACTTTGACGGTAAATCTCCATTTACTAATGGTTTCTTTTTATCAGCCAAAAGGAAAGCGTTATAAGATAATCTGCGAAGAAAAAGCTTTTCCATCAGATCAATATATGTTTCAGAGTCAGGTTCATTTTCATGGATATAAACCAGAAGATGCTATCGTAGAAATTAAACGCCGCGAAGGCGAACACAATATTCGTCTTGAAGATGTTTTAGCAAAAATTGAAGAAGTTGGCGATGAACTGGCTTTGGTTTTAATAGGAGGGGTAAATTATTATACCGGACAAGTTTTTGACATAAAAACTATTACTGCTGCCGGACAAAAAGCGGGTGCAAAAGTAGGCTGGGACCTAGCACATGCTGCTGGAAACATTAAATTAGAACTGCATGATTGGAATGTAGATTTTGCATCTTGGTGCAGTTATAAATATATGAACTCAGGACCTGGAAATGCTTCTGGAGTTTTTGTTCACGAAAGACATCACAACGATCCAGATCTACCTCGTTTTGCAGGCTGGTGGGGACACAATAAAGAACGCCGTTTTAAAATGGAACCTAACTTTGATCCAGTTCATGGAGCAGGAGGATGGCAGATTAGTAATCTTCCAGTTCTTTCTTTAGCACCATATTTGGCTTCTGTAGAAATGTTTGCTGAGGTTGGAATGGACGCCTTAATTGCAAAACGTGATCATATTACCTCTTATTTAGAATTTATTCTGCACGAAATTGACAAAGAAGTAAAAGGGAATTTTGAAATTATTACGCCTTCAAACCCTGCAGAGAGAGCTTCACAATTATCAGTTTTTCTTCATGGAGAAGGAAGAAGTTTGTTCGATTATTTAATGAAAAATGGAGTAATTACAGACTGGCGTGAACCAAACGTAATTCGATTAGCTCCAGTTCCATTATATTGTTCTTATGAAGATATGTACGATTTCGGACAAATTCTAAAAACAGGAATTTTAGGGAAGTAAAAGTTGATGAATCTCGCAAAGGCGCAGAGTCGGAAAGTTTAATCTTAAAGTTTGAATAGCGTCCAGCTTTAGCTGGATGACAATAAAACATAAATCAAAAGGGCTTTAGCCAAACTGTAAAAGTTTGGCTAAAGCCTTTTTTTATATTCCGCAAGAAAGTAGTGATGAGAAAAAAACTTTGTGGCTCTGCGCTTTTGTGCGATTAATAAATCAACTACAATAATTAATAATTAAGTATCAAATCTTCTAATCTTATAAACTTTCGAAAAAATTCTGTAACAATCATTATGGCAGATATTCCTTATTTTGTAATGTATAATTATTAAAACTACAATCATGAAAGGCTTATATATAATAATGGCGGCAATTCTTTTAACTTCTTGTCAAAATCAAAGTAAACAAGATTTAAATAAAGCCAAGCAAGCCAGTATTGATTCAATGAAAGTTGAGATTAATAAACAACGCGTTATCGATTCAATGAAGACAGAAATGGCTAAGATAAAAGAAGAGCAAAAAGTTGAATCTGAAAAAGAGAAAGTTGTAGTGGTGCATCAGCAAGCTGCAAACGGAAATACAGCAACAACAACGACTACAACCAAAAAGAAAGGCTGGAGTGCAACTGCTAAAGGTGCTGTAATTGGTGCTGGAGTTGGTGCCGCAACCGGAGCAATCGTCAGTAAGAAAAAAGGCGAAGGAGCAATTATTGGAGGTTTGGCCGGTGCTGCTTTAGGAACAGGAACTGGTGCTGTTATTGACAGCAAAAATAAAAAAGAATAGATATTAAATCTTTATAATAAGAACGCCGATTTAGAATCCTAAATCGGCGTTTTGTTTTATGCTAATTCTAATGTGGGAATTTGAATGGCATTCAATTCTGATTTATAGAAATTGAATTGATTTCGTATTTTCTCTTCTTCTTTTTTAAAATACAAAGTAGATGAAAGTAAATTTTGATAATATTCAATTCCTTCTAGAATATTTGTTTTAAATGAATTCCATTTTTTAAGCTGATTGGCCGTTACTTCTCCAGAAATAGTTTCAATTTCATTTCTAAAATAATCAACATACATTTTTAATTCCTTCACAAATAAATTCGGACGATCATTGGTTCTCAAAATCGATTTTCCTTGATAAATGTGCTGCAGCATATCTTTTAAAGAAACTTCTTGATCAAAATAAGCCAGATTTGGTCCTGGACAAATTACCACACCCTGCGATTGGCCTTTTATTTTAATATTATTTTCAAGATAAGAAGCATTTGCTAAACCAACGCATAAACAAGATTTCTCTGTTATTTTGATTTTGCTTTTTTCGAATTCTTCTGGAGATAGAGAATCTTTTTTTGCATCTAATTCTTGTAGTTTAATATCCTGATATTTTTTGGATGCCGTACAAATTCCGTGTGGATCGTATTCTTTACTTAGAGCCAAAAATTTCTTTGGGCAGGAACTTCCAGCTTTATTTTCTTCGATGCGTTTTTGTTTTAAGATTTCGTTTGACGTGCCACGCAAAGTATTAAAAGGAACTCCTAAGGGCGAAATGTGACTTAGGTAAAAATCGTCTTCTTTGGCATTCTTTAATAAACTTCTTGTTTCCTGATCTACAGATGTTGCTTCGGGAACTAATAAAAATGGAGATCCCCAGCCAACAGAATCGACTTTATATTCGTATAATAAAAATTCATGTTCTTCTGCAGTTCCAACACCGCCTTGAACTGTAATTTTTAATTCTAAAGGTGTTTCTGGAAAAACTTGATTTTTGAGCTGTAAAGCTTTAATCATTAAATCGTGAGCCGATTGTACCAATTGTTCTTTTTTCTGCTTGAATTCTTCTAAAATAGTGCCTAATAAGAGTCCATCAGTGGCAAAGGCGTGACCGCCGCAGTTTAAACCCGATTCGATTCGGTATTCAGAAACCCAAAGTCCTTTTTTGGCCAAGAAATTTCCCTGAATCATTGCCGATCTAAAATCGCTCACTTTTAAAATGATTTTCTTTTTAAGTTCGTTTTTTTCGTTTGGGAAAAAATCTTGAAAGTTCTCAAAGTAACCGAATAATCTCGGATTCATTCCAGCAGAAAGAATCACAGAAGATTCTAAATTACTTTTTGCAAAACCTCTTAAAGCGGCATGAGCATCGTTAAATTCTATTGGAAGCTGTTCATTTTTAACAAAATTATCTTTATCTAATTTTGTCATAATGTTAACGTCGATTTCGCCGGGAAAAAGATGCGTTTCGATATAATTCTGAATATTTTCTTTAAAAGCAATTCCGTCATCCAGCAAATTTTGAAATCCTTTTTTAATGTCGGAAGTATTCGGCAGCATCGACATAAAGTTTTCAAGTGTCGTTTTGCTTTCGGCTAATTCCTTCTTAAAAATTTCGAATTTTTCTTTTACAATTTTGTCAACTAAATTTAAGTAAGACGTAATTCTTTCGGCGCGGTAATCGTGAAATTTCTGGGTAATTTCTTCGTAAGGAATATTGAATTTAGTGCTGTAGAAATTACGCATTTTTTCAATTAAATCGTCATCGGCAATAGAAATAACAGACGAAATACCATATTGTGCAACACGAATTGGACTGTCAATCGTGTAAGCAAGACCCATTACAGGAATATGAAAAGTATGTAAAGGTGTTTTTGTCATTTGTCTTCGGGTTAAAATAAAGACAAATATTGAAAAAATGATTTTTCTAAAACCTGATAATTGTCAGGTTTAATTTGTTGTCGAGAATTACACGAATTTCCACTAATTTTTATTCGAAATATTTTAAAAATATTTCGTGAAAATTCGTGTAATTCGTTGCAAAAACTATATCAAAATCTTTTTCAAAGATTCTGCAATGCTTCTCCATAAAAAGTTGTAGAATGATTTTTCCTGAATTCTTTCTAATTCAACTTCAGCGGTTTTGGCTTTGTCTTTTGAGTCATTTTTGACTAATAAATTGACAATTGCCGATTTGAGCTTGGCTTCTTTTTTAGGATCTTTTTTCTTGTAAAGTTTTACTTTTAGGTCATCATAATCTAAAGAAGCGTTTCCTTTAGAAATATTATCATTTCCATAAAAATTAAATCGGTACTTATTAAAAACTCCTGTAAACGAGGCATTCATATACGGTTTACTGAATTGTTCCATAGCCCGAACATCAAAATTTGAAATTACACCTTGAATGTGAAATCCGTCATTTTTATCGAGAACGTTAAAACTCCAATCTACATCGAGAGGAGAGGTTTTCATGAAAATACATTTTACTTTAATTTTTACATCATTCGTTTTTTTCAAACCAAAACCACTTCGCAGATTAGTTGCCTGCAGATTGAATTTATCAAAGCTTAAAATTCCCGGACCTTTAGAAAAATCAATTTCTTCTTCGTAAACCAATTTCGATTTAAGAACTTGCAAAGTATCAATTTGAAGTGGGAATTTTATATTTCGCAATAAATGATTGTACAGGTATTTTTTACTCAAATCATCTTTCGGCATTTTTCCACGATAAATATTCGCATCAAAATGATTGATTACAAGTGAGTTCGCTTTAAAGAAAAAACGATCATTTTTAAAACCCCAATCCATTTTTGAAACTTGTGCCGAATCGAATTTTAGCGTATAAATATCTTTTTCTTTATCTAAACGTTTAATAAAATTTGGGCGGTTAAATTGCGGAATATTAGAGAAATTATTAATTTTTAGAAAGTTTTTCTCGGTACTTAATTTGCCAATATTAATATGATAAAAAGCACTTGGTCTGTAAAACAAACTGTCAATTACTAAAGTGTAACTTTGATATTGCAGTGGAATTTTTTCTTTTAAAGTCGCATCCGTCAGCAGAATTCCTTCTAATTTTAGAATGATTTTCTTAATGCTGAAAATTGGTTTTTCGGTATCCAAAGAAACCACATCGACAGTTCCGTTATTGAGATAAATATTAGAAACTGCAACAATTTTACGAAAAGGTTCAAGAATTTCGCTTTTAATACTTTTGCTGTTATTGATAAGTTTCTCGCCTTTTTTGTATAAAATCACTCGAGGTTTATTGATAATAATACTTTCGGCCTGAATAATATCGCGGAAAGCTAAATCCCAAACATTAAAATGCTTGATCGTAATAGATTCAATTTTAGAAAAAAGTCCGTTTTTGCTGTTTTTAGGTTCATTTTTCGGGCTTACCAATAATGTCTGAGCATAGATATTTCGAGAAAAAAGAGAGACTTCAATTTTTTCGTAATTGATATTGTACGCTGTTTTATTTTTCTCGTGAATAATAATCGGAAGCTGTTTTTTAATCCAGTAATTCAAACCTATATTGGCAAAAACCACTAGCAGAAAAAGAGAAATTACACCGATTGCTATTTTTTTATATATGGACATTTATAGGATTGGTTTTAAATACATAAATTTAGGCTTTTAAAAAGAATGATTTTTACATTATTCTTCTTTTCGATTACATCATTTTACCAACTTATCGTTTATACCTTTTGCAAAATATGAGAAGATTTAAAAAATTTCTGCTGGTTTTATTAGTACTTATAATTATAATTGGAGTTGGTTTATGCGCTTATATTTTTCATTTAAAACCCAAGTACGAAGGAGAATTGCAGCTGAAAAATATCCAAGAAGAAACTACAGTTTATTTTGATGAATTTGGTATTCCTCACATATATGCCAATTCCGAAAAAGATGCCATGGCAGCGCTGGGTTATGTTCATGCGCAGGAAAGGTTATGGCAGATGGAATTACTTCGCAGAATTGCGCCCGGAAGATTGTCTGAAATCTTTGGCTCAGTTGCACTGCAAAATGATCAGTTTTTTGCTGGAATTGGAATTGAAGAAGCTTCCGCGAAAGCGATTGCCAAATTAGACAAAAACAGTGAAAGCTATAAATTGGCAGAAGCTTATCTGGATGGAATTAATCAATATTTGGAGGAAGGAACAACACCAATTGAATTTACTTTGGTTGGCGTAAAAAAGCAAAAGTTTACCATAAATGACGTTTACAATATTTTTGGTTATATGTCTTTCAGTTTTGCGATGGCACAGAAAACAGATCCTTTATTGACAGATATTAAGAATAAATATGGTGCCGAATATTTGAAAGATTTAGGAATTAATGGTGAGTTTAATACAACCCAAATTAAAATTTCTAAAGAAAATACAGAAGAATATTCAGAGATTGCAAAATCTGTTGCGGCAATGCTGGATCAATCGCCTATTCCGCCATTTATTGGAAGCAACAGCTGGGTTGTTGGGCCTCATAAATCTAAAAGTGGGAAAGTGATTTTTGCAAATGATCCGCATATAGGATTTTCGCAGCCTGCCACTTGGTACGAAGCTCATATTGTAACACCAAAACATGAATTATATGGTTGTTATCTTGCGGGAACTCCATTTCCGTTACTGGCACACAATCGTGATTACGCTTACGGTTTAACAATGTTCGAAAATGATGACATCGATTTTTATCAAGAAAAGAATAAAGCTGGAGATTCCACTCAATATCAAACACCTACTGGTTTTGCAGCTTATGAAACCAGAAAAAAAGTAATCAAAGTTAAAGATACTTCAGATGTGGTCTTGACAATTAAATCAAGCCGACACGGACCAATTATGAATGATTTTTTGGAACGTTTGGAAAAGAAAACTCCAATTGCAATGTTGTGGACTTACACCCATCAGCCAATTCAGATTCTAGATGCAGTTTACGGACTTTCGCATGCGAGGAGTAAGGACGAATTTAAAAATGCCGTAAAACTTGTCGCGGCGCCGGGACTTAATGTAATGTATGGAGATGCTAAAGGAAATGTGGCTTGGTGGGCAACAGGAAAATTATATAAACACAAAGAAGGTGTAAATACACATTTGATTTTAGATGGATCGAGCGGGAATGATGATATTACCGAATATCTAGATTTTGATAAAAACCCATCATCAGAAAATCCGAAATGGGGTTATGTTTATTCTGCTAATAATCAGCCTGAAGCTATAGATAATGGATATTTGTATCCAGGATATTACCTGCCTGAAGATCGTGCAAAAAGAATTGCAGGATTAATGGATGCAAAATCCGATTGGGATAAAGAAGCAGTGAGTAAAATGATTTATGACAATACTTCTGATGTTGCCGTTGATGTGGTTAAGAATTTGATTTCGAATATTGATCCTAACTCAATTTCAGCAACAGAAAAAGAAGCCATAAAGGTTTTAAAATCATGGAAAGGAACCAACAATTTAGAGGATACTGCGCCAACGATTTATAATAAATGGATTTATTTATATCTAAAAAATACTTTTGAAGACGAAATGGGGGAGGAAAACTTCAATCTCTTTTTAGGAATTTCTGTTGGGAAACAAGTTATTGCCAATCAAATTAAAAATGAAAATTCGGTTTGGTGGGATAATGTTAAAACTAAAAATGTAAAAGAAACTAGAAAACAAATTGTTTCAAAATCTTTTCACGATGCAATTATATCATTACAAAATCAGTTAGGAAATACTGTTTCTAATTGGAAATGGGGAGAAGTACATACCGTTGAGCACGAACATCCTTTAGGAAAAGTAGCGGCACTTCGAAGATTATTTAATGTCGGACCATTTAATTCGCCAGGTTCAAATGAGGTAATCAATAATTTGTTTTTCGGATTTAATGACGAAGGAAAATATTATACAAAAGGCGGACCTTCAACCAGAAGAATTGTTGATTTCTCTGATGTCGAAAACAGCTGGAGTATTCTGCCTACGGGACAATCTGGAAATCCGTTTAGTAAACATTACGACGACCAAGCCGAAATGTACAACGCTGGAAAATTCAGAAAAATGAAATTGAATAAAGAAGAGATTATAAAAACTTCAACAAAGTTGGTTTTTAAACTGAAGGAATAGTTTTGTTTCAAGTTTCAAGTTTCAGGTTTTTTTACTCTTTGTAAAAGTTTAAAACCAAAATTTTAAAGAAATTTGTATTAAACAAAATAACCAGAATATTGTCATTTCGACGAAGGAGAAATCTCCGTAAGTAACTCCGCAAAGAGAGTTTAATCTTTATAGAGCTTCTCGCGGAGATTTGCTCCGCCAGTCACTATCGCTCGAGTCTCCTTCGTCGAAATGACAAAAATGAGAAGACAACTTAAAATTGAATCTTTGAGTCAAAGTTTAAAACTTTGACAAAGAGTACAAAAACTTAGAATCTTAGCATCTTAGAACCTTAGCACCTTTTTATTTAGAAATATACTTCCCCTTCACAATATCAGCAGCAAAAATATTCAGATTATTAATAAGCACTTTATTATTAGTCATTACATTTTTAGTCTGGTAAGCCGTGTCTTTTTCATATGCTTTTAATAAAGTTTCCAGTTCTACTTCATCAAAAACAACAAAACTGTTGTAAATCGCATCCCTAAAATTTTTATAATTAATGCTTTGACTGATCTCCATTGTTTTCTGGTCATTCCAGCCTTCTTTTGCCGAAGTTTCGTTTATTTTCGATAAACAAAAATCAATCACATAATTTTTATAATGTGCTGCTTCGACGATTTTATCAATTATAATTCTGTTTTGCTGTGAAGGCATTGCTGGAGCTTGCGAATTGTTTTGTGATAAACAGTTTAAAGAAATAAATAAACATAAAAATACAGCCAGAAAGCCTTGTTTCTTAAAATTTTTCATAGGTTAAATTGTTATTTTGGGTCGGGCTAAAATAATATTTTTAAAGCTAAATTATCCAATTTGAATGTTAGAAATTGTAACAAAAAAACTCCGATAAAAAAGATTTGAATCTATTTTATCGGAGATAATTTTAAAAGGATTTTTTAAATGTTATTTAGTTTTACTTTTTGAAAGTTCATCTAATACTTTTTTCCCGTTTTCATTTGAAGGATCTAATTCGACTGATTTTTTGTAATTCGCGATAGCTAATTTTTTATCACCATCTGCTAGATAAGCTTCACCTAAACTATCAAAAGCATTTCCTGATTTTGGGAAAGTTTCAACGTTAATTTTGAAAACTTCAATTGCTTCTTTCTTTTTTCCGTTTTGTAATAACTGATATCCAACTCGATTCATATCTCCTTCTTTAATAGCGTATGTAGGATCATTTTTCAGTTTTTTATAAGTTTCGGTTCCAGTCGCTGCGCCTTTTTCATTATAGATATCCAATAAATCTAATGCCAGCGATTTTTTAGGCTGATCAAACGGCTGATTGTATAAAATAGCACGAATAGCAGTGTTCATTTCGCCTAAAACGGTTCCGCCTGTATTGTTTAATAAAACTACAAGATTCTTATCTGCAGGAATACGAGAAATGATTGTATTAAATCCGTTAATACCGCCTCCATGCTCAATAATATTCAATTTACTGGTTTCTCCATTCGGAGCTTCATAAGTTGACCATCCATATCCATAAAAACCGCCCCACGCTTTAATATATGGTTTGTATAAAGATTCTATGGATTTTTCTGAAAGCAGTTTGTTTGTATAAAGCGCCTGATCCCACAAATACAAATCTTCTACCGTTGAGTACAAGGATCCAGCGGCATACGGAATGCTCATGTCAAGATATGCAGCGTTTACAATTTTTTTCCCCTGTTTTTCGTAACCAGCCGCTCTGTTTTTTAAAATGACATCGCTGTGGTCATAACCAGAATTAACCATTTTTAAAGGCGTAAAAATAATTTCCTGTAAATATTGTTCGTATGTTTTCCCTGAAATTTTTTCAATAATATAACCCAATAGAAAATAACCAGAATTGCTATAATTGAATTTTTCGCCAGGAGTAAATTCAAGCGGCAGACTTGAAAACGTTTTTACGAATTCTTCTGGAGTATACGGATTTCGAGCTTTATCTTTAAAAAAGTTTGGCGCACTGGTATAATTCGGAATTCCAGACGTGTGTGTCAATAAGTGATGAATTGTAATTTTACCACCATTTTCTTTTGGATAATCTGGCAGATAAGTTGTGATTGGAACATCTAATTTCAGTTTTCCTTCTTCAGCTAGTTTTACTATTAAAAGTGCTGTAAATTGTTTGCTGATAGAACCTAATCTGAATTTAGTATCAGGCTGATTTGGAACATCCCATTCCATATTGGCCAAACCAAAACCTTTTTTAAAAATTACTTTCCCATTTACGGCAACGAGAGCGGAGCCGTTAAATTGTCCATATTCGTTGTATTTCGCTAAAAGTTGTTCAATTTGCTGTGCTTTATCTTGTGCAAAAGTGCTTAAAGCCGAGATTTGAAAAACTACAAAGAGTGCAATAAGTTTGATTGATTTTTTCATAATGATTGATAATTGGTTGAAATAAATGATTCGTTTTTGATTGATGATTGAAACCTGCTAACCATTAGATATTCAGTGTTTTGTGTCGAAATTACGATTTTTTACTGAAATAAATGTAAGGTCTTAAAATGTTAGACGAGCGATTTTCGATTTGGTTTCACAATCAATCAATTTTTTTTTCATTTAATTTAAAAAACGAATTCGAGCATAGACTAAAAGCTACTCTTTATACGGTCTATATTGGCTTTATTTCGTTTCGATATCGACTATTTTTCTTCCATTTTTTCCTAGGTAATGCACAACGATATCTTCATAAATTTTATAGCCGTCATCAACATTGGTAAAAATTACTAATCCATGTTTTGTTTTTGGCAACAGTAAAAAAATAGTCTGAACACCTTTGTCTGCACCACCATGCGATAAAGCATAGTTTTCATTTCCTAAATCATAAATTTCAAAACCCAGACCAAAGTATTTGTCTTTTTTTGTTGAAACCTGATGTGATTTCATTGCTTCAAAAACTTTTTTGCTTAAACCGTCACCGTTCATAACGCTGCACAAAAATGTTCCGTAATCTTCAATAGTTGTTAGTAAATCGTCTGCGGCACTGGCAGTTTTATTTTTTGTTGGTTCATAGGCATTTCCTTTGTTGTCATAATTAATTGCATATCTCAAAAGATCGATTTTATCATTCCAAATAAGTTGAGAGTCATTCATTTTCAACGGCTCAAAAATTAATTCTGAAGCCAGCTGATCTAATGTTTTGTGAAATTTTTTCTCCAAGGCTTTTCGTAAATACTCAAAACCTTCTCCAGAATATTGATATTGAGTTCCAGGTTTAAATTTAAAATCCAGTTTGTTAGAATCATTAAAAGACCTCCAATTCGGAAAACCAGTCTGATGACTTAAAACAATTCTGGTCGTCAATAATTTTAAATAGGGATTTTTTGCAATATCTGGATCTGTCCAATATTTATAAAGAGGTTCATCTAAATCCCATTTTCCAGAACTTACTAACTTTAAAGTTACAACAGCCGTAACCGGTTTAGTTAAAGATGCGACATTCCAAATCGTATTGTAAGGTGCCGAAACACCTTTTTGAAGTTCGCCAAAAACCTTTACCTGTTTTAGTTTACCATCCGTAATAATGCCGATTCCTAAAGTGGGAACATTATTTTCTTTAAGCCATTTTTCTGTTTCTTCAACATTGTCAAAAAGGCCAGCTTTATTGGCTGTAGAACTTGTCATTTGATGATTGTAACTCAGCGATCGGGCTAATTTCCATTCTTTATTTTTTAAAAGCCAAAGATGAGTAAACTTGGCAAAGCTTCCTGCTTCTTCGGGTTTTTCAGCAGTGCTTTCAAAAAATCGATGCGTGCCCATTTGTATGGCGCCATACAAAACGCCTTTTTTGTAAAGCGGATAAATTTCAGTACTTCCATCAACTAATTCTCTGCGGTAATTGTATTTTCGGGGCGTTGCACAAATTCCGTTTTTTAAGTTTTTTAAAAATAGCGCCTTGTCCGAAATACTGTCTTTGTCGTGAAAAAACTCAAAATCGTCCGTGTATAAGTTCTCAAATTGTTTAATGTCGCAAGTATTAAAGCCAATATTAAAAAGAAGACTGTCTTTTGACATAATGGTCTTGTACAAAGCCGAGCTTTTTTCTTCCTGCGAGAATGCGATTTGAATTTGGATGAGAAGTACTCCAACTAAAAAAGTTTTTAGTTGAAAAAAAGTGTGATTGATTTTCATTTTGATTGATGAATGATGATTGATTTTGCAAAAGTAAGTCAATCATTATTTGCAAAATTGTATAAATGCGAATACTTATCTTTTTTGAGAAAGAAAATACGAATCGGGATCGAACGTTTTTGGAGTCGTTTTGGTGACATCTTTAAACTTTTTTATAAAATGCGACTGGTCAAAATATTTGTTGTAAAGAGCGACATCAGTTAGTTTTAATTTTTCTAAATCAGAATTCACCATTTGGTCAACCGATTTTCTGAACTTCAAAATCTGAATGTATTTTTTAATTGTAAGTCCAGTTGCGGTCTTAAATTTGATTTGCAGTAATCGCTGTGATAAATTTAATGTTTTGCTAATTTCCGAAACCGAAATTTCTTCGTTATTAAGTTTAATGATTTCACATATTTTTTCAACTAGATCTTTGTCTGGATTTGAAAAAGTCAATTCTTCAAAATATACATTAATTGTATCTAGCAAAGTTTTAATATCTAAATAAGTATGAATTTTAAAAGGTAATTCTTCGCCATTAATATGAACAATAGAATCTGTAAAATCGCCTAAATCATATTTCGGAAACATCGAAAGCGTCCAGCCATGAAACTGTATAATTGTAACTTTAGTTTTGTGCTGGATATTGACCAAAACTTTATTGGTCATTTGCGAACAAAAGTAAATGCCTTCGTTCATCTCGTATTTCTTTTTACTCGTATGAACTTCTATCGCATTTCCGCTTACAATGGCGAGATTAAAACAGCCGTTTGGTAAAACGAGTTTGTTTTCGATCAGGTCTTCGCCGATGCTGTTGTCCAGACACCAAATTTTATTAACGAACCTTTCCGTTTTTTGAGTTACGTAATGTTCTGAGTAGAGGTTCATTTTTTTCGATTTGCCAATATTTTGTTTAATAATTCTAATTATACTAAAGTAGTATTTTTAATTAAGATTTTTATTGACATTGGAATCTATAAAATATATTATACATGATTTAGTTATGAAAATAGATGCCGCATGAGGGATAGAGGCAGTATCCTTTTATGAAGAGAAACGGAATAAAAGATATAGCCGAAAGCCCGGCCCGAAGGGACATGCCCAAGTAAATATTAGACTTGATGGGCAAATATTTGGTTTATTTTAAAGCTTATGTGTAATTATTACTTATTTTTACGTTCTTATATATTAGATTTTCCCTGATGCAAACTTCACTAAAAATTGCAGTTGTAGGTTCTGGACTTGTAGGATCACTGCTGGCAATTTATCTTAAAAAAGCTGGTCACACCGTTCATGTTTATGATCGTAGTCCTGATATTCGAAAAATTAATTTTTCTGGTCGCTCAATTAATCTGGCAATGTCCAACCGAGGCTGGAAAGCGCTCTATGCAGTTGGAGTTGGAGATTCGGTAAGAGAAATTGCAATTCCGATGGACAAACGTGCAATTCATCTAGTAGACAAACTGAATTTTCAGAATTACGGACAAGAAGGCGAATCTATATACTCAATTTCCCGAGGAAAGCTAAACCGAAAAATGATTGATCTTGCTGAAGAAGCTGGAGCCGAATTTCATTTTGAGCAGAAAGTCTGGGATGTTACTTTAAGCGACGCGACGCTGCATATTGGCGAAAGCGAAAGAGGAGAGTGGGAAGAACGAAAATTTGATATGGTTTTTGGTGCAGATGGTGCTTTTTCAAGAATCCGCCACAGAATGCAGCGTCAGAGTATGTTTAATTATTCGCAGGAATTTTTAAACATGGGTTACAAAGAATTGAACATTCCCGCAAATGCAGACGGAACACATAAATTAGATAAAAATTCTTTTCATATTTGGCCGAGAGGTGAGTACATGTTAATTGCGCTTCCTAATCTTGACGGAAGTTTTACCTGTACTTTATTTATGCCTTTTGAAGGTCAAAATTCTTTTGAATCACTTGTTGATCGAAAAATGGTAGAAGATTTTTTTGAGAAAAATTTCCCAGATTCTATTGAAGTAATTCCAGAACTGGCCAATGATTTCTTTAAAAATCCAACCAGTACTTTGGTGACCATGAAATGTTTTCCGTGGACTTACGAAGATAAAATTGCTTTGATCGGAGATGCCTGCCACGCAATTGTTCCATTTTACGGACAAGGAATGAACGCAGGTTTTGAAGATATTACGGTTTTAAATGAAATGATAGAGAAATTTGGAGACGACTGGAAAAAGATCTTTACCGAATATCAAATTTCCCGTAAACCAAATGCTGATGCAATTGCAGAACTTTCATACCGAAATTTCATGGAAATGAGCACAAAAACGGCAGATGAAAAATTCTTATTGCAAAAGAAAATAGAAAAGATATTTTCAGATAAACATCCAGATAAATGGATTCCGCTTTACAGCCGTGTAACTTTTAGTGATCGTCCGTACGCAGAAGCTTTGGCAATTGGAGATTTCCAAAACGGAATTATGGAAGAAGTTTTAAAATTAGATAACATCGAAAATATCTGGAATTCTACAGAAGTTGAAAATAAAATTTTGGACTTATTATCTAAATAATTTTTAATGAAAATGTCAATATCAATTACAATTTTAACTTTGTAATTGATATTGATTTTTGTTATTGAAGAGTTGTTTATTTCTTAAAGATTTTATTTAAAACGCCAAAAACGCCTCTTATAAAAGTAGCACTCGTAACAACTTTTAAAACCGATTTGCCAACAACAGTTGCTGTACTAGGTTCTGTTTTTGAAGATCTTGTTGGTGCCTGCTCTTCTTGCTGAGAAGCTGCTTCAGTAGCATCGGCTATTTTTTTGTTCAGAATTTCAAAAGCACTTTCTCTGTCAATTTCTTCGGCGTACTTTTTAACCAATTTCGATTTGTTGTTTATTTCATCAATTTCTGAAGAAGATAAAATATCCATACGACTTTGTGGCGCACGCATCATTGTCGCAACAAGCGGAGTTGGAACACCTTTTTCGTTGAGCGCTGTAACCAAAGCTTCTCCAATTCCGAGACTTGTCAGTAATTCATCTGTTTTATAAAATTCAGAAGTTGGGTAATTGTCCGCTGTTTTTTTAATCGCCTGGCGGTCATTTGCCGTGAAAGCCCTAAGCGCATGCTGAATCTTTAATCCTAACTGAGCCAAAACACCGCTTGGAACATCCATCGGATTTTGAGTTACAAAATATACGCCAACACCTTTAGAACGAATAAGTTTTACAATAGTTTCAATTTGATCTAATAAAGCCTTACTTGCTTCGTTAAAAATTAAATGTGCTTCATCAATAAAAATTACTAATTCTGGCTGATCTGCATCTCCTTTTTCAGGCATTTTTTGATAAATTTCCGCCAAAAGACTTAGCATAAAAGTAGAAAATAATTTAGGCTTATCCTGAATATCCGTCAAGCGGATGATATTTACGTAGCCTTTTCCATTCTCATCAATTCGCATTAAATCATCAGTTTCAAATGATAATTCGCCAAAAAATATGTCACCGCCTTGTTGTTCTAATTCAATTATTTTTCTGAGAATTGTACCAGTAGTTGCAGTTGAAATTTTACCATAACTTGCAGTAATTTCATCCTTGCCTTCTTCGGTGATATAATTGATAACTTTCTTTATGTCTTTTAAATCTAATAAAGGCATTTGGTTATCATCACAATATTTAAATATAACCGCTACAACTCCAGCCTGAGTATCATTAAGATCCAATATTCTAGAAAACAAAACAGGTCCAAATTCAGAAACCGTGGCACGCAGACGAACACCATTTTGTTTAGACAAAGACATTAGTTCAACTGGAAATGAAGCTACATTATAAGGTATGTTTATTTTTGCATGCCTTTCTGTAATAAAACCCTCTTCTTTTCCTTCTTTAGCAATACCACTAAAATCACCTTTAATATCCATCATTAAAACGGGAATTCCCGCATTCGAAAGCTGCTCAGAAAATACCTGGATTGTTTTGGTTTTTCCTGTTCCCGTTGCACCGGCAATTAATCCGTGCCGGTTTAAAGTTTTTAATGGAATTTTCACATGCGCTTCTGCAATTGGCTCACCGTCAAGCATTGCGCCTCCAAGGATAATGCTATCTCCCTTAGAAGAGTACCCTGTGTTAATAGCAGCAATAAAATTATCTTTTTTATTCATGTTTTTATTTGTAATTTAGATGGTTATATGAGTATTGCTTTGTTTTTGGGCATTTTTATTGTGGTTTTTTTTAGTAAGAAAAAGCTTTTTTTGATTGAAAATTTAATAAAAAAAAAATTCGCAGCTTTTTAAGAAGATATCAATGGAATCTTTGAATATTTACTAAAACGTTGTAATTTTTCTAATTATCTACCTTTTTTTTGTTTTATCTAAAAAATGATGGTGGCAATTTAATGAGATATTTTTTAAATTGAAGTTAAATTTCGGTCAATAAAATTAAAAAAAGTTTTTTTATTTAAACTAAACGTATAAATTTGCTCCTCTACAAGTTAAATATAACTAAAAAATAAAAATTATTTAAAACTATTAAAATTAAAAAAAATGGCAAACGTTAAAGTTAAAAAAGAAAGCACTTCAAATGGGGGAGGAATGATTACAGGAATCATTATTGTAGCGTGTATCTTAGTAGGGGTGTTTATTTGGAAAGTAATCATGGGGGATTCTGCTAACTTCGAAGGAGGTAATCCAGAAACAGGACATCCAATCAATACATTAGGACAAGTATATAAAGGAGGTTTCATCGTACCAGTATTATTAGGTATGTTTTTAATGGTTGTTGTTTTTTCTATTGAAAGATTTATTGTTATCGGTAAAGCTGCTGGAAAAACTAATCTTGACAAATTCATGAAAAGTGTTCAAGGTAGTATTAAAGAAGGAAACATCGAAGCTGCTATCGCTTCATGTGACAAACAACAAGGTTCAGTTGCAAACGCAATTAAATCTGCTTTGGTAAAATACCAAGATGTTAAAAAAGAAGGATTCAACAGCGAAGAAGCTTCAGAAGTAATCCACAAAGAAATTGAAGAGGCAACTTCATTAGAAATGCCAATGTTAGAGAAAAACATGACTATTATCTCTACTTTAGTATCTTTAGGTACATTAGGAGGATTATTAGGAACTGTATCTGGTATGATTAAAGCGTTTGGTGCGTTAGCTTCTGCTGGTACTCCTGACCAAGCTGCTCTTGCAACAGGTATCTCTGAGGCACTTATCAACACTGCAACAGGTATCTCTACTTCTATCTTAGCAATTGTTTCTTACAACTTCTTTACTGCTAAAATTGACGATTTAACTTACTCTATCGATGAGGCTGGTACTACAATCGTGAATACTTACAGAAAATTCAGAGGAAGTTTAAGACAATAATTAATTTTTGATATTTATATCAAAAAAATAAAATAAAAAGATAATGGCTAAAATAAAAATGAAAAAAAAGTCGACATCGACAGATATGACTGCGATGTGTGATGTTGCATTCCTTTTGCTAACGTTCTTTATTTTGACCGCTACTGCTAAAGTGCCAGAAGCACTTCCTGTAGATACTCCAGCATCTACTGTACAAACTAAATTGCCAGATACAGATTTGGCGATTATTACAGTAGGAAAAGGAAAAGTATTTTTCGACATCAAAGGTAGAGAGGTTCGTAAAAGAACTCTTGAAGGAATTGGTGCAAAATATGGTATTACTTTCTCTGAAGAAGATAAAGCCAAATTTGCATTAATGGACGATTTTGGTGTGCCAGTTACAGGTTTAAAGCAAATCATTGACATGAAAGCGGCGGACAGAACCAAAGCAAATCAACCTGGAATTCCTTTGGATTCATTAGATAATCAATTAAAAGAATGGCTTTTAATCTCTAGAAGAGCTACAATTGATTTAGATGATAAAGAATTGCAGATTGCTATTAAAGGAGATGCTAAGGAAGAATATCCAAAAATTAAAAAAATTATGGATATTTTGCAAGATCAGAAAATCAATTCCTTTAACTTAGTTACAGGTACGAGAGGAAAAGACTTTTAATTAAAAAATATACACTAAAATGGCTGAATTAAATACCGGCGACGGTGGCGGTGGTAAAGGTGGTAAAGTAAGAAGCAAAAAACAGAATTCTAAAGTCGATTTAACGGCTATGGTGGATTTGGCATTCTTATTGATCACATTCTTTATGTTGACCACTTCGTTGTCAAAACCACAATCGATGGATTTGTCGTTGCCAGATAAAGACGATGATCCTAATAAACCGAAAGTTGATACCAAAGTGGATGAAAATCGTACTATGACAGTAATGTTAGGTGGAGACAATAAAATGGTTTATTACATGGGGTTATTGGCTAGTCCTAAAGTAGGACCAAAAGACATAACTTATGGTAAAGATGGTATTCGTAGAGAATTATTAAAACAGAAAAAGAATGTTTTAGCTTATTCTGCTGCTTTAGGGAAACCTAAAAACGGTATCATAGTGATCATTAAACCAACTAAAAAATCAAATTACCGTAATTTGGTTGATATATTGGATGAGATGGCAATTTCAGGAGTAGATACTTATGCTATTGTTCCTGAGTTTTCACCAGAGGAAACGAAATTGATAGATAAAAAATAAGAGCAATCTTAAGTTTTATCAACTTAAAAATCAAGAGATATGAAATTAGATATTATAAAAAATCAGTGGCTTGATATCGTATTCGAAGGACGTAATAAGATATATGGAGCATACGAGCTGAGAAAATCGAACGGTAAAACAACTGTGAAAGCACTTGTGATCGGTTCACTTATTTTTAGCTTCGCAGTTGCTGCCCCTCTTATTGCAAGTTTCTTACCTGATTCTTCTGAAGAGGAAGTAAACAACGATATTAAGATTGCAACGGTAAAATTACCTCCAAAGAAAAAAGAGGAAATTAAACCAAATACACCACCACCTCCGCCACCTCCGCCAAAAGTGGATCAAGTTAAATTCGTAAAACCAGTGGTTGCGAAGGCAGAGGAAGTTACTGAAGATCCACCAAAAATTGTGGATTTGAAAGATAAAAAAGTTGGTGCTGAAACTATCAAAGGAGATCCAGATGCAGTTTTAACTGTTGATGAACCAGTTGGTAAAGGACCAGTATCAGAGGTTGTACAAGAAGATAACACTGTATATAATACAGCAGGTATCGAAGTAAAACCAGATTTTCCAGGAGGAATTGATAAATTCTACAAATTCGTAGGAAACAATTATAAAACTCCAGAAGAAGAAGGTCTTAAAGGTAAAGTTTACGTTACGTTTGTAGTTGAAAAAGACGGTTCATTAACCGACATTAAAGTTTTAAGGGATATCGGTTACGGTACAGGAGCAGAAGCAATTCGTGTTCTTAAAAAATGTCCAAAATGGACTCCTGGCGAGCAAAATGGTAAAAAAGTTAGGGTACTATACTCTCTACCTATTACTATTCAATCTGCAGAATAATGTTAAAAGATATGCTTAATAATATTCAGAAGAAATCGCTCAAAGAGCGATTTCTTCTTGTTTTAGGAATACTGTTTTTTTTAATTTATCTTGTACTCGGTTTAATGATTATGTTTTGGAAAAAGCTGCCGCTTAACATGGAGCCAAAATATAGATATGCTTTCGGTGGATTATTGATTGTATATTCGGGAATAAGATTTTTAAGATTAATTAATTCAAAAGAAGAATAATTATGTTGAAATATAGTAAGGCTTTAGGTTTGGTTATTTTTGTCTTTTTGTTTGCCATGTGTAACCAAAAAAACAAGAGTGAAGCTGAAAAAGAAACCATTTTAAAAGGATCGCTTGATGTTGCTGTCGATGAAACAGTTAAACAAATAGTAGACGATCAGGTGGCTGTTTTTGAAGGCACTTACTATGAGGCAAAAATTACAGTTAAACCAAAGTCAGAAGCAGAAGTAATAAATGATTTGTTGAATCAAAAAGCTAAAGTCGCGATAACGACCAGAGATTTAACAAGAGAAGAAAAAGCTCGTTTTGAAAAAAGCAAAATTAATCCGCGTGTCACACCTTTTGCGCACGATGCGATTGCATTTATTTCCAGCAAAAACAATAATGATACACTAATTGCGTTGAAAAGTGTAATCGATTTTATACAAGGAAAGCCAGATTCTAAAATCAAGGGATTAGTTTTTGATAATCCTAATTCAAGTACAGTTCGCTATATGAAAGAATTAGCGAAAGTTAATGAAGTTCCTAAGACAGGAGTTTTTTCTTTTAAAACAAATAATGAAGTAATCAAATTTGTTTCTGAGAATGAGGGAATGGTGGGTGTTATTGGTGTTAACTGGTTGTATCAGCCGACACCTGATATGACGGAGGTCATCAAGAAAATAAATGTTTTAAGTGTAAAAGGATTAAATAGTGATAAATATTATAGTCCGACTCAAGATGACTTAGCATTAGGGAAATATCCTTTGGCACGTGATTTGTTTATTATCAATTGTCAAGGCTATTCAGGTTTAGGAATGGGATTTGCTTCATTTGTAGCCGGAGATATTGGTCAACGTATAGTTTTGAAGTCAGGATTATTGCCATACAAGACTCCTGGGCGTAAACTTAAAATAAGGAATGAAATTATAAAAGATAACGAATAAATTAATTACGATAAAGATGAATAAATTTAAAATTTTTAGTCTTGCATTAGTAGCTTCGGCGACTGCGGCAACAGCGCAAGACATCAACCAAGCAAAAAAAGCGATTGATGCAGAACAATTTGATAAGGCAAAAACAATCCTTAAATCAATCATCAAATCTAAACCTTCAGATGGTGAAGCAAATTTTGTTTTAGGAAATGTTTATTTAAATCAATCTGTTGTAGACTCTGCTAAAATCTATTATAATAATGGATTACAAGCTTCGGATAAGAAAAACTTAAACTACATTGGTTTAGGACAATTAGATTTAGATGCTAAAAATGCAGCTGCAGCTCAGGCTAATTTTGCTTTAGCAACTAAAGACATGAAGAAAAAGGATGTAAATGAGTTTATTTATATCGCTAGAGCTTACATGAATTCTGATAATCCTGATTATAAAAGTGCTGTTGACGTTTTAAAACGTGCTTTACTAGTTGATCCTCAAAATGCTCAAGCACTTTTAGCTATTGGTGATGCATATTATGGATCTAATAATCAAAATGATGCTTATAAAGCTTATCGTGATGCTTTTACAGCTGACAATACTTTACTAAGAGCAAAAATGCAGTTAGGAGTTTTATTAAAAGGTGCTAAATCATATGATGAGGCAATTAAATCTTTCAATGAAGTTATTGCATTAGATGCTAATTACGGACCAGTTTACAGAGAACTTGCTGAAACGTATTACAAATGGGCAAGAAACAAACCTTCTACTGCTAAAGTTAATTTGCAAAATGCAATTACAAACTACGAGAAATATTTAAGTTTAACTGATTATTCTCTAGATTCTAAAATGCGTCATGCAGATTTCTTAATCTTAGTGAAGGATTACAAACAGTTAGAAACTGTTGCAAACAAAATGATTGCACAAGATAAAGTTAATCCTAGAATTTACAGATATTTAGGATATGCTGCTTACGAAAATGGTAACGTTGATGTAGCTATCAAATCTATCGAAGATTTCATTAAAGCTCCAGGAAATAAAGTAATTGGAAGAGATTACTATTATTTAGGGTTAGCAAAAATTAAAAAAGGAACTGCTGCAGATGGTACAATTGATCAAGCTGCGTTTGATGCAGGTTTAGCAGATATTAAAAAAGCAATTGAATTAGAGCCTTTAGTAGTTGAGGAATTTGCTGATTTTGGAAAAGAATTGTTTGGTAAAAAACAATATAATCAAGCAGCATCTATTTTTGAACTGGGAGCAAATAATAAAGAATCTAAAAATTATTTGGATGATGCTGTTTATTATGGAATTTCTGTTTACTATGGTAATGCTGGTAAACCTCTAGAAAGCCGTGATAAAGTTGCTTTAGAAAAAGCAAATGCTACGTTTGATAAAGTTCTTGAAGCGTCTCCAACATACGATGAGGCTTATTTGTACAAAGGAAGAATCAATAGTGCATTAGACAAAGATGATTTGATTATCAAAAACTATGAAGAATACGTAACTAAAATTACAGCAAAAGGTGCAGAGGAAGTGGCTAAACCTGCAACGGCTAAAAAAATCGTTGAGGCTTACAATGCAATCGGAGCTGCTTATGCAAATACTGATAAAGTAAAAGCTTTGGAGTATTTTAATAAAACTTTAGTTTTAGATCCAGCAAATACTTACGCTGCACAATCAATAAAATCTTTAAAATAATCTAGATTTTTTTAAATAAATAGAAAACCGATAGTTCAATAAACTATCGGTTTTTTTGTTCCGTATATTATTGACTATCTTTGCATTCTTAAAATAATAAAATGTTACCAAAAGAAATACAATTAGAAGTAAATAAAGGAGCAATGCTTCCTTTGATGGAGGAATTTTATACCATTCAAGGTGAAGGCGCGCATACAGGCAGAGCTGCTTATTTTATTAGAATTGGAGGATGTGATGTGGGATGTCATTGGTGTGATGTAAAAGAAAGCTGGAATGCAGCAATTCATCCGCCAACAAGTATTGATTTAATTGTTGAAAATGCAGCAAAATATGCTGATACGGTTGTTGTAACTGGAGGTGAGCCTTTATCTTGGGATATGACGCTTTTGACAGAACGCTTAAAAGAAAAAAACTTAAAAGTTCATATAGAAACTTCAGGCGCTTTTGAATTATCTGGAACATGGGATTGGATCTGTCTTTCTCCGAAAAAGAATAAATTACCAACTCAGACTGTTTATGATAATGCTCATGAATTAAAGGTGATTATTTACAATAAACACGATTTTATTTTTGCGGAAGAGCAGGCAGAATTAGTAAATGATGATGCAATCCTATTCCTTCAGCCAGAATGGAGTAAAAAAGAGGAAATGACTCCTCTTATTGTTGACTATGTTATGAATAATCCGAAATGGAGAGTTTCATTACAAACACATAAATATTTAAATATACCATAACAAAAATCCTCTTCATATGAAGAGGATTTTTGTATACATGAAGTAAACAAATGTATAAATGATATACATTTTGTGTTATTTCCAGTTTTTATATTTTTTTAAAGTTGTAATATGTGCTAAATGATGATTCCCATGCCAAGCATATGATCCGATAATCTTTTTGATTTTATTTTCTGAATTATCTGAAGGATGAACAAAAGTTTTCTCCAAATCAGATTCTGATAAATTTTTCATTATATAAGCTAATCTAAAATGAAGTCCTTTCAATAAATCAAGTGTTGGCTGTATTGGCATCGTTAGATTGTCATTCAATTCAGACCAAAGAACTTCATCATAAGCTTTAATCACTGGATTGTTTTCTGTTAAAGCCCATTTAATTCGAATGTAACAATTCATATGACTTTCTGCACAATGATGTATAACTTGTCTCACTGTCCATCCGTCTGGACGATATGGCGTGTCTAATTGTTCGTCGGTTAAATGAAGTGTTTCATTTTGTAATCTCTTTGGGAAACTTTCTATTTCTTCAATTTTTTCTGAAAGATATGTTACAGAGTAATCATTAGGAGTTATAAATTTTCCAATCGGATATTTTAATTTTTCTAAATCTAATTCGGTCATATTTTAATTGGTTTATTTTTTAAATAGAAAGTTTAGCTAAATAATCGTAATGTTCACCTTCGAGAATCAGCTCACAATTTAATCCATTCGCAATCGCAGCATTTTGAAGTGTGTTATAATCTAAATATAACCAATTAAAAGCTTCTTCTTTTTCGTTTTTGTAACTTAAATTAAAAACAAGTTCTCCATAATAATCATTTTCAGAAGGTATCCATTTACCGCCATCTTCATCCTCATCAAACATATAAATGATATCGGAGCTGTCAATTAAAATTTGTCCGTCAGGATTTAGAAGCGATTTTAATTTTCCAAGATATTTATTGCAGTCCTTTAATTTACCAAAAATTCCAGTTCCGTTCATTAGAAGTAAAATGGTATCAAATTTTTCACCTTCAAAATCTAAAATGTTTTCAACTTTAGCATTTTTAATTCCTCTAAGAAGACAAGTTTCGATTGCTTTTTCCGAAATATCAATTGCGGTTACATCTAAATTACGTTCATTTTGTAGTGAGAGGGCATGGCTTCCTGCTCCGCAACCAACATCGAGTGTTTTTCCTTTTGCCAGCTGGAGTGCTTTTTGTTCAATTAATGGCATTTCATTATAAGAGCGAAAAAGATATTCAATGCTCATTTCATCTTCTTCAGAAATCGAAGTTTCTGTAGTAATATCTTCAGGCGAATTATTGGTATAGAAATCAAATATCGCTTTTCCAAAAAGATCTTTCATTGTTTTTATTTCAAAGTTTAAGGTTTCAAGTTTAAAGTTGTTTAATTTTGCAGATCAACTTTAAATTCTAAACTTGAAACAGATTTTAAATAACTTAAGTAAGTTAGCCAAAGATAAGCATATCGAGAATAAAAAGTATTTCGATAAGCTCAAAAAGAAACAGCCGAAGAATTTAGATTACATTATGCAGGATTTGCACAATGCAGAATTTAAAAGAACCGATTGTTTGAAATGCGCTAATTGTTGTAAAACAACAGGCCCATTATTTACTTTGGCTGACATTGAGCGTATCTCAAAACACTTAAGACAAAAGCCACAGCAGTTTATTGAGCAATATCTTCGAATTGATGAAGACAAAGATTATGTTTTACAAAGCGTTCCTTGTACTTTTCTGGATAGCGAAAACTATTGTATGATTTATGATGTTCGCCCAAAAGCCTGTAGAGAATTTCCACATACTGATAGAAATAAGTTTCATCAAATATCTCACTTAACATTAAAAAACGTTGAAATTTGTCCAGCAGCATTTAATATAGTAGAAGAGATGAAAAAGAAAATTCCGTTGTAGTAGAATTAAAAAAAATGGTAATTGTTTTCAAGAGAATCTAGTTTTCTCTTTTTAAGATGTACTTTTGAAAAAGGAATAGTTGTAATAATTAAAGAAACATTTGTAATTTGAATTTAGAATATTTTATAGCTACAAGACTTATTACTGCCAAAAACTACAAAAGCAGTATTTCAGCTCCCATAATAAAAATTGCTATTTCTGCAATTGCAATAGGAATTATTATGATGATTGTTTCGGTTGCAACTGGAATAGGATTGCAGAAGAAAATCCGTGATAAAGTTTCGGCATTTAACGGACAGATTATAATTTCTAATTATGATAATAATAATTCTGAAGTTACTATAATTCCAATTTCAAAGAAACAAGATTTTTATCCAAATTTTAAATCAGTTCCAGAAGTTAGCCATATTCAGGCAATAGCAAGTAAGGCAGGAATTATTCGAACTGAAAATGCATTTGAAGGAATTGTGTTTAAAGGAGTAGGTGCCGATTATGATTGGAATAATATTAATGAATACATTGTAGAAGGAAAACTGCCTGATTTTTCAAAAGCATTAAATGAAGATGTTATTATTTCTAGATTTCTGGCAGATCGATTAAATTTAAAAGTAGGAGATCAATTCAATACATTCTTTATTAAAGAAGAGCAGGGAAAACTTCCTAATAGTCGTCGATTCAAAATTTCGGCCATATTTAATTCGGGGTTCCAGGATTTCGATGCAACATATATAATAGGAGATATTCGTCATATTCAGAGAATCAATAAATGGAATGAGGATCAAATTGGAGCATTTGAAGTTTTTGTAAAAGACTTTAACGATATAAAATCTGCAGGTGATCAGATTTATGAGCAGACGTCTTCGAATCTAGATACCAAAACCATTATAGAAAAGTATAGTTATATTTTTGATTGGCTTCAGTTGTTTGATTTCAATATCGTAATCATCTTGGCAGTAATGATTCTAGTGGCTACAATCAATATGGTTGTTGCTTTATTAGTACTTATTCTAGAGAGAACTCAAATGATTGGAATTTTAAAATCGATGGGAGCAAATAATTGGACAGTTCGCAAAATATTTCTTTACAATGCATTCTATTTAATCCTTCGCGGATTATTCTGGGGAAATTTAATTGGGATTTCAATTTTATTAATCCAGCAGCACTTTGGAATAATTCAGCTTAATCCTGAAAATTACTATGTAAATCAAGCTCCAGTTTATCTAAATTGGATTTATATACTTTTATTGAATTTACTAACTATTGCTATTTGTTTTTTGGTATTATTAATACCATCATACATAATAACCAAAATATCTCCAGTAAAAGCGATTCGTTTCGATTAAATTATAAATTAAAGTATTCATACAACCCGACAGGTCTTAAAACCTGTCGGGTTTATTTTTTCTACTTATGTACTAATAGTAAAAAAATCCGTCAGGCTGAGCGAAGTCGAAGCCTCTCACAATGATTTGGAATTTAAAATTTGGAATTTGCTTTTAAATAAGAAGCATAATCCCGCTGTCCGTTCCAGTCTTCTTCTTTTTAAAGAAAAAAGCAGAAGGATTTTCTCTGAATCCTCGGGACTGTCAGGGCTGGGGCATATATTTTTAAAAGAACATTAGAATAAATAAGGAATATAAAATC
>NZ_SODX01000006.1:0-352402 GCF_004366435.1 Flavobacterium sp. S87F.05.LMB.W.Kidney.N | reverse complement strand
AACGTGTCTTCTTTATCATTCCGCCTGTGTTTCAAAGCGGGTGCAAAACTAAAAATTCTTTTTGTTTCCTGCAAGAAAAAATTAAAGTTTTTTTTGAAATTTTTAAATCTCTTTTTCTCTAATTCTTCTCTCAGCATCTCAAGGAACTTCCCGTATTTGCGGGGTGCAAATGTAATACCCGTTTTCCATTCCCACAAGCTTTTTCTAATCTTTTTTTTGAAAATTTCTTTTCTCTTTTAATCAGCTTTTCCTGCCAGTCTGTCTGTGAACATTGCGTTGTTGCGGGTGCAAAAGTACCACCTTTATTTACATCTGCAAGACTTTTTTTTATATTTTTTTCATGTTTATTGAAAGTTTTTCTTAACACACTGATAACTCTCCATTTACATTATCAGCTTTTTTGAAACATTGTCAGTTTTTTCTTTGCCAGGACAGCATTTCCTCAATTTAACTCCGATATTACATTCCATTTTTGCAGAGTTTTTAATTTTTACTGCCCTGTGCCGGCACTTTAAGAGATTTTATATTCCTTATTTATTCTAATGTTCTTTTAAAAATATATGCCCCAGCCCTGACAGTCCCGAGGATTCAGAGAAAATCCTTCTGCTTTTTCTTTAAAAAGAAGAAGGCTGGAACGGACAGGGGATTATGCTTCTCATTTAAAAGCAAATTCCAAATTTTAAATTCCAAATCATTGTGAGAGGCTTCGACTTCGCTCAGCCTGAGGATTTTTTTAGTCCTATATATATAACCATATAATTCAACTTATATATAATGATGCTTGCAATAGATATAAAAGTAAACTTATACATATATATTGTATGTGTTTTTGTAATCACCTATATTTGCATTCACAAAATTATAAACAATGATCAAGATTACTTTACCCGATGGGTCAATTAGAGAGTTCGCTTCAGGCGTTACTCCAATGGAGGTCGCTAAAAACATTAGCGAAGGTTTTGCAAGAAATGTGATTTCTGCATCTTTTAATGGTACAACTATTGAAACCGAAACTCCATTAACGACCGACGGTAATCTTATATTATATACTTGGAATGATGCTGAAGGTAAAAAAGCTTTCTGGCATTCGACTTCGCACGTAATGGCTCAAGCTCTTGAGGAATTATACCCAGGAATTAAATTAACCCTTGGACCTGCAATTGCTAATGGATTTTATTATGATGTAGATTTTGGAGATCAGAAGATATCCGAAGCAGATTTCAAAAAGATTGAAGACCGTGTTCTTGAGATTTCGAGAGAGAAACATGATTTTAAAATGCGTCCTGTAAGCAAAGCAGAAGCTTTAGAGATGTATAAAGATAATGTTTACAAAACGGAATTGATTTCTAATCTTGAAGACGGAACTATTACTTTTTGCGACCATTCTACTTTTACAGATTTATGCCGTGGAGGCCATATTCCGAATACTGGAATTATCAAAGCTGTAAAAATTATGAGTGTGGCTGGAGCTTACTGGAGAGGAGATGAAAAGAACAAACAGCTGACTCGTGTTTACGGAACTTCTTTTCCTAAACAAAAAGATCTAACTGAATACCTTGAACTTCTTGAAGAAGCTAAACGTCGTGATCACCGTAAATTAGGGAAGGAACTTGAATTGTTTGCTTTCTCTCAAAAAGTTGGTCAAGGTTTACCTTTATGGCTGCCAAAAGGAGCTGCATTGAGAGATCGTTTGGAGCAATTTCTAAAAAGAGCACAAAAGAAAGCAGGTTACGAGCAGGTTGTAACTCCACATATTGGTCAGAAGGAACTTTATGTAACCTCTGGACATTATGCAAAATATGGAGCAGACAGCTTTCAGCCAATCCATACTCCTGCAGAAGGTGAAGAATTTTTATTAAAACCAATGAACTGTCCTCACCACTGTGAAATTTACAATGTAAGACCTTGGTCATATAAAGATTTACCAAAGCGTTACGCTGAATTTGGTACTGTATATAGATATGAGCAATCGGGAGAATTACATGGTTTGACTCGTGTAAGAGGATTTACTCAGGATGATGCGCATATTTTCTGTACTCCAGAACAATTGGACGAAGAATTCAAAAAAGTAATAGACCTTGTACTATATGTATTTGGTTCATTAGGTTTTGAAAACTTTACTGCTCAAATTTCGTTAAGAGACCAAGAAGACAGAGAAAAATACATTGGAACAGATGAGAACTGGGAAAAAGCTGAAAACGCTATTATTAACGCAGCAAGAGACAAGGGTCTAAATACTGTTGTAGAATATGGCGAAGCTGCTTTTTACGGTCCGAAACTTGATTTCATGGTTAAGGATGCTTTAGGAAGACAATGGCAATTAGGAACAATTCAGGTAGATTACAATTTACCAGAACGTTTTGAATTAACTTACAAAGGTGCTGATAATGAATTACATCGACCAGTTATGATTCACAGAGCTCCTTTTGGATCGATGGAACGTTTTATAGCAATTCTACTAGAACATACAGCAGGAAATTTCCCACTTTGGCTAATGCCAGAACAGGCTATAATCTTGTCTTTGAGCGAGAAATACGAAAATTATGCTAAAAAAGTTTTAGATTTGCTAGAAAATCACGAAATTCGCGCCCTAATTGACAATCGAAACGAGACAATTGGCAAGAAAATCAGAGATGCAGAAATGCAGAAAATCCCTTTTATGCTAATTGTAGGTGAAGAAGAAGAGAAAAATGGTACAATCTCTATTCGTCGTCACGGGCAAGAAGGAAAAGGTAACATTACCGTTTCTATTGAAGAATTTGCTTCGATTGTAAACGAAGAAATAAAAAAGACATTAAAAGTTTTTACAGTTTAACTTAAATTATAAAGTCATAGCAATAAGAAGCAACAGAGGTTTTCAACCTCGAGTAGAAAAAAAAGACGCACACAGAATAAACAATCTTATTCGTGTTCCAGAGGTACGTCTTGTAGGTGAAAATATTGAGCCTGGCGTTTTCAAAATCGCAGAAGCGTTACGTTTAGCTGACCAATTTGAATTGGATTTAGTTGAGATCTCGCCAAACGCAGAACCGCCGGTTTGTAAAATCATGGACTACAAGAAATTTGTTTACGAGCAAAAGAAGAGGGACAAAGCATTAAAGGCTAAATCTTCTCAAGTTGTTGTAAAAGAAATTAGATTCGGTCCTCAAACTGATGAGCATGATTATGAGTTCAAAAGAAAGAACGCTGAAAAATTCTTAAAAGAAGGAGCTAAATTAAAAGCTTTCGTTTTCTTTAAAGGACGTTCTATTATTTACAAAGATCAAGGTCAGATTCTATTATTACGTCTTGCTCAAGATTTAGAAGAACATGGTAAAGTTGAAGCTATGCCTGTTTTGGAAGGAAAGAGAATGATTATGTTCATTGCTCCGAAGAAAAAGAAGTAGTTCTCAGTTTATAGTCTCAGTGTTCAGTTCTGAACTTGAAACTATAAACTTGAAACAAAAAAATAAGTAAGTAAGAATAAATTAAAACACTAGGAAAAATGCCTAAAATGAAAACAAAATCTAGCGCTAAGAAACGTTTTAAAGTTACTGGCTCTGGAAAGATTAAAAGAAAGCATGCTTTTAAAAGTCACATCTTGACTAAAAAATCTAAAAAACGTAAATTAGCTTTGACACACTCAGCGCTAGTTCACTCTACAGATATGAAAAGCATCAAACAACAATTAAGAATTATCTAATAATTCTTTAGGTTAAAAAATTATTTATATAACCTTGGAGTATGGCTTTCAAGTTCCTTTGATTCAATTCAGGACGCCTGCTACAAAAACACATTTAAAATTATGCCAAGATCGGTAAATTCAGTTGCTAAAAGAGCAAGAAGAAAAAAAATAATGAAGCAAGCCAAAGGTTTCTTTGGTAGACGTAAAAACGTTTGGACAGTTGCTAAGAACGCGGTAGAGAAAGCAATGAGCTATGCTTACCGTGACAGAAAACAGAATAAAAGAAATTTCCGTTCATTATGGATTCAACGTATCAACGCTGGAGCTAGATTAGAAGGAATGTCTTATTCTCAATTCATGGGAAAAGTTAAAGCTAACGGAATCGAATTGAACCGTAAAGTTCTTGCAGATTTAGCTATGAACCACCCAGAAGCTTTCAAAGCAATACTTAATAAAGTAAAATAAACGTTTTATAAACTCAATTTAGATTACTTACTTATCATAAAAAAACCATCCTTTAAGCGGGATGGTTTTTTGTTTTTATACAGCTGCTATAATTTTATTAGTTTATGAATTAAAATATTAGATTAAATTTACTTAAAACTATAATCTCAAATGCACAATACAATTTTAGATCATATCCAGAAGTTTGTTCCACTCGAGCCATCCGAAATTGACATACTTGAATCATGCTTAACTATAACACAGATTAAGAAAAAGAATCTAGTTTTACAAGAAGGTCAAATTTGCAATACTATGTATTTTATTGTAAAAGGATGCATGCGTCAGTATATTATCAATTCTAAAGGGACAGAACAAACGTTACAATTCGCCATTGAAAACTGGTGGATAACAGATTATTTAAGTTACCACAATCACATACCCTCTCATTTCTACATTCAAGCAGTTGAAACCACTGAAGCTATTGCAATTGAAAAATCAGTTTTAGAGTCACTGCTTGCGCAAATTCCGAACCTTGAAAGATACTTTCGAATTGTAGCTCAAAAAGCATTTGGCGCCGCGCAGATGAGAATTAAATTTCTATTTACAATGTCTGCAGAAGAACGATATAACCATTTTAATAATCTAAATCCAGATTTTGTACAAAGGGTTCCTCAATACATGCTTGCCTCCTATTTAGATTTTTCAGCTGAATTTATGAGTAAAATAAGAGCTGGAAAAGTGTGATCTTAATTTCTTGAAGTAGTTCAAGTTTTTAAAAGTATACATTACTGACCTTTGTAATGAACTTTTAAACATATAAAAATGAAACCAAGAATTGTTATCCCGAATGTTGCTCCAGACGCTTATCAAGCTTTAATGAATTTAGAGAAATATATTTCTACTACCTCACTAACTCCAGCACATAAAGAATTAATTAAGATTCGTGCATCGCAAATCAATGGCTGTGCATTTTGTATAAATATGCATACCGCTGACGCTAGAAAACATGGAATTTCTGAACAGAGAATCTACCTAATAAGTGCATGGCGTGAAGCTGATGTTTATACGGAAGAAGAAAAAGCAATTTTAGCTTTGACCGAACAGGTAACCCAAATTAGCAATCATGTTTCTGATGAAGTTTACCAAAACGCAGCACAATTTTTTGACGAAAAATATCTTGCTGAAATCATCCTTGCCATTATCACAATTAACTCTTGGAATAGACTTGCTATTACAACTGGGTTGAGAGCTGTATAATTTATAAGGATAAATTTACAAGCCTAAAACTCTGCAAAGCCCTTTGTTTAAAAGGGCTTTTTGTATTTATCTATAAATGAGAATTAAAAAAAACCTCATTTAAAAATAATTGAAAATACCGTATTTATACTCTTTTGAGATTTCTAGAAATATTTATTTTTGGCGCATGATTCCAAAAAGAGCGCAAATAATTACTTGTTTAATAACTGCTTTGTTAATGCTTGCATCTTGTCGAAAGCAAAATGTCGATAGCTCAAAAAAACTAAACAGAGAAATCGAAATTAAGGAGATCATAAGTAAAGCAAATAAGTTTTACAATAATCATAATAATACTGACAGCGCTTTTTTCTACTACAACAAAGCAAGAGTTGCCTGCAATCTTAAAAAAGATCTTAAAAGTTATGTTTCTTGCATGTACTACATGGCCGAAATCCAACAAGACCATGAAGATTTTGTTGGAAGCATTAAAACAGCAATGGAAACAGTTCCGCTTTTAGATGAATTAAACAACTCTGATTATATATGGAATATCTATAGTGTTTTGGGAAGGAATTATTATTACACCTATGACTATCCAACTGCAATATATTATTACTCTAAAGCTTTTACGTTAAAAACTAATAAAATAAATAAACTCGAAGCAAAAAATAATATCGCTGTTATTTACATAAAACAACAAAAGTTCGACAAAGCACTTCCTATTTTTGTTTCAATCAGTAATGAAAAAATCGTACAACAAAATCCTGAAAACTATTCTAAAATATTAGATTATATAGGTTATTGTTATTATAAACTCAAGAATTCAAAAGCATTGAATTTTTTTGAAATGAGTTTAAAAATAAAGTCTAAAGCAAATTATACAGAGGGTTTAGGCAGGACCTACTATAATCTCGCCGAATACTATCAAAATGATAAAGCCGATTTAGCAATGAAATATGCAAAATTAAGTTATAAAAACTATACACTATCGGGTAATACTGACGACCGCTTACTTGCTTTAAAATTTATCATAGAAAATAGTTCTGATATTGATTCAAAAAAAAATGCTCTACTTTACACAAGAGTAATAGATAGTATTTTTGAAGTAAGACAAAGAGCTAAAAATCAATTTGCAAAAATTAAATATGACTCAAAAAAAGAAGAAGAAGAGAACTTAAAATTAAAAGCTCAAAAAATTAAAAATGAACTTCAAATAGTAAAACAGCAAAGCAAAAACATTGTATCATATATCATAATCGTATTAGCCTCATGCCTAATTGTTTTTCTGTACTTTTTTTTAACACTACGAAATAATCGTCAAAAAATTGAAGCAACTTATCAGAGCGAAATCAGAATTTCAAAAAAATTGCATGATGAATTAGCTAATGATATTTACCACACAATGGCATTTGTCGAAAACAGAAATCTTACTTCTCCAGAAAACAGAAATCATTTATTAAAAAAACTAGACAATATCTACTCCCGAACAAAAAATATTTCTAAAGACAATACTCCTGCCATTAGCGATCACAATTATGTAGCTTCGCTAAAAGATATGATATCAGGATTTGACACTCCAAATATTAATATTTTAGTAAATGGTCTCAATACTATTAACTGGGATAAAATTAATGATGATAAAAAAACATCCATTTACCGAACTATACAGGAATTGTTCGTAAATATGAAAAAGCATAGTGATGCAAGTTTAGCAGCAATAACATTTAAAGTACTGGAGAATATTATAATTATCACTTACACGGATAACGGAAAAGGAATCGATAAAAATAAAATGATATTAAGAAATGGTTTGAGCAATATTGAGAATCGAATTCATGCTGTTAGAGGTGATACTGAAATTCATTCCGGTTTAGGAAAAGGTTTTAAGGTTATAATTAAAGTTCCAGTATAATGATTAAGAACTTGTTTCTATTTCGCTTTTTTCAAAAAAAACATATTATTTTTTGCTTGCTAATCTTCGGTATAATTTTGGCAACGATCTTTTATATACAGTTTTCTAAGGCAAGAAACGATAAAGTACTACACATCAAAACCGATCGTTCAGTTGCAATTAAACAAATGATGGAAAAATCTAATGCTTTTTGGTATTCAGGAAAAAATGATAGTGCCCTTTTTTATTTCAATAAAACACAATTGTTATGTTACCCAAAAGCAGATTATGCAGATTATTATGTTGGTTCATTAAACAATATGGTCGAAATTCTCCAACAAAATGGTAATTATAACGAAGCAGAAACCACACTTATAAAAGCATTCCCTTACTTAGAAAAAACTACCAATGTAAAATATGCCGTTAACGCTTATACCTTCATGGCTTACAACTATTTGTATATGTACGATTATGAAAAAGCGTTGTATTATCATAGAAAAGCATTAAAAAAAGCAATCTCTACATTTAGGAAAGCGAGAATATTGTCTGAAATTGCATTTGCATATATGCACCAGAAAAAATATCAAGAGGCGGTAAATTTATTAGAACCTATATCTAAGTGCAAGATTGCAGATAAAATCACCCCTTCAAATACAAATGCTCAACGTGCAGCTATTCTATATAATCTAGGTCTTTCTTACTTAAGACTAGGAGACCACAAAGATGAGGCATTGAAATGCTTTAACGAAAGCCTAGAATTAACCCTAAAACTCAATGACGATTATGAATTAATCGGCAACTACTACGCTTTTTACTTGTTTTATTCAAAATACCACAATCCTGTACTAAAAAAAATTAACGCCGAAAAAGCCTACTATTGTGCAAAAAGCGCAAAATCTGTAACAAATGAAATCAACATGTTAGCTTCCCTAATCGAAGCGGATAATGCTGAAAATTCAAAAAAACACTGGAAAGTTTATAGTAAAAAAATTGACAGTCTTATTGTTAGCAGAAAAAAAGCAAAAAATCAATTTGCCAATATAATATACGATTCTAAAAAAGACAAAGAAGAAAATCTAGAGCTCAAAACTCAAAAATTAGAAAATGAATTAGAGCTGCAGAGACAAAAAAACAGAAGCTTTATTTCTTACATTATCATATCTTTCTCCATTTTCATATTGCTTTTTTTAATCTTTTATATAACCTCAAAAGGCAAAAGGGAAAAAAAAGATATCATATATAAAAGTGAAATGCGAATTTCAAATAAATTACATGATGAACTTGCCATAAATGTCCACCAAACTTTATTATTCGCAGAAGATAATGATCTGGAAAATGAAGAAAATAAAGAAAAATTACTTTATCACTTGAATAACATTTACTCAAAAACACGAAACATTTCAAAAGAAAATAGTCAAATTCCAACAGATGATCGATATGTAGCAGTTTTAAAAGAAATGATTTCAGAGTATAGATCTAAAGATGTCAATATTATCCTAAATGGTTTTGATGTCGTTTCTTGGAATACAATCGAAAAAAATAGAAAAATAATACTCTATAGAATTTTACAGGAGCTTTTATTTAATATGAAAAAGCATAGCGATGCAACTTTGATAAGCATTATACTAAAAATAAATAACAAAAGCCTTACTGTAGTATGCACTGATAACAGTACTGAAATTACAACTAAAGATACAATTTTAGAAAAAAGACTACAAAATGTGGAAAACCGTATTAAAACAATAAAAGGAACTATTAATTTTGACAAAAATACAGAAAGAGGTTTTAAAATAAGTTTCACATTCCCTATATAAGATTTAAATATGTTTAAAAAAGTTTTAGTTGCCGAAGATTTAGACAGTATCAGCATCGCTGTAGTTCAAGTTCTGGAAGAATTAGAGGTTCCGGTAATTGACCATGTAAAATATTGTGATGAAGGTTTACTCAAAGTAAAAAAAGCCTTACTGGAAAAAGAGCCTTACGATCTCTTAATTACCGATTTGTCATTTAAATTAGATCATAGAAAAGCCGACTTAACAAGTGGAGACGAATTAATTGAGGCTGTAAATCATGTTCAGCCTGAATTAAAAAAAATTGTTTTTTCTATCGAAGATAAAAGCTATAGAATCAAAACTCTTTTTAATGAATTGGGCATTAATGCATACGTTTCTAAAGGACGAAACAGTATGACTGAGCTAAAGAATGCCGTTGAAAGCACATACAATAATGAGGAAAGAATACTTTCTTCTGATTTATCTTTTAGCTTTAATGATAAATCTTTGATTGAAATTGAATCATATGACATTTCGATCTTAAAACTTCTTTCACAAGGATATATTTTAGAAAGTATTTCTAAAGAATTTAAAGATTTATCTATTACTCCTAATGGAACGAGCAGTATTGAGAAGAGAATCAATAAATTAAAAATATATTTTAAAGCAAATAATAATGTGCATCTAATTGCAATAGCTAAAGATTTTGGCCTAGTATAAATTGATGAGCTTTACGGTTTTCCGTAAGGATTACAACTTTGATAGATATACATTTGTAAATAACCTACTAACCTTCTAATGAAACCAAAAAATAAAGCTATTATTTTATTTGCAAAAATTAACACAACTCAAAATAAAATTATTATGAAAACAATGCTTCTTTGCCTTTTTTTATCAATTAGTTTTGCTTTAGTTTCTGAAAAAACAGGCTGGCTGGAAATCGATTGGAAAATAATTTTTATTCCAGCTTTACTTGTTTTACAAATCATCATTATTGGTACTGCCTTAAAAAACAGATATAAAAAACACTAGTTAATTCTAAGAGAGGTATGATATTCATATTATAGGAAATATCTATATTTGATTTCATTTTTAATTGTACATGAAAAACGTTCTAAGCCTTCTCTTACTATTATTTACATTTTTATCATTTGCTCAAACCAAAGTTCTATCTTGGAATATCGAAAATTTTGGTAAGTCAAAATCCGATATTGAGCTAAATTATATTGCTAAACAAATTTCAACTTACGACATAATTGCAATTCAAGAGGTAGTCGCTGGAAATGGCGGTGCCCAAAGCGTCGCTAAACTTTCTGAACTACTAAATCAAAAAGGATTTAAATGGGATTATAGTATCAGTGATCCTACAACGAGCAGTAGTTATAAAACTGAGCGATATGCTTATATTTGGAAAACAAAAAAAGTCAAATTGAAAAATAAGCCTTGGCTCGAGAAAAAATACAACTTAGAAATTGACCGAGAACCTTATTTTGCTACCTTCGAGATTAATAAAAAAGCGATCACTCTGGTTAATTTTCATGCTATAACTAAAAAAAAACAGCCTGAAACTGAAATTAAATATTTTAAATTCTTACCAAATCAATATCCGAATTTAAACTTGGTTTTTTTAGGTGACTTCAATTGTCCCGAAAAACATACTGTTTTTAATCCGTTAAAAGGAATGGGATATTCATCGGTTTTTAAAAATCAAAAAACCACACTTAAGCAAAAATGTAAAAACAATGTCTGTCTAGCTTCTGAGTTTGACAACATATTTTACAAAGATTCCAATTTAAAGCTTATTAATTCAGGAGTTATTAAATTCTACGAAGATTATGATTCTCTACAAAATGCTAGAAGAGTTTCTGATCATATTCCGGTTTGGTTTGAATTCTCCTTAAATTAAAATTAGGTTTTAAGCTTCTTTTTTCTAGCAGCAGGAAATAATACATTATTCAAAATTAATCTGTATCCTGGAGAATTAGGATGCAAATCTAACACAGTCGGCGGATCTCCTACTTGATGTTGAAAATCTTCTGGATCATGGCCTCCAAAAAAAGTAAACATTCCTTTTCCTTTTTCACCATGAATATATCTAGATTCTCCATTTAATTCGCAAGTTCCCATTATGAGAACATTAGATTTTATTAATGAAGTATCAAAAGAAGTCGTTTGTCCCATAAAACCTTTTACTAATTGCGTATGATTTTGACACAACATACTAGGAATTGGATCCCATTTTGCAGAAAATTCCATTAAAGTAAAATAATCCTTCTCCATCACGATACGCCTTTTGGTAGTCATATCGATATCTGAAAATTCATAAACTTCAGGTTTTCTTTCTAAAGTAAAGTTTTTAAAAGCAAAAGAATTATTATAATTTAGTTTTGACTGGTAATTTGATTCACTTGGATCACCATCAAACATTGTTTCGCAAATATCTACTCCGTCTGCTGCAAGTGCAATATCAAAACTATCCGTTGCAGAACACATTGCAAACATAAAACCACCACCAATAACAAAATCTCTAATTTTCTTGGCAACAGCACCTTTTTCTTGAGATACCTTATCATATCCTAATTTTGCGGCCAGCGCTTCAGCATCTTTTTTCTGGTCAATATACCAAGGTGTATTTTTATATGCTGCATAAAATTTTCCGTATTGGCCTGTAAAATCTTCATGATGTAAATGCAGCCAATCGTATAACAAAAGCTGGTCGCTTAATACTTCTTCGTCATAAATTGGCGTAAACGGAATTTCGGCATAAGTTAAAACCAGCGTTACAGCATCGTCCCAAGGCTGTTTTCCTTTTGGAGTGTATACTGCAATTTTTGGAGCTTTTTCTAAAATTACCGATTCCATATTTTGAGAAGGACTCGAAATTTCATTTAAAATTGAAGTTTGTTCACTATCTGAAATCACTTCAAAACTAACTCCCCTAATTTTACATTCTTTTCTAATCTCTTCTGCATCGGGCAGTAAAAAAGAACCGCCACGATAATTTAAAAGCCAGCTTGCTTTGTAATCTCTGCTTAAACACCAATATGTTATACCATAAGCCTTTAAGTGATTTTGCTGTGTAGTTTCGTCCATCGGAATTAAGATAAACGATGCTCTAGCATTAAATGTAATTAGTAGTATAAAAATGTAGAATAAACTCCTATTCATCCGAAAATTATTTTAGTAAAGATATAAAGGAAGAATCTAAAAAAAGAATCGTGAGATTTTTTTCTGGCATAATAGAATGTTAAATATAAAAACAGGGGTAAATACCTGATTTACAATATTAAAAAAAACAGGTAAAAACACCTATAGTGTGGCAAAATATTCTATATACATTTGCTATCCCAGGTCATAAAACTAATCAATGCAAAAAAAATCAACCACCATGAAGTTTAATGATAGTAATAACCAAGAAAAGGGTATGAATATAATTCAAAAAATAGGTTTATGTGTTCTTGTCATAACAATCATCTTATATTACGTATTGTCAATTCAATTTTTGACAGCGTAATATTTTAAATTGTTAGAACAGCCAAGTCATTTTGAATAGCGTATACTACTAAGCCTGCAATATTTCGTGATTCTGTTTTGAGCAGTAAATTATTTCTGTGTCCTTCTATAGTTCTTGGACTTAAAAAAAGATGATCTGCAATTTCTGCAGTTGTTTTCTGTTGACAGATCAATTGCAGGATTTCCACTTCACGAGGAGAAAGAAAATTAGTTTCTAAACCGCCTTTTGAATTCTTAGGAGAAACTATTGTTTCTTGAATTGTTTTTAAAACGCTTTCGTTATAATAAAATCCTTTTGCAGCTACTTCATTAATAGTGTGTATTAAATCTTTTGGGGTGGTATTTTTTATTAAATAAGCAACCGCACCTACCTGAATCATATTGGCAATAAATGATTTTGTATCATAACTTGTCAGAGCAATGATCTTAATGTCTGGAAACGATTTCCTTATGATTTTTGTAGCTTCGACACCATTTAAAACTGGCATCTTTAAATCCATTATAATAATGTCGGGCTTAATTTCATTTTTATTTAACTGAGAAATAAGTTCATCTCCGTTTGAAGCTTCAAAAAGAACATCAAAATTTTCTTCTCTCTGCAATAAAAAAGAAATTCCTTTTCGAAACAAAATTTCATCATCGACTAGGGCAATTTTAATAGCAGCATTCATTTAATTTGATTTTGGTCGTTTGTTTTGGTATGCCGAATTTACGAAATATCATTTATAAAAAGTCCATTTAGCTTGTTTTATTGAGTAAAAATCTTATTTTAATACAAAAACTAGATTAAAAAGTAAAATTTACTGCGATTCCGTTATTAATTTCAGAAGTAATTTTTATAGTTCCTTCTAAAAACGATATACGGCTGTCAATATTTTTCATTCCAAGTCCTTTTTGATTTTCAGCATTTGCACTATCAAAACCAACTCCATTATCTTCATAATCACAAATATTTATTCCATCTCTATTAATAAATGAAATCCATATTTCTGTTGCTTTTCCATGTCGCATTGAATTATTCATCAACTCTTGTAAAATTCTAAAAACATGTAAATGTCGATCGATATCTTTATCATCAAAATCGATTTCATTTTTATAATGTGTTTTTACAGATTTACTAGTTTCAAATTCTTCACACAACTCTTCTATTCCTGCATTCAAACCGAATTTTTCAAAAACCGGCGGTAATAAATTATGGGCGATTTTTCTAGAATTTTCTAATGCCTTGGTTGTTAGATTAATGATGTTCTCTGTAATTTCTGCCGTTTCTGTTTCTGTAAGATTTGGCGCGGTAAGCAAATGACTGTTTAGGGAAACAATATTTAATTTTGAACTAATATCATCATGAAGGTCTTGTGCAATTCTTTTACGTTCTTCTTCTTGAGTAATTATAATCGCATGGAGCTGTTCTTTTTGATATTGAAGGACTAAGTCTTTTTTCTCTAATTCTTTTTGAATGATTTTTTTTCGGGAATAGTAAAAGAATATAATTAATGCAACTGCAACAACTATAAAAAAAAGGGATATATATAATATAATTGCAACTAGCTCTTTATCAGGAATTGAATGGGTGTTCATATGTATTTATTTATGGTACACAATTACAGACTAACCTTGTAAAACTTTTTTTCTTGAAAAACTGACCTTCCATTCGTACATAATAAAAAGATAATAGACTATATTTAAAAATGCATTAAACATCCAGCTTAAATATTTTACATCGTTATTCAAGGCAGAAGTAAGATTACCAATAATAAACAATACTGTACTTGACAGTAAATAAATGATTATTCCCATACTTGCATAGTAATATGTTTTATTTTCGGTAAGCATATTATAGAAATGAAGTAATGCAAAAACAACAATCAACAATGATGTTAATGTAATTTCAAATAAATTAAATTTCAAAAATTCCTGTGGATCATTAACAAATTGTATTGTTAGTACAAGCAAAGCCACAATAAGACTAACTTTTACAAATTGTTTTTGGATTTTTATTTTTAAAATTGAATAATAAAACAAACCAAGAAATATCATTTGACCTATAAAAAAAGTATTTACGAGAAATAAATTATTCATTTTAAGGTGAAAGAGTGTCTCCATTGATATTTGCATAAGAAATGCAAAAGCTAGGTAACTAACAAAAAAAACATTAGCTTTTTCCTTTCGGAAAAAGCTATATGCATATAATATTAGATTAATTAATAAAATGGAATAACCTGAATATATTAAAAAATCAGCCATTATTTTTTACTTAAAATATTTAAAATTAAAATGGAGGGCTCGGACGTGAACCATCATAAACAACATCTCCTCCGTTTTCAACGCCGTCACCAGGTCCGTAAACATCAACGTACTTACCAGTTTTTTCGTCGTATTTAGCACCAACAAAAAGTAAAGTTTTTTCATTATCATCATTAATACCAATATATGCACGAACAGCTTCGGTATTAAGTTTTAAAACCAGTTCTAAACTTTCTCTTGGTATCAAATAAGATTTAACTTTTTTCGCACGATCTTCGACAGTAGTATCGTCGTCATACTTTTTCTCCCATTCTTTGGCAGTAGACAAGGGAACCCTGATAGGCCCTGGAAAAGCTTCTTCATTCATAATTTAAATTTGTTATTGGTTAATAATCTAAAAAAAATTAATAGTTTATAATTGGTTTGGCTAAACTACTGATTTTAATTAAAAAATTAACATTCAAACATAAAAAAAGCCTTAAAATTAAGGCTTTTATATTTTATTAGAATGGAACATCGCTGTCATCATCATCATCGTTCAAATTACTTCCAAAAGCTTCATTAGCCGAAGGTAAATTTTTGGTAATAAAAGGGTTATCATCATGATTCATTTTTGAAGGTAAATCATCATAACCTCCCGTAAAGTCTTCTAAATTATCGAACTTACCAAGATGCCCAAGGAATTTCAAACGAATATTCTCCAAACCACCATTACGGTGTTTGGCTATAATAAATTCTGCCTGACCAGCTGTAGATGATTGTTCGTCATCATCCCATTCTTCAATTTTATAATATTCAGGACGATAAATAAACGATACGATATCGGCATCCTGTTCAATCGCTCCAGATTCACGAAGATCCGAAAGTAAAGGTCTTTTACTAGATCCACGCGTTTCAACGGCACGCGACAACTGCGAAAGTGCAATAACCGGCACGTTTAGCTCTTTTGCCAAAGCCTTTAAGTTTCGGGAAATTGTAGAGATCTCCTGCTCACGGTTTCCTCCCCCTTTACCACTACCTCCAGCAGTCATTAACTGCAAGTAGTCAATAATAATTAATTTAATTCCGTGCTGTGAAGCCAAACGACGACATTTTGCACGTAAATCGAATATCGAAAGCGAAGGTGTATCATCAATAAACAACGGGGCTTTTTCTAAGTTTTTTACTTTAGTACTTAATTGTTCCCACTCATGTTTTTCTAACTTTCCTGTTCTTAATTTTTCTGAAGACAATCCTGTTTCAGAAGAAATAAGCCTCGTAATTAACTGTACTGATGCCATCTCCAGAGAGAAAATTGCTACTGCATGTCCGAACTGAATACTCACATTTCTTGCCATCGAAAGTACGAAAGCCGTTTTACCCATACCAGGACGAGCCGCAATAATAATTAAATCGGAAGGCTGCCATCCAGAAGTTACTTCGTCTAATTTTTCAAAACCAGTTGCAACACCACTCAAACCTTCTTTTCCTGCAATTTCTTCAATACGTTTTTTCGCCTGAAGAACTAAACTCTGAGCAGTTTCAGAACTACGTTTGATATTTCCCTGAGTTACTTCATATAATTTAGATTCTGCTTTATCAAGCAAATCAAATACGTCTGTAGTTTCATCATAAGATTCTTCGATAATTTCAGAAGAAATTCTAATCAAACTTCTTTGAATAAATTTTTGAAGAATAATACGCGAGTGAAATTCGATATGCGCAGAAGAAGCAATTTTCTGCGTAAGCTGAATTAAATAAAAATCTCCTCCTGCTAAATCTAATTTTCCATTTTTCTTTAATTGAGTCGAAACTGTCAATATATCAATTGGCTGCGTTTCGGTAAAGAGCTGCAAAATTGCTTCAAAAATGTGTTTGTGTGCATCTTTGTAAAAAGCATCAGGCTGTAAAATATCAATTACATCATCTACCCCCTTTTTGTCAATCATCATAGCACCAAGCACAGCCTCTTCCAAATCAATTACTTGCGGAGGGAGCTTACCTTTTTCTAAGTTAATAATTGTGGTTTTATCTACCTTTACAGGGTTTAAGTTTTTGAAATTTTCCATATAGCGAAAGTAGCGAAATTTAAAAAAAATCTGCTATCGAGTTATAACTAATAATTGTTTATAAATAATATTGATTTGTTGATAACCAAAAAAAAATCCGAAACGGTAAGGCTTCGGATTTTAAGTCTCTTTTTATGAATTTACTCTTTATACTCGCCCATATTACTGTATTTGTCCATTCTCTGGGCAATTAAGTCGGCTGTTGATAAGTCTTTTAATTCATTATATCCTTTAGTGATGTATTCTGCAACCGTTTTGAAAGTTGTTTCACGGTCATAGTGTGCTCCGCCTAGCGGTTCTGGAATAACATCATCAACTAATTTTTGTTTTTTCATGTCAGAAGAAGTTAACTTCAAAGCTTCAGCTGCACGCTCTTTGTACTCCCAGCTCTTCCATAAAATAGAAGAACAAGATTCTGGAGAAATTACAGAGTACCAAGTATTTTCTAACATATATACTTTATCTCCAACACCAATTCCTAAAGCTCCTCCAGAAGCACCTTCACCAACAATAATTGTGATAATTGGCACTTTAAGACGAACCATTTCGAAAATATTTCTAGCAATAGCCTCCCCTTGTCCTCGTTCCTCAGCTTCAAGTCCTGGATATGCACCCGGAGTATCTACTAAAGTTAAAACTGGAATTCCGAATTTCTCTGCCATTTTCATCAAACGCAAAGCTTTACGGTATCCCTCAGGATTAGCCATACCAAAATTACGATATTGACGTGTTTTAGTATTAAAACCTTTTTGCTGGCCAATAATCATAAACGATTGTCCGTTTACTTTACCAAGACCACCAACCATTGCTTTATCATCTTTAAAACCTCTGTCTCCGTGAAGCTCTAAGAAAGTATCACCGCAGATAGCTTTGATATAATCTAAGGTATAAGGTCTATTTGGATGTCTTGACAATTGTACACGCTGCCAAGCCGTAAGGTTTTTGTATATATCTTTCTTGGTTTGTTCTAATTTCTTGTTGATTTCCTTGCAAGTTGGCGTTACATCAACGTCAGATTCTTTTCCAATAATAACGCACTTTTCTAACTGTTCTTCAAGTTCTTTAATTGGAAGCTCAAAATCTAAATATTCCATGGATTTTTGAATTTTGTTTGTAAATCGAACCGCAAATATAAAAATATTATATCATTGGCGAAGTTAATTGTTATTTAAAGTATAAAAATGCAATTTAAAAATAAGTAAACTATTACAAGTTTTCTTTCTTATTCTTGTAATGTTTAAAAACACCATTTAGAATAACTGTTATGATAATGATAACGGCTCCTATATAAAATTCGACACTCATTTTTTCTTTTCCGCCTAATATAAAATAAGCCAAAACAATTCCATAAACCGGCTCTAAATTAGTAGTTAACATTACGGTATAAGGCGTTAATCGCTGCATGACTTTTACAGAAGCAGTAAAAGCATAAGCCGTACATATGGATGATAAAATCAATAATAAAACCCAGTTATTTAAAGACATTGAAAAGAAATCTGCCGTGAATTTTCCTTGAAATAAAAAATAAATAGTAATAAAAAAAACTCCCGCACCAAACTCATAAAATGTAATTACAGAAGGTTCATGATCCGCAATTAATTTTCCATTCATTAAAGTAAATAAAACTCCTAATATTATCGAAGCCAAAGCAAAATAAACACCTTGCAGATATTTTATTTCTACTTGAAGAATCAATCCTAAACCTGCAATAATTATGAGTCCAAAAAAAACTTCGTACCATAATACTTTTCTTCCGTAGAATAATGGCTCTAATAAAGACGCAAAAAATGCTCCCAAGGAGAAAATAGAAAGTGTAATAGAAACATTTGAAACATGAATAGCTTTGAAAAAGAAAATCCAATGAAGCGCAATCAGTAATCCAACAAAGATTAACTTAAAAAATTCTTTAATCGGAACTTGAAAAGATTGTCTTTTAAAAGCAATAAAACCGCCAAGAAAAATCCCAGCCAGCAACATTCTAAACCAAACCAGATTTTCGGCATCAATAGTAATTAGAGCACCCAAAATGGCTGTAAAACCCCAGATAAAAACAATTAAGTGAAGATTTAAATAACTTTTTAAATTATCGTTTCGCATTACGTAATAGGTAAACTGCCAGGATTCCGAAAACAATATTTGGGAACCAAACAGCTAATAAAGGTGAGAATGTAGATTTTTCGGCAAGTGTACCAAATATTTTATCAAAAAACACAAATGAGAAAGCAATTGCAATCCCGATTGCTAAATTCGTTCCCATTCCGCCTCGACGTTTCATAGACGAAACCGCAACAGCAATAATGGTTAAAATAAAAGCTGAAACTGGTACGCTGTATTTTTTGTAAAGAACTACTAAATAGGTATTGATATTTCCAGAACCTCTTTTTCTTTCTTTTTCAATAAAATCGTATAATTTGCCTAAAGTCAAAGTTTCTGCGATATAAACAACAGGCGTTAAATCTGCTAACTCGAACTTAAAAGCAACATTTTTTTCTGGAGTTTTTTCTATTACATCATTTAATTCTCCAATTGTTCTTTTGGTATAATCGTATAAAACGTAAATCTTCTTTTTAGGATCCCATTTAATACGACTTGCAGTAATCTTATAAGTTAGTTTTTCTTTTTCGAAATGTTCCAAAGAAAAATTAAAAGCTGTTTTAGTTTCTTCGTTAAAGCTATTTACAAAGATAAAATCGTGATCGTTAATTTGTCTGTAAACATTTGTGTTTTCGCCCCGCATGAGCTCTTTTCCATTTCCTTTTAAATACGTATATCTAAAATTATTATAACCTTCACTTGCGGCAGGAACAATAAAAAACCCCATTAACAGCACAAAAAGCGATACTATTGTTGCTCCAATAATATAAGGACGTAAAAAACGCGTAAATGAAATACCAGAACTTAATATTGCAATAATCTCCGTATTATTCGCCAATTTTGAAGTAAACCAAATTACCGATAAAAACAAAAATATCGGAAAAAGCGAATTGATAAAATAGATCGTGAAATTGTAATAATAGAATGCAATATCTCCAAATGGAATCTTGTTTTCTAACATTTTATTTACTTTTTCAGAAACGTCAATTACGATTCCGATTGGAGCGAATAAAAGAAGCATAACAGAGAAAGTCCCCAGATATCTTTTTAAAATGTATTTATCTATTATTGTTAACATATATATTTTGTTTGTTTCGTTTCAGGTTTCAAGTTTCACGGCCTGCAGAGAACCTGAAACTTGAAACCTGAAACTTAAAACTTTTAAAGTCTTTGACTCATATTTTTAACCATCATTTCTTTCCATGGTCTAAAATCTCCCGCTAAGATATGTTTTCTAGCTTCACGAACCAACCACATATAGAACCCAAGATTATGAATTGTTGCAATTTGTTTTCCTAAATATTCATTTGCAGCAAACAAGTGACGTAAATATGCTTTTGAATATTCGGTATCAACAAAAGTATGCGCCATTTCATCAATCGGAGAAAAATCGGCTTCCCACTTTTTATTCTTGATATTGATAGTTCCGTTTGCTGTAAACAACATTCCGTTTCTTGCATTACGCGTTGGCATAACACAATCAAACATATCAATTCCTAACGCAATATTTTCTAAAATATTAATAGGAGTTCCAACTCCCATTAAATAACGAGGTTTATCTTCTGGAAGAATTTCGCAGACAACTTCGGTCATTGCATACATTTCTTCAGCCGGCTCACCAACAGAAAGTCCGCCAATAGCATTTCCCTGCTGACCTGCATTTGCAATATATTCAGCAGACTGCTGGCGTAAATCTTTATAAGTACTTCCTTGAACAATCGGAAAAAATGTTTGCTCATAACCATATTTATAAGGAACTTTTTCCAAATGATTAATACAACGGTCTAACCAGCGATGCGTCATATGCATAGATCGCTGCGCATATCTGTAATCACAAGGATACGGCGTACATTCATCAAAAGCCATAATAATATCGGCTCCAATGGTACGCTGAATTTCCATTACATTTTCTGGTGTAAAAAAATGGTAAGATCCATCAATGTGCGATTTAAACTTTACCCCTTCTTCTTTAATTTTTCTATTTGAAGAAAGAGAATACACTTGATATCCTCCAGAATCAGTCAAAATATTACGATCCCAGTTCATAAATTTATGCAATCCTCCTGCTTTTTCAAGAATCTCGGTTTGCGGACGCAAATACAAGTGGTATGTATTTCCTAAAATAATATCTGGGTTAATTTCTTCCTTAAGCTCACGCTGATGCACTCCTTTTACAGATGCAACCGTTCCAACCGGCATAAAAATAGGAGTTTCTATAACTCCGTGATCTGTAGTAATACTTCCCGCTCTAGCTTTAGACTGCGGATCTTTTTGTAATAAATCAAACTTCATCTGTTTCTTTTTTCTCCCGACCTTTCGGGACGGCAAAGATAAGCTAATTTCAGAGAAATTTAATTACATAATTTACCAATTAGAAAATTAGATAATCATTGGAATCAACTTGAAACTTGAAACCTTAAACTTCCAGCGTTTAATATCTAACTATTAAGTTATTTGGGCGTTTCCTACGGCCGGGCTATCCGCTATATCTTTTGGTTCAAGAAGGCTTCATTTCCAGACAAGACCAGACATTTATCACAAAAGGATGCCGCTCCTATCCCTAACGCGAAGGACTTAACGTAAATCATGAACCAATTTTTATCAAATGTAAAAACTACAACAATCACATTATTAATATGTAACATAACGACTGCATTATTTCTTAATTTTAATTAAATAGAAATTACTATCAATTTTAAATCATAGAAATCATGATAAATTCAGAAGAAAGAGATCCTGCAGATCGTTTGGACCAAATTAAGGATGAGCAAATCGAAAGAAATCTAGAAAATTTAGATTATCCAGCAAATGAAGACATTTACAATCAAGAAGATAAATTAGAGGATATTGATCCAGAAGGAATTTCTGGCGAACGCATTATCAATCAAGACAATAATCATGAATGGAAACAAAACAGTGATAAAATTGGTAATGACTTAGACGTTCCAGGATCTGAACTTGACGACGAGCAAGAAGATATTGGCTCAGAAGATGAAGAAAATAATTTTTACAGCGAAAGCGATACCAATTAAATTTAAAATACTATATCATTTAAAAATCATAACAAATAAGTCCTTCAACAAGGGCTTATTTTTTTTTATATTTTAGAATCAAAAACAATCACAATAGTAATTTGATTTCAACACCTCAACATCAAAAACGATCCTAAAAGAGTATATTTTTCTTATTTCATTAAAAAAAGACTACAAAAATTTAACAATTGAAACAAACTAAAGCAGAAAATCATTTGTCTCCCCGCAAAATAACAATTACTTTTGCTACAGTTTAAAATTTTACATATAAATGAAGCCTAACACACAACAATTAAGCGATTTAACGATCCAAGTAAGAAGAGACATTCTTAGAATGGTACATGCTGTAAACTCTGGACACCCAGGTGGTTCATTAGGTTGTACTGAATTTTTGGTAACACTATATCAAAATATTATGGACCGCAAAGAAGGTTTTGATATGGACGGAATTGGAGAAGATTTATTTTTCCTTTCAAACGGACACATCTCTCCTGTATTCTACAGCGTATTAGCTAGAAGCGGTTATTTTCCAATTTCAGAACTTGCTAGTTTTAGATTATTAGATTCTCGTTTACAAGGACACCCAACAACTCACGAAGGTTTACCTGGAGTTCGAATTGCCTCTGGTTCATTAGGACAAGGTTTATCTGTAGCTCTTGGAGCAGCGCAAGCTAAAAAATTAAACAACGACAATCACTTAATCTATACTTTACACGGAGACGGAGAATTGCAGGAAGGTCAAAACTGGGAAGCAATTATGTATGCATCTGCTAAAAAAGTAGATAATATAATCGCAACAGTAGACCTTAACGGAAAACAAATTGACGGAACAACTGATGAAGTTCTGCCAATGGGAAGTCTTCGCGCTAAATTTGAAGCTTTTGACTGGGATGTTATAGAAATTGCAGAAGGAAACAATATCGATGCAATTCTTGCTGGATTGAATGACGCAAAATCAAGAACAGGAAAAGGAAAACCAGTTTGTATTTTATTACATACTGAAATGGGTAACGGAGTAGATTTCATGATGCACACACACGCTTGGCACGGTAAAGCTCCAAACGATGAGCAATTAGAAAAAGCTCTAGCTCAAAATTACTCTAAAGACCAAGTTGATTATTAAAAAAAGCTATAAGCTTTAAGCAATGTTTTACAATATTGCCTACAGCCTATTGCGTACAGCAAAAAGACAAAAATGAAAAAATACGAAAATACAGGAAGTAAAGATACTCGTTCAGGTTTTGGAGCGGGAATGACTGAACTAGGTCAAAAAAATGAAAATGTAGTTGCATTATGCGCCGACTTAATTGGATCATTAAAATTTGATGATTTCAAAAAAAATCACCCAGAGCGTTTTTTCCAAATCGGAATCGCAGAAGCTAATATGATCGGAATCGCTGCAGGTTTAACAATTGGTGGAAAAATTCCTTTTACTGGAACTTTTGCTAACTTCTCTACAGGAAGAGTTTACGATCAAATTCGTCAATCTGTTGCTTACTCAGACAAAAATGTAAAAATTTGTGCTTCTCACGCTGGTTTAACTTTAGGAGAAGATGGAGCAACACACCAAATCTTAGAAGATATTGGTTTAATGAAAATGTTACCAGGAATGACTGTAATCAACACTTGCGATTACAATCAGACTAAAGCCGCGACTATTGCATTGGCAGATCACCACGGTCCTGCTTATTTACGTTTCGGACGTCCGGTTGTACCTAACTTTACTCCTGCTGACGAACCATTCGTAATTGGAAAAGCAATTCTACTAAACGAAGGAACTGATGTAACTATTGTTGCTACAGGTCACTTAGTTTGGGAAGCTCTTATAGCTGCTGAAGCTCTTGAAGCAAAAGGAATTTCTGCTGAAGTAATCAACATTCATACAATTAAACCACTTGACGAAGAAGCAATTTTAAAATCAGTGGCAAAAACGAAATGTATTGTAACTGCAGAAGAGCACAATTACCTTGGAGGTCTTGGAGAAAGCGTTTCAGGAGTATTAGCTTTACACAATCCAACTCCACAAGAATTTGTAGCTGTACAAGATAGTTTTGGTGAGTCTGGAACTCCAGAGCAGTTAATGAACAAATACAAACTAAACAATCAAGCAATTGTTGAAGCTGTAGAAAGAGTTATCAAAAGAAAATAGTTTTTAAATTTTCTTACTTATAAAAAAACCTCGAGATCTATATTTCGAGGTTTTTTGTTTTTATCAATATACATCAACCTTCATAAAAGTAACAACATAATATTGACCATAAAAAAGCCCTGAAATATAACTTCAGGGCTTTTTAATTTATCGAATTTAATTAATCTTTATTGGATAAGTATTATCTAAATGAATTCTTTTTCTTGGATTTTCCGTATAATCTGCCTCAATGTATTTTCTAACATTTGTAGCAGATTCTGGTAAACTAGGATTTGCAAGTTCTCCTGTTGGCCTTCTAGGAATTCCTCTCGGCTCTGTTTCATCTACATTCGGCGTTAACGGATTATCTACAACTGGATCCCATGGAAAGTAAAGTTTAATTCCATAGTTAAAACCATTTACTACACCAACTTCGCCTGCTGCTTTAGTAATTTCAAACCTTGTTGTAAAACCATCTCCATCATCATCAAAATCTAGAAAATCTGCAATTCCATCGCCATCAGTATCATCAATCAACTCTTTGGGCGGATTAGGATATTTAGTTGTATTTCTAAAATCATATAGATATCCATCTCCGTTAACATCTTCTAAATAATCAGGAACACCATCACCAATAAATACTATTCCGCTACTTGATGAATTGTATTCATTATCCATTCTCTGCAAGTCAAATAATTTAAAAGTAAAATATATTGGTGTATATGCAGGAATAGCACTACTACTATTAGCATAATATGCAAGACCTGAAGGCAAAAACATGACTCCAGCCCCATAGTCATTATACGTTATAGTACCATCATTTGAAACAGTAGACGAACTACTAGTTTTAAACTTTGGAAGAATTTCCGCCCATCCTTGTATTACCGTATTTGAATTAGCATATGGAAATAAATTAGCCGTAAACGGAAGACCATAAGAAGAATCAGCGAGAGTTCCATTTAATAAATAACAAGAATACGCTGTTGAAACCTTATCTGTATTAGTTGGAGATTCGCCAGCACCTTTTCTCAAAGTTAAATAATATACTTTATAAGTAATACCATCACTATACACATCTCTGCTCTCTAATTTATATGTAGTTTGATCCCAAATAGAAACTTGAGTTGTTGCATCTGTAATTTTTGATATTTTAACATCAAAATCAGCTGTAACATTTTCGATATAATTACTTTTTAAAAATTTTTCAATAGAATCATTATCTGCTTTATACTGTACTGCATAATCTCTTACAGGAGTTACTACAACCTCGTCATCATCCTTTTTGCTGCAAGAAACGATGGCAATACCAGCAAGTAATAAAACAAAATAATATTTAAATTTATTCATTATTATGATTTTTTTAGGTGCGCAAGATACAATATTGATTTATTTTTGTAAAGAATTTAACTTGGATTTTAGAAAAATTATGAGAATAGATAAATACTTATGGTGCGTTCGATATTACAAGACTAGAAACATGGTTACTGAGGCCTGTAAAAAGAATCACATCACTGTAAATGGGCAGGTTGCTAAACCATCAAAAGAAGTTTTCCCTACAGACCGAATTACTTTTAGAAAAGATCAAATTACCCAAATTATAACTGTTCTAGACATTCCTGAAAGTCGTGTTGGAGCAAAGTTGGTTGATATTTACCGTAAAAACGAAACACCTCCAGAAGCTTACGCGCATTTAGAGCTATTAAAACTTTCTAAAGAACATTACCGAAAAAGCGGAACAGGACGTCCAACTAAAAAAGACCGAAGAGATATCGATGAGTACGGAAATGAAATCTTTGACGAAGAAGAAGAAACGGAATAAATTTCAAAACTTTGAAAAACCCAAAAATTAAATACCTAATTCCAATTTAGAATTTCTTCTGAAAAAATTGAAATTTGGATTTTTTATAATGGAATTTAAATTAATTATATTAGCAAAAAAATAAATTATGAGCAACAACATCATCTTAACCAATCAAGAAGTCGAGCATAAAATAAAACGTATTGCCTATCAAATCTACGAAACATTTGTAAACGAGGAAGAAGTCGTTATTGCTGGAATTGCTTCAAATGGATATGTTTTTGCCGAAAAAATTGCCACAGCACTAAGCAGCATTTCAACCTTAAAGGTATCAATCTGCGAAGTAAAAGTAAACAAGCAAAATCCACAGGAGGCAATACAAACTTCATTAAGTCCCGAGGAGTATAAAAACAAAGGATTAGTTCTTGTTGATGATGTTCTAAATTCAGGAACAACATTAATCTATGCTGTTCGTCATTTCTTAGATGTACCTCTCAAAAAATTCAAAACAGCAGTGCTTGTTGACAGAAACCATAAAAAATACCCTGTAAAGGCAGACTTTAAGGGCATTTCACTTTCAACTTCATTATTAGAGCACGTCCAAGTTGTTTTCGACTCAGAAAACGGAGACTATGCTTCTTTAAGCTAGAATATCTAAAATATCCTTAACCGTTTCTTCGACAGACTTATCATCTACCGAGACTTTATGCTGCGCGTGATTGTAATAAAAGCTTCTGTCGAACAAATGTTTCGCAATAAACTCTTTCATCTCTTCCTCATTCATATTTGCAATTAAAGGACGCTTACTCTTATTGTATATTAATCTACTATATAAAGTATCAATTGATGCTTTTAAATATATAGAAACAACATCTTCTCCTTTTAACAATTCATGATTATTAGCATAACAGGGAGTTCCTCCTCCTAATCCGATAATATTATTTTCGGCAGATTGCAATAATTCAACAAAAATTTGGTGCTCTAATTTTCGAAAATAGATCTCTCCGTGCTTCTCAAAAATCTCATTTATTGACATTTTTGCTCTTTCCTCGATAATTTTATCCAAATCTAAGAACGGAATATTCGTGATTTTTGACAAATTTTGGGCGATTGTCGACTTTCCGCAACCCATATAACCTAACAATACAATTTTCTTCATACTAATAAAACCTTATAAACTAAGCAATTGGAAATTTTTCCAAAAAAAAGACAAATTTATAATAAATTTGCTTGGAAACTTCAAAATAAACTCCTTATATTTGCACCCGCATTCAAGAAATTAAATGACTCGATAGCTCAGTCGGTAGAGCACATCACTTTTAATGATGGGGTCCTGGGTTCGAGCCCCAGTCGGGTCACAGATTTTGTGATTAACAAATTAAATTTCTTGATAGCAATGACTCGATAGCTCAGTCGGTAGAGCACATCACTTTTAATGATGGGGTCCTGGGTTCGAGCCCCAGTCGGGTCACAAAAGGTCGAGTAATTTATTTTACTTGACCTTTTTTATTTTGGCCATGTGGAGAAACGGTAGACTCGCCATCTTGAGGGGGTGGTGCTCGTAAGGGCGTGAGGGTTCAAATCCCTCCATGGTCACTAGAAAAAAATTAAAACTCTATTTAATTGTAGAATAGGCTTTTATAATTTATTCTTAAAATCATTCAAAAAAAAGACGCAAATAGCTAAATAAAGTACTTATATTTGCACCCTCATTGAAGAAAACAACAGACTCGATAGCTCAGTCGGTAGAGCACATCACTTTTAATGATGGGGTCCTGGGTTCGAGCCCCAGTCGGGTCACAAAAGGTCAAGTATTAATTTACTTGACCTTTTTTTATACCCTTTCAAATCGGAGAAATGTCTACACAAAAATTAAACCTTTCTTTTTTGTATTTTTGGAACTAAACAAACTTTAGCATGAGATTTTACATTAATACAGAACATTTAATAAATGAAATCGAATACCCAACTCGATATCAATCTCAAAATCTCATCAAAAGTTCAGTTATAGTATTTTTTATTATTCTAACATTTCTCTTACTATTCAAACCATTTGGAGTTTATGATCCTGAACTCAAAATGCACTATTTGTTTATTTGTTTCTTTCATGCTTTTGCACCAGCATTTATTTTATTTGCTTATTTTGAAGTTTTAAATCATTACAGAAAAACAAAATTCCAGACTAAATGGACGTTGCTCCAAGAATATAGTCACATTGGAATACTGTTAGTCCTTATTGGCACATCGAGTTTTCTAATGCGTGATTTGCTTTATAACAACCCAAACAACTGGTCTTGGAATTATTTTTTCGAAGAAATAAGAAACTGCCTCGTAGCAGGTATCTTTTTTTACTTTTTTATACGATTAGCTAGCTTCTATTTTGAATCTAAAAAAGGATCTCCATTTGTTCTTCAATTCACACCTTTAGCTGTTGAAGCCGAAAAAACAATTTCAAAATCTAATCTTTTCATCAGCACACAGGTAAAGCAAGATGATTTTAGCCTTGATATCGATCAATTACTTTTCGTAAAAGCGGATGGCAATTATATTGAGTTAACAAAATCGAACAACAACCAAATTACCACAGAAGTAAAGAGAATTTCTTTAACCCAATTTGAAACTCAAATAGTAGATTATCCACACTTTTTTAGATGCCACAGAACCTACTTAGTAAATATGTTTAAGGTTCAAAAAATATCTGGAAACTCTCAAGGTTATTTACTATCATTTAATGAAACCAATGTTAAAATTCCAGTTTCAAGAAAACAGATAAACAATTTCAACAACTATCACCAAGAGCTTCGCCGCAAATACATTGCATAATCTTGTTGCTCGTCACAAAAGGTAGTTATTAGTAACAATGCCCGCTATTACTGCATTTTACTGTTGTACGTTTGCCATCAATAACACAAAACCAAAATTATTATGTCAACTGCAACTGCTGTCAAGAATCAGGATTCTAGCTCTTCAAACAAATTATTATACATCGATAATATCAAAGTTCTTCTAACCATATTAGTTGTACTTCACCACACCGTTATTGCTTACAGTTCTTCTGAAGGCTGGTACTACAATGAAGAAACTAGTTTTTTAGGAGCACGCATCCTTTCGACAGTATTCATCAGTATAAATCAGTCTTTCTTTATGGGATATTTCTTTCTGCTGGCTGCTTATTTTACCAACTCTTCCTATTCTAAAAAAGGAGTTTCTAAATTTATCAAGGACAGACTAATTCGATTAGGAATTCCTTTAATTTTCTACTCTTTTATTCTTACTCCATTTATTTGTTATCTAGTTTATTATTTCACAAAAGCACATATCACTTATTTCAATTACTTAAGCAGATATGACAGCTGGATCGACTTAGGAGTTACTTGGTTTGTAGCAGCACTATTGCTTTTTACATTAGCATATGCGGCAGTAAAAAAAATGTTCAACATTAACTTCAACAAACCATTGGCAGCGCCCAGCTCTGGCGCTATAATACTATTTGCGGTAGGATTAGGAGTTATTTCTTTCTTAGTTAGAATTATATTCCCTGTTGGATGGGTTCTTGAACCTGTCGGATTTCAGATTGGGCATTTTCCACAATATATCGCACTATTTATAATTGGATTACTGGCATCAAAAAACAATTGGTTCGAACAGCTTTCAGAAAAAACAGGCAGACAACTCAAAAGGTCAGCACGTTTATGCCTGCTGCTTTTTCCAGTATTTTTTATCATCAGATACAAATTAAACACACCTCTTTCTTGGTTTTCGGGTGGTTTTCACTGGCAGGCATTATTATACGCAGTCTGGGAGCAATGGATTGGAATTTCGATATTAACCGCATTATTAATTAGAGGAAAAATAAATTGGAATGCTACTTCAATATTACTTACTAAAGCATCACGCAGTAGTTTTGCCGTTTACATTTTTCATCCATTAGTGACAGTTATATTTATGTTAGCACTAAAAAACTGGGCTATTGACCCCGCAATAAAGCTTTTAATTACCGCGCCGCTAATCGTATTGGGCAGTTTTGTATTAGGATCTATTATTTTATTAATTCCAGGAGTTAAGAGAATTTTATAACACACATTATTGATCTTTCAACAAAAGTCAAAATCCTAATTATAAACAAATAGCATTATATTAAAAAAGAAATTCCCTTACAGAATAAAAACTTTCTTAAATTCGTTGAGAAATAATTTAAATCACTAATCCCAAATTAGTTTTATGAAAAACCTACTATTAGCATCATTTATGATGATGACCTGCTCCATCTGGGCACAATCTGCAACTGGCTATTTTGACAAAGCCATAAAAAAAGCGGAAGCCGGAAACACAAAAGGCGCAATCGCCGACTACACCAAAGCCATCAGCATGAATTCAAAATTTGTCGAGGCATACCAGAATCGTGGTGTTGCAAAATTTAAATTAAACGATCTCAAAGGCGCGCAGGCAGATTTTAGCAAAACAATCGACTTAGACAGCATGAATGCAGATGCATTTACAGGCAGAGCCAATGTTAATTATAAATTACAAAACTATCAGGGAGCAATTGACGACTGCACATCTTCTTTAGGTTTAAATCCGAAAGATTACATTGCTTACAATTTGAGAGGTTTAGCTTATAATAAAATCGGCGATAGTAAAAATGCTTGTAAAGATTTTACAAAAGCAATTGAATTAGGAAGTCAAAGTGCTGCAAAAAACAGATCGACTTTCTGCAAATAAGAACTTAAAAACAAAAATAGTCTGCAATCTTACTGCAGACTATTTTTACTTTTTATTAAAGTAATATATTTCTTAGATAAAATATACCTGTTTTTAGGTAAAAAATATATTTACAGTACGTAAACCTCTAATCCTCTATCTTTTTAATGTGGTTTTAAGGTTGCATATAAGATTTTGTTTTACATTTGTCGACCTAATCGCGAGAAATGATAAACAATATTAAAACTGTTTTCAGTATTAAAGATCTTGAGAACTTATCTGGAATAAAAGCGCATACCATACGCATCTGGGAAAAGAGATACAACATCCTTGAACCAATGCGAACTGATACAAACATCAGATTTTATAATCTGCAAAATCTTCAGAAACTTTTAAACATCACGTTATTACACGAGTACGGTTATAAGATTTCTAAAATCGCAACTTATCCTGAAGAAAAGATTCCACAATTGGTGCGCGAAATAATTTCTAAGAAAAATTCACAAAATTACGCCATCACTTCTTTCAAAATGGCGATGATGAATTTTGACCAAGAGTTATTCTTTAATACTTTCGATTGGCTTATTTCTGAAAAGACTTTTAAAGAAGTTTTTAAAGAACATTTTTTACCTCTTTTAAAAGAGCTTGGATTATTATGGCAGTCTGAAACAATTACTCCTGCAAATGAACATTTCATGAGCCATTTGATCAAACAGAAAATATTAATTTACACAGAAAGTCTTCAAATAAGAAAACCAACCAAGACAGATAGAGTATTTGTTTTATCGCTTCCGCTAAATGAAATTCACCAAATCGGATTACTATATCTGCAATATGAAATTCTCGACAAAGGCTACAAATCCATTTATTTAGGAGAAAGCATGCCGATTGAAAATCTACAGGATTTAACCAGACATTTTGAGAACATTACATTTGTTTCTTTCATGACAGTTCAGCCTGATAGAAATGTAATTAACCAGTATGTTAAATCTATGGGACAGAAATTGTTGCAAAAAAACAACGAAATCTGGCTTATGGGAAAAATGGTTGAACATATCGATCAGAAAGTTTTAACAGATCGAATTCGAATTTTTGATTCGATGGAAGAAACTATTAATATGATCTAATTTTATTTTGTTTAAGTTTTTCTTATATTTGTTAAACAAATGAGAAAAACAATAACAATACTAGGATCGGGCTTTTCTTCTTTAGCCGCAGCTTGTTACCTTGCACAACAAGGAAACGATGTAACTATTTATGAAAAAAATGACACGATTGGCGGACGTGCCAGACAATTTAAAAAAGACGGTTTTACATTTGACATGGGACCAAGCTGGTATTGGATGCCCGATGTTTTTGAACGCTTTTTTCAAGACTTTAATAAAAAACCTTCAGATTATTACGAACTCGTAAAGCTGAATCCAGCGTATCGCGTCTATTTTGGAATAAATGATTTCATAAGCATTTATGACAATTTAGAAGATATCAAATCGACATTTGAAGAAATTGAAAAAGGAAGCGCTCAAAAACTTCAAAACTTTATCAATCAAGCCAAAAGCAATTATGATATCGCTATAAAAGATTTAGTGTATCGCCCGGGAGTTTCACCGCTTGAATTAATTACAAAAGAAACCGCTTTAAAATTAAATCAGTTTTTTAGTAATGTAAGTGCCGATATCCGAAAGAAATTCAAAAACGAAAGATTGATCCAAATTCTTGAGTTTCCTGTATTATTTCTGGGAGCGAAACCAACCAAAACGCCATCATTTTACAACTTTATGAATTATGCCGATTTTGGATTAGGAACGTGGCACCCGAAAACTGGAATGTTTGATGTTATTCGCGGAATCGAAAAACTAGCCTTAGAACTTGGTGTTTCTATTAAAACTAATGCTCCAATTGAAAAAATAATAGTTGAAAAAAGCACAGCAACTGCGATTGTTATTAATGGCGAAGTTATAAAAGCAGATATCATTTTAAGCGGCGCCGATTATCAGCATACCGAAACTTTATTAGATAAAGAGCATCGCGCTTATTCTGAAAAATATTGGAAAACCCGCATTTTTGCACCTTCTTCTCTCCTATTTTTTATTGGTTTTAATAAAAAAATAGAAAACATTTCGCATCATGCGTTATTTTTTGATACCGATTTTAACCAGCATGCTGCTGATATTTACGATAATCCAAAATGGCCTGAATCGCCTTTATTCTATGCCAATTTTCCATCCAAAACTGATTTAACAGCTGCACCAAATGGAATGGAAACTGGATTCTTCCTAATTCCGCTTGCGCCGGGAATTGAAGATAACGAGAAACTCCGAGAAGAGTATTTCGAAAAGATAATCACTCGTTTTGAGCAAGTTACGCAACAAGAAATCAGAAATAATATTATCTTTAAGAAGTCATTCTGCAAAAACGATTTTGTAACAGATTATAATGCTTATAAAGGAAATGCTTACGGAATGGCCAACACATTATTGCAAACTGCATTTTTAAGGCCCAAATTAAAAAGCAAAAAAGTCAGGAATTTATACTTTACAGGACAATTAACTGTTCCTGGACCAGGTGTTCCTCCTGCCTTAATTTCTGGAAAACTAGCAGCTGAATTAATTCAAAAATCTCTAAGATCTTAAAAAAATGAAATCACTATTCGACGCCGTTTCTTTCAAATGCAGCAAGCTGGTTACCAAAAACTACAGCTCTTCATTTTCAATTGCCGTGAAAATGCTTTCACCAAGCATTCGCGATGCTATTTACAGCATTTATGGATTTGTTCGTTTTGCTGACGAAATTGTAGATTCATTTCATGATTATGAAAAAGAATATCTTATCGACGATTTTGAAAAAGAATATTATAAAGCAATGGAATTAGGAATCAGCCTAAATCCAATTCTAAATTCTTTTCAGCATACTGTAAAACAATATAATATTACAGACGATCTTATTCAGGCTTTTCTAAAAAGCATGAAACTAGATCTTATAAAATCAACCTATAACACACAGGCAGAGTACGCAGATTATATTTACGGCTCAGCTGATGTTGTGGGATTAATGTGTTTAAAGGTTTTTGTTTCTGGAAAAGAGCATAAATACGAACAGTTAAAAGATGAAGCCATGCGCTTAGGATCTGCTTTTCAGAAAGTAAACTTTTTGAGGGATTTAAAAGATGACAATACGCTTTTAAACCGAACTTATTTCCCCGGTGTTAATCTTAACAATTTCAACGAAGATTCAAAAGAACAGATTATACAAGAAATTGAAGAAGATTTCCGCATCGCTTACCAAGGAATTGTAAAACTTCCTATCGAAGCCAAATTCGGAGTTTATACCGCTTATGTTTATTACAGAAAATTGCTTAAAAAACTAAAAAATACGCCTTATTACGAAATTGGTAACGCAAGAATCCGTGTTTCTAATTACACAAAAGCAGGACTTTTGGCGCAGTCTTTTGTGACGTACAAGCTCAAACTGGTATAAATTCGTCCAGTTTATAATTTCCCGACAAAGATGGTTACCATAGTTTACGGAGTTATTTGCGGAGATTTCTCTTTCGTCGAAATGACAAAAATGAGAGCAACAAAGCAAAAAAAATATTCTTTAGAGTCAATCTTTTGTAATTTAAAGCTAAACTCAAAAGATTTTAAATTATAATTTTAATTACAACATTTTACAAATGATTTCTTTCTTAATCTTTTTGGGCGTTTTTCTGTTTATGGAATGTGTGACCTGGCTTACGCACAAATACGTTATGCACGGCTTTATGTGGTATTTTCACGAAGATCATCACCAGCCTAGATATGAACATACTTTTGAGCGCAACGATATTTTCTTTGTCATTTTTGCAATTCCAAGTATTCTCTTATTTTATTTTGGTGTACAAGGCGGTTTTAACTATTTATTTTTTATTGCCTGCGGCGTGACACTTTACGGAATTTGTTATTTTTTAATTCATGATGTATTAATTCATCAGCGTTTTAAATGGTTCAAAAACACCAAAAACAAATATCTAATCGGACTCAGAAAAGCACATAAAATACACCATAAACACCTTAATAAAGAAAAAGGAGAATGTTTCGGAATGTTGTTTGTACCATTAAAATATTATAAAATGTAGCATTATTTGTGCGTTTCCCAAGGGCCGGGCTTTTCGTTCCCGCTTTTTTATGTCGGGCTAAAAAGCCAGCCATAAAAAGAGCTCCACTGCAATCCCTAACGCTCACGTAATACAAGAAACATTTGCAAGCAATTGATTCATAAGAAATGAAATTATACAAAATAGCAACCGTACAATATGTAAATGCCAGCGTAGAAGACTGCTGGGATTTTTTCTCGAGCCCAAAAAATCTCCAGACCATCACTCTGGACAATATGAATTTTCAAATTAAGGACTTCGATGACAAACGCATGTATCACGGTCAAATTATCACTTACACTTTAAGACCGCTTTTAGGAATCAAAATTTCTTGGGTTACCGAAATTACTGCTTGTAAGGAAAACGAGTATTTTATCGATGTACAGCGTTTTGGTCCGTACAAACTATGGCATCACAAACATTTTTTTGAGCGAACACCAGACGGTGGAACCAAAATGACAGACATTGTACACTATGCTTTACCACTCGGAATTTTTGGGCGGATTATGAATAGTTTAGTTGTAAAAAACAAACTAAAAACCATTTTCGATTTCCGCTACAAGAAAATCGAAGAATTGTTTAATTCAAAACCAAAGCCAAAGATTATACAAATACACGCAGAGCAAAAAAGTATTTAAAGATTTTATTTTTAAACATAGAACATATTTTTTAAAGTTTAAATTATAAAACTATATATTTAAAAATAAACGATTTGCTTTTAACTCCTTGCGAGAATTTTAGAATACACCCACAGATTTAATCCTTTTATCTTTTAATCTATGGCAAAAAAACAAAACGGAACTCAACAAATGACAAAACAAAAAGTTTCCTTTTTCTGGTTCAGACGGGATTTACGTTTAGAGGACAACAATGGACTATTTCACGCTTTACAATCTGAATTCCCAATAATTCCTTTATTTATTTTTGATGAAGATATTTTGGATAATCTTCCAAAAAACGACGCGAGGGTGTCTTTCATTTATCATTCACTCCAAAAAATAAACTCAGAATTAAACACTTTTGAATCTTCAATTTTAATTAAAAAAGGAAAAACACAAGAAGTATGGAAATCGCTTTTAGAAGAATTCGACATTCAAAGCGTATTTTTCAATAAAGATTATGAACCTTTTGCTATTAAACGTGATAACGCAATTGCTACGGTATTAAAAGAAAATAAAATAGAATGCTTTTCATTTAAAGATCACGTTATCTTTGAAGAAAAAGAAATCACAAAAGCAGACGGACTTCCATATACCGTTTACACTCCATACAAAAATAAGTGGCTTGAAAAATATCATATTTTAGGATCGGCTCCAGAATATGATTCAAAACCATATCAATCCAATTTTGCAAAAAATCAATTTCCTTTTCCCGATTTATTAGTAATTGGTTTTGAAAGAAGCACCATAAAAGTACAGCCGCACAACTTAACACAAATTGGTAATTATAAAGAGACCAGAGATTTCCCAGCTTTAGACAGTACCTCCTATCTTTCTCCACACCTAAGATTTGGAACGGTAAGCATTCGGAAATTAGTAAACTGGGCAAATCGAAAAAATCAAACTTTTCTAAGCGAATTAATTTGGAGAGAATTCTTTATTCAAATTCTTTTCAGCTTTCCGAATTGTGTCAATCATAATTTCAAATCGGCCTACGATGGAATTCAATGGCGTAATAACGAAGATGATTTTAAAAGATGGTGTTCTGGAACTACAGGTTACCCAATGGTCGATGCAGGAATGCGCCAGCTTAACGAAACGGGTTACATGCACAATCGCGTTCGCATGGTTGTGGCGAGTTTTTTATGCAAGCATTTATTAATCAACTGGCAATGGGGAGAAGCTTATTTTGCCGAGAAACTTTTAGATTTCGAACTGGCTTCGAACGTTGGAAACTGGCAGTGGGCAGCAGGAACAGGTTGTGATGCTGCGCCTTATTTCAGGGTTTTTAATCCAGAAATCCAGCAAAAGAAATTTGACGAAAAAGGCGAATACATCCGCAAATGGATTCCTGAATTTGATTTTGGTTATAATGAACCAATGGTCGATCATGCTTTTGCGAGAGATCGCGCTATTGCGGCTTATAAGGATGGAATAATTAAATAAAATTCCAAATTTTTTAAATTCCAAATTCCAATTGTTCGTAATCTTGTGATCCTTCTTCCGTCAGGATGACAAACAATACAAAAAAACCTTTGTCAAAGTTTTAAACTTTGAAAGGTTTATGTAAAATTGGAATTTGGAATTTAAAAAATTTGGAATTTTCCAATCTAGTACTTCAAATAATTATCTACAACAATTTTTGCCTTCAAATCAAACATTAGATTATACAAACCAAAGAAAGTACGGTTCATGTAAATAAAATGCTTAGAACCGCGGTTTCCGTTCATTTTTTTAAGATTTGTATCTTCAGAGAAACGTTTTCCTAATTCGGCAATTGCATTAAAAAAAGTTTCATCGGCAAAATCGAAGGTTTCATTTTGGAAAGGTTTTGTGAAAAGCGATAACAAATCATGAAACATTTCTGTGAAATATGCAACTTCTGCAGGGGAATCGTCTGGACGAAGAATTTCTAATTCGAATAGTTTTTCGTTAAAACGCTTTTCATCTGTAATTACATTTTTATTGATTAATTCAAAATAAGGCGTGTAGAAATCTTCTGGAATTTGTTTCATACAGCCAAAATCTAAAGCAATCAACTGGTTTTGACCATCAACCAAGAAATTACCTGGATGCGGATCTGCGTGAACTTTTCGTAAAACGTGAATTTGGTACATATAAAAATCCCAAAGTGCCTGCCCTATTTTGTCCCCAACTTCCTGATCTTTATTTATAGCCGTAAACTCAGAAAGATGAATTCCTGTCATCCAATCCATGGTAATGATTTTCTCTGATGAAAACTGTGGATAGTAATTAGGAAAAATGATGTTTTCAATTTTATTACAGGCATCAACAACTTCCTTACTTTGTTCTAATTCTAATAAATAGTTCGTTTCTTCAATAAGTTTATCTTCAACTTCCTTGAAATATTTATCAGAGTCTTTTCCTTGCAGATTAAACATTCTAATTGCAATAGGTTTCACCAAAGCTAAATCTGATGAAATACTGTTGGCAACTCCAGGATATTGAATTTTAACTGCCAGTTTCTTGTCATTTTTCTTAGCCAAATGCACTTGTCCAATACTTGCCGCGTTTACAGAATTTGGATTGAACTCGTCAAAGATTTCGTAAGGTGTTTTACCAAAATTATTTTTGAAAGTTTTTAAAACCAAAGGTGCCGAAAGCGGCGGAACTGAAAATTGAGACAATGAGAATTTCTCCACATAAGCTTGAGGCAGAAAATTCTTGTCCATACTTAACATTTGAGCGACTTTAAGCGCGCTTCCTTTTAAGCTTTTAAGTCCGTCGTAAATATCTTCGGCGTTATTTTCGTTTAGTTTATCTCGGGTTAAATCTGGATTTACTATTTTTTCAGCATAATGCTTTACATAGTTTACCCCAATTTTGGCTCCAGTTTGAACCAGTTTTCCTGCTCTTTCTATTTTTGAGGTAGGAATATAATCGATTGTTTTCATTATCTGCTGTGTATTTTTTCTTTAAATAGAAATTTTCCAAAATCTATTAAATGATTCATTGGTGCAACATTCATTAATTCAAATGATGCATTAACCGATTTTTCGATAAAAATGTCTGTTTTTTCAAAGGCAGCAGATTCATCTTCCATCCAGAATTTAATCGTCAGCATTAATTGCAGCCAAGCTGATTCCCGAATAGTTTTTTCTTGAAATTTTTGAAATCTTTCCTGCTCCAACCTGTAATCGTCAGTAAGGATTTCAGAAACATAATTTTTAAAACTTTCTCGAAGAGTAGTCAGCTGTACTAAATTTTTAAGCGGATTTCTATCGATTTTTAGCGTCTGTAAAACGTAACTTCTATTTGCAGTTAAAATTTCAAAAAACGTAAAATAGAAACTCAGCATTTTATTCTTCATGTCATACTGCTGGTATTCTTCATTTTTAAGAAGCAGATTAACTGTATTTTCAAAAAACATTCTGAAAATTTCTTTTTCTAAACTTTCTAATGTTCCAAAAAAGGAATAAAACTCAGCTTCGGTAAAATCATTTTCTTTCGCAAAATGATAAACCGATTTTGGTTTATGACCTTTTTCCAGAACCTCATCCATATATTTTGAAACGATAACATCTTTGGTAATAACCTGTTTTTTAGTCGCCATTTTATTAAAATTTAGAATTTGCCATAAAGGTAAACATTGTTTAATTATCTTTACTAATCCTTAAACAATATACACTGTTAAATATATTATAAACTATTATGGCTCAAAATGTTCTCTTAACTGGCGGAAGCGGATTCATTGGAAAACACTTAACAGATACACTTCTGGAAGCTGGATATTCTGTGTCTATTTTGAGTCGGTCTGAAAGAGAAAATTCTCCTTCAATTACATATTATAAATGGGATTTAAATAAAAATTATATTGACGAAAATGCCGTCCTAAATGCTGATTACATCATTCACCTTGCTGGTGAAGGAATTGTTGAAAAAAGATGGACAGACAAAAGAAAAAAAGAGCTTTTAGAAAGCCGTATTAAACCAATTGATTTAATCTTTTCTGTTTTAGAACAAAACAACAAGAAACTAAATGCTTTTATTTCTGCTTCGGCAGTTGGGATTTATGGTGCTGTCACCAGTCATAAAATCTGTACCGAAAACACACCGCCAGCCGATGATTTTTTGGGTTCGATCTGTCAAAAATGGGAAAGCACAGTAGACAAAATTGACTCTTTAGAGATTAGAACGGTCAAAATAAGAACGGGAATAGTTTTAGGGAAAAACGAAGGTTTTCTTAAAAAAATGATTCCGACTTTTAAATCTGGATTTGGCTCGGTCCTTGGCTCGGGTAAACAATATCTTTCATGGATCCATATTGATGATTTATGCAATATTTATTTAAAAAGTATCGAAGATGAAAAGCTGAAAGGCGCGTATAACGCATGTATAACAGACAATACCACAAATTCCAGCTTTTCTAAAACACTTGCCAATTTGTTTGGTTATTCTATTTGGCTTCCTAAAGTTCCGCCATTTATTCTAAAAATTTTCTTGGGAGAAATGAGCGAAGCTGTTCTAACTGGGCAACGCGTTTCTTCTGAAAAAATTCAGAAAACTGGATTTGAATTTCAGTTTACCGATTTAGAAAAGGCACTCATAAATTGTATCAAATAACACTTATTTCAAAGCTGCAAACATTATTTCGTCAATATGAACAACACCTGTCAGCGCTGTATTGGCAGTTTTTGCAATTTTTGAAGCAACCGAACTTGGAATTTGGATATTGAAATCTGAAATTGAAATTGGGAAATCTGAAATTACCTGAATGCCGTCTGCAACTTTCTTGATTAGAGCATTTACAACAATCTCTTTCATTTTTCCTCGTAAATAAAGCTTGCCTTTTATCTGATATTGCTTTTCGACTTCATTAATATCTTTCAAATCAAATTTTTCTATTTTGCCTTTAAATACAGCTTTAGGATAACGACGGCTCTCCATATAATTATCGTTAAAATGCTCTTGCATCATATCGAGTTTAAAACGAAAATCTTTGATCATTACAGTACAAATAAAAGTACTTGTTTTAGGTTCTAAAAGAATTGCAACTTGTCTGTTAACTGCTTTTATTTCTTCAAATAGAGGAACAGACGCCTCAAAGTTTACCGTGGCGGTATTGGTAAAAAATTTGTCTTGAGCAATTACAGAAAAAGCAGTAAAAAATAAAAATAATAAGGTAGTTGTTTTCATAATCGTCTACATTTAAACAATTATGTCATTCAATAATTGCAGTTAATAGAAAGTGAAAAAAAAATCCGATTAACTATAAAAATTGAACGGCAGTTATTCAGTGAAAAAAAAAAATTTCGTAACCAAATGATCACATTTAAAGTTACGAAATTTCGACAAGCAAAGTTCTAGAACTAATGCTAAATATTTGTGAATGTTTTTAAAAGTAAAATGTTTTTTGTAAGATGTGAAATGCTCCTTAACTACATTTTTACTTCTGTACAGATTTCGATTAAAAATCCATTTAAGTCTCGTGCATAAGCCACAACTTGTCCCCACGGTTTTTCTACAGGTTCTGAAACCATTATCGCACCAAAAGAAGTCGCTTTTTGTAAAACTTCTGGAACATTTTCAACAATAAAACCTATTTCTATGGCAAAAGGCTTATCTTCTAAACTGCTTTCTATAAAACCGTCTTTCAAATTTTGCGATGCCAGCTTTTTAGATGCAAACGAAAGTGTTGTTTCTCCGGTAATTAATTCGCCATAATCATTATCCGGGCTTATAAATTTCCTTGAGAATCCAAATGCATTTTCATAAAATGCCAATGCCTCTTCGACATCTTCAACGTACAAAATGGTATATCCAAACTTTATCATGTTTTCTTTATTTAATGTGTATTATATAAATATAAGAAAAATTAGCTGATTTCTAGAAGGACATTATATTTTTCTAAACTGGCTAAATCCTCAATAGAGTTTATATTTGTAAGTTTTTCGTGCTCTTCGACTTCTCTTCTAACTTCGATATGTTTAATTGCTTTTCTAAAACGACGGACTTCCTGCAGGTTTGACAAAATTAATCCAGGAACCTGAACACTCTTTCCTTCTTTATCTTTGGCAACCATTGTAAAATAAGAGGAGTTACAATGTTTAACAACTCCAGTCTGAATATTTTCTGCTTCAACACGAATCCCGACAATCATTGAACTTCTGCCGACATAGTTTACAGAGGCTTTCATGGTCACCAATTCTCCAACTTCAATTGGTTTTAGAAAGTTTACGGTATCTACAGAAGCCGTTACGCAATAATTACCGCTGAATTTCGATGCCGAAGCAAAAGCAATTTGATCTAATAGTTGTAAAATATAACCTCCGTGGATTTTACCGCTGAAATTGGTATGCGAAGGCAGCATTAATTCTGATATGCTGATTTTTGATGAAGAAACGGGTTTAAAATCTGTAGTCATGTTTTTGTTTTTTGGAGTGTATTTTATTTTTATTTTTTAAACACATAGATTCAGAACAAAACCTATGTTTCTATGTGTTTTATTTTTTTTTAATTCAAAAATTCATTTTCATCTGAATTTAAAGCTCTTGTAATTATATTTTCAGGAAGTGATTTCTTGGCCTTTGCTCCCATTTTTTTCAATCTTTCTACGCTTGTAATCAAGTTTCCTTTTCCGTCAACCAATTTGTTCATTGCGCTTTCGTATTCTGTTTTGGTATCTTTTATCTTATTTCCAATTCGGACTAAATCAGAAACAAAACCTTCAAATTTATCGTATAATGCGCCGGCTTGTCTTGCGATCTCAAAAGCATTTTCCTGCTGTTTTTGATTGCTCCACATGCTGTCTATTGTTCTCAAAGTAGCCAGAAGTGTACTTGGCGTAACAATTACAATATTTCGGTCGAATGCTTTGGTGTATAAAGCTGGATCTTCATTTAAAGCTATCGCAAAAGCTGGCTCCATCGGAATAAATAACAGCACAAAGTCGGGGCTTTCTATCTGATATAAATCGTGATAATTTTTACTGCCAAGCTGTTCCACGTGCCTTCTAATAGAATTGACATGCTCTTTTAGATACTCTATTTTTAAAAGCTCCGATTCTTCGTTAATCCATTTTTCATAAGCCGCCAGTGAAACTTTAGAATCGACAATCATTTTTTTACCATCAGGAAGATTGATTACAACATCTGGAAAAACACGATTCCCTTCGCTGTTCGTAAAACTCTGCTGTACTTCATATTCTCTTCCTTTCTCTAATCCAGATTTTTCCAGAACGCGCTCTAAAACCAATTCGCCCCAATTTCCCTGCATTTTACTGTCGCCTTTTAGCGCTTTGGTTAGATTTAAGGTTTCTTTACTCATTTGTGCATTCATTTCGCTTAAACCTAAAATCTGCTGGCGAAGTGCGGCGTGATAGTCGATGCTTTCTTTATGGGTCTGATCTACTTTTTGTTCAAAAACATGAATTTTATCCTGAAGCGGCAATAGAATATTTTTCATATTCTCGCTGTTCTGTTCGGTAAACTTAGCCGATTTTTCTTCGAGGATTTTATTGGCTAAATTTTCAAATTCTTTGGTGAATTTTTCCTGAAGCTCGTTGATTTCATTTTTTTGTTCTTTATGTCGTTCCCACAAATTTTCAAAATCAACTTCTTTTTTAGAAAGCTGAATCGCCAGACTGTCTTTCTCTGTCCGAATGTTTTCTTTCTCAAAATTGAGCAGCTGCAATTGTTTTTGAAAGTAATTTTTTTCACTTTCAAATTGCTCTTTCTGCATTTGCAACTGGCTGTTTAATGCGTTTAATCGCTCTTCTGAAATTGCTTTTTCTGACTGAAATGTAGACCCGGAAAGCATTTTACCTAAGTATATTCCAACAAAAAGCGCCACTACAAAAGCCAATAAAAATGGTAGATAATCCGACATAACTAAGTTTATTTTACGTAAAAGTACGCAATAATACGTAGTACTTAGTTTTAAAAATTAAAATTTCACGAATTCGTATTTAATCCAAACTAAATCAACATTTTATTTTTTTTCCAAAAAAAAATAAAAGTTTTACGCAACCTTTTTTAAAAAGTTCAATCTACAAGATATAAACCTATTAAAATAAATTATGAAAAAATTAATGTTGAGCTTATTTATAGCTTTCGGATTTAGTGCATGTTCTCTAAATAATGATGATAATTATGTTGACTGCGGTGCTAATACAAATGTAGCTTTTACTGGATTTCCCTTCTATTGTAATTATAGCGTAAAATCGCAGCCTAACAATGCGGCTGTAGCAGTTGTTGCAACGCAAGAAAAAATGAATGAATTATTCCCAAAACATGATAACACATGTCCTGTTGCAAGCGATCCTAATATTGATTTTACCAAACAATATTTAGTGGGAATTTTTGCGGGAGCTAAACCTACAAGCGGATATGCAATTAAAATTACTTCTATTGTAGAAAACAATTGCGAAATTGTAGTTAATTACTACGAGAAATCACCAGCGCCAGGCGAAAATATAACTCAATCTCCTACTTATCCTTCAGACTTTGTTTTAATTCCAAAAACATCAAAAGGTTTTATTTTCATTAAAGCTAATGAAAGTCCTGATACAGCAATTATTGGTAGTTTTAATAACAATTGTACTGGTGCAGACTGTCAAAAATTCTTTCAAGTTAATGATTACAGTATTTTAAAATTCTTAAATGTTGGCGCTAATCAATACGATTTTAATCAATATAAATACACTCCAACAATAAAAAGAGGTGATTACACAATATTATTAAAAGCTGTTCCTGCTGAAATTTTAGCTTTAAAAGGACAAACTAAAATTTACGGCGCTCCAGATGCAGCAGATCAAGGTGGTGTTTATTTTGAATTACGCCAAGGTATAACAGTAACTAAGGTTTATATTGACAATAATGATACACAAGATCAAAGTGCTGATATAAAAGCTTTCAAAAAACTTATTCAAGAAAAAATTACTAGTTTAAAATAATCCCCCCGATCATGAAAAAACTCTTTATCTCTTTTATTGCATTTTTTCTTTTTGCCAGTTTTTATTCCATAGACAAGACTTTTAGTGCAGGATCTAGTTCTCTTGTAAATACTTGGATTTGGGAAAAATCTGTAGGCGGTGCTAATAATCCGTATGTCGCAACGCCAAAAACTATTGGTTTTACTAAGAAAATTATCTTTACTCCAGATGGGAGAGTGATTACATATAAAAATAATGTAGAGATTAGAAACAGTCCTTATCAGGTAGAAAAAGGGATAGGATATCTTGATCAGTCAGAACATGATCTAATTACGTTCGAAGGCAAAACTTATGTGATAGAAAACCTTGACAATCAAAACCTAACGATTTTGAGTAATAACCAAGACGCAGCTCGTACTATTTTTAAAAGATAGTTTTATAAGCTTTTTAGAACTATTTTTGCCAAACCAAACAATACCACATTTTTGAAAGACGAGTTAGAAAAATATATCAAACTGTGCATGAAAAATGACAGAGAGGGACAACTGAAAATTTATCAGTTGTTCTCTCCTGTTTTGTATGGTATCTGTTTGAAATATATGAAAAACGAGGATGATGCAAAAGATGTCTTTCAGGAAGCCTTTGTGATTGTCTTTCAGAAAATAAACCAATACAAATTTGAAGGAAGTTTTGAAGGATGGCTCAAGCGGATTTTCATCAACAAACTCATCGAGACTTTAAATAAAAAAAAGAAAGAAAGTTTCTTTTTAGATGTTTTTGATCCAGATACTGATTTTGTTGAAGAGGAAGAATTAGAAATTATTCCGATGGAGCAGGAAAAACTTCTAGAATATATTCGGGATTTACCAGACCAATATCGAACGGTTTTTAACTTATATGTTTTTGAAAAAATGAAACACAAGGAAATTGCCGAGTTATTAAAAATCTCCGAAGGAACATCAAAATCAAATTTAAATCGCGCCAAACACATATTACAAAAGCGAATTTTGAGCATAAAAAATTTTAAGACAGCATGAAGAAGCAAAAAATAGAAGATATTTTTTCATCAATGGAAGACTTTTCGAGTGTTCCGCCTCCTGAATTATGGGGACAAATTGAAGAAAAATTAGACAAACCAAAAAAGAAGAAGAGAGCTATTCTTTGGTGGTCGGCTGCTGCATGCTTACTATTAGGGTTGCTTCTGCCCTCAATCTTACATTTTAGTTCTTCTCCTCAAAATAAAAACTTTGATAATGGGAAAGGTGGTTTCGAAAATAATCGGGTAGTTCTGGATGAAAAAATAAATGATAATACCAAAAAAGGCAATATAAACAGTAATCACAATCATAACAAAACCCTTGATTCTGTAACTAATGTTTCTTCAACAGAAGATAAATTAAATAATTCAAAAGCAACGCAAGAGCAAGAAACTGCTGTTGCACATGCCAATTCGAAAAACAAAACCAATAAAAAGGATTCTGAATCTCATATGCAGCTTCCGAATAATAATGTTCCGAATCAATCTCTTGCTGTTCAGAATTTTAATTCTCCAGAAGAAAAATCAGGTACTCGATCTTCAAAAAAATCTATTTTAGAAAAAGACAAATTTTCTAATACTAAAGGAATCGCTGAAGAAAGAGTCGCTTTTGGAAAACCAAACAAATTTAATTCTACGGCTAAAAAACAGCTTTCGAATTCTATTTTTAATGATAAGTTAGTTCCTAAAAACAATAACAATTTTGCTTTCAATACTGAAAGTTCCGCTGGGAATACTAATCCATCAAAACAAAATGCACTTGTTAATAAGAATGAAAAAGTTTCCGAAAAAACTTTAGCCGCTAATACAAAAGAGAACTCAAAATTCAATACTGCTGCTTTAAGTAAAAAAGATTCTATGCAGCTGGCAGAACTTCAAAATTTAGAAAAAGGAATTTTAGCTCCAGAAACTAAAAAAGAAGAAAAGGATAAAAAAGACAAATTAATTAACAAAAAAGAAAAATGGGCTCTTTCTGTTTTTGCCGGTGTTGCGAGTTCTGAAAACACTAAAAATGAAAAGACTTTAGGCAATGTAAACGACTCCAAACAATCTAATTCTTTTGGGGTTAAAACGAAATACAGCATTAATAAAAAATGGGCTGTGGGTTCTGGTTTAAAAATCAATGAACTTGGTCAAAGTGTGGCGAATGTCTCTTATGTAAGTGCCAAAGGTAATGCCCTTTTTGCTCCTGGTGAATATGCCAGCAATAGTAATAGTCCCGTTTCGCAGGCAAGCAGTAATTCTGATTATATACTGATATCAAACAGCACCAAAGAAGCTTTAAAAGGCGATAATATCCAGAGTGGAAAATTGGATCAAAATCTACGATATATTGAAATGCCCTTGGAGGTTTCTTATTCTATTTTTAATAAAAATAAAGCCAGCATTAATTTGAATACAGGTGGTTTTGTCGGGAAATTAATTTCGAACAATGTTGCTTTAGACGGCCATTCTATAGGCGAAAATGTAACTGCAAACGATTATGTTTACGGTTCTACTTTGAGCAGTACAATTCAATATCGAGTTTACAAAAAAACAAATGTTTTTGTAGAGCCTGCTATGAATTATTACATCAATCCTCTAAACAGCCAGTCTTTCAATCAGTTTCAATGGGGATTAAATTTCGGATTAAATGTTTCTTTCTAAGTTATATTTGTAGTAATTTTCAGAAAATTAATTATTATTTCTTTTATGAGTTTTACCGCTTCTACGATTGATTCAATGCCAATTCCAACTGATTTATTATTAGCCAAAGAAAGTATTTTTGACCAAACTGACCTTCATTTAACAGCGCTGCAAAAAGAAGCCGAAAGTGATGAATACAGCGCTTATCGTTTTCTGTTGAATGATAAAAACATTTGTTACCGTGAAGCCAAAATCACTCCAACTAAAACTGGACAGTTTGTTACTTTATGGAAACGTAATAAAACTGGGACAATCGAACCTTTTGATTACTCTGATGCAATAGAGTTTGTAATTGTTAGTGTTCGTAAGGATCAAAATTGGGGACAGTTTATTTTCCCTAAAAAGATATTATTGGAAAAAGGTGTTTTTTCAACCCCAAATAAAGAGGGAATTAGAGCAACAAGAGTTTATCCGCCTTGGGATGAAACGACAAGTAAACAAGCTCAAAAAACACAAAAATGGCAGTTAGATTATTTTATTTCGCTTACTAATTCAAATAAAATTGATTTCGATCAATTGAGAAATTCTTTTATAGATTTTCAATAAAAAAGGCTTCCAAATTTGGAAGCCTTTTTTTGTTTTTATTTTTCTTATTTTTTAAGAATCTTATCTTTAAAGATCACTTTGTTGTTTTCGGTAACGGTATAGAAATAAACTCCCGAAACTAGATTTCCAACCGCAACAGCTGCTGTACTAACTTCAGATTCGTTTTTAACGCTGATTGGATTTCCAATTACACGTCCGTTGAAATCGTATAATCTAATTTTCAGATCTCTTCCTTGAGTTGTTTTTACATCAAAATTCAGAACATCTATAGCAGGATTTGGATACGCTTTTACATAATATTTGTTCTTTTCAAAATCTGGCGTTGAAAGCACATCTTGTTTTAACTGAAAACGCGCTATTACTGGTCCGTGATCTGAAGTTGTTGTGGTATAATTTGCAATATCACTACGCGGATCATAAACGGCTGTAGAGTTTGAAATATAATCATCTATTAGCTCATTAGAAATCGTAATATGATCTAAGAATCCGCCTGAGCTCAAAAAGCTGTATGCACCAGCCTGGCTTATTTCTAAAGTAAGTGCTTTATAATTATTGGTGTCTGTTACAAAAGCTTCATAAGAAGAAGGCTGTCCTTCAATTACAGATGCTTTTACATCATCATTGTAATCTCCCAAAAGAATAATATTGGAGTTTGCATAATGAGCATCTAAGCTGTCTTTCAAAACCTGAGTATCATATTTACGCATGTTGTAACGAGAAATATCAGTTCCGCTGTTAGCACGTGCATGAAGATCTATTAGATTAATTTCATTTTTAACTCCATTAAGATTTGTTTCTATTGTTACCATATAAGGCAGACGCCCTGAAGAGAAAAAGTTGCTATTGCTATCTCCTGGATAATTATTCAACGTTTTAGTTCCATTACGCAATTCGGTATAGAATTTGTCAAACATGACACGTGTTTTTTTCACTGTTACGGTTTGTGTATTATAAAGCACTACCAATTTCTGAGGTGGAAAATTTGGATCAGAAGGCGGATCTTGCCAAGAATAGGACCATACATTAGAAATACTTTTTTCAAATGTTTTTCCGTTTACATTTATTTTCTGAATTAAAGCATCAATCTGAGCATCACTAGAAACCTCTTGTACTACGTAAACATCTGCATCTAATTTATTCATGACTTTGGCCACGTTTTCTAGTTGTAAGGGCTTATCTGAAGGACCATAAGCTGAAGTCGGAGCACCGAAAAACTCTAAATTGTATGTTACTACATCAAAAGTATCTGCTTTTGGCAAAGAAGAACCAGTCAATGAACCTATTTGCTTGTTTAATGAGGTTCCTGTTACGGTTAAAGCTCCTGATATTTTAAATTCTTTTACTGTTGGTGCAAATTTTGCATAAAGTGTTTTTCCTGCTAAAGCATCGGCAGCAGTAATTACTATACTGGATACAAACGAAACATTATCTGCTGAAATTTGATAAGAAGCAGGAGATGTAATTGTAATATCTCCATATCCTTCTGCCTTAAAGTTAAACGATTGAGAGTCTGAAACTGTATTTGGAAGTACAACTCCAAAATCTAAAACAGGATTTGAATCTACATATCCAATCTCATTTGTTACAGCAAAATCATCAAAAGACCATTCTGATGCATTGGTATTACCTCCCGCAGTCGTTTCATAAACCCAAGCCAAATAGGTATTGCTTGTCTTATAATTATCTAGCTTAATATATTGAGATTGTGCATAAGTACCTGTTACAGTCGGAAATGCTCCATTTATTTCTGTCCATGTTGCTGTATTAGGATTACTAACACCATCATAATTCGTTGAGACCATTAATTTTAAAGAGGGACCGGCATAAAATTTACGAGAATAAAAAGACAGCAATGGAAGTGCTCCAAAATTATCTAAACGTAATTTAGGTGAAATCAACCAATCTTTACTTGGTCCATTATCTGAAAAACCATTTATAAGAACTGCGCCAGTTCCCGAATTTACATTTCTAGTTACTGAAGTATAAGACCATTTGTTTACTGGTCCGGCTTCGTTATATTGTGTCCATCCGCTATTTGTTAAAACGTTTGGATCGTTAAAATCTTGTTTATAAGGATTGATTCCTGTTCCTGTCAAAGTAACCGTTTTTGTTACAGCGCCAGTCGATTCATGAGTGATCTGTCCTGTAAAATTAGCAACAGCATTTGGAATAAATTTCACATATACTGTTGGGGTAGCATTTGATGAGAAATCAGCAGGAACAAAAGTCAGAGAAGAGGCAAACGTGCTGTTATCTTTAGAAATAGTAAAATTTGCTGTAGAAGTTAAAACAACATTTTGAGTTAAATCAATTGCTCCAACTTGGTAACTTAGAACCTTTGCTTCATAATTTGCTTCGGAAAAACCTAAATCTAAACTTGTCGTAGTAGTTGTTAAAACTGGAACTGCAGAACTAGCTGTAGTAACATCAACTTTATTTACTACTGCCTGAATATTACTAGAAGTATCTTCAGAAACAGAATAAACAGAATAACTCGTATTTAAAGTAAGTCCCGAAAAAGTTTTGGTATATTCCTGAGCAGGATCTACAATATCTATACTTCCTGCTTGTAAAGCTGCAGTACCATTTGAGTCTTGACCAGCTTTCACCTGCGCAACGGTTGGCGCAGCACTTCCGCCTGGAAGCAGTACAAAATAAGTTTTTCCAGCTTCATCTAATTTATAGATAAAATCAAAACTTTCGGCTAAAACATTATTTGCTTTAGGAAAACCAGAAATATCAACTGGTGCTGTAATATCTCTTCCAACTTTTATATTATCTATAGCAAAAGATGGGCGAGAACCTCCCCCGCTAAGTTGTCTTGAAATCCATCTAATCTGTACTACAGGCTGATTATCACACTCTGCTGGCAAAATGATATTTATAGTCTTAGGATTTTGAGGGGTTGTATTTCCCGTTCCAATTTGGGTCGTAGTATTATTTGAATATAACGTTCCAGTTACTGAAGTAAAACTCGCAGTTGTTCCTACTCTATATTGCAATATCATTTCATTGATACGATTATTGGTTCCATCGCCGTATGGATTACGAATCGTCATTGCATCATATTGAACAGGAATAGAGAATTGTCCAGTTGCATCAAACGCAAAACCAATAGTCAAGTCTAACGAACCTGTATTCAAAAATCCAATTTTTCCATTATAATTATGAAAATTACCGCTGCTAGTACTGGCAGAACTATTGGCTACTAAAGCTCTATCAGCACCAAAACTACCAGATGTAGCAAATTGACTTTCACCTGTTGGATTCGAAGTTCCTGCAGTCCATCCCTGATATCCTGCTGGATAAGATGTATCTGTTACTAAAAGTGTATTAAAATTCTGTGAGTGTGGCAATTTTTGCGGAGCTGGCATTGTCTGAGAAAAAAGATCTCCAGAAAAACAGCCCAAAAAACATAGTAAAAGCAAAAGCTGTCGCGAAAAGTAAAGTTTTTTCATACGTTAAAGAATAGAGTTTTTAGAAGTCAAATTTATAGCCTTTAAAGTTAAGCTAATATTATAAAACTATAAACTTAATGTTGAGTTTTTTATCAAAATAATTCAATTTAAAACAACATAAGCTTTATTAAATTAAAATTACTACAACCAAAATCTCTTAATTCAAAATATAATTCAAAAATAAACAATCTTTAAAAACGCTAAAAAACTCCATGTTTCCTACAAACCAAAGGGTTTTTAAACAAAAAAGAAGCGAACTTTTGTTCGCTTCTTTTCCTAATTCAAAATAGTATTCTCTAAAATTATTATACCGCAGTATAACCTCCATCGGCAATAATATAACTTCCTGTTGTAAATGATGATTTATCAGAATTCAAGAAAACCACCAATTCAGCAATTTCCTCTGCAGTCCCTAAACGATTCATTGCAGATTTTGCTGCAAGAGCGTCCATCATATCTTTATTCAAATTATCTTTCAAAAGTGCTGTTTCAATATACCCAGGTCCAACTGCATTACATCTAATATTTTTCTGTGCATATTCTACAGCAATGTTTTTTGTCAAACCGACAACTCCATGCTTAGAAGCTGTATATGCAGGACTAAGCGGAGCTGCAACCTGCCCATGGATTGAGGCAATGTTTACAATACTTCCACCTCCGTTTTTTTCCATTTGTTCCAATTGATAACGGCATGCATAAAAAACACCGCTTAAATTTAAAGCAATAACTTTATCCCAAGCTTCTGGCTCATATTCTCCAGTTGGTTTTGCAGGTCCGCCCATTCCAGCGTTATTACATGCAATGTCAAGACGGCCGTATTTTGAAACGGTTACCTCAACCATGTGTTTATTATCAATTGCGCTCGACGAATCTCCTTTTACAAAAAAAGCTTCTCCGCCCTTTTCCTTTATAATTTTAACGGTTTCTTCACCGTGATCAACATTAATATCAGATACTACTACTTTTGCTCCTTCTCGAGCGTATGCTTCTGCAACTGCGCGTCCGATTCCTGAACCGCCGCCAGATACAAATGCTACTTTATTTTCTAAAAGTGACATATTCTTACGATTTAAATTTGTACCCCTAATTTACGAAGATCTACACCGATACTCAAGGTTTGAAAAGAGTTTACAATAACATTAACGCTTACCGCTAATGTTATGTTATTTGATATTAAAATGACCTAAATTTCTAAAAAATTTTGTATTATTCATCTTCATCCAATTTCATATTACCACGGTCTTTATGACTTTCTGGATTTGAATTTGGATATCTGTTAGGTGTGATATCAGAATTTCGGTCTTTATTTTCTACCGTCTTTTTTGCTTCTTCTTCAGAAGATACTCCTCGATTTGAATTTGGATTATCTGAGGAAACTTTTGGCGTTTTTAATTGAATATCCTCATTTTCGTTTCGAGCTCGGTCAACTATTTTTTTATCGCCGTCGGCATCGGTTACGATTTCTTTTTTCAATTTAGCATCCTTTAAATCTTTATCGTGCGAAACGTTTTTTCCTTTAGATTCGTCAATATCTTTCTGCGTTCCGTTTATCTTTTTTGTTCCTAAATTATCCGTTCCCATAATCGTTTTATTTTTTGGTTTCTATTATAATATTACGAATTCTAAATCTTAAAATTAAATGGTTTAACATTGCTTTGGGTTTAAAAGGCAAGATCTTTCATAATTTATTATCTTTATTTACAACATTTTAAGATTATGATTCTTTCTCGATTCATGCTGTTCCCCGTTTTGAACTCATTTTTTGCAGACTATTAATATGCTTAACTGTCGCTTTAATTTTAAGAAAGAAACTATCTTTGCAAAAAATTAAAAATGCACAGACACTTCATTCTTTTTAAACCTTACGGCTACTTAAGTCAATTTATTTATGAATTAAAAAGAAAGAAAAAGCTTTTGGGAGAATTGCATGATTTTCCGGAGGGAACAATGGCAATTGGAAGATTAGATGAAGATTCTGAAGGTTTGCTTTTACTTACTACCGACGGAAAAGTAAGTGAACAAATTAGAAGCAAAAAAGTTGACAAAGAATATTACGTTCAAGTTGACGGCATTATTACTCAAGAAGCAATTGAAGAACTGCAAAAAGGTGTCGAAATTGGTTTTGAAGGCGGTAAATACAAAACAAAACCCTGTTCAGCTTTTATCGTAAATGAAATTCCTGATTTTGGACCAAGAGCCAAAAAAATCAGAGACGAACGCCATGGTCCTACTTCGTGGGCTTCTATTACTGTAAACGAAGGGAAATTTCGTCAGGTTAGAAAAATGACTGCTGCAGTGGGTTTTCCGACTCTTCGCCTAGTTCGCGTTCGAATAGGAAATGTATATTTGCAAAACCTAAAAGCTGGAGAAGTTCTGGAGGTAAACGATTTTAAATTAGAAAATATGTCAATTAGATAATTAGATAATTCTTGAACTAAACCCATAACTCATAACCCAAAACTCAAAACTCAAAACTCAAAAAAAATGCTAAACGTAGTTCTTGTAGAACCAGAAATACCAAATAATACCGGAAATATCGGCAGATTGTGCGTTGGCACAGAAAGCCGTCTTCATTTGATTCACCCGTTCGGATTTGTTATTAATGATAAAAACCTAAAACGTTCTGGATTGGATTACTGGGTTCATCTTGATGTAACCGAATATCAAAATGTAGAAGAATGGATTGCACAAATTCCAGATCATTCTCGTGTATTTTTAATGAGCTCTCATTCTGATAAGTCATATTTAGAGAATGAATTTCAAGATGGTGACTGGTTAGTTTTCGGAAAAGAAAGCGTTGGTTTGAGTAAGGAGTTTATGGAGAGATTTGAAAATCATTTAACGATTCCGATGTCACCGCTTATTCGTAGTTTTAATATCGCTAATTCTGTTGCTTTTGTGGTTGGAGAAGCTAAGAGACAAATTGGATTGAAGAAATAATACCTATAGTATCTCTCCTGCAATGTTTTCAAAACCTTGTAGGTATAAATTCTGAAGTTGATGTTTTGAAACTTACAAGGTTTTGAAAACATTGCAGGAAGACGAAGAAAACTAAGTCACAATAAATTTCCCTTTTTCAGCATCAAAAACAATATGTTCATCTTTGAATAAATTGCTGAAACTTCCGTTTGAAATTAAATTACAAGGCTGATCTTGAGTAATATTTTCCGGCGTCATGATAATCATTTCATCGCTTAATTGAATCGCCAGATCAATATCGTGTGTAGAAAACAAAATACATTTTTGAGTTTCCTGGGTCAGTTTTTTTAATAATTTGAATAAAGAAACTTTATGCAGTAAATCCAAATGAGTTGTGGGCTCATCTAAAATAATTAATGGTGTATCCTGTGCCAAAGCTCTGGCGATTAAAACCTTCTGCAATTGGCCATCGCTGATTTCGAAATGCTTTTTTGAGGCTAAATGTTCAATTTGTGTCAGCTTCATAGCTTCTTGAACTTTCAGAATATCTTCATTTGATAAGGTATCAACCCAATTGGTATACGGCTGACGGCCAAGCGCAACTAATTCAAAAACAGAAAGATTGCTCGGAGGTAATTTTTCCGTTAAAACCAAACTCAAATTTTGCGCTAATTCTAAAGGTTTATAGTCGGAAATATTTTTTTCGTTTAAATAGACATTTCCAGATAAAGGCTGCTGAATTCCGGTAAGAGTTCGCAGTAAGGTTGATTTTCCAATGCCGTTTGCTCCTATTAAAGTAATGAGTTTCCCAGCAGCTAAATTTAGATTTAGATTTTCGGCAATGGTCGTAACGCCTTTCTTGGATTTATATCCAATATCTAAATCTGATGTCTTTAATATACTTATCATTTTTTTTAAGATTCTAAGTTACTGAGATCCTAAGGCTCTAAGTTTTTTTTGCCACAGATTAAGAGATTAAAATGATTAAAAAAATCTGTGCTAATCTGTTTAATCTGCGGCAAAAAAATTATTGAAAATTTCTTTTTCTTACCAAAAGCCATATTACAACTGGCGCACCAATTATAGACGTAATTGCATTTATTGGAAGCGTGACATCGAAACCTGGCATTTGTGAAACAATATCACAAAACAACATTATAATCGAACCAAAAAACAAAGTACTCCAAAATAGAATCGTATGATTACTAGTTTGAAAAGTCAGTTTTGCAATATGGGGAACCGCTAAGCCTACAAACGCAATTGGGCCTGCAAAAGCGGTTATACTTCCTGCCAAAATGCTGGTAGCGAATATAATAATAAGTCTTGCTCGTTTAAAATTCAATCCCATGCTTTTAGCATAGTTTTCACCTAAAAGTAATGCGTTTAAAGGTTTGATGCTATTGGCACTTAAAAGCAAGCCGACAGCAACACAGAATGTCAAAATTCCAATTGTTGACCAGGAAAGATTTCCAAGACTTCCCATTGACCAGAAAGTGAATTTCTGCAATTGTTCTGCTGTGCTGAAATAGGTTAAGACACTGACAATTGCCGTTGTAAAACTTCCGAACATTAAACCCACAATTAAAATCGCCATGGTATCACGCAGTCTCTGTGAAACTACCAAAACTAAAAGCAAAACTAACGTGCTTCCTAAAGTAGATGCCAAAACAATTCCGTATGAGGACAAGGCAATTACACTTAAAAAAGACGGCAGAAATCCTGCGCCCAAAATCACAAATGCAACTCCTAAACTCGCACCGGAACTTAATCCTAAAACATAAGGTCCAGCAAGCGGATTTCTAAATAAAGTCTGCATTAAAAGTCCACTTATCGATAGTCCGCTTCCCACTAAAACTGCCGTAATTGCTTTTGGCAGACGATAGTTGATAATAATATATTCCCAAGTTGATTTGGCAGCGTGACCTCCCGTTAAACTTGCAAAAACATCTTTTAAAGGAATCAGGACAGATCCTAGACTAATACTTGCAAAAAACATCAGTAAAAGACCCAAAGCCAAAGTGACAAATAAAATGGTATTTCTTTTCTTATTCGCCAATTTAATTCAGTTTTGATGCAAAAGTAAATTCGTAGCTAGCCAATAAATCTGGATGAAAAATTTTAATATAATCTTTTAAAACTAAATCAGGTCGGCTTGGTGCCAATTCGTAATAAACAGTACCGCCTGTTGCTCCCAATTTTCCTTCAAAGTTATAAACACTTTTATTTTTAAAAGCATCAAATTCTCCGTAATGTGGATTTGCTTTTTGCAGTTCATCTAAACTTTTAAAAGAACCAGAAGCAATCCAAATGTTGGCAGTTTTGGCTTTGTCTAAAACTTTTTCAAAAGACAAACCTTCACTTCCAGTTCCTTTTAAATCTGCCCACAAATAATTGGATTTAGCATCGTCCATAAATTGAGCAACCCAGCTGTTTCCTTTGGCAACGTACCAAACATCTTCATACATAGAACCGTACAAAACTTTTGACGTAGCTGGTTTATCTGCCACTAATTTTTTAGCTTGATTGTAACTCTCTACAATTTTATCAAAAAGTTCCTTGGCTTGATCTTCTTTACCAAATAAAGCACCGTAAAGCTTGATCCATTCTGCTTTTCCAAGTGGGGATTGTTCCATCCAATCACCTTGAATCAAAACTTTTAAACCGCTTTTTTTCAGATTATCCAGCATCGGATTATTATTATCAACTCCAAAAGTTACAATCAAATCTGGAGATAATTCGATTAACTGCTCAATGTTCAGTTTTTCATTTTGTCCAACATTTTTTACGGAACCTTTGTCAATTAATGCTCTGGTTTTTTCTGAAGAAATATAATCGGTATGCGGAAATCCTACTAATTTATTTTCCACTTCAAGCATTTCTAAAAACGGAATATTAGTTGTTGAAGTCACAACTACAGAAGTTAACGGCACCTGAACTGTAGTATAAGTTTGAAGGCTGTCTGGAACCTGTGCATCTTTTTCTTTTAAAATATATTTAAAATCTTTATTGGCATTCGGCCATGGATTTGAGACTGTTACAACCGAATAATCTTCATATTTAACGATAGAAAGTCCTGTTGCATATTCAATACTATTTTTTGCGTTTTCAACTTTTACAATTTCAGCTTTCTCATTCTTCTTACATCCGATAAGAATAAAAAAAGAAGCCACAAAAATCATTTTAGGTAATAAATGTCTCATGTTTTATGTTTTGGATGAAACAAAGGTAAAGTATTTTATATTTTTTTTGTTTACCTTTATTCTTACAAATTTAAACAATTGTATCTTTACAACATGAATACCACAAAAATGAAAATTTGCTCAAGCTGTGAATCTGAATTCAGCTGTGGAGATATATCTATAGAAAACAAATGCTGGTGTAATGATTACCCGCCAATCTTCAATCTCTCTGAAGGCGGAGATTGTCTTTGTCCAGTTTGCTTCAAAGAAGCCTGTGAAGACAAAATAGAGGCCTACATCGAAACTATTACTCCTCACAATGCTCCGAAAAATAAAGCCATATCTTTGCCCAAAACAGAAAAATTAATCGAAGGCATTGATTATTACATCGAAGATGGCAATATGGTTTTCAAAACTTGGTTTCATCTTAAACGAGGAACCTGCTGCGGAAATGACTGCAGACATTGCCCGTATTAATTGTTAATTATAAATTGTTAGTTGTTAATTATGAAAAACAACATCGTAAAAAATAAAAGTTTTGAATTTGCAATCAGAATTGTCAAAATATATCAGTATCTCAGCAATGATAAAAAAGAATTTATACTTTCCAAACAACTTCTTAGATCAGGAACAAGTATTGGCGCAATGATTCGAGAAGCAGAACATGCCGAAAGTAAAAGTGATTTTATTCATAAATTTGCTATTGCGCAAAAAGAAGCAAATGAGGTTATTTATTGGCTGGAATTATTAAAAGCAACTGATTATTTAAATCAAAAAGAATTTGAAAACATCAACAATGATGCTGTTTCAATTTTAAAATTAATAACCAGCATCATTAAAACATCAAAAAACCAATTAAGCAAAAGTAAACTTCTTCCTAATTAACCATTAATAATTAACAATCAACCATTAAGATGATTTACCTAATTACCGGCGGTGAGCGTTCTGGCAAAAGCAGTTATGCTCAGAAACTTGCTTTGGAACTTTCTAACTCTCCTATATATGTAGCAACTGCTCGAAAATGGGACGATGATTTTCAAAATCGCATAGACCGCCATCAGCAGGAAAGAGACGAGCGCTGGACCAATATTGAAAAAGAAAAATTTTTAAGCGAAATTGATTCTTCTGGTAAAACAGCTTTAATTGACTGCGTAACTCTTTGGCTGACTAACTTTTTTGTCGATCATAAAAATAATGTCGATCTAAGTCTCGAAGAAGCTAAAAAAGAATTCCTCTCAATTGCCAGTCAAAAAGATACTAATTTAATTATTGTAACTAACGAAATTGGAATGGGCGTTCATGCTAGTACAGAAATCGGACGAAAATTTACCGAATTGCAAGGCTGGATGAATCAGTTTCTAGCTTCAAATGCAGATGAAGTAGTTTTGATGGTTTCGGGAATTCCGGTTAAGATAAAAGGGGAAAATTCCAAAATTTAAATTCCAAATTCCAAAACTTAGGAAGAGAATTCAAAATTTTAAAATCAAAATTACAAAGCTATGCTTTATCTTTACTAGAATGTTATCCAATTTCAAATTTGGAATTTGGAATTTAAAAAATTGGAATTTAAAATGAGTAATCTAGAAGATATATTAAAATCACGCCGCGACACCAGACATTTTACAACCGATGAAGTTCCTGATGAAGTGATTCAAAAAGCTTTGCAAGCTGGACATTGGGCACCGTCTGTTGGTTTGACTGATGCTACTAGATATTATATCATTAAATTGGATGAAGTAAAGACTTCAATTAAAAAACTATTTTTAGATTACAACAAAAAAGCAGAAGAACTTACCGATAATCCAGAGCAGAAAGAACTTTACAGATCGCTCAAATTAGAAGCAATTGAAGAAGCGCCAATCGGGCTTATTATTGCTTATGATCGTTCTGTTTTAAACCAATTTACTATTGGGACTATTGGCAGTAATGAAGCTGTGAAATTTAGTTCGGTTTGTGCTGCTCAGAATATTTGGCTCTCTCTGACTGAACAAGGTTATGGAATGGGCTGGGTTTCGATTCTGAATTATTATCAGTTTAAAAAAATCCTTGATTTACCTGAGAATATAGAACCGCTTGGTTATTTCTGTATCGGAAAGCCAGCAACAAATTATAATAATCAGCCAATGCTGCAGCAATTGCATTGGAAACAAAAATCAGAAGCTCCGATCTGCGCTGAAATCACAGAAATTCATCAAATAAACATTTCTGATTTTGAAGTAAATTCTAAAAATGAAATCGAAACTAAACCCGATTTCAACAAACTGCTGCAGGAAAAAATAGATTCAAAAACCAAACCGGTTGGTTCTTTAGGAACTTTAGAAACCTTGGCTTTTCAAATGGCAAGTGTTTTTGAAACGTTAAATCCTAAAATTGCAAAACCCAATATTGTCGTTTTTGCTGCAGATCACGGAATCGCTAATCATGGTGTAAGCGATTATCCGCAAGATGTTACACGCCAAATGGTAACTAATTTCCTTGAAGGCGGCGCCGCAATTAATGTTTTCTGCAAACAAAATAATATTGAATTATCAATTGTTGATGCTGGTGTAAATTATGATTTCCCAACAAATGCAAATTTGATTGATGCCAAAATTGCCAAAGGCACTCAATCATTTCTGCATATTCCTGCAATGAGTGAAACCGAAGTTCAATTGTGTTTTGATAAAGGAAAAGATACTATTGAAAGAATTGCTAAAACAGGTTCTAACTGCATTGGATTTGGAGAAATGGGAATAGGAAATACTTCTACGGCTTCTGTCTTAATGAGTCTTTTAACTGATTTTCCTATTGAAGAATGCGTTGGAAAAGGAACTGGAGTTGAAAATGAAAAATTAATTCTGAAACAAAATATTCTAAAAAAAGCACTCGAAAATTATTCCGGTCAAGCCGATTTAATTTCACAGCTTTCTTATTTTGGCGGTTTTGAAATTATACAAATGGCTGGCGGAATGCTGGCTGCCTTTGAAAATAAAATGCTGATTTTAGTTGATGGTTTTATTTGTACCACAGCTTTTTTAATCGCTTATAAAATCAATCCGAATATAAAGCAAAATGCTGTTTTCTGCCATTGCTCTGCAGAAAAAGCACATTCTAAATTGCTAGAATATTTAGATGTCAAGCCCATTTTAAATCTTGATTTACGCTTGGGCGAAGGAACGGGCTGTGCAATTACTTTTCCTATTTTAAAATCGGCTGAGGCTTTTTTGAATGAAATGGCTAGTTTTGAAAGTGCCGGCATAAGTAGGAAATAGATTTCATTTTGCAATAATGGTTTTATAACTTTGGACAGCAAATTAAATTTAAAAAATTATACATGCCGTTTACCAAAGTTTATATCCATTGTGTTTGGAGCACAAAAAATAGATTGCCTTTTTTAAATTCATCTGATCTCCGGCAGAAAGTTTGGCATCATATAAAGGAAAATGCATTAAAAAAGGAAATTTATTTGGATTTCATTAGTGGGTATTCCGATCATTGTCATTGCTTAATTTCAGTCGGAAACAATCAAACTATTCAGAAAACAATACAATTATTAAAAGGTGAATCGTCCTATTGGATCAATAAAAATCAATTAACTGAAGATAAATTTGCCTGGCAAGATGAATATTTTGCAGTTTCAGTTTCGGAATCTATTGTTGATAAAGTCCGAGATTATATAAAAAATCAGGAGGAACATCATAAAAAGAGAACATTTCAAGAAGAATATGAAGAGTTTATAATCAAGTTTGGGTTTAGCAAAAATAATTGAATAAAATTTGGCTAAAGCCCTAATGAGGTAAACTCTCTGAAACCTCCAGATAAATCTGGAGGCAATTCAAAAAAATATAAATGATTTATGCTTTTCTTATTTTTTACTCATTGAATAATCTCCCAATTTATCTTTTAAATTATAATAGGAAAAAATGTAATCAAACAACTAACATCAAAAGATGTTGGCAATTTAAATTATAAAATCATTTTTTTTTTACTTTATAAACAGACTCCAAATTATTAGTAAATTTTAAATCCTCTAAAATTTAAAAAAAATCTTATTGAATTGCCTCCAGATTTATCTGGAGGATATAAATTTGTTTCTTAAAAGGGCTTTAGCCAAACAAACCCAATCTAAATGAAAAAAGAACTACATATTTTCTTCACCTGTTTAATGTTTTACACCAGAATTCCTTGTCCAAAAAACATAACTCATCATCCTGATTATTTAAATAAAGCCACACGATATTTCCCTTTTATTGGCTGGATTGTTGGAACAATTTCATTTCTGGCTTTCTATCTTTTTTCGCTTTTTCTTTCTACAGAAACTGCTGTAATTTTTGCAATTATTGCTTCTGTTTTAACAACCGGCGCTTTTCACGAAGACGGATTTGCAGATGTCTGTGACGGATTTGGCGGCGGCTGGACCAAAGAAAAAATCTTAATGATTATGAAAGACAGTGCCATTGGAGCTTACGGAGCAATCGGATTGGTTTTACTTTTTTTATTAAAATTCAAACTGCTTGCAGAATCCATTTTACTTTTCACAAATAACATTTTACTAATTTTCCTTTTATTTATTTCTGCTCATTCACTAAGCCGTTTAGCCGCAATAAGTATCATTTTTACACATGAATATGCTCGTGAAGATGCTTCTAGCAAAAGTAAACCAATTGCAAAACAATATACTTGGAAAGAAGTTTTTGGCTCATGCTTTTTTGGTTTAATTCCGTTAATTATACTTTCTTCTTTTGATTACAAATTAATTTTAGCCATAATTCCTGTATTTATTACAAGATATTTTTTGGCTCGTTATTTTCAAAAATGGATTGGCGGTTATACAGGTGATTGTTTAGGCGCAACGCAGCAAGTCTGCGAGGTTATATTTTATCTAAGTATTTTATTTTTATGGAAATTTATCTAGTCCGTCACACCGAGACGATCTGCGAAAAAGGAATCTGTTACGGACACTCTGATGTAAATATTGCAGAACCCTTTGATGAAATATTTGGTAAAATTATTTCAGAATTACCTTCAAAAGCAATGATTTTTTCAAGTCCATTAAAACGTTGTTCAATTCTTGCTAAACATATTCAGGAGAATGTAAATACAATTTCATATCAGGAAGATGATCGTCTAAAGGAAATGAATTTTGGAGATTGGGAATTGAAAAGCTGGGATGAGATTCCGCCCGAACAACTCAATCCGTGGATGGAAGATTTTGTAAATATCAAAGTTTCAAATGGCGAATCGTTTGTAGAGTTACATGAAAGAGTTGGTGACTTTTTAAATGAAATTTCACTGCTAGAAAATCCTATAATTATTGTTTCTCATGCAGGAGTCATCAGAAGTATTTTATGTCATCAGACAGAAACTCCCTTGATAGAAGCTTTTAAAAATAAAGTAAATTTCGGACAAGTTATCAGAATAAAGCTCTAATTTTCTGTAATGTTTTACATTTTGCTTCGAAAAGCTAAACAAATTTTGAATATTCAATATTTTTAACTTTATCTTTGCAGCCAATTAAGGTTGTGTTTTTATAAAACACATTAAAAGGGAATCAAGTAATTTCTTGAGCTGTACCCGCAACTGTAAGCTGAGTTCTTAAACGAATGCTTGTTGTAAACTACAAAACCACTGCTCGCCCATGGCGAATGGGAAGGTAAACAACAAGACGCAAGCCAGGAGACCTGCCTTTGTAACAATATCGAGCTCTCGGGAAAAAGAGTGTAGAAATTATGACTATAAAACTAAGGTTAGCTTTTTGTTTATTATTGTTGTGCCAGATTACTTTGGCGCAGAGCGATTCTATTACCAGTTTGAAAGAAGTTTTTGTTTCAGACAAAAACTTAAAAAAATACTCAGCATCGCAATCTGTTTTAAAACTTAATGATTCCATTATCAATAAAAATGAGGCATTGTTAACTGATTTGCTGAATTTTAATTCTACTTTATATTTTAAAGAATATGGTCGCGGAATGCTTTCGACTGTTTCTTTTAGAGGAACGACTTCTTCCCAAACAGCAGTAATTTGGAACGGAATAAACATTAATTCTCAAATGAATGGAAGCACCGATTTTAATACTATTTCCAGTTCAGATTATAATTCAGTCAGTGTTAAGGCTGGCGGTGGAAGTGTAATTTATGGAAGTGGCGCAATTGGAGGAACCGTTCATTTAAATAATGACTTATCTTTTTTAAATCGTTTTGAAAATAACTTAAGATTAGATTACGGCAGTTTTAATACTATTGGTATTAATTACAAAACATCTATTTCTAACAAAAAATGGAGCACGCAAATTGGTTTTTCAAAAAACAGCTCCACAAACGATTATAAGTATTTGAATCGCTATACTTGGAGAGGCGAACAGCGCTGGAATCAAAATGGACAGTATGATATTATTACTCTGAATGCAAATGTTGGTTACAAAGTAAACGAAAACCATATTGTAAAGCTGTATAGCCAGACTTCAAATACAGATAGAAATACATCTTTAATTGTAGAAACAGAAACCAAAAGCAAGTACGTAAATGGTTTCAACAGAAACCTGCTTGAATATGATGGAAATTTTGGAAAGCTGAAAACCAATTTTAAGACAGCATATATTTTTGAAAATTATCAATACTTTGCTGATAATAGCAATAATAATTTTACGTACGGAAAAACCGAAAATTTGATTACAAAGTTAGATTTAGATTATACTTTATTTAAATCTACTCAGGTCAACGGAATTATAGATTACAGCAGAACAAATGGTTATGGAACTAGTTTTGGAAGTCATGTTCGCGAAATCAGTTCGGCTTCTTTGTTGTTAAGGCAAGATATCGGCGATAACTGGAAAAATGAAATTGGTGTTAGAAAAGAATTTACCAATAATTACAAATCACCGCTTTTATTCAATTTAGGCTCTTCTTATAAATTCAATGATTGGTACAATTTAAAGTTGAATATTTCTAGAAATTTCAGAATTCCAACTTACAACGACTTGTATTGGGAAACTGGAGGAAATCCGAACTTGAAACCAGAAAACTCTTATCAGGGAGAAATTGGCAATGTGTTTACATTTAAAAATTTCACTTGGACGCAGAATTTTTATTATATAAAAATAAAAGACATGCTGCAATGGGTGCCTGGAACTGGTGGTATTTGGACACCGCAAAACCAAGATAAAGTCAACAGTTATGGCACTGAAACTTTATTAAGCTGGAGAAAAAATTATGGTAAAAACAATTTTGCAGCAAATGCAACGTATGCTTATACCATATCTCAAGATGAAAAAACCAAAAACCAAATCTTTTTTGTTCCTTTTAATAAAGCAACTGGAGCAGTTTCCTACTCAAGAAATAAAGTAAGCGCTTACTATCAAATTCTTTACAATGGTTTTGTTTATACAACCGCCGATAATAGTAAGGATGAAATTATAAACGATTATTTAATTTCAAATATCGGAATCGATTATGATCTTAAATTTTTAGATTCTTTTAAAATAGGTTTTCAGGTTTTAAATCTTTTAAATAAAGACTATGAAAGCCTAGAAAACAGACCAATGCCAGGTCGCAATTTCAATGTGTATTTAACCTTAAAATTTTAATATATGAAGTTCAGTAAATTACTTTTAATAGCGTTAAGCATTTCGTTATTCGTTTCTTGTTCAAGCGATGATGACGATACTCCAAAAGGCGCTTATGACAATGGTTTTTTTATTTTGAATGAAGGAAGTTCAAGTGTTGGTAGTGTTTCATTCTCTAGCAATGATTTTAGTATTTTTACAAAAGACGCTTATAAAGCAGAAAACGGAAATGATTTGGTTGGCGGCTATTTACAGAATATCTTTTTTGACGGAGATAAAGCCTATATCATTGCAGGTGGTTCTAATGTAATCAATGTTGTAAATAGATACACTTTTAAATTGATTGCAAAAATTGATTCAGGTCTTGCAACTCCAAGATATGGTGTGGTGAAAGATGGAAAAGCTTATGTTACCAACGCAAACACTTATTCGTACATTAATCCTGCAACAGGAGATACTGATGATTTTGTTGCTGTCATTAACTTAGCTACTAATAAAGTAGAATCAAAAATTGAATTAAACGCAACTGCAAACAGATTAGTTCTAGAAGATGGTAAATTATACATCACTGAACCGAACAGCAGCAGTAAACTTTTAATTGTAAATATTGCTACAAAAGCAGTTGAAACTTTAGAAATTGGATATAGTGCAGATTGTATCGAAGAAGAAAATGGTAATTTATATATTCTTAGAGCACCATTTTCTGGTAATGGTGAATTAGTAAAAGTTAAATTATCAGACAAATCCGTTTCTAAAATTGGATTCCCAGACAGTTTAGCTGGAGTTGGCCTTATGGATATTGAAGACAACAAAATTTACTACACAGCAGGAACTTCTGTTTATGCAATGGGCATTAACGCAACAGCGCCTTCTACAACAGCAATTGTTACGATAGCTGATAGTTATATATACGGATTTGCAGTAGAAAACAATCGTATTTATGTTGCAGATGCAAAATTCGATAAAGATAGTAAAGCATTCATTTACGACTTAGCTGGAAATCTTCAAAAAGAATTAGCAACCGGTGCAGGATCAAACGGTTTTTACTTTAACGATTAAACTATTTAGAATTAGTTTTTGTTTTTTTACAAAAAAGGCTTTCATTTCTGAAAGCCTTTTTTATTATTTTGAATTTTACTTAATATAGTTTTGGTGCAGTTTTAAGATACATACCATGTTTCAATCCGTTAATGATTTTTGAATCTGTTACGTAAGGAAACTTCGGTTCCAAATCATTAAAAGTTCTTTTAGCAGTTGCTCCCGTAATTTTCGAAATAGCTAAACTAAGTAACGGCTCAGATGTTTCTCCTAAAACGCCATAAGTGCTAACTTGTTCGTTCTGCTCGTATGTTGGCTGTAAACCTTGAGTATAATCTCCAAAATTTGCTGAATTTGTAATCTTTAAAACCAAAGGCTGCATTGCGTATTTATGATTCGGATTAACGTTCTTTTTAGTCAAAGTTTCTGAATCATAAACTGTAAATGAACCTACATTCTTTCCAGTTGTAATTTCTCCAATTTGAACAACATTGATGTAAGGTTTTAACCCATTTATCACTAATTCACTTGCAGAAGCTGTACTTTCTGTTGTAATGATATAAACTGTATTTAAATTTAAACTATTTAATGATTTTCCATCAATATTATTAACGAATCTTTCATTCAGACTTTCTAAGTCATCACCGCTTAGACCTTCCATTTGTTTAGCATTAAACGTCATTTTTGAAAAAATCTGCCCTGGAAACTGTCCCGTAATCATACTTGCAAGTCTAGTTGAAGATGTAATAGCTCCTCCTCCATTATAACGAAGATCTAAAACTAAATCTGTTACTCCTTGTGCTTTTAATTCGCCAAAAGCTTGATTTAATTTATCATCGTATTCAGAATAAAAACCATTATACATCAAATAACCAATTTTATGACTTCCTGAAGTAATCACTTTATTGATGAAAATTGGATTTTCTTCTAAAACTGTTTTCGTTAAAGCAACCGATTTACCATTTAAAACAAAAGTACTTCCGTTATAATCTGCTAGATTTAAAGTATAGCTGTCTTGATTCAATAACAATTGCTGGTAATTAGAAACCGTAAGTTTTGTTCCGTTCACGCTTGTAAACAAATCGCCTCTTTTGATAGCTTTTGTAGAAGCATCAGAATTTGGTATAATATAACGAACATATCCAACAACATCATTTGACCCAGAAGAAATAAGGCTTAGTCTAAAATCGACTCCGTTATTTTTGGTGATACCGCTTAATTCTTGCTCCAAAACAGTATAGTCATCAACAATCCAGCTAAAACGGTCAATAGCCCCTCCGTTCGGGTATTTACTTTCGGGTTTATTCAATAAATCTTCAAACAAATCTTCCGGCTTAGAATAACCTCTTAAAAAAGTATCGAAATCAGGTTGAAGATTACGTCCATCAGCTAAATTAGGCACATCTGCCTGCCATAAATAAACTTCATTTAATCCTCTCCATATAAAATTATTAACTTGTAAGTCTGCTGGAGCTGCAACGTCATCTTGATCTTCACAAGACTGCAAAGAAAAAGCTAGCAAAAAAAGAAAGAGAATACTCTTTAAAGGTGTTTTCATATCAATTGGGTTTCTTAGTGGTATAAACGTAAAAGTAGTATCTTTAGTTTTAGCTTCGTCAAAAAAGCAGTATTTTTTTTACGTAAAAAAAATATTTATTTTTTGTTGTAACAAATATAATTGTACCTCGTCTTGACTATATAAGCTAACGATTAACCATCAGTTTAATGAACCAAGTTGTATTTATAGAATTAATAAATCCTTTTAAAGACAAAGTTTTTCGTCTGGCAAAAAGATTGCTTACAAGTACTGAAGAAGCCGAAGACGCCACTCAGGAAGTAATGGTAAAATTATGGAATAAAAAAGAAAATCTGGAAAACTATAACAGCGTCGAAGCTTTAGCTATGACAATGACTAAAAATTATTGTCTCGACCAATTAAAATCTAAAAGAGCCAGTAATCTGCAGATTGTTCATAATAATTTTACCGACAGGGAACCGCAGTTAGACAAAAAGCTGGAAGATGAAAATAGTCTAGAATGGGTTGAAAAAATTATAAATCAGCTTCCAGAACAAATGCAGCTGCTGATTCAGCTTCGGGATGTTGAACAATATGAATTTGACGAAATAGCGAAAATTGTCAATATGAACGAAACTGCAATACGAGTGGCACTTTCGAGAGCGAGAAAAAAAATTAGAGAATCAATGACAAATACACACCTTTATGGAACTAAATAAAATAGAAAATCTATTAGAAAAATACTTTCAGGGAGAAACAACGATTGCCGAAGAAAAAGAATTAAGAGAATACTTTTCTTCACCAAATGTTGCGCAGCATTTGGAGCAGTACAAGTCTATGTTTGGCTATTTCTCTCTAGCAAAAGAACAGAAATCGACGTATGAAATTCCACTACAAACTAAAAAACGAAATGTGGCGTGGTTATCGATTGCGGCTTCAGCTGTGATTTTGCTGGGAATTGGAACCTATTATTTTGCAAGCGAACAAAGTACTACTACTACTGCCGTAGCTTCTAAAACAGAATTAGGAACCTACGATGATCCCGAAGAGGCGCTAAAAGCGACACAAAAAGCTTTGGCTTTATTATCAAACAATGTTAATGTAGGTATTGAAAGTGTACAGTACATTAAAGAATACGAACAATCAAAAAACAAAATTTTTAAACAGTAATTAAATTTAAATCAAATGAAAAATTTCATCATAACTCTAGTTTTCGCATTTGTTACAAACGTTTTTTATGCACAAGGTGCTTTTGACAAATTTGATGGTCAAGACGATGTAACCTCTGTAATTGTAAACAAAAAAATGTTCGATTTAATGAGCAAGGTAAAAGTTGATGCTTCTGATAAACAGACACAACAATACATTGCTTTAATTAAAAAATTAGATTATTTAAAAGTGTTTACCACTAAAAATCCAAAAATTGAAGCAGAAATGAAAGCTTCAGCAGACAAATACATTAAAACTGCAGGCCTTGAAGAATTGATGCGTGTAAATGACAGTGGTAAAAATGTTAGAATCATGGTAAAATCTGGCGCATCAGATACGCAGATAAGAGAATTGTTAATGTATGTTGACGGTGCTAAAAACGATGAGACTGTTTTATTATCTTTAACTGGTAATTTTGATCTAAACGAAATCTCAGTATTAACAGATAAAATGCAGCTTCCAGGAGGTTCTGATTTAAAGAAAGCTTCTAAAGGCAAAAAATAAAATGAAGACAACTATTTTCACCTTAGCACTTATAGCTTTGCTAACTTTAGGAAGCTGTAACTCTGAACCAACATTACAAAAGTATTTTGTTGAAAACACAGAAAATAAAGATTTTATAGCATTGGATATTTCTCCCAATATTTTAAATCTTGAAAAAACGAAACTTTCAGCAGAACAAACTGAAGCGGTAAATTCTTTCGAAAAAATGAATATTCTGGCTTTTAAAGCAAATGATAAAAATCAGGCGCAGTTTGAGACAGAGAGAACAAAAGTCAATGCCATATTAAAAAATCCAAAATATGAACAATTAATGAAATTTGGATCTGGTAAAGACGGAGCTTCTATTAGTTATGTAGGATCAGAAGACAACATTAAAGAATTTGTTATATTCCTTAATCGAAAAGAAACTGGCTTTGCTGTAGTCCGTGTTTTAGGTGAAGATATGAATCCGAATAATATTATGACATTAATGTCTGTTTTACAAAAATCTAAAATAGATATGGATCAATTGAAACCATTAGAACAACTTATTAAAAAATAACATCTTACTTTTTAAACCAAAAAAGCTCCAATAAATTGGAGCTTTTTTTATAGCCCGTTAATAACAAGGCTTTTACAAAATCACAATATTAACAAATATTTTTCTACATTTACATCCAACATAACCTTTAAATACCACTAATGAAAACACCAAAAATTCTCTTTCTTTTTTTAGTTTTAGTTCTAAACAGCTGTTCAAGCGATAACAGTGAAAATCCAGAAGATCCAACCGTTCCAACATCAAAATTTGCAATGACTGCTAAAATTGATGGAACTTTGTGGGAAATGAACAATCCGTTCAATTCAAATTTTGCAACAAAACCATTATATACCTACTATCCTACATCTGAATATATTCAATTACAGGGGAGAAAAGGTGTAGATGAAATAATTTTATATATTAAAAGAAGCGATCTAAAAATTGGCACTTATACTATCACGCCAGAAACTTATGATGCCTCAAAAACCCAAATTCAATTTATCTTTAATACAAAACCAAAAAACCAATATGTCGCCAAAGGAACTTTGTCTATAACTTCAATTGATTTAAATACAAAAATCGTCGCAGGAACCTTTTCTTTTAATTGTGTTGAAGATTATTCAAAGCCAATTGGTGCAGATAATCCAGTTACAACACAAGTTACAGATGGTACTTTTAATTATAAATATGATGTTGCCTACTAAGGAACAAAAAACAAAAAAGCTCCAATGAAAATTGGAGCTTTTTTTATATTAGAATTTGAGATTATTTACTCAAATACATTTTTCTTCTAGAGTACAATTCATAGAATTGATCGTCTTTTAAGTCATCAATAAACAAGATGCTTTCTCCTGTTGATTTCATTTCTGGTCCTAACGCTTTGTTTACGTTCGGGAACTTGCTGAAAGAGAAAACTGGCTGCTTAATTGCATATCCTTTTAATTGCGGATTAAAATCAAAGTCAGTTACTTTATTGTGGCCTAACATTACTTTTGTAGCATAGTTTACATAAGGTTCTCCGTATGCTTTTGCAATAAACGGAACCGTTCTAGAAGCTCTTGGGTTTGCCTCGATAATGTAAACTGTATCGTCTTTTATCGCAAACTGAATATTAATTAGACCTACAGTTTTTAAAGCTCTCGCAATTTTATGTGTATGATCTTTAATTTGCTGCATTACAAATTCTCCTAAGTTAAAAGGAGGTAATGTCGCGTTACTATCTCCAGAGTGAACTCCACAAGGCTCAATATGCTCCATAATACCAATGATGTAAACATTTCCATCAGCATCACAAATGGCATCAGCTTCAGCTTCAATCGCTCCAGCTAAATAGTGATCCAAAAGTAATTTGTTTCCTGGAATTGTTTTCAACAAATCGATAACGTGTTCTTCAAGTTCTTTTTTGTTGATTACAATTTTCATTCCCTGACCTCCTAATACATAAGAAGGACGAATTAAAAGTGGGAAATCTAAACTATCAGCTAAGTTCGAAGCTTCGTCTGCCGTTTCAGCGATTCCGAATCTTGGGAAAGGAATATTTAATTCAGTTAATAAGTCTGAGAATCTTCCTCTATCTTCAGCTAAATCAAGTGCATCAAAACTAGTTCCGATGATTTTTACACCATATTTAGATAATTTGTCTGCTAATTTAAGAGCTGTTTGTCCACCAAGCTGTACGATTACACCTTCTGGTTTTTCGTGCTGGATGATATCGTAAATATGTTCCCAGAAAACTGGCTCAAAGTATAATTTATCAGCAGTATCAAAATCTGTAGAAACCGTTTCAGGATTACAGTTAATCATAATTGTTTCGTAACCGCATTCTTTTGCTGCTAAAACTCCATGCACACAAGAATAATCAAACTCAATTCCCTGACCAATTCTGTTTGGTCCAGAACCTAGAACGATAACTTTCTTTTTATCTGTAACAATACTTTCGTTATCAACAAAACGTTCTCCGTTTGCTTTTTCTATTTCAGCCTCAAAAGTTGAATAGTAGTAAGGAGTCAGCGCTTTAAACTCAGCTGCACAAGTATCAACCAGTTTAAACACGCGGTTAATGTTTTGTTCCATACGTAAAGAATGTACTTCACTTTCTAGACAATTCATCATGTGAGCAATTTGTCTGTCTGCAAAACCTTTTTGTTTTGCTTCAAGTAATAATTCTTTAGGAAGATTAGAAACTTTATAGTTTGAAATTTCTTTCTCTAAAACATAAAGTTCTTCGTATTGTTTTAAGAACCACATATCGATTCTTGTAATTTCATGAATTCTGCTCAACGGAATTCCCATTGCGATTGCATCATAAATTACAAATACTCTATCCCAGCTTGCGTATGTAAGCTTTTCGATAATCTGCTCGTAATCTTTATATCCTTTTCCGTCAGCTCCTAACCCATTTCTTTTAATTTCTAAAGATTGAGTCGCTTTGTGAAGCGCTTCTTGGAAAGAACGCCCGATTCCCATAACCTCACCTACAGATTTCATCTGAAGACCTAAAGTTCTGTCAGATCCTTCAAATTTATCGAAGTTCCAACGTGGTATTTTCACGATTACATAATCTAAAGTTGGTTCAAAAAGAGCCGAAGTAGATTTTGTAATTTGATTTTGTAATTCATCTAAGTTGTATCCTAAAGCTAGTTTAGAAGCAATTTTAGCAATTGGATATCCCGTTGCTTTTGATGCTAATGCAGAAGAACGAGAAACACGAGGGTTGATCTCGATTGCTACGATATCTTCTTTTTCGTCTGGCGAAACTGCGAATTGTACGTTACATCCTCCAGCAAAGTTTCCGATACTTCTCATCATCAAGATTGCGTAATCTCTCAGTTTTTGGAAAGTTGTATCAGATAAAGTCATTGCAGGCGCAACTGTAATCGAATCTCCAGTATGGATTCCCATTGGGTCCATATTTTCGATTGAACAGATAATTACAACATTATCGTTTTTATCTCTTAAAAGCTCTAATTCGTATTCTTTCCATCCCATCAAAGCTTTATCAATTAAAACTTCGTGAATTGGCGAAGCTTCAAGACCTCTTGTTAAAAGCTCATCAAAATCTTCTTTTTTGTAAACTACTGCAGCCCCTGTTCCTCCAAGTGTAAACGATGGACGAATTACAAGTGGAAAACCAAATTCCTGAGCAATTTCTTTTCCTTCTAAATATGAAGTAGCCGTTTTTGCAGGTGCAGTTGGGACATTGATTTTTTCTAAAAGCTGTTTAAACTGCTCTCTGTCTTCTGTAATATTAATTGCGTTTACATCAACTCCAATTAATCTTACTCCGAAATCCTGCCAGATTCCTTTTTCTTCCGCTTCCAAACACAAGTTCAAAGCTGTTTGTCCTCCCATTGTTGGTAAAACAGCATCAATTTGTGGATGTTCCTTAAGAATCTCAATAATCGATTTTGTCGTTAATGGTTTCAAATAAATATGATCGGCCATAGATGGGTCGGTCATAATCGTCGCTGGATTTGAGTTAATCAAGATAACTTCAATTCCTTCTTCACGAATAGAACGTGCAGATTGAGAACCTGCATAGTCGAATTCGCAAGCTTGACCAATAACAATAGGTCCCGAACCTATTATTAAAACGGATTTAATTGATGTGTCTTTAGGCATTTTGTATGTATTGTGTAGTTATATAAAGTACTTCTAAAAAACATTCGTAGTCTATTCTAAACTAGAATGTTGCAAAAATTTTTACCGACAAGGTATAAAAAAAGGCGATACTAAAAAAGTAATCGCCTTATGTATGTTTATACAAACATTATTTTTTGTGTCTAGGTTCGCTAGAAACAGTTAATTTATGTCTTCCTTTTGCTCTTCTACGCGCTAGAACTTTTCTTCCATTCGCAGAAGCCATTCTGTCCATAAATCCGTGCTTATTTCTTCTTTTTCTTTTCGATGGTTGAAATGTTCTTTTGCTCATTGTTTTGTATCTTTAAAATGGTATCTAATATCTCTTTTTCTAGTTTTCAATATCGTTGCTCAAAAACCGAGTGCAAATATACAAAGACTTTTTTTTCTGGCAAGTAGTTTTATAAAAATATTTTTAATTCCTTTTACTATCTTTGCAATCACAAATTTACATTAATTATGTTTCACAAAAATATTAAACTTATTTTGGCCGGACTTCTTGTTGTAGCTGGCATTTGGCAATTTACAGAAAGTAATATCGGAAATGGTATTTTCCTTATTTTACTAACTGCGATTCCAATTTTTCTTTATTTTAAAAACGAATTTATCCTTTTAGCTTTCCTAAAATTAAGAAAACAAGATTTTGAAGGTGCTAAAAAATGGCTATCATATATTAAAAATCCAGAAGGGGCATTAGTAAGAAAGCAGCAAGGTTACTTAAATTATTTACAAGGAATCATGCTTTCTCAAACAAATATCAACCAAGCTGAGAAACATTTCAAAAAAGCTATCGAACTTGGACTATCAATGGACATGGATTTAGCTGTAGCTAAATTGAACCTTGCAGGAGTTGCCATGTCACGCAGAAGAAAACTTGAAGCAACTAATTTATTAAACGAAGCTAAAAAATTAGACAAACAAGGAATGCTGAAAGAACAAATTTCTATGATGAAAGAACAAATGAAGAAAATCTAACGATTTTTAAATTTCAATATTTAAATCCCAAATTCCAATTTACTGGTTTTGGGATTTTTTTTATTGCAAAGTATCCTTACGAGGTACAAATTTCATTTGAGAAATAACCATTTTATTAATTTCTTTGAAATCTATTTTTTTATTTATTTGAGCAAATTGCAGTTGGCGCTTAAGCCTATCTAATGTTTCTCCAAAAAGCCAAAATTGTTTAGGACCTGAAATACCATGAATTTTAAGCTTTCTAGTCTGTTCACCCTTATTCAATAGAAAAACATTAGTTTCTCCATCATTAACTAAATCATTAAAAACTTGATTCTTTGGAAAAGTTAGAGTATCTAATAAATTTTGAATTCTTTCTTTTTGCTCTTTATTTAAAATTGCAAAAGAAGTCTCTTGTTTAATTCCATAAGCACCTACACAATAGAGCGTATCTGAAGAATTAAACTTCAAATAATAAGATTCATGAATATTCCATTTGAAAAAAGTAAAATCATAATCTTTCTTTGGAGATTCACAGCCAACTAAAATTAGCCCCAAAACAATTATCAATATTCTCATATTTTATTAATTCTCTTTATAGATTTACTTGCGGAGATTTCTCTCCCGAAGCCTCGGGATCGAAATGATAAGATTGCGGATAATCTTCATGACAAAACCTCTATCAAAATTTTGACAAAGCCTGAAAACTTAAAACATTCAACTTGGAATTTGGAATTTTAGTCTTCCAATATAATCGAAGGCAAATTCTCATTCAGCCATTTATACTTATTGAGAATCATAATATGTGTTCCGCCTTTTACGATAATACACTTATTAATGTATTTGATTGGAAAAACCTCGTCTTGATCTCCGTGAATGTGAACTACATTTTCATCAATTTGATTTCTGTCCCAGCGAATCACACTTTCTACAGCCCATTGCAGATAACCCAAATCACGTACAGATAAAAACTTCTCATAGAGTTTAATTCTCTTATTGACTTTTTCGCCAAATGAAAATTTAGCTAGTTTTTCAATATTTAAAATCAACTGCATCGGAATTAGCTTGTATGCTTTTGTGGTTTTCCCTATTTTCATTCTTCTAGGAAATTCAACATTGCTTCTCACACTCGATATAATAATAACTTTTCGAGTTTTGATATATTTCGCCATTTCCTGAACTAAAATCCCGCCAAAAGAAACTCCAATTAAAACAGGATTTTCATGTTTTATATTTTTACTGATTCGAAGTGCGTAATCGGCTAGTGTTTCTTTAGGTTTTGGGATTTCCCATTCTAAAAGACACATTTCAAAAACATCTTCATCTAATTGTATTCTTTCAAAAATAGATGAACTTGCTGCCAGACCTGGCATAAAATAAACTGGAATTTTACTCATACTATTAAAATGAAATTACCTTGTGACATTTATTTTAAAAAAAATAAAGTTACTTTTTAATATCATCTTAATCAAATTTCGCTCCATATTATTACTTCAACTTAAAAAAATAAACTTAGAAACAATTGCTTAAAGTTTATCTCTTCAAAAAATAATTTAATATTGAAAATCAAATGATTACCTTTGTATTTGAAATATTTTTTGGCTTTAAAATCTTATAAAGAATTTTCTGTCAATACTATTTCAATTCCCAAATTCAATTTATAAACATAACCTTAAAAGAAATTACTATGGAAACTTTTGTAACTATGGAAATCAAAGACAACACTTTTGCACGCCAATTTGAAACTGTCGTACCTGAAGGAATGCTGGCAGTTGAATACTCATTTCAAGAAAAAAAAATCTTCTTAACCAAAATCAACACACCAGATTCGTATCAAAATGAAGAAGCGATCAATGCTTTGCTTAAAAACATCCTAGAATTAAGCTCTGAGAAAAATTACAGAGTTGTTCCAATTCACCCAAAGATTGTTTCTTTTTTCAAAAAAAATCCTAGATACAAAGAACTGCTTCCTCCAGGAATTAGAATCTAAAAATATCCAATAATTCGGAGCCACAATCCTCCAATTACCATATAAATAAAGAGCATAACCAATCCCGTCACAAGTCCTTTGACCCACCAGCTCTTTAAATCGACGTAGCCGCTCCCAAAGAAAACGGGTGCCGGACCGTGACCATAATGCGTTAAAGTTCCGTAAAGCGAACCTATAAATCCAAGCATAAAAGCAAGCAGTAATCCTGGAATTCCAAGCGAAACTCCAACGCCAAGCAAAGCCGCATACATTGCCGCTACGTGTGCTGTTGCACTTGCAAAAAGATAATGACTAAAAAAGTAAACAAGAACAATAATCGGAAAAGCCATCTGCCAGCTTAATCCCCCAATTTCTGTTTTTACAAGATCACTAAACCATGCAATAAAACCCAATTCGTTGAGCGAACTGGCCATCATTACTAAAACAGAAAACCAAACTATTGTATCCCAAGCCCCTTTTTCGGCTTTTACATCATCCCAAGTTAAAACCGAAGTCAGCAATAAAATCACTAATCCTATAAATGCTGTTGTTGTCGCATCAATAGAAAATAAATCTCCTGTCATCCAAAGAAAAAGAAGTATAAAAAACGTCAGCAGCATCATCCATTCGTTTCGGGTTATTGCTCCCATTTCTTTTAATTTCTGAGATGCAATCTGCGGTGCATCGGCTGTTTTTTTCAATTCCGGCGGATAAATTTTATACAACACAAACGGAATGACAAAAAATGCACATAAACCTGGAACTATCGCCGCAGCTGCCCACGACATCCAAGTAATTTTTATTCCTAAATTAAGCGCAAATTTTTGACACATCGGATTACTTGCCGTTCCTGTTAGAAACATGGAAGATGCTATCAAATTCATATTATAACTGTTTAAAGTCAAATATGAACCTAATTTCCTGTGTGTCTCGGGCTGATCTGGCATCGAGCCAAAACTCATAGACATTGACTTCATTATAGGATAAATAATCCCTCCCCCTCTTGCCGTGTTACTTGGAACGGCTGGCGCTAATACCAAATCGGCCAATCCTAAGCCGTAAGCCAATCCTAAAGAACTTTTTCCAAATATTTTAATGAATAAAAAAGCAATTCTATTTCCTAAACCTGTTTTTATAAAACCTCTGGCTATAAAGAATGAAATTCCGATTAACCAAATTACTTTATCTCCAAAACCTCTCAAGGCCAAAGTAATCGATTTTCCTGGATCGCCTGGAGCCAAAACCTGTGACATTGCCGTTAATGCAATTGCAATCATACACATAGTCCCCATAGGAGCTGCTTTTAGAATAATTCCTAAAATTGTAGCTACGAAAATGGCAAATAAATGCCACGCTTCTATTACAACGCCATTTGGTGCAGGAATAAACCAAATTGCAATTCCAATTGCCAGCGTTATCAGGGTCTGAGGAATTTTTACTTCTTTCATAAAAATAAAATTTAGGTGAATTAAAGTCGGAGTTGTAATTGAATTAAAAATAAATCATCATTATAGGTTGATGTATCTGGAATACTTTTATCAAATCGATCAATTTCAAATCCTAATTCTATTCGACCCGTATAGGCTTTTCCAAATTCTAAACTTATCATTGGTGTATAAGTCTGCCTTACATTTGAATTGATCTTATAACTTGGATCAAATGTTTCGTAACGGCATGACAATTCTAATGCAGTCAATTTTTTATAGTTTACAACATATCTTAGATTTGGCAGAAAATAAATACCACGCATTTGATAATCGGCAACATTATCTGTTCTGCTTTCTACTGGCAGAGAAAAATATAAGTTATGATTTGTTCCTTGTTTGTATTCGATTTGAAGATCAAAAGTAAATCTGTCTGTAAGTTTAAAATCACTTGTTATATCAGCACCAATTGCAAAAACATCTTCTTTAAACACTTTCCCAAAACCTCCGTTTAAACCTAAGTTAATTTTATGTTCTCTTGATAATTCGAAAACCCATCTTGTAGAATATTGTTTTCCGTTATCCTTATCCATTTCTACATTTTTCCCATTTCCGTTTAAGACAGAAACAGCATAACTAACTGGAATTTTTCCGATATCGAAAGCTCCAGTTGCCGAAGCTCCAATTTGAAAACTTGTCCATCCATTTTTTCCGAATTCGTAATATTGATTGGAAAAGTCAAATGATTTAATGATATCTACCGGAACTAGTTCTTCTATACCAAATGCGGGACGGAATTGTCCTCCTGTAAGGGCGATATATTTACTAAAAGTATATTTTCCGTAGGCATTTTCAAGAACTTTACCTTTTGTATCCGATTTAAAATCGGCTAAATTAACTAGGATCACTACTTCTGTTGCTTCACTTAATTTGGTATTTAAACCAACACGCATTCTTTTAATATCAAAAGACTGCTGTGTAACATCGCCAGTAGAGTGGTGAACCCCTAAAACATCAACATTATCACCAAAACTTTCTAGATATCTTGCCTGCAAAAGACCTTTAATTTGGTATTGTGGATATTTTACCTCGCTTTCTGGTTTTTCAGTTTTTCCACTTTCATTTACATCGTCTTGGGCTTGCAGCAAAATCGGAGTCAAAAGGAAGAAAAAAACAATTGGAACTAGTAGAATTTTATTCATAGACTTCAAATAGATAAAATATTAGTTTTTATACAACTGAATTCAAATCAGAATTATACTTTTTGAAGATCAAAAAGCTAACTACTTATTGCTAAGACGAAATGGGAGTACTAAAATAACAAAAAAACGTATTTGTTGTAAAAAAAGTTGCATTAAAATAGTGTTATCAAAAATAAAAAAGGCACAAGAATGAACTTGTGCCTTAAATTTAGAATGTATTTTTATTTTTATTTTTCGATCTCTCTCATAGAATCCATTTTCTTATGAGCAAGGAAACCTGCAACATCTTCAAAGTGTTCTTTTACTCTTTTGTTTCCGAACTCAAAAACTTTAGTTGCTAAACCGTCAAGGAAATCACGGTCGTGCGACACTAAGATTAAAGTTCCGTCAAAATCACGAAGTGCATCTTTAATAATGTCTTTCGTTTTCATATCCAAGTGATTCGAAGGCTCATCCAGAATCAATAAGTTTACTGGTTCTAACAATAATTTTATCATTGCCAAACGCGTTTTTTCTCCTCCAGAAAGCACTTTTACTTTTTTGGTAATATCATCACCTTGGAACATGAAAGCACCTAAAATATTTTTAATTTGTGTTCTAATATCTCCAACTGCAATACTGTCAATTGTTTCAAAAATCGTTGCGTTTTCATCTAGTAAAGCCGCTTGATTTTGAGCAAAATATCCAATTTGTGCATTGTGACCGATTTCAACACTTCCAGAATCAACACCAATTTCTTTCATAATCGCTTTGATCATGGTCGATTTTCCTTCACCATTTTTTCCAACAAATGCTACTTTCTGTCCACGTTCAATTACAATATTTGCATCTTTAAAAACAACATGATCTCCGTAAGATTTAGACATTTCTTTTACAATAACAGGATATTGTCCTGAGCGTGCTGCAGGCGGGAATTTTAAACGCAATGCCGAAGTATCTACTTCATCAACCTGAACAATTTCAAGTTTCTCCAGCATTTTTACACGAGATTGTACAGCATCTGTTTTAGAAAATGTTCCTTTGAAACGATCAATAAAAGCACGATTTTCTGCAATCATTTTTTGCTGTTCATCGTATGCTTTCTGCTGATGAATACGACGGTCTTTTCTTAGTTCTAAATAATGAGTATATTTTGCTTTATAATCATAAATTCTTCCCATAGTAACCTCAATAGTACGATTTGTAATATTATCTACAAATGCTCTATCGTGCGAGATTACTACAACAGCTTTAGCTTGATTCAACAAGAAATCCTCTAACCATTGAATACTTTCGATATCCATGTGGTTCGTTGGCTCATCCAGTAAAATTAAATCTGGTTTTCTTAATAAAATCTTAGCCAGTTCGATACGCATTCTCCATCCTCCAGAAAATTCAGAAGTCTGGCGTGTAAAATCTTCGCGTTCAAAACCTAAACCAACTAATATTTTTTCAACTTCAGCTTCGTAATTTACTTCTTCAATAGCATAAAATTTTTCGCTTAAGTCAGAAACTCTTTCGATCAATTTCATGTATTCGTCACTTTCATAATCTGTACGAACCGTTAACTGTTCATTGATTTCGTCTATTTCAGATTTCATTTTAAAAATCTCACTAAAAGCTTTTGATGCTTCTTCCATAACAGTCGCACCATCTTCAGTAAGCAAATGCTGCGGCAAATAAGCAATTACCGCTTCTTTTGGAGCAGAAATACTTCCAGTTGAAGGTTTATTTACACCAGCAATTATTTTTAAAAGTGTCGATTTTCCCGCACCATTTTTACCCATAAGGGCAATTTTATCATTTTCATTGATAGCAAAAGAAACATCGCTAAAAAGTGTAGTTCCACCAAACTGAACCGAAATATCGTTAACTGTAATCATTTAGATTTTTAGATTTTAGACTGCTTAGATTTTTAGATTTCTAAGCAAGTATTTTTTTGAAAGCGCAAAGATAGATTTTAATTGTATAATGTACCAATTAGGGAATTAGAAAATGTGACAATTTGATAATTAGATCATTTGTTTAATTTGAAAATGTGTCGTTTTTAAAATTCACAACAAAACAAAACCCGACAGGTTTCAAAAACCTATCGGGTTTGCTAAAATTATCTCATTCTCAAATTGACTAATTCTCTAATTAAATCAGTCTTTTCTCCATTTTTTGGTTTCTTCAAAAATGTGTTCTAAAATTGCGGCTTCAGTTTCATCAAACTCAATGTTTCTGCGTCCCATAACCAGTTTGGCCGTTTCAAAAGCTTTTTTGGTTACATAAGTTGTAAAACCCGCTGCGCCTCCCCAAGAGAAACTCGGAACAAAATTACGCGGGAAACCAGATCCAAAGATATTGGCACTTACTCCAACAACAGTTCCAGTATTAAACATTGTATTAATACCGCATTTACTGTGATCTCCCATCATTAAACCACAAAACTGAAGTCCGGTTTTTGCAAAACCTTCTGTTTCATAACTCCACAACTTAACCTCTTCGTAGTTATTTTTCAGGTTTGAATTATTAGAATCGGCCCCTATATTACACCATTCGCCTAAAACAGAATCTCCTAAAAATCCTTCATGTCCTTTATTCGAATTTGCAAAAAGTACAGAGTTCTTAACCTCTCCTCCTATTCTAGATCCCGGCCCTACAGTTGTCGCTCCGTAAACTTTGGCAGACATTTTTACTATTGCATTTTCGCATAAAGCAAAAGGCCCTCGAATTACAGTTCCTTCCATGATCTCCGAATTCGCACCTATATATATAGGACCATTTGAAGCATTTAAAGTTACAAACTCCAATTTGGCTCCTTCTTCGATAAATATATTTTCGGGTGCAATTACATTAACACTTTTTGGAATTGGCTGCGATTTTCGATCTTCTGTCAAATAATTAAAATCCTGACGGATCGCTGCATCATTTTTAGAAAAAATATCCCAAGTATGTTCAATAGTTATACAGTCATCATTGTACTGAATAATTTCATAAGAATCAAAATCGACTTCTTCTTGGTTTTCGGTTGCAAAAAATGCAATTACATCTTCTCCTTTAAAAATGGCCTGATTTTCAGTTAAGTCAGAAATCATCTCTACGAGTGTATCATTTGGCAAATACGCTGCATTGATCATTACATTTTCTTCCATTTCAACCATTGGAAATTTTTCCGATAAATATTCTTCGGTAATAGTGGTAATTGTTGAACCTAAACGTTTTTCCCATTTTTGACGGATGGTCATAATTCCGACCAAAATATCAGCCACAGGCCTCGTAAAGGTAAAGGGTAATAACGCATTCCGAACGGGCCCGTCGAAAAGAATGTAGTTCATAAATAATTGAGTGTTTGTTAAAATTTGATTTGGTTACCTGACCCCAAAGTTACAAATATTTTACGGGTTTACTAAAAAACCACTTTAACGAAAAGTAATATTTAACGCATAAAAAAAGCCTTCCAGATCTGGAAGGCTTTTGTATAATGTAAAACAGCTATTATTTTTTAGCGTGTTTAGCGTATTTAGTTTTGAATTTATCAATACGTCCTGCAGTATCGATAAGTTTAGATTTACCAGTATAAAAAGGGTGAGATGTTCTAGAAATCTCCATTTTTACAACTGGATACTCAACTCCGTCAACTTCAATTGTTTCTTTTGTATCTGCAGTAGATTTAGTGATAAAAACGTCATCATTTGACATGTCTTTAAATGCAACTAATCTGTAATTTTCTGGGTGAATTCCTTTTTTCATCTTTATCTTTTTATTTATTGTTTGGAGTATTTTTATTTTGAAGCTTTTTCATGGTTAGAAAAAGGTGTAAACAAATGATACTCTTTTTGTTTAAAAACTTTTAATTATTTTTGAGTGTGCAAATTTACAATTCTTTTTTAATAAACAAATACTTAGCCCACTTTTTTTTAGTTTATTTCGAAAAGCTTTTTTTATCTCCGATTATAGTGGGAATTACTATATTTGTGGATTAATTTTAAAACATATAGAAATATGATTAATGAAGTTATAAAAAAGAACGGTATTACTTATGGTGTAATGATTGGTATTGCATCTGCTTTGGTTACTGCAACAATATATGCTGTTGATTTAAACCTATTTACAGCTTGGTGGATGGGTATAATTGGAATAGCAATTAGTCTTACAATAAGTATTATTTTGCTTTCTAAAACAAAGAAGGAATTAAATGGCGTTTTTACTTTCAAAGATGCTTTTACCACTTATTTTATAGCTGCAGTAATCGGTATTTTGATTTCTACAACTTTTAATATTATTCTATTTAACGTAATTGATCCAGGAGCTAAAGACACTTTAAGCGAAATTATGATCAAATACACTGTAAATATGATGCAGAAATTTGGTGCTCCAGCTTCAGGTATTAACGAAGCAGTTGCTAAAATGAAAGAAAGCAGTCCGTACTCTACTATAGAACTAGCAAAAGGATCTGTTTTTGCAATTGTTATCAGTGCCATTTTTGGATTGATTTTCGCTGCATTTTTTAAAAGCAAAACTACACAAGAATAAAAATATAAATGAATTTATCTATACTTATACCGCTTCTAAACGAGGAGGAATCACTTAAAGAACTCTATACTTGGATCATTAAAGTGATGCAATCTAACAATTACTCTTATGAAATCATTTTTGTAGATGATGGTAGTACAGATAATTCTTGGCAGATAATTGAAGGTTTTTCTAATGAAAATCCGAATGTAAAAGGCATTCGTTTCATGAAAAACTTTGGAAAATCGCAGGCTTTACATGCTGGTTTTGCTAAAGCAAAAGGCGACGTTATCATTACAATGGATGCCGACCTGCAAGACAGTCCTGATGAAATTCCTGAATTGTACGAAATGATTACAGCTCAGAAATACGATTTGGTTTCAGGCTGGAAAAAGAAACGTTACGATTCTGTTGTAGCAAAAAATCTTCCTTCAAAATTATTTAACTGGGCTGCCAGAAAAACTTCTGGTGTTGAGTTAAACGATTTTAACTGCGGATTAAAAGCATATAAAAATGTTGTTGTCAAAAACATTGAAGTTTCTGGCGAAATGCACCGTTACATTCCTGTATTGGCTAAAAATGCCGGTTTCGGAAAAATAGGCGAAAAAGTGGTAATTCACCAAGCTAGGAAATATGGTGAAACCAAATTTGGAATGGAACGTTTTATTAACGGATTTCTTGATTTGATCACTATTTGGTTTTTATCACGTTTCGGAAAAAGACCAATGCACTTATTTGGCGCAATGGGATCAATAATGTTTATAATCGGATTTTTGTCTGCCGGATATATAGGCGTTTCAAAACTATACCATATGTATAACGGAATGAAATATACTTTGGTTACAAATAATCCGTGGTTCTATATTGCTTTGACTACAATGATTTTAGGAACTCAGCTTTTCTTAGCTGGATTTTTAGGTGAAATTATTTTAAGAACCAAAAACAACGAAGAAAGATATAAAGTAGCACGTGAAGTAAATTTTTGACACAAATCAGGAAAAAAAAATCTTTTTGAGTCAAATTAATTTTTGAAGAAAAACTACCTTTATTTAAAACATAAAAGAAAATTTACATGAATATAGCACCTAATATTTTAAATGCTGTAAATGAATGGCTGACACCAACATTCGATCAAGAAACACAAGCTGCTGTTAAAGAATTAATGACTACTTCACCAAAAGAACTTGAAGAAAGTTTTTATAAAAACTTAGAATTTGGAACTGGAGGTATGCGTGGCGTTATGGGCGTTGGAAACAACAGAATTAACAAATATACGCTTGGAAAAAACACTCAGGGTTTATCTGATTATTTACACGAAGTTTTCCCAAACGAACCTTTAAAAGTTGTCATTGCTTACGACTGTCGTCATAACAGTAATACTTTGGCAAAAGTGGTTGCAGATGTTTTCTCTGCAAACGGAATTCACGTTTATTTGTTTTCTGACTTAAGACCAACTCCAGAATTATCTTTTGCACTTAAATACCTAGGGTGTCAATGCGGAATCGTTCTTACAGCTTCTCACAATCCGCCAGAATATAACGGATATAAAGTGTATTGGCAGGATGGCGGACAAATTGTACCTCCACAAGATGCAGCAATTATTAATGTAATCGAAAATCTAGATTACGACAAAATTAAATTCAACGCTAACGAAAGCTTGATCCAGTATATTGATACTGATATTGATAAAGCATTTATTAAGTCATCTATCGAAAACGCAAGTTTTAATACTCCTGCAGAAGCTAAGGACAATCTTCATATTGTTTTTACTTCATTGCACGGAACTTCAATAAAATCAATTCCAGATACTTTATCTCAGGCTGGCTACAAAAATGTTCATATTGTACCTGAACAGGCAGTTCCAGACGGAGATTTCCCAACTGTAAAATCACCAAACCCAGAAGAGCCAGAAGCTTTAACAATGGCTTTGGCATTAGCAGATAAAACAAATTCTGATATTGTTGTAGGAACAGATCCTGATTGTGACCGTTTGGGTGTTGCCGTTAGAAATAATGACGGCAAAATGATTTTGCTTAACGGAAATCAAACTATGGTTTTAATGACTTCTTTCCTTTTGAAACAATGGAAAAAAGCAGGTAAAATAAACGGAAAACAATTCGTTGGTTCAACAATCGTTTCCACTCCAATGATTATGGAATTGGCTACAAGTTATGGTGTTGAATGTAAAGTTGGTTTAACAGGATTTAAATGGATCGCAAAAATGATCAAAGATTTTCCTGAACTTGAGTTTATCGGTGGTGGTGAAGAAAGTTTCGGATTTATGGTTGGCGATGCGGTTAGAGATAAAGATGCCGTTGCTGCTACTTTGCTAATATGCGAAGTTGCCGCACAGGCAAAAGCTGCCGGAAGCTCTGTTTACAAAGAACTTTTACAACTTTATGTTGAAAATGGTTTTTACAAAGAATTTTTAGTTTCATTGACTAAAAAGGGAATGGAAGGGTTACAAGAAATTAATCAGATGATGATTGATTTACGTAAAAATCCTTTGAAAGAAATCAATGGTCAGCGTGTGATTATGGTTGAAGATTATCAATCATCTACTGCATTGAATTTGTTGACCAATGAAGAATCTACGATGGATATGCCGAAATCGAATGTATTAATTTATTATACAGAAGACGGTTCTAAAATTTGCGCAAGACCAAGTGGAACAGAACCAAAAATTAAATTCTACATCAGCGTAAATGCCGAATTAGAATCTGTTCAAGATTTTGACGCTGCCGAAAGTTTCTTAGATCAAAAAATACAGAATATCATTGCAGATATGCAATTGAATTAAATAAATTCTTTTTTTTGAAAATATTGCCATTTGCAAATAGTCTTTAAAAACAAGGAGTTCAATATTTAAAACTCTGATTTGCATCTTTAAGAATGCAAATCAGAGTTTTTTTTTTATAAAAAAAACCTAAAAGAAATTGAAAACAATCCAATTGGATTAATTTTGTGCAGTAAAAATTCGTTAACGCGAATTCATTGTAACAAAAAAATATAATGCTAAAACTCAAGCAAGCATAACCAAGCAAAAAAAATAACATCCAAAAATAAATGAGTAATTTTAAAAAAATAGTTCCTTTTATATACCCATATAAAAAATACGCTTTCTTAAATATTTTCTTTAATATACTGTATGCGCTTTTCAGCACACTTACTTTTATGTCATTGATTCCAATGTTGCAGGTTTTATTTGGCAAAGGCGAGAAGATTACCAAAATGCCATCTTTTGAAGGAATTACGCATATAAAAGAGTACGGAGAAAATTATGTCAACTATTATATCACAACACATAATGACCCAAACAATCCTGGCTTTATACTTTCAATAATGGTAGGTGTAATTATTTCGATTTTTTTATTAAAAAATTTGGCTGATTACCTGGCAATGTTTTTCATTAACTTCTTAAGAAATGGTGTTTTGAGAGACATGCGAAATGCACTTTACAAAAAAACACTGGAACTGCCTCTATCTTTTTATTCTGAAAAAAGAAAAGGAGATGTAATTTCAAGAATCTCCGGTGATGTAAATGAGGTACAAACTTCTTTTTTAGCAATTCTGGAGCTGATCGTAAAAGAACCTTTGACAATTCTATTTACAATAATCGCAATGTTGATCATTAGTTCGAAGCTAACATTATTCGTTTTTATCTTTATTCCTGTTTCTGGATACATTATTTCTCTAATCGGAAAACAGCTTAAAAAACAATCTACAAAAGCACAGGAAGAACAAGGCGCTTTCTTGTCTACAATTGAAGAAACTATTGGCGGTCTAAAAGTAGTAAAGGGATATAATGCCGAAAATTATTTTAATAAAATCTTCACAGGCTCTACTGAACGCTTTTTCTCTTTATCAAACAGCATTGGCAATCGTCAGAATCTTGCATCTCCTGCTAGTGAGTTTATGGGAATTACCGTTATTGCCATATTACTTTGGTACGGAGGTCAAATGGTTTTAATTGACAAAACTCTAGAAGGCGCTTCGTTTATTGCCTATATGGGATTGGCTTATAATATTTTAACCCCTGCAAAAGCAATTTCTAAAGCTTCTTATGGAGTAAAAAAAGGAAACGCAGCAGCAGAGCGTGTTTTAGAGATTTTAGATCAGGAAAATCCTATTACAAGCAAAACAGACGCAATCGAAAAAACAACTTTTGACGATACTATATCTGTTCAAAATATCAACTTTAAATATGAAGATGAAACCGTTTTAAAAGACTTTTCTCTTCAAATTAAAAAAGGACAAACTGTTGCTCTTGTTGGACAATCTGGAAGCGGAAAAAGTACCATCGCCAATTTGTTAACTCGTTTTTACGATGTTAATGACGGATCAATTTCTATTGACGGAATTAATATTAAAGACATGAACCTGAAGTCTCTTCGAGGTCTAATGGGCTTGGTAACTCAAGACAGCATTTTATTTAATGACACGATAAAAGCCAACATTGCATTAGGAAAACTAGATGCTACAGACGACGAAATCATTGAAGCTTTGAAAATCGCAAACGCATACGAATTTGTAAAAGATCTGCCAGCTGGTATTTACACCAATATTGGCGACAGCGGAAACAAGCTTTCTGGCGGCCAAAAACAGCGTTTATCTATTGCGAGAGCAGTATTGAAAAATCCACCAATTATGATTCTGGATGAAGCAACATCTGCATTGGACACAGAAAGCGAAAAATTTGTTCAGGTTGCACTAGAAAACATGATGCAGAATAGAACTTCTATTGTAATTGCCCACAGACTTTCGACAATTCAAAAAGCAGATATAATTGTGGTGATGCAAAAAGGAAGAATTGTAGAACAAGGAACTCACGAAGAACTAATTGCAAAAAATGGAACTTACAACAAATTGGTAACCATGCAGTCTTTCGAATCTTAAGACACACATACAATTAAATAATCTACACAGATTAAGGAAATATTAAAACTCAGTTTAATTTCTTTAATCTGTGTTTATTTTTATAACTTTAGGTGAGTTAAAGAATAAATTTTAATCTCCATAAAATGTATCTTAACCATCCGAACATTACACTTCCTGAAGATCCTGACACTATAGTTTGGAAATATCTTGACTTATCTAAGTTCTTAGACTTATTACTTTCTAAGAAATTATTCATGTCTCGTTCAGACAAATTTGAAGATCAATACGAAGGCACTTTCAGCGAGCCTACTTACGAAGAGATTAAAAAGCTTGCAATAAACAATCCTGACTTTTTAAAATACTACAAAACACAACGAGAACAAGTTGCTATAAGCAGCTGGCATATTAATGAATATGAATCGTTTGCCATGTGGCAGATTTTTACACAAAACAGCGAAGGTTTAGCGATTCAGTCTACTATTGGAAGATTACAAAAAGCTTTAAAACCAGAAAATAATTTTGACCAGTATATTGGCGAAGTAAATTATATCGATTACAAAAAAGAATATATTCCGTTTGATGATTTATTTTTTCCCTTTTTATTCAAAAGAAAAAGTTTTCAATACGAACGCGAAGTCCGCATTATTACTGATACTTCAAAAAGCGACATAAAACTAAACGACGGATTAAAAATCAATGTTGACATCAATCAACTAATTGAGAAAATATACATTCATCCAAAATCTGAAAACTGGTATAAAAAACTAGTTATCGAATTGGTCGAACGTCTGGATTTTGGTTTTGAAATTGAAAAATCTGATTTGGAAAGTGATATATTGATATGAAGGTACTAAGATTCTGAGGCGCTAAGATTCTAAGTTTTTTTTCTTACTGAACAAAAAAGCCGTTTAAAAATTATTGAAATAATTTTTAAACGGCTTTTTATAAAACCTTAGAATCTTAGCGCCTCAGAACCTTAGCAACTTAGATCGGTTTATAACTTTTAACTTCCCATTTTTTAGAAGTCAAATCTATATAATTATAATGTAGTACATCATTTTTATCGAATTGTCCGTTTTGGTTGGTATCTTCAATAGTTCTAAAATACAAACGGTTTTTAGATTCAATTAAATTCCAATCTACCAACTCTTGAAGATCAGCAGAAACTTTTGTAAAGTTTTCTCCGCTGATATCACTTAAATATAAAGTTTTAATATCGCTGGTATCTATTTTTCCATCTTTGTTTGTATCTGAATCTGTCAGCGTGTAAACCATAACATTATTATGGGTTTTATCTGCAACAGTTTTTAAATAAGTGGCAGTTAAAATCAAAATTGGTTTATCTGATAAAGGACGAATAGAATCTGAATCTACTTTTTGAAATTTCAAATTTTGCAAATAACCCGTGATTTCATATTCACCTAAGTTCGAAATAGTAAAACTAACGTCGTTTACAGTTGAGGAACCAAATCTTGCTTTAGAACCTTTTTCATATACTCTTAAATCTCCAACTGGATGAATTAAATAATCCGTCCCCTGCATTTGAATAGGCAGATCTGCAACTTCTACCTGCGTAGAATCGGCTTTCGTGACACTTACCTTATTTGATACGTCGTAACTTACTTTTGGTTTTTTAACTTCTTCGCGGCAGCTTATAACTGTTCCAACGATTACCAAGGCTATATATTTAAAATACTTTTTCATCTAGGCGGATTATATTCGATTATCAAATATACTATTTTTGATTGTAATTTTGGTTTTTATTGAATTTTACTAAAAAATTAGAAAAGACTTTACAGTCTCGCATTAATCTTAACGTTAAAAACCCTAGAAGTCATATAATTTGGAATCGCATATTGATTTTTAGAATACACATCACGAACCCAAGTATTTGTAATTGCATTTTGATTATTAAAGAGATTGAAAATTTCTAATCCTACTGCTAATTCTTTGAAGTTTTTCAGCCAGCTTGTTTTAGTATTCTGCGTACTGCTGTCTACGAAAACTTTTGCAAAACCAATATCCGCTCTTCTATAATCGTTTAATCGGTTTTGGTACAAATAAGGATCCGTGTATGACGGCGCGCCGCCTGGCAGACCCGTATTGTAAACCAAATTCAGATATACTTTTACACTTGGAATATTCGGCATATAATCCTGAAACAACATTGCAAACTTTAAACGCTGGTCTGTCGGGCGGGCGATATAACCTTTGTTTTCGTAGTTTTCTTCAGTTTTCATGTATCCGAAACTTACCCAAGATTCTGTTCCCGGCACGAATTCTCCATTCAACCTAAAATCAAGACCTTGCGCGTATGCTTTCGCATTATTATTGGCCACATATCGAATTCTAACATTATCAATTGAATACACATTGACATCAGAAAGCGATTTATAATAAACTTCTGTAACCCATTTAAAAGGTCGATTCCACATCTTAAAATTATAATCATTCCCCAAAACCACATGAACAGCTTCTTGAGCTTTCACATTCGGATTCACAACGCCGTCCAAATCGCGAAGTTCTCTATAAAATGGCGGCTGATGATACAATCCACCAGAAATTCTAAAAACCATATCTTGATCCCAATCTGGTTTTATGGCAAATTGCGCACGCGGACTTACAACAGTCTGATTTTTCCCTTCTTCTACAGCTCCTGAAACATTCCAGCTTTGAAAACGCGCTCCTAAATGATACCAAATTCTACTGGAACCAATTTCAGATTGTTTATTCCATTGCACATATCCAGAAAAGCGATTGATAGTATTAAAATTTGTCGCACGAATATCCTGATACGGCAAAAGAGGACCAGTATAAGGAGTGTATGGCTGATTGTTTTCTGGCAGAATAACCAACGGCGGGTTTATAGAAAACCCTGCTGAGTCAATCATCTCCCACTCTACTACTCTATCTCGTATAGATTCTCTAGTATATTTCAAACCAAATTCTAATTGACTATCTCTCCAGTCTTTTGAACCTTTCAACTCGATATTTGCAATTAACGCATCCAGATCGTTACGGGCATGATTTAACTGCGAACCAATTCCGCGTGTAAAATCAATAGTCGATGGATTTGCAGGATCATCAGCATCAACATTTCCTAAACGGTATTGTGCTAGAATATCAAAATGCTCTTTTTCTGTTGTATGAAATATAGATCCAATTAATTTTAAAGTCAGCGACGGAGAAACTTTATAAGTTGTTTTTAAAGCACCGAAATAAGTATCATATTGGTCTTTTTCCTGACCTTGATAATAAACAGCAAGCGCCATTGGCTGATCAACGGTACCAAATTTTGTTTCACGGGTTAATGGCTGATATAAATATTTATTCTGCGAAATATTCCCTAAAAAACTCATCTGCCATTTTTCAGAAATATCATAATTAATATTCGTTTGAACATCTGCAAAAGTTGGCGTATAATTCGTTTGCGTATCTTGACTATTTACGAGCAGACTATTGTTTCGGTAACGAACTCCAGTAACTGCAGACCATTTTTTGTTTTTAGACACCAAATCTACAGAAGCGCTTCCGCCAAGAAAACTCGCTTCAAAAGAAGCGCCAAACTGTGTTGGCTTTCTATAAGTAATATCTAAAACGGACGATAATTTATCTCCAAACTTTGCTTGAAATCCGCCTGCAGAAAAATCAACATTTTGAACCAGATCTGTATTCGTAAAACTTAAACCTTCCTGCTGACCCGAGCGAATTAAAAACGGACGATAGACTTCGACCTCGTTTACATAAACCAGATTTTCATCATAATTCCCGCCTCGAACCATGTACTGCGTGCTTAATTCGTTATTCGAATTGACACCTGGAAGCGTTTTTAAAATATTTTCAATTCCTGCATTTGCACCAGGAATTTTTTTTATGGTTTCGGTATCGATCGTTGCAATTCCCTGAACACGTTTTCTATTTCCCGAAGAAACAAAAACCTCTCCCATTTGTTCCTGCGAATTATTCATTATCGGATTAAAAATAAAAACTTCATTAATTTTTAAACTAACCGTTAAACTCATCGTCTTTAAAGAAACGTGGGTAAATATCAACGAAACTTTTTTGTTTGAAGGAATTTCGATTTCAAAAAAACCATTTGAATCTGATTGAACGGAATTTCCCTGCGAAGAAATATTTACGCTTGGAACAGGATGTTTTTCTGTATCTAAAACTACACCTTTAACAAAAGCATTTTGAGCTAATGAAATACAGCTGAAGAATAAAAAAAGAAAAGCGAATATAAACCTATTGTTATTCAAAGATTACGGTTTTATTTTTGACTTCTAAAAAAATGAGTTTCAAAGATAGTAGTATTTCCTACATTATCAACAACTTCTATTTTTAAAAAGTTTTCGCCTTCGGTCAAATATTGATCATCAAAAGTGTGTGTAATTTTTCTGTTTTTATTTTCATATTCAAACAAAACCCAGCTTCCGTTTAAATAGCCATTATAGGACTTAATTCCAGATAAAGAATCGCTAATTACAAACTCAATTTTTTTCTGATCACTAATCCATTTTCCTTCAACTGGTTTAGTGATTTTTACAACTGGAGCAATTGTGTCCAGAACCAAACCATACTGCCCCAATATTTTTGCTTTTGCCGTAAAAACATCATCTTTTCTAATGGTCCCATTATAACTATTTCCTTTTCCTATGTAAAGTTTATCACGTAAATTTTCAGGATAAGAATCATCTTTTATCGTAATCGTAAAGTTTGAATGAACAGGAACGGTATCGTCGTGAATATAGATCTTATTATTTCTAACATCGAAATTCATATTAAAATCCTCATAAAAAGTTCCCGCAGGAATAAACACAGACATATTATCTTTTTCGAAATTAGAATCTTTATTGTATCGCACAAAGTACGGTCCTGTAACAGGTTCTGCCTGCGCGAGCGGTGTTGCCGTGTCGTATTCAATTGGCACTGTTATCGAATTTAAATTTCCAAAATAATCTGAAACTTCAATTCTGTAATTCGAAGCCAAGTTTGGTTCCGGCGTGATAACTCCGTACTGCGAATCTGTTTTAATTATACTTAAAGCGAAAGGCGTTTTCATAAAGAGCTTCTGAACTCTCTGACTTGTTTTTTTATACCTCGCATAATCGATAAAAGCATTGATATAACGCATTTCATCAAACGAATACGTATTAAACTGATAATTGTAATTCGGATTTCCGTTTAAAAAAGTTGAAACATTAAAAACTCCATTTTTATTAAATGAAACATCATCAGTATCTGTTGCATTGATTCCGAAACCAATTTTTCCGTTTGCTTTTACTTTTGAAGCCAGATAAGTTCCATCTTTTTGCAGCGCCAGGCTAAGCAACAAGGGCTGTTTGGACTGATTAACAGTTGCATTGTCCAGCGGATAAACATACAAACTTGACAAAGTAGGTTTTTTAGAATCTTTTATATTTTGGTCAAAGCCAAAGAAAATCGGATTGATTACGAATTCCGTTTTAGTATCGCGAATTTCAAAATGAAGATGTGGTCCTTCTGAAGAGCCAGTATTACCAGAAAGTCCAATTATTTCTCCTTTTGTAACAGGAAGTTCATCTGGCTTTGGAAACATTTCAATTTCATATGCTTTTTCTTTGTAATGTGTATTTTTTACATAATCCAAAATTGGACCTACAGGAGTTTGTAAATGACCATAAACAGAAGTATAACCGTTTGGATGTGTAATGTAAATGCATTTTCCGTTTCCAAAAGTCGAAATTTTAATTCTCGATACATAACCATCTGCAATTGCATGAACACTCAATCCTTCTCTTTGATTTGTTTTTAAATCAAAACCCGCATGAAAATGATTGGGTCTTAACTCCCCAAAATTCCCAGAAAGCTGCATTGGAATATCGAGCGGGGCACGAAAATAATCTTTAGGATATTGTGTTTGGGCAAATAGAAAATGACAGGATAAAAGGGCAAGTATAGATAATTTCATATAAAAATATTTTTGCTAAAATAAAAAATTAACAGGTAAAAACCTAAAAAACAAACATTATAACACAATATACTGAATTTCATTTATTTGTCTCTTTTTAATGTAAAAAATTCGATAAAAAATTGCATTAATAAAAAGGAATACTAACTTTGTAGGATTAAGTAATGAATAGGATGTATAATGAGTGTAATTGCAGAAATAATTGATACTCTTGAATATAAAGTCGAAAAGCTTTTTGAAAAATCAAAAGGTTTGGAGAAAAATAATCAAGCACTACGATTAGAACTAGCCAAAGCTGCGCAAATTATCCAGAAACAATCTGAAGAAATTGAAGCTTTGAAAAAGCAAAATGAAACACTTAAGATAGCCAATTCGTTGCTTGGCAGCGACAATAACAAGAGAGAGACAAAGCTTAAAATAAATTCATTAATTCGCGAAATCGATTACTGTATAGCGCAATTATCAGATTAGTAATATGGACGGAAAGCTTAAAATAAAAATATCAATTGCCGACCGCGTTTACCCGTTAACGGTTGAACCAGCTCAGGAAGAAGGCCTTAGAAGCGCTTCTAAAAAAATTGATGCTATGATTAAGCAGTTCGAAGAAAATTACGCAGTTCGTGACAAACAAGATGTTCTAGCTATGTGCGCATTGCAATTTGCATCGCAAGTAGAACAAAAACAAATTGATAACGCAATCGATGGAGAAGAAACCATTGAGCGAATTAAAAAATTAAATCTGCTTTTAGATCAATATCTCGAAAATTAAACGTTCTTTACAAGAAACTAAGATACTGCCTACATTAGTTCACAATTGGTAAACTCAACACTAACAATTTAGAATGAGCAAATCGTCGCTACTATAGTATGCCCAGCTTTGACCGGGAAACTTGAACAGTGAGTTAGCTCAAAACTTGTCTTTACGAGTTTATTCAAGCAATTAATGTAGGCTTTTTTTATATATAAACCCTAATAAACATGGACATCATAACGATCATCATTGGTATTGTAGGTATTGCAGCAGGATTCGCAATAGCTAAAATTATCGAGAAAAGTAATATTTCAAACCTAATTAAAAACGCTAAAAAAGAAGCAGCTTCAATTTTAAAAGACGCTAATTTAGAAGCTGAAAATATTAAAAAAGATAAAATTCTTCAGGCAAAAGAACGCTTTATCGAATTAAAATCAGAACACGAACAAGTTATTTTAGCAAGAGATAAAAAAGTTGCTGAAGTAGAAAAACGCGTACGTGATAAAGAATCTCAAGTTTCAAATGAACTTTCTAAAGCTAAAAAAGTAAACGATGACTTTGAAGCTAAAACTGCTGAGTACAATAATAAAATTGAAATTTTAGACAAAAAACAAGCTGAAGTAGATAAACTTCACAAAAGCCAATTACAGCAGCTTGAAGTAATTTCTGGTCTTTCTGCTGAAGAAGCAAAAGAACAATTAGTTGAAGGTTTAAAAGCTGAAGCTAAAACTAAAGCAATGTCTCATATTCAAGAAACAATTGAAGAGGCTAAACTTACTGCACAACAAGAAGCTAAGAAAATTATCATCAATACTATCCAAAGAGTTGGAACTGAAGAAGCCGTTGAAAATTGCGTTTCTGTTTTCAATATCGAATCTGATGATGTAAAAGGTAGAATTATTGGTCGTGAAGGACGTAATATTAGAGCTCTTGAAGCTGCAACTGGAGTTGAAATCATTGTTGACGATACACCAGAAGCTATTATCCTTTCTTGTTTTGATCCTGTGCGTAGAGAAATTGCTCGTTTGTCATTGCACAAATTAGTAACTGACGGACGTATTCACCCAGCGAGAATCGAAGAAGTTGTTGCTAAAACAGCAAAACAAATCGACGACGAAATTATTGAAGTTGGAAAACGTACAGTAATCGACTTAGGGATTCACGGTTTACACCCAGAATTAATCAAAGTTGTAGGTAGAATGAAATACCGTTCTTCTTACGGACAAAACTTACTACAACACTCGAGAGAGGTTTCTAAACTTTGCGGTATCATGGCTGCAGAATTAGGATTGAATGTAAAACTAGCTAAAAGAGCAGGTTTACTACACGATATTGGAAAAGTGCCAGATACAGAAAGCGATTTACCACACGCACTTTTAGGTATGCAGTGGGCTGAAAAATATGGTGAAAAAGAAGAAGTATGTAATGCGATTGGAGCTCACCACGACGAGATCGAAATGAAATCTTTATTATCGCCGATTATCCAAGTTTGTGATGCTATTTCTGGAGCAAGACCAGGTGCAAGACGTCAGGTATTGGATTCTTACATCCAACGTTTGAAAGATCTTGAAGATGTAGCTTACGGATTCAGCGGTGTTAAAAACGCTTATGCAATTCAAGCAGGTAGAGAGCTTCGTGTAATTGTAGAAAGTGAAAAAGTTTCAGACGATAATGCGGCAAACTTATCTTTCGAGATTTCACAAAAAATCCAAACAGAAATGACTTATCCTGGCCAAGTAAAAGTTACAGTTATTAGAGAAACTAGGGCTGTAAATATTGCGAAATAATAGAAAAGAAAGATTATATATAAAAAAGAAAGGCTGTCGTAATCGACAGCCTTTCTTTTTTATCATTTATTTCAATTTTAAACATCATTAAAAACAATTTTAAAGCTCGTTCCTACTCCCACTTCACTTTCTACTAAAACTGTTCCTTTCATCGCTTCTATTTGATTTCTTGTAATATAAAGTCCAATTCCACGTGCTTCGTCATGTTTGTGAAAAGTTTTATACATTCCAAACAATAAATCTCCGTATAACTTTAAATCAATTCCAAGTCCGTTATCTGTAATTTTAAGAGATTTAAACCCTTCTGGCTCTATAGCAAAATCAAAAGTTATTACAGGATCACGATCTGGATGCGCATATTTAATTGCATTTGTTGTAAAGTTCAATAAAACACTTTCCATATAAGCCGGATTAAAATTAATCGTCAAATATTTCGGCACATTGTTTATAATTGTCACTTTACGCTGTTTATCATAACCTTTAATAGTCGAAATTGTTTTTTCGATATACTCACACAACATTAGCGGTACAACTGCAATATTGATGTTGCTCTGCGTTTTTACAATCTGTGTAAGATTTGAAATTGTTTCATTCAAATCATTAGAAACAGTACGCAAATGCTCCAGCATTTCTTCGACTGTTTGTTTATTTACATCGGCATCAATAAAATCCAGGATCGATTTTATATTTCCAGCCTGAGTATTTAAATTGTGTGAAACAATATGCGAAAAATTCAACAAACGACTATTTTGGTCGCTGTATAGTTTCATCGTTTTTATGAGTTCTAGCTCCTTTTCTTTTTGAGCAGAAACATCCGTATGTGTTCCAATTACACGCAACGGTTTTCCATTTTCATCCCTTTTAATCACTTTCCCGCGGTCTAAAATCCATTTGTAATTACCACTTGAAGTCATTACGCGATGGTAATTTTCATAATACGGAATCTTATTATCAAAATGTTCCTGAATATCCGAGTAATATTTCGGAAGGTCATCAGGGTGCACAATTTTATCCCAGCGTTCCGGATCATCAAAAATATCAGTAGATTCTAATTCTAAAATTTTCAGCGATAAAGAGGAATAAAAAACACTATTGGTAACCATATCCCAATCCCAAATGCCCGCAGTTGAAGCATCGAGGGCAAATTGAAAACGTTCTTCAGATATGCGAAGTTTTTCTTCTTTATCTTTTAACTCTGTAATATCCGAAACATGACCATAAAAGATCACTTTACCATCTATAGTCGATTCTGTTTTCGAAGTTATTTTAAACCAGCGAATTCCTTTTTTAGGCAAAACTGCCCTAAATTCAATTTCCCATGGTTTTATTTCTCTCCTAGCTTTGACCAAAGACTGAAAAAAATAATCACGGTCTTGTGGTACAATTCGATCGTAAATTATAAATTTTATATCATCAGTAAAATCTAATGCAGAAAGTTCAAATATTTCATCAGCTGACTTACTTACAAGAGGAAATGAATAATTATTATCAGCATCAATAATAAACTGAAAAAGCAAATCAGGCATCTCAGCCAACAATTTCTTATAAAAATTATTTACCTCTAAGCAATCGTCATTTCCATATAAATCAAAAACCATATACTTCTTTTTATGTAAATAAAATATTCATACTTTTTATTCTAAAAAACAAATCAAAATCACAAAATGAGGCTAAATTGTTTTTATTAAAACAAAAATTTAACACAATATATTATTTTTTACGACAAAATAAACGCAATAATGATAAAATTATTTTCTAGGATGAAAACTATGCATCACTTCTTTTAAAAAGCTGCGATCTAAATGAACATAAATTTCTGTTGTTGTGATTGATTCGTGACCCAGCATTAATTGAATGGATCTTAAATCTGCACCGTTTTCTAATAAGTGTGTTGCGAAAGAATGACGTAATGTATGAGGACTGATATTTTTCTTTAATCCCATTTTCTGAGCTAGATCTTTAATAATTGTAAAAACCATAGCTCTAGTCAATTGATTTCCTCTTCTATTCAAGAACAAAGTATCTTCTGCTCCTTTTTTAATATTTAAATTCGAACGAACAGCATTTTTATAAATATCAATATATTTTTGAGTCAATGGACCAATTGGAACAAATCTTTCTTTATTTCCTTTCCCGGTAATTTTAATAAAACCTTCATCAAAAAACAAATCAGAAATTTTAAGCGAGATCAACTCAGAAACCCTAAGTCCGCATCCGTAAAGAGTTTCAAGCATTGCTCTATTTCTTTCACCTTCATTGCTGCTCAAATCTATAGTTTCAATAAGCGCATCGATTTCTTGAAGTGATAAAGTATCAGGTAATTTACGACCAGTCTTTGGCGCTTCAATTAACTCTAACGGATTATCATTTCGATAATCCTCAAAAACAAGATAATTAAAGAAGCTTTTTAATCCCGAAATGATACGCGCCTGCGATCTCGGATTTACTTCCTTTGCTACAGAATATATAAACTGCTGTAATGTTTCGTCTGAAATTTTTATTGGAGAAACATCAATTTGATTGGTTTCTAAAAAAAGACACAGGCGCTCAATATCAAAGCCATAGTTCTCAATCGTATTTTTAGACAAACCTCTTTCTATCCTTAAATACGACTGGTAATCTTTTATATATCTGTTCCAATTCATATGTACAAAGTAAACCATTTTTAATCATAAAAAAACCTCCCTGAATCAGGAAGGTTTTTGAAATATTTTTATTCTGAAATATTAGAATTTATAAGATAAAGATAGTGCAAGATTACTGTTTTTTGCACTGTCATAATAATCATCGGTATTATCTACATCTTCATCCGTCAATGGAGATAAACCAATAGTATATCGAAGACCTACTGCAAGATTATCTGTAAAGTTATATCCAGCACCAATGTTAAAACCAAAATCCACTGATCTAGTAAAATCTTTAATGTCTTCATCTTCAACTTTAGCAGATAGCAAAACACCTAGCTGAGGACCAGCTTCCACACTAAATTTATTATCTACAATATAGTATTTCGCTAGTACAGGGATATTCAAATAATTTAGTTTAAAATCAGCATCTCCTCCAAAGCCTCCATCAACTTTTGTTCCTTGAGCTGAAAATAAAAGCTCTGGCTGTATAAAAAATTTCTCTACAATATTGATCTCAGCAAATCCTCCAACATGAAAACCTACTAAAGTTTTTGTATTTTCAACATCTCCACCAACTACCGTCGAAAGATTAAGACCTCCTTTTACTCCAAATCTTGTTTGTTGTGCATTAGTAAATGCAAATGCCATTACCGCTATAGCAGTTAAAATAATTTTCTTCATTTTAATTTGTTTTGGTTAAATTTTAATAATCAAATATAAAAATATTCTTCATAAAAACTAATTTGGAATTTAACAAATAAAATAGTATTATGTATATAAGTTGTTAAATTAACATCACTTAGAGTTTAATCTAAAATGTGATAAACAAAAAAACCTTCCAAAAGGAAGGCTTAAAAAACTAAATTATGTTCTGTTTTAGAATTTATATCCAACAGATAATGAAACTACATTATTATGGATTTTAGCATCGCTGTCAAAATCAGAAATATTCGATAAACCAAAATTATATCTTACTCCAACTGATACATTCTCTGTAAAATCATATCCCGCTCCCACATTTAAACCAAATGAAACTGATTTAATATCATCTTTTGCATCATCAGTCCCAGAATTTTTTTCTCCATAATACATCTCTTCCCATTTATCTTTAGCTGATAGTAAAAAACCAATTTGAGGCCCCGCTTCAACACTAAATTTACTTGCAACATAATACTTAGCCATAACTGGAACGTTTAAATAGTTCGTATTGATTTTTTCTTTATAAAAGTAGTTCACCTCTGATTCCTCAAATTTAGCTCCTTGTGTAGAATACAAAAGCTCTGGTTGGATAGAGAATTTATCTGTAAGTTTAAATTCTGCAAAACCTCCCACTTGAAAACCAACTTTAGAAGATGCATCTTCAATGTCTCCCGAAAAACTTGAAAGATTTATTCCCCCCTTTAATCCAAACTTTACATCTTGAGCATTTGCAAATCCAAACGCCATTACTGCAATAGCAGCTAAAATAACTTTTTTCATGTTTTATATTTTTAATTACGAAAGCCAAAAATAAGATTAGACTTATTAAAAAATAATCCCTATAAGTTTAAAAAACATTAGAATAAGACAGAAAATCATTAATTAAACAATATTTTAATCCAAACATATATTACACATGAATTAGCATATAAATTTTTTTAAATAAAAAAGCCTCTCTCAAAATGAGAAAGGCTTTAAAAAAAAACTAACTTATTATTTTTTTAGAATTTGTATGTTAAACCAAATGTAGCAGTACTGAAGAAGTTGTTGAAAACATTTAAATTTGCATTAAAATCAGAAACGGCTTTACCACCTTTATACTTATTAGTATCATAAGCTAAAATATCAGTTAATCCAAAATTAATTGCAAAACTGTTAGATACAAAATAATTGATTCCTAGACCTGCACCAAATCCAACTCCTGAATATTTAGCTTCACCCTCTTTTCCGGTATTTAATCCAACTCCAGCTTCCGCATAAGTTTTAAATCTTTGACCAAGATCTAAGAAATAATAACGTCCAAAAACTCCAACATTGAAATTTGAGTTTTTATCAGCATCTGTTCCAGCTACTTTTTTCTTATCAGAACCAATCCCTAAATCAAGTCCAAGAGCAAATTTATCTGTTAAAAAATAACCAGCCTTTGGATTAAATTCAAAAGAATTAGTTTTAACATCTGTGTTTTTGTCATTGTTTGTTGAGAAACCTAAATTACCTTCTAAAAGAATGTTTCCTTTAGAAAATCCATATGATCCAGAATCTTGTGCATTAGCAGCGCTAAATCCCATTACTGCAATAGCAGCTAAAATTAATTTTTTCATGTTTTATATTTTTTAATTACAAAACACAAAACTAAGATTAGACTTACAAAATATAATCCACAATAAGTTTAAAAAGTATCAGAATAAGACAGAAAAAAAGGACTAAATAGAAATCTGATAATCAAGTATCTAAAAGACTTTTCAATGTTTTTTTGTTAAGAAAAATGAGTTTCGGTGGGAATTTTATTAATTATTTAATCCAAAATATAAGGCAATAAAATGCTAAATAAGTAGTTTTGAATTTTAAATAACGTTTAAAATACCAAACTTTAAAAACATTTTTTATGAAAAAAATACTTTTAGCAGCTGTTTTGTTCATTGCAACATCAGCTACAATCAACGCTCAATTTGTACAAATCGGGGTTAAAGCAGGGGTTAACTTTGCGAACCAAACTGGAGGTTCTGACTTTGATGGAATTTCTGTTGACAAAGAAGGTATTACAAGTTACCATGCAGGTCTTGTAGCAGAACTTAAATTATTAGAAAAATTCTCAATTCAGCCAGAGCTTTTGTACACTACACAAGGTGCTACCTATAAAAATGCTGTTTCAGAATTTAAAAACGAAATGGGTTATATCGCTATTCCAGTAATGGCAAAAATCTACATGACTAAATCGCTTAGTTTAGAACTTGGCCCGCAAGCTTCATTCCTTGTAAGTAAGAAAAAGGAATTTGATGTTGCAGATCCAAAAACATTTGACTTTTCTCTTAACGCAGGTTTAGGATTAAAAGTTGTTGGAGGTCTTTTTGTTCAAGCTCGCTACGGAATAGGTTTGACTGAGATTTCAGAAGAAGCTGATTTTAAAAACTCTGTATTCCAACTTTCAGCTGGATACATGTTCTAAAATATATCACATACTTTTATAAAAACCGCTCTATTAATTGGAGCGGTTTTTTTATTTTTACAAAGTTCAATGGCAATGGCAAATCAATGGCAATGTCAACACATAATTACACAAAAAAATAAATATGAAAATCTGCATTATCAACGGACCCAATTTGAATCTTTTAGGAAAACGCGAACCAGAAGTTTACGGAAGCCAGACTTTTGAAGATTATTTTGAGACGCTGCAACAAAAGTTTCCAAATATTGAACTTTCATATTACCAAAGTAATATTGAAGGAGAATTGATTGGAAAAATTCAAGAATGCGGTTTTACATACGACGGAATTATTTTAAATGCGGGCGCTTACACTCATACCTCAATTGGTTTAGGCGATGCGATGAAAGCTGTGACAACTCCTGTAATCGAAGTTCACATTTCTAATACTTATGCACGTGAAAGTTTCAGACATCAATCGTATTTATCTGGAAATGCTAAAGGTGTTATTTTAGGTTTTGGCTTGAAAAGTTATGAGCTGGCAATTCAGTCGTTTTTATAATTTTAAACTAAACACCACCACCACAGTATGGTATAGGAAAGTGGTTTCGACTCCGCTCAGCCTGACAGTGCAAACAAAACTGAATCTCTTTAATTTAACATATTATTAATAAGCTCATTTTCAAGTTCTTTTATTTTTGTAAGAGAAACCACTTACATGAAAAACTTTACATTATTTGCCTTTTTAATTTTTTCAATTTCCAATTTTGCCCAAATCAAAGGAACTGTAACCGATGAAAAGGGAAATCCACTGCCGTTTGTTTCTATTTTTGAAGAAGGGACTTATCGAGGAACCACTTCAAATGAACAAGGCAAATACCAATTGCAGGTAAAAGAAATTGGTAAAAACCGAATTGTCTTTCAGTATTTAGGTTTTAAAACACAGAAAATCACAATTTCTCCAGATTCAAATACAACTTTAGATATAAAAATGGAGGAAGAAAGCTTCTCTCTAAATGAAGTTGTGATTGATCCTAAAAATAATCCCGCAAATGCCATTATAAAAAGTGCAATTACCAACAAAAAAGAAAACTCCGATAAAACAGGAAGATATACAGCCGACTTTTATTCTAAAGGAATGTTTAAGGTTAAAGATCTTCCTAAAAAAATCTTAGGTCAAAAAGTTGATCTTGGTGAGGACATGGCATCCAATTTAGATTCTACCGGAACAGGAATTTTATATTTATCTGAAACTGTTTCTAAAATTACTTTTGAAAAACCTGAGAAGTTAAAGGAGAGAATTATAGCTTCGAAAATTTCAGGAAACAATCGTGGATACAGCTACAATACTGCTGCTTTATCAACTTACGATTTTTATGATAATACACTCGACTTTGATGTTAAAATGATTTCTCCTATTGCAGACAATGCTTTTAATTACTACAAATACAAACTCGAAAGTAGTTTTTACGACGACAATAAACAGCAGATTTATAAAATTAAAGTGACTCCAAAACGCGACAAAGAACCTGTGTTTGAGGGTTACATTTATATTGTTGATGACAGTTTTGCTATTTATGCTATAAACCTAGAAATTAAAGGCTATCGCATGAAAAATGAGTTTACCGAAGTAATGAATCTAAAACAGAGTTTCAGCTATAATGTAAAAAATAAAATCTGGTCTAAAAATGCACAGACACTTTCGTTTAATGCGGGTATTTTTGGAGTAAAATTTTCTGGGAACTTCAATTATGTTTATTCTAATTATGAATTTCCATCTTCTTTCGAGAAGAAAACTTTTGGAAATGAAATTGTTTCTTTTGAAGCAAATGCCAATAAAAAAGATGACGCATTCTGGAACGAAATCAGACCAATTCCGTTAACTATTGAAGAAAGCACTGATTATAGTAAAAAAGACAGCCTCTTAGTAATTCGAAAATCAAAAAAATATACGGATTCTACTGATGCTAAAAATAATAAGTTTAAAGTTTGGGATATTTTAATGGGCTATGACTATAAAAATACGTTCAAAAAATATTCTTTCAATTATCAAGGTTTACTGAATATTTCCTCTTTGAGTTTTAATACCGTTCAGGGATTTAATTTGGATTCTGGTTTTTCATTTAAAAAAGAAAATGAAGAAGAAGGAAAAACAACCTCTCTTGGTACCACTTTTAATTATGGTTTTTCAGATCAGCGATTTAGAGTTGTTGGACAATTTAGTCATAAATTCAACAATATAAATTATGCAACATTGGGAGTTACGGGAGGAACAAAAGTTGCGCAGTTTAACAGTGCGGAACCTATTACTAAATTGGTCAATTCTATAAGTTCTTTATTTTTTAAAGACAATTATATGAAGTTGTATAACTTAGAATATGCACAGGTAAATTATTCGCAAGACGTTTTAAATGGCGTTAATCTGTTTGCAAAAGTGGCTTATGAACAGCGAAAACCTCTTTTCAATACAACTGATTATTCTTTCTTTAAAAGGGATGATCTATATTCTTCAAACAATCCTCTTGCACCAAATGATTTTACTACGGCGCCATTTGAACAGCATAATTTGTTTAAAGTTGGTCTCAATGCCAGAATTAACTTTGGAAATAAATATATTTCAAGACCTGACGGAAGATATAATTTTAAAGATGATAAATATCCGACTGTAGTTTTAGGTTTCGAAAAAGCTTTTGCTGCAAGCGAAAAGAAATACGAATTTGAAAGAATCGGCGCTTCTGTACAATATGATTTACGACTTGGAAATAAAGGTCTTTTAGGCACTAATTTTAGAGCCGGGAAATTCTTTAATGCCGAAAATATTTCTTTTATAGATTACAGACATTTCAACGGAAACCAAACTCATATCGGTACAAGCGGCCGCTACTTAAATGTTTTTAATTTAATGCCATACTACGCCAATAGCACAAATGACAGTTATTTTGAAATGCATCTAGAGCACAATGACACAGGATTTATTATGAATAAGATTCCATTACTAAATCTGTTAAAATCTACGATGAATATTGGTTTTCACTCGCTGGCGATTCCAGATCGAAAACTTTATACGGAATTCACTGTTGGTTTGGATAATTTAGGTTTCGGTAAATTTAAATTATTTAGAGTGGATTACGTACATTCTTATCAAGGAGGCATTCAACAAAATGGTGTTGTGTTTGGATTGAAGATTTTGAATGTGTTGGACTAAGGTTCTGAGGTTCTAAGATGCTAAGATACTAAGTAAAATAATTGAATGTTCTCGACGTCGCTCAAACTGACAAACATCACAAAAAAAATCCGTTTATTCCCGAAGGAGAATAAACGGATTTAAATTTAATCTTTGTCAAAGTTTTAAACTTTGACAAAGGTATGTATATAAAAAACTTAGCATCTTAGAACCTTAGCACCTCAGAACCTCTAACAATGATAATCATCTGGCTCTATGTGGATTAAAACATTTCCTAACTGTGGAATTTGTTCTTTTAATGTATCTTGTAATTGGTGTGATAAATCGTGTCCTTCTTTTACTGAAATTGCAGCTGAAACTATTGCGTGCAAATCTACGTGATAGCGCATTCCTGCTTTACGAATGAAACATTTTTCTGTTCCCAAGATTCCGGGAACTGTCAAAGATACTACACGAATCTCTTCTACTAAATCATCATTTAGGTTTTCATCCATGATTTCGCCAAGCGCAGGTCTGAAAATTTTATAACTGTTATACAGAATAAAAAACGCAGCAAAAAGTGCTGCCCAATCATCTGCAGATTCGTAGCCTTTTCCCATAATCAAGGCGATCGAAATTCCGATAAACGCTGCCACAGAAGTTATGGCGTCACTTCTATGATGCCACGCATCAGCAGCCAATGCTGAACTATTTGTTTGTTTACTGCGTTTCATTACCAAACGAAAAGAATATTCTTTCCAGATAATAATAGCGCCTAGAACATATAATGTCCAAGATTTAGGTAAATCGTGTGAAGTCCCAATATTGGCAATACTTTCATAACCAATAATTGTTGCCGAAGTAATTAAAAATCCGACCACCAAAAATGTAATTAAAGGTTCTGCACGACCGTGGCCGTATGGATGATTTTCATCTGCCGGTTTATTAGAATATTTGATTCCGAATAACACGAGACACGAGGAAAATATATCCGTAGTCGATTCGATGGCATCTGCAATCAAGGCGTATGAATTGCCAAAAAAACCTGCGAGACCTTTTACTAGGGCCAGGCAGGTATTTCCAGCTATACTAAATAGAGTAGCTTTTATAGCTTTTTGTTCATTTGTCATTTAGACTATTTTTTTCGCCGCGAATTCACGAATATTTGATAATCTTGAAGATTTAAATTCGTGAATTTGCGGCTAACTTTCTTTAAGCTCTCACTATTTTTGCACCGATTGCTCTTAAACGCTCGTCGATACGTTCATATCCACGGTCAATTTGTTCTATATTTTGAATTGTACTTGTTCCTTTTGCAGAAAGTGCCGCAATCAATAATGAAATTCCCGCACGAATATCAGGAGATGACATAGTTGTTGCTTTCAATTGAGATTCAAAATTATGCCCCATAACCACAGCTCTATGCGGGTCACATAACATGATTTTCGCTCCCATATCGATTAACTTATCCACAAAGAACAAACGGCTTTCGAACATTTTTTGATGAATTAAAACATCTCCTTTTGCCTGAGTTGCCACAACCAAAACGATACTCAATAAGTCAGGCGTAAATCCTGGCCAAGGTGCATCTGCAATTGTTAAAATAGAACCGTCGATATCTGTTTTTACTTCGTATCCGTCTTTGTGAGCTGGAATGTAAATATCGTCGTTACGTTTTTCAATTGTAATTCCCAATTTTCTAAATGTATTCGGAATCAAACCTAAATTTTCCCAGCTTACATTTTTGATCGTGATTTCGCTTTTTGTCATAGCCGCAAGACCAATCCAAGAACCAATTTCGATCATATCCGGAAGAATAGTGTGTTCGCATCCTCCAAGGCTTTCAACACCTTCAATAGTCAGTAAGTTAGAACCAACTCCAGTGATTTTTGCTCCCATAGAGTTTAGCATTTTACACAATTGCTGTAAATATGGTTCGCACGCAGCATTGTAAACTGTAGTTTGTCCTTTTGCTAAAACAGCAGCCATTACAATGTTTGCCGTTCCGGTTACAGAAGCCTCGTCTAAAAGCATATCTGTTCCCTGAAGTCCTCCTTCGGGAGTTTCTACTCCGTAAAAATGATCTTCTCTGTTATATCTGAATTTTGCTCCAAGGTTAATAAAACCTTCAAAGTGTGTATCTAATCTACGACGGCCAATTTTATCTCCTCCTGGTTTTGGAATATAACCTTTTCCGAAACGAGCCAAAAGCGGTCCAACAATCATAATAGAACCACGAAGCGCTCCACCTTCTTTTTTGAAAGCTTCGGTTTCTAAATATCCAACATTAACTTCATCGGCTTGAAATGTGATAGAACCTGGTTCGTTACGTTGAATTTTAACCCCTAAATTACCCAATAGAGTGATTAATTTATTGATGTCAATAATATCGGGAATATTATTAATTTTTACTTTATCCCCCGTTAGAAGCACGGCACATAAAATTTGTAATGCCTCGTTTTTTGCTCCTTGCGGAGTGATTTCTCCTTTTAAAGGAGTTCCTCCTTCGATTTTAAAAATTCCCATAGATTTTTTTTAAGGTTCTAAGGTTCTGAGATTCTGAGGCTCTAAGGTTTAGCTAAAATCTTAGCAACTTAGACGCTTAGTATCTTAGCAACTTCTTCTATTTTTGATTATTGTTTTTTTGAAATGTTTTTTTTTGGCCTCCTTTATTGTTTTTGTTGTTTTGAATTTTTGGCTGTCCAACAGATGCTGTTTTATTAGACATACGTTTGTTGGTACGCATTAAATCTGTTGTGTTCAACAATTCTTCTGTGCTGTGAAGCAAGTTTATTTTTCCACCAGACAATTCATATAAATGCTCAAAAATCACATCATCTTTGACTGTGTCTTTGTTCCAGCTTAAGAAAGATTTTTTCATGTGGTTGGCAATTACCATAACCAATGCATTTTTCATTTCTCCATCTTCCCACTTATTAGCAACATCGATCATGTATTTGATATTGTTACCATAAAATCTGTATTTTGGAAAGTTCTGCGGATATTGCAGCACATCTGGTTTTAGTTCCAAAACTTCTCTTGACGGAATAGGATATGGCGATTCTACATTCAGTTTAAAATCAGACATTATAAAAAGCTGATCCCAAAGTTTATGTTGAAAATCTGGTACATCGCGCAAATGCGGATTCAAACTTCCCATAACCTGAATGATATATTTCGCCGCTTTATTGCGTGTTTCATCATCTTCTATTGCGGTAGCCTGATCGATCAATTTTTGTAAATGACGACCATATTCCGGAATAATCAAACGCTGTCTTTCAGAATTATATTCTAAGTTAAAAACAACGTCATTTGCGACTTCTTTTTTATATTTTTCGACCATAAGTTATAATGAAACTATACCTTCTATTGTAGAAACTTCTTTGTATTTACTAATCACATCATCTGAACTGTTCATAGTAACATCTACAGAAACGCTGGTAAATTTACCCGTTTTAGATTTTGTTGTTTTAATAACCGCTCCCATTCTATCAAAAGCTTTTTCAACTCGCTCCACATTATCCGCAACAGATGGCACAATAAATTTATACAAATATTCTGCTGGCCAAGTGTTTGCGTTATCTAGCTCTAATTTTAATCTTTCGTAAAATTCGGCGGTATTTTTTTCTTTATCGTTCTCCATTCGTAATTAAAAATAAACGCAAATATACGTTTTTGATTTCAGATATTAGATTTTAGATTTTAGATTTTTTCTATTGTAAAGACAGCTGTTTTTTCGCCACCAAATTCACTAATTTACACTAATTATATTATTGCAAATCTCTTGATTAAATCGCACTAGTTTTTGACTGCTTTTACAATTTAAATTCGCAAAAATTCGCAAAATTCTTGACAAAACTTTATATTTGAAATATTTCGCAACTCTTCGACTTTGCAAAATTAAAATACCTTACAATGAAAAAAATCATCTTCTTCCTTTTTACAATCTGTACTTTTTCCAACATTAAAGCGCAAGAAATCAAAACGCTGACTTATTTCCAGAACGATACTTTAAAACTAGACTTAGATTTATATCTGCCGAAGAAAAAATCTAATGAAAAAATTCCGTTGATCCTATTCGCTTTTGGCGGTGGATTTTCTGGCGGAGAGCGTACAAGCGAAAAAGAGTTCGGCAAATTTATGGCTCAAAATGGCTATGCCGTTGCCAGCATTTCGTACAGTTTATATATGAAAGGAAAAGATTTTGGATGTAAAGGAACTTTAACCGAAAAAATAAAAGCAATCCAAATTGGCGTGAGCGATATGTGGCAGGCGACTGGTTATTTAATCGAAAATGCCGATAAATACAATCTGGATACTTCTAAAATATTTATTTCTGGAATCAGCGCGGGTGCAGAAATTGGATTTCATGCTTCTTTCTGGGATTATAAATTAATGAATTTATATAAAAACAATCTGCCTGAAAATTTTAAATACAAAGGTTTTATTGGAGGCTCGGGAGCAATTCAGGATATTAATTTAATTACAAAAGAAAAAGCAATTCCCATGTTATTAGCGCATGGAAGTAATGACGATACGGTTCCGTATAATGCTGGTTCGCATCGCTCGTGCCCGACAAATGCTTCGGGCTGGCTGATTCTTTTTGGTTCTTATGCCGTTTACAATCATATGCAGGATTTACATAAAGATGTTGAACTAATTACTTTTTGCGGGGGCGGACATGAATTCTCCGGTTATCTTTTCCATGAAGGACAGCAGTATGTTCTTGATTTTGTGAATGATGTTTTAAACGGTAAAAAGTTTCAATCGCATTTGATTGTTCCTTCTAAAAAAGGAAAAGGTTCTGGGAAGTATTTGTTTTGTGAGTAATTAATTTTAAACCAAAATATGAAAATTGATTATAATAATTTTGAAATAGAAGTTTTTGACGACCAAAATTACACTTTGAATTCACCAGAAAATTCATTTCATTATCAAAAAGTTTATTTCGAAGGAAAATATCAAGAGAAAAATTTTTACTCAACCAGCAAGCATGCAATTGTTATTAAAAAAAATGAAGCAGAAATTTCAAGCGCAATAATATGCGCAACTGGAGGAGCAACCGGAATTTATGAGAATTCATTTATTATTGAAGATAAAAAAATATGGATTCGCGTTTGTAATACATTATATTGTTTACAAATTCCTTCACTTGAAATTGTCTGGCATAAAGAATTTGATTTTGCCACAAACTTTGGTATTTACAAATTAGAAAAGGATTTTATTATTTATGGCGAGGTAGAAATATTTAGAATTACAAAAGAAGGAGAAATAGTTTGGCGCTTCGGAGGAAGAGATATCTGGGTAAATCTTGAAGGCAAAAACCCTTTTAATATTGAAAGTGATAAAATACGTCTAATTGATTTTGAATCGAACGAATATGTTCTCGATTTTAATGGAAAACAAATTGAAGACAACCAAAGAGTCGTTCTTCCTAAAGTCAAAAGAAAATGGTGGCAAATATTTGGCTAAAGCCAAAATATAAAAAGCCTTTAAATTCGTTGGTTAAAACCAACGGCAATTCATAAATCAATTTAATTTATTCCAAAATTGCTCCAGCGGAGCAAAATATGTATAGCAAATTCAATTTTCACACCAATCAAAAGCTCCAGCGGAGCGACATATAAACTATTTAAATTATGTCGCTCCGCTGGAGCTTTATATTTATCGTGTATATTTTTTCTATAAATATATCGTACCTATCGGGACTTTAAAAATAAGAACTTTTGTTTATCAAAATATCAAATCTTTCGTTTCTGATAAATATTCTTTTTAATTACGAATAAGTTTAGGTAAATTTGCGCTTTATTTTTAGAATAGTGCAAAAAGAAATCATAGTCTTACTTGGCGGTCCTGGTACTGGAAAATCAACACTTATTAACGAATTGGTAGCTCGTGGCTTTTGCTGCTATCCTGAAATCTCTAGACAGGTAACCATGAAAGCTCAGCAGGAAGGTATCGAACAACTGTTTTTAGAACAACCGCTTTTGTTTAGCGAAATGCTTCTGGAAGGCCGCATCGAACAATACCAAAATGCTCTTGAAGAACCTGATAATGTAGTTTTTATAGACAGAGGAATTCCCGATGTTGTAGCCTACATGGATTATATTGGAGATGAATATCCAGAGCGTTTTACAAAGGCTTGTGAGGATTATAAATATTCTAAAACTTTTATTCTGCCGCCTTGGGAAGAAATTTACCAAAGCGATACAGAGCGTTACGAAAATTTTGAACAAGCGGTTAAAATTCAGGAACATCTTATTGAAACCTATAAAAAATATGGTTACGAATTGATTGAAGTTCCAAAAGATACGGTTGAAAACAGAATTCTTTATATCTTAGATAAAATTTAGCGACGCGTTTTTAGCTGTAAAACTAGAACCTGTTTTCTGAATTTTTAACTTTAAAACTAAAGCAATGCTCGGAGCACAGGATATTCTTCTAAAATACTGGAAACACGACAGTTTTAGACCGTTGCAAAAAGAAATTATCGATTCTGTTCTTGAAGGACAGGATACTTTTGCTGTGCTTCCGACCGGGGGCGGAAAATCGATTTGTTTTCAGGTGCCCGCGATGATGCAGGAAGGAATCTGCTTGGTAATTTCTCCTCTTATTGCATTGATGAAAGATCAGGTAATGAATTTGCAGAAGCGGGAAATTAAAGCGATTGCTCTTACAGGAGGTATCCATACAGAAGAAATCATAGATCTTTTGGACAACTGCCAGTTTGGTAATTATAAATTCCTTTATCTTTCGCCAGAGCGTTTACAGTCGGATTGGATTTTGGAGCGAATCAAAAATCTTCCTATAAATTTAATCGCTATTGATGAGGCACATTGTGTTTCGCAGTGGGGTCACGATTTTAGGCCGGCATATCTTAAAATTTCGGAATTGAAGAAATTCTTTCCGAAGATTCCTTTTTTAGCTTTGACCGCAACGGCAACTCCGAGGGTTATTGAAGATATTAGAACGCAGTTAGAATTAAAAAATCCGAGACATTTTCAACAATCTTTTGAGCGAAAAAATATTGCTTACATGGTTTTTGAAGTCGAAGATAAATTATACCGTACGGAACAAATTCTTAAAAAAAATCCGCAGCCTTCTATAATATATGTCCGAAACCGCAAATCTTGTTTGAACATTTCTTCGCAATTGCAATCTTTAGGTTTTACGGCGACGTATTATCACGGCGGACTTTCGTCTAAAGAAAAAGACAAAAACATGCAGTTGTGGATGTCGGAGCAAGCGCAGGTTATCGTGGCTACAAATGCTTTTGGAATGGGAATTGACAAAGACAATGTTAAAACCGTTATACATACCCAGCTTCCAGAAAATTTAGAAAATTATTACCAAGAATCTGGAAGAGCGGGACGAAATGGCGAAAAAGCTTTTTCAGTTTTACTCTACAATAATTCTGATGCAACACAAACAGAACAGCAGTTTTTAAGCATTCTTCCCGACAAGAAGTTTCTAAAAACAATGTATATCAAACTTTGCAACTATTTTCAAATTGCTTACGGAGAAGGTTTAGATGATTCTTTTTCGTTTAAACTGAATCATTTTTGCAACAAGTACGACTTCCCTACCCTTAAAACATACAATGCTTTACAATTTTTGAATCAGCAGGGAATTATTACGATGTCGCAGGAATTCTCTGAAAAAATCAATATTCAGTTTTTGATTGAATCCAAAGAAGTAATTCGATACATGAGTTTGAATCCGAATGACGAGGAAATTATACTGGCAATTTTGAGAACTTATCCAGGAGTTTATGAGGTAAAATCAAATCTGAATCTGGGATTGATTGCTAAAAAATCGAATCGCTCTGAAGAGCAGGTTACAGCACTTTTAGAAAAATTAAAAGAAAAAGAAATTATAGAATACAAATCTAAAAACAACGACGCTACTATATTATTTAATGAAGTCCGCGAAGACGACCATACTATAAATAGAGTTTCGAAATATTTAGAGAAGCAAAATCAAGTAAAAAAAGAACAGCTTTTGTCTGTTTTGCATTATATAAAAGATTCTAAAACCTGTAAAAACAGATTGGTTTTGGATTATTTTGGTGAAGAAACAAATGAAAACTGCGGTATTTGTTCGTACTGCATTACCCAAAAAGGAAAAATAACAGAAGCCGATTCGATTGCTGATAAGATTCTATCTTTACTCAAAACTGCTTCTTTGACTTCGAGAGAAATTGAAAACCAAATAAAAATGGATACCAAAGATATTATTTCGGTTCTTCAGGAATTACTCGAAAACAATCATATTATCATACAAGCGAATAATAAATACACTTTAAAATTATAATGGAGAAATTGAAAATTATATTTATGGGAACTCCAGAATTTGCTGTAGGCATTTTGGATACCATTATAAAAAACAACTATGATGTTGTCGGCGTAATAACAGCTGCAGATAAACCAGCAGGACGCGGACAAAAAATAAAATATTCGGCTGTAAAAGAATATGCGCTTGCCAACAATTTGAACTTATTACAGCCAACTAATTTAAAAGACGAAAATTTCTTAGCAGAATTGAAAGCTTTAAATGCCAATTTACAAATTGTAGTTGCGTTTAGAATGCTGCCAAAAGTAGTTTGGGAAATGCCAAGCTTAGGAACATTTAATCTTCACGCTTCCTTACTTCCAAATTATCGGGGTGCCGCTCCTATTAACTGGGCGATTATTAATGGAGAAACTAAAACTGGCGTTACGACTTTCTTTATTGATGACAAAATTGATACTGGCGCCATGATTTTAAATTCTGAAATCGCAATTGAGCCAGAAGAAAATGCAGGACAATTACACGATAGATTAATGCATTTAGGAAGTTCTACCGTAATTGATACTTTAAAAGTTATTGAAAACGGAAATGTAACTACTACTATTCAAGAAGATAGTGCAGAAATCAAAACGGCTTATAAATTGAATAAAGAAAACTGCAAAATAGATTGGACAAAATCTGGAGCAGAAATCAATAATCTAATTCGAGGCTTGAGCCCGTATCCTGCTTCTTGGTGTTTTTTAAAGGATCAAAATGAAGAGCTGAACATTAAAATATACGAGGCAAAATTGATTTCGGAACCCCATTCTTACGAGGTTGGAAAATTAATTAGTACTAAAAAAGAAATCAAGATTGCAATAAAAGATGGCTTTATTCAGTTATTAAGTCTACAATTTCCAGGAAAAAAGAGAATGCTTGCTTCAGAAATATTAAATGGAGTCAGTTTTTCAGATGTTGCAAAAGTGTATTAAGGTCAGTAAAACAGGGGTTTGCACCTGTTTTTGATCGATAAACAACACTCTTTATGAACAAAAAAAGCAAGTTATCAACAATTTTTGCTAAAATTAAAGAAAACACTTGCACGCAACGGATTTCCTACTAAATTTGTGTATTAACAATTTTTTTTAACCAACAATTAATAACTAATTATTATGAACAAATCAGAATTAATCGATGCTATCGCTGCTGATGCAGGAATCACAAAAGCTGCGGCGAAATTAGCTTTAGAGTCTTTTTTAGGTAATGTAGGAACTACTTTGAAAAAAGGTGGAAGAGTTTCATTAGTAGGTTTCGGATCATGGTCAGTATCTTCAAGAGCTGCTAGAGACGGTAGAAACCCTCAAACAGGAAAAACTATCAAGATCGCAGCTAAAAATGTTGTAAAATTCAAAGCTGGTGCTGAATTAGAAGGTGCAGTGAACTAAGTAAGAAAGTTCTCTAAACTTATAATATAATTAAAACCTTCCTCGTGGAAGGTTTTTTTTTGCGGTTTAACGATTTTTTTTGTGATTTTAATTTTTTTATGATTAAATTTAATAAAAATTGTAACCGTATGATTTCAGAAAAATTAAAAAAAGGACACCTGCTTATTGCCGAGCCTTCAATAATTGGAGATTTATCATTTAACAGATCGGTAATTTTATTAGCAGACCATAACAAAGAAGGATCAATAGGTTTTATCATTAATAAACCATTAAAATACACTATTAATGATTTAATTCCTGAGATTGATGCCAACTTTAAGATATATAACGGAGGCCCAGTTGAACAAGACAATTTGTACTTCATTCATAATATTCCAGATTTAATCCCGAATAGTGTCGAGATTTCTAACGGAATTTATTGGGGAGGAGATTTTGAATCAACTAAAGACCTAATAAATGACGGATCGATTAGCAAAAATAACATTCGTTTTTTCTTAGGCTATACCGGTTGGGACGAAAATCAGCTCGAAAATGAAATGCAGGGAAACTCTTGGATCATTGCCGATAATAATTACAAAAATAAAATTATCGGAAAATCTACTACCCATTTTTGGAAAGAGCAGATTATTGAGCTGGGAGGCGATTATCTTATATGGTCTAATGCACCCGAAAATCCATATCTGAATTAATTTTCAGAAATGGATTCATTCAACTTCTGCACTAGTAAATGAGCCAGATTTGTTACAAACTCCTTTTTTCGATATTTGGTTATCGGCTGTATTCCCATGACTACATTTGTCATGAATAATTCGTCTGCTTTTTGAAGATCAAACGGCGAAATTATTTCCTCAGAAATTTCTATGCCTTCTACTTTTTTAGCCAATGCTAAAATTTGTTTACGCATTATTCCGTTTAAAGCTCCTTCTGAAACTGGAGGCGTAACCAGCTTTTTACCAACAACCATAAAGATGTTTCCTTGAAGTGCCTCTACCACATTCTTACTGTCATTCAATAAAATACAATTGGCAAGATCATTTTCATGTGCATATATACTTCCCGTAATATGAATCATCTTATTAGTCGTTTTAAGAGACGATAATAATTGTTTGGTTACGTAGAAATCTTTATACAAATCTACTTCGTATTCGTTTGTATTTATCGCGTAAGAGACATTTTCAAGTGGCGCTGCTTTGATTAAAAAAGAAATTTCATTGGTTTTTGGAAGATATAAACCGCCGTCATTTCTAAAAACAGTAATTCTAGCTCTAGCCGAAGAGGAAATACCTTGCTCTTTTACTAAATTAAGGATTTGCTCTTCGAAATATTCCATTGTAAAATTCATTGGAATCATCATTCTAACCACGCGCATAGAAGCCATTAATCTAAAATAATGATCTTCAAGAAACAAGATTTTTCCATTGATTATTTTTACTGTTTCAAAAATGCCGTCACCGTATAGAAAAGCGCGATTTTGAGTTAATATATTACTATCTTCCTGCGCTATATTTCCGTTAAAATTAATCATAAAAAAACCCTGAATTTTGTTCAGGGCAAATATAAGGTATAAAATAGACTTTTACTAAACAGATCCTATAAGATGTTTTAGATCTGAGATTTGATTCTCCCACAATTGTTTAGCTTCGCCAATTTCTTCTTTTTCAGCAAAATCAACTACCATAAGCGAAACGTCTTTAGTCAATTCATCGACTAAAATATGAAGTTCGAAAAAGTATTCAGTATCCTTACTACTTTCATCTACCCATTTAAACTTAACTTTTTCTCCTGTTTTTTTTGAAGCCAAGCGTGCTTTTTCCTGCGAATCATTCCAGATGAAAGTAAAAAATTCACCTCTTGAATTAACATTGTCAGCAAACCATTCTGATAAACCTGACGGAGTTGATATATATTGATACAATAATTGCGGCGAAGAATTGATCGGAAACTCGATTTCGTAACGTATTTTTGAATCCATGTGCTACTTTTAATTTTTTCGAAATATAAGAATATATGTCCAAAAACAATGCGTTTTTAAAAATATTTTTTTTTCTTCAAAATATTCTTGTACGCTTTAATATTATTTCTATCTTTGCACCCGCAATCAGGAATTCATGATAGCAGTCCAGGCGAGGTAGCTCAGTTGGTTAGAGCGCAGGATTCATAACCCTGAGGTCACGGGTTCAACTCCCGTCCTCGCTACAAAAAGGCAAAACCCTTAAACAGAAATGTTTAAGGTTTTTTTATTTAAAACAACTTCTCAATTAATGAAAATCTCTACTAAAGAAATTACAAAAACACATTAGTAAAGCATTCAGAATGTAAACAATAAAAAACAAACCTCAGGTTAAAGAAAACCATTTTTAATATACAATCTACAAACTATTCATTGGATAACAATCGTCATAATATAGATTTTTAATGTTGCTCAGATCAATATTAGATATTTGGTTTCTTATTATTTGAGCCTCCTTTAACTGATTGTAAAATCTATTCCCATTTATAAGTTCTATAGAAAATTGTTCTGCTACAGAATATACTCCTCTCTGAAAATCAGAAGCACATACAAACATTCCTGTTTTATATCCGCTTATCATTAATGCCCCCAATAAAGATCTTATCTGTTCTAACTTAATTTTATTCTTCGATCTTTTAACTTGTATGCCTACAGTTAAATCATCTTTTATCAAAATAACATCTATTCCACCATCATTTGAATAACCAGTACAAATAGTCTGATATCCAAAATCTCTATAAACATCTGCAACTAATTCTTCAAAAAGTCTTGGATTTACATTAAACCTATTTTCATAATTTCTCACTAAATAATTTCTTACTTCAGACAAGGGCAAATTTGACTTATTGTAATCTAAGTTTTTCAACGATCCATTTAAACCAAAGAAAACATCCCACATTTGCCACTCAGCACCCATCCAATATCTTTCCAAAATTTTCCACCATCCACAAACCAAACAACTTCCTAAAATTGTGCTATCATAGTTCAAATCCGAAATAATTCTGAAATAATTTTTATCAAAACTTCCATGAATATTCTCCATTATTATTCTATGTCCATTAAATCGACGTTTAATATCACTTAAACAAACATCTAAAATTTGATCAATTTTTTGAATTGAAAGTTCAGTTTTACAGTAAATACATTTAGTATTATGTCCGCAGTCGGATGTGAATTTTGGATTTATAAAATCAAGATACATGACGTTTACTAATTTAAAAACAAAGGATTTAATTCATGTAATGCAATACAAAAATAATGTAAATACTTAAGTAATAAACTTCATAAAACCCAAAACAGCAGAAACCAATTCCCACAAAATACTTAGTACTTTAAAAGTCAAGTCATTTAAAAAAAACAAATAATATTATTTAAATTTCATAACCTTAAGATCATAAGTACAACTCCCGTCCTCGCTACAAGATAAAAAACACCACTTATTCAAGTGGTGTTTTTTTTGTTATAATACTTTGCAATAGAAGAAAATTTGTAGTTTACATTTGGTACAAGCGCAATTAAAAATACTATTTTTGCAAAACTTAAGTAATATACACAATATGGATATAGTTAAATTTAAAATCACATCAAAAACGATTAAAGTAGAAGTACGCAATTCGAATAATTATGTTTTTAATTTTAATACTGCCTTAGATATTGCAAAAGAAGACAAAGATGTTTTATTAAAACTCTATAATGCATTGGATCTTCTGTTTAAGAAAGAAACTCCTGCTGAAGTAAAAAACTACATTTCGCCTAACCAGACCAATATACTGGACCAAATTTCTGCTGTCGAAGATATTGATGGTGAGAAATAAGCAATCAATAACTTGCTGCCAATACTTTTTATTAGAAATAAAAAAGAACTTGATTTTCTGTAACATTTTCCAATAACAGCGTCAAAATATAAAATTAAATTACGGTTCTTTGTAACTTATTACATTCTTGATATCAAATTCGTGTTTTTTGAATGCAATAATAGTAAGACCAATGAGTTGTTATTAGTTAAACAAGTCGCGATATTTTCGTTATGGACAATAAAAAGTTTATTCTTAGTTTGAAAAAAGGGAATGAAGCCGCTTTTAAAGAGGTTTACTTCACTTACTACGATAAACTGATAAATATTGCCAAACGTTTTAATCTGACAGTCCTTACTCCCGAGGACTTTGTTCAAGAAAGTTTTTTACGACTCTACAATAAAAGAGAACTGCTCAACGAGGATGTTCTATTGGACAAGCAATTGTACACTATCTGCAAAAACATTATTCTCAATCACATTAACAGAGAAAATAAAATAGTTCAGCTTGACTCTTTTCAAGCTGATATCTTGGAAGAGCAAGATTCCGATTCTGGAATTTTTGAAGAAAGACAAGAAAAACTACAAAACTTCATCAATCAGCTTCCGGAGCAGCAGCAAAAAATATTTACTTTACACAAATTGGAAAACCTTAGCTATAAGGAGATTGCAGCAATTACAGATCTTTCTGAAAAGACCATTGCCAATCATATTTATCTCGCCAGTAAATTTATTCGAAAAAAAATCGAAAACCATTAGGAACTTTTCTGTTCTCGTTTGTTATATATAAAAACAAGAACAAAAAATGCACATTGAAGCGTATAAAACAAATGTTAGAACTAAAAAAGATGCCAGCTTAATTGTGGTGCTTTTGCAGTTCATTATTTCCGATTGTATTATATATTTTGATTTCAAAAATCGCGAGAGAATTCTAAGAATCGAAACCAACAGAGACATTAAGGAAATGGTTTATGGTGTTTTTAATAAACAAGGATTTTATTGCCAGAAACTCTAACACCAAAAAAAATGGACAAGGAAAATTTAGACGAAGAGTTTAAAAAGTTATGGAATGAAACTCCATCTTCTCATTCAGAAAGCACTAAAGAAGCTTCTTGGGAAGAATTCCAAGCAAAAGCTTTTCCTAAAAAACGAAAAATTAAACTTTGGCGCTATTATGCAGCGGCATCTGTTTTACTTTTTGTTCTTATTGGAACTGGAATTTATTTTAACAATAACTCTGTAACAGAAACAGCTGTTCTGGCAGGAAATGTAATTGAGAATACTACCCAGAAAATAAAATATGTAGTCCTGCCGGATAATTCAAAAGTAGAATTAAGTCCGAATTCTAAAATTTCTTATGGAGATAATTTTGCTTCAAACAGAAAAATTGAAATTGATGGTGAAGCTTATTTTAAAGTTAAAAAAGACAAACAGCATCCTTTTCAGGTTTTTTGTAACGAAACAACAACAACTGTTTTAGGAACTTCTTTTATAGTAAAAGAATCAAATCGAAAAGAAGTAACGGTTGAATTGTATGAGGGAAGTGTCCAAATGAACGTAAACGGTCAAGAACAAAAATGGATTCTAAAACCTGGCGAGAAATTTATTTACGGAAATCAAACTGCAGCAGTTACTGCATTCAGCCGTTTTATAGATTTTGACAATGCTAAATTAAGCGCTTTAGGAACTTATGTCGAAGAAAATTATGGTTACAAAGTAAATATCCCTCAAGAATATTCTACTCAAAAAATTACCATTCGAATCAACAAAAAAGAAGATTTAAATACAATTGTACAATTAATAGCAGAAATGTATAACCTAAATTTTGAAATAAATGAAGATCTAAAACAGATTACTTTTCAATAATAAACAAAAAAGGATGTAAGCCGCGAAACTACACATCCTCCTCTTAATCAGGATAACACGAAGTTATTCCATTTAATAATATTCAAAAATACAAAATTTCATGAAGCATATAATTTCAGCATGCTTTTTTTTATTCAGCTTATGTATGTCCGCTCAAAGCGTTACGATAACTGTAGATCAAAATGTCACTTTAAAAGAATTCTTCAAGCAAATTGAAAATCAAACCGATTATAAATTTGCTTTTACAGATCAAATCGATACTGGGAAAAAATATTTTACTCAAAAAAATACTTTTAAGCAGACTACTATTGAAAAACTTATTTCAGAATTAAATAAAACTGCCACTTTACAATTTTCTATAGCAGGCAATAATATTTTTGTGAAGCAGAGAGCCCAAACTCCTAAAGCGACGGCCAAAAAAAAAAGCAGGCTAAGAGGTCAGATTCTTGATGATGAAAAACAACCTGTTATTGGCGCTAACGTTTATATCACAGAATTACAGACTGGCACTGTAACAGATGTCAATGGAAAATACAGCATCGAAGTTCCAAATGGAACTTATACCGTTTCGATTAGTTATGTTGGTTTTCAGAATAAGGAAAGAAAGATAAATATTAATGATGATACTACCCTAAATTTCAGTATAGAATCGGACAGCCAGCAATTAGGTGAAGTAATTGTAATGAACAATAAAGCCGTTGATGTTAAAACCACTCAAATGAGTGTGAACAGACTTTCGATGCAGGAAATTAAAAAAATTCCTGTGGCAATGGGCGAACCAGATCCTCTAAAATCTATCTTAACGCTTCCTGGAGTTACGAATGCCGGAGAAGCTTCTTCTGGTTTTAATGTCCGCGGTGGTGCAGCCGATCAGAATTTGATTCTTTTAGACGGTGCTCCTGTTTATGCTGATTCGCATATGTTTGGATTCTTCTCGATTTTTAATGCTGACATTGTTAATGGTTTAGATTTATATAAAGGCGGAATTCCATCGAAATTTGGAGGACGTGTTTCTTCTGTTTTAGACGTTACACAGCAAACCGGCGATTTTGAAAATTATAAAGTTAACGGAGGAATCGGAATTATTTCCAGCCGACTTTTGGTTCAAGGACCAATACAAAAAGAGAAAAGTTCGTTCATCCTTTCCGGACGTGCTTCGTATGCGCATTTGTTTATGAAACTGGCAGATAATAAAAACTCTGCCATGTTTTATGATTTGAATGCTAAATTCAATTACCGTTTTAACCCAAATAACACACTTTCTTTTTCTGGTTATTTAGGAAATGATTTATTCGATATCAACGAACGTTTTTCGAGTACTTACGGAAGTACAATGGGTATTTTAAGCTGGAAACATAAATTTTCTGATCGTTTAAACAGTAATCTTTCTGGTTTTTATAGTGACTATAAATTCAACTTAGGACTTTCTACAGAAAATTTCGAATGGGAAAGCAGCATCAGCAGTTACGGACTAAAATACGCTTGGAATTACCAAACATCAGAAAAATTTAAAATTAATTACGGAATTGATGGTTTGTATTACAACTTCAATCCAGGAGTTGTACAGCCAACAAGTTCAGATTCTCAGTTCAATTACAAACAGCTGGATAAAAAATATGCATTAGAAACTTCTGCTTACATCGATTTTGAAAATCAAATTACCGAAAAGCTGAATTTCCGTTACGGACTTCGTTACAGTTCATTTTATCGTTTAGGAGGCGAAGAAATCAGTACTTATGAAAATGGTCAGGCCGTAGTATTTAATCCGCTTTATAAAATTTATGAGGAAGGAACTCCAACGGGAACCATAAGTTATAAAAAAGGACAAGCCATAAGCACTTTCAATAATTTTGAGCCAAGAGCTGCTTTGTCTTATGCTTTTAATGATGAAACTTCTGTAAAAGCAAGTTATAATAGAATGGCGCAGTATATTCATATTTTATCAAATACACAGTCTCCACTGCCTATGAGTATCTGGACTCCAAGCGGCCCTTTTACTAAACCTCAGCTTTTGGACCAATACGCAATGGGTTATTTCCAAAATTTTAAAGACGGTGATTATTCTTTTGAAGGAGAATTATTCTATAAAAAAGTTCAAAACCGTATCGATTATATTGATGGAGCCGATGTTTTGGCCAACAATAATATCGAACAAGTAATCCTGAATGGTAAAGCCAGATCTTACGGACTGGAATTGTTATTTAGAAAAAACGCTGGTAATTTCACCGGATGGGTTTCTTATACTTTGTCTAGAGCAGAACAAAAAACCGTTGGAAGAACGCCTGAAGAACCAGGAATTGCAAATGGAGATTGGTATTTATCTGGATATGACAAACTTCATAATTTAAGTGTTGTAGGAAGTTACGAACTGAATCCGAAATGGTCTTTTAATGGAAATTTCACTTTACAGTCGGGTCAGCCGGTTACTTATGCCAATGGACATTATGAATTTGGCGGCATCAATGTTCCTAATTATTCTTTAAGAAACGAAAACAGATTACCTCTTTTCCACCACTTGGATGTTGCTGCAACTTACACTCCAAAACCAGACAAAAAGAAAGGGTGGCAAAGCTATTGGGTATTCAGCCTTTATAATATTTACAACAGAAAAAATGCTGCTTCTATGAGTTTTACAACTAATGACGATACAGGAGCAAATGAAACCAGAAGACTTTCGATCTTCGGAATTGTACCTGGAATTTCTTATAATTTTAAATTTTAATGCGATGAACAGATTGAAAAAATATAGTACAATAAACAAAGCGCTGGCAATATTAACACTTTTCCTGGCTTTGTCTTTTACTTCTTGTGAAGATGTTGTAAACCTTGATTTAGAAACTGGCGAAACAAGATTGGTAATTGATGCTGAAATTATCTGGAAAAAAGGAACTGCAGGAAACGAACAAACTATAAAAATCAGTAAAACAGCTCCGTATTACAACGATACAACACCAAAAGTTTCGGGAGCTCAAGTACGCGTTGAAAATAGTAATGGCGACGTTTTTACTTTTACTGAATCTGAAGCAGGGGTTTACAAATGCAATAATTTTGTTCCTGTAATCGACATGGATTATAAATTATTTGTTGAAGCCGAAGGACAAAGTTTTACAGCAACAGAAAAACTAACTTCTGTAACGCCAATTACGAAGGTAGAACAAGCCATTGTTCCCGATTTTGGCGGAGAGGATGTTATCGAACTGACTTTTTACTATACTGATCCCGCAGATCAAGTTAATTTTTATTTAACCGATTATCAAAGTGAGTTTTTAATTTTTCCAGAATACGAAATTACAAATGATGAATTTTATAATGGAAATGAAATCAGTACAAGGTTTTCTGATGAAGATATGAAGTCCGGAAATACGGTAAAAATTACACATAGAGGTGTTTCTAAAAACTTTTTCAATTACATGAAATTAATTTTAGAAGCTTCAAATTCAAATCCGTTTTCTGTTCCTCCTGGAAACATTCGCGGGAATATAATCAATACCAACAATGCCAATAATTATGCAATGGGTTATTTTAGACTTTGCGAAGCTGATCAGGTTGATTATTTGGTGAAATAAAAATGGTTATCCATAAAAATACAAAAGCCTTAAACGAGAATGTTTAGGGCTTTTGTGTTTTGGTGTATTAATGGAAAAGCCTTGGGTTAGGAAATGAGGCTTGTAGAAAAGTTTTGTTTGTATTGTTGTTTATTCTGCTTGTAGTAATCTTTCATTAAAGAAATTGCATTTAGCTTGCGGTTAGTTTATGGAAATCTTGACTCGAAGTACACTTTTTCAAAACCTTTATTTTAAACAATGTAAAATACACAGTATTTATAGCATATTTGAAGAATTTTCAGCGGAACCATTGTATCCGTAAAACAAAAAGTGCTAAAAATATACGGACACTGCAATGATTTATAAAAAGTAATATTACAAAACTTTTCTTATCTTAGTCTTCAACTAGCATAAACATATTTATTAACGAGTTGATAATAATCTAGTCATGTCAATACCCGAAGCACAATTACAAACCTGGTCAAACCTAGGCGCGACAGTTTCATCTTCTACTACATACAACTCTATAAAAACTTGTATTGAAGGTCATACATGGAACGATGATATTAGTTTCAATATATATTTGCAAGGATCTTATCGTAACTCTACTAATATCAGAGGAGATAGTGATGTTGATGTTGTTGTTGAATTTTACTCGATATTTTACTCCAATAAGGATGAATTAAGTTGGCAGCAGCTACAGGATTTTAATGAATGTTATTCTGATGGGAAATATTCATTGACTTCTTTTACAAATGCTATTATTGAAAGATTAAAATATTATTTTGGGGATGCTTATGTAAAGGTCGGTAATAATTCAATTAAAATACTTGCTAATTCAGGAAGGTTAGACTGTGATGTCATTTGTTGTGCTGAATATAGAGAATACAGAAGTTTTAGTAAAATTAACACGACCAATTATGCCAAAGGCATAGTCTTTTGGACCAATGAAACTGATGAAAAGGTTGTGAATTTTCCTAAAATACATTTTGATAATGGTACCTTAAAAAATCAAGTTTGTAATTCTAATTATAAATCTACAATAAGGATAATTAAAAACATAAAGTCAAAACTTGTAAATGGTGCTACAATTCAGAGTTCACTTGCTCCTTCATATTTTATTGAAGGATTAATGTTTAATATGCCTGACAGTAATTTTCAGAAGACCAGCCACTATGCAAGAGTTTTAGCAGTATTAAATACATTCTACAATTATTCTGATTCTCAATTAGAAGAGCTAGTATGTCAAAACAAACAACGTTACCTGTTTGGAAATACGAATCAGCAATGGAGTGTTGCTGATTGTAAGATGTTTAGAAATCAATTAATTAAATTTTGGAATGATTTTCAATAAACTATGAGCTATGAATGTATTAGTATTAGATGGCGGAGGATCTAAAGGAGTATACACTATAGGAGTTTTAAAAGAACTTGAATTGAGACTCGGTAAACCCTTATGTGAATTTTTTGACCTAATTTATGGAACAAGTACTGGCTCGATAATAGCTGCTTTAATCGGTGTAGGATTTTCACTAAACGAAATTCAAGTGCTCTATTTAGAACTTATACCGACCATAATGAGAAATAGAAGTAAAGCAGCAAAAAGCAAAGCTCTTGAAAGAGAAGCGAAAAAAATTTTTGGCGATAAAAAATTCGATGCATTTAAAACTGATGTTGGAATTGTAGCTTTAAATTTTGATACTCAAATGCCATTGATCTTCAAAACAAATATTAAACAAGCTCACGGAATGAAACAGTCTTTTATTCCAGGCTTTGGTTGCAGTATTGAAACCGCAATTCGTTGTTCGAGTGCAGCATATCCATTTTTCAATAAAGTGAAAATTGAAACGGAAAATCATGGAGAGATTGAAGTTGTGGACGGAGGATTTATCGCAAACAATTCAACCTTGTATGCAATGATTGACGCATACAAATCTATAGGAATCAATGAGCAGGATATCCATATTTTAAATGTTGGCGTAGGACATTACATCGAAAATACATCAGGCATAATTTCGAGACTTTTAAAAAGAATAGGGATTTTTAACTTTTTTGAGCGAGTTTTGAACGCCAGTACAAACAGTAACACAATTGTTTCTAAATTATTGTTTCCAAATTTAGACATGCTGAGGATTAGTGAGTCTTTTCCAGAACCTAAACATGGAACAAATATGTTTGAGTACGACTTGAAAAAGTTAAATAAAATGATTCAGCTTGGAAGAGCTTCATATGCCAAATATGAAAAAGAAATTTTAAAACTCTTAAACATTCCATAAATATATTGTTCTTATATAAATAAGGAGAAATATTATTAAACTATCGCTATTTGACAGTCCTCAAATAATGCCAGTTGCTTCTATATTTTTTTGCACAGTTTTTATACTAGTAGACTAATTATTCAAACAATTTGTGGAAGAAATCTCGTTTTTCATCACTACTTTCAGATAATTTTTTATACATTCTTCGTAATTATTATTGTTTATCTTCAGTTTTAAAATTAATCATAATATCTTGTCTCTTGGACCAATCGCAAAGGGGCCAACCTTGCGTTTCAAAAAAGTCGCCAATTTTATTTTCATTAGTCAAGCAGACATGTTTAATATTAAGCAATAGTTCGCTTAAATTAATCGAAATTGTTTGCTTTTTATCCACTGTTTGCAATGTGATTGAACTAATTTCATTAATAATTTCGCGGTTTTCAGGTATCTTAAAAGTCAACTTAAATCCATAAGCAATACCACTTACCAGTGCTTTTGGTGTCAAAACTTCGGTATTTAAATTTTTGTGATACCAAACCAAAATTCCATAGAAAGGTGATCTGTTTTCATACATTGACTCATCTATTCGTTCATGCAAATGCTGAATAGTATTTCTAAATGCATTTACCTCTAAAATGCTTTCAAGTATTTTGTGATTACTTTCTGAAGGAAGTTTTTGAAATAATTTAATTAGTCTAGAACTATGATCAATAATTGCCCATGCACGAGAGAAAATTTCAGATGTATTTTCTTTAACAACATCATCTTGTGATAACTCATGAAGTTTATTTTCTAACAATGCATAATCTACTTCTAACATTTCAAACGTAATTCGAATTGCGTCGAAAATCATTCTTTGATATTCATCCATTTGTAAAGGAAGCATTTTAAAAGGTGACCTTTCAGAAAGTATTTTCATATTTAATTAGTTATTTTATTTATAATTAATTCTATAAAATCATTTTTGCCTCCCTTAAGTTCTTATCGTATTCTCATATCATACTTATTATTGTCTCTCAAAAATTGTTTTAATTCAGGATGAAAAACCACAACTTTTTTATCAATATAGTTCTGGATGAAAGGGGCAATTTCATATTGACAATCTTCAGGAGGAGTCAGACCACATTCCAAATGATCAATCATATCAGTTGAAGCTATTAACGGAGCCTCTGTCATAATTATAAGAACCAAAAATAAAGTAATTATATAGGATGTCCTGATATTTATATTTTTTAGATAAATATCTAGATTTTGATTATATTCCTTTATTAAATTGTGAGATGTGAACTGAATTCCATTATTATGGACATAGTCATTAAGCCTACTTCTTAATGTTTCCCAATAATGTTCCAAATTATAATTTTCAAGTGTTTTAGTTATGTCTTCATTTTGCTTCAAATATTTCATATAATTTTCAAAGCTTAATTTCATTTTGATCTTGTTGGGAAGTTCCGAAACTGTATTACCAAGCCATGCTTCAACTGCTTTTTCGTTTTCAGTGAGAATAGAATCAAATTTTAAATCTAATATTGAATTTGTTCGCTTATTTGCAACATCCAAAATATAAATATATAGGATTAAATCATCTCTTAGCTTCCTAATCAAGGTATTTGCGTCAGCAAAACTCCCAATTGAACAACACAATTTAATACTCTTTAATGTCTGGACTGAATTATCTAACAACGTTGTGCCAATGTTGTAAATTTTTTTATCCGTAAAAAAGGAAATCATTCTCCCTCTAAAACATATGAGATCAGAAAAATTATCAAGAAAATCAATATTACCATTAAATTCTTAAGTAAAAATCTCAAATGATTTTGTATTTCCAACTATGTTTTCACTAAAATTCATTTTATATATTTTTTGTTATTGTAATGAACTCAATCCATTACAATTAAATTTTTAAAACTGTTGTCAATAATATGCTTAAAAAGCTCTCACACATCAGTTGAGTTTTAGAATGTATCAAGTAAACTTTGAATAACATTAACGGATTTTTTATCATGAATTAGTGTGTTAAAACATTTTGTGCAAATGAAATTTTCAATTTGATAAAATAATTCTAAATCCGCCCTTTCAATTTGATTATTATGTTTGCAAACAGGACATTTAAACATTAAATGATTGTAAAAATGCTTTAAAATTTTTTCATTCTTTTTTTTAGTTGAAATATTAGCAAACTCAGTAAAAAATAAGTACGCAATTATTCGACGAAACTCTTTTATAACTTTAACTTGTTTGTTTTTTTCATCCTGTAAGAAATTAAAAGCTATTTCATCGATAACGGAGACTGCATAAAATAATAAATTAGGTACAACAAAATAATAATTTGCAAAATAGTTATCCATATCCTCTTTTATAGAAAAAACAAAATTTAGATTTTGCTCAGCAGTTTTGTAATTTTTATCTTTTGTAACAATATGTAAAGCTTGGTTAGTATAACTATTTATTCCTGACTCAAAGGATTTGTTATACCTTAAATCATAAATTAAGTCAACATCATAAAAATAATTAAATCTAATCTTACTTATAGCTTTCTCAATAATTTCTTTTTTATCAATTTTGGAATTACTTGGATCATATTTTTCTGGATTACCATCATGAAAAAATCGTTTAATGAAATCAGTTCGATCTACCAATAATTGTTCTAAAATAAATAATTCATCCAAAAAAGGTTTCCTTAACAGAGAATATGCTACAGTCATTTTCCCTCTTTTAGCACAATGTAATGACTCAAATATGAAATTTATAAGATCTGATGTTACAGCTAAAAAAATATGTTTTGAAATTATCAATTCTATTTCATGATCTAAATTATTTGCCTTTAAATAATCTAGCGCATGAATATCTCCCGCATTTAATTCATCAATAAATTTTTGATGTTCTTCCGTTATAATTTCAGTTTTAAGAAGATTTTTATAATTTTTCTCTATATAAATTTCTGTAAGTTGGTCGTATATAATTGCACATAAATCATTTATTTTTTGATATTTTTTTGATATAAAAACTTCTTCTCCCTCTTCAATGGATAATGTTAATCGCATATATCTTTTAGTATTTATTTAAGTGTCTAGTTTATCGTTATTACTCAAATCTATTTTCCTCTGCAAACTAGCAACTAAATGTTTATCATTTACTTGGGAATGCAAAAAATTGATACTTTCTTTGCTATGCTCATCTTTAGGATTTCTTTTCCCACCGTAAATACCTATTTGCTTATCAAATTGATCATCTTCAATACTAGCAAGTATTAACCTGATTTCTTCACAAATTAAGACGTATTCAATCGACAACTCTCCAATATCTCTTGTTTTTAAATCTGAAATAATATAGCGATGTACCATTCTATTGCGATCACTATATAAATATTCTAATCTATTAAATATATCTTGATTTATAATTACTAGCTCTTTCGCTAGCTTATAAATATGTCTTTCAAATATGGGTTTATCATTTTCTTCTTGATATAATAATCTAATATCAATTTCATTTGTGTTTGATATTAATTGTTTTTTCATAACAATTGCTAAACGCAAATAAGCATCAATTTGATTTGCTATAATTATTATTATTTCAATTTCTGAGCTGTTTTTATAGGCTATATTTAATAAATCAAAAGACGCCGCAAGAGAGGACATGAATTTTTCATATTTATCAATCTCAATAGCTTCGGCTCTCCTTTCAGATGACAGTAATTGAAGTGTTTTTAAAGCTTTCATAACTTTAATTAACTCTTCTGAAATTTTTTCTGACTTTTCATCTTTTGTATCGTAAATATACTTTGCCATAAACAAATGATCTTCAACCACAGCATAAAATAAGTGCATATTGAATCCGCCTCCATCCATTCTCTTTTGAACAAAATCAAGATTATCCTTGTTGCATTTTTGCTTCTCTAGATTTTTAGGAATACTTTTTTCATTTTCATGATAAATGCTAATTTGAAAACAACCTACAGTCTCTTCATAAAGTTCAAAACTAAACGGAGGTTCTTCCTTTTCTCCAACAGCAACATTTTTATACTGCCATTCCACTGGTAATGCTATAATAAATTTCCCTTCTGGGTGAGTAAAGTGTTTTATCATTGAAAATTGTTAATTGAAAAAGAACCAAAGTATTTTAAAATATAAAGTTTATTCAAAAAATCTTTTTTTTAAGAGTTGATTAAACATAAAATAAATATAGTCAAATTTCTCAAAATGATATAAAGATAGAATCTTCGTGGTTACGAAATTTTAAGACCGATTCCAAGCTTATTTATAATATAAAAAAAAGACTGATTTTAAAAATCAGTCTTTATTACTTAGGGGGACGAATAAATCTTACTAAAGCAAAGTAGAGGAAGTACCCGAACCCCTTTCTGTATGTTTAATTATTTTTTCTACTTTTATACAAAAGTAATACAATAATAATTAAATGCAAAATATAGATCTTCAATACCCAACTAATAATTTAGAAAAATTGTTTATAGAAAAATCTGTTGAATCTTTATATCAAAATACAATAGATAGTTATAGACTCCGATTACATAATCCAAAAACATTAATTGAAGAATTAATCACTGTCACTCAATCATCAATAAACGGAATCTTAACTAATAACGATTACGTCAATTATACTTCCAAAGAACTAAAGAAAATTTTAAATGAGAACAATGACGAATTAAAATTTATAAAGATTAACAAAAAACATTACACTGGTATTTTAGAAAAAGCTGAGAGAAAAAATTACAAGTTAATTATACAATCAAGTAAACTAATTTTAAAAGATAATCAAGAATACTGCTCCAATATATTTGACAAAATTAAATTAATAACAGAATCATATTCTAACTTTTTTGATGAAGAAGGCAACTTTATTGAAGCTCAAAAAAAGATATTTGATGATTTAAAAAAAAACTTAATTGTCCTTGTTGATTACCTCTATATTGAATTACTTAGTAAAGGATTTACCAAACAGTATCTTTACAAAACATTTCAGAGTATATTTATTTACAATAGTAATACCCCAACATTCTCAGATAAAATAGCTGTTTTTAAATCTATAATAGACAAAATAGATGAAAATTTCACAGTTATATTTTTAATTAATGATAATTCATTTCAATTTCCAGAACTAAAAAAAATTGACAATTCTTACAATTTAATTGATAAAAAATATAGGCGAATTAACAAAACTAAAATTTCAGACGAAGTCTATAATTTTTTAGAGAAAAACAAAGAAAAAATCCTTATATCCCTTGATTTCAAAAGTAAAGACTATTTCAAAGCAATTCAATTAGGAATAAATAAGCTATCTAAAGATTTAGACATTTATCATCTCGGATATAATAATAAACATTTTAAAATTGATTCACAATGTGCCACAATTGGAGAAAAAGAACCTTTAAAAGCATCTATTAGTCCTAGCAATTTTCAAATTGATGGTTACTTTAAGAGCGATTCTGATGTTTTCGCAGATCTGTTGCAAAAAATAACTACTATAAAAACAAAAAATATTGATCCTGAAAGTTTTGACAAAATCCTTAGTGCTATTAGATATTACAGGACTGGCAGTGAATCACCTGAACTTGAGACAAAATTGTTAAATTATTGGATTGGACTGGAATTTATTTTTACTTCTTTCAATTCTGATGAAAAAACTATTGATAGAATAAGAAACTATTTCCCTAAGTGTCACAGTTTAATCTATGTAAAACGCAACTTATATGATTTTCATAGATCATTGAGAAGACTTGGATTAAAACCCAATATTACAAATTACAATGATGATCTAAAATATTTAATTGATCACAATAGTTATAACACAATCAACAATAACACTAATTCTGAGCTACTTAAATTTAGAACTGCTTTTTTTAAGAAATGGCATGAAGAGCCAAACAAAATTGAAGATGTTTTAAAAAAACACCAAGATAATCTGATATGGAACATAACGAGATTATATCGTATCAGAAATGAAATAGTTCATAACGCCGCGATAAAAAATGGAATCCACACACACATCGCGCATCTAAAATATTATTTATCCTTTACCTTAAATTCAATTTTAAATTTTATGTCTGATGTTACTGTTGATGTTAATAATGATGGAAAGGTATCGATTGATGACTATTTTATTACACAAGAAATTATATTGGGTGCTTTGAAAGGTGAAAAATTAGAAAAATTCTTAGAGATTGACAATCCCAATGAAATTTTTCAATAAATTTCAATCAATAATAGAGGCTCAATCAATTCTTTTTTAAGATAAACTGAAACATGATACAATTTGATATTTATAGAGATGCTACAAAAGAAATTTATGCTGATGATATACCTGAATTTTGCACTTCTGAATACTGGGGAAATTTAAGCAACAAGGTTCATTTTGTATTCAGTAGGTTAGATTATCTTAACGATATTTTAGTTTCGATATGTGAAAAAGTAGAGCTTTATAACATTAATTTAAAACAAAGAAATGGCTTAAATAACAAAAGGACGGTTATTACTCCTTACATTGAGATTATACATGTAATGTCAGATTTGCGAATGATAATCGATGAATTAATAGCTTTGTTGTATATAGTTGAAAAAAGAAAAGAATTGGGAGACTATCCGAGAAAAATAGAAGTAGAAAGCATTGGTAATTTATTAGGGAAATGGAATGAGAATAAATTTGAAGAAGTGAGTTTTTTTCTTGATTATAAAACCCTTTTAAAAAACGTAAATGACATTACAAATACTTACAAGCACTCATTCATTAATGATCATGTACTATTCTATAGACAACTTGAAAAACCTACAGTTTATGCTATAAGAAACTTTAATTCGGAATTTGATAGACAAAAAAATAAATTACTTACAGTACCATTAGAGAATTTAATAAACGATTTTAATATAATGTTTAAAAATTATATTTCATTACTAAAAGAAATGACAAATGAACAAATTGTAATTGATTACGAGAACAAGAAGAAAAATTCAAATAAGTGAAAAATTCAAAAATCCCCATTGAATAACGATAAAAAAACATAACTAAGCCCTGATATCAATACGTTATTAATATTTCAAATATTATCGGTAAATCTTACAGTAGTAAAAAAAAAAACTTAAAAATCAATAATATACTGGAAATACCATTAAAGAGTTTCCTCAAACGCATTCATATAAGGCCTGAGATCAAGGTACATTTGTCTGGTATCCTCGCCTTTGTCTTTTTCTGTTAGAAAATTAAAGCCTAGTTTTGTATAAAAATCTAGCGATTCACTGTAGGCATCAACAGTAATTAGCTGACATGCGCAACTACTGTTTTGTTCCAGTGCTAAATTGATAACATAGTTAACAAGACTTCTGCCTATTCCTTTTCTCGTTTCTTTTGTTTGTTTACAAACAGCTAAACGACCTATTTTAATTGCAGGGAACTGCCTTAAATGTCTCTTTGGATGGTCGATTATTTTTTTTACAGTTCTTTCTAATGCACTCTTTGACGCAAAGTTCTTTTCCTGAACAGCCAAGGCATCATTATATATGCTAAGATATGCGATAGTCTTTTCTTCGCTTTCAAGTATATATGTTGTAGCAAGCAATTCTTTTTTGTAAGCAATAGCTTTGTTAGAAAGAAAACTATTTAAATCTTCATCACCACATTCAAAAGGAAGAATATTAGTAGCAGAATTTAGCTTAGAAAATTTGAAACCAGTAAACGGCATTAGTTCACCTTTAGAAGTTCTTTTAGTTTTTGAGCATCAGTTCTAACTGAATTCAAAGCTGACGCACTAATTTTCTTATCTTGATTTAAATCAATAGATTTGTAAAAGGTAACGGCTTCTTTACCTCTTAATACGGGAGTATTTTTGATTGGCTTTGCCATTGTGTAGTGCTTTTGATTAAAAAATGAGTTTGTTGTCTAAATACCTCAAATTATATATACGTATATTTACGGAAAACCGTACTATTCAAGTATTTTCGACTTCGCAAATATAAAAATGTTAAGTTACCGTTAATCGTTAAAAATTAATTTAGAACCAATCTAAATAATACATCGCATGCTATAATAATTAGTCAGCAAAAACAACGCCAATACTTATATTGTTAATGTTAATATTTTGCTATAAATATATCGTCCAACAATTATAGATCGACTCTTACTCTAAAGGTACAAATTAATTATCAATTTTTTAGGCAAATCTATATTAAATCTTGGTTTAACAAGTACGTAGAAATACCTGTTTTTTTGGTTTATTAAAATTCGGTGGAGCGAGCACTACAAAATTGATATGATTTGTTTTGGGTTAGAATTTCGATATCATTAAAAATTATTTTAGATAATAAGCATTGTTCGAGAACTTACGGAGTAGTTCGATCATCGAAAATTTATATAAAATCAATTTGATCTTCTTAAAACCTCAATATTCAAGATAGATATTCGCTTTTTTTACTTTATTAAACCTATATTTCTCAACGAAATTGATAAAAATTTCGAGGTACACTTTTTTTTCTGTGCTGGCTCTTAAATAGCAGACAATCTTAGTATTTACAAGGCTGGTTAATAATTCAAAGCGGAACCTCTTCATCCGCCAAAGAACCTCAACAGCGATGCTTATTATTACTAAATATCTCTCTTTAAAATCATTAAATCCTAGAGTAAAAAACAATCATATAAAAGCCTTATTTTTTAATATCTAACTCAACTCTAAAAACCTCATCCAACAACTCCATTTCATCATTAGGCAAAAGTTGCAAAGCCATTTCAACCAAAACCATAGCATCAGAGAAAGGCTTGGTAGAATTTTCGCTTTGGAGCATTGTAATACTTGCTTTCAATAAAGCGGTAACTATAATATTCAATTCACTGTAACAAGACACATTCAACGTTGCGGATAAAGAATCATTGTTAGGTTTGAGTTTATTAAAATAGTTTCCTTTATTCACTATTTCTAATAATTCTGTTACGGCTTTTTGTTGTGTTTCCATAATTATAATTGACGTTTTTTGATAAGTCAAAATTGAATTATTATTCTGGAATAGAGGTTATCACATATGATAACTGCTCAAAAAAGTAAAAATAAAATTCATTAAAACCAAAAAACCTCCAAAATCAAAAATTTGACTTCGAAGGTTTTTCACTTTATTTAAAACTCTTATTTATATTCGGCTTCTTTCTGAGCGTACCAATCTTTCATTACATAAAAAGCTTTCTTTTTAATTCCTTGATCGGAGATTAAACCTTTACGATTAAAGAAATCCTGAATATTTGGCAATTGTCTTCTTGGTGATCTAAAGTCAACTAAAATCCAAGGCGAAACTCCTGCTAAACCTTCGATTCTATTGAACATCTGTGTGTTTTGAATATATAATTCTTCTTGATATTCTTCGTTCCAGCGTTCTTTTTTATCGCCGTGACGACCTTGTAAAGCCTCGCCTCCAAATTCACTGATGATAACCGGCTTGCTATACGGAATTACCCATTGCATGTCTTTGCACGATTCGTTTGTTCCTCTGTACCAGCCTAGATATTGGTTGAAACTCACAATGTCTACATATTCGTTCATATTATCGTGAAGTGTATTAACATTGTTTGGACTTTTGGTTACTTCCATTGCCATACTTATTAAACGAGAATTATCTTGTGTACGCGCATATTTGGCCAATTTACTCAAGAAAATATCTCTGTCATCTCCATGCGGCGTTTCATTTGCAATTGACCAGATTACAATGCCGCAGCGATTTTTATCTCTGTAAATCATATCGTGCAATTGACGTTCTGCATTCGCGTAAGTGTCTGGATTCGTCCATGAAATGGTCCAATAAACAGGAACTTCAGACCAGATCATCAATCCCATTTTTTCAGCTTCTTTTACCATTTTTTCGTTATGCGGATAATGCGCCAGACGAACATAGTTACAGCCTAATTCTTTTGCCCAAGTCAATAAAGTAACAGCATCTTCTTCTGACCAGGCTCTTCCTGATCTGAAAGGGGCTTCTTCGTGAATACTAATACCGCGTAAAAAGACTTTTTTTCCGTTTAACAGAATCTCTTTTCCTTTGGTTTCTATAGTTCTAAAACCAATTTGATCTGCAATATTTTCGTCGGCTTTGCTAATCGTTACTTCATATAATTTTGGTTTTTCTGGCGTCCATAAAATAGGATTGGCTTTAATTTCAAAATACGCCATTCCTTTGGCATCAGTCGTAACACTCTTTTTGATTTTTAACTCTGGAATCGAAACCGAAACAGACTGGTTTGCTGTTTCACTATTCAGCTTTACCCAGCCGGAAATTTTTCCTTTTTCTTTTTTGTCCAATTGTACCAAATAATCTTCGATAAAAGTATTCGGGACTTGCGCTAAAGTCACATCTCTTGTAATACCGCCGTAATTCCACCAATCCATATTTACGGTCGGGACATTATCTTTATGGCGTTTGTTATCAACTTTTACAACAACAAAATTATTGCCGTCCACCAATAAATCGGTTACATCAAAATTGAATGGTGTATAACCACCAACGTGAGTTCCTGCCAGTTTTCCGTTTACATAAACCTTTGCATCGTAATTGACTGCTCCAAAATGAAGAATACCTTTGCTTTGAGAATTCTTTTTGTAATTGAAGTCTTTCTGAAACCAAACTGTTCCTTCGTAAAAAAACAATCTTTCGTCTTTACTATTCCAGTCAGATGGAATATCCATCGTTGCAGAAGTCGCAAAATTATATTCGGTTAAATCTGTGGTATTCCATTTCTTATTTTCGAAAAATCCGTTGTTTTTAAACGGCATTAAACGGTAATCGTAATATCCGTTTTCGAGCGGGTCTACAATATAACTCCATTTTCCATTTAAAGTAATATTGTTCCTCGACGAAATGTTGGAAACTAACGGAATTTCCTGCGCCATTGCTTTCCCCATCAGCAGAAAAGTACAGCACAGCATTATTATTTTTCTCATATTCTAAATTGTTTTTTATTTTTAAGTGATTTTAATCCATTTTTCACAACGATAATCATAATCTTGTCATTTCGACGGAGGAGAAATCTCCGCAGGAAGCTCGACATACATAATCGCCAATCTTTGTAGAGTTTCTTGTGGAGATTCCTCGTTCCTCGGAATGACAAGATTACGCGTACTTCCGTTAAAAAATTAATATTTATTTCTTATCAAAATAACGCGTCAATTCAAACGCATTATCGTTGATTATTTTCATCTCTTTTAATAAAGGCGCGTAAGGCTCAAATGCACTGTTCACAATACCTTTATTCGAATCTCGGTTGGAATAATCGGTGGTTAAATCTTCTGGATCGTTATCCATATATTTGAACCAATGCCAGCCGACAGAATTTTTATTTTTAAGTAATTCCAAAGTGAAATTCTGATAGAAAAGTCCTCTTTCTTTCTGCGTTCGAACCAGCCAGCCCGCGCCGGTATTATTGGGCAGTCCAGAATCTTCTCCTTTGGTATACCATTCTGTAATTAAAAAAGGTTTTCCAGACCATTCTCCCCAATTGTTCATTAATTCCTGACTTGGCTCCCATTTTCTATAATGATTTATTGAAATGATATCCATGTATTTTCCAGCCACTTTAAAAATCTCAGGATTTGTCAATTCCTGTTCCTTATCCTGATTGAAACGGCACCCTAAATAAAGATGGTTCGGATCTGCTTTTCGAAGTGCTTCTGTGACTTTCTTCATATAAGTTTCAAAATAAAAAGCGGTAAACGCCATTCTATCTTCCTGATTTACATCAGAAATTGAAGCATTAGAGCCTTTTCTTTTGTCCAGCCAATCTTTTGCTGCAATATATCCTTGTTCATCTTTGGCCAATAAAGTTAAATGTTTATCTAATGCGTCGTTATACCAAGGAAGTTCATTATCAGTAAAATAACCCATCAAATACTTATCATTTTTATATTGAGAAACGTCTTTTACGGATTTTTCTACGTAGGCATCAAATTCTTTATCGAAAACCATTACGAGATCAAAACGGTAATTCTGCCAGCTGGCTTCTTTGTATTTTCCTCCGTATTTTTTAATATGATCGGAATGATACATGCCCATTGGCGAAATAATTATGGTATAAACCAATGGATTTTCAGTTTTTCGAACCAAATCAATATTCGACCACGCGCCTACTCCATTAAAACCATTGTCACGAAGTAATTTTGTTTCCTGCTTCAGCCAATTTTCTGGACTTCCGTATTTTTTATCGAATGCTTTCTGCTGATTTACAGAGCGTCCTGCGTTGAAAACTGCAACACCTTTGTAAATGAACGGATAACCTTCTGGATCAATAATCCACCATCTGTTGTTTACTTTCTCTGTTCTAAAAAATCCCGTCGCTTCTTTCTGCCAGACTTTTGATCCGCCATAAATCGAAATCGGTTCTTGCTTTTTAATTTTAAATCCAGGCAGCTTGTCAACTGTCTTTGCATCGTACGCAACCCATTTTGGATCTAATGCATTTTGTCTGGCTTCTACTTTTTGGTACGTAATGTTATTCTGTGCATTTGCAGTAATGAGGCTTATAAAACAGAACAATACATAAATGGAATGCTTCATTAAATTTGTTTTTTAATATGTTAACACATAGAAACATAGATTCTATTTTGGGCTGAGAAAGGCGTTTTAGCTGATACATGCAAATAAATTTCTATGTATGAGAAACTAATTTACTTTTACTCTTTCAAGCCTAAAAAACCTATGCCTCTATGTGTTTGAAATTATTTAGATAAATAGATATGATCGAAATCGAATGTGTAGTTATTTAAAGCTCTTACATCTTCTGGATCAACACTTCTTAATACCAAAATATCTTTGATTTTTGTCAAGTCTAATGACGGATTTTGTTTTTTGTAATCAGCGATTGGAATTTTAACCATGTTCCAGCTGCCGTCTCTTTTTAGTCCGTATAAATTACTTGTGGCATCAAATTCTACATATCCGGTATTGGAAGCATCTTTCATTCTAAATCTGATTTTTCCAGTACTGGTAGTTCTTACCGCCATATTGATATAAGTGTAAGAAGAAATATCGGTAAAATTTACAAACGATAGAATTGCCATTGCCCATTTAGCTTCTGCTGCAGGCGGTGTTGCTGGAAGAGAAAAATTTCTGTAAGCTCCTTCATAACCATCAGTAGCAACTTCTTTAATTACAAATTGATTGCTTGAAACCCAGTTTAAGACAGGAGCTGTTTTTGTGAAATCAGGATTTTCAGAATAAATTTTAAGGGCATCAGCCGGAATAACGATTGGCGGAGTTGCAGGTGCTTCAACTTCAACATTAAAAGTTTTCTTTTGGGTGGTATTGTCAACAAATGTAATTTCTAAAGTGGTTGTAAAAGTACCGCCTTTGGCATATTTTACCTCAACATTGGGTTCGATAGAAGAACCTGGAGAGCCGCCTTGAAAAGTCCATTTTACAGCACGCACTTTTGTCGACGAATCGGTATATGTAATGGTTTCTCCTGCTTTAACAGAGGTATTGGTGGATTCTGCTTTTAATTCTCCTTTTTTATAAAGATATACTTCGCGTACATCATCTTCACAGGAAAACAAACTTGCAAAAAGTACTAAAAGGAAATATTTCAATTTAGCGATATGATTTAGTTTTATAGTCATGGTTTTGTGTTTTTTGGTTATTTTTTTTAGAAATGATGCTTCATTTAGAATATAGAGTATAGAACATAGAGAAAAGATTTTCTAAGAATCTTAGATCTCGCTTCTTGCCTCTATTTTCTATACTCTATATTCTATATTCTACACTCTTAAAAACTCTATTTCAATCCATCTAAAAATCCTTGGTATGCTGGTTTCTTATTATAGTCGGCATCTAGGAGTAACGGGTACTCTTTTGAGTGCCAAAAACCGGTTAACCAAGTATATTTGTCGGTTACGCCCCAAGTTGAAATGGCGAATTTTTGGGTTTGAGGCAATTCTTCGTACATCGTTGTGATGTATTTATAGGTTTCAGCTTGTTTTTGTGCTTCGGCATCTGTAAAAACATACGAATCCGATTTAGCTGTGTTTACTTTAATGTCTAATTCTGAAATATGAATTAACAATCCTGTTGAAGCCATATCAGTAAACCCAGTTTTCATGGTTTGTCTGTTTGTATCTGTTGAATAGTGAAATTGATCTCCTACACCATCAATTGGAATTCCATTGGCTTTGAATCTGGTTACCATTTTTTTAATGGCAGCTCTTTTTCCACCATCTAAAACTACGCTGTAATCGTTGTAAAATAATTTAGCCTCTGGATCTGCAGCTTTTGCATATTTAAAACACCTGCCGTAAAAACCTATTGGGTCATTAAAAATTGGTTTGATTACGGTTTCATTTCTTAAAGCTCCGCCATCGGCAAAAACTTCATTGACAACATCCCAGCTTTTTACTTTTCCTTTGTAACGGCCGACAACATCTGTAATGTAAATTTTGACTTTTGACTCAAATGCAATGGAATCGTATTTTGCGTTTTTAAACCATTCTGGAAAGGAATCGTACCAAACTAAAGTATGTCCGTGCACTTCCATATTATTGTCTTTTGCAAAACCAACTAAATAATCGGCGGCTGTAAAATTATAAGCTGTTGCAGATGACCAGATACTAGCCATTTTCATTTCGAACTCAGCCGTAATCTGGTTATAATGTTTTAAAACTGCATTTTTATAATTGGCTTCTCCTTGTAAATCTTTCATTTTAACCGCTGCTCCAATCTTAAACTTTGCCTTTTCTTTCAAGGTTTGAGTAATCGGATTTGGATTGCCGGTACCGCCGTCTTCATCTGCATTTATAAAAACTACTTTTTCGTCGTTGCTGCAAGAAGCAAACAGCAAAACAGTTAATAGACCTAAAATATATTGTTTATTTATCATCGTGTTTTTTTTAGTTTGATCCGGAAATCAAATTTTATTTTGTTTCCCGGATCGGGTTATTACTAACTTTAACCTTAACTCTTTGGAAAACATATAAAAACATCGTTTTTCAAACTCGAAAAAGGCGTCCAATCTATGTTACTATGTGCTAAATATTAATTGTATCCTACATTAAATCCTTCTGGTTTTCCCATCAAATCGATTTGACTTTGCGGAATTGGCATATTGATCATTGCAGGAGTCATTTTTAAGGGCACTTCTCCAGTAATAGTTCCAGACGGACTTGAACGGAAATATAAATTTTGTCTTTCTACCAAAAGTCCAAGTCTTTTTAAGAGAAACCATCTGTTGTTTTCAAATGCTAATTCTCTAGCCGATTCGTCTAAATAATTATTTAAAGTCCAAGCTGTTAAATCAAAAGTGGTTACGGTGCTTTCAGGATTTCCGGTATAACCTCTTCTTCTTACTTTATTTAAATATGCAAGGGCTTTTGTATCGTTTCCTAAATTGTGATAAGCTTCAGAAGCCAACAAATACGTTTCTGCCAATCTGTAATACATATAATCTTTGTAACTGTTTGAAGTCATTGGCAGTTTTTCTGTATCGTGGTATTTTTTCAAACTCCAGTGCCAAGCTCTGTAATTTCCATTTGGAGCTGCAATTGCGGGATTTGTAATTGGCTGTCCGAATTTTGGATTTCCTGGAACATTAATTTTATAATCCTGATAATTATCGGAATAATAATAGGTTTTAAATCTCAAGTCGTTTGTTTGATCGTAAAGTGATTTCAAATAATTATTTGGGTAAAACCAGCCTAAAGCCTGACCTCCGTATGCCACATCCTGAACCAATTCGCTGGTATTCAATTCATAAGTTCTGTGTGTAAAAACACTGCTCAGCCAAGAACCGCCGCCTCCAGCTAAATTATCATCAGGACCTAATAAAAAGTCTTTTTGATAGGTAAAAAGAGATTCTTTATGATTTCCGTTTTGTCCCCAAACATCTGCAAGTGCAACTAAACCGTGAGTTCCGTCATTGATAATAGCATCAAACTGCGCCGCCGCACCTGCCCAGTCTTGCTGCCATAAAGCACTTTTACCGCGAATATGTCGGGCAACACCCTGACCGTAACGTCCTGGATCTACTTTAAAAGGAAGATTAGCAATTGCATAATCTAAATCAGCATCGATTAATCTGTAAACATCTGCGTCACTTGCTACTTTGTATTCTACAGGATCGTTAATATTTTGAGGAGTTGTTGGAATCGTATCGATTAAAATACCACCATACATTTGTTTTAAATCCAAATACAATTCACCTCTAATAACTCTTGCCTGCGCTACTAATCTTTTCTTAGCTGCGTCATCCATTTGAATTGATCTTGCAGCAGTGATAATTGCCGAACATCTGTCGATAATCTTATAGCCCTGAATCCATTTCGAACCTGTGAACGACTGCGGATTATGACCTGTCCCGTATGGTGTATTCCACGTTCTGTGCAATCCTAAATCCGTTGCCACCATAAAGAATACATTGGCCCACAAATCGCTGTTGTCACCAGATGGCAGATTGTAATAACGCATCTGATTGTATAGTGCATTAACTCCAACTTCTAATCCTGCTGGAGAACTGTAGACATAATCTACAGAAACTTGATCTTTTACCGTTTCCTCTAGAAAATCTTCACACGAAGTAAGTCCCAAAGAAAGACCGAATATCAAAACAAATAGAAAATTTATATTTTTCATGATCTTGTTATTTTTTATTTTATGAATGTCTTAAGCTGCGTTAAAAACCTACCTGTAAGCCAATAACACAAGTAACAGGTTCAGGATAATCGTATATTTCTTTTTCTGGACTATAAGACTGGTAATCTGTAATGGTAACCAAGTTGCTTCCTGTTACATATAGTCTCATATTGCTTAATCCTAGAGATTTAATTGTACTCTCTGGAAATTTAAATCCAACCGAAACGTTTTGAAGACGAATGTATGAAGCGTCTTGTAATCCTAAAGTATTGATGTAAGGCGGATCATTTCCATCTCTTGGTCTTGGCCAGTTTCCTCCCGGATTTTCTGGTGTCCAATAGTCTTGTTTGATACCGTTTTTAACCCCTCTTAAAGATCCTCCTCTTACATAATCATATAAAAATGGATTGTCTCTTGTAATGCCTTGAACCGTATAAATATCAGCTGAAAAATCGAATTGTTTGTATTCTAAAGCCAAAGAGAAAGTACCAAACCAATCTGGCATTTTGGAAGTGATCACTCTGTCCTGATCCGGATTTGGATTGGCACCATTTGACGGATCTGCATCATATAATTTGATATCTCCAGGATACAAAGTTGTTCCTGTAACCAGCGGAATATTTTCGCCTTCCTGATAAATTCCAACTGCTTTGTATCGGTAATAAACATCAATTGGTTTTCCAATAAACCATAAGTTTCCAACTGCATCATCTTCTCTTCCGTCTCCATCTGCATCTTTTCCGTAGATACTTACTATGCTGTTTTTATTTTTAGTGAAAGTTGCTCCAACATTTAACCTGAAATCTTTCTTTTTAATTAAGTCTCCGTTCAAAGTAACCTCCAGACCTTTATTGTTTACTTTTCCAATATTTGAAAGTTTCAAAGTATATCCCGTATTGGCATTTAATGTTTCATAAATCAGCAAATCTGAAGTATCGGTATTATAAACCTCAACTGTACCTGTTAATCTGTTTTTGAACAAACCAAAGTCGGCTGCAAGGTTGAGCTGTGTTGAGGTTTCCCATCTTAAATCTGGATTCGATAATTGCGTTCCTGGCACATATCCTGAAACTTTTACACCATTGATAATATAATCTCTCTGAACGGCAGTTGCCATACTTTGGTAAGGATCTTTTGGCTGGTTACCAACTTTACCATAACTTGCTCTTAATTTTAAATTGCTGATAACTGGAACGTGTTCTTTCATGAATTCTTCATTTGAAACATTCCATGCTGCATTTACCGCTGGGAAAAATCCCCACTTATTATTCGCTCCAAATACTGAAGATCCATCGGCTCTTCCTGAAACTGTGAAATAATATTTACTGTCAAAATCATATTCTAATTTTCCTGCAAACGAAATAAGAGATCTTTCGTTTCCTCCAATTAAAGGTGTATTTAAGAAAGCACTTTCTAAACCGTAAATACCCAAAATATCACTTGGAATTCTGCTCGCTGAATTACTAAAATCACTATACTCTGATGAGGTAATTTCATAAACCCCAGTTGCATTAAAATGGTTTTTTTCGGCTAAGTTGAAGTTGTAATGCAAAATATTACTTAACTGATATTCTACATTGTCTTTATAAGTAATGCTGCCGCTTCCCTGTCCTGAGTTAGCAATCCCAGAAAGCGATTTTGAAGTATTAAAAGACAAAGCTTTATAATTCCACGATCTGCGGCTGGCATTTAATTTATAGGTAAAACCTTTTGCCAGATTAATATCTAAGAACATATTCATGATGTCATTACGGTTCTGCTCGTTTGTTGTCGTTTCATAAACATCAATAAGCGGATTTGGTGTTTCCTGAATTCCTCCTGGAAGATAACGGAAAGAGCCGTCTGGATTATAAACCTGCCCTAACGGTGATGTATTTATAGCATTATTTAAAATGTTACCCACATTAGGACGATTTGATTCTGAGAACTGAAGCGAAACATTCATCCCTACTTTTAACCAATCTGTAACTCTCTGATCCACATTTACCCTCATAGCTACTTTATCATAGTCTGAATTTGGAACCACTCCTGAAGTATTGATATAGTTGATGCTCGAAAATATACTTGTTTTATCTGTTCCAGATGAAATACTCAAACTATGGTTATTAGTCACGCCTGTTCTTAAAACCAATTTTTCCCAATCAATATATTTTCCAGATTGAACAGATTCTAATTCTAATGGAGTGAAAACCTGATTGTCTGGTCTGTAAACGCCGTTATTACTAGTTCTGTACGCTTCTCTTTTCAGCTGTGCAAATTCTTCTCCGCTGTAAACATCAAAGTTTCTATTGACAGTTTGAACGCCAGAAAAACCATTATAAGAGATTTTTGCTTTTCCTGTTTTTCCTCTTTTGGTAGTAATCAGAATAACTCCGTTGGATGCTCTTGCTCCATAAATAGATTGTGCAGCCGCATCTTTTAAGATTTCTAGAGAAGCAATATCATTCGCATTAATATCATTAATATTTCCAATTACGATTCCATCGGCGATTACGATTGGTTCGTTGCTTCCGTTAATAGATTTTTTCCCTCTAATTTGAATTGAAGAAGAACTTCCCGGTCCGCCATCGGCCAAACTTACCTGAACTCCTGCTGCTTTACCTCTAAGCATTTCACCAACATCAGAAGTTGCTACTTTGGTCATGTCTCCCGGTTTTACCGATGCAACAGAACTAATTACGTCACTTTTCTTTTTCGTGCCGTAACCTACAACGATAATTTCGTCCAGCGCTTGAGAACTTTCTTTTAATACTACTTTTAAATTTTTCTTGTTTTCGGTATCAATAGAAACTTCATCCATTCCGATAAAAGAAAAAACTAACGTACTTTTTGCCGGGACACTGATTGTAAAATTCCCGTCGAAATCGGTTTGTGTACTTTTTGAGGTTCCTTTAGCATGTACATTTACACCCGGAAGCGGAAGTCCGGCCTTATCGACTACTTTTCCTGTAATCGAACTTTCTTGTGCACTCACTGTGGTTGAGAGAATACACATAAAAAGCAATAAAACTAGTTTTAGATAATTTCCTCCAAGAAAAAACATCTTTACATGTTTGTTTTTTTTCATAAGTTATTTTTTTGGTTAGTTAGATAGAAATCAGTCATGATTTATGTTGCAAATGTGACTAATAAATGAAGTTTACAGGGGAGAAAAACATTCGCATTTGGGGGCGTCAATGTGTTTATTTGCGAATTTAACACGTGACATACCCTTAAAAAACGGTATTCGTAATAAAAACCTTAAAAAATTATTGGGTACTTAATTTCATTTTTTTATAATTAAAATTTTAACCGCAAAGTCCAAAAGGAAAAACGCAAAGTCCGCAAAGCTTAAAATTAAACTTTGCGGACTTTGCGTAAACCTTGGCGATCTTTGCGTTTAAATATGCGGTTAATTTTTAACTTGAGCGCTTTTATATTCAGTAGGAGAAAGATTGTAGAACTTTTTAAATTCTTTACTAAAGTGTTTTCGATCATTAAAACCAACCATATACGTTACTTCAGAAACGGAATAACTGGTATTGGACAAAAGACTTGCCGCTTTCTTTAATCTCATGTTTTTGATAAATCCTGCCACGGAATGATTTGTCAGCATTTGTACTTTTTTATAAAGAACTGTTCTGCTCATTCCAATTTCATTTACTAAATCATTTACATCAAAATCTGTATTATCGAGATTGGCTTCGATGATCTGAGTTAGTTTTTTTACAAACTGACCTTCCGGCGTACTTGCATTTTCCTGCTCAGCATCTGCAATAAAACCTTCGCCGTATTTTTGACGCATTATTTCTTTGGCAGATAATAAATTGGCAATGGTTAATTTTAATTCCTCAATACTAAAAGGTTTCGAAATATAAGCATCTGCGCCTGTCGAAAGTCCTTCAATTCTATTTAAAGTCGAAGATTTTGCCGTTAAAAGTATCACTGGAATATGATTGGTATTTTGACTCGTTTTTAAAATTTTACACAATTCAAAACCATCCATTTCGGGCATCATAACATCTGTCAGGATAAGATCTGGAATTTCTTTCTCCATATATTCCAAAGCTTTTATGGCATCTGTAAATCGCAGCACTTTATAATCGCTGTATAAAATATCGTTTATAAACGAAAGTACTTCTTCGTTGTCCTCAATTACGAGAACTGTCTTTTTTGTACTGTTTTCAGGTTCGTCCAGATATTCCGGTTCATAAATATCAATTTCGGTTTTAACATCAGAAATCGGATTGGCGTTTTCATCTATTTTAATTGCATTTTCAACAATCTGCGATTTTTTAAAATGCTCTTTCCCTTTCTTTAATGTAATGGTAAAAATCGTATTGAAATTGGCATCTGCTTCTGTTTGTACTTTAATTTCTCCGTGATGCAGTTCTACAATACTTTTACTTAAAGCAAGACCAATACCGCTTCCCAAATTGGCGCTGCCACGTTCGTCTAACTGAAAAAAGTTTTTGAAAATTTTCTTTTTTCTATTTTCGGGAATACCAATTCCGTTGTCTTTTACTTTTATTTCGATAGAATCAGAATCTTCTTTTTGCTCTACAGCCAAAGTGATTTTTCCATTTTTACTAGTGAACTTAAATGCATTCGAAAGGAGATTGTAAATCACTTTTTCCATCTGATTTTTATCGAAATAAAGCAGCGCGGTATTAATATTAAGTACAAATTTGTAATCGATCTTTTTCTCAACGGCAATTCCGCGGAACGATTCATAAATATCAAAACAGAACGAAACAATATCCTGCTGTTCACAATAGATTTTCATACTGCCTTTTTCGGCTTTTCTAAAATCCATTAGTTCATTGACCAATTTTAATAAGCGGTCAGAATTACTTTTAATGGTTTTTAATTTATGTTCCAGATTCGAATTCTTTTCGGCACCGCTCAAAAGTTCTTCGACTGGTCCGCTTATAAGCGTAAGAGGCGTTCTAATTTCGTGCGAAACATTCGTAAAAAAATCGAGTTTCATTTTATACAATTCTTCTTGTCTTTCTTTCTCGACCTGATCCAAATAATAGGTTTGTTTTAATAATTCTCGGTTTCGTAAAAAACGGAATAATAAAACTGCGGCGCCGGCCAATAATCCTAGATAAAGAATATAAGCCCACCACGTTTTCCACCACGGCGGCAGCATAATAATTTTTAGGGTTTTAATTGTCGGATTCCATTCTCCGCCTCCATTTGAAGTTTTTATTTTTAGCAGATAAGTTCCAGAATTCAAATTCGTTAAATTGATATAATGCTGCGAACCGATATTATGCCAATCGTCTTTATTAAACGAACTTTCTAATTTATAAGCATATTCGCTTTTTTCTGGCGAAATAAAATTCATCGCACTAAATTCTATTCCGATATATCCCTGATCGTGTTTTAAGGTGATTTCTGAAGTTTCGCTAATTCGTTTTTCCAGCGTGACTTCTTTATTTCCTGGTTTAATTTCTTCGTTATTAACGATAAGCTTCGTCAGGACAATTGGCGCTTTATCTTCTGTTTTGATTAATTTCGAAGGATTAAAAAGCACCAAACCATTTGAACATCCAAAAACCAATTCTTTTGCATTGAGCTGTAAACTGCAGTTGTTCGAAAACTGTTTGACTTTTAAACCATCTTTGGAAGAATACGATGTGATCTCAAAATCAGAAATTCTAAAAGCTGGACTTAGGTTTTTGGTTTTTATTTTATAAAGCAGGTTATTGTCGCTAATCCAGATATTTCCCTCAGAATCTTCTGAAATACTTTTTATAGTCTCATCCGTAAAACCCATTGAGCGGTTAATCTCGAAAAAACGGCCTTTCCGTTCGTCAAATAAATTCACACCTCCGCTTTCGGTACCAATCCAAAATCTATTTTTAGAATCGGTAAACATGACCGTTAAACTGTTGTTCGACAATCCGTTTGCAGAACCTGTTTTAAATACTTTGGTAACTTGTTTTAATTTTTTATCAAAATAGTTTAAGCCATATTGTGTGGCAATCCAAAGTCCGTCTTTCCTGTTGATAATATCTGTAATGAAATTATCGCTCAGTGAATTGGAAGTTCCATCTGCCATGTAAATTTCAACCGTTCCATCTGGCATTACTTTTTTTAATCCGTTGCCATTTGTACCCACCCACAAATCGCCGTTATCCATTAAAAGAGACGTAATTGGACGTTCTCGTTCTTTGGAATCTTTTCGCGAAAGCGATATAAATTGAAACGTTTTACTGTTTTTATTGAACTTAAATAATCCGTTGAAAGTTCCGCAAAACAAATACTGCTCGTTTTGGTTGACCAAAGCAGTTATCATATTTACGCTTTTGTCAAAATCATAACTTTCAATAGCATACGAAGTACTTTTATTGTTTCTAAAATCAAGATAATTCAAACCGCCGCCGTTGGTTCCCACCCAAACCGATCCGTCATTTTCTCGTGCAACGGCATTTACAAAAGCAGTATTTAATCCGAAATTTGGTTTTATAACTTCTCTTACGCTGGTAAAATTGGTGTTGGTTTTTTGAAAAAAGTTGACACCGCCGCCGTTTGTTCCAATCCAAATATCATTATGGCGGTCTTTAAGAAAACATTTCACATCATCGTCTGAAAGACTGTAACTCTCCAGCGCATTATGACCGTATTTCGTGAATTCATTTCTGTCTTTCTTGTAAACACATAGTCCGTTTTTTGTAGCAAACCAGATCGTATTGGAATCAACCTCAACAATATCATTCACCCAATTTGACGACAAACTTTTTCTGTTACTGGTGTTCAGCAGAAAATTGGTTATTGAATTCTGACTTGCATCAAAATGGAATACGCCATTGGCTTCGGTTGCAAACCATACATCGCCATTTTTTTCTTTTAGAATCTTCCAGATTTTAGATTTTAACAAAGCTGTATTATTACTCCAAATTTTTGGCAAAGTTTTCTTCGAACCGTTTTTAGGATCAAAACATTCTAAACCTTTAGAAGTACCGACTAAAACGCCATAATTACGATCGTAAAACAAAGACAAAACTCTGCTTTTCCTAAATGGCGAATTATAATCGTTTGAGATTTCTTCCAATACATATTTTTGCCTGTCCAGACGTTTGATACCGCCAAAAGTCCCAACCCAGATTCTGTTTTGATCGTCTTGAATTATGGATGAAATGTAGTTTCGTCCACCTTTGACTTTCTGAACATCAACTCGTAGAAAACTCTTTTCATTTTTATTAAAAAGGTTTAAGCCATTATTCGTTCCTACCCAAATTTCTCTTTTATTATCTTCTAAAATTACATTAACATGATTGTTGCTGATGCTGTTGAGAATATCTTTATTATACACATATCGCAGAAAATCATAGCCATCGTAACTAATCAAACCATTCGCTGTTCCTATCCAGATAAATCCTTTTTTGGTTTGATGAATACTCGAAATCATGCTTTGGGAAAAACGGGTATCATAATTAATATGATCAAAATACAAATCTGAACTTTGAGCATACGAACTCACAGCAATTGCAAAAAAAAGAATAAAACTTAAGATGCCGTTTTTAATGTTTTTCATAAACGAAATTTAATAAAAGCTCGAGTAATTTAATTGCAATAAACCTATGAAAAAAATCAATCGAATGCTTTGCAAAATAGAGCTTATGCAAAAAAAAGAGGTGGCAGTTTTTTCTTTTTAAGGGGTGTAGATGTACTTTTGAGCAGGTTTGAAGTTGTTTTTTATAATTTGAAGCTAGTTCCAGCTATATGCTATATCTTTTATGGCGAACCCCGCCATAACAGGATGCCGCTCCTATCTGGGCTAGGGCAATCATTTTCAAAAGTCTATTTTTTAATGAATCAAAATCGAAATACTTACATATTGATTTTTAATTTATATTTAATCAAAAAAAAGACTGCTTTTCAAAACTAAAAATGGACCAATTAGAAAATATAATAAAATACGTTTCAACTAAAAATAAAAGAAATCTTTTTACCTTTTTGACAGGAGCCGGACTTTCTTCAGAAAGCGGCATCCCAACTTATAGAGGTGTTGATGGCATTTGGGTTAAAGGCACTCAATTTCATAAACCAGAGGAGTTTGGTACTTTTAAATATTTTAAAGAGCATCCAGAAGAAGTCTGGCAATATTCTTTATTCAGAAAGAAAATGTTTCAAAATGCTAAACCTAATGAAAGTCACTATGACCTGGTGGAAATTGAAAGCATCTTAAAAGACCGATTTCATCTTATTACTCAAAACATTGATAACTTACACAGACAAAGCGGAACCGAAAGAATTTTCGAAATTCATGGTAACAATAGAGAAATAAAATGTTCCAATGGCTGTAAAGGAATTGTAAATCTGCCAGAAGAAATAAAAGGAAAAGAAATAGATGAAGACCTAACTAAAAGAGAAATTGAGCTTTTAAAATGTAAAAATTGCGGAAGCTGGATGAGACCGAATATTTTATGGTTTGATGAGTATTATGATGAGCAAACAAATAAAAAATTCAGTTCTTTAAACATTGCTAAAAATTCAGGAATATTATTTATTCTAGGGACTTCGGGTGCAACAAATCTTCCCATTGCAATTGCAGAAACCACCTTAAAATATGGTGGAACTATTGTCGATATTAATATAGAAGATAATCAATTTACAGCTTTGATAAAGGACAAAAAGAATAAAATTATCATTCGTAAAACATCTACTGAAGCTTTAAAAATGATAAAGGAAATCATTAAAAGTATCCACCTCACTTAAAAAAACAAGTATAAATCTGTTTTTTTGATTTTACTATGTTTTACTATAAGTTGCTCGAATAGTGTAAGTGATATTACTAAAGAATTACTGGACTCTGTATATGAGATACCTATACAGAATAGGGCCAGTTATTCATTTAGAGGAATTGAAGAATAAGATTACTGATAAAAAGAAATAGCTTCTCTATTCAAATGAATTATTATCATTCACACAGGGAAAGTATTTAGAAATGGTCAAATTATTGATAATTAGACTGATAATTCGAACAGATATGATAATTATTTTATTTTGAGAGGTGCAACTTATGGCGTTAATGCTAGAAATATTACGAAACCTGTTAATAAAGAAAAGGCAAAAGCATTTGGATTATAATAAAAAATATATATTTATGAAAATACCTATTTATATTAAACATCCATTAACTCAAATATTATTGTACGTAATTTTAGATCAAATAATTTTATGGATAGTAAATCAGTACAAGCTGATTCATTTAGATGTAAGTATTGGAATTAGCTTAAGATATCTTTTTTATTTATTCTTGTTATTCAGCATCATACAGTCTATTATTTTGTTTTTTAAAAATGAAAGCAAAACATTTTATTTAGCAACTTTATATTTAATACTCTCGTTTGTTTTTTTTGGACTTAATAGCAAATTAATATTAATAATAATATTATTATCATTAATTTGTTTTTTAGTTTCTCAAATTATTTATAATAATAAAAAGGGATAATATATCATATGTTGATGGTTAATAATTACATTGTAAATTGTCAGATAGTAATATCGCATAAAAATTAAAACAGCCTTCGGTTTGTACAAAATAAAAAAAAATCCATTTCAACTAAGAAATAACCTCTGTCTCTTCAATCAATCCCAAAATTTTACCATAAGCAATAGCGGCTTTATGCACCTGAACGGTCCAATCTTCGGCTGCATTATCATTGGCGCCATCAGAAATATATTTAAGGCATAAAAACGGAATGTTTTCTTTCATGGCGATCATGGCTAAAGCATAAGCTTCCATATCTACCACTTGATAAGCATCAGAACAATGACCCATTTCGAAGTTGTCGCCGGTTCCGCAGATTCCTTCATGCAAATTATCCATTAATAAACCATATTCTAGAACTGGAGGCAAACCTGACAATGGCGTTTCATATTGTGTAAAACCTAATCCGCGAACATCCATATCACGCTGCACAAATTTGGTACAACAGATAACTTCGCCTTTTTGAAAACAACTACTTCCCGCCGATCCAAGATTTATAATTATCGAAGGCTTTTTCTTTTGAATTGCTTTTGTCAATTCGTAAGCCGCATTTACTTTTCCGATTCCTGTAATTAAAGTATGATGGCCTTTAAAAACTTCGGCCGCCTCAGACTCTAGGGCAAATGAGAATAATATGTCTTCTATGGCAAAAGATGCCGTTTGATTAATTTGTATCATGCGTAATGGTAATTTTCAGTCCACAAAAATACGGTTAAAAGATTACGTAATAAAGCTTCTGGTGAATTTCTAAAAAACACGTTAAATTCTGTTTTCTATGGTAGATTTTAAGTTAGAAAAAATACTTTTGTTAAAATCAAAAAACAAAGAATTTCAATCCTTAAAAATCAGAAAGCGCAACTGTATGGATAATGAAAAATTTATTTTCTGCCTTGAAGGTGTTAAAGATATAGACGACATCAGCCCGACACATGTGGTAAAATGTCTGGAAGAACTGGCGATTGACCAAGGTATTTCGAGCATTCATAAAACTTGCGACACGATTGAAGGTTTAGAAGAAAGTTTGAATATTTTACTTTATGAAGACCATAATTTCAAGGATTATGAAATCATCTATCTGGCAATGCCGGGACAGGAAAATAACATTTGCCTTCATGATTATTATTACAGTTTAGAAGAAATTGCCGAACTTTTTGAAGGAAAAATGAAAGGCAAAATTATTCATTTTGCAAATCTTAAAGTTTTAGATTTAAATGAAGATGAAGCTCAATATTTTCTAGATATTACGGGCGCAAGAGCTATTTCTGGGTACGGATCTACTTATAATAAAATTGCGAGCTGCAGTACGATTGATAAAGCATTCTTTAGTTTGTATCAAGAGAACGATAATCTTTTTGAGGTTGTCGAAGATCTTTATATGAAACACTATAATTTGTGCAAACTGCTTGATTTTAGATTATACTATTAAGCATGAAAACAAAGGGAGCTGAAAAAATAAAAACTTACGAAGCAAAAGGATTTCGGGAGAAATTTTTAGGAGAAGACAATCCGATACATTTGCTTTTCAAATCAAATTCTGATCATTTCTTTTGTCTTGAGATTGAAGAAGTAATGCAGATGCAGCATCCTGTTCCGCCTTCTAAACATTCTTGTCATACCTTAATTTTCATTTCATCAGGAAGACATGTCATGAAACTGGGTTATCAGGAATATACAACGACCGATAATGAAATGATTATGATACCTGCGGGTCAGATTTTTTCGCTTGACAATGTTAACAATATACACAAAGGCTATGTCTGTCAATTCCATCCCGATATTTTAATTCGAAAATACGGCAGTCGTGAATTGCTGAATGATTTTGATTTTTTAAAAATATCTGGGAATCCTAAAATTACACTTACTCCTCCAGAAATAAATCCTATTACCAATATTTTGGATCGATTGAAAAAAGAATATTCAGAAACTGCATTTACAGATTTGAATATCGTTCAGTCGTATTTGATTACTTTGTTTTATGAAATGAATAAAAATGCTGTTAAAACTTCTAAAGGTATTTCGGCCGCTGAGGTAATCACAGGAAAATTTAAGGAACTTATTCATGATCAAATAAAAACACAGCATCAAGTTAATTATTATGCGTCATTGCTAAACGTAACACCTAACCATTTGAATAAATGTGTCAAAACAGTAACTGGAAAATCGGCAGTAAAATGGATTGACGACAACATATTATTAGAAGCCAAATATTTACTGTTTCAAACGTCACTTTCTATAGGTGAAATCGCAGTGCAAGTAGGATTTGAAGACCAGTCTTACTTTAGCCGTTTTTTCAAAAAAGCAGAAGGAATTTCACCCATTCGCTATCGAAAAATGATTGATAAGTCCTAATTATTGATTAAAGAATCCTAACAAACAGCTTTACTTTTTTCAGAAATTTGCCAGTTCAAAAAAGCAAATTATGATTTATGTATTTAAAACTTCTGTTGACAGTCCATCAAAATTTGAGTCGGCTTCTGTTCTGCTTCATGAATTATTGCCAAATACTTTATGGAATTTTGATCTTGAAGACTGCGACAATATTTTAAGGGTTGACAGTGAACTTGATATTCCAAATCTAATTCTAAACAATGGCATTTTTGAATGCATCGAATTAGAATAAAAATCAAAACGCCTTCAACATCTTTTACCAGATAATATGGAAACTAAATTTTATTGCAAAAGTTTGATTTTGCTATTGAATAATTTTTTTAGTATTCACTGACAGTTTTCAGTTACGGTAAAACTGGAAAATGAAAATAATAACAAAAAAGCGGCATACAATTTTACTTGTATACCGCTTTTCCTATTTATTAACCATGAATTTTTATTTTATCCAGCGTGGATCTCCAACTCTATTGTCTTTTAAAGTTTGGTTACCAAGTGTAAAATCTCCAGTTGCAGCATTTGTAAACTGCGGATTTGCAGTAGTTGCAGATGCATCAATTTTATTATTTGTAATTGTACCATCAATAAAACTTGGCGCTTCGTAGTAGTAATTTTTACTAAATGTCGGCATCGTAGTAGCTGGCTGATTTGTATAAATTCCAGTTGTAGAAACGATTAATGTATTTTTCACAGTTGATGAATTTGATGCAAAACGAACATATAAAATTCTTTTTGGCGCAACTGTATTTGATACTTTATATAATGTACAGCTATCAATTAATACATTTGTAGTTAAACCAGTTCCTGAGAAACCGTTTGCAGGCGCTACAGCATCTGCTCTAACAAAATCACGTCCGACTGAACAAGTATCAAAAGTACTGTTCTTAACAACTATACTTGCAACATACGTATTTCTAAAATCTATAAAATCTGCTTGTGCATTAGTATTGACATTTTTAACAATACTATTGTCTACTGTGAACGAAGCTACTTTTGCAGCACTAGCATTACCATAAATTAATGCTCGCAAATAATCATGAACGTAGCAACCGCTAATTAAGATATCTCCATAAGAAGTACTTCCACCAGAAATTGTAATAAAATTACTGTCGCCTACACCAGAACCTTCTAAATCTAAATCAACTAAAGAAAGATTTGCTGTTCCCGCATTTACGGTAAATTTCACATGTAATTTTGGTTTATCACCTGGACGTAATCCTCTTAGTGTAATTGGTTTATTTAAAATAATTTCACCTTTAAATACTTGGTAATCTCCCGGCATTAATACTAAAACTGAACCAGCTGCCGCTTCAGTAATTTTTGCATTTAAATCATCTTCAGGCTTAACTAAAATTCCTGTTCCAATGTCGATTCCTGTTTTAAAGGTTCTTTCTCCTCTTTTCTTTGTTCCGTTAAACAAAGAAGCAGTGTAATCTGTTTCTCCTACAAGTCCTGTAACTATAGCAACTCCAGCTGTTTTTTCTGCAGGCGTGATTGCATGAATTACGTTTCCTGGATTAACTACAATTTGCGTTACATTACTATTTGGAGTCCATCTTAAAGTAACCTGTTTTGCTTCGATATCCGCATCTTGAACAACGCTTAATAACTGTTCAGATAAAGTAGTTGCAGTTGTTACAGACCATTTCGAATCTCCTAAACCTGCAGCACTTACAGCTTTTACCCTAATAGAATAAACTGTTTCTCCTTCAAGCGGTACTTGTACAGGTAATTCTGTTGGAGCAACATTTACTGTTTTAAAAATCGTTTTAAAATCTGGATCATCTGCGCTAAATTCTACTACATAATGATCAGCATCTTCTTTAACAGTCCAATTTAATTCTACTGTAGTTTGATTTCTAACTGTAGCCTTCAGTCCAATTGGCGAAAATTCTCTGCTTACATCCAATTCATTTATTAAAGCTTCGTTATAACTTTCACAGCTTGAAAAAGACAGTGCCAGCAATAGCATAACTATTAATCCTTTAAATATATATTTTGTTTTCATAAACATAATGTCTTAATAAATTAATGATACTCTTTCTTGAGATTTACTTAGTATAATTGTAATCGTTAACTAATTTTCCATTACTAGATTCAATAAAAACCTGCCAGATTGGCCAGAATTGTCTATCATTTGGATTCATACCTGGTTTATACAAAGTATTTATCTTAGTATCTGCAGTTGCGCCCGTCCAAGTCCACGGAATAGATGAATAACCTGTACCAGGGTTAGTACTTTCACCACGATTAAGACCATAAATCTCCAAGCTTACATTATCTGCTTTATATCTATAATAAAGAGTGGCAGGGACATCAGCATATCGTCCAGTACGATCAGCTAAATTTTTCATATTTACTTTAGCTTCGTCTAATTTTACTTTTAACAAATTCCAACGAATAAGCGCTTGCTTACGCTCCATTTCACCTGTAAATTCAAATTTATTTTCTTCAACCAACGCATTAAACATTGCTTCTTTGCTGGTCAATTGATCTACATAATTATCAACTTTTACTGATTGAACTGCAGCAGGAAAAGCTCTTCTTCTTATTTCCTTTAAGTATGGAGCTGCTGCACCTGGACCTTCTAATTCGTTTGCTGCTTCAGCGGCAATCAAAAGAACTTCTGCATAACGCATGTAAATTTTATTCACTCCATCATCGTTTGTTGAAGTAACAAAACGAGTCATCCACTCGTAACGATATTTTCCAAAATACCAAGTGTTTAGCGCTCCTAATTCTTGCTTAGCAATGTTGTTTACAGCTGTTCCATATTTGTACGGAACACAAGTTACGTCTCTTCTTGTATCTGCTTGATCGTAATCATAAAATACAGTAGGAAGCGGTCCTGCAGTTCCTCCACGATTAGCTCCATTAGCATGGAATTGATCGTTTGTGGTGTGACGAACAGCAAAAGTAAATAACATACGGCCTCTACCATCTGAAAAAGGAAGTTCCCATAAAGATTCTCCTCCCGCTACTAAATATTCTTGATTGTATTTTTTCCAAAATGTTTCAAATGAAGATTCTAAATGAGCCTTTCCACTTGAAATAACAGAACGAGCTTCTGATAAAGCCAATGCATACATATTTGCAACAGATAATTCTGGATCTGTACTTCTTCTTATACCGTCTGGATATTGCTGATAACCACTAGCGGCTAGTGCTAAACGTGCACGAAAACCTTTTACAAATGCCTTATTAATTCTTTCTACACTACTTGTAGCTGGAGTTTCTCCAGGCCAAGGAACTAAAGTTGATGCTTCTCCTAAATCGGCAATAATTTGTTTATAAACAACATCACGACTAGATTTAGGAATATAAATTGTTGCTGATTCAATAGGCTCAAAACGAGCAGGAACATCTCCCCAAGCTTTTACTAAATCTGCGTAATAGATCGCTCTTAACGTTAATGCTTCTCCCAGCAAATACCCTAACTCAGTACCTGGACGAGGATCACCATATGCACGCAAACCACGAATACAAACATTAGCACGCTCAATTCCCGAGTACATCATTGCCCAGGCATTATTTGTGGTATTCATTTGAGAATTCTCTGGTTTTGGATCATAAGTACATAAATCTGATGCATCACTAACAGTCTGAGAAGAGTTATACCATTCAACATCTGTATTTAAACCATAAAAAGGAAGAAAACGACCTCTGTAAGAGTTAGTTTCTGCAAATGGAATTTTAATTCCATCTATTGCACCTTCAGCTAATCCAGGGGTAGAAAAAATTAAAGCTTCATTTAATGTTGATTTTGCCTCTCCATCTAAATAATCGTCTGAACAGGAAGTAAAAATACTTGCTAAAATTAATCCTGCTATAAATATTTTATGTTTCATCTTGTGAAATTTTGTTTAATTAAAAATTAAGGTTTAAACCAAAAATCAATTGTCTGCTTCTCGGGTATGCAGAGTAATCTACACCCGGTGTAAGAGCCGAACTTCTTCTTGTAGAAGCTTCTGGATCTGGTCCAGAATAACCCGTAATAGTGAAAACATTACTTGCAGTAAAATAAAATCTCAATTTAGATATTCCTAATGCAGAAGTTAAGGAACTTGGAGAGGTATATCCTAAAGTCAATGTATTTAATCTTAAGAATGAACCATCTTCTACTGCCCAGTCACTAAAAACATATCTAGCCATATATGGAGACCACATGGTTGTATTAGCATTAAGCGCAGTTAATGCTGCTGGATCTGTTACTAATTGTCCTGTTGCAGGATCTAAATTTGTCCATCTTTGTCCATCTGCCATTTCTGAAGTTAAATTTCTATATTGTCCATTCGGGTTTGAAGTAGTAAATTCAACTTTATTAGCGTTGTAAACGTCATTCCCAATACTCCAATTGAATGCTGCCGAAAGATCAAATCCATAAGCATTTGCATTTAAAACTATACCTCCGGTACTTTTTGGATTTGCATTTCCAATAATTGTGCGGTCATTTACATCAACGACACCATCATTATTAACATCTTGTAATTTCATAGAACCTGGTGCTATTGTCCCTACAACTGTTGATGCGCTTGCAACTCCTTCTGGATTTCTTGTAACACCATCTGGCAAGAAATACGGTTTTAAAGTGTATTTTGTTCCATCATATGTAAAATCAGATACTTCATAACGTCCTGCACTTTTATATCCGTACATAATACCGACAGGTTGTCCAACATTCACTAAATAATCATTTCCAATTGCAGTAGAGGCCCAACCTGAAGGAAATCCATAATTATCCATTACACCAATAGAATTGATGCGGTTTTTATTAAATCCAGCATTAAAAGATAGACTTAATCCATACTTTGGTTTTTCTATAAGATTTAGGTTTAAAGTCGCCTCTACACCAGAATTTTGAATTTCTCCCATGTTTCTGTATTGAAAATCATAACCGCTTCCTGGAGTTGGAAAATTCATTAATAAATCTTTTGTGATATTTTTATAGATCTCAACAGATCCGGTTACCTTATTTTTAAACAAGTCAAAATCTAATCCTAAATTCTGCGTTACGGTTGTCTCCCATTTCAAATCAGGATTTGCCATTGTTTTAGAAGCAGCCCAATAATTATCAACTCCATTAATCCAAGTTGAGGTAGATGAAAAGAAACTCTGCACCATTTGTCCAGTTGGAATATTATTGTTACCTGCTTCACCATAACTTACTCTCAATTTAAGTAAATTAACCCACGAAGCATTTTTCATAAATTCTTCCCCAGAAATTTTCCAAGCTGCTGCTGCAGCAGGAAAGAATCCCCATTTATTGTCACCTAAGAATTTACTAGAACCATCTGCACGATAAGTTGCTGTAAAAAGGTAACGATCTTTAATGTCATAATTTACACGGCCAAAGAAAGAAAGTAATTTATCATCTGGTGCATAGTAATTATCAACAGATATTGGAGTTCCTTGAGTTGTTAACTTTTGAGCTTGATCAAAATTAAAGAACAATGGAAAGCCTTGTATAACACTACTAACATCATTTCTTTCGTAATTAATAGACTCTTCTCCTAATAGAATTCTCAAGCTATGATCTTCACCGAGGGATTTTTTGAAGTCGTAATTTAATGTATTAGCATTTCTGAAACGAGTATCTTTTCTATCTCCCATCATTAAGGCTGGCATACCTTGTCTTTCGGCTGCAGGATTATTATTAACATAATAAGTAGAGCGTCCGAAAAAACGATAATCTTGATAATTATAATTATCTAAACCAAGTTCACTTTTAAATACCAGTTTATCAGTTAACTTCCATGAAAAACTACCTAGAGTATTAAAGTTCTTTCTAAATTGCTGACGATCTGTATCTGCAATAGCTACAAATGGATTGACTAAATAACCAGAAACTGCTTCATCAGTATCATCTGTAGTTAAACCAGGAAGTGGAATTGGCGCATAACCCACGCTATGTTTTAAACGTGAATCTGCAGAAGAAACTTCATTTTGTTCGTTTAAACCTCCACCATCAATCTCGGTATCTGAATAACGTACCGTGAAAGAAAGATCAATTTTATCAGAAGCTTTAGAATTTAACGAAAGAGACAAATTGTTTCTTTTATATCCTGAACCAATCATTATAGCATCTTCGTCATAATGAGCATAATTAAAATTGAAGTTCATTTTTTCTGTACCCCCTCTTATAGACAAATCACGGCTTTGAACCTCTCCAGTACGTCCAAAAGTTTGTTTCTGCCAATTGTTTCCTTTCATCCCTTTATACATATCGTAATCCTGCCAATTACCAAAGTATTTTTCATAAGAACTTAAATCAGTATTATCTTTAAGCAAAGCATATTCGTAATTCCATTTAACATAATCTTCCGGAGATAAAACATCAAAAGTATTTGCGATTTTTTTCATGCCATAAAACATATTATAGTTCACAGCAATCTTTCCGTCTTTACCTTTTTTAGTTGTAATAATAATTACCCCATAAGCACCTCTTGAACCATAAATCGCTGTAGATGAAGCATCTTTTAATATTGTCATATTCTCAATATCAGAAGAAGAAATATCATTTATACTATTTACTGGAAAACCATCTACTATATACAAAGGAGATGCATCCTGTGTAAGAGAACCGTTTCCTCTAATTCTAATTCTAACTTCAGAATCAGGCGATCCTTCAGAAGAAGTTACTTGAACCCCAGCTATACGGCCTGTTAGAGCCTCTGCCACGTTTGGAACTGGAATCTTTCTAACTTCACTTCCTGAAAAAGTAGCAACAGCTCCAGTTAAATCAGATTTTTTAGATGTTCCGTATCCAATTACAACAACCTCATTTAAGTTATTAGAATCTTCAGTCAAAGTTGCATTTACTTTAGATTTTCCTTCTGTAGAAACATCAATGCTTTTAAATCCTATAAAAGAAAAACTTAAGACAGCTTTTGGGTTGGTTAATTTTATTTTATAGTGACCGTCAAAGTCAGTAGAAGTTCCGTTCTTAGTTCCTTTCTCCAAAACGTTTACGCCTGGTAAAGAAAGTCCTGCAGCATCTTTCACGGTTCCCTCTATCGTTGTACCCTGCGCATGTAGTTGACTGCCGATCAATAAGCACAGTAAGAAAACAAGTTTAAAGCAAAAATCTGCTCCTTTGTTTAATAGATCTTTAAAGTTCATGGTTGATTGTTTAAGTTAATTAATTTTTTTTCGTTTTTAGTTTAAGTGGTTTTTTGTGGTTACGTTCAATTTATTCTCTTTAATTATTACAGATTTTTATTTGCGGTGAATTTTCCAGTATTCAATAATGGTGTACTGTTTATCTTTTATCAGCCTTTAGTACTTAATCGATTTCGTATCTTAGAAAAAATTGTTGTAATCGATTACACAAACATAGATATTTTTTTTAAACGAAAAATAAAAATTCATAAAAAATTCATAAAAAAAATTATATATCCGAAATTTTAATGTTTTTTTATGTGACATGTATAATTTTAGTCAAGATAAAATATTAAATATATTATTATTTAATTGTTCATTTGATTCGATTTTTATAAAAAAAACAATCGATTACATGAATATTAATTATGAAATTATTAGGTGTTATTTTTACACTTAAAATTGAGCTTAAGGCGAAAAAAAAATTAATTTTTAATCGAAAACCCATTAGAATTTAAAATGTATTTTCTGACTTAACGCATTATAAAAAGGTTAGAAATAAAATTCTCATTTAAGACCAGTACGTTTAAAGCACAAAAAAAGCCCTTAAACAAAAGTTAAGGGCTTTAAAAAATTATAAAGATTTATTTAAATGTGCTGTACAGCTAATTGCTTACGATGTAGCTTCATCAAAATGAACGTTATAATCATTCCGATAATTGACATTCCTACTCCAATTAAATTGGGAGAAGAATAACTTAGTCCTGCAGCCAAAGGCAGTCCGCCTAAAAAAGCTCCTAATGCATTTCCAATATTAAAACTTCCTTGAAGCGATGCCGAAGCAATCATCTCTGCGCCTTTTGCAGTACGAATCATCAGCATTTGAATTGGCGCAATAACTGAAAATGATATTGCTCCTGTTAGGAAAGTTAGAAATAATGAAAAATATTGGTTAAAGGAGAAAAAGTAAACCAAAACCAAGTCAACTGACATAACCAGAAGCAATGCTAGCGTTGTTGGCGCTGGAGAAAATCTATCTGCTAGTTTACCACCTGCAAAATTTCCAACTACCATTCCTAATCCGGCTAAAATCAGAATATAAGAAACATCTTCTGGCGAAAATTTTGACACATTAATTAATAGCGGGGCAATGTAGCTGATCCAAGCAAATAAACCACCAAAACCAATCGCTGTAATTCCGATAATTAACCATGCTTCTGTTTTCTTAAAAAATTGGAGTTGTGTTTTCATATTCACACTTTCACCCTTTTCCAGATTAGGCATCCATAAATAAATAGCTAAAAAGGTCAGCAAACCAACAAAAGCAATTAATACAAAGGTATAACGCCAAATAAAGTGATGACCAATATAAGTTCCGATTGGGACACCTATTAAATTCGCGATAGTCAATCCGGCAAACATGATCGAAATTGCCTGCGCTTCTTTTCCTTTATCTGCCAAACGGCTTGCGACTACCGCTCCTACTCCAAAAAATGCTCCGTGCGGCAGACCAGAAAGAAATCGAGAGGCAAATAGAAAATTATAATCTGGAGCAATAATAGACAAAGCATTAAAAACAGCCAGCATTAAAGCTAATATTAAAAGCATTTTTTTAGGTGCATAATTTCTTCCTGCGATTACTAATAAGGGAGCGCCAATAACAACTCCAAGAGCGTAAGAGGAAATTAGATATCCTGCCACCGGAATTGAAACTTTCATATCCGAAGCAATATCAGGCAGCAATCCCATCATTACAAATTCTGTGATTCCAATAGTTAACCCTCCTAAAGAGAGTGCAATAAGACTTTTTTTCATTTCATTAAAAGTAGAAAGGAATAAATTTCTACTTTGCAAAATTAACATCATTAGCAGTGATAGAAATTGTATATTTGTGATATAAAATTGTATATTTAAGTTATGCCAAAATTAAATCAATTTAAAACCCTTGTTCTGGATGAATTTGAGGAAGAAAAGTTTCATCTGCCTCCGCATACTCATACCTATTATGAGATTATTTATATCAAAAAAGGAAGCGGAATTCATCACCTAAATAACAACCTACTACCCTATAAAGCGGGAGATCTATTTGTAATTTCGCCAGACGACAAACACTATTTTGATATTAAAAAGAGTACCAAATTTACTTTTATCAAATTCACAGATAATTATTTCAACTCCAAACAAAATCTAACCTGCGATGAATTCCTCGTGAATACACCAGAAAGTTTTATGCGGGATAAAATTCTCAAAGAAACGGTTTTGAAGTTTGACGAACCCTGTAAAACTATCCTGAAAAATACTGTTGAAAACATCGTTACCTATGGTAAATATATAGATGTCACCTCTTCGCCGATTGTTTTTTACCAGATTCTTTCCATTTTTGGTTTGATTAAAGAAACGATTCGCGGTATGAATCTGCAGATGAAATCGACGCATTTAGACAATGAACAGATTGCCAATTATATTCATCAAAATATTTACCAGCCCAAATTGGTGCAGATAAAAGTTATTGCAGATCATTTTAATATTGCCCAGACTTATTTCAGTGCTTATTTTAAAAGGACTTTCAGTATCAGTTATCGCGAGTACATTCATAATCTGAGAACAACTTTAATCGAGAAAAGGTTCCATAACAATCAATTACCAATTAAACAAATTGCATATGAATTTGGTTTTACCGATGAAAGTCATCTAACTAATTATTTTAAAAAACGCAAAAACATGAAACCAACTGATTTTAAAAAACTCTAGTTATCAAAATCTTAAAAAATGATTTACTCGAGTATTTTTAGTTAAATTTGTATTTCAAAAAACAATTTCCTTGCCTAGAAAAATCCACATATTCATGTTTTTAATGACACTCAGTTTCTTTTTAACTCCGAGTTTTAATTATGCATGCAATAGTGGTCACAACATGGAAATGACTTCTAAAAAGGAAAACAGCTGTTCTAAAAAATGCTGTGAAAACAAAAACACCAAAAAAGAAAAACACAATTGCAACGGAAAATGCACTCATACAGGCTGCAATACTTCAGCATTACAATACATTATTTTAAATTCAAATGATTTTGATTTACCAAATGATGTATTTAATTTTTCTCTAAAAAATACTTTTTCATTTTATCCTGAAGTAACTATTTCTTCTGGCTTTACTTCTATTTGGCTGAAGCCGAAAATATAAGAATTCTATTTTTAACAGCCCATATTGGGTCTTTTTTAAAACGAATTTTTAACTAAAAGGACATTCTTAATACTTTTTAAAACATAACAACAATGAAAAAATCAATTATAGCTATCACAGCAGCAGTCACTCTATTATTTTCTGCAAATAACATTCAAGCTAACACAGCTAAATCTGAAATAACAGCAATTGAAGCTGCAGATTCTCAATTGCAAAATGTGTATGACGCTTATTTTACCGTAAAGGATGCACTTATAAAAAGTGACAGCAAATTAACTTCGGCGAAAGCCAAAGATTTACTAAATGCCATTACTGCGGTAAAAATGGACAAACTAAAAAGCAACGAACATACGGTTTGGATGAAAGTTGTAAAAAAACTTACTGCTGATGCCAAAAATATTTCGGCAACAACAGATCTTAAAAAACAACGTGAGACTTTTAAATCTTTATCTAAAAACACATATGACCTTATAAAAGTTTCTAGTCCAGAACAGCCAATTTACAAACAATACTGCCCAATGGCAGATGCTGATTGGTTGAGCAAAGAAAAAGCAGTTAAAAATCCGTATTACGGTTCTTCTATGCTGACTTGCGGAAATGTGGTAGAAACGATTAAATAATATGAAGCTTTACATCAAAAATATGGTGTGCAGCCGATGCAAAATGGTTGTGAAGTCTGAGTTCGAAAAACTAGGACTTCAAACTATTGCTGTTGAATTGGGTGAAGTCGAACTGGAAAAAGAAATCAGCGACGAGCAAAAAGAAGTTCTATTAGAAAACCTTCAAGTTTTAGGTTTTGATTTAATTGACGATAAAAAAACAAAAACCGTCGAAAGAATAAAGAACTTAATTGTCGATTTGGTTCATCATAAAAACAATGATTTAAAAATCAACTTGTCCGATTATTTAGCCGAAAATCTAAATCAGGATTATAATTCGCTGAGCAATCTCTTTTCTGAAATTGAAAACACAACAATCGAAAAATATTTCATTAGTCAGAAAATCGAAAAAGTAAAAGAGTTATTGATTTACAATGAGCTTTCTCTTAGTGAAATTGCTGATATTTTAAATTACAGTAATGTGGCACATTTGAGCAATCAATTCAAAAAAATTACAGGCTTTACTCCCACTTCGTTCAAACAATTGAAAGATAAAAAACGTATTCAGATCGAGAATATATAGTTTTTGATTTAACCGCAAAGAGCGCAAAGGTTTACACAAAGTTTATTAGCCGCAGATTCTAAGGATTAAAAGGATTTTTAAATCTGTGTTAATCTTTTTAATCTGTGGCTAACTTTTATGCACAAAGTTCATAAAGCTAAAGCTTTGAGAACTTTTAAATCTTAAAAAAATAGCCCTTCGTGTGCTTTGCGTAAACCTTTGCGCTCTTTGCGTTAAAAAACTGCATTTAGTAAATCTTACAAATCATTCTCAAAATTCTACAAACCGAACTCAATAATAGTTTGGAAATTTGCATTGTAATACTTAAAACCAATATAATGACTCACCAATATATAATTTCAGGAATGTCTTGCAATGGATGCCGAACCAAAGTAGAAAAAACTTTAAATGAAGTTGAAGGCGTTCAGGCAGAAGTAACTCTGAATCCACCAACCGCAACCATAACAATGGACAAACATGTTCCAACCGAAAAATTCCAAGAAGTTTTAACTGCGGCGGGAAATTATACTATTGAAATGGATTCTCCTAAAAATCATGGCGAAGCGGCTAAATCTTGCTGTTCTGGTCACAAAAAAGAGAATCACGATCATCATAAAACAGAAACTAAAAAAGTACATCAGCACAGCGCAAATGGTGTTTATTACTGCCCAATGCATTGCGAAGGTGACAAAACATACAACAAACCTGGAGACTGCCCAGTCTGCGGAATGGATTTAGTACCACAAGTTGCCATAACAGCAACACAATTTACTTGTCCAATGCATCCTGAAATCATTTCAAATGAACCCGGCGATTGTCCGATCTGCGGAATGGATTTGGTTCCGATGCAAGCTTCTGAAAGTGAAGAAAACAAAACTTATTCTGATTTATTGAAAAAAATGAAAATTGCGATTTTGTTTACGCTTCCAATTTTCATTATCTCTATGTCAGAAATGATTCCGAATAATCCGCTCTATACTATAATGTCTATCGAAAAATGGAATTGGGTTCAGCTTTTATTTTCGATTCCAGTTTTGTTTTATGCAGGATGGATGTTTTTCGTTCGCGCTTACAAATCTATTGTGACTTGGAACTTAAATATGTTTACTTTAATTGGAATTGGAACCAGCGTTGCTTTTCTATTTAGTATTGTTGGAATGTTTTTCCCAGATATTTTTCCAGCAGAGTTCAAATCGCATCACGGAACGATTCATTTGTATTTTGAAGCTGCGACTGTAATTATCACTTTGGTTTTATTGGGACAATTATTAGAAGCCAAAGCACACGGACAAACTAATGGAGCCATAAAAGAATTATTGAAATTAGCGCCGACAGAAGCCACTTTAGTCGAAAATGGAAATGACAAAGTAATTTCTATTCACAATATTAAAAAAGGCGATTTACTTCGTGTAAAACCTGGAGAAAAAATTCCGGTTGACGGGAAAATTACTTCTGGAGAAAGCAGTATAGACGAATCGATGATTACCGGCGAACCTATTCCAGTAGATAAAAAAACGGGCGATGCGGTAATTTCTGGAACTATAAACGGTACAAAATCGTTTGTAATGCTTGCAGAAAAAGTAGGATCAGAAACCATGTTGTCACAAATTATTCAAATGGTAAATGATGCCAGCAGATCTCGCGCTCCCATTCAGAAATTAGCCGATCGTGTTTCTAAATATTTTGTTCCTACAGTTGTTATTATTTCGATTGTAACCTTTTTTGCATGGGCAAAATTTGGTCCAGAACCCGCTTACATTTACGGTTTAATCAATGCCATTGCCGTTTTAATTATTGCCTGTCCTTGTGCACTTGGATTAGCAACTCCAATGTCGGTTATGGTTGGTGTTGGAAAAGGCGCTCAAAACGGAATCTTGATCAAAAATGCCGAAGCCTTAGAAAACATGAATAAAATTGATGTTTTAATTACCGATAAAACAGGAACCATTACCGAAGGAAAACCATCTGTAGAAAAAATATTTGCAATTCATAATGACGAAGATTTTCTGCTTCAAAATATTGCTTCTTTAAATCAGCATAGTGAACATCCTTTGGCGCAAGCTGTAGTCAATTTCGCTAAAGCAAAAAACAGTTCTCTTAAAGAAGTTCAGGGTTTTGATACCATTGCTGGAAAAGGTGTTTTAGGAAACATCGAAAGTAAAAAAGTTGCTCTAGGAAATAAAAAATTAATGGAAGAAATAGGCGCTTCTGTTGCTGATGATTTAGAAAGTAAAGTAACTGCCGAACAAAATCTTGGAAAAACCATTTCATATATTGCTATTGAAAAAGAAGTTTTAGGCTATGTTGCCATTACCGATGCCATCAAAGAAAACAGTGCAAAAGCCATTAAAGAATTAATCGCTCAAGGTGTTGAAGTAATCATGATGACGGGCGATAATCACAATACAGCAAAAGCCGTTGCTGAACATTTGCATTTGAGTTCTTTCAAAGCAGATTGCCTTCCGGAAGATAAATTAAAAGAAATTGAACGCCTTCAATCACAAGGAAAAATTGTAGCAATGGCAGGCGACGGAATCAATGATGCTCCCGCTTTGGCGCAATCCAACATTGGAATTGCGATGGGAACAGGAACTGATGTTGCGATTGAAAGTGCCAAAATTACTTTGGTTAAAGGCGATTTAAACGGAATTGTAAAAGCAAAAAACCTCAGCCATGCTGTGATGTCAAACATCAAACAGAATTTATTTTTTGCCTTTATCTACAATACTTTAGGCGTGCCCATTGCAGCAGGAATTTTATATCCATTTTTAGGAATATTGCTTTCGCCGATGTTAGCCGCGGTTGCAATGAGTTTGAGTTCTGTCTCGGTAATCGTAAATGCTCTGCGATTAAGAAATTTAAAATTATAATTTTATGAGTAAGATCAAATATATACTTATACTTTTTTTAATTGCTTTTCAGTTAAAGGCACAAAAAGTAGTGCGTTACGATTTGCATGTTCGCGATACCATTGTCAATTTTTCGGGTAAAGAAAAACGAGCGATTTCCGTGAATGGACAGATTCCCATGCCAACTCTAACTTTTACGGAAGGTGATATTGCAGAAATTTATGTGCATAACGAACTTAAGAAAGAAACTACTTCGATGCATTGGCACGGATTATTTCTTCCCAATAAAGAAGACGGCGTTCCGTATTTAACTCAAATGCCTATAGAACCTGGAACAACTCATAAATATACATTTCCGATTATTCAGAACGGAACCTATTGGTATCACAGCCATTCTGGTCTTCAGGAACAAATTGGTTTATACGGACTTTTTATCATCAATAAGAAAAAAGGCGACTCAACAATCAGAAAAGGAATTGACGATTTACCGACCATTCCAGTTATTTTAAGCGAGTGGTCGGATTTGAAACCTGAGAATATTCAGCGAATGCTGCACAATGCCAACGATTGGTTTGCTATCAAAAAAGGAACAACGCAAAGTTACGCCGAAGCCATAAAACAAGGACATTTTTCAACCAAGGTTACCAACGAATGGAAACGAATGAATGCCATGGATGTAAGTGATGTTTATTATGAAAAGTTTCTTCTTAATGGTAAAAACGAGCAACAACTTTCTGATTTTAAACCCGGTTCGAAAGTCCGCTTAAGAATTGCAAACGGAGGCGCTTCCAGTTATTTCTGGCTGACTTATGGCGGAGGAAAAATCACCGTTGTAGCTAGTGACGGAAATGATGTTGAACCTGTAGAAGTGGATCGTTTAATTATTGCCGTTTCTGAAACCTATGATGTTGTGGTTACAATTCCAGAAGATAATAAATCTTTTGCTTTTTTGGCTACAGCCGAAGATCGAACAGGATCTGCTTCTTTATTTTTAGGAAATGGAGAAAAACAGCCCATTCATCATCTTTCGAAACTTAAATATTTTGAAGGCATGAAAATGATGAACGATATGATGAAAATGAACGGCGAAATGAATGATATGGGTATGAATATGTCTTTGAATAAAATGGACATGAATGCCGTAATGTATCCCGAAATTTCGGGCGAAGACGAAAATTCAAAATCAATGGATCATTCTACTCATAATATGGAAGACATGAAAATGGAAAGTGATAGCACTGAAACCTCCGAAATTGTGACTTTGAATTACGGAATGTTGAAATCGCCTTTTAAAACCAATCTTCCAAAAGATGCTCCCGTAAAAGAATTGCGCTTTACGCTCTCTGGAAATATGAATCGTTATGTCTGGAGCTTGGATAATAAGGTGGTATCTGAAACCGATAAAATTTTAATTAAAAAAGGAGAGAACGTTCGTATTGTTTTATATAACGGCTCAATGATGCGCCACCCGATGCATTTACACGGACATGATTTTAGAATATTAAACGAACATGGCGATTATTCATCGCTCAAGAATGTGATTGACATTATGCCAATGGAAACCGATACAATCGAGTTTCAGGCAAATGCTGATGGTGACTGGTTTTTTCACTGTCATATTTTATATCATATGATGGCCGGAATGGGGAGAATTTTCAGTTACGAAAATTCAGCACCAAATCCGTTGATTCATCATCCTGAAATGGCTTTCAAAATGTTGAAAATGGACGACCGTATGTTTCATTTTATGGCAGAAAATGATTTTGCCAGTAACGGAAATGATGGTGAAGCGATGTTCAGCAACACCCGTTGGAGCATTGGAACGGAATGGAGATTGGGTTATAACGACAAACATGGTTATGAAACGGAAACACATATTGGACGTTACATTGGAAAGAATCAATGGTTAATGCCTTTTATAGGTTTTGACTGGCGATACCGAAAAATGGGAATGGACGAACAGGAACAAAATATTTTTGGTCAAAAAAACACCAAAGACAATCGTTCGGTTTTTAGTGCGGGTGTAGAATATACTTTACCAATGCTCATAAAAGCTCAAGTTGAAGTTTATACGGATGGAAATGTTCGTTTACAATTTGAACGAAAAGATATTCCGCTTTCGCAAAGACTTCGAATGAATTTGATGTGGAATACAGATAAAGAATACATGGCTGGCTTAAAATATATCGTTGCCCGAAACTTCGGAATTACAACACATTATGACAGCGATATGGGAATAGGATTTGGATTGAATTTGAATTATTGATTGTTTTTGAACCATATAAGTAATTTAAGTTCACATCAAAAGTGTGTCTAAAAAACAGATTTTAACGACGAATAAATTTTATATATTAGCTTAATAAAAAGTTTAATTCAATCTTTTATTAAGTTAAAAATCATAACTTTTCAATAATCTAAATATGGAAAATCAATATTGTTATATAGAATTCGATTTTACAAATGAAGGGAACTTTAAAGATTTAAAAGCGACATTTGAAGTTATAAAAGATTCTAAAAACAATTCTATTGAAAGAGATGATAAATTTTGGATTGAAGCATTTCCGAAATATTCCTTAGAAAAATTCACATTCTTAGATTCTGATTTAAAACCAAATTTTGATACAGCTGAAGAAACTGAGCTAAGTTGGCATTTCTATTCGCTTATTGAATTATTATCAATAAATTATGAAATAGAATATATTAATTTGAAAGAGACGAGTCATAATAAAGGTATATTTCTATACGATGCATATTCTTATCCTTACGGAGGAATAAATGGACTTATTGTATTTCTGGAATCTTTTAGTTGTAACCCCAAAATATACGATGACGGCGCAGGAGTTTATAATTATTCACATGAAGAATTAAATAAAACTAAAAAGTCTAAATGGAATTTTTCCAGCTTAAAAAGCCTTTTTAAAACTGCGATGTTATTATTGTTTATCAGTTTAATTGCTAGCTGTAATAATAAAGAGAAAGATTTACAATTTGAAAAAGAGGTGTTTTATGAGGTTTATCCAGCTCTTATTGATTCGGTTTGGGTAAATGCTGTGCTAAATTATGTTCCGCCAGCACCTCCGGGAATAGATCCGTCGGAATATAAATTGAATAGGCGAAATGAATCAAACAAACGATTCAATAAAGAACTAGCAGAATTTAAACAAAAGAAATTTCCTGTTGATCTTGTTTTCTTTGATGAAGTGGTTATAAGAGAACATTATAAAGAACTTCAGGAACATTATAAAGATGCTGTAATATCAAAAAACAATGTTGCGGATACGCTTGAATATAAACTAGACAGAAAAAAACTGGATGCCTATACCCCTTTTCATCTCAAATATGTTTCCAGAATACCGCGTGGAAATAACAGGAAATTTTATAATGAATGCTGTTATTCTGTGCGAGGAATAGTTATTCTAAGTAGAATTCAATTTGATGATGAAAAAAAATACGGCGTTCTCACCGCAGGAATTGAATGTGGCGCTATGTGCGGATATGAATATCTAATCTATATTAAAAAAGTAAATGATAAATGGGTCATTGATAAAATAGATGATGCCTGGATTGCTTAATTAGATATATTTAAGAAACGTGAAAAACAAATAACTATGACATTAGAAGATTTCAAAAAGAATTTCAACAACCAAATTACAAATGAATTAGCACTATTTTTCGAAATAAACGACGAACTAGGATATGAAAGTTATTCTCAAGGTTTTGGTCTTTATGAAGATCATAAATCTGGAATTTCAAGCTGGTCTGAAGATGAAGCTTTTTTAGATAAACTTATGCCTTTTGCACAAGCAAACGGATCGGGTTCTATGTACGTTTTATGGAATAATGACTCGAACAAATCTTTAAACGAATTACCTGTAGTGGTTTTTGGTGACGAAGGCGGTTATCATATTGTTGCAAAAAACATTTTTGATTTTATGCAATTACTGACCTTTGATACTGAAATCAGCGTTGATCACGAAGAAGCTTACTTTTATAAAGATGAAGATTATGAAGAAAGCGAAAATCTACAAGAGTATATTAGCTGGTTAAAAGAAAACTTTAATCTAGATCCAATAGACGAAACAGAACCAATTCTGGAAAGCGCGCAAGAAAAATACAAAGCTGATTTTGACAATTGGGTTTCTCAGTTTTATTCTCAAGATTAGTATTCATTTTACAAAAACATTAACATTAAAACTATTCTTACAGGAAGAAAATCAATTTATATTTGACTTACCAATTATAATCTTTCTAACATAACATTTCAAACAAAATGACAAAAGTAATCACAATTTTGACTGTTGCTTTATTTTCAATTGGAGTAACCGCTCAAGAAACAAAACCAGCAGCAAAAGAAAAAGCTAAAAAAGAATCGTGCTGTAAAAAAACAATAGATAAAAAAGACAAAAAATCTTGTTGTGCAAAAAAATAATTGAAACTCAATTTCAAAGAAAAAGGCCTCAAATATTTGAGGCCTTTTTTTATGGTCTTCTTTCGCCACGAATTCCATTAATAAATGCTTAATTCATTTGTAAAAATAATTCGTGAAATTCGTGGCAAAATATTAAAAAACTATTTTAATCTTACACTCCACTCAAAATCCATCTCAGAAACTTGAACTCCTTCTTCATTAGTTCCAATAGATTTCATCCAGAAAGTCTGCCCTTCTCCTGTTTCAATTGTTTTTTTGATGGCATCCGCAATTAAATGTCCATCATTGCAGACAAATGTAATTCTGCCAGTTGCTTTTTTAGTAAAGTTTCCTTTGTTATTGGCTACTAACATTGAAATCTTTCTACCGCTTTCTTGAATTTGTGATATCACCAAAGCTCCAGTTGTCAATTCTGCCGCCATTGCCTGAACAGCAAAGTACATAGAATTAAACGGATTCTGATTGATCCATCTGTGTTTAACACTAACCACACATCGGTCTTTGTCGATTGCTTTTACACGTACACCGCAAATGTATGCAGATGGTAATTTGAATAATACAAATTTGTTGAGTTTGGAAACTGAAACTGCCATGTGATATATTTTTTATGTAAAAATACAAAAAAACTATGCACGCACAATATATTCTTTAAATATGGAAAAAACCTCAATAAAATCAATACTTAGAAATGATTTTCAACAATTTAAACCGCATTTTAAAAGTTTATAATTGTTAATATTTTGTTAATATTTGGTACTATGCAAAACAAGATACTGTCTTTTAGACATATATTTGCATAAGAAATTACTATATACTTTTAATCATGGAAACAACAACACCACTCATCATGGAAAAAACATCAGAAAAGAATACAGCATCATTTACTCATTTGAGTACTTTAAGTCAATATATAATTCCGTTTGGGAACTATATTTTTCCGCTAATCATTTGGACAAATTATAAAGACAAGTCTGAATTTGCAGATCATCACGGAAAACAAGCTTTAAACTTTCAGTTAAGTATTTTGCTTTACAGTTTGATCTTAGCACTTATTGCTATACCAATTTTCTTAACTGTTTTCTTGCAGAATATTCCATTGGAAGCTGTTTTCAATGACTACAATATTCACATCAGAAACTTTAATTTCCAAGCCCATATTGGAATGCTAAGTGTAGGAATTACAGCTGTAGTGCTTTTTGGATTACTAAAATTTGTTGAATTCTTTTTAGTGATTTATGCTTCTATAAAAGCTTCAAACGGAGAATTGTACAAATATCCGCTAACGATTCCTTTTATAAAGTAATCATCGAAAAGGTTAAAAGTTATACGTTATACGAACTCATTCTAATAGAATAAATTCGAGATCAATCATCAATCAATCATCATCAATCAAAAAACGAATTGTTCAATCAAAAAAAAACAAAATGAAATTATGAACATTGAAAACACAAAAGCACAGATGCGCAAAGGTGTTCTTGAGTTTTGCATCTTATCTGTATTAAAAGAAAAAGACGCATATACATCTGAAATATTAGACACTTTAAAAAACGCAAAATTACTAGTTGTAGAAGGAACCGTTTATCCGTTGTTAACTAGATTAAAAAATGACGGTTTACTAAATTATCGCTGGGAAGAATCGACCTCTGGGCCACCACGAAAATATTATGGATTAACCGAAATAGGACAAACATTTTTAAACGAACTTAGCGGTACTTGGACAGAATTATCCGACGCTGTAAACTTAATCACCAATCAAAATCAATAAGTCATGAACAAAACAGTAAATATTAACTTAGGCGGGATGTTTTTTCATATCGATGAAGACGCATACTTAAAATTAACACGCTATTTTGACGCAATAAAACGATCACTTAACAACTCTTCTGGACAAGATGAAATTATTAAAGATATCGAAATGCGTGTTTCTGAATTATTATCAGAAAAACAAAAAAGCGAGAAACATGTTGTTGGACTGAAAGATGTTGACGAAGTGATTACGGTGATGGGACAACCTGAAGATTATAGAATTGAGGACGAAGAAAGCACCAATCAATCTTACAATGATTTTGGGCAAAGAAAACACAAAAAATTATACCGCGATAAAGAAAAAGGTTTAATTGGAGGTGTCGCTACAGGGCTAGGACATTATTTTGGAATTGATGCTGTTTGGATTAAAATTATATTCTTAATCTTCGTTTTTGCAGGTTTTGGAACTGGAATTTTAGCTTATTTTGTTCTTTGGATTGTAACGCCTGAAGCAGTGACAACTTCAGAAAAATTAGAAATGACTGGAGAGCCAGTAACTATTTCGAACATCGAAAAAAAAGTGCGTGAAGAAATTGATTCATTATCTGAAAAATTCAAAAATGCAGATTATGACAAAATGGGAAACCAGGTAAAGTCGGGAGCTGGGAGAATAAGTAGTTCATTTGGAGACTTTATCATGACGGTTTTTAAAATTTTTGCTAAGTTTTTAGGAGTTGTCCTAATCATAGCTGGAATTTCAACTTTAATCATGTTATTGATTGGTGTTTTTACTTTAGGAACAAACATTTTTATTGATTTTCCTTGGCAGAATTTTGTAGAAGCTGGAAACTTTACAGAATATCCAATCTGGTCATTTGGTTTATTGATGCTTTTTGCTGTCGGAATTCCGTTTTTCTTCTTAACACTTTTAGGTTTCAAATTGTTATCTCCGAACTTAAAATCAATTGGAAATATTACAAAGTATACTCTTTTAGCCGTTTGGATTATTGCAATCGCAATTGTAATTAGTATCGGAATTAAACAAGCAACTGAAATTTCTTATGATAACAAAGTCGTAGAGAAAAAGCTTTTTGGAATCAAAGCCGCTGACACATTATATATTAAGTTTAAATACAGTGACTATTACACAAAAAGTCTAAATAATTACAGAGATTTTGAATTTGTACAAGACTCGGCAAACAATGAATTAATTTATTCAAATGATGTTCGCTTACATATCTTACATACAGATGAAACTACTCCTTTTATTCAAATAGAAAAAAGTGCAAGAGGAAATTCTTTTACAAATGCTAAAAAAAGAGCAGAAAAAATTAATTATAAGTTTCAAATTAGCGGAAATCAATTAATTTTGGATAATTATTTTCTGACAGATGTTAAAAACAAATTTAGAGGACAAGAAGTAGATGTTTATTTGTACGTTCCAGACGGACAATTAATTAAACCAGATTCTTCAATAAGAGATTACTATAATTCTGATGATGATTTCTTCAATCTAAATTATGACGGAGATTACAATTATAAAGTGGAAGGATCAAAAGTGAGATGTTTAAATTGTCCTGCAGACGATAATGATGACAATGATTCTGACGAAGTAAATACTATTGAAAACGACACAATAAATGAAGTTTCGGTTAAAATTAATGGAAAAGAAGTTTTAAACGGAAAAAAAACTAAAGGAAAGCTAACCACTGACAAAAACGGAGTTATAATCAAAATAAACTAAAGCCATGATAAAAATAATCATTCATATTACGAAATTTATAATTGCTGCTGTTACTGCCTTATTATTTGCTTCTTGCAATTTTAATATGAACACAATCGAAGGAAGCGGGAATGTTACAACCGAAAAAAGAACTGTTCAAGGTGATTTTAAGAATATAAGAGTCAGTAATGCTATTGACGTAGTAATCGAACAATCTGATTCTAGAGAAATTACGGTTGAAGCCGATGATAATCTTCAAAAAGAAATTGAAACTAAAGTAGAAAACGGAACATTGGTAATTAGTTGCAAATACAATTCTTTCCGCAACATTACAATGAAAAAAGTAACCGTAAAAATGCCGGTTGTTGACAAAATAGAGGCTTCAAGTGCATCATCTGTTCAAAGTAAAAATGTTATTGAAGGGCAAGATATAATTTTAGAAGCTTCAAGCGCAGCATCGATGCAAGTAAACATTGAATCAGATAAGATCTCTGTAGATTCTGGAAGCGGAAGTTCTGTAACTATTGAAGGCAAAGCTTTAAATCTTAACACTTCGGTTTCAAGCGGCGGAAGTATTGATGCGGCTAAATTAATGGCAAACGATATTCATGCAGAGGCTTCAAGCGGCGGTACTGTTTCTATACATCCGATAGTAAGTTTAAAAGCGGAAGCTTCAAGCGGAGGAAACATCGATTACAGCGGTTCTCCAAAAACAGTTGAAAAATCAGCAAGCTCTGGAGGAAACATTAACAAAAGCTAAAAAGAAGTAACTGTTAAATATAAAAGAAATCATTCATCAAAAGTGGATGATTTTTTTATATTTGTCAAAATCAAATCTAGAATTAATGAAAAAAAGTACAGCGCTGCTCCTATTATTATTGGTTACAACATTAACTTTTGCACAAAAAAGAGAAAAAATTAAAGGTTCTAAAGTTGTAACGACTTCGATAAAAGAAGTTGGTAGTTTTGACGCCATTGAAGTCGATGATAATTTGGAAGTTTATTTGGAACGCGGAGAGAAAAATGAAATTAAAATTGAAGCCGATGATAATCTACACGATATTGTTGGAATGGATTTAAGAGAAAAAACGCTTCGACTATACACTAACAAAGAATCGTCTATTTTTAAAAAATTATCTGTTCGAGTTACTTATACTAGTTCATTGAATAAAGTTATTACAAAAAATGAGGCTATCGTTTATGCTATTCAAGAATTACAATTAGACGACATCACGATGAACTGTCTTGACTTTTCTAAACTGTTTTTGAATGTTAATGCTAAAAAATTCGCTTTAATTGCAGATGACAAATCTAAAACAGAATTAAATTTAAAAGCAGATGATGGAAGTTTACAACTAAGTAAAAATGCATCTGTTAAAACTTTGGTTTCGGCTATCAAATTTAAATGTGATTTGTACCAAAAAGCAAATGCTGCGATTGAAGGTATTGCCGAAAAAGCTACAATTAGATTAGACAATAATTCTGTATTTACAGGAACAAAATTCACACTGAAAGATGCAAATGTTACTGCGGAAAATTATGCTGTAGGAACTATTTTTGCCGAAACAACACTTTCATTGGCTATTGGAGATAAAGCAGAACTTTCTCTTTTTGGAAATCCAAAAATCGAATTGACTCGTTTTTCTGAAGAAGCGAAATTATTCAAAAAGGTTAAATAAACTTATTGTTTCAAGTCTTTCTTGTTTCAAGTTTCAAGTTGAAATTAAGACATTAATATAAAGAAGAAAATCCCAGCCTAATTTAGACTGGGATTTTTTTTATTGTAAAGATTTCAGCGCTCCAATAACCTGAAACAAAAGAAAACTTGAAACTTGAAACTAAAAAATTTATTCTTTAGAAGCCAAATATCTCTCAGCGTCCAAAGCTGCCATACATCCTGTTCCTGCAGCAGTAATTGCTTGACGGTAAACCTGATCTGCAGCATCACCAGCTACAAAAACACCTGAAACATTTGTTCTAGATGTTCCCGGAGTATTTACAATATATCCCGTTTCGTCTAGCGTAATGTAATCTTTAAAAATGTCTGTATTTGGTTTGTGTCCAATTGCTACGAAGAAACCAGTTGCTGGAATTTCGATCGTTTCACCAGTTGTTTTGTTTAATGCTTTAATAGCGTGTACTACATTATTATCACCAAGAACTTCAACAGTATCATGATTCATTAAAATCTCAATGTTTTCTGTTTTACGTACTCTTTCTTCCATGATTTTAGAAGCTCTGAATTTTTCACTTCTAACCAGCATTGTTACTTTTTTACAAAGTTTAGATAAGTAATGAGCTTCCTCACAAGCTGAGTCACCTGCTCCAACAATTACTACTTCTTGATTTCTGTAGAAGAAACCATCACACACAGCACAAGCAGAAACTCCGCCGCCCATATTTAAATAGTGTTGTTCTGATGGTAATCCTAAATATTTAGCTGAAGCACCCGTAGAAATAATAACAGTTTCACAGTGTAATTCGATTGAATCATTAATCCAAACTTTATGAATATCGCCAGAAAAATCAACTTTTGTTGCCCAGCCGTCACGGATATCTGCGCCAAAACGTTTTGCTTGTTCTTGTAACTGAACCATCATTTCTGGTCCTGTAACTCCATCAACATACCCTGGAAAATTTTCTACTTCATTAGTTGTAGTCAACTGACCTCCAGGCTGCATTCCTTGATATAAAACCGGATTCATGTTTGCTCTGGCTGCATAAATAGCTGCAGTATAACCTGCAGGGCCAGAACCTATAATAAGGCATTTAATTTTTTCTATTGTATCTGACATAACGTGTATAGTTTTTTTGTGATGCAAATGTAAACTTTATTATAAAAAATTAAGGCTAAAATAAATCCTAAATAACTATGTTCAAATAAGTTTTATTTATTTTCATTTTTTCCTTTTGTAAACAAAAATTATTTATATCTTTGCATCCGCTTTCGGGCAGTACCACAATACATCATCGGGGTGTAGCGTAGCCCGGTTATCGCGCCTGCTTTGGGAGCAGGAGGCCGCAGGTTCGAATCCTGCCACCCCGACAAAAGTCTTTTCATTTATTTGGAAAGACTTTTTTTTTGCATCAATTTCAAATATAAATAACACGCAACGGTTATCGCGTCCCGATTGAAAATCGGGAAGACCGCAGGTTCGAATCCTGCTACCTCGATGAAAATCTTTTCATTTATTTGGAAAGACTTTTTTTTTTGCATCAATCTCAAATATAAATAACACGCAACAGTTATCGCGTCCCGATTGAAAATCGGGAAGACCGCAGGTTCGAATCCTGCCACCCCGACAAAAGTCTTTTCATTTATTTGGAAAGACTTTTTTTTTGCATCCATCTCAATATAAATACGCTAAAAGGTTATCGCGTCCCGATTGAAAATCGGGAAGACCGCAGGTTCGAATCCTGCTACCTCGATGAAAATCTTTTCATTTATTTGGAAAGACTTTTTTTTTTGCATCAATCTCAAATATAAATAACACGCAACAGTTATCGCGTCCCGATTGAAAATCGGGAAGACCGCAGGTTCGAATCCTGCCACCCCGACAAAAGTCTTTTCATTTATTTGGAAAGACTTTTTTTTTGCATCCATCTCAATATAAATACGCTAAAAGGTTATCGCGTCCCGATTGAAAATCGGAATACCGCAGGTTAGAATCCTGCCGCCTCGATGAAAATCTTTTCATTTATTTGGAAAGACTTTTTTTTTGCATCAATTTCAAATATAAATAACACGCAACGGTTATCGCGTCCCGATTGAAAATCGGGAATACCGCAGGTTAGAATCCTGCCGCCTCGATGAAAATCTTTTCATTTATTTGGAAAGACTTTTTTTTTGCAATAAACTGAAAACCAAAATTTCAAATTTTATTCCACTTTAAAGCATAGATTTTTATAGAATACGAAAAATATCAAAAGACGTGTTTGTAGGTTTTTTATTATTATATAACTTTGAGCGCTTATATAATAGGCAATTTAAAATCTTAAAATTTTATTTGTTTACTATTTAAATCTCTCTAATTATGAAATTTAAAACACTTTGGACTAGCGAATTGAAAAATGGGATTTACGGAGGCTTAATTCCTACTGAAGACCCATTTGACGAAACAAAATTTTATTTTTCAGATGGTTTTGGATCATCTTATCCTTTAATGAAATTAAGGCAATTTTCTTTTGAAAATGGAGAAGAATTAAATAGTTGTTCCATAAAAAATTCTGTACGATGTTTATATTTCAATCCTGATAAAAAAAATATATTCGCTGTTTCTGACAACAAGATATTTCAAATCAATAGAACCGATTTATCAATAATTAAAAAATTCGAGAAAGGTATTCAAAAATATAGTGATTATGTCTCATCAAATGATAAAGACTCTCTTTTACTAATGAATTTCAATAGTGATTTTTTATTCATTTATAATTATATTCAAGAAAAAGGAATTAAAAAGAAACTAAAAACTTGTCGAGGTATTTTTAAACAAAATGAAAATATTTTTTTAGTTTTTTGTTCAAAAATTGGAAGCATTCAGCAATTTGATATCGCGACAAACAAAGCAAAAGAAATTTTAAAAACAGATTTATTTTACAATATATTCAAAAGTAAATCAGAGAATTTTTATCTTCATTTAGGAAAATTAATTGAAGCAACGCCAACTACACAAGAAAGAATTATTCCGACAAATAAAATAAACGTTTATTCAAATTTACACTTGGCAACCGAAATCGAATTTGATTTTAATTTCGAGAAAATGATCATATCTGAAACAGAAGAAAAAATATATTTAACAGACAAAAATCGAATTTGGGTGTATTCAGTCTTAAAGAAACAAATAATTCAACATATAGAATTAAATGAAAAAGTTAGAATTGCTCAAGTTTTTGATAAACAACAAGTATTTATAATTTACGAATATGACAAACCAAACATAATAACTTGTTGCAAATTTACATTCTAAATTCCTAAAAACTTCATTTAAAATATAACCCGTGGTTGAAACCACGAGCTATATTCTATTTACTTCTCCATCAAAATATAAGCAGGATAAGATTCACGATTAGGCAAATTAAATTCCTCATCAAAAGGCTGTGTTCCTTCTCCATTATTATATAATGCTACGCGTTTTGCACCAGTTGCGGTGCTGCCACCAATTCCATTAATAACATTTTGAATATTACCCGGACCGGCAAAACGAGTGGTACACATTTTTTCGAGTTTCACATTTGGACTATTAGGCACTTCAAAACCATTTTTCTTATTCACATTACCATCTGTTCCCGTAAAAACAGCATAAGATCCCATTCCAATACTTTGATGTTCTTTTACCGTATTAGCTACTTTAAACGCTGCGTAACCAGCAACCCTTCCTCCTTGACTGCTCCAGGTTGCTTGATTCGGCGCATCATAAGGCGGTTCGTTTTGAAAGAAAAAAGTTCTGCCGCGTTCTCCCAGCCATAATACCTCATATTCTTGATAGTGTTCTGTAAACAAACCATAAAGTGTAACATCATCTCCAGTAACAATAAGTCCGTTCTTGCATCGATCTCTTAACCAGCGTGCATCACCACCTTTCTGCGAACCATGATCGGCACGCCACAGCCAGAAATGATCACCCACCACATTATTACTGTTAATTTGCATAGAAGCATGTATCTGAATATTCTTTGATTGAACACCACCTACTCTGCAAGTAATATCTGTAAGCAGAATTGGATCTGCAGAATGGTCGGCATTTGCTCCTTCGTTTCCAATTCTAATTTGATAAGTTGTACTATTAAAGGAATCCATAAGAAGTCCAGCAATGATAATTCCATCTTTGTCATCAGCATAAATATATCCCCAAATATTTTTCTCAGTCGGTTCAAGTGTTACAGAAGCTATACCGGCACCTAAAAGTATAGCGTCTTTTCTATTGACCTGAATAGGAGCATTCAGTGAGTAATGTCCTGGAGTGAAAAATATATTTTTACCAGCTTTTAATGCATTATTGATTTCCAGATCAGTATCACCTTCTTTGGCAACATACCAATTAGTAAGCAAATCTTGAATTTCGCCTTTACCCATATCTGCTGCCGACCAAGAAACTCCTACTCTATCTTTTTGCCATGCAGGAACAAAAACTTTGTATTCGCCATCCTTATCTAAAAAAAGAAAAGGTTTTTCTCTTATAATAGGCGTAGCAGGAATTGGAGAATTAGCATCATCTGCCTTTGGAGGATTAACACAGCCTTGCCAAACCATATTATAGGAACCGCCCATAGCTCCCGAGCCAGAAGGAAAAATGGCATTTCTTGTATACCATTGCTGTTGTCCGCCCCAATTTGGTCGTGATGATGTATAATGAGTATCGGCAATAAAGCCACCGCTGCCCCAAAAATTGGTATCTCCAATATCTGAAATATATTTTGAAGTACTTTCAATCAGCATTCTTCGCGCACTGGTTGATTGAGAAACTGTCCAAGCAAAATCTCGCATTACTTCAACATTTTCTATAGAACGCCAAAAAGTACAAGTCGCATTTGCTCCACCCGAAAGATGAGGTTTCGTAAAGATAGACCCTAGTTTAACATCTGACGGAACTTTTCCTAAACCTCCAATGTGAGAGTAGAATCCTAATTCTATCGAGTTAGCTTCAGCCGATGACGCAGAACCCGATCCGCCAGAATCGTAAGTTTGTCCTTCAATATTTGCTTTAAAATAATATGCCTGACGTTTTGTTGTCCATTCGCCATTTGATCCGCCTAGACCAATAGATCCAAAATGGGAATTAATATCTTTTCGTGCTGTTTCTGCCTTTTCATATTTTCTATCATAGAAATACATATTATCACCAAACATTTGGTTTTCTAATGAAATTATGACTGTTATCGAATTACGAGTAACCTTATAATAGTTCTCGTATTTATCAGTATTGGGTTTATTATCTGTAAATGTCAATTTAGAAGTTGAACCCACAGTTACAAAATCAGTCGCTAAACGACTTCCTCCTCTTGTAATAATATAATTTCCAGAAGAACCAAAAGCCGACCATGATAAACTAATATTATGTTTCTTTTTGTTGTAAACAATTTTACGTTCGATTTTTTTATTCCCTTCTATTTTGTAATTATCTGAATAAGATGAAAAACTGCAGAATAGCAGCATAAATGTAAATAGTGTAAATAATGAGATTACTTTTTTACTCATAAGAATGTTCATTTTTATGGTTTGATAGATTGTAATAGTGATAGTTTTTAGAAAGCCCAAAATAGCAATAATCCTTAAGCTTCCCGTTCATTTCTATTCTCAATTTTCTCATCAAAAACACTACAAAATCTAAAAAATTTGTCTTTTTCTGACATAAATAAACCTTCTAGAACATATCTGTTTTTCTTTAATAGCTTTTTTTTGCCGGCAATGAAAAAGAAAATGAAATGAAAAAGATTATATTATGTATTGCCTTAATTTTTTCTATAGTTGGAATCGCACAGCAAAAAAACATCATTCCAATTGATTCCTGCTTATTAGCAACAAAAAGCGTATTATATAAGACAAATGCTCACGCTTCTTACTATCATGATAAATTTAATGGGCGAAAAACAGCGAGCGGTAGAAAATTCGACAATAATGATTTTACCGCAGCGCACAAAACATTCCCTTTCGGAACAAAACTAAAAATCACAAACGAAAAAAATAAAAAGTTTGTTTTAGTTGAAGTTATAGACAGAGGACCTTTTGTAAAAGGAAGAGAAATTGACCTAAGTAAAAGAGCTTTTATGGATATTGCTTCCAATAAAAAGAGCGGTGTAGTTTATGTAACAATCGAGATTTTAAAAAATTAGCCGACTCATTATTTCAAAACTATATTTAAAACCAAAATCTTATTTGTAAAAAGATATAAGTTTTGTTTAGAATTAAATGATTTCAAAGCTTTAATCACAAAAAAGTGAATTAAATAAATAAGAAACATCTTTAATAACTCTTTTGAAAACTAAAATTAATTTCTGCAAACACCCACCAAACAACGGTTAAACAAACTTTCATAAATGTTAACAAAATAGATTTTCAAAAACCATAAATAATTGTATTTTTACGGTTCAAAATTCAGAAAATAAATGGGCAAAATCATTGCTATTGCTAATCAAAAAGGAGGCGTTGGAAAGACTACTACATCAGTAAATCTTGCTGCCTCATTAGGTGTTTTAGAAAAAAAAGTATTGTTGATCGATGCTGATCCTCAAGCCAATGCTACATCTGGTCTCGGAATTGACGTAGAAACAGTTGAAGCTGGAACTTATCAAATTCTGGAACACAGTATAACACCGAAAGAAGCCGTTTTAAAATGTACAGCCCCAAACGTAGACGTGATCCCTGCTCATATTGACCTTGTGGCTATCGAAATTGAATTGGTTGACAAAGAAAACCGTGAATATATGCTTAAAAAAGCATTAGAAAGCGTGAAAGATGAATATGATTATATCATTATCGACTGTGCGCCTTCTTTAGGTTTGTTAACCTTGAATGCTTTAACAGCTGCAGATTCTGTAGTTATTCCTATTCAATGTGAGTATTTTGCTCTTGAGGGATTAGGAAAATTATTGAACACTATTAAAAGTATTCAAAAAATACACAATCCTGATCTTGACATCGAAGGCTTATTGCTAACTATGTACGATTCAAGACTACGTTTATCTAATCAGGTTGTAGAAGAGGTTCAAAAACACTTTAACGATATGGTTTTTGATACCGTAATTCAGCGAAATGTAAAATTAAGTGAAGCGCCTAGTTTTGGTGAAAGCATCATTAATTATGACGCTACCAGTAAAGGTGCCGTAAACTACATTCATTTAGCTCAAGAAATTATAAAGAAAAACAGCAAATAGTTTTTATGACAAAAGCAATTAAAAAACAAGCCTTAGGAAGAGGATTATCAGCATTATTAAAAGATCCAGAAAACGACATTACATCAGTAGAAGATAAAAATGCTGACAAAGTTGTTGGAAATATTATTGAGCTTGAAATAAGTGCTATCGAAATAAATCCGTTTCAGCCTAGAAGCAATTTTAATGAAGAATCTTTACGCGAATTAGCCACTTCTATTAAAGAACTTGGTGTAATTCAACCTATTACTGTTCGTAAATTAGATTTCAATAAATATCAGTTAATCTCAGGAGAGCGTCGTCTTCGTGCTTCTACCTTAATAGGATTAACTCATGTTCCAGCATATATTCGTATTGCAAACGACAACGAATCGTTAGTTATGGCTTTGGTTGAAAATATTCAGCGTCATGACTTAGATCCAATTGAGATTGCATTATCATACCAGCGTTTGATCGATGAAATTCAATTAACTCAAGAACAAATGAGTGAAAGAGTTGGAAAAAAACGTTCGACAATTGCCAACTATTTACGTCTTTTAAAATTAGATCCGATTATCCAAACTGGTATTCGTGACGGTTTTATCAGCATGGGACACGGTAGAGCAATTATCAACATTGAAGACCTTGATGTTCAAACAGATATCTACCAAAAAATTGTAAGCCAGAATTTATCTGTTCGTGAAACAGAAGCTCTGGTAAAAAATTATCATGAAGGGCAGCAGCCTAAAGCTGAAGGAAAACCTAAAACAGATTCTGCATTTGTGGTAAGAGAAACTCAAAAAAATACTTTTAACGATTATTTTGGTTCGAAAGTTGATATTAAAGTCGCTGGCAACGGAAAAGGAAAAATCACAATTCCATTCAATTCTGAAGCCGACTTTAACAGAATTATAAAATTAATAAACGGATAGTGAATAAAATTGTCCCCATCGGTCTATTGTTCTTTCTAACAGGAACCGTTTCTCTTTTTGCCCAGGTAAAAAAAGACACGGTTTTGGTCGTAAAAGACACTACTGCATTAGAAGAAATAGATCCGCTAACACCCGCAAAAGCAGCCTTTTATTCTGCAATTTTACCCGGCTTAGGGCAGGCTTACAATAAAAAATACTGGAAAATTCCATTGGTTTACGGAGCAATCGGAACAAGTTTGTACTTTTATATAGACAACAATAAAAAATACCACGATTATCGTGACGCCTATAAACGAAGATTAGAAGGCTATAACGATGATAATTATCAATTTTTGGACGACAACCGACTGATTGCCGGGCAAAAGTTTTACCAAAGAAACAGAGACTTATCTGCCTTATTTGTTGTTGGTTTTTATGTACTAAACATAATTGATGCCAATGTCGATGCCGCTTTGATTCAGTTTAATGTAAACGAAAGACTATCAATGCGTCCAGAAATTTATCCCGACGATGTAACATTTAAACCAAACGTTGGACTAACCTTTAACTACAAGTTTTAATAGAGTAACGTCTATTTAAAAATCAATAAAAAAATAATTATAATGAAAATTGCGCTTTTAGGATACGGAAAAATGGGGAAAGTAATCGAAAGAATTGCTTTAGAAAGAGGTCATGAAATAGTTTTAAAGAAAGATGAATTTAATAGCTATGACGGACTTTCAACAGCGGATGTTGCCATAGATTTTAGTGTTCCATCAGCAGCAGTTAATAATATCTCAGCATCTTTTAATGCTAATGTTCCTGTAGTTTCTGGAACAACTGGATGGCTGGAACATTACGACGAAATGATTGCTCTTTGCAATGAGAAAAAAGGCGGTTTTATTTCGAGTTCAAACTTTAGTTTAGGTGTAAATATTTTCTTTGGATTAAATGAATATTTAGCCAAAATCATGAATCAGTTTGATTCTTATAAAGTTTCAATGGAAGAAATTCACCACATCCACAAACTTGATGCTCCGAGCGGTACTGCAATTTCTCTAGCAAAAGGCGTAATTGAAAACAGTAATTATGCTAATTGGACTTTAGAAGAAGCTCAATCAAATGAAATTCATATAGAAGCAAAAAGAATTGGAGAAGTTCCTGGCACACACACCGTAAACTACGATTCTGTTATTGATAGTATCGAAATAAAACATACTGCTCACAATCGTGAAGGTTTTGCTCTTGGCGCTGTTATTGCAGCAGAATGGCTTGCAGGCAAACAAGGAATTTTCACTATGAAAGATGTACTAAACTTACAATAAATCGAATAAAGTTTTGGATTAATTAAAAACATTCAATCCTGAATTTGAAACTTAAAAATACAATATTATGACACTTTACTCTTGGTTCGTATTTTTCTTAGCTGTTCAAATAATTCATTTTCTTGGTACATGGAAACTGTATCAGGCAGCAGGAAGAAAAAGCTGGGAAGCAGCAATTCCGGTATACAATTCTATCGTTTTAATGAAAATTATCGGACGCCCGACTTGGTGGACACTATTACTTTTTATCCCAATCATCAACTTAATTATGTTTCCTGTTGTATGGGTAGAAACTTTAAGAACATTTGGTAAAAGATCTACTTTGGATACTTTTCTAGGCCTTTTCACTCTAGGTTTTTATATTTATTATGTAAATTATACTCAAAAATTAGAGTATCGTGCAGATCGTAAATTAACTCCTGAAAACAAAACTGGAGACACAATTAGTTCTTTACTTTTTGCAATTATCGTAGCAACTTTAGTACATACCTATGTTGTACAACCTTATACAATTCCGACATCATCTTTAGAGAAATCTTTATTAATTGGTGATTTCTTATTTGTGAGTAAATTAAATTACGGGCCAAGAGTACCAATGACTACGGTAGCATTACCAATGGTTCATGACTCTATTCCTTTAACTAAAAGTAAATCGTATTTAAGCTGGCCGCAATTACCATATTTCAGACTTCCAGCTATCCAAAAAATAAAACGATGCGATATAGTTGTCTTTAACTGGCCAGTAGATACAGTTCATTATTTCTTTGAACCAAAAGGAAGACCAGGGGTTATCAAACCTATTGACAAGAAATCAAATTACGTAAAAAGATGTGTTGGTATTCCTGGAGACAGTTTATCAATAAAAGATGGTTTTGTTTTTATTAATGGAAAAAAACTGGTTTTACCAGAAAGAGCTAAACCACAATATTCTTATTCTGTAGCTTTAGATGGAAAAACTCCAATTGATTTCGAATCATTATTTAAAGAATTAGACATCACTGATCCTGCAGGTTTTACAACAGAAAAAAGAGATACGCTTTACTTAGGATCATTAACAGAAGCTGGAGCTGAGCGATTCAAAAATACTCCTGGCGTTACTGCGGTGATACGTAAAATTGACAAAACAGACGATAATAGAATTTTTCCTCATATTAATAAGTGGAGTCAAGATAACATGGGACCAATTTACATTCCTGAAGCAGGAAAAACGGTTGCGTTAAACAATGAGTCACTTCCTTTTTACAAAGAAATTATCACGAATTACGAAGGAAATAAATTAGAATTACAAGGTTCTAAATTTTTAATTAACGGAAAGCCAGCAACGACATATACCTTCAAACAAAATTATTACTGGATGATGGGAGACAATCGTCATAACTCTGAAGACAGCCGTTATTGGGGCTACGTTCCAGAAAATCACATCGTAGGAAAACCAGTATTCATCTGGATGAGCTGGGATACGAACGGAAAAGGCATCAATAAAATTAGATGGAATAGAGTTTTCACTACCGTTGATGGTGAAGGACAGCCGCAATCTTACTTCAAATATTTCTTAATAGCTCTTGCATTATACTTCGTTGGAGATTTTGTATGGAGAAAAAGAAGAGAGAATAAAGCATAATTAAAAAAAAGTTATTTTTGTTTCAGGTTTCAAGTTTCAAGTTCGACAACACTTGAAACTTGAAACCTGAAACATTTAAAAAAAAAACATTAAATCGTTAAACTGGTAAATCGTTTAATCGTTTCTCAAAAAAGTACGATTAAGCGATTTACCGATTAAACTAAAATCACAATGAATTCCTTAATACTTCCGACTTATTTTCCATCTATTAGTCATTTTGCAGTAATAGCGCAATCTGAAAAAATCACATTTGAAATGGAGGATAATTTTCAGAAACAAACTAATAGAAATAGAACTTACATCTATAGTCCAAACGGAATTCAATTATTAAATATTCCTGTTAAACATTCCAAAGAAGCACATCAAAAGACAAAAGACATTTTGATTGAAAATGAATTTGACTGGCAGAAACAGCATTTTAAATCGCTGGAAGCAGCTTATAGAAGCTCGCCCTTCTTCGAATACTTCGAGGATGACATCGTGCCTATATTCGAAAAAAAACATACTTTTTTAATGGATCTGAATTTTGAAGTTTTGGACATTGTAACAAAATGTCTTCGAATGAAATTTGAATTTGGGAAAACAACAGAATATTTTCATGAAACACCAGATTTCGCTGATTTTAGATATTTAGCGAACGGAAAAAAAGACACAAACTCTTTCGAAAAATACAGTCAGGTATTTGACGACAAACATGGTTTCATAAACAACTTAAGTGTTTTAGACTTACTTTTTAATGAAGGTAAATTTGCAATGGATTATTTGAAAACTCAGAAACTAGATATCAAATAGAAAATCCAATTTTCATCTTTGAAATTTGGGTTTTAAAAAATTGGAAATTCATCTATTTTATTCCATCGAAAGCCTCGTCATAATAGGATAATGATCTGAGTTTTCAAAATCTGAGAAGCTTTCAAATTGTTTTACTTTCATTTTACTGTCTGTAAAAATGTAGTCAATCCTAACAGGGTAATAACGGAATTTATAGGTAGCTCCAAAACCTTTTCCTGCTTCTTCGAAGGCATCTTTTTGCTTTCCTTTGATGCTTCGGTATACATATGAAAACGGGCTGTTATTCATATCGCCGCAAATAATAAACGGAGTTTTACACTGCTTGATATTTTCCTTAAAAATCTCTGCCTGTTCCTGCTGCTGCGTAAAACCTTTACTTATTCTGGCATAAATACGTTGTGATTTTTTCTGATTTACATTGTCAATGTCATCTGAAATTTCGCTTACATCTGGAGAAATTTTAATAGATTGTAAGTGCATATTATAAACACGAATCACATCTTTTCCGCGCTTAATATCAGCATAAACCACATTATTATCTGATTTAGGAAAGATAATATTCCCTTCGTTTATAATTGGAAATTTTGAAAAGATAGCCTGACCTGTTTTAATCTGTTTTCCATCTATAAAAATATAACGATGCGGATACACCTTTAAATCAATATGCGCCGAGTTTGAGTACTCTTGAATACAAAGAATATCTGGATCTTTTTCGTCTATAAAAGCTTTAATATTTGATGGAATATCATCTCGATCCAGCCATTTAAAAACATTAAAAAGACGGACATTATAGCTCATTACAGAAAAATCTTTTTCGTCTTGAACGTATTCTTTTGCAGAAAATTTATAGAATTTATTGATGAAGGTAATTCCAGTCAGCAATACCAAACCAGATAAAATAAGGCGCTTTTTAAATTGAATTGCCCAATAAACGAAGAATAATCCATTTGCAACAAAAAAGGCCGGCATAAACAGAGTAAGCACCGATAAAAGCGGAAAGCTCTTAGGTGCTAAAAAAGGTAAAATATAGACACTAAATGTAAGGACAGTCAGTACTATATTCAAAAAGAACATTATCTTATTAAACCAAGAAAGGTTTTTCATATTTTTCTTCCTACAAGTTTATTTTCCAGCTTTAAATAAAAACTCTTTTTCTTCTTTTGTCAGGCAGTCATAACCAGATTGGCTGATCTTGTCTAAAATCTCATCAATTTGTTGCTGCGTCTTATCTTTCGTGACAATTCTTGATGTTGATCTTTCTGTAGGTTTTTTGTAATTTTTATGAACTTTTGTAAATGGGGTCGAAGGAGATTTTCTAAAAAGATTTGCAAAGAAATCTAATGTTTTAGAAACAATGATACTTAAATCTGTACCATTTTGGAGTAATTTAATATAGATAAATCCAAAAAAAGCACCTGCAAGATGCGATATATGCCCGCCCATATTCCCTAAACGAAACTGCATTAAGTCTAAAACTAAAATTACAGCCGTAATATGCCATAACTTAACGTTTCCGAACAAAAACAAACGGACAATCATTAGCGGAGAATAAGTTGTTGCCGCAACTAAAATTGCCATTATGGCTGCAGATGCACCAACAATAGAACCGCTGATATTTGACAAATAAAAACTTAATGCAAAAGCAACTCCCGCAAAAAGAGCACTCAGAATATACAATCCTAAATATTGTTTTTGAGTAAAATAAGTTAAGAACAATGAACTTGCAAAGTTCAAAACCATCATATTAAACAACAAATGGAAAAACCCATCGTGAAAAAATGCATAGGTTAAAAAAGTCCAAGGTTTGAACATGAAAACCTGAGGATCTGACGATAACGCAATCCAGGTTGGAAAATCAAATTGACCAATTGAAAATTGATAGAAAAATATTAATGAGATTATAAAACATGCAATATTCCAATAAATAACGCGCATGGCTATGCCTCCCAATCTATATTGTAATTTCAAATCGTCTAGAATATTCATAAAACTTCTTTTGGTTTAGAATTTAAACTTAAAGTTAAAAATTAATTCCAACGATTACTATTAAACTGATTTTTTTTCCAGTACCACATCATTAAAAAACCAGTAATAGCACCACCAACGTGTGCAAAGTGCGCTATTCCAGTACCTCCACCGCCAAACAAGGAAGTCCCTTTAACGCCTAAAAACAAGTCAATCAACAAAAGCCCCGGAACAAAGTATTTTGCTTTAATTGGAATAGGGATAAACATTAGTGCTAGTTCAGCATTAGGAAACATAAATGCAAAAGCCGTTAGTAAACCGTAAATAGCGCCTGATGCTCCCACAACTGTTCCTATATAAGCACTCGTAAATCCTTCAAATTGAGCCACACTTACCAAACTCTGCCATCTAGTATCAATTTTTCCTTCACTTAAAAGTTGTAAAATCTGCGTTTTATTAAAACCATTTGCTGTCAAAGTACTCATTGTATCCTGAAAAAAATAATAGTTCACAAGAGTATGAAGTAAAGCTGAGCCTAAACCACAAGAAATATAAAAGAAGATGAATTTTTTTCCTCCCCAAAAATGCTCCAAAGCAGATCCAAAAGAAACCAATGCAAACATATTAAATGCAATATGCATAATACCACCATGCATAAACATATGTGTTATTGGCTGCCAAACTTTAAAATTAGGATTTTCAGGAAAAAACATCGCCAGATACTCATAAGAAACCGGCACTAACTGAGAACCAATAAAAAATATAATATTAATAATTAGCAGTTGTTTAACCACTGGAGTCATGTTCATCATAAGGCAAACTTTTTATCTATATCTTCAACACGCATGGTGATAAAGGTCGGTTTTTGAAAAGGTGAAATATTTGGATCTTTACAAGCAAACAAACCGTTTACTAAATTATCTTGTTCTTTTTCGGTTAAATAAGATCCAGTTTTAACCGCTAAACTTTTTGCCATTGATTTGGCAATTGTATCATTTTGACTGTAACTATTTGCTGGGATTCCGTCCTGTAAATCGCTCAATAACTGCTCGATTACAAGAGAAACTTCGCTTTCGGTAATATTTACTGGAATTCCAGAAATTACAATATGATCTGATTTTGTCTGATCGAAAACAAATCCTGTTGTTTCTAATGAAGGTTTTAATTCTTCAATTAATTCCATTTCAGAAGCTGAATAAAACAAATCAAGCGGAAAAAGCAATTGCTGACTTGATGCTTGATTTACTGTCATATTCAACAAAAATTGTTCATACAAAATACGTTGATGCGCTCGCTGTTGATCAACAATAACCATTCCTGATTTTATTGGCGAAACAATGTATTTTTTATGAATTTGATATGTTTTGTGTGCTGCCTGCTCTACCTCATCATCATTAAATAAAGAAGAAGTTACTTCTTCGTTCTCAAATGTAAAAGGCGAACTCTCTATCGTTTCAGGATTTTCTGTATCTAAACCCACATATAAACTTTCCCAGCTTGCCGTTGGCTCTACTCTTTTTGAATAACCCGAGTAGGAAGATCCTGAATAGGAAGAACCAGAAGACGATGACGAAGAGGAACCTGAACTATAATTAGATCCAGAACTAGCTTTACTATAATGCTGATTGGTTTTATCATCTGTAAACGGATTAAAAGTTCCGTCAACCTGAATAGTAGGCACTTCTGCCTCAACATCTTTGTAATGATATGGCGTATCTAAATTGGAATCTCTGTCAAAATCTAAAACTGGAGCCACATTAAACTGTCCTAAACTATGTTTGATCGAAGCTCTTAAAATAGCATACAAAGCCTGCTCATCATCAAATTTAATTTCAGTTTTAGTGGGATGTATATTGATATCAATTGTATTTGGCGGTACTTGCAGGTACAAAAAGTAACTAGGCTGCGCACCATCTTTCAATAATCCGTCATAAGCAGACATTACTGCGTGATGCAGATAACCACTTTTTATAAAACGATCGTTTACAAAAAAGAACTGCTCTCCCCTATTTTTCTTAGCAAATTCGGGTTTACAAACAAAACCCTGCACATTTATAATTTCGGTATCTTCATTTACTGGAACCAATTTTTCGTTGGTTTTACCAGACATTATACCTACAATTCGCTGGCGATATCCCGCAGCAGGAAGATTGTACATCTCACTTCCATTGTGGTAAAAACTAAAATGAATATTTGGATGCGCTAAAGCCACACGCTGAAATTCGTCCATTACATGGCGAAACTCAACTGTATCTGATTTTAAGAAATTACGACGAGCCGGAATATTAAAAAACAGGTTTTTAACTGCAAATGAAGTTCCTTTTGGAAGAACTGCCACTTCTTGCGAAACAAATTTACTTCCTTCGATTACAATGTGAGTTCCAAGTTCATCTTGATCTTGTTTAGTTTTCATTTCCATGTGCGCAATCGCCGCGATAGAAGCCAGAGCTTCTCCACGAAAACCTTTGGTACCTAGCGAAAATAAATCTTCCGCTTGGCGTATTTTTGAAGTTGCATGGCGTGCAAAACACAAACGCGCATCTGTAACCGTCATTCCAATACCATTATCGATAACTTGTACTAGTGATTTACCAGCATCTTTTATTATCAATTTAATATCAGTTGCTTTGGCATCAACAGCATTTTCTAACAATTCTTTTACAACTGAAGCGGGTCTTTGAACCACTTCTCCAGCAGCAATTTGGTTAGCAACGTGATCAGGAAGCAATTGAATAATACTCGACATTAAGCAAAAATAGTTTTAAAGTTTAGATTAGTTTCTATAAACCAAGAAGTACAAATTTAGTGAATTTTGATTGGGTTTTAGAATAAGAATAATCATAAAAAAAACAAAAACTACAACAGTCTATAAAACAGAATGATTGCGCGTTAGACACAAAAGAACTAGTTCATTTTCTTTATTTCATCCAAGGTATAAACCTTGTATTCCATTCCCATTTCTTTTGCATTTTCCTCAACTGTAGTTGTAAAACCCGCTTTCCTTCTTCGATCGTTAACTCTAGTAGGGTTTTCAATTGGCGAGACGTAATTAAAAAACTCTTTTTTTCCTGTTTCTTTATTCGTTATTTGTTTCATCTGACCTTGCGTTCCATAAATCTGTTCTTTTCCTTGTTGCGTTAAAAAACGATCTTGCATTTTAGCAAAGTAGGTAAAAGGTATCTCTTTCTTTTTCGCTTCTTTCTCAATCATTGACAAATATTCTCCAATTTTAGAACTGTGTTGAATAACATACCACGCAGCAATATTGGTTGGTTCGCCAACTAAGCTTTTTCCTGGATAACCATATAGTTTTATAAGTTCTTCAACCTTAATCAAATTAAGAGAATCTCGTTTTTTCATCTCTAGCCAAATGCCCTTTCTAAAATTCGGATCATTTTCACGACTAAGGTCTTTTACGATTTCTTTTTTTCGATCCTCAGAAGTATCAAAATTGATATATTCCCTAAGAATTTGATCTGATTTCATAATTGAATCAAGTTCTCTTTTCAAATTTTCATTGATTTTATTTTGAGCATAACTTAGACTGAAGCATAAAATAAAAACGTAAAGTAGATATTTTTTCATAGAAATTAAATTAAAAATCAACTCAAATGTAATATAATTCCGAATTCGATGCGACTTAACACAATCACAAAAAAAGCATAAAAAAACCTACACTTTTAGCAGTATAGGTTTTTTTATGCTTTTTTAAAACAAATGTGTTTTATTCCTTCTCTATTTTTCTTGGCGTATCTTCGATTTGAATTGCACCAGAAGACAGCAAAGGCTGGTTATAAGCATGAGCTATTGACGCCTGCTGACGAATATACGCCATTTTTATTGCGGCAATTGCCGCTTCTGTTCCTTTGTTTCCGTGAGCTCCTCCGCTTCTGTCAATTGACTGCTGCATATTATTATCTGTTAAAACACAGAAAATAACCGGAATATCAGTTTGAACATTCAAATCTTTAATTCCTTGAGTAACGCCTTCGCAAACAAAATCAAAATGCTTGGTTTCTCCTTGAATTACACATCCAATTACGATAACGGCATCAACATTTTGTGTTTGAAGCATTTTTTTTGCTCCGTAAATTAATTCAAAACTTCCTGGAACATTCCAGCGGATAATTTGCTGGGCAGGAACATCACAATCAATTAACGCATCAAAAGCACCATTATAAAGTCCTTCTGTTATAGTATCATTCCATTCAGAAACAACAATCCCAAACCGAAAGTCTTTCGCGTTTGGGATTGTGTTTTTATCGTATTCTGATAGATTTTTATTTTCAGTAGCCATCTGTTATATTTTAGATTTTTTAATTTAGTCCCGAAGCCTCGGGATAGATTTGTAACTACAAATCTACAATCTAAAATCTAAAGTCTAAAATTTTTATTGCGCTAATCCAATTAAGGCATCAACAGATGCTGCTTCTGGAGTACTGTCGTAATTATCTTTAATGTCATTAAAATATTTCAAAGCATCTTCTTTTTGACCTAAAGCCAAAGCAGTTTTTCCAGCTTTTAATAAGAAACGAGGCGTTGTAAAATCATTTTTGTTAGACTCAGCAGCTTTTACATAAAAATCAAGCGCTTCTTTTTGCTGATTTTTTTGAGAATAAGCATCTCCTGTCGCACCTTTAGCCAAAGCATTTAAGATTACATCTTCAGATTTAAATTCACCTAAATATTTAATTGCCTCATCAAATTTACCAGTATTTAAGTAAGCCATACCAGCATAGTAGTTTGCTAAATTTCCAGCATCAGTTCCAGAATATTCGTCAGCGATTTTAATAAATCCGAATTTACCTTCTGAACCGTTTAATGATAATTTGTATAATGAATCGCTAGAAACACCATTTACTGCTTTTTCAAAATTTTGCTGTGCAACAAACATTTCACTAGCCGCTTCTTCTTGTTTAGGAGTAGCAATAAATTTTTGGTAAGCCAAGTATCCAATTGTAGCAACAGCAATACCTGCAACTAAACCAATAATGATTTTTTGATTTTTAGCCACCCAATCCTCAGTTTTTGAAGCTGTCTCATCTAATTTTGAGAAAACGCCAGCTGTAGTGCTGTCTTTTTCGTCAATAACTACCTGTGCTTCTTCATTAACTTCTTTAACTTCCTTCTCTTTTGGTGTCTTATATCCTCTTTTATTGTAAGTTGCCATTTAAAAATTATTTAGTGAACGGCAAAAATAAAATTTTTATTGAAACCGACGTAAAAAATTTCAATTTTATCACTATTTTAAAAAAAATATTTTTGTTATGAACTTGCCCTTTCGCGGAAGCAATAAAATAAATCCGTTTGAAACAGCGCTAAAGTCTATTATATTGATATTTTTCGGTAATTTGCACCCTCAAATTTTTACTGCTCAAAAACAGTAATATTTATCGACTGAGTCCCTAAAAAATGCATTTAAACAAAATCTCTTTATTTAATTATAAAAACTTTTCTGAAGCCAGTTTTGATTTTGATATCAAGATCAATTGTTTCGTGGGAAAAAATGGTATTGGAAAAACCAATGTACTCGACGCTATTTATCATTTAGCATACGGAAAAAGCTACTTTAATCCGTTAGCCGTTCAAAACATCAAGCACGGAGAGGAGTTTTTTGTGATTGATGCCGAACTGGAAAAGAACGAAAGAACAGAACAGATTGTCTGCAGTTTAAAAAAGGGACAGAAAAAAGTTTTAAAGCGAAATGGAAAAGCCTATGATAAATTTTCAGATCATATTGGTTTTATTCCGTTAGTAATTATTTCGCCCGCAGACCGAGATTTGATTATTGAAGGAAGCGAAACGCGCCGTAAATTTATGGACAGCGTTATTTCGCAGTTAGATTCAACTTACCTTCATCAGCTTATTCAGTATCAAAAAGTAATTGTACAGCGAAATGCGCTTTTAAAGTATTTTGCCCTCAATCACACTTTTGATAATGATACTTTATCTATATATAATGAACAGCTTAATGAATATGGAAAATCGATCTTTGAGAAACGAAAAGATTTCTTAGAACAATTTATACCTATATTTAATATACACCATCAAGCCATAACTGGATCTGAAGAAAGTGTACAATTGGTTTATGAAAGTCATTTGTTCGAAAAAGATTTATTAACGCTTTTACAGGAAAATATCAATAAAGATCGTGCGCTTCATTATACGACTGTTGGAATTCACAAAGACGATTTATCTTTTGAAATTGATTCACATCCGATAAAAAAATTTGGTTCGCAGGGACAGCAGAAATCTTTTTTGATTGCCCTGAAACTAGCGCAGTTCGAATTTTTAAAAAAACAAAGCGGTGTAAAACCAATTCTTTTGTTTGATGATATTTTTGACAAACTAGACGAAACTCGTGTGGCTAAAATTGTAGAAATGGTAAACAGCGAAACATTTGGCCAGCTTTTTATTTCTGATACACACCCAGAACGAACAGAAGCTATTGTAAAATCGACGCATCAGACTTATAAAATATTTAATTTGTAATTTTTTGTTTTGCAGCGAATTACACGAATTTTCGCGAATTAAAACTTATAGGTTTGAATTTATCAAAGTTAAACAGAGAATAAATTTAAAATTTGTGTAAATTAGTGTAATTAGTGGCAAACAAGACAACTGCTATAAAAAAAACAGAACATGCTTACAAAAGAATCATTGCAATTTTTAGACGATTTAAAAAGAAACAATAACAGAGAATGGTTTCAGGAAAATAAAAAACGATATGAAGTTTTCAAGAAAGATTATCATCAATTGGTAAGTGATTTTCTTGATGTTATGAAACCACTTGATCCTTCATTAGAATTTTTAGAAGTTAAAAATTGTACTTTTAGAATCAACCGCGATATTCGTTTTTCTAAAGATAAATCACCTTACAAAGCCCATTTAGGCGTTTGGATGTCTGCTGGAGCAAAAGGTGCAAACCGTTCTGGATATTATGTCCACATCGAAAAAGGCGCAAGTTTTCTTGCAGGCGGATTTTATTCTCCAGACGCAGAAGATTTGAAGAAAGTCCGAAAAGAAATTGCATTTTTCTATGATGATTTACAAGAAATTTTAAACAATAAAGATTTCAAAAAAGAATTCGGAAGTTTGGATATAAATGAAAATAATTCGCTTAAAAGCATGCCTCGCGGTTACGAAAAAGATCATCCTGCAATAGAATTCTTGAAATTGAAAAGTTTTACAGCAACTCAAGTTTATGATATTTCTGAAGTAACTCAGAAAGATTTTGTTTCTAAAATGAGTAAAAAACTAATTGCTCTAAAACCTTTAAACGAATTTATCAATCGCGCCTTAGAGACTGAAGAATAAAACAGATAAATCGCCACGAATTTCACGAATTGACGCGAATTAATTTGTGAAAATTTGTGAAATTCGTGGCGAAAAAAATTCATTTACCGAATGAAAAGAAAAATACTTTTTCTTGGAGAATCTTATCGTGCCGATGCTATAACTTGGATGAAAGGCCTTAAACAATTTGGCGATTTTGAAATTATTACTTGGGAACTTCAAACACCAAATAATTCCAAAGTAAACAGATTCAAACGTATCTTAGAATATTTCTTCTCTCCTATTTCGATTCGGAAAATCATCAAAAAAGAAAAACCAGAAATGGTTATTGCCGAGAGAACCACCAGTTATGGATTTCTTGCAGCGATCTCTGGATCTAAAACTATTGCCATCGCGCAGCAAGGTCGAACCGATTTATGGCCGGAAGAATCTGTTTTATATCCATTTAAAAAATTCATTCAGAAATATGCTTTTAAGAAAGCGCATTTAATTCACGCTTGGGGACCTGTCATGGCAATTCACATGAAAGCATCTGGGGTTGACATGAATAAAGTTCTAGTTCTCCCAAAAGGAATTGATTTGTCGATTTTCACTCCTTCCATCAATAATTCAAACAAAATTGAAGCGATCGTAACACGCTCTTTAATGCCAGAATATCGACACGATTCTATTTTAAAAGCATTCGGAATTTTGAATCAAAAAGGAATTGATTTTTCGCTTACTATTGTTGGCGACGGAACTAGATTACAATATTTAAAAGATTTAGCCAAAAATTTACAAATCGAAAACAAAGTAATTTTTACAGGAAGAATTCCGAATACTGAACTCCCACAATTATTACAGCGATCTAATATTTATATCAGCATGCCCATTACTGAAGGCGTTTCGGCCTCTTTATTTGAAGCAATGGCTTGTAATTGTTATCCTATAGTTTCGGATATTCCAGGAAATCAAAGCTGGATCATGCATCGAGAAAACGGACAATTAATTGAAATTGATAATATCGAAATGCTAGCCGAAGAATTAATTTGGTCTTTTGAAAATCCTGAATCTCGAAATGAAGCAATCATTCGAAATAGAAAATTTGTAGAAGAAAATGCGAATTATGATATTAATATGAAGGTTATTGCGGAAAAATATCATGAATTGATAGATTCTCGAAATAATTAATTTCTCTTTTTCGGATAAGCTAACGAAACTTTTTTATTCAAAGCATCATATACCACATAATGAAAATCTTCATTTCCACGCAAAAGAAAAACATTACCATAGCTTTCATCCTTAGAAAACACAATTTTGTAATTAGATAGATTAATCAGATTTCTTTTGTCTTTGCAATCTTTTACAATTTCTTCTGACTGATTCCCATCTGTATTACTCCAAACATAACCGTAAGACCTCCATTCCTTAGTAAAAGAATCCAACATTTGAGTATAAAGCATTTTATCTTTATCATCTTGCAAATCACCACTACTAGGAACTAATCGAATTGCAGTTCCTTCTTTATAAATATAAAAAACACCTAAATCTTTAATAAAATTTTCTTTTTGTGTTTTTTTTATTCCACACGTAGAACCAACAAAACGAACGTTTTCCACAATAAGATGTATATGATCATTACCAATCATTGCATAAGTTCCTGAGGTAAAAACAAAACAATCACTAGCACATTGCATTGTGTCACCGCACGAAAATGTACCATCTGAATTAAAAGTTACATGACGTCCAGCATTTTCTTGCTTTTCTTTTATTAAAGAATACTCAAAAACATCTGTATAACCAATTACATCCCTTGTTTTCCATTTCCCTAGAATATCTGATTGAGCAAAACTAGGCATTGATAAAAACAAACCTAAAAAGAGTAAAATCTTATTATTAAGAAAAAATTCTTTCATAACTATAACATTATAATTCTTTCAAACTTACAAAAGAAATGAATTCGTTTTTTTTGAATTTTGATATTTATTGAAAACTCACTTCAAATAAATTATAATCCTTACTTTTGAACTCAGTTAAAAAAGCCTTTTATTTATGGAAATCCAATCCAATTTTTCTTTAAAAAACTACAATACTTTTGGCATTGAAGCCATTGCTAAAAAATTCGTTGCTGTTCATTCTATTGCTGAATTAAAAACAGTTTTACAGGAAAACAAAAACGAGAAAAAATTCATTTTAGGCGGTGGCAGTAATATGCTTTTGACTAAGGATATTGATGCTCTTGTGATTCACATCGACTTAAAAGGCAAAAAAATAATTAAAGAAGATGAAGATTTTGTCTGGGTTGAAAGTCAGGCTGGTGAAACTTGGCATGATTTCGTTCTTTATACTATCGATAATAATTTTGGAGGATTAGAAAACATGTCTCTAATTCCAGGAAATGTCGGCACGACTCCAGTTCAGAATATTGGAGCTTATGGAACAGAAATTAAAGATACTTTTGTTTCTTGCGAAGCGATGAATATTGAAACTCAGGAAATGAAGACCTTCAATAATACTGAATGTAATTTCGGCTACCGCGAAAGTATTTTCAAACATGAAGTAAAAGATCAATATATTATTACTTCGGTTGTTTTTAAATTGACTAAACGCAATCATAAAATCAATACTTCTTACGGAGATATTTTGGCAGAATTAACAAAAAACAATATTACTGAGCCAACTTTAAAAGATGTCAGTAATGCCGTAATTGCTATTAGGCAAAGTAAATTACCAGACCCAAAAGAACTTGGAAACAGCGGCAGTTTCTTTAAAAATCCGATTTTATTGAAATCTGATTTCGAGAAAATCCATCAGAAATTTCCTGAAATGAAGTTTTATGAAGTCTCCGAAAATGAAGTAAAAGTTCCTGCAGGCTGGCTTATAGAACAAGCTGGTTTTAAAGGAAAACGTTTTGGCGATGCTGGAGTTCATAAAAATCAGGCATTGGTTTTGGTGAATTATGGCAATGCAACAGGACAAGAAATTTTAGCAGTTTCTAAAGAGGTACAAAAGACAGTTTTTGACACTTTTGGAATTCATATTGAAGCTGAAGTGAATGTGATTTAAAACACAAATTTCACGAATTATTATTTCTGTCAGACTGAGCGAAGTCGAAGTCCTTTTACTGATAAAATCTCGACTCCGCTCGATGTGACAAAAAATGGATCGCACTTATAAATAAAAATGAACGAAAACATTCTGATTAAAACAGCTGATCCAAACGACGAGAAAGTTCAAAAAATTATTGATGAATTGTCTGCTAATCTATTTGCCCGTTTTGGAAGTGATGGCAAAAATACTTTTATAGACTGGCAGATTAACAATCCTAAATTTGTGTTTGTTGTAGCGGAAATAGATAATGAAATTGTGGGGTGCGGCGCCATTAGACCTATTGAAGAAAACATAGGCGAAGTTAAACGAATGTATTCTAAATTTAGCGGAAAGAAAATTGGCCAGAATATTTTAGAATTTTTAGAAGAAAAAGCTAAAACGATTGGTTTTAAAGAGTTAGTTTTAGAAACACGAGTAAAAAACAACCAAGCAACTCAATTTTATCAAAAACAAGGATATAAAGTAACTCCGAATTACGGAAAATATATTGATCGACCAGAGGCAATTTGTTTTAGAAAGTCTTTGATATAAAATCACATAAAATGTATACACCCGATTTATACAAAAATGAGAATCCAGAAGAAATCAGAACTTTTCTGAAAGAAAACAGTTTTGGCATTCTTATTAATCAGACTCACGGAAAATTATGCGCAACGCATATTCCGATAGAATTGGAACTGAATGCTCACGGAAAAGAAATCTTGCAAGGACACATTTCAAAACTGAATCCGCAAGCTGCAGGTTTTAAAGAAAATGATCAGGTTTTAGCAGTTTTTACAGGTCCGCACAGTTACATTTCATCTTCCTGGTACGATCACGAAAATGTTCCAACTTGGAATTACATAGCCGTACATGTTTACGGAAAAATCAAAATTGTAGATTACGAAACTTCTGTAGAGCAGCTTAAAAAACTAGTTGATAAATACGAAGCGAACTCAGAAAATCCTGTTCGCGTTGAAGATTTATCTGCAAAAACAATGCGCGAAGCACGAGGAATTTTTGGTTTTGAAATAGAAATTGAGGAAATTCAAGCGACAAAAAAACTTTCTCAAAACCGTGACGATCATAATTACCAAAATATTATTACTGAATTAGAAAAAACTGAAAACCCTCAGTCTATTGCTGTTGCAAAAGAAATGTCAAAATGCCGAAAGTAAATTGGCTTTAATCATTGAAAATTACTAATTCATAACTACCTTTGTTCTCGCAAATTTCAGCTATTAACAGACATTAAAACTATATGCTTATAACTTTATTTTACTTTTTTATTGCTATTGTTTTTATTCAACTTTTCTACTATTTAGGAATTTTTGGAAAATTTGCTTTTGCTAAACCCCAGCAGATTACACCAAAAAAACTTCCCGTTTCTGTAGTTGTCTGCGCTAAAAATGAAGAAGAGAATGTAAAAAAATATATTCCGCTTTTGGCACAGCAAGATTATCCTGATTTTGAAATTGTTTTAATCGACGACGCATCTAGCGATGAAACTTTAGAAGTATTTGAAGAATTTGAAAAGGAATTTCCAAATATCCGTTTAGTAAAAGTAGAAAACAATGAAGCTTTTTGGGGAAATAAAAAATATGCTTTAACACTTGGAATTAAAGCCACAAAAAAAGATTATTTACTGTTTACTGATGCTGATTGTTTCCCAACTTCTAAAGATTGGATTACATCTATGACTTCGCATTTTACCCTGAACAAAACGATTGTTTTGGGCTATGGGGGTTACGAAAAAGTAGAGCGTTCGTTTTTAAACAAAGTTATTCGTTTTGAAACTATCCTCACAGCTGTTCAATATTTTTCATGGGCAAAATTAGGACTTCCGTACATGGGTGTGGGACGAAATTTAGCTTACAAAAAAGAAGAGTTTTTTAATGTAAATGGTTTTATCGATCACATTCAGATTCGTTCTGGCGATGATGATTTATTTATTAATCAAGCCGCAAACAAAACCAACACAACTATTTCTTATACACCTGAAAGTTTTACATATTCAAAACCTAAAAAAACGTACAAAGAATGGTTTACTCAGAAAAGAAGACATATTTCTACAGCAGAGCATTATAAGTTTTTTGACAAAATGCAGCTGGGATTATTCTTCATCTCACAATTATTCTTCTTTTTATTAGTTATAATTCTGCTGGCTTTTCAATTTCAATGGATTGCCGTATTAGCAATTTTAGCAACACGCTACACCGTTGTTTGGACAGTAATTGGGTGTTCGGCAGGAAAACTCAAAGAAAATGATCTTAAAATTTGGTTTCCAGTTGTTGAGATAGCGCTTATATTAACGCAAATTAATATCTTTATAACTAATATCTTTTCAAAACCGGTATATTGGAAATAAATTCTAAAATAGAAAAAGCAAAAAAAGGCGATCAAATCGCCTTTACTTTTTTATTAGATCATTATTGGAATGAGGTGTATGCTTTTATGCTTAAGCGAACAGAAAACGAAACCACGGCAGAAGATATTACTATAGAAACTTTTTCTAAAGCTTTTGATAAAATTGCTTCTTATAATTCTGAATTTCAATTCAACACTTGGCTCATTGCCATTGCTAAAAACGTTTATATTGATTTGTTACGAAAAAAGAAAACCAATCTTTTTATCGAAATAACAGACAACGAAGATCAGCAGGCTTATAATATAGCCGACCCTACTCCCTCTGCAGAAGATGCTTTAATTAAAGAACAGAATCTTTCTCGTCTGCTCTTATGCATCAAAGAACTCAAACCTCACTACCAAGAAGTAATTCAGCTTCGTTACTTTCAAGAAATGTCTTATCAGGAAATTGCTGTTAAGATAGACGAACCTTTAAGCAGTGTAAAAGTTAAACTTTTACGTGCTAAAAAATTATTGGCAGAAATTATCGAACGTAATAGATAATTTATTATCTTTAGGTAAAGAAAAATATACTATTCGTATATTTATTCTTAAAAAAATAATTTTACCACACATTAAAACTACAACTTTTGCGTTGTTAGCTCAAACCTAAACCTTTTCTGCGTATGATTTAAAGTTACTTAACCTTAAAACCCAAAAATTATGTCTAAATTAAGTATCTATGAAAACAAGTGGACAGATCTTGTTTTCGAAAACAAAAACAAAGAGTACGGCGCATATCAATTACGTCAGGAGAATTCTAAAAATTCTGTTACAGCTCTATTTATGGGTTTACTGTTATTAACGGCTTTAGGAAGTGCATCTGTAGTCATTAACAAATTTAGGACACCAGCAGACCATAATTCGGCTCAAACAGATCCTATTTACAAAGATCCATTGGTTGTTGTAAAAATTGACCCAATAATTGCACCTCCACCACCAGCACCACCAGCACCGGTAGTAGAACAAACTGCAGCGAGCAAAACAGACGCATCGCAATTAATCAATCCAGTGGTAACTAAAACACAAGATGCGGTCGAAAAAATTGCACCAAACACTGAGAATGTTCCAGTTGTAGAAAACCTTAACGGAAGTGGTACTTCTGTTAACCCAATTCCAGTTAGTGGAGGCGGTGGCGGGAATGGTGACGCTGCTTCTGTAACACCTAAAAGCGATGGGCCAGTTTCAACTGCTATTCTGGACAAACAACCTGAATTTCCAGGTGGAATCGCCCAGTTCTACAAATATGTAGGAAACAATTTCCGCAGACCAGAATTGGATATGGAAAAAACATTAAAAGTATATGTTTCTTTCGTAGTGGAAAAAGACGGATCTCTTACTGATATTATTGTGAGAAATGATCCTGGGTACGGAGTAGGTAAAGAAGCTATTAGAGTTTTAAAATCATTAAAAACAAAATGGAAACCAGGTATTCTAGATGGAGAACCTGTGAGAACAGCATACAATCTTCCAATTACGGTACAAACGGTAGTGGAATAACAAACAGAGAAAGCAGAACTTAGGTTCTGCTTTTTTATTTATCTTTAATTTCGAATTATCAGAAGAAAATCTACATGTCTTCTTTGAATAATTTCTAAATTAAAAATTTGATTTAATGCCTTTTACCTTTTCTCATCCCGCAATTATTCTTCCTTTAAGATATTTACCAAAAACATGGTTTTCTTTAACCGCTTTAATTATTGGAAGTTTAACTCCAGATTTTGAATATTTTTTACTAATGAAAGTCAAAAGCCTGTATAGTCATACTCTAGCTGGTATTTTTTGGTTTGATTTACCCCTTGCCATATTACTTGCTTTTATCTTTCATAATCTTACGCGAAATCTCTTATTTCAAAATCTTCCATCGTTTATTAAAACCAGAATATTGATTTATACCGATTTTAATTGGAATATCTACTTTAAAAAAAATTGGTATGTCGTTTTAATTTCTTCATTGATTGGTATAATTTCTCATATATTTTGGGATGCTTTTACACACAATCACGGTTATTTTGTAAATCAAATTGATACTCTCAGAAATACAATCTCGTTTTTTGGAACAGAAATTCCTTTTTGGAAACTAGCACAACATGCTAGCACTTTTATCGGATGTATAATAATTATTGCCGCCTTGTTTAATCTTCCACAAAATGATAACCTAAAAAGCTATACTAACAAATTATATTGGATTACTGTAATTTTATTTACTGCATCAATCTTATTCATTAGATTTATCATAAATCTAAAGGCTTTAAATATTGGGAATTTTGTCGTGTCTTTTATTGCTTCATTTCTAATTGCAATTATATTAACGCCACTGATAATTAAATTTAAATCAAACATAAAAAATTAGCAAAATCAATTACTTTTACTACTTCTAAAGACAATTGATTTAACTAATAAAAGAACAAATAATGGGAATATTTTCTGCTATTCTTGGAAATGCAGGTGCTGTAAACCAAGAAGATTTAATTAAAAAATACGGACAGCTTTTAACTACTAATGAAGAAATCGAAATGGGTTTTAAACTTATTCGTGATACTTTCATCTTTACCAACAAAAGACTGATTTTAGTTGATGTGCAAGGAATTACTGGAAGCAAAACCGAATATAAATCTATTGCCTATAAAAACATCACAAGATTTAGCGTAGAAACTGCAGGAACTTTTGACCTTGATGCCGAATTAAAAATTTGGATTTCAAGCGAGCAACAGCCAAGTATCGTAAAACAATTTAATAAATCGGTTAATGTTTACGAAGTACAAAAAATCCTTGCTTTTCACGTATTGGGATAAAAACAAAACCCGGCAAATTTAAAATCTGCCGGGTTTATTATTTTTTAAGAAGAAATATTATTTCTTTTTAGTTGTTGTTTTCTTTGTTGTAGTTGCCTTTTTAGTTGCGACTGGAACTGTATTTACAATTTTCTGCTGCACATAAGGCTTGTATAAACCATCTTTTTCTGCTCTCTTCTTTGCATCTTCTGCTCTTTGTTTAGCATCAGGGTGCGAGCTCATCATTCGGTCGATAAAAGAAGCCTCAGATCCTTCACTCATTTTGGCTAAAATTCTGAATGCAGATTCTTCAGCATTTACATTGTAACCGTTTTTCTTTAAGAAGTTATATGCAAACAAATCTGCCTCAGATTCTTGTTTTCTACTGTGTTTGCTATCAATTAAAGCACTTCCTATTTTACCTAATTGACTATCTGTTATAGCTGTAATTTTTGCAGATTGAGAAGAAACACCATCAATTAATGCTTCTTTTTGATATGCTGCACGCATTGCATCTCTTGAATCATTATTGGCTACGTGGCCAATTTCGTGACCAATAACTGCCAATAATTCATTATCATCCATAATATCCATTAATCCAGAAAATACACGTACACTTCCGTCAGCAGTAGCAAAAGCATTCACGTCTTTAACTTTATATACTTTATAGTTTAATGTATACCCATCACCAGCTGCGTGTTTTCCAAAAATTCTGTTTAACCTTAAAGTATAACCGTCATTTGGACCAGCAACTTCATTTTCAGTATCCATTTTTGCAACTGCCTCTTTAGACAAAGTCGCTGCATCTGCATTTGTTAACGTAAAAGCTGTTACTCCTTTTTGAACTGCTCCTATTGCTTTATCTCCAAAATTAATTTGTGCTGTCGCTTTTGTCAAACCGCATACAGCAAATAAAAGTCCTGCTATTATAGATTTTTTTTTCATGTTTTTAAAAATTACAATTTAACAACAAATGTAAATAACAAAATGCTATTTCATTTCACACAAAAATTTGTTTTTTCAATAAATAAATATATGAATTTTTAATGAGTTTAAAATGTCATAAATCCATTTATTCTTAACGCTATAAACAAAAACCGGCAAATTCTGTAGAATCTGCCGGTTTGTAAATTAATTATATTAAAATTACTTCTTTTTTGTTGTTGTCTTCTTTGCAGTTGTTTTTGTTGTTGCTTTTGTAGCTGTTACAGGTGCAGTATTTACAATTTTCTGCTGTACATAAGGTTGATATAAACCATCTTTTACTGCTCTTTTTTTAGCATCATCTGCCCTTTTGCCAGCGTCTGGATGAGAGCTCATCATTTTGGTAATAAAAGATGACTCAGCTCCTTCACTTAAATTTTGTGTAACTCTAAAAGCTGACTCCACAGCATTAACATCATATCCATATTTTTTCATAAAATTATATGAAAACAAATCTGCATTAGCTTCCTGTTTTCTATCATGCTTGCTATCAATCATCGCACTTCCTAACTTTCCTAATTGAGTTTTTGAGAGAGCATCAACTGTTCCTGACTGTGACGAAACAACATCTAGCAGAGCTTCTTTTTTATAAGCAGCTTTTACAGCATCTCTTGAATCATGATTTACAACATGTCCAATTTCATGCCCGATAACAGCTAGTAATTCGTTATCATCCATAATATTCATTAAACCTGCAAATACACGAACACTCCCATCTGCACAAGCAAAAGCATTAATATCTTTTACCAAATAAACTTTATAGTTTAAAGTAACTCCTTCACTAGAAGTGTGTTTTCCAAATAAACGATTTAAACGAATAGCATAACCGTCTGTTGGTCCCGCAACTGGATTATTAGCATCCATTTCAGCAATATATTTTGCTGCTACAGCTGCTGCATCTGCATCGCTAAAGGTAAAGCCCACCTTAGCTTTGTCTAAAATGCTCATTCCTTTTTTATCTGAATTATCCTGTGCACTTATCTTATTTAAACCAAAGACTGTCAATAAAATTCCGAATACAATAAATCCCTTTTTCATATTTTTAAAGCTATTAAATTAATAGCAAAAATAGTACAGCATAAATCCTGAGTTATCCCAAGAAGCCAAATTTGTAATAGATTAAGGTGGAATTTTAAAATTCATAAAGTTTAGCCAAACATCAAAATCTTGAGCAGGATTAAAAATATAAACCTAAAAATCTATTTTAAAAACAGACTTTTTACATTTAAACTTCATATTATGAAATACTAGCAGAAGACACGAAAAGTAAACGAAAACAAAATTAGCATCATCAAATAAACTACATTCCGTATCTTTGTGCTTTGAAAATTGATATATGGAAACAGTCTCTGCAAATATACCTACGGCAAAACCTAAGTGGTTAAAAGTAAAACTGCCAATTGGACAAAAATATACTGAACTTAGAGGTTTGGTCGATAAATATAGCTTAAACACAATTTGTACCTCGGGAAGCTGCCCAAATATGGGCGAATGCTGGGGTGAGGGAACAGCAACTTTCATGATTTTAGGAAATGTTTGTACTCGTTCTTGTGGATTTTGCGGCGTAAAAACTGGTAGACCAGAAACGGTAGACTGGGATGAACCTGAAAAAGTAGCTCGATCTATTAAAATCATGAATATCAAACACGCTGTAATTACAAGTGTGGATAGAGATGATTTAAAAGATGGAGGTTCTATCATTTGGATGGAAACCGTTAGAGCCATTCGAAGAATGAATCCAAACACAACTCTTGAAACTTTAATCCCAGATTTTCAAGGAATTGAAAGAAACATCGATCGTATCGTTGAGGCAAATCCTGAGGTAGTTTCTCATAATATGGAAACAGTAAGACGTTTGACCCGTGAAGTTCGTATCCAGGCAAAATATGATAGAAGTTTAGAAGTGCTTCGTTATTTAAAAGAAAAAGGCATTAACAGAACTAAATCTGGAATTATGCTTGGTCTTGGAGAAACTGAAGAAGAAGTTTTTCAAACGATGACTGACTTACGAAATGCAAATGTTGATGTGGTAACTATTGGACAATATTTACAACCAAGTAAAAAACATCTTCCGGTAAAAGAATTTATTACACCTGAGCAATTTGAACGATATGAAAAATTCGGTCTTGAGTTAGGTTTCAGACATGTAGAAAGCGGACCACTTGTACGTTCTTCTTACAAAGCACAAAAACATATTTTATAAAAAGTTTAATTGTTTAATCGTTTAATTGTAAAACCGATTAAACGATTAATCAATGAAACGAATAAACAAAAAATTGAAAACAAGAATTGCCATTAATGGATTTGGAAGAATCGGCAGAAATTTATTTCGCCTGCTTTTAAATCATCCTGAAATTGAAGTCGTTGCCATAAATGATATTGCAGATAACAAAACCATGTCACATTTAATTAAATATGACAGTATTCATGGTGTTCTGCCTTTTGATGTAAGTCATGATGAAAATAGTATCATTGTAGATGGCAGACATTTTTTCTTTTTTCACGAAAAGAAAATTTCAAATTTAGATTGGAAATCGCATTCAATTGATATTGTAATTGAATCAACAGGAAAATATAAAACGCACGAAGAATTAAATGCGCATTTAGAAGCAGGTGCAAAAAAGGTAATTCTTTCTGCGCCATCTGAAGTAGACACTATAAAAACTGTAGTTCTTGGTGTAAATGAATCTATTTTGGATGGAGACGAAGACATAGTTTCTAATGCAAGCTGTACCACGAATAATGCCGCTCCAATGATTAAAATTATTGAAGAATTATGCGGAATCGAGCAGGCTTACATTACAACTATACATTCTTACACTACAGATCAAAGTCTTCATGACCAGCCCCATAAGGATTTACGACGTGCAAGAGGTGCTAGTCAGTCGATTGTTCCAACAACTACTGGTGCAGCTAAGGCATTAACAAAAATTTTTCCTAAATTGCACAACAAAATGGGAGGATGCGGTATTCGAGTACCAGTTCCCGACGGTTCATTAACAGATATAACCTTCAATGTAAAACGTGCCGTAAGCATTGAAGAAATAAATAAAGCATTTAAAGAAGCCTCAAAAACAAATTTAAAAGGAATATTAGATTACACCGAGGATCCTATTGTCTCGGTCGATGTAATTGGCAATACACATTCTTGTTTATTTGATGCACAGTTGACTTCGGTTATCGATAAAATGGTAAAAGTAGTAGGCTGGTATGATAACGAGATTGGCTATTCATCAAGATTGATAGATTTAATTTTACTAATAAGAAAAAAATAAGGTTCATTGTAAAAGCATTGCCATACATGAAATACTGTCTTTTTATTGTTGTTTGTTTTCTTAATTCGTTTTTGTATTCTCAAGCCAAAAAGAATACGGATAGCGTTACCTATTACAACAAGCTTGCTAACAGTAATCTTAACAATAAAAAGTACAATCAGGCTGTTATTTACACTCAAAAATCTATTAATTATTGTGAAGTAAATGGCAAAAAAGAAAATCTAGCCAATCAGACTTTTAAGCTTGGTAAAATCTTTTACAATAAAGGTAAATTTGAAGATGCTTTAAAGAATTTTCACAAGACTGTTTCTTTATTCGACACCCTAAAACCGAGCTGCCTAAAAGTTTTAGCATTAAATTATATTGGAGCAGCTAATAGCGCAAAAGGCGATTACAAAACCGCAGCTGTTTATTACGCAAAAGCCGAAGATTTATTAAAAAAACTTAATATTGCAGATCATGCGCATGCTTTAGACTATCAAAGAGCGCTGGCTTTAAAGACCAACAAAGATTTTGTTACGGCGGCAAATAATTTTAAAAGAATCACAAAACAGCCGGATAATCCTTCAATTATTAAAACCAAGGTAGATTCTTATTATCAGCTTGGTTTAATAGAAACACAGCTGCAAAGGAATGATTCTGCAATAATATATTTTGACAAAGCTTTAGACTACTATGCTAAAATCAATGATTTTCAAAAAAAATCTAAAATTGTTTTAGCAATAAGTCAATACTACAAGCAAAAGAAAAATTATGATTTGGCGTATTCGTATTTAGACGAGCACTATCAGCTGGAAAATTATATCTTAAAATTAAAAAATGCGAAAGTTGATTTAAATGAATTTGAAAAATTTAAAAAAAATCAATCTTTAAATAATACCATAAAAAGAGAGAGCGAAGAAAAAATTCAGATGAAAACCTATCGGTATTCTAAGTTAGTCAGCATTTTGGCAATAGCACTAATTTCGATTTTGTCACTTTTGAGTTTGGCTTTATATAAAAATAATATCATTAGAAATCAGAATAATTTACTGCTTCGAGAAAAAAACAAAGAATTGATTTTAGCTAAAAACAAAGCTGAAAAAGCTTCGAAAGCAAGATCTGAATTTTTGTCGACAGTAAGCCACGAATTAAGAACTCCACTGAACGCTATTAACGGAATTACACATCTATTGCTAGAAGATAATCCCAAGAAAAACCAGTTGAAATATTTAGAATCTTTGAAATTTTCGGGTAATTATTTAACCACTTTTATCAATGAAATTTTAGAGGTAAATAAAATTGATTCGACTAAAGTTGAAATTGAAAATATCAGTTTCAATCTAAAAGAGCTTCTTTTTAATATTCAAAGTTCATTAAAAGAGTTAGCTACTGCCAACAAAAATTATTTCAATTTAGAAATAGACAAATCGATTCCTGATAATTTAATGGGAGATCCTACCAAATTATCTCAAATCATATTGAACTTAATCAATAATGCTTTAAAATTTACCCAAAATGGGCACGTAAATGTTATTGCAAAATTATATTCTCAAGAAGAAGAAAATGCAACTGTTTACTTTGAAATTGTTGACACTGGAATTGGAATTCCTGAAGACAAACTTCAAAGTGTTTTCGAAAGTTTCTCTCAAGGATCTATCGAGGTTAACAGGAAATACGGAGGAACTGGTCTTGGTCTTACAATCGTAAAAAAACTGATTGAATTACTCGGAGGAGAAATAAAATTAAAAAGCGAAGTGGGTAAAGGTTCTACTTTTACTTTCAAATTAAATTTTAAAATTAACAACGAACCATTGGAAGTAATTGAAGAAGCGAAACCTTATAGCGATAAACAATTGAAACACAAATCTATTTTACTGATTGAAGACAACAAAATCAATCAGATGATAACCAGAAAAATGCTTGAAAACAAAAACATTAGCTGCGAAATTGTAGATAATGGCGAAGAGGCTGTTGAACTTCTAAAAATCAAACGTTTTGATATGGTTTTAATGGATGTACATCTTCCTGGAATTAATGGTACAACGGCAACCAAATTGATTCGTGAATTTGACAAAACAACTCCAATTATTGCATTGACGGCAATTTCGCTTGACGAAAATCGTGATATGCTTCTTTCTTTTGGGATGAATGACGTAATTACTAAACCTTTTGTTCCAGACGAATTTTATACCACTATTGCTAAGTTTTTTGATTAGCTAAAATATTGAGGTGTTAAGATTCTAAGTTTTCTTTCACATAGTCTAAAATGGCAGCATCAAAATTTTGCTGGTGATTTATGAAAGTACTTTTTATGGGCAGATAAGACAATTGAGAAACTATTTTAGAATCTTTTAAACGAACGTAATCTTTCTCGGTTGTAATTATTTTTCTTCCATTTGCTTTAGACTGAATCGACTCTAAATCGGCATCAGAAAAATGATGATGGTCTGGAAAAGTTAGGCATTCATCATTTTCATTCTTTAAAAAGTCAAAAAATGGTTTTGGTTTTGCAATTCCAGCCAAAAGCAATTTAGATTCAGCTTTGACTTCACTAACTGCAATTCTTTCATTTTTACTATAAATCTCTTCATCATAATCTATAAAAGTAAAAAAGACTTGCTGTGAAGAGCTTAATTTTAGTTTTAACCTAATCGCATTTTGTTCTTCTTCAGATAAATTTTTGGGACATTTTGTAACTACAATGATATTGGCTCTTTCCGCTCCGCTCCTACTTTCTCTTAAGTTTCCTGTGGGCAGCATAAAATCATCTGCATATAAATCTCCATAAGCAGTTAGCAGAATATAGAAACCTGCTTTTACTTTTCGGTGTTGGTAAGCATCGTCAAGCAGAATAATTTCTGGTTTTTCCTTTTGTGAAAGTAATTGCTGAATTCCATTTGTACGATTAGCATCGACCGCAACCAGAACATTTGGAAATTTTTGATAAAACTGAAAAGGTTCATCACCCAAAATTTCAGCATTTGAATTTTCATCAGCCAAAACAAAACCTTCCGACTTTCTTTTATAACCACGGCTTAAAGTCGCAACTTTATATTTATCTGATAACAAACGAATCAAATACTCAATTTGCGGCGTTTTACCAGTTCCACCCACGCTCAAATTTCCAACTGCAATTACAGGAAGATCAAAGGATGTTGATTTTAAAAATCCTTTATCAAAAAGAAAGTTACGGATTGAAGTAATGAATCCGTATAAAATGGCGAAGGGGAAAAGTATTTTTCGAAGTAAGTTCATAGAATTATTTATCTGAGTAATGACCCATTGCAGAAACTATAATAACGGTAACAATCTCTTCTTCTACACGATAAATCATTCTATCTTTTTGATTAATTCTTCTAGACCAATATCCATTAAGGCTATACTTCAACTCCTCTGGTTGTCCTTCTCCAAAAAAAGGGGTTTCAGTTAGTTCTAAAAGTATTTTTTCAATCTTTTTTATGGTAGACTTATTTCCTGATTTATAGTGATTTTTCAAATCTTTACGAGCAATATCGTCAAATTCTACAAAATACTTCCCCATATATCATCTGGATTTAATCTTGTCGTTTTTCCTTGTTTAATATTCTCTTCTGCTTTTTTAACTTTTTCAATAAATTCGGCACTATAAATACTTTGCTCCTCATTAACCTGTCCATAACTATCCGTTTCAACAATTTCAATACCATCAAGACCTTTAAAGAAAGCTTCGAACATTTCCATAAATGCTTTTCCTGTCTTCGTGTGTTCGTTAATTTTTATAGTTGTCATGACTTATAAATTTATATTACAAATGTACTAAATTTGTACTTTTAGTATCAACTATTATTACCATTAGTATAAATAGTTATTACCAACAAAAATTTGGAAAAAACTGAAAATGAAAATCAAAAATATTATATCGTCTCTTGAAGAAATGGCTCCTTTGGCTTACGCCGAAGATTTTGACAATGTCGGACTTTTAGTCGGAAATTCAGAAACTGAATGCACAGGGGTTTTAGTGTGTCACGACGCTTTAGAAAATGTTATTGAAGAAGCTGTTGCTAAAAATTGTAATCTTGTAGTTTGTTTTCATCCGATTTTATTTTCTGGAATTAAAAAAATTACTGGTAAAAATTATGTTGAGCGCGCAATCTTAAAAGCTATAAAAAATGATATTGCCATTTATGCAGTTCACACTGCACTAGACAATCATTCTCAAGGTGTGAATAAAATTTTCTGCGACGCATTAGGATTAGCAAACACAAAAATATTAGTCCCAAAAAACAATTTCATTCAAAAATTAGTCACTTTTACTGTTCCGGATAATGCTGACAAAGTTCGAAATGCATTATTTGAAGCTGGAGCGGGCAATATCGGAAATTATGACAATTGCAGTTTTAATACTCAAGGTTTTTTTACTTTTCAAGGAAATGAGCAAAGCAATCCTGTAATTGGAGAAAAAGGAAAACTGCATACGGGAGAAGAAATTAAAATCGAAGTCGTTTTTGAAAAACATCTTCAATCTAGAATTTTAAAAGCACTTTTTGCCAATCATATTTATGAAGAAGTCGCTTATGAAATTTATGATCTGCAAAATTCACATCAAAATATAGGTTTAGGAATGGTTGGTGAATTTGAAAATGAAATGGACGAAAAAGATTTTCTTCTTTTAGTGAAAGAAAAAATGATTGCCGACGGAATTCGCCATTCTGCTTTTTTGGGAAAAAAAATTAAAAAAGTTGCCGTGCTTGGAGGTTCTGGAAGTTTTGCTATAAAAAATGCGATTCAAGCTGGAGCAGATGCTTTTTTGACCGCCGATTTAAAATACCATCAATTTTATGAGGCCGAAAACAAGTTACTTTTAGCCGATATTGGTCATTTTGAGAGTGAACGGTATACAAAAAATTATATTGTTGATTATCTTCGAAAAAAAATTCTTAATTTTGCGATCATTTTATCGGAAGAAAATACAAATCCAGTTAAGTACTTATAGAATATGACGAATACGAAAGAATTAAGTGTTGAGGACAAGTTAAGAGCAATATATGATTTACAGCTTATTGACTCTAGAATTGACGAAATCAGAAACGTTAGAGGAGAACTTCCTTTAGAGGTTGAAGATTTGGAAGATGAAGTTGCGGGCTTAAGCACACGTTCAGAGAAACTGAAAGGTGAACTTGAAGTAATTGAAGAGCAAATCAAAGCAAAGAAAATTGCTATTGAAGAGCATAAAGAGGTTATCAAAAAATACACTAAACAACAAGAAACTGTTCGTAACAACAGAGAGTTTAATTCTTTGACAAAAGAGGTTGAATTTCAAGAATTAGAAATTCAATTGGCTGAAAAGCAAATAAAAGAAATGAAAGCTTCTATTGAGCACAAAAAAGAGGTTATTTCTAATTTAAAAGAAAAACTTGATGCTAAAAGCTCTCATTTAAAACATAAAAAATCTGAATTGGACGCAATTATGGCTGAGACTCAAAAAGAAGAAATCTTCTTAACTGAGAAATCTGCTGAATTTGCTGGACAAATCGAAGATAGATTATTAGCTGCTTACAACAGAATCAGAAGCAGTGTTCGTAATGGTTTAGCTGTAGTTTCTATCGAAAGAGGAGCTTCTGCTGGATCTTTCTTTACAATTCCACCTCAAACACAGGTAGAAATTGCTTCAAGAAAGAAAATCATCACAGATGAGCACTCTGGAAGAATTTTAGTTGACAGCGCTTTAGCTGAAGAAGAAAAAGAAAAAATGGAACAATTGTTCTCAAAATTCTAAATAAACGGTCCCGATTCAATCGGGACTTTTTTTTATATTTATTTGCCACAGATTAAAATGATTTACACAGATTTAAAATATCTCGATATTTTGAGATTAAATCTTTAAAATCATTTTAATCTGTGGCAAAACTTTTTTTAGCAGGCGTACAGTCATATTTTTTACCTTTACTAAAAATTTAAGTTTTGAAAATTAAAAAAGGAATTCGTTTTATTACATTAAAATCTGTTGGATCATACATTAACTTTTTGAGTTATGTGCGTCCGCAAAGAGCCACCGAACTTTCTTATGCACTTTTTAGCCAGCCGAGAGTTGGCAGACTACAAAAAGAAACACTTCCGAAAATTCTACGAAATACCGAAACAGAAATTTTTCATCATAACGAACATCATTTTCAAACCTATATCTGGAAAGGAAATGAAACCAAAATTTTATTAGTTCACGGCTGGGAAAGTAATGCTTCGCGCTGGAAAAAAACTTTACCGCATCTCCAAAAATCTGGAAGCACTATTATTGCAATTGATGCACCAGCACACGGACAAAGCAGTGGAAAAGAATTTAATGTGCCGCTTTATGCGGAGTTTATTAATAAAGCGGTTGAAAAATACCAGCCCACAATTATTATCGGGCATTCTATCGGCGGCGCAGCTTGCATATATCATCAGTATTTATTTCCGAATACGAGTATTAATAAAATGGTAATTCTTGGTGCCCCGTCAGATCTCAAAACTTTGATTGATAATTATATTTCAATGCTGAGTCTGAACTCTAAAATGCTGTCTCTTTTAGAAGGCAAATTCATAAATCGATTCAACTTTAAATTTGAAGATTTTTCCGGACAAAAATTTGCATCCCAATTTACTATTCCAGGTTTTATTGCTCATGATACTTCAGATAAAATTGTTGCTTTTGAAGAAGGAAAAAAAATAGCCAGTAATTGGAAAAACAGTCAGTTCATCGAAACAAGCGGTTTAGGCCACGGAATGCATGATGATGAATTGTATGAGAAAGTTATTGAGTTTTTGTTTTCTTCTGAAGGGTCAAAGTAAAAAGGCACAAAGTAGCAAAGGTTTTCTTCACATTTCACATTTCACATTTCACATATAACCAATAACTTATAACTCCAAAAAAAAATGATCGCCGTAATTTTTGAAGTCATTCCCAACGAAGGAAAAAAAGAAGAATATCTAGAGATTGCTGCGAGTCTGCGTCCTGAATTGAATACTATTGATGGCTTTATTTCTATAGAAAGATTTCAAAGTTTAAATGATCCTGACAAAATTTTGTCTTTATCTTTTTGGAGAGATGAAGAAAGTATTCAGCAGTGGCGAAATCTTGAAATGCATCGTCACGCGCAATCAAAAGGAAGAAATGGAATTTTTAAAGATTATCATTTACGAATTGCAGCTGTAGTTCGCGATTACGGAATGTTTGAAAGAAAAGAAACTCCTGACGATAGTTCCATTTTTCATGACTGAGAAAATGCACAAAGATGCAAAGGTTCATAGGAACAAAGTTTTTTTTAGATTCTCAGTTGCTAGTATTCTAAGTTTTGCTTAACAAAATCTAAAATTCTAAGAAGTCTAACAATCTAAGAAGTCCTAAATTTTAGCTACTTTTGCAGTATGGAAGAAAATCTAAAACGTCTTAATAAATTTATTGGCGAAACGGGCTATTGTTCTCGTCGTGAAGCCGATAAATTAATCGAAGAAGGACGCGTAACAATAAATGGCGCTGTGCCAGAAATGGGGACTAAAGTTTCTCCACAAGATGAAGTGCGTATTGACGGCAAACTAATTGTTGAAAAACATGAAAAATTGGTTTATCTGGCATTTAACAAACCAGTCGGAATTGAGTGCACAACCAATCTTGAAGTTAAAAATAATATCGTAGACTATATTAATTACCCTAAACGTATTTTTCCAATCGGGAGATTGGATAAAGCCAGTGAGGGATTAATTTTCATGACAAATGATGGCGATATCGTCAACAAAATTCTACGCGCCAGAAACAATCACGAAAAAGAATATACCGTTACTGTTGACAGGCCCATTACAGATCGTTTTATCCAGCGTATGGGAAATGGTGTTCCGATTCTAGATACGGTTACCAAAAAATGTAAAGTAGAACAGATTAGCAAGTATACCTTTAAAATCATTTTAACGCAGGGATTAAACCGCCAAATTAGAAGAATGGCAGAATACTTGGGTTATGAAGTTACGGCGCTTAAACGTATCCGAATTATCAATATTTCTTTAGATGTTCCTGTCGGGCGTTACCGCGATTTAACTGATGATGAGATAAAAGAATTAAATCAGTTAATTGAACCATCGAGTAAAACTGAAGAAGCAAGTTTTCCGAAAGTAGAAAATCAGAATAAAAATTCAAACCAAAGTTCGAGTCGAAGAACAACGTTTATTTCTAAACATGATCCTCGATTTAAAAAAAGAGGAGATAATTAAAATAATAAAAGTCCCATTTCTTTGAAAGAATGGGACTTTTTGGTTTATTTAAGGTTAGTCTTTTTATGATCTAAAAACTCATAATACAAAGCTTTAGATAAAAAACTTTCATTCTGATAATTCCTAATCATTTTTTCTCGCAAGCTTTCAATATAGCCTCCCTTTACATTATTTTTTAGAAAATAGTCACGTCGAGCATCATCGTTAAAATTTAATTCACTTAAAAATACTGGCTCAACACCTTTGTTTACGGAAATATTGTAATTCGTAATTAGATTTCCCCAATTTACATAGCTGCATAACAGAATTGTACCGTAGAAATACCAAATCATTTGATTGAAAAGGTAAGCATTCGTTTTTTGGCTGCGAATTTTTTGAAGTGAAACCACTAATCCTACAATTGCTAAGATTAGAAAAGCATAAACTCCCAGCCGTTTATAAGTTAGCCCATAAAAAGAAACATATTCTGAGTTTTTTATAATAGCACTTACAATTAAAATCACGTTTAAGGCAATCCATAATTTTGCTAATTTTTTTAGAGAGGCGGCTTTTTCATCAAAATTAAAACCTCCTTTAAAGTAAAACAAAATGACTCCGACAGCCATAAGAATTGAAAAAATCACTGCATTTACCCGCTCATGTATATCTGAACTTAATCTTGTCTTTTCCACTACTTCAAAAAACTGCTCATAATTATAAGTTCCTATAAAAACCAAAAGCATAATATTTAATAAAACCAATGTGATTTCACCGCTTTTTCTCTCAAAATCAAGATCTAGAAATGAAAATGTACTTTGATTTTTTACTTCAGAAATATTGGTAAAATCATTATTTAATTTTGGATTGTACTCATAACAAACATCTGGCACCCAATAATTCCAAAAACTGAACGAGATGTAAAATCCCAAAATGCACATTGCAATTAATTGTGGCAAATTGATATCCAATTCATAATCTGTAAATAATGAAGAGAAATGATCACTTCCAAAAGAATAAACAATAAAAAACAATCCCAAGAAGATCACTGGAATAAGAACAAAGGCAACTAGTTTTTTAGCAAAATCATTATGGATTTTTCTTTCTGGAAGCCATTGCTTAAAGATAAAAATTCGGCCAATAGAAGTAAATCCGTTTAAGACTATTAGAGGGAAAACCTGAATCATTTTAAGTTCTCCATCTTGGGTTTTGAATTGTAAAAAGAGGATTGATAATGCTAAAGCAAAAAAAGATGCCGCGTCGCCATACCATGCAAAAGCGAAACAAGATAAAATTGAAGTCATTACGAGAACAAGATGTGATCGGTCTACAAACTTTTCCTGAAAGAAATAACTAATCAAGAGCGTAAGAACTACACCGAAAATAGAAATATTGATTCCCACAGATTGGTTGTAAAAAAGCAGTATAAAAACTGCCGTACAAGCTAAGATAATTTGATGTTTTTTCATGATTGATAAATTTAAAAGTACTTTGTAATTCAAAGTTTTTAGATAAAAAAATAGAGTTATTATGATTTCATTAATTTTTCAAGGTAAGATAAATGCTCTTTAAAGGCAGCGCGCCCTAAATCTGTCACTTGATAGGATGTTTTGGGCTTTTTGCCAACAAATTCTTTTTTTACTTCTATATAACCCGCTTTTTCAAGAGCAGAGGAATGACTCGCTAAATTACCATCAGTGATATTTAAAAGTGTCTTCATCTCGGTAAAATCTACCCAGTCGTTAACCATCAGAACGGACATAATACCCAGTCTGACACGGCTTTCAAAATCTTTATTTAGTTTATCAATAATTCCCATTGGGTTATTTGTATTTTTTGAACATCACTAATCCGTATACAATATGCAGGATTCCGAATCCTAAAACCCAGAAAATCAAACCATATCCTATGTAAAAAAGTGAAATACATCCTAAAATAAGTTCCGAAAAACCTAGATATTTAATATCTGAAAATGTATATTTTTCTGCGTTTATAACGGCTAATCCGTAAAATATTAATGTCGATGGTGCCACTAAACCAAAATAACCATGGTACATCATTGCCAAGCAAAACACTCCACCAGCTAAAAGCGGAACAGCTAGATTGAACAACATCTTTTTTGTTGCTGAAGTCCAAATCGGCAGATTGTATTTTCTACTTTTTCTAATAGTAAAAAATATCCCGAACAAGAATGCAAATACTAAAATTGTAATTCCGATCCAGAACAACTCTGAAACAAGATTAGCTGAATATAATCTATGTTCATCATTTAGATAATCCATTCCATTTGCTTTGAACAACTGGTAAACATAGATTCCGCCAATTAAAGCCGAAAGACCAGCGAAAACTCCTGAAAGTCCGCTTAATGATATAAATCTTGAAGAGCGCTCCATCATGGAACGAATATGTGCTAAATCTTCTTGGTGCTTGTGATTCATAATTAAAGTACTTTGCAGTACAAAGTTATTATTTATTTTGAATTGACAAATGAAAAAATGATTTTTTTTATTTCAACAAAACTTAACAGGGTTTTAAAACCTGTTAGATCTATTATTCGAAAAGCTGCGTGAGGGATAGAAGCCAGCTACCATAGTAGCGCGGATAGCCCGACCGGGTTTGCAGAAAGGCGCACATACGCACAAAGATTGGTGCGCCTTTTTGCAAACGTGGTCACGCCCAAATTATAAAAACGAAAAAGCCCATTCTTAACGAACAGACTTTTACTATTTTGAATTTTAAATTAAAACCATCTTCTTCTTTTGAATAAAAACACTCCGAAAGAAGATAAAATAATGGAAACTAAAAGCAGAATCCAGATTCCGTATTTGCTTTCTTCTAATCCGTTTGGCACGTTCATTCCGTACAAACTGGCGATTAGGGTTGGAATCATTAATATGATCGAAATGGAGGTCATCTGCTTCATGATATTGTTCATGTTATTTGAAATAACCGAAGCATAAGCGTCCATCATTCCGGTTAGGATGTTGTTGTAAATATTGGCCGTATCCTGCGCCTGATTTAATTCGATTTCGACATCTTCTAGTAATTCAGGATCGTAATTGGCTTTGTGGGCTTTTAGATTTTTAATTCTTTGAAATAAAACGTCATTTGCTTTTAAAGAGGTTATAAAGAATACAAAACATTTTTCGATTTGAAGCAGAGCCTGTAATTCTTCGTTTTTAATAGATTTCTCTAAATTATCTTCTGCCAGTTTTATTTTTTGATTGATTTGTTTCAGATATTTTAAGTACCAAACGCTTGATGATAAAAGTAATCTTAGCACCAAATTGAAATTATCTTCGATTTCGATGTTTTTACGCTGCGAATAAGCAACGAAATCTTTTATTATTTCTGTTTTATAAAAGCTGATTGTGACACAAATATCTTCTTTAAAAATTATTCCGAGAGGGACTGTATGAAAAGGTATTTTGATATCACCACTTTTAATGGGGATTCGCATGATTATCAATGTCCAGCCATCTTCGACTTCTATACGAGGTCTTTCGTCGATATCTTCAATATCATTATAAAATGCTTCGGGAATTTGAAGTTCTTCTAGTAAGTAGTTTTTTTCTGTTTCTGTTGGAGATTCGATATGAATCCAGCAATTAGAAGTCCATTTTGGGATTTCGATCAATCCGTTGTTGTTTGTGTAAAAGGCTTTCATTTCAAAATACAGGATTTTATCGCAGCATTTTGAAATTTTCAAAAGCTGCTTAATTTAATACTAACGAATAATAATAATCGTCCATTTGGAGAAGTGTTTTTTAAGTGGTGCAAAAGTATCCTTTATTTTTAAGAACCGAAACTTTAAAGTATTAATAATATATTAAAATGGTGCTTTTAAGTGGTTTTTAAACACATAGAATCATAGACATGCTAGTTTTGAAAAGGCATTTCATTTGTATCAATTCACATAACTATGGTGTTAGAAAGCTTATCACAAAAAAAGCCTGTTCAATTGAACAGGCTCTTTATTATTTTGAAACAAAATTATTTATTTTTTGCGCTTCTCATTTTTCTTGCTAATAATGTATTTTTAAGTAACATAGCAATTGTCATTGGTCCTACTCCACCTGGAACTGGCGTAATAAACGACGCTTTTTTGCTTACGCCGTCAAAATCAACATCTCCTTTGATAACGTATCCTTTTGCGTTTGAAGCATCTTCTACGCGTGTAATTCCAACATCAATAACTGTTACTCCTTCTTTTACCATATCGGCTTTTAAAAATTCTGGAACACCTAAAGCTGTAATAATGATATCGGCGTTTTTAGTGAATTCTGCTAAGTCTTTTGTACGGCTGTGTGTTAATGTAACTGTAGAATCACCTGGATTTCCTTTACGGCTCATTAAAATACTCATAGGACGTCCAACGATATGGCTTCTTCCAATTACGACTGTATGTTTTCCTGCAGTTTCTACTTTGTAACGCTCTAGCAATTCCATAATACCGAATGGTGTTGCTGGAATAAAACTTTCCATTTCAAGTGCCATTCTTCCAAAATTCGTTGGGTGGAATCCGTCTACGTCTTTATCAGGATCGATTGCCAATAAGATTTTTTGCTCATCAATATGTTTTGGCAACGGTAGCTGAACGATATATCCGTCTAGATTATCATCTTCGTTTAACTCTTTTATTTTTTCCAGCAGTTCTTCTTCGGTAATGGTTTCTGGCAGACTTACTAAAGTTGAATCAAATCCGATTTCCTGACATGATTTTACTTTACTTCCTACGTAAGTTAAACTTGCGCCATTATTTCCAACTAAAACTGCTGCTAAATGAGGCACTTTTCCTCCAGCTGCTTTTATAGATTGAACTTCGGCTGCAATTTCGTTTTTAATGTCGTTAGATGTTTTTTTACCGTCTAGTAGCTGCATTGTGTTTTGTTATTTTTGTTTCAGGTTTAAAGTTTCAAGTTAAACGAAACTCATATTTACTATATCAAAAAAGTTTCAAGTTTTGGTCTCTTAACTTGAAACCTTAAACTTGAAACTTTAATTTTATTATCTCGGCATTCCTCCTGGCATTCCTTTCATGCCTCCCATCATTTTCATCAGATTTTTTCCGCCTGGGCCCTGCATCATCTTCATCATCTTGCTCATTTGGTCAAACTGCTTCATTAACTGATTTACCTGCTCGACTTTAGTTCCCGAACCTTTAGCGATTCTGGCTTTTCTTTTTACATCAATTAAAGCTGGTCTGCTTCTTTCGGCTGGCGTCATCGAGTAGATAATTGCTTCAATATGTTTGAAAGCATCATCTTCGATCTCAACATCTTTCATGGCTTTTGAAGCTCCTGGTATCATCCCTACCAAGTCTTTCATGTTACCCATTTTCTTTACTTGCTGGATCTGCGTTAAGAAGTCGTCAAAACCAAATTCGTTTTTAGCGATTTTCTTTTGAAGTTTTCTAGCTTCTTCTTCATCAAATTGTTCCTGAGCTCTTTCTACAAGAGACACAACATCTCCCATACCAAGGATACGCTCAGCCATACGATCTGGGTAGAAAATGTCAATTGCTTCCATTTTCTCGCCGGTACCTACGAATTTGATTGGTTTGTTTACAACAGATTTAATAGAAAGTGCTGCTCCACCTCGAGTATCTCCATCTAATTTCGTTAAAATAACTCCATCAAAATTCAAGATATCGTTGAATGCTTTTGCTGTGTTTACAGCGTCTTGTCCTGTCATAGAATCGACAACGAACAATGTTTCTTGCGGCTGAATTGCTTTGTGAACACGTGCAATTTCATCCATCATTTCCTGATCTACTGCCAAACGTCCCGCTGTATCGACAATAACAACATTGAATCCGTTTGCTTTGGCATGCTTAATTGCGTTTTGAGCAATTTCTACAGGATTTTTATTTTCTGGTTCTGAGTAAACCTCAACACCTATTTGGTCTCCTACAACATGTAACTGATTAATCGCCGCCGGACGATAGATATCACAGGCTACAAGAAGTGGTTTTTTATTTTTCTTAGTTTTTAGAAAATTAGCTAATTTTCCAGAGAAAGTAGTTTTACCAGAACCTTGAAGTCCTGACATTAAAATAACAGTTGGAGTTCCAGATAAGTTAATACCAGCAACATCTCCTCCCATTAATTCTGTCAACTCGTCTTTTACCAGTTTAACTAATAATTGTCCTGGCTGTAAGGTTGTAAGTACGTCCTGACCAATTGCTTTTTCTTTTACTTTAGCCGTAAAATCTTTAGCAATTTTAAAGTTAACATCGGCATCAAGTAAGGCACGACGAACTTCTTTTAAGGTATCGGCAACGTTTACTTCTGTAATTTTACCGTGTCCTTTTAATATATGGAACGCTTTATCTAACTTATCACTTAAATTATCAAACATATCATTTTCTTTATTTGAAGTGCAAAGATAATCTAATTAGATATTTCAGGCAATTTATTTTTAAGGTTCATAGCCACAAAGACACAAAGGCGCAAAGTTTTTCTTTTAAAGATTTAATTAAGATAAAAATCTTGCAGATACCTAAGGCGGAAAGTTATTTTCGCCACGAATTGCACTACTTTCCCGAATTATTTTTCTCTCTCGCAGATTTAGCAGATTGTAATGATTTCTATTTAACAAAAACTGCCAAAATCTGCTAAATCTGCGTGAAACAAAACTTCGTGCTTCAGTGTCTTCGTGGCAAACAAAAAAAGCGCAAAGATTAAAACCTCTGTGCCTTTGTAACTATGTCCCTTTGAACCTTTAAAATTAAAATTGAAAGTAAATAAACGGCTGTGATCCTGCTACCGCTGTTGCGTAAACAATCCAGTAAACAAATCCCAGAATTATTGCTTTTACTAACAATGGAGTTTTATCAAAAATAGATTTCATTCCGTTAGTAAAAGATTCTGGCAAGAAGTGCCATACGTAACCAAACAGCATTAATCCGAAAACATTTTTATAACCTAAAATAATTGTTTTCCAAAGTTCTGGTTCAAATGTTAATTGGCCAATATTATTAATCACCTGTAAAGCTGTTTCGAAATCTCTGGCGCGGAAAAAGATCCAGCAGAAAACCACAAAATGAAAGGTGATTAGAATAGAGAAAAATCTCCACAAGAAATTTGGGCTTTTGTCTTTTTTCGAAGGAAAGAATTCCATGAAAATTTTATGAACTGCCAAAGCTAATCCGTGAAGTGCTCCCCAAACTATAAACTGCGCTCCTGCTCCATGCCACAAACCTCCCAAAAGCATTGTAGTAAACAAATTAAAATTAGTTACTAAGGTTTGTTTTATTTTGCTTGAAAGTAAAAATGATAAACAGAAAATCAAAATACTGCTTCCTGCAATTATCAGCGGAATTATACTTTCATTATAATTTGAAATTCCCCAAAGCAATAATCCAAAGAAAAATAAACTTGGGAATAAATATCCTGCGAAAGAACCTTGTCTGTTTCCTCCAATAGAAATGTATAAAAAGTCTTTTAACCAAGTCGAAAGTGAGATATGCCATCTTCTCCAGAAATCGGTAATCGAAGTTGACTTATACGGCGTTCTAAAGTTGACTGGTAATTTAAATCCAAGTAATAGCGCAATACCAATTGCCATATCTGAATATCCAGAGAAATCACAATAAATCTGAATGGCGTATCCATAAGAAGCCATTAAATTTTCAAATGATGTATAAGTCATCGGCGTATCAAAAACACGATCGACAAAGTTTACCGAAATATAATTTGATATTACTGTTTTCTTAATTAAACCTCCAATAATCAAAAACAAAGCATTGTTTACATCTTGTTTTGTTAGGTTTAATTTTTGGTAAATCTGAGGTAAAAAATCTTTTGCACGCACAATAGGTCCAGCAACTAACTGCGGGAAAAACGACACGAAGAATAAATATTCGATATAATTTTTTGTAGGCTTGATTTCTTCTCTATAAATCTCGATTATATAACTCATCGATTGAAAAGTGTAGAACGAAATTCCGACAGGAAGAAAAACATTATGAAGTGCAAAATTACCATGAAACATATCATTGTAAGTCACAATCAAAAAGTTCATGTATTTGAAATAGCCTAAAAGTGCTAAATTTAAAATCACACTAATAACCAAATAAAGTTTCTTTACGCCATCTCTGCTTTCCTTGTAAATTATCTGGCTCAAACCATAATCTACAACAGATGAAAGCAATAATAGCAGAAAATAAATACCGCTTGATTTGTAATAAAAGAATAATGAGAAGAGAATAACATAAGTTAATCTCAAATAAAATGTTTTGCGTAAAAAACCATACACAAAATAGAAAACCAAAAATAGGCCTAGGAATAAACCGGTATTAAATAAAAGTTTTTCGTCTGGATTGTAAACAAACCAGCTTTTAACTTGTTCTGTTGTAATTGCACCAAAATTTTGAATGAACCAATTATTAATGCTATCTATTGTTGTCAACTTAATTCTTTAATTTAAAATTATCGTATGTTTTTAAAAACGCCTGCGTAAACAAATTTCCTTGTTTCTCGTATCCTTTTTTGGAATAATGAACCCAATCCGGCCCAATTAACCCTTGCACTTTTAGCTGTTTGATGCCACTCATTCCACCAAATTCATCGTACAAATCCCAAACTGCAAAACCATCTTTTTGGGCTATCTCAATAATTTGTCTGGTGTAATCATCAATATAGGTATTGGGCTTTCTTCTTAGCAAAGATGGCGGCGGTGTCATAATTATTATCGGTGCATCTATTTTCTGCGCTTTGATATTATTTATAAACTCTCGCAATTCTTTAATGTAATTTCCTGAATCTAAATGTTCATAACTTTCGTTTGTTCCTAATGAAAAAACAAGCAAATCTGGATGCAATGCTTTTAGTTGTTCAAAAAATAACGGATATTTATTATAATCTGAAAACTTGGCTCCATTTACTCCGATACCACTGTATAGAATCCCAGGGGAATCTTTTTCTAAAACAAGTCCGTTTAACTCATAATTTGAAGCTTCTTTATTCGGAATCAAAAAAATTCGGCTTAAAGCATTGTCGGAATTGTAATAATGTGAATACGAATCTGATTCTATCGGTAAAGGAACAAACTCAGACATAGAAATTGTTTTTGCCCTTGTTTCATTAGTCGAAATTTTTAAAGTTCTCCCCGCACGAATATTATTTGACTTTAATCGATTGTCTCTTTTTATTTCAGCGACCGAAACATTATATTTATCTGCAATGGTTCCAAGTACTTCGCCTTTTTTAATTTTATGCGTTATAACTTTTCGTTCAGTGGTTTGAATTGAATTAACCTTAGAGGAAACCGCCAAATCAAACATATTCTGATTTTTTGGAGTTATAATTTTTATGGTATTAAATTTATAAGCAGGATCTTTTATATTCATTTCCATTACAAATCCGCCAGAATCTCTCCAAAGTCCAATCCCGCTTAATCCAACTGGATTATTTTTAAAGGGATAAATATTTCTGTAGCTTTCCCAAACTCGATTCGATTTGAAACGCTCATTATAAGATCCGTTTGTTTTAGCTAATTGATATGGAAATACTAAACCACGTCCTGCATTGCCAAATTTTTGTTGCAAGTTCTTTCTGATCTCATTCGTCATCAAATCACCTTGAATGTGCGAATCTCCAATATGTACAATATTGATTTTCTGATTTTTCTGATCTTCATTTTTTTCTAATTTCTGAAAAAAACTTTTTAATACTTTCGCATTATAAAATTGCCCTTCTAAAGGTGCGTCGGCCGCTGCAGTATCAATTTTCTGAATCATGCTTTTATGTATTGGATGTACATCTGTTTTTGAAGTCTTTTCATTATTCAAGAAAAAAAGACAACAAAAGAAAACAATAAGTTTATTTATCATACACTGTCTTTTGTTACGGAAACGGAATCGGTCTTAGCTTTCCTTACGGTTCTCTGCTTATTCGTATTAGAATCTCTCTTTTCTCTGAGTACTTTATATTCTTCGTATCCTTTGTTTAATTGCCCGTACAACAAATTACCAATTGCTTTTGCGCCACGCTGGTTAAAGTGCGTGTAATCTTTATTGGCTCTTGCCGGAGTTTCATCCACCCATTTTATCATCGATCCGTCTCCGCCCATTAAAGTATATAAATTTACAAATCCAGATTCGGTTTCAAGTGCATAATGTTTTTGAGCTTTCATTAATGGAACTACTGCAGAATCGGTTTTCATTTCCAATTCATATTTAGTCGATTTATCGGCTGTGGAAACAATCAGGATGGAAACACCTGGAAAAGATTCTTTTATTTTATTTACCGTTTTAGTCATTCCTTTTTCGTACCAAGAATAATTTTTGGTTCCGTAATTCAAAACATTTGTTCCGTAATGCAGAATAATTAAATCATAATTCAGATTATTATTAAAAGCTCTCATGACATCTGCATTGAACATTGAAATTGGAAGTCCCGAATTTCCTCTTTGAGAGAAATTATCAACGTGAACTCCAATTCCGTTATCAAAATTAAATCCGTAAATCGGAATAGAATCTGCATGTACAAAATTCGCTTTAAAAACTTTTAAGCTTCCAGAAGAAACCTTTAATGTATTTACTAAATTATTCGGCGAAAGATTCTTTTTAATAGTGTCTTTACCTATAATAAAATTAACTTTTCCTGTTTTAGAGGAACGACCGTAAAATAAGGTTGCATTATCTAATGAAGTAGAATATTTTTTAAGTCCTGCTTCGTATTGAACCCAAGTTGGATTTGATAGATCGTTTGCAAAAAACACATGTCCGTTAATTCCAAAAGGGCTCGTTGGTTTTTTGACATTTAAATATGATTGTGTTTTCCAGTTTTTAGAATAAGTAGATTTTACAGAACCTCTAGAGGCCGCAGATTCTGAAGTGATAGGAACAAATCCAACTCCATTTCCTCCAAAACGTTCTTGATAATTGGCACGAACGTCTTGAACGATTAAATCTCCATCTGTCATAGAATCTCCATAGTAAGCGATTCTAACTTTGTTCTGCGGATTTTTCTCTAACTGATATAATTTTTCGTAAAAAGGAATCAGATATTGAAAACCTTTATAATTCTCAAAAGTTTCTGCAGGAAATTCGATTCCCTCAGTTTCATCATAAACAATTTTTTGGTTGTTTAGCTTTTTTTCGCTTTCAGCAATACTATCATCATCCAAAGAAAGAGAATCTTTGGCCACAGACTCTAAAAGCAGACTATCGATTAATATGTTTTTAGAATCTAGTTTACTTTCTGAAAATATTTTATCTGGAAGGATTTGTTTGAATCCAATAAAGGCAACCAGCGCTAACGCTACAATCGCAAAAGACTGAAAAAAATAAGATTTTGTATTCACTTTATAATTATAAAATATGAAGAACTGCTGTACAAAAATTAAACCAATTAAGTTATCGTTAATTTATTGCAGGAAAAATTTGTGCAAAGATAGAATAACATTTTGTTTCTAATTCATTTTAGTAAGAAACTAGATCAAAAAAAAGAGGCTAGATAAATCTAACCTCTTTATCAAAAAAAAATAAAAAAAACAAAGCTAATGATTAACTAAATTTTAATGCGATACTTTATAATTTTAGAATGAAATACTCTTTATATTTTTTAGATTTTCATTTTAAAATTATTTTAAGATAGCATATTCTAAAGTAACATTTCCTCTTTCACTTGCTTCATTTAGCATTGTAAGAAATCTTACTTTGTAGTAGTTTCCAGCAGCATCTTTAACTACATAAAAACGATCTGTTCTGATGCTTGGTAAAGTAGTTGGTCCTCCACCGTTTCTCCAGTTTGCCCCAATTATTCTTTGATCTGTCTCAGAAGCTTTAAAGTTATCTTCAACAATTTTTGCTTTTGTAAAATCAGCATAAGATCCTCCAGTAGAAACTAAAACTTGATAAACTTTTGCCCCTCCTCTTGAGTTACTAGTAATAAAATCAGCATATCCATATGTTACATCACCACTACCCATGTTTAGGTAATTTGTAAAAACTGTAAAGTTTAAATCCCATTTAGCTTTTTCAGGTTCAACAGAAACAGTATTTCCAGAAGCTAAACTAAAAAATGTAAAATTATAAGCAGTATCTTTAGAAATTGTTTTTTCAGTAAAAGTAGTAGATGCTAAATCAGCATATTGAATTTTATAACCAGTTCCATTTCTTAAAATTCTAACTTTTTTCCAACCTCTTGATTCTCCATCAACTTCAACTCCTCCAGTTCCTGCAACTTTAGTCCCAACCAAAGCGCCCATATTAACAAGATATACTTTATTATCAGCATCTGTAGCTGAAACTTCAGCAATAGCAGTTCCTATCCCTGCACCTGCACCTGTTAAAACGCCTGTTGGATTATCAACAAAGCCGTTTGAAGCAGCTGTTGTTCCTGCACCTACGCTTACGTTAGCATCAATTTCCTGAGGTAAAGTGATATCAGATGTTTCTAATTTTTTAACAGCCATCTTAACTGATCCGTTTATTATAACTCTAAATTCACTTCCTGAATTGAAACCAAAATCCCAAGTCGCTCTATTTACAGATTTAGTTATACCAGAACTAAAATCAAGATAAAGTTGATTTGGCTGATTTGGTCCTCCAACACTTGCAGCTAAAACACCGCCCGTATAAGCTGTCTCATTAAAATTAACTTGAACTGTTTTATTTTCACCTAAAATAGCATTAATAGTATTGCTTGAAATTGTGAAAACAACATTTTTAACTTCTCCTTCAATAGCTTCTTTTAATTTCTTAAAAGTAAAACTTACAGAAGAAACATTTTTTTCAAAGGGAACTACGATTGTTTTTGCAGTAGCAGCTGGTATAGTAGAAAAGTCAGTTCCTTCAACAACAGCATTTTCTACGTAAGTTAGTGTCAAAGATCCTGCAGTTGCTGTTGGTATTGCGAAATTAATCACAATAGGCGTTTCAGCAGCAGTTAAATTCAATGAGGTTGATGCAAAAGCAACTCCATTAATTTCAGCCGTATTGTTATCATCACTTGAGCAAGAGACCAATGATAACACGAAAAGTGATAAGAATAATAGTTTTTTCATTTGTATTTTAGTTTATATTTAAAGATTAAGATTATATGAAAGTTTGATAAAATAAGAGCGCCCGTAAGCGAGCATTACATTTGAATCTCCTGCATGTCCAGCAGATTGATTCGTGTTTGTCTGCCTAACATTCGTCACATTACAAATATTTCTCGCTCCAATTGTAACATCAAGCTGATTTTTGAAGAAAGTCTTTCGAATACTTGCATCAAGCCAATTACTTGGATCGATATCAGATATAATATATCCTGAAGATCCTTCTATAAATTGCTGTGACTTTCCGTTGTATTTGTAGTAGGCAGAAAATATTGTCCCCCATTTTTGTATTAAGTAAGAAACACTACTATTGACATTGAAAGAGTACAAAAATTTGTCATCTGATGTAAATACTTGATTTTCTATTTTTCTCGAAACACCAACTACAGCTGCTCCAACATTGAATGTCAAATCTCTATACCTAAATTGATTCATTGTAGAGAAATTCCACATTTTGTATTTACTGATGTTTATATATTGATATTCTGGATTTCCAGTATCTGGATTGTATCGTATCAAAGCCATATCAATTCTATCATTAACATCTAGGTAGCTTCCCGCAAATGTGTTTGAAACTTGCAAGCGTGAACCTATAAAAGATGATTTTTTTAAACTGGCTTCAAATGAAGTACTAGTTTCTGGTATCAAGTTTTCATTTCCTGTAAAGAAATGTCCGTCAAAAATTAATTTGGAATATAGTTCTTCAAAAGTCGGTGTTCTAAATGATGAACCATAAGAACCTCTAAGTTCAATTCCTTTATCAAATAAATATCTTAAATTAAGTGAGGATGCATATTGATCTTTAAATTTAGACTGCGCTGAGAATCTTAATCCTGGACGTATAGAAAATCTCTCAGTTGTCATAATTTCAGCGGAAACAAAGAAATCATAATTTTCAAGAGTCTTTCTGACAGGAGAAAAAAGATTATTTCCCTCTTGAATCAAAGAGTACCCTTGATTGTTTACAAATTCATATCCAACTTGCAGATCATATTTTTTGTTTGTAAAAAAGTTACTTAGAGTTCCTGTTGAGTAAAGAACTTCCATCGATTGGTCTTTTGTAGTAACATTTTCTTTTTCACTTTTATTCTGAAAATAATATTTAAAGTCTTCAACATTACGTTCTTGTTTCTGATGAGAAAGCGATATATTGTAGTTTAATCTCGTAAAAAGTTTTCCTGTTGCATTTAAATTATGAAAATATCTATTAGTAAAATACCTCATATCGTCAGCATATGTATAAGATCCTAATACTGGATTGTAACCTGACTGTACTGTAGCATTATAATAGTCAACATCTTCATCTAAGTATTCAAACTTATAGAAAACTTTAAATGAACCTTTATTGTAAGCAATTAAGGCATTTCCATTTAGTTGTTCTTTTGGCAGCCATCTGTATCCACGAGTTTGGTCATTAACATCGTAATCTTTTCCATTTTTATCGTCTAAAAATCCTTGAAAATCGTTTCTATTAGCACCAACACTCACAAACCAGTTATCATTAAATGTATGGGCAACTCTCAACGATTGGATATGACGACCTTCATCAAAAACTGCATATTCATCTTTAACCGTTTCTTCTTGTACAGCAGCTGTAATATTCCATTTATATATTGACGATTTTTTTGTAATAATATTTAAAACTCCACTTACAGCATTAGCCCCATAAACTACACCCATCGATCCTTCGACTATTTCAATTCGCTCAACATCGTTTAAATTAATCTGTGATAAATCTGTATTATTCCCTAAACCAGCTTCATTTACTAACGGAACATTATCTACTAGAATTTTAAAGTATTGAGCATCTAATCCAAATAATGACACTGTAGAACGACCACTTGTGCCACTTGGTCTAACCGTAATATTTAAATATTGATTTAAAACATCAGCCAAGTTATTAGCCGCTAAATTTTTAATATCCTTACTTGAAATCACTCGAACATTAAACACAGATTTTTTTATGGATTGTGGCTCAAATTGTCCTGTAACAACAACTTCTGATAATTTTTCCTGTGAGTTAATAGTGTCTTTTTGCTGAGCAAAAGAACAATTACAAAAAAGAAGTCCAGCAAAAAGGGTAAAATTTATTTTCATTATTTTTATTCAGTCTTAATAACAGATGCAAATATATAACTATTTTTAATTGTTCTAAATAAAATTTATATATTTGCCAAAATTTAAAACAAAACAATAAGTTATGATTTCAAAAAGCCTTTTTTTGTCAGCCGCTATGGCTTTAACATGTGGTCTTGGTTTTAGTCAGGACAAAAAACAACAAGACATAAAATCGATTAAATCTATGTGCGGTTGTTATGAAGTGAAATTTAATTTTACAGAAACCTTCTCATATCCAAAAGATTCTCTTACTTATAAACCATCTGAAACAAAACACGAATCTGCTTTAGAATGGGTGGAATTATTAGAAGATACTCCTAACAAAATTGTTATGCAGCATTTACTAATTGTAAGTGACGATATGATTATCAAACACTGGAGGCAAGACTGGCTATACGAAAACACAGACTTGTATTCTTTTGACAAAGGAACTTCTTGGAAATACAAAAAGCTAGACAAAAAAGCGGTTAAGGGACAATGGACTCAAAAAGTATATCAAGTAGATGACAGTCCTAGATATGAAGGATCTTCAACTTGGGTACACGTTGATGGACAAGATTACTGGGCAAACGTTGCTGATGCTCCGCTTCCTAGAAGAGAGCAGACAAAACGTAACGATTACAATGTTTTAAAAAGAAGAAATATTCACGAAATCACTGCTACAGGATGGAACCATGAGCAAGACAACGATAAATTGGTTCGTGACGATGCAGGAAAAGATGTTTTGTTAGCGCAAGAAAAAGGATTTGATGTTTACACTAAAGTTCCAGATGTTAAATGTATTGCTGCTCAAAAATGGTGGAAAGAAAACAATGCACTTTGGAAAAATGTTCGTGACAAATGGCAGACCCTTTTCGACAGACATAAAGATTTAAACTTAGAAGCTAAAGTAGACAGAAAAGCTCTTTATTCTCTATTGTTTGATTTAAAACCAGATGCTGCTAAAGCAGAAACAGATAAAATCATTGACAAATTTGTTAAGTAATTAGAATTAGTTGTTATTAAAAAAGCCGGAAGTTTTGAGACTTCCGGCTTTTTTTATGCTATATAAATTGTTTAATTTTTATCCCACCACACATTGGTTGTAACATTACTAACTACCGTAGCATTTGGATTATATTGTCTTTCATCAGATGGCGTTGGAAGCCTTAGAGGAATAAACTTTATATTTGATGATTGGTTTGGCTCTAACACAGGGAAACCAGTTCTTCTGTAATCATTATAGGGTTCCATAGTTAAGAAAAGAGCAAGATATTTTTGTTGGATAATTGTCTCTAAATTTACTGTAGCAGTTGCTGCCGATAAAAAATCTGTCGTTGCTGAACTACCAGTAACTTTTAATACAGATGCCGCTACTGCATCTTGTAATGATTGTGCTGCATCTTGTCCCAATCTAAATTTCGCTTCAGCTTCTATGAATTTGGCTTCTGCATATGTCACCAATCCAATTGAAGAAGTCGCACTCGCAAATGCAGGACCAATATAAGAAGATGAAGTAGTATCTAAATCATCTGCCGCGTTGCCTGTATAATTACCATTCTTGTCTTTAGCAATTGCAAATGACAATCTCGGATCATCAGACTCTTTTAAAGAGTTTACGAAATATGCTCCTGTTTTTAAGTAATTTGCACGACTATTTTCAAAGGCATACCATTGATTGAGACCGTTTGATGTTCCAGGGAAAAAAGTATTAGCATCATCGCCAATTGAACTTATTCCTGAAGCGGTAATATAACTTAATGCTTTTTGTGCTGCCTGCGAATCAACCTGTGTTAATCGTAAGGCATATCTTGCTTTCAAGACATAAGCAACTTGAATCCATTTTTTGGTATTTCCATTAAATATGTAATCGTCATCTCCAGGAACAGTAACATTACTTGACTCTGTTTTTTGTAAGTTCACAATCGCATCATCCAAGATACTTTGCAATCTCTCATAAATTTCCTGCTGAGTATTATATTTAGGAGCTCTATTTCCTTGATCAGCTTTAAAAGCCTCATCATAAGGAACATCTCCCCAAAGATCAGTTGCATAACCCAAATTTATCGCGGTTAAAACTTGGCCAATACCATTATAGTAGGGATAATGAGTAGCAAAATCACGATTTAAGATATAACCATTCATTAAAGTTGTACTATACAAAGTATTCCATTCGTTATTTACATCCTGCTCGCTGATAAAGTAACGCTGAATATCTCCTAACTGCCCTACGCTTGTCCCAGCAAGATGCTGATCTAAAATATTTGAAGTTCTAATCAACCCAGTTGTATGTGTTGAAAAAGTAGAAACTTCCATTGCAGAAAGCAATAAACTCGGCGTAGTTGAAATAGATGAATTTGGATTCTCGTTAAAGTGGTCTAATTCAGATTGACAGCTTGTAAAAAGGCCAAAACCTATAGTGGCCAGAATTACACATTTTATATATTTTTTCATTTTTATTAATTTAGAATTTAAAATCCGACTTTAAGAGTCATTATAAATGATTTACTTCCAGGATTATTAAAGTAATCTAATCCATTAATTTTTGAACCTGCTCCTGTTAAGCTAGTTTCTGGATCAACACCTTTGTAATTAGTATTTAGCCATAAATTTCTACCTGTAAATGACAGTTGAGCCGAATTAATAGCCGTGAATTTTTTCACATTAAAATCATAACTTAATGTAATATCACGAAGTCTTATCCAGTTCACATCTGTTACAGCTTCTTCTGCAGCACCTCCACCATCTCCTAAGTATTTTTGGTAATAATTTTTAGCCGATATTGCAATATTATTTGGAGTTCCATCTTGTTTCACACCATCAATAATATAATTATGCTCTCTATCTGCAGAAGCTTCAGAAACACCAAAATTGTGTAATCTTGCCAGTGTACCATTATACACAACTCCACCGTGTCTAAAATCTAGCAATCCTGACAAAGTAACTCTCTTATAAGTAAATGTGTTTCTTAAACCTCCTGTCCATTTAGGAGCAGAATTCCCTAAATTTCCAGTTTCATCTGCTACTATTGGTAAACCATTAGATCCAATTATTTTTTGTCCATTTTCATCACGTTTCCATTTTGTTCCATAAAAACTTCCTAATGGTTGTCCTTTTACAGCATAATATCCAATAGAACCAAAAGCAGTTTCAATAGAAATCTCATCTAAGTTTCCGTATATGTCAGTCACTTTATTTTCGTTCTTAGACCAATTCAAATTAATATTCCATTGAAATGCATTATTTTTTTTGAAAATATCATAGCCAAGTTCAACCTCAATACCTTTATTAACCAATTCAGCCGCATTTTGGTAAACCAATGCATATCCGCTTGATTGCGGCAGTGGCAATTCTATTAATAAATCTTTAGATGTTTTGTAATATAGATTTAAATCGAATGAAAGGCGATTTTCTAAAAACTTAGTATTAAAACCAAGTTCATGTCCTAATACTCTTTCTGGTTTTAATTGTTGATTCCCTAAAACCCCTGAAACAGCCATACCGTTTACACCGTTATAAGGAAAACTTAAACCATCTGTAAAACCATCTGTCATAAATGGCTGAGAAAATGTACTTATGGTGTAGTATGGTTGTGGAGCAATACCCACTTCTCCATATCCGTAAGTCATTTTCATAAAGTTTATCCATTCTGGTAAATCAAAAGAGCTTGATAAAACCCATGAAGCAGAAGCAGCTGGGAATAAAGCGCTATTTGCATCTGTTCCATACGTAGAAGACCATTCTTTTCTAAGCGATCCTGTAATAAAAAGTTGATTCTTAACATCAAATTCTAATTGTCCAAACAAAGCTCTGGACATCACATTAGATTCTGCGTTTGATGCGTACAATTGTGTCGCATTTGACAAATTATAAAGATTTCTCACTGCAAGATCTTTTCCTCGAGAAAAAACATCTGTGTTCTGAGAAGAACGTAAATTAAGTCCGGCAGTATAATTTATCTTTAGCCATTCTGATTTTAAAGGCAATAATCCTGTTGCTATAAAATCAACATAAAATTGTTTGTTATTAATATTATTGAAAGCAACTTCTCCCATACCAGCAAGATTATCTCCATTAGATGAAATAGCATAAACTTGTTTTCGATAATCAGAATAAGTATCTATACCTCCTTTTGCAGTAAAAGACAACCAAGCTGCTGGCGAATAAGTAAAGTACATATTTCCAAAAACACGATTTACATCACTTGTCGCGGGATTTTCATTAACTGTAAAATATGGATTATCATACGAGTTATAATAATTCATATTATTACCCTCTCCATCTTTATAGTTTCTTAGATCATAATTTGAAGGAGAACGAAGCAAACTTAACATTACACCAGAAGAGTTACTTCCATTTTGGGCTAATGTATTGGTTGTATGAGTATATTGCAAGCTACCACCTGTTTTCCATTTTTCATTTAATTTTAGATCTCCAACAACTCTTAAAGTATTTCTTTTTAATCCTGTTTCAGGAATCATACCTGTTTGTGTAACATTACCATATGATGCTCTATAAGTGGCTTTTTCATTACCACCATAAAAAGATATATTGTTTGTAAAGGTTAATCCTTCCTGAAAGAAATTCTTAACATTGTTATACATCGGAATATTTAATGACTCTGCTGAAGGTCCCCAGCTTTGAGGAGTGTTTGGATTTACAGCAGTCGCTGTGGCACTTGTACCTTGAACATATTTATTTTGTCTAGCAGGCAATTGACTAACATGATCAATCGCCAATGCAGTTGAGTAATCAATTCCTAAACTTTTTCCGCTTTTACCTTTTTTTGTTGTATAGATAATAACTCCGTTACCTGCTCTCTCACCGTATAATGCAGCAGCCGCTGGACCTTTAAGTACTGATACACTTTCGATATCATCAGGATTAATATCCAGTGCACGATTAGAGTTATTAATACCAGACAAGTTTGCATTAAATGGATTATCACCAGCACTAGTTTGACTTGTTGTATTGTCAATAGGAATACCATCAACAACAATCAGAGGATCTGAATTTCCTTTAATGGTATTTACTCCTCTAATGATTATTTTACTAGAAGCACCTGGCGTTCCACCAGTACCTATAACCTGAACACCCGCAGCTTTTCCAGCCAGCGCCTGCAAAACATTTTGTTCTCCAGACTTAGTTATTTCATCCGAAGTAATTTTTGAAACTGCATAACCCAATTTTTTTTCTTCTTTTTTAACTCCCAGTGCAGTTACAACAACCTCTTCTAATTGTTCTCCACCATCCTGCATTTTGACATTTACAGTAGACGAATTGCCAACTGTAATAGATTGGTCTTTCATACCCATGTACGAAAACACAATAACATCTCCTGTCTTGGCTTTAATTTTATACTTTCCATCAAAATCGGTTTGAACTCCATTGCTAGTTCCTTTTACAACAACATTCGCACCTGGAATTGGTCCGCTTCCATCCGATACAATTCCTGAAACTGCTTTTTCCTGTGCAAAAAATAATTGAACAGTAAACAAGAATACAAGAATTGCAAATCCTTTAATCTTTCTTTTCATTATAGTTAATTTGAATTAAGGGGCGCAACTTATAAAATTAATTTAATTTTAACAAGAATTTATTTCTTTTTAACAAGTAAAAATTAAAAGTTATTCTTACAATTAATCAGATAAGAAAAAAAAACCGTCTAAAATTAATTAGACGGTAATCCTTATTATTTCTCACTAAAAGGGTTACTAATTCAAAATAGTTAAAAATGAATATAAGGAGGTATTGTAATTTATTGTCTGTAAAAATTGAAAGCAGTTGAGTGAAAGCTTCAAAAATTATCTTTTTTTCGAGCGCAAAATTAACACGAAAAATCATTAATTCATATACCTAATCTTTATTGAGATAGAAAAATGTCTTATTCTGATACTTTTGATTTTTTAGGGGTTGTTTTAAAAACAAAAAGCCGATAGTTTTAACTATCGGCTTTTTTTGAATTTTAAATTTAAAGATGAATCTTTCAAACAATATTATTTTGCTTCTGCACACTCAGAATATGAGATGGCATGCTTTGTCAAGTCTGTCCATTTTGGCTCAGGATTTGCAGCAATTACTTTCTCACAACCTCCCCATAATGGCACAAATTCTTTTTTATATTCTTTTTTCTTAAGCAAAAATGCCGGTGAATCTTTTTTGGCAACATAATAAGATTTAGCATCTCCTCCAATAAACTTTACACCGCCAACTCCTAAAGAAGCAGTCTCTTTTGCGTGCGGATCACAGTAGATTTTAAATTCTTTACTAAATCCAGGGTTTAAAAGCTGCATTAATAATTTTGAATTTTTCTTTTTGATTTTTACATCAGCAGTTTCAAAATATGCATAACCTTCTTTTATATATTCTTGGTTCAATTTATCATCGCTCCACTTTTGATAATCTGAAATAAAGTCTAGTTTTTTAGTCAGGTTATCCAATCCGCTTGGCGGCAAATACATAAACTTAATATCTTCTGGTTTTAGTTTGTGTTTTTTTCCTGCTGCGTCTTGCAATTTAATGTATTCAATCAATCCCTTGTCTCTGTCGATATCACGAATAGTTCCGCTAATTTCAGTTCCGTCAGCCAAAGTGATGTAAGCTGTTTTGTTGTGTGAAAATCCATAAGATGGAGCAATTAAATCTTGTGCGTTCATTGCTGTAAAAGCAAAAAAGAGCATCATTAATAGTAAAGGTTTTTTAATCATGTTTTTGGGTTTAAAATTTTGCCTACTCTTACGATTTTCAGCTTCCTCGATTATTTTTTTTAACAGTAAAAATGAAAAAAAGCTTATATTCGTTAGCTTTATCAACTACAATTATCAATAAATTTCTTACTGTAAACATAATTATAAAAACCATATATCCAAATGATATTTTCTATTTTTTACACGAAAATTCATTCACCAAAATTCTTAACCTTTTGGTAATAATAACTTTGATTTTCTCTAAACTTTACCGCAAAAAAAAAGAGCCGATAACTGAATAGTTATCGGCTCTTTTAAATATTTATAATAATTACATTCTCTCCGGCACTTCGATTCCTAATAATTGGAATGCAGATTTTATTACCTCAGCTACCTTTTGAGAAAGCTGAACTCTGAATATTTTTTTAGTTGAATCTACTTCTCCTAAAATATGAACAGATTGATAGAACGAATTATATTCTTTTACTAAATCGTAAGTATAATTAGCAATCAAAGCTGGACTATGATTTTGAGCCGCATTTTGAATTACTTCTGGGAAAAGTTCGATTTGTTTTACCAATTCTTTTTCTTTTTCATGAAGTTCTTCTATTTCAGTTTTAGCTGTAAAATCAAAATCTGCTTTACGAATTATTGACTGAATTCTCGCGTATGTATATTGAATAAACGGCCCTGTATTTCCAGCAAAATCAACAGACTCTTCTGGATTAAACAAAATACGTTTTTTAGGATCTACTTTTAAAATGTAATATTTCAAAGCTCCTAAACCAATTGTTTTGTACAATTTCGCTTTTTCTTCGTCAGAATAGCTGTCTAGTTTTCCTAAATCTTCAGAGATTTGTTTTGCTGTATCGGTCATATCCTGCATTAAATCATCTGCATCTACAACAGTTCCTTCACGGCTTTTCATTTTTCCAGAAGGTAAATCAACCATTCCGTATGATAAATGATATAAGCTTGAAGCCCAGTCAAAACCTAGTTTTTTCAAGATTAAGAACAATACTTTAAAATGGTAATCTTGTTCGTTACCAACGGTATAAACCATTCCGCCAACATCTGGCATATCTTTTACACGCTGAATTGCAGTTCCAATATCCTGTGTCATATAAACAGCAGTTCCGTCAGAACGTAATACAATTTTACGGTCAAGACCTTCATCTGTTAAATCAATCCAAACTGAACCGTCTGGATCTTTTTCGAAAACACCTTTATCTAAACCAACTTGAACAACATCTTTTCCTAATAAATAAGTGTTGCTTTCGTAGTAATATTTATCAAAATTAACTCCAAGATTGGTATAAGTAGTTGCAAAACCTTCATACACCCATTCGTTCATTTTTTTCCAAAGCGCAATAACTTCTTCATCTCCAGCTTCCCATTTCTTAAGCATATCTTGCGCTTCTATAATAATCGGCGCTTGTTTTTTAGCTTCTTCTTCTGTTTTACCAGTTTCAATTAAACCGTTAATTTCAGATTTATATGCTTTGTCAAATTCTACGTAATATTTACCAACCAATTTATCTCCTTTTAAACCAGAAGATTCTGGAGTTTCTCCGTTTCCGAATTTTTCCCAAGCCAGCATTGACTTACAAATATGAATTCCCCTATCGTTGATAATTTGAGTTTTGTATACTTTTTTGCCAGATGCTTTTAAAATTTCGGCAACAGAATATCCTAACAAGTTGTTACGAACATGACCTAAGTGCAGTGGTTTATTGGTATTTGGTGAAGAATATTCTACCATCACGGCTTTCTCTGCAGGGTTTGGAGTTACATACCCAAATTTCTTGTTATCTTTTATTCCGTTAAAGAAATTTAGATAATAACTATCTGAAATTACAATATTCAAAAAACCTGAAACTACGTTAAAGCGCGCCACTTCAGAAACATTTTCAACTAAATAATTTCCAATTTTATTTCCTAATTCGGCTGGATTACTTTTAATCACTTTTAGCAGCGGAAAAATCACCATTGTAATATCGCCTTCAAACTCTTTTCTAGTAGTTTGAAACTCAATTTTATCAATCGTAACATCAAATAATGCTTGTATTGCTTTTTGTATAGAAGGTGTAAGAATTTGTGGTAATGACATGTAAACTTATTTTAAAGTGAGCAAAGATACTGCTTATTCATCAATTAGAGAAAATCAAAAACATATAAAATTCAAGAAAAGAGTTTGAATTTGATAAAAAACCTGCATTTTCAATTGTTAAAATTATCAAAAAATCAAAAGCTTAATCTCTTACAAAACAGGGCATGAGATTTTTTTTGTGTTTTTTTTCACAATTTCTTGTAACATATCAAGCACATGAGAGTCTTAATAGAGACTTCAAATTCATTTTGAAGCATCAAAAAGAAAAAAGAAAACTAACAAAACAAAATCATCATCAATCAAATCAAAATAATCAACAAGGAAATCATGAAATTAAAATTCTTTCTGTTTGCGTTATTGGGGGTAATCGCAACAGCACAAGCTCAGAATACGGGAAGTATTTCTGGAAAAATTACTGAAAAGTCAAACAATGCACCAATTTCTTATGCAACTGTTTCAATTAAAGAAAATGGAAAAGTAGTTTCTGGAGTTAATACAGATGACAATGGGGACTTTGCATTTAAAAATGTTGCTTTGAAAAGCTATACAATCGAAATTCAATATATTGGATTTAGAAAATATATTGGATCTGTTATTTTAAGCGAAAACAAAAAAGCTGCGACTGTAAATGTTTCTCTTGAAGAAGAGGCAACACAGCTTAAAGGCGTAAATATTGTTGCTGAACGTTCTACAATCGAACAAAAAATCGATAGAAAAGTGGTTAATGTTGGTAAAGATTTAACAACAGCAGGAGCTTCTGCTTCTGACATTATGAATAATATTCCTTCTGTGAATGTGGATCAGGATGGAAAACTTTCGCTTCGCGGAAATGATAATGTTCGTGTATTAATTGACGGACGTCCTTCTAATATTGACCCTGCTCAGTTATTAAAGCAAATTCCGTCAACTTCTATCAAAAAAATTGAGTTAATTACCAATCCAAGTGCAAAATACAATCCAGAGGGAATGTCTGGAATTATCAATATTATTTTGCACAAAAATGCTAATACTGGTTTTAACGGAAGTTACAGCGGCGGAATCACTTTTGGACAAACTGCAAAATACAATCAGTCTTTAGATTTGAACTACAAAACAGGAAAGGTAAATTTCTTTGGTAATGTGGGACAAAATTTTGGAACGTATTACAATGATGGATTAATTAGAAGATTTGATCAAGATATTGTTCAAAAAATTGACGTGATCAATGATAATGATTCTTATTTATACAAAATAGGAATGGATTATTTAATTGATGATCATAACACATTGTCTATTTACACTAACCAAAATAAAAATACAGGAAAAGGTTTTGTAGATACTGACATTGATTATAACAATGTAACGAATTCAGACATTTCGAATATTTTTCAAAAATCAAGATATTGGGGACCAGACCAAGTTGGGACTTACAATTTAGCATACAAACATATCTTTAAAAAAGAAGGACATACTTTAGATTTTGAAGCAAATTACAGCGATAATAAAGAAACTCAAAATGCTTCTTTTGATACTCAAACAACTAATACTGACAATACAAGTTCAAATGTTGTGTACAATGATTTCTTGAAAGGAACTCGTAAACTAAGCACGGTAAATATTGATTATGTTAATCCGTTAAATGAAAAAACAACTCTTGAAGCTGGAGCAGAAGCAAGAATTACAAGAACTGGAAATGATTACATTACAGGCAACCCTCTGCTTCCTGTAGAGGCTCAGACTTCGAATTATACTTATGATACTGATATTTATTCTGCTTATGTAACGTTTGGTCAGAAATTTAAAAAATTAAGCTATCAGGTAGGTGCTCGTTTTGAGAGTTATAAAGTTGAAACTAACTTAAATCATGGCAAGGATAAATTTGATGACGATTACATTACATTGTATCCTTCTGCATATTTAACTTATAATTTAAACGAAAAGAATACTTTACAATTCAGCTACAGCCGTCGTGTTGACCGTCCAAGTTTAGAACAGACAAAACCAATTCGAGAGTTTGCTACTCCATTAGTTACTTCATTAGGAAACCCTGAATTAAGACCTCAGTTTACAAATTCTGTAGAAGTAAATTATACTAAAACATTCGAGAAAGGAAGTTTTACTGCTGGTGTTTTTGTGAGAAGCATTAATGACCAGATCAGCAGAATTTTATATCCAGATCCTGCAGACGCAAGTAAAGAAAAGCAAATTATGTCTTATACAAACTTTGATCATAATACGTCTTATGGATTTGAAGCTTCTTTCAATTATAAAATTACAAAATGGTGGGACATTCAACCATCGATTGATTTTTCTAGCATTAATCAAGAGGGAATTGTTTATAAATACGTAGCAGGCGGCCAAAGTGAGCCAGAGCAGAAAACGGTTACTGTTGCCGCTTTTAATGGGCGTATGAATTCAAATTTTAAAGTAAACAAACGTTTAAGCTTTTTACTATTTGGTTTTTACAGAGGTGCCGTTGATGGATTGCAAAACAACAGCCACGAAATGTATAAAATGGATATTGGATCACGTTACACTTTGTTAGACAACAAAATGAATATTAGTGTACGTTTTAATGACGTTTTCAACACCATGAAATATGCTTTTGATACTATGTCTCCTTATCCGCAGGCAGGTCAGTTTAAATGGGAAAGCCAAACTGTTTATGTAGGTTTGACATACAACTTTGGAGGTGCTAAAATCAAAAACCTTCAACGTAAACAAAGAGAAGACAATACTAATAAAGATGGAGGCGGAATGTTCTAACAGCCCTTCAAAAAAAGATTTTTTGAATAATTTTTGAATAATTTTTTGTAGAGAAAAAGTCTGGAGATGCCACTCCAGACTTTTTTTGTTTATTAAAATACTATAAAAAGTTACGAAGTTCCTTTATCTCTTCAGGGTTTGCGATCTCAGAATTATCTGTTATTGCTGATGAATGATAAAAAGTGATGTCTAGTTTTTCTTGTAATAATTTTATATTTGAAGATCTTAAGCCGCCGCCAGGCATGATTTCTATTCTATCTCCAGCAAGTTTTTGAAGTTTCTCTAAAGTCCAGATTCCTTCTGTAACATTTATGCCCTGACCAGAAGTTAAGATTGTTTTGAAACCGCAGTCGATCACATCTTCAAGTGATTTCTCTACATCTTTTACAACATCAAAAGCACGATGAAATGTACAAGAAAGCGGATGTGCCAAATGCACTAATTCTTTATTTTGTTTTTTATTTACTTTTCCGTTTTCTTTCAAAATTCCGAAAACAAAACCATCAACTCCCAATTTTTTAAATTGTTTTATATCTTGTTTCATTTCTATAAGTTCATCATCAGAATAAACAAAATTGCCGCCTCGAGGTCTAATAATTACATGCATTTTAATATTTAAGCTCTCACGGACTTTTACCACCAATATAGAATTTGGCGTTGTTCCTCCAAGTTTCATGTTTTCACACAGTTCAATTCTGTCCGCGCCATTTTCTTGTGCAATTAGTGCAGATTCGTAATTAAAACAAGCTATTTCGAGTTGATTTTTTTTCATTAAATATTACATTTATTAAAATAGTTTGTCATTGCGAGGAACGAAGCAACCACAAGAAAATTGGCACGTTTACAAGCGCAAAAAACTAAATGCGGTTGCTTCGTTCCTCGCAATGACTCCAAACAAAATTATAAAAAAAACCTGCTCCAAAAAGAGCAGGTTTTAAATATAATGTAAGATGAATTAAATTACCACTTAATAATAGCACTTGCCCAAGTAAATCCACTTCCGAAAGCCGCTAAAACTACAGTATCTCCAGATTTGATTTTACCTTCTTCCCAAGCTTCTGTCAAAGCAATAGGAATAGAAGCTGCTGTTGTATTTCCGTATTTTTGAATATTATTATGAACTTGATCATCTGTCAATTTGAATTTGTTTTGAATGAATTGTGAAATTCTCAAATTCGCCTGATGTGGAATCAACATATCAATATCTGAAACCTGAAGACCATTTGCTTCTAATCCTTCATTGATTACTTCTGCGAAACGAACTACAGCATTTTTAAACACAAATTGTCCATTCATGTACGGATAATAACTTTCGTCGTTTGGATCATTATCAGCCAAAATATCCGTTACCCAGCGTGCGCCCATTCCGGGAGCCTGCAAAGCCAATTCTTCGGCATGCTGTCCTTCAGAATGCAAATGAGTAGAAAGAATTCCTTTTGTTAAATCTTCTTCACGGCTTAAAACTGCTGCTCCTGCCCCATCTCCAAAAATCACCGAAACACCACGTCCGCGAGTTGTCATATCTAATCCTGTTGAATGAACCTCTGAACCAATAACTAAAATGTTTTTATACATTCCAGTTTTAATATATTGATCTGCAACAGAAATTGCATAAACAAAACCAGAACATTGATTTCTAACATCTAAAGCACCAACAGTTCTTAAACCTAAATCTCTTTGCACCAAAACTCCTGGTCCTGGAAAATAATAATCTGGACTTAGTGTAGCAAAAACTACAAAATCAATATCTTCTTTGGCAACGCCAGAACGCTCGATTGCAATTTTAGCTGCTTTAACTCCCATCGAAGTTGTGGTGTCTTCTCCACGAATAATGTGCCTTCTTTCCTGAATTCCTGTTCTTTCCTGAATCCATTCATCATTGGTATCCATTATCTTAGACAAATCATCGTTAGTCACCACATTTGAAGGAACATAGTATCCTAAGCCTGCTATTTTTGAATGATACATATTGTATTGTTATTTGTTTGAAAATTTAGAATGCAAATTTACGTATACTTTAAAATATAAGAGTACAAATTACTCTTTTTTTCGTTATTAGCAATTTTATATACTTTAATTATAAGACTGCTTAAATACAATTACTTCTCAAAAAGATAAGCTTTAGACTGAATTTTTGAATAAAATGAAAAATACTATCCAAAATGTAACAGGATATAAATATCTTAGACAAACATTTTGAATACTATTTTTAAACCCATAAAATTCAAATTATGAAATTAAAGGTTACTTTGTTCTTACTTTTCAGCTTTGGTTTTTCCTCTTTTGCCCAAGAGAATTTAACCTACCAAAAGCCTTCTAAATCTATTTTAGATCTAGCCGATTATCAAAGAGCTCCAACAGTATCTATGGATACCAAAAAAGAAAACATGCTCTTGATGTATCGAAACACTTATAAAACACTTGATGATTTAAATCAGGAAGAGGTTCGTTTAGCCGGTTTAAGAATTAATCCTATTACTAATATTTCCAGTACTGTAACTTATCTCAACAATCTTAAGCTGCGAAAAGTAAGCGGTAAAGAGGAAGTTCAGATTGCAGGTCTTCCAGAAAATCCGAAAATTACAAATATACTTTGGTCGCCAAATGACAAAAAGATTTTATTCTCTCACACTGCAAATTCTGGTGTAGAACTTTGGGTTTTAGACGTTGCTTCGGCGCAAGCCAAAAAACTTACAGCAGCAACTGTAAATGCAAATCTTGGAAATCCTTTCAGCTGGTTTTCAGACAATGAAACGATTTTGGTAAAAATGCTTCCTAAAAACAGACCTGCTCTTTTAGATTCTAAAAAAGATTTACCAACGGGCCCAATAGTTTCCACTACTTCTGGAGAAAAATCTCAAAACAGAACGTATCCTGATATGTTGAAAAACAAAAATGATGAAGCTAATTTTGAAAACAGTATTACATCTGAATTGTATAAGGTGAAATTAAACGGAGAAGCTGTCTTGTTTAAAGAGGCTGCCATGTTTGCGGGAGAGAGAATTTCGCCAGATGGTAACTACATTATGCTGACTACAATTCAGAAACCATTTTCTTATGTTGTGCCTTTAAACAGATTTCCCTCGACAACTACTGTTTATGATATAAATGGAAAAGAGATTAAAGTCGTTAACGAAGTTCCTTTAAACGAAATTATGCCAAAAGGTTTTATGGCCGTTAGAAAAGGTAAAAGAGAAATGGCTTGGAGAAATGATAAACCATCGACTTTAATGTATGTAACGGCTTTAGACCAAGGAGATCCTGCCAATAAAGTTGACTTTAGAGATGAAGTTTTTCTGTGGGATGCACCTTTCGAAAAGCAACCTACTTCATTAGTAAAAACACCACAGCGTTTTAATGATATTACTTGGGGGAATGATAATCTTGCTGTTGTTTCTGATGAATGGTATGATACTAGAAACACGAAAACTTATTTAATAAATCCATCAAATCCAAGTCAGCAGCCAAAAGTAATTACAGATCGAAATTCACAAGATGTATATTCAGATCCAGGTGTTTTTGAAACTAGAAAAAATGAATACAATAAATATGTTCTGGCACTTGAAAAAGATAATCTTTACAGAATTGGAGAAGGATATACAAAAGAAGGACAATTCCCTTTTATAGACGAATTTAATACAAAGACTTTACAAAAAAAGCGTATCTATACGTCGACTTACAAAGATAAAAAAGAGGAGATTTTAGAAATTGAAGATTATAAAACTGGAAAAGTTTTAGTTCAAATTCAATCAAAAACTGAATATCCAAATTATTATTTTAGAAATATTAAAAAACAGAATAGTTTAACCCCAATTACTGCTTTTAAAAATCCGTTTGAAAGCATTAAAAATGTTAGTAAGGAAGTAATAAAATACAAACGTAAAGATGGATTGGAACTTTCTGGAACTTTATATCTTCCTGCTGGTTATGATAAAACCAAAAAGGAAAAACTTCCATTATTAATTTGGGCTTATCCGGCTGAATATAAAGACCGAAACAGTGCTTCGCAGTCTACTCAAAATTCAAATGAATTTACATTCCCGTATTATGGATCGTTTGTTTATTGGGTAACTAAAGGATATGTTGTTTTAGATGATGCGGCTTTTCCTATCATTGGAGAAGGAAATACAGAACCAAATGATAATTTTATTTCGCAATTAGTAGATAATGCCGCGGCCGCAATTGATGCAGTTGATGCTTTAGGTTATATAAATCGTAAAAAAGTTGCTGTGGGCGGACATTCGTATGGTGCCTTTATGACTGCAAATTTATTAACTCATTCTAATTTATTTGCATGCGGAATTGCAAGAAGCGGTGCTTACAACAGAACATTGACTCCATTTGGTTTTCAAAGTGAACAGCGTAATTATTGGGAAGTACCTGAAGTTTACAATACAATGTCTCCTTTTATGAATGCAGAAAAAATGAAAACTCCAATTTTATTGGTTCATGGTGAAGCCGACAATAATCCAGGAACATTTACATTGCAGACGGAACGTTATTTTCAAGCTTTAAAAGGCTTGGGAGCGCCAGCAAGAATGGTTATTCTGCCAAAAGAATCACATAGTTATGTTGCAAAAGAAAATATTTTACACCTGCTTTGGGAACAAGATCAGTTTTTAGAAAAATATTTAAAAAATTAATACCTCATTAATTCCAAAAAATAAACCCGACAGGTTTTAAAAACCTGTCGGGTTTAATCTAAATTATTTTCTATTAAAAACATTCCATAGGAATGTCTGATTGGTAGAACCGATTATGAATCGAAAAATATTACGTTCCGCAGGAACGTTTGATTAATTATACAAACATTTATTCCGACAAAAACAGGTGTCCCTACAGGACACAATATATAATAACCTTTTTTTTGCTACCGATGAGATATTCCTACGGAATATTAAATATTCTTGTTTTATTTTATAGATAATTTAAAGCTAAAAACACTTCCTGTTCAAGGGGTAAATCTATTTCACTTTCAAAGAAAATTAATTGTCTCTTATAAACAGTTTCAATTAAATAATGACTTCCTCTAAAATAAGTTCTTCTGATTTTTACCATCAACTTAGATTCTGAAACCATTTTAAATTGATGTGGGTACACAAGAGTTTTATGCGTCTCGTCTTCGTATGATAGTAATAAGTGAGTAGGAATCTCGTTCACTTCTCCAAAAAGAGAAGCTACATATTTTATTTTTGGGTCTTCGTAAATTTTTGCTGGATCATCTTTTACAATTACTTCTCCGTTTCGCATTACAATTGCTTGATCTGCAAATGACAAAGCATCTGTACTATCGTGTGTTGCAATGATACACGTAATTCCTTTTTGTTTCAAATATCGAAACAAATTACGGCGAAGTGCATTTTTCCTAAAAGCATCAATCTGACTGAACGGCTCGTCTAATAAAATTACTTCTGGCTCTAAAGCCAAAACTCTAACCAATGCTACACGCTGCTGTTGTCCTCCACTCAGAAATTTTGTTTTTACATTAGAAAATTGTTCCATTTCTACCATCTCCAATAATTCCTGAACACGAAGTTTTTTCATATTGGCAAATCCATTAGAAAGAAATTTTCCAACATTTTCGGCCACTGTTTCATATGGAGACAAATCGAAATCCTGCGCCAAATATTTCATATAAGGCATTCCAGGAATCAAATTAAATTTTGGCCCTAAAACAGGTTTATCACCATAAAAAATCTTTCCCTCATCTAAATCATATAAACCATAAATCAGTTTAAGAAGCGTACTTTTTCCGCAGCCACTTTCGCCGATAATAGAAATATTCTGCCCTTTCTCAATAGTAAATGAAATGTCTTTTATAACGGGTTTATCTGTATACGAAAAAGATATATTTTGAATGTCAAGCATGAGTTGTAATATGAGATGTCAAATTTACAATGTTTAATTTCTAAAGTCAAAAAAAAGCTGCTTCAATTATGAAACAGCTTTTTTTATATTTTATTTTGTTTTGAAATTATTTTCCAGCTTCTGCTTTAGCGTCATTTACCATTTTGTCATTTGCTGTAATAGAGAATTCAACACGACGGTTTTGAGCTCTACCTTCTGGAGTATCATTTGTTGCGATTGGATCTGCAATTCCTAAACCTGAAGTTTTGAAACGGCTAGATTTTAATCCTTTAGCAACTAAATAAGCCTGCACAGAAGCCGCTCTTTGTCCTGAAAGTGTTAAGTTATATTCTGGTTTACCTGTATTATCAGTATATCCAAAAATCTGAATATCTGTATCTCCATATTCATTGAATACTGGAACTAATTTATCTAAGTTAGCTTTTGCCTGAGATGTTAGAGTTGATTTATTTGTATCAAAACGAACAGAATTTTCATTCAAAGTTAAGTGAATTCCTTCTCCAACTCTTTCTACAGAAGCTCCTGGTAAAGCTTGATCGATTTCACGAGCTTGTTTATCCATTTTGTTTCCAATAAGTGCACCAGTTCCTCCACCAACAGCAGCTCCAATTGCAGCACCTAAAGCAGCGTTTCCGCCTTTTCCTAAATTGTTACCTAAAACAGCACCGATTACACCTCCGGCAACAGCACCAATTCCAGCACCTTTTTGTGTATTATTTGCATTTTTTACTGAATCGCAACTAGTAAAAAAACTAGTTAGAACAAGTAAACTACATAAACTTAAAACAGTTATCTTTCTCATATTTTTATATCTTTAAATATTAATTGGCTCTTTGAAATTGGTAAGTCACATCTTTAACCTGACCTCCAACATTGATGTTATCGATTAATTGAAATGAAGTTTCGGTAACACCTCCTACTTTAAGTAAATAACCATCTCTTACTTTTTTAGCTTTTTCGCCAGCATCAAGAATTTTAAGTACAAACATACCTTGATTGTTGATACTCCATACAATTGGAGAAGAAAATCCAGTACAACTTGGCGATGTTAAAGCCATTGTTCCTTTATTATTATTAGAAATAAAACTCCAAGTACTACCAATAAAACATTTTGAATCTGCAAGATCAAATGAATTTACTTTGATATAATCTGAACCTGGATAAGACACATTGGTAAGAACCCAATTCCCTTTTAAAGCTACTTGCGTTTTCTTGTCAAGTTTAGTTGAAAGCGTTGTTGCTTCAGACGAAGCTGTTGTTGACGAAGCTGATTTACACGCAAAAAACATCGTGGCAATCAAGCAAATGAATATTACTTTCTTCATTTTATACATTTTGTTTAAGTTAATACTTACAAGTTTAACAATTATTATACCACAAATATACGATTCGTAGAGATATTTAATGTTCTAAAATCTAATTATTTTCTTTCAAAATTAACATTTCCGACATTTTGTCACCCAAAAAACAATTGGTATTCTATTTGAATAAGTGAAAATCATCACATTAAAATAAAAATTAAAAAATATGGCAACAGGTAAAATTAATGTTTCAGTAGAAAACATTTTTCCATTAATTAAAAAGTTCTTATACAGCGACCATGAAATCTTCTTACGTGAGCTTGTTTCTAACGGTACCGATGCTACGTTAAAATTAAAACATCTTATCAGCATTGGCGAAGCTAAAGTAGAATACGGCAATCCGATCATTGAAGTTAAAGTGGACAAAGAAGGTAAAAAAATCCACATTATCGATCAAGGTCTGGGTATGACAGCTGATGAAGTTGAAAAATACATCAATCAAGTTGCTTTTTCAGGAGCTGAAGAGTTCTTAGACAAATACAAAGATTCTGCTAAAGATTCTGGAATTATCGGACATTTTGGTCTTGGTTTCTACTCTGCATTTATGGTGGCTGAAAAAGTTGAGATTTTTACAAAATCATACAAAGACGAACCAGCAGCACATTGGACATGTGACGGAAGCCCTGAATTTACTTTGGAACCAGCTGACAAAACTTCACGCGGAACTGAAATCATTCTTCACATCGCAGAAGATTCTCTTGAATTTTTAGACGATTCAAAAATCAGTGGTTTATTGAATAAGTATAACAAGTTTATGCCTATTCCAATTAAATTCGGAACTAGAACAGAAACGCTTCCAAAACCAGAAGATGCTCCTGAAGATTATGTTAATGAAACTATCGAAGTTGATAATATCATTAATAACCCTAATCCAGCTTGGACAAAACAGCCTTCTGAATTATCTGATGAAGATTACAAAAACTTCTACAGAGAATTATACCCAATGCAGTTCGAAGAACCGTTGTTCAACATTCACTTAAATGTAGATTATCCGTTTAACTTAACTGGTATTTTGTATTTCCCGAAATTAGGAAATGATATGCAAATCCAGAAAGATAAAATTCAATTGTACCAAAACCAAGTTTACGTTACCGATAACGTAGAAGGAATTGTACCTGAATTCTTGACAATGTTAAAAGGTGTAATCGATTCTCCAGATATCCCACTAAACGTTTCTCGTTCTGGCTTACAAGCAGATGGAGCTGTTAAGAAAATTTCAAACTACATTACTCGTAAGGTAGCTGATAAATTGAAAGCTTTATTTAATGAAAACCGTGCTGATTTTGAAGCTAAATGGAACGATATTAAAATCGTTTTAGAATACGGAATGCTTTCTGAAGATAAATTCTACGAAAAAGCGGGTGCATTTGTTTTATACCCAACTGTAGATGATACTTACTTTACTTTAGATGAATTAAAAGAAAAACTAAAAGAAAACCAAACTGATAAAGATGGTAAACTAGTAATTCTTTATGCAGGAAATAAAGATGCTCAGCACTCTTACATTCAAGCAGCAAAAGATAAAGGTTACGAAGTATTGCTTTTAGATTCTCCAATTATTTCGCATTTAATTCAAAAAATTGAAGGCGATAACAGCGGATTAACTTTTGTTCGTGTTGACTCTGACCATATTGATAATTTAATCAAGAAAGACGAAAACACAATTTCAAAATTATCTGATGAAGAAAAAGAAACTTTAAAAACTTCATTAGAAGCTTATATTCCAAAAGCTTACAGCGTACAATTGGAAGCTATGGACAGCCAGGCGGCTCCATTTATCATCACGCAGCCAGAATTTATGCGTAGAATGAAAGAAATGAGCCAGACAGGCGGAGGCGGAATGTTCGGAATGGGAAATATGCCAGAAATGTACAATTTGGTTGTAAACACTAATTCTGATTTGGCTTCAAGCATTTTAAATACTGAAGATAAAACACATCAAGAGCACTTGGTAAAACAAGCTTTAGATTTGGCTAAATTATCGCAAAACCTATTGAAAGGAGAAGCTCTTACAGCTTTCGTAAAAAGAAGTTTTGAGATGATTAAATAATCATTCGAAAAGAATATTTTTGAAAATCCTGCAAATTAATTTTTGCGGGATTTTTTTTGCTCCAAAATCACTTTTAAAAAAGGGTGATTCTCCCCTTTTCGAACAGAGTCCGTTTATATAAATTTGAAAATCAATGGATTAATTATAATTTATAAATTCTAGAAATCATGGATAAAAGAAAATTTACGGAGAATGGAGCAATTCTAGCAATTATTAAAGATTTAAAAGAACAAATTAAAGGCAAAAAATTCTCGGATATTACAGACAATAATAATTACCAATATGTTGATCTTGTACAGGAAGGCGGAGGCGTACTTGGAATTGCTTTAATTGGCTATGTTTATGTTCTGGAAAAAATGGGAATACGTTTCCTTAGTTTAGCGGGAACTTCTGCAGGAAGCATTAACACTATGCTGATGGCGGCCGCAGGAACTTGTGACTTAGAAAAATCGGAATGGATTTTAGAATGTTTGTGCAATAAAAATTTATATGATTTTGTAGATGGAGATCATGATGCCCGCGAGTTTATCGACGCTTTATTGAGCGACGCAGGAAACTTAAAACTTATCTTAAAAGGTTATCAAGTGGTTGACAATTTTAAAGATGATTTAGGATTGAATCCAGGAAACAATTTTCACCAATGGATGACCAATTTACTGTCGCAAAAAGGCATAAAAAATTATGGTGATTTAAAAACTCTAAGAGAAAAAGGAGTTTCAGACGAAAACAAGTTATTTCGATTAGGTCATAATGGAACCAAAGAAGAATACAAACGTGTAGATCATTGGAGTGAAATGGCAATAATAGCTGCTGATATTACCACAGAAAGCAAAATCATCTTCCCAAAAATGATCGATTTATTTTATTCGAATCCAGAAGTTCAAAATCCCGCAGACTTTGTTCGGGCATCAATGTCGATTCCGTTATTTTTCACTCCTTTTAAAATTAAAAATATTCCAACCGGAGTTGATGCTTGGAACAAATGGAACGAAGCGACCTGCCTTCGCACTTCTGTTCCTTCTGAAGTGATGTTTATGGATGGAGGAATTATATCCAATTTTCCCATTGATATTTTCCACGAAAATTTAAATGTCCCCGCGTCGCCTACTTTTGGAATTAAACTGGGTTATGACAAAAATGAAATTAATAAAAATGAAAAATTCCCAAATCTTATAAGTTCAATGTTTGACACAGCACGATACGGTTACGATGCTGAGTTTCTAAGAAAAAATCCTGATTTCAAAAACCTGATTGGCTACATTGACACTGGAACCCATAACTGGTTAAATTTTAACCTGACAGATGATGCCAAAATTGATCTTTTTATTCGCGGGGCGCAGCATGCCGCTGATTTTTTAAACCGCTTTAATTGGGAGGAATATAAGAAAATCAGAAAAGCAAAAAGTGATTATTATAAATCAGTTTGAAACAATTCGTTCACTCTTAATTTGTTAACTATAATTTTTCTTTTACAAAATCGTTATAATATCCTGTAATTCTCTTTACAGGATTTTTTATTGCAATTCATTTTTTATTACATTTGACTGCCTTTTATCTAACACAAAAACAAAAAAACTATTATGAAAAAAACAGCTATCCTACTAACAACAATTTGTGCGTCAGCACTTTTATATGTTTCTTGCTCAAGCAATGATACAGATAATACACCGCCCTCGACAGATTTATCCAATGTCGGAGCATCAATTGCAGTTGACACTTCTAACGAAATGGACCTTAATACAGGACTTTTGGTTACTTCATCATCTACTACAGGAAAAACAACTGAAACTCCTGCAGGCATTTGCGCCGCGATTTCTGTAACTACACCAAACGGAGGAGAATATCCTAAAGTTTTTACAGTAGATTTCGGAACTACTGGATGTAAAGACGAGAATAACTTAACAAGAAAAGGAAAGCTTAAAATAACACTTTCTGGATCTGTAATTACAACTGGAAGCAAAATGACAATTGAAAGAATAGATTATTCTATCAATAACATCAAATTAGAAGGAACAATCGAATACACCAATACAACAACTGTTGCTACTATACCACAATGGACTAGAAAAGTAACTAATGGTAAACTTACAGATCTAAAAGGAGGAGTTTATACAAATTCAGGAACTTACACTACTAGACAAATTGCTGGTGTTGACACTCCTTTTGTTTTATCTGACAATGTTTATGAAATAACAGACGGAAGTCACACAGTAACTGCTTCAAATGGAACAACACTTACTTTGACAGTAAAAGAAACATTAGTAAAAAAATATTCTTGCCTTTTTATTTCTAAAGGGCAATTAAAAATTCAAGGCGGCATCTTAAACGGCGTAATAGATTATGGAAATAATGACTGTGATGCCCTTTACACTTATACACACGAAAACGGCACTTCATATAGTTTATCGATGTAAAACCTTTTCACACTATACTGTAAATCCCAATTTAGAAATAGATTGGGATTTATTTTTTTTCTAAAAAATAAAACAGCACTCTCTTTACATTTAAACTATTTTCTTTATTTTGCACCCAAATCTAATAAACCACCAATGAAAAAAACATTAATTGCTTTTGTTACTCTTGCCCTACTTGCAGCTTGCAGCAAAAAAGAATCTACTGGTAACGTACATATTACCGGAAACATAAAAGGATTAAAAAACGGAACTTTATATATCCAAAGAATCGTTGACACTTCTCTTGTTGCTATTGACAGTATTAAAATTGACGGGAATTCTGCTTTTGAAAGCAATATTACATTAGATTCACCAGAAATGTTATACCTGTTTTTAGATCGTGGTGTAACTAATTCTTTAGATAACAATATTTTATTTTTTGCTGAGCCTGGAAATATCAATATCGAAACTAACTTAGACAACTATATCTCTGGTGCTAAAATCACAGGATCTAAAAATCAAGAGTTATACGAGCAGTATTCTAAAATAAACAGTCGTTTTATCGATGAGAATCTTTCTTTGGTAGAACCACGTTTTAAAGCAATTAAAAGACAAGATTTAAAAGCAGTAGACAGTATAACTAAATTACAAGAAAACAATATTAAAAGAAAATACTTGTATGCTACAAACTTTGCTTTAAACAATAAAGATCATGAAGTTTCTCCATATATTGCTTTAGCAGAGATTTATGATATTAATTTAAGATTTTTAGATACAATTCAAAAATCAATGACTCCAAAAGTAGCAAAATCACTTTACGGAAAGAAGTTAACAAAGTATGTTGGAGACTTAAAAAAACAACAGCAAGCTGAAACACCAAAATAATTTCTGATTACAATTCATAGAAAAGCCCCTGAAAATATTCAGGGCTTTTTTTGTTTTATATAGTTCCTATTAATAAGAGAATTACTGCTGAAGACATATATAATACAACACTTCCAATTATAACAATACCAATATACTTAAAAAGAAATTTTAAATTCTTAAAAGAATTAGTCAATGCAAGAGTATTATTTTCTTTAAGGGCTTTTTTCGTATTTACCGCAAACCTATTTAGAAAATAGGCAGTAAAAAAGTAAATTATCGATATAATCAAAAATGCTAATGCCATTCCAACATTTACCATATCGCCACCATACTGAATTAGTGTTGTTGACAATTGAGAAAATAAAATTCCAATTGCGAACACTCCCATATATCCAATACTGATAAAACCTATTATAGACAAAACATGAGCCCATTTGGCTGCATCCTTTAAAAAGACCAATGATGATTCATCAAACTGCAATTTAATTTTTTCAGATGCTGAAACATTTTCCATTTATATACATTTATAACCAACTGCAAATGTAAGAAAATATTTCTTTTTTTTTAAATGACTAAATGATATTCGAAACGATAGTAAAAAAGCCCTGAAAATTCAGGGCTTTTTATTACTTCAAAATAAGCTTTATTTGACACTATCTCCCCATTATACCTCCAAGGATAGCAAAAACAAAGAAAAGTGCATATATCGCCAAAAGGATGATCATTAAAATACCAAAAAACTTGTAATGTGATTTTAGATAACCAAATGATTCTGTCAATGCCACTGAATCATTATCTCTAAAAGCCTTTTTAGCATTTGAGCTAAATTTAAAAAGATAATATACCGGAAAGAAATACAGAGCTGCCATTACGAAATAAACAGCGCCTATTGCTGCTCCAAAAGAACTGCCGTAAGCTCCCATTCCTGGCATCGAACTTCCCATAGTAGAAAATATAGTCCCAGCAAAAATGGCAAATAAAAGTAAAAATCCGATTCCGATAAAACCGATAATCGATAAGAAATAAGCCCATTTGGCTGTTTCCTTTAAAAAGTCTTTTGCAGTAGAGTCTAACTGCAATTCAAATTTTTCAAATGCTGAAATTTCTTCCATTAGTAAATGTTTTTAGGTTATCTAACAAACATAGGAAAAATATTCTTAAATAGAAATTCCAAAAATAGAAATTCCAAATTCCAACCTGAAACTTGAAACCTGAAACTTGGAATTTGGAATTTGGAATTTGGAATTTGGAATTTCCGTAAATAAAAAAACCATTCACAAAGTGAATGGTTTTTTGAGCCGATAGAGGGACTCGAACCCACGACCTGCTGATTACAAATCAGCTGCTCTAGCCAGCTGAGCTACATCGGCCTATTTTCCGGGTGCAAAGATAAAATTGTTTTTTAATAATCCAAAAAAAATTTCACACCTCTCTCTATAATTAAAAAAACCATCACATTTCTGTGATGGTTTCCGTTGAGCCGATAGAGGGACTCGAACCCACGACCTGCTGATTACAAATCAGCTGCTCTAGCCAGCTGAGCTACATCGGCCTCATTACGGGTGCAAATATAAAGCGGTTTTTCGTTTTCCCAAAATAAATTTGCACTTTTTTACACTTTTTTTTGCTTATAAAGCGTTGATTTTTTCAATCAATTGATTAGCAGTTTGTTCTAATTCAACATTGATTTGTTTGAAGTGTGCTTTTTTATTTTCAACGTTCTTTGCGTTCACTTTTGTAATCAAAGTATCGAATGCAGCAATAGCCTCATCGATCAAAGCATTCGTTTCTGGAGTTGGATTTCCTGTTGTTGACATCTCAAACAAGTAAACTGCCTCAATAATATCTCCTAATACGAAGTTGATGTCTTTCTTTAAATTCTTAACGTTTGCCATTTTTAATATAATTTTAATTTGCGTCTGCAAAAGTACACATAATCCTGAAATTACGTGCTATGAAATGTAAATTTCTAAAATTGAAGCTTTTCCGCTTAAATTAAATGCATTTATCGCAGCTGGAACTAACACAGTATCTCCCTTAATGTAAGTATGTTTAAATCCGTCATATTCGATTTCGAAGCTTCCTTCAATACACATATATACTGTAAATGTTTCTCCATTTTTAGACACATTTACTTTATCTTCTAACGGAATAAAATTGGTTGTAAAGTACGGGCAGTCAACAACTGTATTAGATGTATTTGCTTTAGAATCGTATTTCTTTTGAGTATCTACTTTATTATAGTTGATTGCATCTAGTGCTAAATCTACGTGAAGTTCTCTTTTATTTCCGTTGGCATCTACCCTGTCAAAATCGTATAAACGATAAGTGATATCAGAAGTCTGCTGAATTTCGGCAACAACCAAACCTGCTCCAATTGCGTGAACAGTTCCTGTTTCTAAAAAGAAAACATCACCAGATTTTGCTTTCACATCGTCTAAGATCGAAACCAAAGTATTGTCATGCAAATGTTTTAAGTATTCTTCTTTACTTGAATTTTCTTTAAAACCAACAATAATTCTTGCATCTGCATCTGCCTGCATTACGTACCACATTTCTGTTTTTCCAAATGAATTGTGACGTTCCTTCGCTAATTTATCGTTTGGATGCACTTGAATAGAAAGGTCTTCTCTTGCATCAAGATATTTAAAAAGCAACGGAAATTGTTTTCCAAAACGCTCGTAAACTTTAGTTCCTAAAATTGCATCTGGAGTTTCGTCAATAAGGTCCATCAAAGATTTTCCTTTTAGATCTCCGTTTACAACCACACTTACATCTCCTTCTACAGTAGATAATTCCCAGCTTTCGCCAGTAATTTTAGAAACGATTGGTTTATTCAGAATTGTTTTTAGTTTTTCTCCTCCCCAGATTCTTTCTTTCAAAATCGGTTCAAATTGTAATGGGTATAAATTTTGGCTCATTTTTTTTTAAGGTTTTAGGCTAATATCTAAGTTTAATTAATTCTATTTTTTCTAATTTATGATACTAATTCTTTAACGGTTTCTAAGGCTTTCGGTATATGTTTCGCAGCATTAACGCTGTCAAATATCGAAATTACCAAACCATTTCTATCAATAATATATGTGACACGTCCCGGCAGCAGTCCGAACAAATTGTTTCGAACACCAAAAAGCTTTCTTAATCTTTTATCTTGATCTGACAGTAAAATAAAAGGCAATTGATGCTTAGCAGCAAATTTGTGATGTGATTTTACACTATCACTGCTAATCCCGATTACCTCAGCACCCAAATCTTTGAAGTCTTCATATTGATCCCGAAAACTACAGGCTTCTGTTGTACAGCCAGGCGTATTATCTTTTGGATAAAAATAAATCACCAGTGGTTTTCTTCCTAAAACACTCTGGCTTTCGAAAATTTCTCCATGATTGTCTTTCGCAGTAAAATTCGGAACTATATCTCCTATTTTTAATGACATTTCTTATTCTCCTTTATAAGTTACAAAATTGCGGTCGGTTTCATTCAGCACGATTTCTAAATCAAATTCTGGCTGAATTCTTTTTCTAATTTTATTCCATATCACAACCGCTATATTTTCTGCAGTTGGATTTAAATCTAAAAATTCTGGGACGTCCAGATTTAGATTTTTGTGATCAAACGGAATTTCTACTTCTTCGCGTATAATATCCGCTAATACTTTCACATCTAAAACAAAACCAGTTTCCGGGTCAATTTTTCCTGTAACACTTACTGTTAAACCATAATTATGACCATGAAAATTAGCATTGTTGCATTTTCCAAAAACAGCGTCGTTTTTTTCAAATGACCAATCTTTTCGATGTAGTCGATGTGCAGCATTAAAATGTGCTTTTCTTGATATGGTTACTCTCATTCTAGGTTTTTGGTTAGTTTGGATTAAAGTTTATGATCTTCTAAATAATGATAAAATTCATCAAAAATTATTTTAAACCAAACGGTATATATTTCGGGCTGTTTCTGAATATCGGTTTTTACATCCTCAATTTTCATCCATTTCCAATCCTCTACTTCTTCTGTATTGATATTCGGATCTTCATTATAATATCCAATCATTACGTGATCCAGCTCATGTTCTGTTAATCCATTGTCAAAAGGCGCTTTGTAAATAAAATGGAACAGCTCTTTCAAATCTGTTTTAAATCCCATTTCTTCAAACAGCCTTCTGCTTCCTGCCTCAATATTAGTTTCGCCTTCACGTTGGTGGCTGCAGCAAGTGTTTGTCCACAGCAAAGGAGAATGATATTTTTGATGCGCGCGCTGCTGCAGCATTATTTCATTCTGCTCATTTAAAACAAAAACTGAAAATGCACGGTGCAAAAGCGCCTTTTCGTGTGCCTCTAATTTTGGCATTAAACCAATCTGCTCATCATTTTGATTGACTAGTATTACGTTTTCTTCTGTCATAGTGCTTCTTAATCAAACAAAAATACGAAAAAAGAAATGGCTTAAAAATCCTAATTAAGATTGTAAAAAATCTAAATTCAGAATACATTTCTATTTTTCTGATTTACAACCTAATAAATTGCATTCAAAAATTAAAAGCTGTTAAAATTAAGACATAAAAACTAGATAGTATTATTTTACGTAACTAATAAAAAGTTAAAACACACTTAAAAAAATCTGAATTATTTCAAAGTCAGCTTTTTGAGGCAAATCACATCGTATCTTTGAATAGAAATTTTAAGCCTCACAAAAAATCTGATTGAATACCTTAAACTTTATTAATTTGTTTATGAAATCAAAAACTCAATTTATCAGCCTTTGCTTTTTATTACCGCTTTTTATTTTGCAGGCGTGCGGACAAAATACTAAAAAGCAGACAAAATCTACTTCTATGGAAAATGTAATTAATAAATCTGGAAATCCTTATTACTCTAATACCGACACTACTAAATTGAATGTTAGTGATGCGGAATGGAAAAAAGTTTTGCCAGCAGATGTTTATGCGGTAATGCGTGAAGCAGATACCGAAAGACCTTTTACAGGAAAATATTGGAACACAGACGAAAAGGGAACGTACTACTGCGCTTCTTGCGGTAATAAACTTTTTAGATCTACGGCGAAATTCTCCAGCAGCTGCGGATGGCCGAGCTTCTTTGAACAAGACGATAAAAAGAGTATTGTTTTTAAAGAAGATAACTCTATTGGAATGGAAAGAATTGAAGCGCTTTGCGGACGCTGCGGCGGACATTTAGGTCATTTGTTTGATGATGGCCCCGCTCCTACAGGAAAACGCTACTGTATGAATTCGATCGCTCTTGATTTTGTTCCAGACCCTAAATAATTGATCATGAAAAATATACTTTTAATATGTTTTTTAGCGCTTTCGCTGAATGGTTTTTCGCAAAATAAAAAAGCTTCTAATCTCGAAACGATTACACTTGGCGGAGGCTGCTATTGGTGTGTCGAAGCAGTTTATGAAGATTTAAACGGAGTAAAATCTGTTGTCTCTGGATTTTCTGGCGGAAATGTTGCCAATCCTACTTATGAAGATGTCTCCACTGGACAAACAGGTCATGCAGAAGTAGTTCAGATTACTTATGATAAAAACGTGACTGATATTAATGAAATCTTCAAAGTCTTTTTTACTGTTCACGATCCAACGACTTTAAATCGTCAAGGTGCAGATGTTGGAACTCAATATCGTTCTGTAATTTTTTATAAAAATGCCGAACAGAAAAAAGCCGCCGAAAGCATTATTGCAGAATTGAATAAAGCAAAAGTGTACAAAAACCCGATTGTGACTAAAGTAGAACCTTTTAAAGCTTTCTACAAAGCCGAAGATTATCACCAAAATTACTATGCAAACAACAAAAACCAGCCGTATTGCAAAATGGTGATTCAGCCGAAATTAGAAAAGTTTGAAAAGGTCTTTAAAGACAAACTCAAAAAGAAATAAAAACCCATAAAAAAAGGGAAATGAATTAACTCATTTCCCTTTTCTTTTAGATTTATTTTAAAACTATTTTTTAGCTACTTTTTTAAATCGCATCATCGGCACGTCGCCCTGAATTAAATTTAGTTTTCCATCTTCAATAGAATAACTAGTAATTTTTTTCATTTGCTGTAAAAACTGCTGTTCTCCGCCACCTTCACAAAACATCATAGTAGTTGGTCCAGGCTCTCCAAAAGTTAATGATTTTCCGTTTAATGTATAAGGTGCGCTGTATCCGTTGCATCCATTATTACCATACACTTTTGTTTCTTTTTGGTCAAAAGTAATCTGCGGTTTTTTATTTGGATACAATCCTTCAAAAGCAATTCTTGGTCCCGAAATATATTCTAATTCCCAAGTTGTATCATATAAATTTGCTGTGCCTTTAGTGTCTTTTGATGCCATACAAGAAGTCAATAATAAGGTTAAAACAGAAACGACTGCGAGTGTGTATTTTTTCATAAATGTGTTTTTAAAGATTATTGTAATTTGTTTTTTGAAGATTAAAAATTATTCTCTACATATTCTTTTCTCAATATTCGTGCCCAGTTGTCAGATTTATTAGGTTTAAATTGGACTATAAAATGTAATTTTCTGACTCTAAGTTACATTATTTTATTTAAAATTCTCTTAGCCAAATATTTAAATTCCAATTTAGGATTGCTTTTTTTTTGTAATTTGCAGAAATCAAAAAACCAAAAACATCAATCAAAAACCAAAAACATGAAACAATTTCTCGTATTGTTTGCCTTATTATTTAGTTTGTCTCGAGTACAATCACAGGAAAATCTCCCAACAGATTATCTCTCAAAAGAATTTCACAAAGAACGCCGCGATGCTTTTAGGGCTTTAATGCCGGCCAATTCTGCTGCAGTAATTTTTTCGTATCCCGAAAGAGTTTTTTCCAGAGATATCAATTACAATTTTCATCAAAATCCTGATATGTATTATTTAACAGGATATAAAGAACCAGATGCTGTTTTATTACTTTTTAAAGAACCACAAGGAACTGAAAAATATAGCGAAGTTCTTTTTGTGAGAGAAAGAAATGCGCAAAAGGAAACATGGACTGGAAGACGCTTAGGAGTTGAAGGCGCAAAATCTAAATTAGGATTTGAAAAAGTTTACAACGGAAAAGATTTCAAAGACTTTGAACTTGATTTCAAAAAATTCGATAAAATTATTTATGACGAATCTTCTCCTGGAATTCATGATAACACGTACGATCCAGCAGATTTATTTAACTTAATTCAAGTTTTTAAAACAAAAGCAGGCATTGTAAATGATGATAAAACTTCAACAGAAACTTATGCTAACATCACTAATTCTTTAAGAGAAATAAAAACTCGAGAAGAAATAGAATTAATGCGAAAATCGGTTAAACTTTCCTGCATTGCCCACAATGAAGTTATGAAAGCAGTTGGTCCAGATATGAGTGAAAATGAAGCTGACGGAATTCATGCTTATATTCACAGACACTATGGCGCCGAAGGCGAAGGTTATCCGCCAATTGTAGGCGCTGGAGCAAACGGATGTATTTTGCATTATGGAGAAAACAACGCTCTAAAAATTGACAATCAATTGTTATTAATGGATGTTGGCTCTGAATATCACGGTTATTCTGCCGATGTTACGAGAACAGTTCCGGCAAACGGAAAATTCACTCCAGAACAAAAAGCAATTTATGATTTGGTTTATGAAGCGCAGGAAGCCGTTTTTAAAATTTGCAAGCCAGGAACTCCTTTTCAGGATTTAAACAAAATATCCAGAGAAGTTATTGCAAACGGTCTTATCAAATTGGGCATTATTACAGATCCAAAAGATGCGAGAATTTATTATCCGCACAGCTGTTCGCACTTTCTTGGCTTAGATGTTCATGACAAAGGAAATTATACGAGCGCTCTGAAAGAAAATATGATTTTTACTGTTGAACCTGGAATTTATATTCCTGCAAATAGTAAATGTGATAAGAAATGATGGAACATCGGCGTTCGTATCGAAGATGATATTTTGATCACAAAAGATTCATACGAAAATCTTTCTGCCGAATCTCCAAGAAAATGGCAGGATGTTGAAGCTTTAGCTAAACAGAAAAGCAATTTTAATGAAATGAAGTTTCCTAAAATATAATTTAATATTTTGCCACAGATTAAAATGATGACAATGATTTTTCTAAAGATTAATCTGTGAGAATCTTTTTAATCTGTGGCTAAAAAACATTTCAAACTAAAAACTAATTTTCCCGTACTTTGCATTCTTAAATTAGTTTAAAATGAAAGCACTTACCTTCTCTTCTTTCGGAGATTCGGATGTTTTAGAATACATCGAAATCCCAAATCCGCAGTTAAAAAACGATGAGATTTTAGTCGAAATGAAAGCCATCGGCTTAAATTTTGCCGATGTTTATAGACGAAAAGGAAATTATCACTTAAAAGGGAACCCGCCTTTTATTGCCGGCTATGAAGGTGCCGGAATTGTTGTAGACGCCAATAACCATCCGGAATATAAAATTGGTGATCGTGTGGCTTTCGCCGATGTTCCTTTTGCCAATGCAGAGTTGGTTGCAGTCAATATCAATCATGTACTTCCTCTTCCAGAAGCTATTTCTTTTGAAACCGCAGCTTCTGTTTTATTACAAGGCTTAACGGCACATTATTTAGCAACGGACAGTCATAAAACCACAGAGGGAGAAACAGTATTAATTCACGCAGTTGCTGGCGGTGTTGGCCAGATTCTAACACAAATCAGCAAATTTCTAGGAGCCAATGTTATTGGGTTAACCTCATCTTCAGACAAAGCAAAAATTGCTCTTGAACAAGGCGCAGATCACGTTTTTCTTTACGGTGAAGATTGGAAATCGGAAATTTTTAAAGTAATCCCAAAAGGCGTCGATGCGGTTTATGACAGCATCGGAAGTACATTAACTGACAGTTTTGAAGTCACTAAAGAATGCGGTCAAGTTGTTTTCTTCGGAATGGCGGGCGGCGATCCAGAACCTGTAAACCCGAGAATGTTAATGGATACTTCGAAAACTTTAACTGGCGGCGATTTATGGAGTTATTTAAATTCTAAAGAAGAAAGAATCAAAAGATCCAATCAATTATTCAATTGGATTATTGATGGAAAAATCAAACTTTCTGAACCCACTTCTTTTAAATTATCAGAGGGAAAATTGGCGCACGATTATTTAGAAAGCAGAAAAAGTACAGGAAAGATTATTTTGATTCCTTGATATTTAGTTTTCGGTTTTCGGTCTCAGTTTTCAGTACAATCTTGTTATCCTGACGAAGGAAGGATCACACTAGGAGCTCCTGCAATGAATGTCTTCAATCTTTCTCGAATTTCTTGTGTGATCCTTCGTCAGAATGACAAATATTAACTACAATTGATTAACTTCAATCTTCGTCAATTCAGATAACTCTAAAATTCTTTCGACTTCATCTTTATTGGCAACAAAAAACAAATAATTATCACCAAAAGTTTCATACGTCAATAATTCGAGATTTGATTTTTCTAATTCGGATTGAATGTAGGGAAACAAATCATGACTATAGGTTTCTTCTGGATATTCGAAAGTAAAATCTTCACCAATTAAATTAGAAATAAAATATTCTGCATCTTCGGGATCAAATTTCCAGTCGCTGTTCCAGGCATCAATACTTTCAAAAAAGGCAAAATGATCTTCTACCATACTGTGATATTCTTTTGCTTCTTTTTTATAATTTTTGAAAAGCTTTTTAGATTGCTTTTTTAGTTCTTTTTCTTCGATATTTCCTCTTGAAACCAATTGTATAAACTCTTCAAAATCTGATTCTGTTGCGGGTTCATTTGCTAACAGATTTTCAGAGGAAGGAAGTTCTACAGTTTCTGGAATTTCAAGATTTAAATATTGGCAGATTCCCTGCAGCACTTTTTTAAAATCCCTAATTCCTATTTCCTGTGTTTCATTTTTAGGATTATCAATATCCAGTTTTTCTGTATCTAACAATCCTTTCGTATAATCTAAAAAGTGCGTACTGGAATATAAAATTTTGAAATCGTTTGTTTCCAAACTATTGGTACAACAGAAGAAAATGATAAAATTATTAATAACACGTTTCAAATATTTTTTCACTTCTGGACCTGGTTCAGAATAAAATTGAATATGAATAAAATCATATTCTAATCCCTGCTGCATTGTTTCTTCTGAAAGCGCTCCAATGTCAATCTTTTTGTAAAGTTCATTTAAAACTTCATAAGCATTATTGAAACCAGCTTTTTGAATTTCTGCCTTGGCTTCTTCATGATCTAATGAATACGGAAATGAATAAAGATTTACATAAACAGGATCGTAAATTCCTTTCATTTTGAATTCTACACTATTTGATTCGTGATACAAATAACCGTAAATAGAATTAATAACATCAAAAGAAATTATAGATTTCGGATCGTTATTTCTATTAAATAAATTGGAAAAGATATTTATCATGGAAGGCGCTTATAAATTTATAGGTAAATCTTAGTCGTTTGAGTATTTAAAACTTTGATTCATTTTATCAAAAGGAATAACATCATTCACAATTGATTCCAATTCTACATCCGTTAACAATCCTCTTGCAGATTCTTTTATTTTTGGAGAGACATTTATTTCGTAATCTATAATTTCACGCTTTAAAATATCTTCTAAAATAAATCTTTGACGAGTACTTAAATATCTTTTATGCGATTTAAAAACAGATTCCAGATCACTTCTAAATTCTTCATCGCTGAGTTCGTTGTAAACATCCTGCTGCGACATGTCTATCAATAAAACTTTAAAGATAAAATCCTGTAGATTTTTTGCCAGATAATTAACTTCGTTCATGTCATGCCAGACAAAAACAATTGGCACTTCTCCGTTGTCTTCTTCATTTAGAAAAAAACAATAATGATCTCCACCTCCGCTTTTTGCAAAAGGAATAAATTTAAATTCAGATTTTATATTTCGATAATTATCCGGATCTCTAAGTTCTTCGATTTCTTCGGCAACAGATTTCAAATTCAGAGATTCGAAATCGTAAGAATGCAAAAGTAATGGCGGATTATCTTTTAAAGTAGGATAAACTTCCGCATACCAATTTGGCCCATATTCTCCAATATTGAGCATGCCGTCGGCTTCTAATTGTTTGTATAAAAGCGGGAATTCAAATCCGTGTTTTGTTTCAATTTCTTGTATGGTCATCTTTGGGGGCTATTCGATTAAAATCAAATCACTAAGATAACAATCTTTTTACTACACAAGAAATCTGAAGGTCAATTATTTCAAGGATTCCGCAATCATTAACGCACATTTTTCACCGTCAATTGCTGCAGAAATGATTCCACCGGCGTAACCCGCTCCTTCACCACATGGATATAATCCTTTGATTTGCAAATGTTCTAAGGTTAAAGGATCCCTCGGAATTCTTACCGGCGATGAAGTTCTGCTTTCTGGCGCGTGTAAAATTGCTTCGTTGGTTAAATAACCGCGCATTGATTTTCCAAAATCCTGAAAACCCTGACGCATAATTTGCGTTAAAAATCCCGGAAAAACCTGCCCCATTTCTACCGAAGTAGTTCCTGGAACATAAGATGTTTTCGGAATATCTGATGAAACTTTACTTTGCGTAAAATCAATCATTCGTTGTGCTGGAACTTTTTGAGTTTGCCCCGCTAACTGCCATGCTTTTTGTTCGATACTTTTTTGAAATTCCATTCCGGCCAAAGCGCCGAATTTTGCAAAAGGTTTAAAATCTTCCAATTTTAATTCAACTACAATTCCAGAATTTGCCGTTGATTGGTCACGCTTAGATGGTGACCAGCCGTTTGTAACCACTTCACCCGGACTTGTTGCACAAGGAGCGATTACACCTCCTGGACACATACAGAAAGAATACATGCCGCGACCGTTTACTTGTTTTACGATAGAATATGGCGCTGGTGGCAAATGTTCGCCGCGATAATCACAGCTGTATTGAATACTGTCGATTAATTCTTGCGAATGTTCTGCACGCACTCCTAAAGCAAATGGTTTGGCTTCTATTAAAATTTTCTTTTTATCTAATAATTCAAAAATATCACGCGCCGAATGCCCTGTTGCCAAGATCAATTTATTGGCGTGAATTTTATCTCCATTTTGAGTTACAATTCCTTCAACTTCGTTGTTTTTTACCAGAATATCACTTACTCGGGTTTCAAACAAGACCTTACCGCCAAACTCGATAATTTTTTCACGAATGTCTTCAATAATTTTAGGCAATTTATTGGTTCCAATATGTGGATGCGCTTCTACCAAAATATCTTCTGAAGCTCCAAAAGCTACTAAAAGCTCCAGAATTCTAGTTACATCGCCGCGCTTTTTAGATCGAGTATATAATTTTCCATCAGAATATGTTCCTGCTCCTCCTTCACCAAAACAATAATTAGAATCTTCGTTTACAATATGTTCTCGGTTTATTGCTTTTAAATCGCGTCGACGTCCGCGAACGTCTTTTCCGCGTTCCAGCACAATTGGCTTTAAACCTAACTCAACTAATTGCAATGCAGCAAAAAGTCCGGCCGGACCAGCACCGACAACAATAACTTCTTGAGCATTTGAAACATCTTTATATTTAGGAAGTTCAATTTTAGTTTCCTGAAAAGGTTCGCCTTTTAAATAAATAAGAACTTTTAAGTTAATTTTAATAGCCTTTTGACGTGCATCAATCGAGCGTTTCAAAATAGAGACATGCTGAATTTCTGTTGTAGAAACCTTAATTTGTCTAGACAAATGGTCTTTCAGCAATGATTCGTTCGCAGCAATTTCTGGCGATACTTGAAGTAAAAGTTCTTTAGGCATTTTTTCTTTTTTATTCTATTAGCTTTTCTTTCTATGAAAAGAACATGCAAAAGTAGTATTTTGAAATGACTTTATGTAATGAACCGAAAAGTGCGCTAAGTTTTTTTAGGTATGGTTTTACAAAAACAAAGTTCGCAAAGCTTTGTGTTGATGCAGCTTTGCGAACTTTGTGTTTTCTATAAGTAATGAAAATTAAATCTCAGCGTACTTTGCGGTTAATTATTAAGTCTCAGATTATTTAGATTAAAGATTTAGATTACTTTAAAGAACAGTTAGACGCACTGCAGTGCATCTCTACAGAAATAACTCAGAACCTGAGCATCTTAGAACCTTAGAACTTTTTTTTCCAAACAGACTTTGTACCTTTGCAGCTTAGAACCTTAGTACCTTAAGAAAAAAAATGTCTAGAAAAATAAAATTGATTTGGGATTTTCGCGGACCGGCTTCTGCAAAAACGGCAGAACATCACGAAATTCATTTAAAAGAATATATTATTATCGAAAAACTACCTTTAAATATCACTGGTTTTAACATCATAAACGACATGCATGCAACAGCATTTATGGTTGTTGAAGAACCAAATATGATTAAGGTGAGAGATGCTTTGAAACCGCATCGAGGGGAAGTTTATTCTGAATAAGAGGTGAAATGAAAAATGTGAGATGCTTGTATCGAAAAATACATTTTACATCTCACATTTAACTTATAACTAGTTAGCAACTTCACTAATAAATTTAATACGCATTAAACGCAATTCATCAATGTCGTAATCGCCGTCAAATTCTTTTAGTGCGTCTTCGATTTTATCCGATTCTGATTCCATGAAATAATCGTGAATTTCTTCCTGCTGATCATCATCAAGCATATCATCAATCCAATATTTGATATTCAGTTTTGTTCCCGAATAAACAATCTGCTCCATTTCTTTAATTAAAGCATCCATCGACAAACCTTTTGCAGAAGCGATATCGCTTAGCGGTAATTTTCGATCGATATTTTGAATGATATATAATTTATTGGCAGAATTTACTCCTGTAGATTTTACAACTAAATCGTCTGGACGAATAATATCGTTGTCATCAACATAGCGGCTGATTAAGGCAACGAATTCGCTTCCGTATTTTTTTGCTTTTCCTTCTCCAACTCCATGAATATTGTACAATTCAGTTAATGAAATTGGATATTTTAAAGCCATGTCTTCAAGTGAAGGATCTTGAAAAACAACAAAAGGAGGAACACCTAATTTTTTAGCTACTTTTTTACGGAGTTCGCGCAGCATGCCCATTAAAACTTCATCGGCTGTACCAGTTGATTTTGATGACGCAACAATTGCTTCGTCATCGGCTTCGCTGTATTCGTGGTCTTCCGACATCATAAACGAAACTGGACTTTGGATAAAATTCAAACCTTCCTGCGTAATTTTAATCACACCATAAGTTTCAATATCTTTAGACAAATAACCTGAAACCAGAACTTGTCTTAATAATGCCATCCAATATTTTTCGTCGTGGTCTGAACCAGAACCAAAATACGGCTGTGTATCTGTTTTGTGCGCTTTAATAACGGCGTTGATGCGTCCTATTAAAGTAAACACAATTTCTTTAGATTTGTAAATATGTTTGGTGTCGCGAACAATCTCCAGCAATTTAACCACTTGTTCTTTGGCTTCGATTTTGTTTTTAGGATTACGAACGTTATCATCCATATCTGCGCCTTCTCCTGTTTCGCTGTCGAATTCTTCACCAAAATAATGGAGCAGGAATTTTCTACGTGACATTGAGGTTTCGGCGTAAGCAACAACTTCCTGTAAAAGTGCAAAACCAATTTCTTGTTCGGCAACTGGTTTTCCAGACATAAATTTCTCCAACTTTTCTACATCTTTATAGGAATAGTAAGCCAAACAATGTCCTTCTCCGCCATCACGTCCTGCACGACCTGTTTCTTGATAATAGCTTTCTAATGATTTTGGAATATCGTGGTGAATTACAAAACGAACGTCTGGTTTATCGATTCCCATTCCGAAAGCAATCGTTGCAACTACCACGTCTACGTCTTCCATCAAAAACATATCTTGATGTTTGGCGCGGGTTTTTGCATCTAAACCTGCATGATAAGGAACAGCACTAATTCCGTTCACTTGTAAAACTTCGGCAATAGATTCTACTTTTTTACGGCTTAAGCAGTAAATAATTCCAGATTTGCCTTTATGTTGTTTGATAAATCGAATAATATCCGACTCAATGTTTTTAGTTTTTGTTCGAACTTCATAATATAAGTTCGGCCTATTGAATGATGCTTTAAAAGTATTAGCATCAGACATGTCCAAATTCTTTAGAATATCTTCTTGAACTTTTGGAGTTGCAGTAGCAGTAAGTCCAATAATTGGCACTTTACCTAATTGCTTAATAATATGTCGCAGATTTCTATATTCTGGCCTAAAATCATGCCCCCATTCTGATATACAATGCGCTTCATCAATGGCAACAAAAGAAATTGGCACGCTTTGTAAAAAAGACACATATTCTTCTTTTGTTAAAGATTCTGGGGCTACATATAAAAGTTTGGTTAATCCCGAAGTAATATCTTTTTTAACCTGAGCTATTTCTGTTTTGGTAAGAGAGGAATTTAATACGTGCGCTATTCCATTTTCTGACGAAAGACTTCGAATAGCATCGACCTGATTTTTCATCAAAGCAATCAGTGGAGAAACAACGATAGCTGTTCCTTCCTGAATTAAAGCGGGTAATTGATAACAAAGAGACTTTCCACCGCCTGTCGGCATAATTACGAAAGTATTATTCTTACCTAAAATACTCGTAATGACTTGCTCCTGCAAGCCTTTAAATTGGCTAAAGCCGAAATACTTCTTTAATTCTTTATGTATTTCAATTTCGTTTGAATTCATTCTCTATATTAACTGTATTTTGTATAAATTTGCAACACATAAAGATACAACTTTCTTTTATACATACAAATTTTAAATATTCTGATTTGATCACAAAAGAAAATATATTGGCGATAGCCAAAAAAACAATACTCTCTGAAAGTGAAGCAATTACAAAACTAATTGATTTTCTAGACGAAAATTTCTACGAAGCAGTACAGCGCATCTACGAAACTAAAGGTCGTCTAATCGTTACAGGAATCGGAAAAAGCGCGATCATTGCTCAAAAAATGGTTGCCACTTTTAACTCTACAGGAACCCCTTCTATGTTTTTGCACGCTGCCGAAGCGATTCACGGTGATCTAGGAATGATACAAAATGAAGATGTTATTATTTGCATTTCTAAAAGCGGTAACAGTCCAGAAATCAAAGTCTTGGTTCCATTATTAAAAAGATTTGGAAATACCTTGATTGCGATTACAGGAAATATAACTTCATTCTTAGCAAAAGGTTCCGATTATATTTTAAACACTACAGTTAACACAGAAGCCTGCCCTATTAATTTAGCTCCAACAAACAGTACTACAGCACAACTTGTAATGGGCGATGCATTAGCGGTTTGTTTAATGGAAATGCGAGATTTTAAACCTGAAGATTTTGCAGTTTACCATCCAGGCGGTGCTTTAGGGAAAAAACTTTTGCTTCGTGTAAAAGACATGATAGAACATTCGTTAAAACCAGCAGTTACACCAGATACTTCGATCAAAAAAGCTATTTTCGAAATTTCAGAAAAGAGATTAGGTGTAACGGCAGTAATTGAAGACAATAAAATTATTGGAATTATTACTGATGGAGACATCCGACGAATGCTAAATGACGTAGATACTATTGCGGACTTAACTGCAAGGGATATTATGTCTAAAAACCCTAAAGTAGTTTCTTCAGAGACTATGGCAGTTGATGCATTAAATATTTTAGAAGATTTCTCTATAACACAACTGATTGTTGCTGATAATGGAGAATACAAAGGAGTTTTACATTTACATGACATTTTAAAAGAAGGAATCGTATAATGGCAAAGAAAAATCTTGGCGAGATGTCATTTTTGGATCATCTTGAAGAACTTAGATGGTTATTAGTTAGAAGTACAATTGCAATATGCATTATGGCATTTGTTACTTATTTTATAAGTGATTATTTATTTGATCAAATTATTTTAGGTCCAATTCGACCTACATTTTTTACTTACGTATGGTTCTGCGATTTATCGCATCAATTGAATTTCGCAGAAAGTATTTGTATTACAGAGCTGAATTTTATTATTCAGAATACCGAAATGGAAGGTCAGGTCAATATTTTTGTATGGATGTGCCTTTTGGCAGGTTTTATCTTGAGTTTCCCTTACATATTGTGGGAAATTTGGAAATTTATCAGCCCTGCCCTTTATGAGAAAGAAAGAAAAAATGCAAAAGTATTCATCTTTGTTTCTTCTTTACTTTTCTTTTTAGGAGTATTGTTTGGATACTTTGTCGTAATTCCGATGTCGGTAAATTTCGTTGCCACTTTCTCTGTAAGTGATGTTGTAAAAAACCAATTTACACTTGAATCTTATATGGGAATGGTAAAAACAAGTATTCTTGGAAGTGCCATATTTTTTGAATTACCAATCGCCATTTATTTCTTAACTAAATTAGGCTTGGTAACTCCTGAATTTTTAAGAAAGTACTGGAAATACGCCGTAATACTTATTTTAATTATTGCTGCTATTGTTACACCGCCAGACGTTGTAAGCCAAACAATTGTGGCAATTCCAATGTTAATTATTTACGAGGTTAGTATCCTAATTTCGAAGGTTGTATATAGAAATAAATTAAAAGAAAACAATGTCTGATATCATTCAAGAATTTAACGACTATCGTTCTAAAATGAACGAAAAACTGCTTGCTGACAATAACAAAATTGTAAAGCGAATTTTTAATCTTGATACCAATGCTTATGCGCCAGGAGCTCTAGATGTAAAAACGAAAGAACTTTTAGGTTTAGTTGCATCTGCTGTTTTAAGATGTGATGACTGTGTAAAATATCACTTAGAAACAAGTTATAAAGAAGGTGTTTCTAAAGAAGAAATGATGGAAGCGATGGGAATTGCAACTCTTGTGGGAGGAACTATCGTTATTCCTCACTTAAGAAGAGCTTACGAATTTTGGGAAGCTTTAGAAGAAGCAGGGAAATAATTAGAAAATGTGCCAATTTGATAATTAGATAATTTCTCCTGAAATACGTTAATTATTTAATTTTGAAGCACAAATTCTAAATTTGAAAAACGCAATAATTTGTTAATTGATTTATCAAATCGATTATTTTAAATTTATTTTGTCTTTCAAATCAAATTATAAAATTGAATTTGAGATCGTTTTTTCATTATCTCATTATCTAATTCAAATTATCTAATTAAAAAAAATGAAGCTAAGAGCCGATAATTTAATCAAAACCTATAAAGGAAGAAGTGTTGTAAAAGGAATTTCTGTTGAAGTAAATCAAGGGGAAATTGTGGGGCTTTTGGGTCCAAATGGTGCGGGAAAAACAACGTCTTTTTACATGATTGTTGGATTAGTAAAACCAAATCAGGGAAACATTTACCTTGATGATTTGAATATTACCGATTATCCGATGTACAAACGTGCGCAGCAAGGAATTGGTTATTTGGCACAAGAAGCTTCTGTTTTTAGAAAATTAAGTATTGAAGATAACATCTTGAGTGTTTTACAATTGACAAAACTTTCTAAAGAAGAGCAGATTGCTAAAATGGAAAGTTTAATTGAAGAATTTAGTTTAGAACACATTCGTACCAACCGAGGCGATTTACTTTCTGGAGGTGAACGTCGTCGTACTGAAATCGCACGCGCATTGGCGACCGATCCAAAATTTATTTTATTGGATGAACCTTTTGCAGGTGTTGACCCAGTTGCGGTTGAAGATATTCAGAGAATTGTAGCACAGTTAAAAAACAAAAATATCGGAATCTTAATTACCGATCACAACGTTCAGGAAACTTTAGCTATTACGGATAAAACATATTTAATGTTCGAAGGAGGAATTCTAAAAGCAGGAGTTCCAGAAGAATTGGTAGAAGACGAAATGGTTCGCCGGGTTTATCTAGGACAAAACTTTGAGCTTCGTAAGAAAAAATTAGAGTTTTAAGAACATTATATGTGAAAGGTGAAAGGTAAAAAGTGAAATGTAAATTACTTTTTACCTTTCACTTTTCACCTTTTACTCGACAGTAATAAACTGCAATTGCTCTAAATCGCCGTTGTAAATATTAACATCCACTCTGTGTTTTATTCCCGGTAAAGACGCTTTTTCTGTAAACTGCCAAAAAAGCCAGTCATCTTCAATCTTTTCTCTGTAGAAATTATAATTGGCAATCCAGAAAAGATATTCACTGAATTCTTCTTTTAGAAAATCAGAATAATAGCGTTCTCCAGAATAAATTATTGGGCGAACCTGATAGTGTTTTTCAACCTTAGTCAGCCAGCGTTTTAATCCCACTTTTAAACTGTCCAAAGACTGATTTTTAGGTAATTTTTCAATATCCAAAACTGGCGGAAGATCTCCTTTTTGAAGCTTAACAGTTTTTATAAAAAGATCGGCCTGCTCGATAGAATTTTCGTTTGGGCGGTAATAATGATAGGCACCGCGCATAATTTTGTTTTCTTTTGCGCCTTCCCAATTCTTTTTGAATTGTCTGTCTACACGATCATTTCCTGCTGTTGCACGAATAAAAACAAATTGAACTGGATATTTTTCGTCTAAAATTTCAACTTCTTCCCAATCTACTTTTCCTTGAAATTCAGAAACATCAATTCCAATAACTTTTCCTTTATGATTTTCAAGAACCCGAATATTTCGCACATCAGAAAGATGTTTGTCAACCGCGTCTTCATCTAAAACTTTTTCAGATTTAAACCCTAAATAATAGGCCAATCCGTTATGATAATGATAAATGATTCCAATGAATAAAAGCGCGGAGAAAATTAATAAAAGTCCTCTAAAAAGCCTGCTTAAAAATGATCTTCCAGCTGGTTTCCTTGAATATGTTTTACGATAAGTCGTTTTTCTGGCCATGAAAATTGAACTACTTCTTCAAAAACAGATTGTTAATAATTGACAATAAAACGTAGAAAACAATAATCAACGGAATTGCAATGTAATGCAGCAAAACAACTAATAACACTGAAATTGTCAAAAACACAATTTGAAGTGCGTTTTCTTTTAAGCTGAATTTTTTAATTTTTAAAGAGAACAACGGAATCTCAGCATTTAAAATATAAGCACTGCATAATGTTATAAGCAATAAAACCCATTGATTAGTTAAAATTTCTAATATCATCAGAGAATCTGAAAATGATATTACCAAAGGAAGACTTAAAATAAACAATGCATTTGCCGGCGTTGGCAGTCCAATAAAAGAATCTGTCTGGCGTGTATCGATATTAAAATTTGCCAGACGATAGCAAGATCCCAAAGTTACGATAAATCCTAAAAAAGGAATCGCTGGGCTTGTTCCTAATTCATGACCACTATTGGCAAACATGCTGTACATTACATATCCTGGAGTTACACCGCTTGTAACCATATCTGCCAAAGAATCCAACTGTAATCCAAGCGGACTAGAAACTTTGAATAATCTAGCAAAAAAACCATCAAAGAAATCAAAAAAGATTCCTAAACAAACCATGTAAAAAGCCATTAAATAATCTCCTTGAGAGACAAAAACAATTGCGACACAACCGCAGAAAAGATTAATTAATGTGATTAGATTTGGAATGTGTTTTTTGATATTCATAGTTTGAAATTTTGATAATGGCAGAGAACAAATTTAGCATAATAACTGGATGCAAAACGAGTTTTTCTCATAGTTTTTTATTTCTCAGCTCGACTTTTAGAATATTTAAGAGAACGAACTTAATAGATGAGTAAAATATTATATTTTTGATAAAAATTAAAACAGACCTAAGTCTGCAAAAAAAGAACTTTTGAAAAAACTTTTAGCATTTATATTCTTTTGGAGTTTTACTTCACCATATGCTCAAACTATTCGAAAATATTCGAATGAGTTTATGAATATTGGAGTAGACGCAGCAGCTCTTGGAATGTCAAGCACGGTAACGGCTTCTACAAATGATGTTAATGCAGTTTATTGGAATCCAGCAGGTTTAACTCATCTTGAAGATCATCAAGTCGCATTGATGCATGCGAGTTATTTTGCCAATATTGCGCAATATGATTATATCGGTTATGCAAATCCCATTGATGAACGAAGTGCTTGGGGAATTTCGATGATTCGTTTTGGAGTTGATGATATTATGGATACCACACAATTAATCGACAATCAAGGAAATATCGATTATAACAGAATCAGCTTATTTTCTACTGCAGATTACGGCTTTACTTTTTCTTATGCGAGAAAACTTCCTGTCGAGGGATTTCAATATGGGGTTAACGCAAAAGTTATTCGAAGAATAATTGGGAAATTTGCCAATTCGTGGGGATTTGGATTTGATATTGGACTTCAGTTTGAAAGAAATGATTGGAAATTCGGTTTAATGCTTCGCGACATTACCACAACTTATAATGTTTGGAATATTGACGAAGAAGAATATGCAAAAATCGCAAATGCTATTCCAGGAGAAAACAACACATTACCAGAAAGCACAGAGATTACGTTGCCAAAAGCACAATTAGGAGTTTCAAAAAGATTTGATTTTCATAATGAATGCAGTTTGGTTACTTCTGCAAATTTAAACATGAGATTTGAACAAACGAATGATATCATTTCATCAAAAGTAGTAAGTATAGATCCCGCAATTGGATTTGAATTTAGCTACACCGATTTGGTTTTCGTAAGAGCCGGCGCTGGAAATTTTCAAAATGTAACGCAGTTGGACAATACTGAAAAAGTAAATTTTCAACCTAATATTGGTCTTGGTTTTAGATACAAAGGCATTCAGATAGATTATGCCTTAACAGATTTAGGAAACCAGAGTACCGCATTATATTCTAATATTTTTTCGTTGAAAGTAGATTTAGGAATCTTTAGATAGTTATAAAACCATAAAACCTTTTAAAAAATTAATCATGAAAACTGTCATTTTCAAAAAAACACTTTTTATTTTATTCTTCTTATCAAGTTTTATTGGTTTTAGCCAGAGTTTATCTTTATCTCCAAATGCTAAAATAAGTGTTCTTACTTGCGGTCTTGGAAACGAAACTTACTCTTATTTTGGTCATACAGCTATTCGTGTTGCTGATCCTGCGAATAATATTGATATTGTTTACAACTATGGTGCTTTTGATTTTAGAACACCAAATTTTGTCGCCAAGTTCGCTAAAGGTGATTTACAATATTTTATTATCACACACCCCTTCGCTGATTTTATAAACGAATACAGTTCTGATAAAAGAAGTGTTTACGAACAAGATCTTCAAATTTCATTGCCTTTAAAACAAAAATTATTTGACAATTTAAATAAAGCTTTATTCTCTGAAGAAAGATATTACACTTATAAATTTATTGATAAAAATTGCACTTCCATGGTTGTTGATGTAATCAATAAATCATTAAACCAAAATGTTATCACCAAAAAAGAAGATACCGATAAAACATATCGTTCTATTCTTTTTCCTTATTTTGATGGACATTTTTACGATCAATTAGGAACAAGCATAATTTTTGGAACGAAGGTGGACAAAATGGGAACGAGAATTTTTCTTCCTTTTGAATTAAAAAACAGCTTAGAAAAAACTACATTTCAAAATCAGCCATTAGTTAGCAAAAGCAAAACATTATTGGAATTTACAAAAGAAACTCCAAAATCATGGTGGAATAACATTTATACTTATCTATTTATTTTGCTTTTTGTGATTTTGGCAAGAAATAAAACAGTAGACAAAATCTATTTTTTGATTTTATCTTTAATGGGAATTTTCTTTGTTGTGATGGGATTTTATTCTTTTCACCAAGAACTGGCGATGAATTATAACGTTTTACTTTTTAGTCCGCTTTTATTGGTTTTAGTTCTGTTTTCTATTTTCAAAAACAAAAAATGGACATATAGATTTTCACTTATAAATTTCGTTCTTTTAGTAGTCTACTTTTTGTTTTTGATTAATAAGGCTCATTTCTTTATTACTCTGCCATTGATTATTACCAGCGCTGTAGTTTTAGTAAGAACTGCAATCAGAAACAAAAAGCCAATTCCGATTATAATTTAAAAATTATTGGCCTCGGTAAAACAAAACTGTTGTAATGGTTTTGAAAGTGATGCTTAAATCGAGAAAAACGCTCCTGTGTTTGATATAATATAAATCGTATTGAAGTTTAATTAAACTTTCGTCGATAGATTCTCCATAAGAATAATTTACCTGCGCCCAGCCTGTAAGTCCTGGTTTAATAACATGTCGTGTCTCATAAAAAGGCATAACGCTGGCAATCTCTTCGACAAAGAACGGACGTTCTGGTCTTGGCCCAATAACTGCCATATCACCTTTTAAAACGTTTATAAACTGCGGAAGTTCGTCTATCCTTGACTTTCGCATAAATTTACCAAAAGGAGTAACTCTTTTATCATTATGGGCTGCAAAAACTGCTCCACCTACTTCAGAATTCTCGGTCATTGTCCTAAATTTGTAAATCTTAAAAACAACACCGTTTTTACCAACTCTTTCCTGCGTATAAAAAAGACTTCCTTTGTTTCCTAAAAGATTGCAAAACCAAATAATCGGAATAAAAACCACACAAAACAAAAGTCCGATAAAAGAGAAAAAGAATTCCATAATACGAATCAACAACAGATATAGTCTATTATTATTACTTCGGCTGAAGGGGAAAAAACGGTAGAAATCACGCCCAATATAATGCACTGGGATTCTCTGCGTTTTGCTTTCATATACTTGAGTATATTCACGAATAACATTGCCGTTTTCTAACAAATGAAGCAGCTGCTGGTATAAATCGGCTGTGATACCATCGGTTTTTTGTGATGCAATTATAATTTCAGAAACATCATGCTGCGTTACAAATGCTTCTAAATCTTCTTTTTTTATTTCTTTTACATAATGAAAATCTGATACTTCATTTAAACTAGAATCTGAATTTACAAAACCAATAATTTTATAATGTGGATCGACATTTTCAAGTCCAAGAACTAATTCGTCGACTTCATTTTGATCGCAAATTAAAACTACATTTTGTCCAAACCGATGTGATGCCAAGAAATACACATAGAAAAATCGCCATAAAAGTAATGAGCTTAGAACAGCAAAATAAAAGATTACGATCACTACTCGCTGCTTTGGAAGTTCTGGCGATAAAACCGGTGTAAGTAAATATACAGTAACAGCGGTAAGAGAAGTTAAAATTACACTTCGCAAAATCTGAAATTGATTACTTGCTGTCTGGAGATTATACATTTCAAAAATAGCTCCAAAAACATACACGTAACCAATAAGTAAAAAAGATTTATAAAATCTTTTTTCATTTAAAGTGTAATACTGATAATCGAAAAGCACACTAAGTAAAAAGAGTGCTGTAAATATAAACGCTGCATCAAAAAGACAAAGCAGAACCTTTCTTTCTGAAATTTCAAAATGCATTTTTCTTTTTGAAAACATTTTTTTAAAGTTTGTTAGGGGCTTAAACTTGAGGCAAATGTATTGTAAAAAATTTTAAACTAATCTACTAAATTTTCTGCTTTTTCGGGAATTTTAATCTTTACCGATAGAAGACTCAGCGCATATATAAATGCTGGCGCAGCAATTCTCATTGCAGCATGATTGATAGTTAACAGCCAAAAAACAACACAGGATAAAAAATAAAGGTGCTGTCGATTATTTATGTAAAGTACAAAAGGAGTTATAAATAGTATTAGTAAACCAAAAATTCCAAATATACCATGTTCAGAAAGCATTCTTGTAATTTCATTATGAGACGCAGCTTCTTCTTTTAAATACTCTAACCTTCGGGACTTACTTAATCCAGCCCCAACACCTAGAATTGGATCATCTAGAAACAGCTTTATTTCTGCATCCATAATTTCTTCTCGCCCGCCTAACCTGTCCTTTTTTTCTCTTCCTCGAGCATCTTTGTTAGCATATCGTTTTTCAATCAATCCAGAAGTTTGAATAGAAGAATAAGTCCAAATACCTAATCCCATTAAAGCGGTTACGACGAAAATCAAAATAAATTTACCTCTGCCTCTTGCATTTGAGTTTCTGTATAATAAAAATAACAAGCAAACAATCATACCTACAGCAGTAATAATACCGCCTCTTGAAAATGTAACTATTCCTCTATAAGTTATGAAAACCAATAAAAATCCATTTAATAGTATTGCTCTTTTTGATTTCGAAAACAATATGAATTGGGTAAAAAAGACAAACATTCCTAATCCTAAAATGGTTGAAACTTGGTTCGGACCAAATCCTCCTGAAGTTTCAAAATTTGACTGTGTTCCTGTTATCACATCTTTAACACTTGGATTGTATAAAAACAAATAGACGGTTGTGGTTACAACTGGCAATCCCAGTGCAACCATGATATTTTGCAAATCAGAAAAAAGCATCCCTCTTTTCATTGTATATATTGCAGATATTGCCAGACATACAGGACCTGATAAATTAAAAAACAAAGCTTTTTTAATATCTATCGAAGGATCTGAGGCTGCAACAGTAAGTAAAATACCTGGTATTAATAGAATTAGGAAAAAACAATAGATAAATCCATTCCGAGAAAAATTACTGTAAAACATCCCCATCAACATGAAGAAAATCACACTAAACTTTACATACTCATTGTTAAAGTTTCCACCTGTCATTCTTAAAAAAACCTCAGCACCAACTAAATAAGCTGTAACTAATAAAACTTCATTATTCTTGTTTTTTGTTTTATAAACTATATAAAATCCAACAATAGGAATTATTAAACTGTATATTTTGGATAAAAAAGGCACAGCAAAAACAGCTATCGCAATTGCGGCATGAATTATTAGAAGAAATTCATAAGACCATTTTTTGTTTTTCATTTATTCCCTGGATTATTTTAAACAGCTAAAATAGTTAAAGATTTCAACCATAAAAGATACTCTGCAATGATATTTTTTTCACTAAAATTCAATTGGACTTTATGATTTAAGGTTTCTCCTAGTTGTTTTCTTAAATTTTCATTAAGAATAAGTTTTTCAACTGCTTCTACAAATTGAATCACGTCATTTGATTCTACTATTAAACCTTCTTTCTGTGACATTATTACTTTTGAGATCTCTCCAACATTCGTTGCTATTACAGGAAGAGCATGACGTCCATATTCTAAAATAGCCAAAGGAAGGCCTTCAGATAGAGAAGGCAAAACTCCAATTTGACATTGCTGAATTGCTGAATCAACATTATCTGTTGAACTATATAAAAAAACAACTTCATCAAGTTTTAACAAGTTGATCTTTTTTTTGAGTTCTTCTGAATATGTATCGTGAAAATCCTTTCCAAATAAATGAAAGGTCCAATCGGGAAATTTATTTCTAATTATATTGGCAGCGTTAACAAGTAAGTGGTGATTTTTTTGCGGTCGTAGATTCGCCACACAAATAATTCTTTTTTCATCCTTACCTTTTAACAAAACTCGCTCTTTAGTCGCAAAAGAATCAATAATAAAATTAGGTAAATACATAAAATTTGAACACCATAAATAAGATTGCGCCCAATCTCTCAAATCTGAATTTACTGAAATAACACCTCTAAAAAATATAGAACCAATTTTTAAACTTAAATTTTTCCTTGAAGACAAATCCTGCGAAATTCCGTAATGATCATGCCATATAATTTTGATTCTTGGCAAAGTTAATTTTACTAAAACTGCAATAAAAAAAGAAGAACTATGCGCATGAATGAATGTAACTTTATTCCTTTTTAAATAATTACGAAGTCTAAAAACTGCCTTGTAATCAATCTTTTTCCTTTTCTTTAAAAAGAGATATGAAACTTTTTCATTTATTTCACTTTTAAGTAAACCTTCTTTTCTAGATACGATTAGTCCGGAGAATTCTATTTCTTTAGCTAATCCGTTTGCATAATTGACCGCCATTCTTTCAGCTCCTCCTGCTTCCAAAGAATCAATAATTTGAACAATTCTCATTTAAACAAAAGTTTTTTAATTTCGGATTCGAAAAGTTCTAAAGTATAATACTGTGACCAATCCTGCGACAATGTACTTTTTGACTTATAATTATTTTCGACAGCGATTAAATTCTCAATCTGCTTTACATCTTGATTTAAATCCATTTCTAGCAAAATACCTCTATTTCCAAAATCAAGCATAGAAGGAACGCATGAAACTTTACTTGCCACTGGAATACATCCCCAAAACATGGCTTCTGCAATAGCTTTTGGCCAGCCTTCACTTTTTGATGGCAATATTACAAAATGACTTTTCTGGTATGCATCTTTGATAGTTTCTTTACTTTCATTTCCATGAAAAACAATAAAATCTTGAAGATGATTTTGTTGAACATAGTTTTGCAAATTTTCTTTTTCTGAACCTTCACCGTAAATATTCAAAATAACCTTTCTTTCTTTTTCAAGTAGTTTTTCAATTAGTTTTATTGCATACAATGGATTTTTTCCTGAAACTAAACTTCCAACAAACATAAAATCTATTGATGATTTCAAACCTGTTTTGGTAATAATTTCTTTTTCTGAATCTGAGTAAGTTGCTGTAAAAAATGATTTTATATTTTTAGACTGCTTTTCCCAATCGCCATAAACCAATACCTGCATGTTTCGGGTTAAAAATGTATTATTAAGAATCCATTTCTGAAGACGATATGAAAATGGCTGTTTACTTCTAGGATCCCAATTACCAGCATATTTGGCTGTTTTTATTTTTTTTGGAAAAAATATTTGAGCCAGACAACCTATAAGCCCGACATTTCCCGGACAACGTAAATGAATATGATCTGATTCTTTCATTGCCCAAAAAATTTTCCAAAAAATAATCGGCAGTTTAAGTAAAGAAATCAAAGCATCAGATAACTTCTTAAAATTAAAGCTGGGAATCTCCCTAAAATCAATATTTTGAAAATTATAAAAAGTATCAACTTCCGTTAAGTTTCTCTTTGAGCTTAAAGGAGCGACAATAATTAATTCATCAATATATTTAAGCCAAATATTCATTTCACGAACATAAGGAGCATAGCCATATAGATTATTGGCTTTCTCAATATGATCAACGTGAGTTATTATTAAAAACTTCATTTATAAATCTTAAACGTTGGGTTTATTAAACAATAAACCTATTAGTCCAATAGTTCTTCCAAAAGATTCAGTAAATGCACTTTTTTTATTCTTTTCTGTTAGAGTGTTACTGAGACGAATTATTGTGAGTAAAATGGTAATGGCATTCCATTTATATCGTGCCAGTAAATTTGGTTTCGGATTCTTAATTCTCCAAACATACCATCCGTTTCTAACTACCATTTTCCCATATTTAAATAGATTTGGCCTGCCTTCTGGAGCATGAAAATGACTTAATTTTACATTGGTATTAATTACATTTTTACCAAACTGTAAAGCTCTTAAACTAAAATCTGCATCTTCGTATAAACCATATCCTTCAAAGAATTTTGAAAATTTAATTTTTTCAAAGACACTTTTTTTAAAAGCCATAGACATTCCAATTAGCAAGTCAACCTCATATGTTTTTCCTGTTAAAGGGAATCCGCAAGTTCTTCCATGAGAGTATAAAGGCATTTTACCTGGTCCAAGGTTAGAAGCAAGACCAAGATAATTTCTAACAACATTTCTTAAGCCTTCCTTATAAAAATATCCTTCAAACAAATAAAACTTTTTACGGCTATAAGAATGATTTCTCTCTTGAATCTTCCATTTATTTTCATTAACTGCAACTCCTCCTACTCCAACAATTTCGTCATCATTTTGAAATGTTTTAATAATTTCTTCAAAATACTTAGGCTCTAAAATCGTATCATCATCTAAAAAACAAACAATTTCAGATTGTGGATCAACTTTTGAAATTCCAAAATTACGTTGTTTAGTTAACCCTCTATCTTCATCTTTTACTCTAAAATATTTCAGGTTTTTAAAGTCATGTCCCTTCAGAATAAATTCTGTTTTATCATTTAATGATCCGTCAATTACTAAAATTTCATCTGGATATTTATCTTGAATACTTACCGATTCGAGTAATTTAAATAAGGATTCAGCTCGCATGTAAGTACAGACAATTAACGAAACTTTCATTTTTGACTATTTAGTTTGTTGGCCCAATATAAACTTTTATTCCATTGCCTTTGATAATTAGCATAATATCTAAATGGGTTTTTAATTTTTTGAACACTGTAAAATTTAAAAAACAAAGTCGTTTTATAGCTGTTTAACTGCTCCTTTGTTAAATTTAAAAGATTATATAACATTACAGTCGGAGAAGGTTTTGGCTGTATTTTATCTTCTTGCCAAGGAAGAGTAAGTTTTCCTCTAAAACCGCCAATCGGTGCTTTAAGATGAATTATTTCTGGCTTAGGCAAATAGGTAATGTCAAATCCTAAATTTCTGAGCTGCATTCCATAATCACTATCTTCACCATAACCAAATTCAAAATTAGTGTTATAAGAGATGTTTTCAATATTTTTCGTTTTTAAAATACTACATCCTGAGCCAAAACTAGTGAACTGAGATTTTTGTTTGTTTTTTTTACTTTGCGGGTAGTCAGACGCATAACATCCAAAAGTTACCTGTTCAAGACCTTCTTTTTTGATTAGTTCAAAAGCTTGCTTTAAAAAACCATAATCAATTCTAATGTCATCATCAGCCATAAAAACCCATTCGCTAGTTACGTTTTTGAGAGCTAGATTTCGTGCATTACATGCACCTGTTTTGTGAGTAAAAATATGCTTGATAAAAAAAGGCCAACTTTCTTTTTCTATATAAGATAGATCCGAAACAGATTCATTAACAGGATTTTGTTCTACGATGATTACATTTTGCGGCAAAAAACTTTGTAATGATAAATCTTTTAAAAAATCATACAAATATTTTTTACGTCCGATTGTTGGAATTATAATATCTAAAGTTCCTTTTTCTACTACTTTTTTGCTTGATTGTATTTCAATTTGTTCTAATATACTGCTATCTAGATTTCTTTTTTTATAGAACAAACTAAATAAGAGAGGGAAAACTGTAAATTTTCGCTCATAAAGAAATAAATTCAAAAACAATAAAAAAACCCAGCTTGTTTTATAATGCTGTTTGACAAATCGAAATAAAAGAAATTTACTTTCACTTTGTTTTGATAATGACTCTGAAAACTCTTTTATTAACATTGGCTCTGAATAACAAAACAGCCCCAGAGGCATTGCTAATTTTGCAATTGAGTTTAAAAAATAATCAAAGTTTTTATCTTTTTGCACTTCATTTTTTAGCATCAATAAAATAGAAGCATGAACTCCCCCAACATGACTGCTCATTTGCCAAGTTGGATAATTTACCTTTTTATTGATGTTTAAAAAAGGTGATGTTTCAACATATCCAATCTCCTTTGATATAAAATAATTTGAAGACAAATTATACGATGCCATTATTTTTTCATGATGAAAAATATTCTGAAATTCAAGAATATTAAGATTTGATCTGAATGAAATATGGCACCAAATAATCAAAGTTTGCGGAAATTTTTCTGCAAGCTCAATTAGATTTTCAGTAATACTATTCTTCTCAAAAGGTACTTTGGCGTCATTTGTTTCAACCTCAACAACCTTATTTTTTTGATGATAAACAATTATCACTTTTTTATTTTTTTAAGTTTAATCTTTTTTGATAAAAGTTGATATTTTCAATCACAATATTATTTATATCAAATTTTTCTTCAACGTGTAATCTTGCTGACTTACCAAGTTGTTGAGCAAAGAGATTATCACTCAAAACTTTCTTTATTTTTTCTGCGTATAAATCATGGTTAGAAGGATGAACTAAAAAACCGCTTTCTTCGTTTACAATAAGTTCTTGCGACCATCCAATATCACTATTGACAACTGCTTTTTGCATTGCCATAGATTCGATAGTTACCATTCCTAAAGTTTCAGCAAAGGTTGGAAACACACATACATTTGCTTTCTTAATATAATTTTGAATTTCACTGTATGGAATTTTACCTAAATAGGTTACATTTTTCAGATCCTCTTCAGTAAATAAGCTTTTCATCAAATCCCAAGTTGATTTTGAATTTGTTTTTAAGTCGAAAGAATCTCCGCCAATTAAAACTAATTTGGCATTTGGAAAATCTTCACGCACTTTATTAAAAATATGTGGAAGTTCTAGAACTCCTTTTTTCCTAATTAGAGTACCAGCATATAAAATCAAATCTTTTTCAAACTCTTCTGGTGTTTCATTTTCAAAATTTTGAAGATCCAAACCATAGTGAATCATCTTAATTTCTTTTCCTTTTATATTAAAAAGATCTTTCGAAACTTCTCCTGCAAATTTAGTTGGAGCAATAAATGCTTCTGCCCTATTTATCGCCAGTTTTTCAAACCAGAAATTCTTGCGTTTTTGTTTTCTGTTTTCTAAATGACAGAAATAGGCATCACTTCCATGAAACCGAATTATCAAAGGAATTTTAAAATTCATAAAAGCTGTAATTCCTGTCCAATCAGGAGCTTCAATTATATTTATATTCTTTTCTTCAATAATTTTATTAATAAAATTTTCTATCTTTTTTCTATTGAAATAAAAATTAAAAAACCTGCCTTTTTTATTATCTAAACTATAAATGGTAACATTTTCTTCTTCTATAATAAATTTTTCTTTTTGCCCATATACAAAAACAGAAACTTGCACATTGGATTTTCTCAGTTTTTCAACTAAAGTATAAACGCTTGTACCTATTCCGCCATCATGTCCGAAAGCTTTATGAGGATAGTGAGATACAATATAGGCAACATGTAAATTTGATTTCATTTTTTTATATTCAATATTTTCTTTACGCTTCGTTTCAACTGATTTTCTTTTCTTTTTAGAAACCTTTTAAAACTAAATTCGTAGCCTCCTATTTTAAGAAATCTAACCGCGGAGCAATATAGTAAAAGTTCATTTTTAACTAAACTTTCATTTGAATCTATAAGTTTAGTTTGTTTTAAATAAATCCCGCTATTATAATTTTCCTTTTCTTTATTATATTGAGGAAATGAAAAAATTCTTGAGAAAAAACCAAAATCTTTCTGTACTGAATATTCACTATAATTTAAAGCTTTCGAAACTTTAAAAGTTTTGATTATGTTAATAGTCCCCAAAGTGATATTTGATTTTTTAATTTTTAGCCACGAAAAGTAAATTAAAACAGGAGATATAAAATAATCCTTATTTATTGCAAAAGTAATTTTTGGAGATTGAATATTATCATCCGAGACAAACTCTGCGTCAAAATAATTGGATAAATATATTTTCAGCTCTTCCTTATTCCTAGCAGCATTAATAATGACTGCTAAATCTTTCAATTGAATTTTTTGATCCAAATGATTGTATTTTATCCATCTTTCAGGATAATAGTCTTTGTCGTTTAGTTTTAGGCGTTTCTGTCCGTCAAAATTTTTTAAAGGTCGAATAATTTTTGAATCACTTTTCTCTCCCAGCCAGGCAGTCCACCACGAAAAAGTAGAATTACTAATTATAAAATCATTACACATAGTACCTAAACAAAGTTGTTCTACTTCATTTAATCCATCTCCAAAAAAAGCATTCTCCAAAAATGAAAAATGATATTTGCAATAATTTATGTCATCACTCAAAATAATAAGATTGTAAGAATCCCATTCTGAAAAAAATTCAACTAAGCTATTTAGGTAATATTTTATTGGAGTTTGAAAATAATCTTTATGATCGACAAAGTCTCCTCTGCGTATAGATATCAAGATTGTACGTTTTTCAAAAGCTTTGTGATACAGTGAACTTATTTTTTCTACCAAAGAATCTGAAAACTCAAAATAATGTTTGGTTAGTTCTCTATCAAAATATTTTTCGGTTTGAAGCCATCCACTTAAATCATAGTTCTTAGCTTCAAAATTCCACTCATAATGATTGTATTCTTCTTCTTCAAAATTTACAAAATCTGTCAGATCAGATGCTAAAACAGGTAATTTATTTTTAAATGAGCTTTGATATTTCCAAAGTAAAAAAGAGAATTCGCGATTGTTTTTATTCGCTAATCCAATTGTGGATGCAATTTGAAAAAGCTGATTCCCTAAATTTCCTTTTTTCCCTATTTTACTAAATGTTATCATTTCTAAAAAAGGAATTTTACTTCTTGAAAAAATCGTTAATTATTCTACCAGTAAATAATCTAGCGCCTTCACTTGTCATATGTCCACATGAAGAAAAGTATTTATTTTCGACCACTACATTTTCATAATTGTGAATTTCAGGATAAGCTTTTTTTACTTTATCAAAATAATTCATTCCAACCACATTTTCGCACATTGGTGTCATAACTGCGATAAAATTGATGTTGTTTTTTTTACAAATATGCTTAATCTCCTCATAGTATTTATTATGAGGCAACGGATTTAGATTGACGATATTGTTCTTCATATTTCCGTTTTTGTGCTTCTCTAACGGATAAAATCCTAAATTATCTAAAGCATTTGTTTTTTCATTTTCAGCGATTTTATAAACTTCACGGAAACCAATTTTAGAATCGAATTTTATATATCTGTAAAAAGGGATATAGTATAACTCATTAAAATTTTCTTCTGTCAAAAAATGTTCTTTTATCGCATTTGAACAATGAATATACGGTAAAAATTTTGCGGCAACTCCTTCAGATTCTTGATCGTTTGAAAGATTAAGATCTGCCTCTAGAATTACATTTTTGATTTCGTATTTTCTTTCAATCATTAATTTTAACATCAATGAAGCTTCAAATAAATGTCCGCCGCTCATTCCATAATTGAAGGTTTTTAATCCTTTGTCTTCAAACATTTGTGCTACAAAATGATTGTTTGCACGAGAAGAACCTAAAATAACGACATCGTATTTTTTTGCTTTAGAATTTACAACAGTTTCGATTTTTCCACGATTTCTTGACTGCATAAACACAAAAGTATATACGGCGTCTAAAAGAATTGCAATCAAAATCGTTACAATGAAAATTTTAAATATATAGAGTAAAAACTTCTTCATTAGAATTGAAAATAAATAAATTCTTTATAATCAGAATAGGTTCCAAAAGCGATAATGGCTAAAATTGCTAATGCCATTTTTAACAAGCTTCTTTTTCCTGAAATGGGTTCCACTTTCATTCTGTTATTCCATTCAACCAAAACAAATACACCAATCATTAATAATAATTCATAATTATAGCGCTCATTATCTAAATACTGAAAAGCAAAATCTCGACTGGTGAATATTCGTTTTAAATATAAAATAGCATCCGTAATTGTTTTTGCTCTAAAAAAGACCCAAGCAACGCAAGTCAATAAAAAAGTAGTAAGTATGCTGAATAATACTCTTATAGAATCTAGATTCCATTTTAAAACAACTGAATCTATATTGTTTCTATTGCTATTAGATAATAATAATGGAAGGAAATAGACAGCATTAATAAATCCCCACACGATATAAGTCCAATTGGCTCCATGCCAAAAACCGCTGACAATAAAAATAATGAAAGTATTTCTTATTTTCATCCAAAGTCCGCCTTTACTTCCGCCCAGAGGAATGTATAAATAATCTCTAAACCAAGATGAAAGTGAAATATGCCAGCGACGCCAAAACTCTGCAATATCTCTTGAAAAATAAGGATAATTGAAGTTTCGCAATAAATCTAAGCCAAATAATTTAGAAACTCCGAGTGCTATATCTGAATATCCTGAAAAGTCTCCGTAAATCTGAAAAGCAAAATAAATAGCTCCTAGAATTAGAGAAAATGAATTCATTGAAGGATAGTTGTCAAAAATAGCATTTGCATAAACTGCGCAAGTATCTGCTATAACCACTTTTTTAACTAAACCCCAAATAATTTGATAAATTCCTTCTTTGGCTGTTTCATAGTTAAACTCTCTTTTAACTTTTACCTGAGGCAGTAAGTGAGTAGCTCTTTCTATAGGTCCTGCTACCAAAAGTGGAAAATAACTCACAAATAAGGAATAATCAACAAAGTTATATTCTGCTTTTATTCTTTTGTAATAAATATCTATAACATAAGATAATCCGTGGAAAGTATAAAATGAAATTCCGACAGGCAAAATTACATTTAATAAAATTGGACTTGCTTTGAAACCAAAAGCGGTAAACATTTCTGCAAAAGAATTTGCAAAGAAATTATAGTATTTAAAAATCCCTAAGAAACCTAAATTCACTAAAATACTAAGCCAAAACCAAAATTTCCGGCTTTTTTCTGAATTACTTTTTTCAATCTGAATTCCAGTGAAATAATCTAGAAAAGTAGAAAACACTAATAAGAAAAGAAATCTCCAGTCCCAGCAAGAATAGAAGTAATAACTCGCAACAATTAATAAAGCATTTTGTGTGCTTTTGTTTTTATTGAATACAAACCAGTAAAGAAAAAAAACTATTGGTAAAAATATGGCAAATGCCAAAGAATTAAAAAACATAAAATATTACTTTGTTAAAATGGCATTTAAGCTTTCCCAAATGTTTTGTGAAGCCTGCGTAGGATTTGGTCCAACAATAATTTCAAACCATTTTTTACTTTCTTTTACACTAGAAATATTTCCATCAATTATATCTTTAACAATTGAGGTTAGATCTTTTTTATCTCTCACCCACAAAGCCGCATCTTCTGATGGTTTTGATCTAAAATGAATATACTTGTAATTTTGTCCGATATCTCGAATTCCTTTTTTTAATTGAGGTTGCTCGTAATCAAAAAACAGACATGATTTATCATGAGCAGAAAAATCAAAGACCATTGAAGACGCAATGTTGGCAACGAATTCAGTATATTCACAAATATTAGCCTGCAGTGCAAAATCTTCTTTAGTAGGCATAATTTCATCCCAGCTTTGTCCAACTGGGCTCCATAAAGGATCTATACTCGTAATTACATCTTTATATTTTTTTAAAACCTCATCATAGCGATCTGTAAAATCTACAGGACATTTTCTATAAATAATTCCTAAAGAATATCCGTCCTTATTTAACTCTTTAACAGACAATGCCAAATCTTCAAGATAATATTGATCTAAAGGAGATGTAACAATATCATCGCCAGAATAGCAGATGTATTTTTTATTAGGATCTAGGTTATGAGATTTATAAAAATCTTCTTTTGACTGCAAAAGGCTTTTGTCAAAATGACTTTCAAATTGTGGAGTTCCCGTTACAAAAATTTGATTTTCATTTACATATGGGCAATACATTAAAACCTCTTTTTTCATGTATTCACTCCACACAAAATAGTAATCTGTTTCTACAAGAGTTGTTGCTTTTGGAAGATTGTCCCAAGAAAAAATAAACGTTCCCGTTGGGATTCCTAAATCTTGAGCTGCCAAAATTGATGAAATTGCTTGTGTTGGACGCTGATTGGTACAAAAGACAAAATCTGGCTTATGAGCTTCTAGCTGTTTTTTACTTTCTCTATATTTATTTGTAGTGCGTTCTGCTTTTTTTATTTGATTTCGAACAAAATTTATTCCTTTTTTATTAGATCCAAAAGCTGTTAATGCATCTACCATTAAACTTTTAACTAAATTATTTAGGCCTTTGTAAGATTGAGGAAAATTATATGTATTGTAAACAACTTCATTAAACTTTTTATCAAAAAAATTCAACTCCATTCTTTTACGAGAACGACTGTAAACCAAAGTTAAAGGATGTAGGGATTTCTCTTTAATCTGCAACTCTTTGAAACCTAACTTTTCGGTAATAGAAAATGGAGTATTATTCCAATAAGTAATATCAAACCCACTTTTCTCTCCTATTTCTTTAAAAGAAGTTAAGGCAAAATTTCTAAGTCCAACGCCGTCTGGCAAAAAGATAAATATGTTTTTTTTCATTTAAAATAAGAGGCTAAAAAAATCTGCAGTTTAATAAAGTATTATTTTTTAAAAGGACAAACATTCAAAAGTCCATCGCATAATTGATCTATAATTTCTCGTTTAGGAAGATTCGGAAGTTCTTTAAAAAGATTTTCTAATTCTGAATTAGAAAATTTTTCAAGTCTAATTTCAGGTTTAACAAAAGGCAGCTGGACAGATTCAAAATAATCTTGATATTTAATATCATCTCCGAATACTTTTTCTGAAAACTTCTGCCAAACAGCGGGAATATTATATGCATGAGCTACTATAACTCCATGAAGGGAAGATGATACAATTTTTTCACATTGGAGAAATTCTATTGTTTTTGCTTCAATATCATTTGTCATTAAATCTATAAGCAGTACTTCTGGATTATCTGTAAACCAATTTTGAACTAGTTTATAATCATTATAGTGAGGTATAAAACCGTATTTATATTTTTTTTCTATTGTTGGATTAAAATATCTCGGCAATAATAATGCTGGATCTCCATAAACTTCAGGAACATCATAAGAAAGATCTAAAAGAAATTTTCTTGTTTGCGGACCTCGTACAGCTAAAAAAACTGCCTTTTTTATTTTTATATTTTGATCTATAATTCCACTTCCCCAAACAATACATTTATGATTTACATTTGCCAAAACACTTCCGACAGTTACATAAATTGGCATTATGTAATCTAGCAATGAGAACTTTTTTGGCCACGCAAAAACAACTTTTTTTGAAGAGATTTTTTCTACAAGATATTTTCCAACAAGATCTCCATAATTTTCTCTTTTTTTACCTTGAATGATTTTTTCATTCCACCAAAAAAGCCTAATTGTATTTGAGAAAAACATATTATTAAACCTTTTTGTTTTTTAGTTTATCTCTTTGAATTTGTTCAATTGGTAAAATATCAGAGGATTTAAAAGCTAAAGCCTGATAAACTGCATTTAAATCACGAGTAAGTTTACGCAATCCCATTGGTTCCAAAGAAGCCGCATGATCTGTACCCTTCCAAGTTCTGTCTAAAGTATAATGTCTTTCTATAATATTGGCTCCTAAAGTATAAGCTGCAATATCAACGGCAATACCCAAATGATGTCCTGAAAAGCCAATATGTTTGACTTTATGTTCGTATTTTTGTTTTAAAATATTAATATCCAAAAGACATACATCTTCAAAAGGAACGGGATATCCTGATGTACAATTGTATAAAACTAAATCTTTGTTTCGTTGTTTTTGTGTAAAGAATTCAACTAAAGTATCTGTTTCTTCTTTAGTAGTCATTCCAGTAGAAATATGAATCTCACCTGAATAATTGTCACTTAGCCAGCCCAGCATTTCAAAATTATTATTGCAGGCAGAAGGAATTTTAATAAAATCTGGATTTAACGAAGCAATTTCTTTTGCAGATGTTGTATCCCAAACTGATGTGGAATATGTAATTCCGATTTCATCACAATACGTTTTTAATTCTCCGTGCTGCTCAAGATCAAATTCTAAAAATTCTCTGTGTTCTCCATAAGTTTCACCATATGAATTAGAGAAATTTGGATGTGGCGCATTATATTGTTCTTCTGTTAGAAGCTCTTTATTATTACGCTTTTGGAATTTAACTGCATCTGCGTTTCCGAAGATTTTGGCTATTTTAATTAACTCTTTGGCTATTTCCATTTCACCTTTATGATTACATCCAATTTCTGCAATCACATAAGGTTTCTTAAATTCCTTCATAACGTTTGTTGTACTTTATTAAAATTTCACAAGTTTCTCTTATTGCACCAGCGCCAGATTGATGTGTCAAAATATAATCTGCATTTGCTTTAACAATTTCTATTGCATCTGCAGGTGTAAACGACCATCCGACACTGCAAATATTGGCCAAATCATTTACATCATCACCCACATATGAAACGGCGCCAAAACTACTATTTCTCTCGGAAAGAAAATGTGTTAAAAACGAAAACTTATCTTTTATTCCTAAAAAAGTATGTTTAATCTGCAATTTCTTCATTCTCTGCGCAACTAACTCAGAATTTTCTGAGGTCATTACCACAACTTCAATATTATTTTGTCTTAATATTTCTAATCCCATTCCGTCGCGCATGTCGAATTTTTTTGCCATTTCGCCATTTGCGTCATAGTAAACACATCCATCTGTAAAAACGCCATCAACATCTAAAACCAAATAGTCAATACGTTGGTGTACTTTCTTTTTCTTCTGACGATCTGCCAAGAGTTTTTCAATAATATCCCAATCTGACAAACTATCAATCTCTACAAGAGACTCTTCGTCCATTTTTACTAGACCAATTGAACCGCTAACTCTATTTTTTGAATTTAAAAAAGCTTCTTTATTTGTTGCATATACGGCTCCGTTTTCAATCAACAATCCATCAAAATCTTGGCGTCTTGGTCTTTTAAAAACATCATAATTTTGAGGAGTTCCATCTGAATTCCATGTGAATCGATGTGTATTTACGACTGTCAAAGCCGATTCTTTTTTATTAACAAGAATTTCGTTTAACGTTGCATTAATATCTTGAGCTTTTGTAATTGGTGAGGTTGCCTGTAATAAACATAAAATATCAAAATCATTATTTATCAATTCTGCGAATTCGAGCATAGCACTTTCTGTAGATGCTGTATCAGAAGCATTTTCATCATTTCGTAAAAGAGTTTTTACTTTTGGGGTCCAAAAATATTCTCTTTTAATATAATCTATAATTTCTGGATCATCTGTAAAAATATAAACTTCATCTAATTCTGAGAAAACAGCTTCTGTTAGAACCCATGAAAAAAGTGGTCTTCCAAGCATCTTCTTTTTATTTTTTCCTGGGATCCCTTTTGAATTTTTACGAAGTGGAATTATGGCTGTTTTTTTCATAACTTTATTATTTAAAAAAATTAGTCTGTTTCAGACTAATACTTAGTTTTGTGATCCCGAAGTATTTGATTTCTTTATCAGATTAAAAATTGACTGCTTTCTCCACTCTGCATAATTTTCAATTTCAAAACCATGTTTTTTGAAAATTTCTTCTAAATCACTTTTAGTATAATCACTCAGCCAACCATTTTTATCCCTAGACAATTTTACAATATCTGTGCAGCAATAAGACAAAACAATTTGTTTTATTGTTGGTCCTAATTCTTCAAAAACCTTGTTAATATCATAAACATATTCTAGAACTCCGCTAAAGACAGCAGTGTCACATTTTTTTACTGCTGAAATAACTCCTTGATTTAAATCACACACAACAGTTTCATTGAATCTAGCAACAATATCAGTAGGGATGTAAATTTTATAATTGTCCAAATAATTTTTAAGAATCATATTTCCGGCTCCAAATTCTATTATACTAGCTCTTGGCTTAATATAAGATGAAAGTAAAATGGTTCTTTCGTCCCAGTCCCTATAAAGTTGATCATCATTTTGCCATCTTTGTAAATCGGTTTTTTTCTCTGATCTGAGCTTGATATTTTCTATTTGACGTTCATCTAATTTTTGATCAATATTTTTGACTGTACTAAACAACTTAATTAGACTCCTCATAAACTTTTTCATATAGCTTAATTATCTGTTTTTTAAGATGATCTCTATTAAAATTCTGATATACAAAATTAACGTTATACAACTTTGCATTTTCTCTTAATTCTTTATTTTTTAAAGCATTTTGGATATGCTCAGCAATTTCCTCAGTATCAAATGGATTTGTTATTAGATATCCACTTTTCCCATGTATAATAAATTCTTCTGAAACATTTCCTGGATTAGATTGTATTGGAAAAGCCCCCATTCCCATAGCTTCTACTCCACTTGTAGGTAATCCATCAGATATACTATTGGCAACATGTAAAATACTTCTTCCCATTATTTCGAGTAAAAGATCATTAGAAATGAATTCTCCTCTTAAGTAAATTTTAATATCTAAACATTTAAAATAATTAGATTTTTCTACTTTTTCTTTTACGGAAACATCTGTGCTATAAATCACTATTTTAAAGTTTTCAAACAATTTTATTGGCAGCAACTCTATTGCTTCTATTATTTGCAAAGCTTTACCAATTCCATCTTCGTAACCTTTTATTAGCAATATATTTCTTTGATTTGAATTTAATATGAAATTTTCATTGATTCTAATTCCACCATTACCCATAAAAACACCTAAAAATTTATTGATGAAACCATTTTGTAATGTTATTTGGTGATCTCTCTCGCAGTCTGTTATTAAATAATCTACTCTTTTTAGAACTTCTGCAAATTTTTCTTTTGTAATACCTAATTTCTCATGCAGGAAAATATCACTTCCCCAAGATGAATAAAGCCATTTTGTTTTAGGATATTCATTCATTACATCCAAGATTGGAAGACATGAAAGTTGCATTGCAAAACTATGCACAATATCAGGTTTAATCTGATTTAAAATACCTCTAAAATAATCTGACGTCTCTACTTCACCAAATTTTTGAATTATTTTATAAACTTTAGGAAATCGTATTTTAATGGTTTTTCTTCCCGGAAAATCCCATCTTATTTTCCAATTATTAATTTGATTCAGCCATTTAGTTCTTTGAGCTTTATCAGTACTACTTGAAATATCAAACCAGTATACCTCATGTCCACTCTCCTGTAATTGATCAACCCATTGAAAAAAATGGTGGTTAGGTATTGAAACCATTAAAATTTTCATCGCTAAAATTTAATTTTTAGTTGAATTAAACTATTTTTTCTCTGAAAAGAATATGAATAAGGTTTATTTCTATATAGTAAAACAATCTCTTCTAAAATTCGATCATTTACTGTTTGTAAATCTAGATAAGTTTTACTTTTTTTTCCTAAGAACTTCTTTATACTTTGCTTAAGTCTTTCTTTTATAGTTACACTTCTTATTATTATCTCTACCGTTTCGTTTGTGAAATTTTGCAATTGCTTTAAGACTGCAGAAAGCTTAATATCTTCACTATCTAAAACAAATTTATGATCAGTTACTTCATTTAATATTTTTTGCCGATCTGATTCTAGTGGCAATATTCCCCATTCGCTATGAATATTAACTTTCGATCGTCGAGATTGGTTGCTAAAATGCATGTACGATTGATTGATTCTCTCTAGAGACGAATGAAATGGATTGCTACTATTTTTGCTTCGATATATTTTTGGATGCCACTGATGTTTCAAAAGAATTTTTGCATCATTGAAAATTATTGAAAATCCTAAATGCTGCAGCCTTAAATGAATATCAGTATCTTCTGCTCCCCAACCATGATAGAACTCATCATATCCATTTACTGATTTTAACAATTCTGTTGGAAAAAGAGTTGTTCCAGTAACTTCATTACTTCCTTTAAAATCAACTTCAAAAGCATCAAATTCTTTTTCTTTTAAAGATTCTTTAAGAGATAGAAAACCATATTGAAAATAATGAACTTCATTTGGATTTGCTAATTCTTTAGCAATTTGAATGAAATCAGGGTGAAACATTAAGTCAATATCACCAACTAAAAAATAAGGAGAAATTGTTTTTCTTAATATAATATTGATCGCTCGAGATTTATTCCATAATTGTCCTTTAACTGGACAGATTATTAATTCTACAAAAGTAAATTCTTGAATTAACTCTTTTAATTTCGCTATATAATCTTTTTCACTGCCATAGTCGATCAAAAAGACCTTAAATTCTTTATTCGATTGTAAACTTAAAGATTTTAAACATTTTTGTATAATTCGTAAATCCCGATCTCTGTTTGTAAGAACTAAGGTTATCATATTAAACTTTTATAAATAGAATAAAAATACATTTTAAAATCAGAGAAATTACTTCCCATGTGTTTTGTGTTTTTTAAAAATTGAATAAATCCCATGTAATATTTACGTTCTCTATTGTATCTTGAAACTAGACCTTTATTTAAGTTTTTTATGGCTTGAGTAACAACTTCTTTTTTTGAAACAAATTCATTATCATTTAGAATATCTTGCAGAATATTAATATTGATTTTTACAATATTAGAATTTATTCTTCTCATCTCGGATGAGATTCCTGCATCGATTCGATATACAGCAGTTACTTCATCTAAGAAATGAATCTGACCTCCATTTTTAATAGTCCATAAATATGTTGGCCAATCACCAAAAGGATATTTTAAAATCCAAGACGGAAATTTATTATTATAATTCTGAATATTTCTAAACATTGAAGAAACTGATGGAATATGATTACCAAAGACTAAATCTTCGAATTGCGTATCTGCTTTGTTTATGATTGGAAACCACTTTTTTTTACTTCCGTCTTTAAACAGGAGTTCAATACTCGTATAAATAATAGAAAACTGCGGATTGTTTTCTAAAAAATCAACTTGTTTTTGGAGTTTTTTCTCGTCAATCCAATAATCATCTCCATCACAAATTGCTATATATTTTCCGTCACACTCTCTAATGGTACGTATATAATTTTTGATCAAACCAATGTTATTATCAAGTAATGGTAATAATTTAATTTTTTCTGGATTATTTAACGCGAATTTTTCACAAATAAGTCTTGTCGAATCTGTACTACAATCTTCTCCAATTACTAACTGAAAATCAAAATCAGTTTTTTGAGTCAGGATACTTTTTAAAGTTTGACTTATATATTTCTCTTGATTGTAGGTGAGTATAAATATACTTACTTTAAATTTTTGCATCATTATTTACCTTTGAAAGACTTTTTATTTAATTATAAAATAATACAAATCGATCCGTCAAAAAATTAAGTTGTTTTTTAGCTAATGGATTGATCTTACTTAAACTAAAATTTATCAAACCTTTTTTGAAAAATATATTCTTTTAACTAGCTTTTATTTTTCAGTTTTGTATGTATAAATTTTTCTGAATATCCTCTTAATTTTTAGTTCAAAATTATAAAATTTGGATTTTTCTATTTTTAATATAATTTTTTTATATCGTGCAGAATCCCAGGCTACTTTTATCGGATTTTCAAAATAGTCATTATAAATTTCTCTATTGTTATCAAAAATCATATTCATGGTTTGATTATGTTTTTCAATGTCAGAAAATTTATCACTCATAGATGTTCCATAGTGTTTTCTATAGAAAAACAAAATTTCTGGAATTTTAAACACTTTAGCATCTGAATTTAAAAGTCTAATCCATAAATCCCAGTCTTCCAAACCAAACTTTAATTTTTCTGAATAACCTTTTGCTTTTATAAAATCTTCTCTTTTAAAAACCGCACTGCAAAAAATCATATTATTTATAAGAAGTTCAGGAAATGAATAAGAATCTAAAACCCATTCTCCTTTTCAAAATATTTTATATTTGAATTCTCAAGATATTTTTTGATAATCGAAAATAATTGATCTTCAGAACCATCATCTACTATTATTATTTCAAAATTTTGATATGTTTGAGAAAGTACCGATTCTATAGTTTCTTTTACAAATTGTGAAGAATTGAAACAAGGAATAATTACTGAAACTAATGGAAAATTCATATTTATTTTTTTTGTAATATGTTTCGAATTTCAACTTTAATAAAAAGTAATTTAATTTCTTTAATTACATTTTTAGCACAATTTTTAGGAATATCCAAAGCAATTTTTTTAAAGAAAACGGCAATAATTTTTAAAAGTGATGAATACTCAAGCTGATGCAATTGATAATGGGCAATTGTTTCATTTTTCCAACGATTTAAATTATTCTTCTCATTTCGTTTGATAGAATAGAAAAAAGTTTCATTAAAATCTTTAATCTGATATCCATCATTCAAGACTCTTACTGACCATTCTTTGTCCTCACTAAAAACAAGTTTTTCATCGAATTTATAATCTCTCCATACTTTCTTATTTATCATAGCACAAGCTGCCATCAATCCGAAGTTTAAACCATCTTCTATAAAAAAATCATTTTTGCTTGCTCTTACATAATTAGAATACGAATTAATATAGCGCATTCCAGCTAATTTTGAATTAGAAGTAAACTCTTTGACTGAATTTATAAAAAAAGAGTTCCCTACAGGTACTGCATGTGAGCTTAATAGTAAAACTAAATTATTTTTTGTATTTTCAATTCCCAGATTAATTGCTTTACCGTAAGTAAAATCCTCAAGAGTTATAATTTTACAATTATAACTCTTTGCAACATCAACACTTTGATCTGTTGATTTATTATCTACAACTATTATCTCATCGATATCTTGAGCATAAACTTCTCGCAAAATTTTAAGCGTTGATTCTAATAAATGAGCTTCATTTTTATTTCTAATTACTATTGATACCATCTAATTCTTAAATGAATAAATTAAAGCTTTGATAGACTTTATTAAAAATTTATAAGTTAACTTTTTTTTAAAATCGATTTTATGCATAGCAACACTATAATCTCCTCTTCTAATTAACTGAAAAAAATCATAATCTATCCAAGATCCTTCCCATAAATGAATTGCGATCGATCTAGGTGTTGCATATTTCAAAAAATCTTTTTGAAAAGGTTTATTTACATCAAAAGGTAACGGATAAAAAAATTCAGGAGTGTAAACTACCAATTCTTTTTCTGTTACTATTTTATCAAAAACATTAAATTGTTTATTTATATAAGACTCAAATCCTCTCGTTAAAATTCTTGGAATGGCTAACTTTAATTGCCATTCTTGAGGATTAGGATCTTCATAATATTTAAAACATTCTTTTATATAATCGTGACCTTTTTCACTTCCAAAAATGCCTGCACTAATTAAATCTTTATTTTCCGCTCCTATAAAAAATGAATGATTTAATAAATCATCAAAGCTCTTAAGAACGAACATGTCTGTATCTAGATAAATCCCTCCATGATCATATACAGCCTTTAATCTCACATAATCCGAAACAAATGCGTATTTTTTATTTTCGTATGCTAATTTGACAAATGGTTGCTGCATATCCGAATTGCTCTCATTCCATAACATAAATTGATAATCTGGTAAATATTTTTTCCACGATGCAAAGCACATTTTCTGAATCTCAGAATATTCTCCATTTCCATACCAGCAATAGTGTATAATTTTAGGTATCATTCTGTAATTATTTAAAGAAAAAGTAGCCTTTTTTAAAAATTAAAAAAGATAAATACCCTAATGTTATTTTATAGAAAAAAAGATTTTTTAATTTAAGATCTTTTTTTAGTATTGTAAATAGTAATCTTCTTTTATCATTGTGCCTTTTACCAGAAACCAAAATATCGCGCAAAATTATTTTATACCGTTCTCTTACATATTTCAAGCAAATTGAATAATCTATTAATTTATTCTCTTGAATTATTTTTAATTGCTTTTCACGAGCATAAATTTCCGAATTAATCTCTGTTGAATCTAATTTGTAAATCTCATTTGACAATGAAGCTGGATCAATATTATACTCGAATAATATCCTGTCAATAAATTTAATTTTAGGGGTTTGATAAAGCATTCTCAGATTAAAGTCCCAATCATCTAAATATCGAATATTCTCATCAAATAATTGTTCTTGTTTATTTAAAAACTCTTTATTCCACAATGGTCCACAAACATAAAAACTAACAAATCCTGTGAAGTAATTTTCTAGCAAATTTTCAGAAAAGATTCTATTATGACCTACTACTTCTTTTGTAACAGAATCTAATTTAACCAACTTACCAACAACCACATCTACATCTGATTCTACATTTTTAATAAATTCTTCTAAAGCTGTATCCAAATAAATATCATCGCTGTCAAACCAATTTATCCATTTTCCACTACAATATTGAAAGCCAACATTTCTGCAAGAATTTGGACCTTTTAGCATATTATCTGGTCGCTGATAAAACTTAAACCTAGAATCTTTATTAAGATATTTTTCTATAACTTCTTTAGTATTATCTGTTGAACGATCATCTACAATAATACATTCCCAATTTTGATAAGTTTGTCTTAAAATGCTGTCAAGCGTTTGACTTATAACATGACTTCTATTAAAGGTTGGGATTATTATAGATATCAATTCACTCATTTTAATTAAATATTTTTAGAAGAAATTTGAATAAAATGACTTTTTATAAATCTTCTGACTAATTTAAAAAATTGAAAAAATAATAGATTAGAAATATAAAATACTGATAACTTACTCCATTCGACCGAAGTTATTTTACGATACTTCTTTAATGATATTTCTGTCTGAAGCAAAAGGTTAGCGCGTTGCTTTCTTTTAAATAGTTTTAATTTGTTGGTTACTAAATCTATATAAAACTGAATTTCTGCATTATTTTTTATAATCAAATTATTAGTCATTCCTGTCAAACTCTCATCAGATACTGTTATAGAAATTACACTTTCATTAATTGAATAAATCGGAAAATCTTCTGCAAATTCTATCCACGCATAATCATCACTATGCCATGCAAGAGGGTAATTTTTAAATTTGTATTTTAAATAAACGTCTTTTTTAAAAATGTATTCTGACAGAGAACTTCTTGATAAACCTAAATATTTACGATAATAAGATTCAGATGCTTTTTCTAGTCTTGGATTTGTAAAGATTTTAGAAACTCTATTTTGAGTATTATCAAATGTTTGCGTTGCAAATCTTACGATATTGCTTTTTGATTTTTCAATTTCTTTTAAGTTATCAAAAAAAGACTCTACCACATTCTCTTGCAATATATCATCATCCCCCAAAATCATAATCCAAGTTTCATCATTAGTTAGTTCAATACAACGTTCCCATTGTTTTGTTAAGTCTTCCCTTCCTAAATTATTATCAAAACGGACATATTTAATATCAAGATGATTTTGATATTTTTCAAGTATTTTTTCGGGACTTTGTGGACTCGAATCATTACCAATATAAGTTTTAAATCTCTTATCAGTTTGATTTGCTAGAGATTCTAAAGTCGCTTCAAAAAAAGAAATTTTATAGTAGGGAACAATAATAGCTAGCATAGCATCGCTCTTAATTTTAAACTATCCTTATATTTTAAAAAAAACTTCTCAATCATATGCCAAGAAATATATCCGCAAAATATAGATATAATAACAGAAGTAATTATTAACCACAATGTATTCATCCTGAAGTAATAAATTAATGTTTGTTGAATAGGAAATCCGTAAATATAAATTCCATATGACGGATCTCCAATTTTTCCAAAAGAACTAATTATTAGTAAAGGTTCTAAAGCTATTATTAAAATTAAGATTGGCAAAACAATATGCTTTACTTGATTATAAAATTGAAAATATATAGAGAGAATAAGGATTAAGCATGCAATTAAAAACAAATATTTTTTATTCTTGAAATGTTCTATTTTTAGGGATGCTAATAAGCTACCACAAACAAAAAAAGTTCCTAGATTTAATAAATGTGAACCTTGAAGATCAAATAAGCTATAACTCTTTATTTTATCACTTAAAAAAACATAAATTATAAACATTAGGCCAAAACATATAAATATTAAAATTTGTACAAGTTTTGTGTTCTTCCTAAACCAAAATAATCCTGAAATAAAAATATACATTGTTACTTCGTAAGCGATAGTCCATAAAGAACCATTTATTGCAGAAGGATAAGGATTATGTTCAAAAATACCTTTTATACCATATTGCAAATTGAAAATTGAAATATTTCTAAGAAAATATGTATAAATATCCCTATTATAAAAGTATAGTGATGGACCATCATAAACAAAGTACCCTAAAAAAGTAGTTAGAAAAAGAATCGCAACTAAAGCTGGAAATAAGCGTAAAATTCTTTTAAAGTAAAATTCTATCAAATTTTCGCTATGAACTAAACTTTGAAAAATTAAATATCCACTTATAATAAAAAAACCATTTAACCCAATATTCGATAATTCAATTTGTTTATTTGTAATTTCAAAAATCCACTGAGAACTCACATCATTTCCTGATAATGGATAGCAATGTGCAATGACAACTAATAATGCAAACAAAGATCTTAAAAAATCAAAATTATTGACTCTCATCTTTTGAGCAAATTATTCAAAATTGTTCTTGCTATTTTTTTTGGTGATTTATAATCTGATCTAATAATTTTTAAAAATCTAAAAAAAGAATGATTCGACACAAAGCTATTTGAATAATTATTATGAATTGATTCTTCTAGATATGAAAGTATTTTAAAATGACGTTTAAGTATAATTTTCTTGGTCTCTTCATTATTTAAATAAGATAATAAACAAGTAAATAATTTTAAATTATTTTTAGTAATTGCTATTTCTGATGTGCTTGAAAAAATACCAACTCCATGTCTATAAACAGCCATTTTTTCTTGTAAAAACTTTAGTTTTCCATGTTCTGCAAGCATTAGATATAAAAAATAATCACCAATAGGAGACAATTCAAATTCAAATGGAAATTTTCTTATTATATTTCTAAACACAACCGAAGGAGTGTGAATATAATTACCTAAGCTAGCTAATGTTTCAATAGTTTCATAATCTTCAGGAACTTTAGTGATAAAATCATCGACAATATCACCATTTAAATTAAGAAGATCTACCTGATGAAAACAAAGAACATATTCAGGATTAGCGTCTAAAAAACTTACTTGTTTTTGTAATTTTAATGGATCTGTCCAATAATCGTCACCTTCGCACATTGCTATATAAGAACCACTACATTGTTTTAAAGCAAAAATAAAATTGCTCATCATTCCTAAGTTATGTTCGTGTCTAAAATATTTTATCCAAGAACCATTCGGATGATTTTTAATTATATCTTCAATCACATGGTGTGTTCCATCAGGAGAACAATCATTTGCTAAAACAAATTCTACTGCAAAATCACACTTCTGCATTAAAATACTTTCTACTGCCTTACGAATATAGTTTTCTTGTCCGTAAGTAATCATAACTACACTTACAACTGGGGGCATCTTCATTTTAATAACGGTAAAAATTGCAGCATATTTTTTCTTCTTTTCTTAATATACTTTATTGGAGTTCCAACATAAATACACCAAGAATCTAAATTTTTTGCAACTAATGAAATTGCTCCAACAGCAACACCTTCTCCAATAGTAACTCCTGGTAAAACAACACACCCAGAGCCAATTATACTATAACTTTCAAAAATCACTGGGCGATTATCTACATTTTTAAACTCATCTTCAATAGTTGGACCTGTTAAATAGTCCCCTGAATAATCATCACTACTAGAATATACTGAAGTTTTAGAACTTATACCTACAAAATCATTGATCTTAATTAATTCATTTCCTATTAAAGAAACATAACATGCTATATGGACGTGGTTACCTATTTCGATACCCTTTTCTCCTGCAGATATAATGCAAAAATCATCAATTCTTACATTTTCTCCTATTGATATATTTTGAGGTCTATAAATCGATGCTTTATCTGATATTAAAACATTTTTTCCTAAATTTTTGAATCCTATTTTTTCTAAATCTTCTCTACTTAAAAAAGCCATCTTAATATATTTTTAATCTTGCTATTCCATCCAAAATAATTTTACCCAATTGATTAAAACAAGTTGTTTTGATAAAAATATGATTCTTATTGTTAATTTCAATAACTTCTAATCTAGCTGTGATTTCATCATTGTAATAAACTGGATAAAAATATTTAACATCATGACTTAAATAAACACTGCCTGGTCCAGGTAATTCATTAGCAAACATAGTTGTTACCATTGTGAGAATAAGAGGTCCATGCACAATTGGTTTTTTAAAAATTGTTTTTGACGCATATATATCATCAAAATGAACTGGATTGTAATCTCCTGTTAATCTTGCATAGTCCACTACTGACTGCATATCAAATACTTTCTTTTTCTCAACAATCTGACCAATTGTTATTTTCATTTTATTTTAAAATATTTCTATTTATTAGATTTGTTATTATTTCTAAAGTAGTTATTTCTAATCCAAAAAATAACGGTAAACATAAAACTCGATTTGCTATACTCTCTGAAATTGGCATTGGAGTGCCTTTTAAATACTCAATAGTATTTAATGAGGGATAAAAATATCGTCTTGGGAAAATTTGGTTTTCATTTAATCTCTTTTCTACCCTTAACAACACCTCTTCGCTTTTAAAAATAACAGGATAATAACTATAGTTCCATTGCGTATTTTGCCTTATTTTCAAAATTTGAATCTGGGATAAATCTAAATTTGAATTATAAAAATCAACAACTTTTTTTCTTTCAGAAATTATGTTTTCGATATAAGGTAAAATAGACAGTCCCATAGCGGCTTGCAATTCTGACATTTTTCCATTTATACCTAATCCATAAAATGACAAAGGACCATTATGCCCAAAATTATGACTGTTAAACAACTTGTCATGTAAATTAATATCATTTGTAAACATTGCACCTCCTTCACCTGTATGAAATAATTTTGTTGCATGAAAACTGCAAGTACTTACATCACCATACTCAAATAACGATTTTCCTAAATAAGATACTCCAAAAGCGTGCGCTGCATCATAAATAACTTTAAGGTTATATTTTTTTGCTATATTTTCTATAATTTGAACATTACAAGGATTACCAAAAACATGAGTAGCTAGAATAGCTGTTGTTTTAGTTGTTATAGCTTCTTCTATTTTAGTTTCATCAATACTTAAATATTCAGGATGAATATCAACAAAAACAGGAGTGCAATTTTCCCACACAATAGCGGCAGATGTAGCAACATAACTAAATGGTGTAGTAATTATTTCACCATAGTTTCCTAATAACTTTAACGCTATTTGCAATGGTACAGTACCGTTATTAGCTGCAATAATATTAGAAATATTTAAATATTCCTTTAGTTTTTGCTCTAGCTCTAATACAAGTTCTCCGCGGTTTGTAAGCCATTGCTTTTCCCAAGCTCGTTTTAATTGCTTGTTATATTCTTCTAAAGGCGGTAAAAAAGTTTTTGTTACGTTGATCATTATATGATTCTTTGTGAGTCAATAATTCCATCTTTTTTTACAAAAACAAGTTCAACAAGCCATAATACTTTTATAGAAAATGGTCGATTGAGATCTGTTAACTCAAATAATCTATAACCATTTTCATCCATAAAATTTATTAATTTGAGAAAACTGTTATCAAACTTTTTATTAACAACACCAGCTTCTACCATAAATATTTCAGTTTTTCCAAAATAATTGCTCGCTCCTTTTAAAACTTCAATATCTAATCCCTCTGCATCTATTTTTATAATGTCTGGAACAGGAATCTCTCTTTGTGAAAGTAATTCATTTAATGTTAATACTGGAATTTCAATTTGTTTAAATCCAGATTCAATCGCTTCTTCTTTAGTGTATCTAAAAGAACAACTATCATCCCTATCCACAATTGTAAAAAGAAAAGACCCATTTTTCTCACCAGCTCCAACAGGATAAAACTGTACTTTAGGATTATCATCTAAAATATCTTGAAATGACTTTTTTAACCATTCTTGGGGTTCAAGCAAAGTATAATATGCATTTGGAAAATGCATTAGTGCTTCTCTAGTCCATGTACCATGATTTGCACCGACATCAACAATATGTTTGGGTTGAAAATTAAATGCTTTTAAAGTATTATAAAAATTGAATAATAAATAATCTTTTTCATTTGTCTTATTCAAATCAATAGTATTTGAAGGATTTATTTTAGATAGATTATAGCCCAATTTTTTTAAAATTAATTTTGCTGACTTTTTAATTTTGTTTTCCATGTTAATTAATTGACTTCAATTGACCAATCAAATTTTGGTTTAATAAACCCCGGCTCTCTTCCCATCCAAGAACCTAAAGGTCTTTCGCCTTCTTGAATAATAAATGAAATAATATCTTTTTCAACAAATATTGTCGCTTTTGAATCTTCAATTACGTATAAAGAAAGATAATATGTCCCTATGTTTAAAAAGCCTTCCGGCAGGCTGCATTTAATTTTATTTAATCCTTTATTTAATTTCAAATCTCCATTTACATGTGAAAATGTAAATAGAGCCTCTCCAAAATCGTTATTTAAAACAAAAGTTAAATGTAATTTTCTTGAATCATCTTTTAAAGTAAATAATGTGTTGATATCAATTTTTTGATACTCATCCAATGGATCTTCGGATAATTTTCCTACAGCATTTAAACTGATTTCATGAATCGTAAATTCTTTTTTATCATATTCAGATGAAAAAACTTTCTTATTCATTGATTCTGATCCATGACTTAAATAATAACTAACAGTATTTTCTACGCTTCCAGTCATTGCAACTTTACCATTAATTAAAACCATACCCTTAGTGCACAAACTTCTTACTGCTGCCATATTATGACTCACAAACAAAACAGTTCTTCCTTCTCCTCTTGAAATATCTTGCATTTTGCCAATAGCTTTTTTCTGAAATTCAGCATCACCAACTGCCAAAACCTCATCAACAACCAATACTTCAGGTTCTAAAAAAGCTGCAACAGCAAATGCTAAACGAACAGTCATTCCAGAACTATATCTTTTTACTGGCGTATCTATATAACGCTCACATCCTGAGAACTCGATAATTTCATCAAGTTTTGAAGTAATTTCTTTTTTGGTCATTCCTAAAATGGCACCGTTAAGAAATATATTCTCTCGTCCTGTCATTTCTCCATTAAATCCTGTCCCAACTTCTAATAAAGAAGCAATACGTCCTCTAGATTTAATACTTCCTGTTGTTGGCGCTGTAACCTTTGACAGAATTTTTAAAAGTGTAGACTTTCCAGCCCCATTCTTTCCAATAATCCCTAAAACTTCTCCTCGTTCAACTTCAAAATTAATGTCTTGCAAAGCCCAAACATAATCTGAAGTTCCTTTTGTACTACGATCATTTGTGTCTCCTACTTTTAAATACGGATCTTCTTTTCCTCGAATTTTATGCCACCATCGGTTAAAATCATGACTCAGAGTACCTGTTCCTACCTGTCCTAAACGATATTGTTTAGAAATATTTTCGGCTTTTAATATTATATCTTTCATTATACGGTATCTATAAAGCTTTTTTCTGTTCTATTAAAAACCAACAATCCAGAAAAAAAAACAACTACTGTAACTGCCATTGTATATACTAACCCTAAAATTGATACGTTACCAATATTTAAAAGCATATATCGAGAAGTTTCTATCACATACGCTAAAGGATTGTATTCAACAATCCAACCAAATTTTGGAAGTTTTTCTTTTATCAATTCCATTGGATACATTACGGCAGATACATACATTAAAAGCTGTACTCCAAAACCAACTAAATTATTTAAATCTCTATATTTTGTAACCATTGAAGAAATCATCATCCCCAAACCTAACCCTAAAATTCCCATGAATGAAATTAAAATTGGGAAAAATAATATAGATATATTTAACTGTAAATGGGCTCCTTGAAAATAAAAGAAAATGTAAAAGAAAATAAATATTCCAAATTGAATTCCAAACTTAATTAAATTTGAAATTACTATAGATAAAGGAGTTATAATTCTTGGAAAATAAACTTTCCCAAATATTCCCGCATTAGACTTAAAAGTATCTGATGTTCCTGTTAAGCAAGCTGTAAAATAATTCCAAACCATAATACCTGCAAGATTAAACAAAAACGGAGGAATACTTCCCGTCTTAATACCTGCAACATTATTAAATATTATAGTAAATGTAATGGAGGTGAACAAAGGCTGAATTAAGTACCAAAGCGGTCCCAAAACTGTTTGTTTATATACTGTAATTATATCTCTTTTTACAAAAAGCAATAGAAGGTCACGGTATTGCCAGATTTCTTTAAAATTAAGAGAGAAAAATTTATTTTTTGGTGTTATTTCAAACAACCATTCATTTTCAATATTAGACTTATCCATTAGATAGAACTATTAGAAGAAATCTTACTTACCTCTAAAATTAACAAGATTTTTAACATTTTAGCAATTATTTAAAAATACCAAAAGGTGTTTAAAAAACACCTTTTGCTCTATTTTAATTTATATATTATTAATGATAATTATTTATCTAAAACCTCAAAGGTAGAATTCATACTCTTAAACTCTGGAACAATTTTTTTCATTTTAGATACTATGTCGTCATTTTCATAAAAATCGGCAATTCCAATAAGTTCATCAACATCATTATGTAAATTTTCATACTCATCTTGTATTTCTTGGGCAATCATGATTTTATTATGATATGTTGGAAGAGTCTTAGAAGTATCATTTAATAATTCTTCGTATAACTTTTCACCAGGTCTTAAACCTACAATTTTTATTTTTATTTCTTTATCTGGTATAAAACCAGCCAATTTGATCATTTTCTTAGCCAAATCAATTATACGGACAGGTTTACCCATATCAAATATATAAATTTCGCCACCGTTCCCCATTGCTCCCGCTTCCAATACCAATTGACAAGCTTCAGGAATTGTCATAAAATATCGAATAATATCTTGATGTGTAATAGTAACTGGTCCACCTTCCGCAATTTGCTTAGTAAATAATGGAACCACCGAACCATTTGAACCTAAAACGTTACCAAATCGAGTTGTAATAAATTTTGTACCACCCTCAACATTTTCTTTTTGATTTTTCAAGAATAAAGACTGCACATATTTTTCAGCAATACGTTTACTTGCCCCCATTACATTACTTGGGTTAACAGCTTTATCGGTAGAAACCATAACAAATTTTTTCACATTATACTTACATGCTAAATCTGCTAAATTTTTAGTTCCTTTAATATTGGTTTGAATAGCCTGAGAAGGATTTTCTTCCATTAAAGGCACATGTTTATATGCCGCCGCGTGGAAAACAACATGTGGGTTATAACTTTTAAATACTTTTTCTAAGGCTTTTTTGCTTCTAACATCAGCAATTACTGCTACAATCTTTGCACTCAAATTCATAGCTTGAGTCTCTAAACACAAATTATGTAACGGTGTTTCTGCATGATCCAGAATAATGACATTCTTTGGATTAAAGTTTAGAACCTGTCTTACAATTTCACTTCCTATCGAACCAGCCGCTCCAGTAATCAAAATTGTTTTATCTTTTAATTGTTTAGAAATTGATTTACTATCTAGAACGATCGGTTTTCGTTCTAATAAATCTTCAATCTGAATATTCTTAACTTTTTGAGAAATTTCCTTTTGATTTTCCCAATCTGAAATTAATGGAACAGTGTAAACTCTGTAATTAAATTCTAAACATTGATCAACTATAATTAATTGCTCTTCCTTGCTCAAACTTTTATCTGCGATGATTACACCTTCCGCAGCAACAGATCTCATTAATGCAGGAAGTTTTTTCCTTAAAATTAGAATAGGAAGATCCAGCATACGTTTAGATGCATTCTGATTGTTCTTATCTACGAATCCCACGATTTTAAATCGAGAGGGAGTTTCAAATTTTAATGCATTTGCTACTGATATTGCATTGGCATCTGTACCATAAATTACAGTTCTAACAAGTTTAGTTGTAGCTTTTTCAGAGAAATACATTTCAAATGTCTGTTTAACTACAACACGATATAAAAACAGTCCACAAAAAGACAAAACTAAATTAATAAAAAGAGCAGTATTTAAAAAAGCTTTATGTCCCGTATACAATTCAAAGACTAAATTTATAAATAAGAAGAAAACTAGAACTGACATTTGAGAAAAAAGCAGTTTTATTGCATCAATATAAGAGGAATGCCTAATAATTCCCGAATAGGTTCTAAAAAGCCAGAAGAAAAATATATTTACTAGGATTAAACTTGCGACAAAATAAAAATCATGTGAAGTAATAATATAACCTATGGCGGTACCCTCAAATAGTAAATAAGTAAATGAAAATGAAAAAAACAAAACCATTACATCAATAGCAATGATAATCCATCTAGGTAGATAGCTCAGATTATTGATGTTTGCCCTAAGATTTCTTGGCGAAAAAGTTTTATACAACAAAGAAGTTATATTATTTGGTTTATCTGTATTCAATTGAGCTTTATTTAAATCTTGTAATATTTGTACATATACAAAAATACAAATTAAAGGTTTTAAATAATTATTTATAGATGTAAATTAAATTTTAACACCTTTTTTCTTTTGTTTTAAAAAATCTATGAGATACTTACCATAACCTGATTTAACTAATGGTAAAGCTAATTCTTCAAGCTGTTCATCATTAATAAAGCCTTGCCTCCAAGCGATTTCTTCAATACATCCAACCTTTAGGCCTTGCCTTTCTTCTAAAACCTGAACAAATTGACCTGCCTGCATTAAACTATTAAAAGTTCCTGTATCAAGCCATGCTGTTCCTCTGCTTAATATTCCCACTTTTAACTGACCTTTTTCAAGATAAACTTTATTTACATCTGTAATCTCATATTCACCTCGCGCACTTGGCTTAATATTTTTAGCGATTTCTACAACAGAGTTATCATAGAAATATAATCCTGGTACAGCATAATTAGATTTAGGTTCTAAAGGTTTTTCTTCAATAGAAATAGCATTTTTATTCTCGTCAAATTCTACCACCCCATATCTTTCAGGGTCGGAAACGTGGTAAGCGAAAACAACTCCGCCATCTGGATTAGCATTATCCTTTAATAATTGCTGCATATTAGTTCCAAAGAAAATATTGTCTCCTAAAACTAGAGCTACTTTATCTTTACCGATAAATTCTTCACCAATTACAAAAGCTTGTGCAAGTCCGTTTGGATTTGGCTGTTCGGCATAACTAAATTTACACCCAATTGTGCTTCCATCTCCCAAAAGTTTTTTAAAATGTGGCAAATCATGAGGAGTAGAAATAATTAAAATCTCATTTATTCCTGCCATCATTAAAGTTGACAACGGATAGTAGATCATAGGTTTATCATAAACCGGCATTAATTGTTTACTTACTGCTAATGTTAATGGGTGCAATCTTGTGCCAGAACCTCCAGCTAATATTATTCCTTTCATAAACTTAATTTTAGATTGTAGATTGTAGATTTTTAGATGTTTAATTTTTCAAACCTCTAGAATTCTAATCTAAGATTTTAAACAAACATTTTTTTTAAGCTTTCCTTATAATTTGGAATATTTAAATTATAAATTGCTTTTATTTTTTCTTTATTTAACAATGAAAAGCTTGGCCTTTTTGCTGGAGTTGGATAAGATGAGGATGGAATCCCTCCTACTTTGCAATTATAACTTCCAAGTTCTTTTATACTTAGTGCAAATTCGTACCAGCTAATTTCACCTTCGTTTGAATAATTATAAATTCCAGGAATCCATTTTGGTGATTCAATAATGTTAATCATTGCTTGAGCTAAATCGGCAGCATATGTTGGTGAGCCAATCTGATCATTTACAACTTTAATTTCTTCTCTCTCTTGCATTAATCGCTGCATCGTTTTTACAAAATTGTTTCCAAATTTGCTGTAAACCCAAGATGTTCTAATAATAATTGAATCTGGATTTTCTTTTAAACAAGCGATTTCACCAGCCAATTTACTTTCTCCATAAATATTTATAGGATTAGTTTCAGCTTCTTCATTTAAAGCGATGGACGAAGTACCGTCAAAAACATAATCTGTAGAAACATGAATTAATTTGACGTTATTTTCTTTAGCATATTTTGCCATTAACTCTACTGCCAAATGATTTACTTTAAAGGCCAAATCTTTTTCTGATTCAGCTCTATCAACAGCAGTATAAGCTCCAGAATTAAGAATAACATTTGGCTTAATTTCCTCTAATTGATTTTGAAGTAAATCTAAATCATCTAAAGTTATATTGGTTCTATCAGCAAATACCCATTCGTAGTTTGAATGTTTTTTAGCAATTACGTTTAATTCCGATCCTAATTGCCCATTTGCTCCTGTTACGAGAATTCTTTCCATTAAAATAGGCTATTACAGTTATCAATAAAAGGTAGAATTTGATCTTTCTCTGAAACAATAGCCTCATCTAAGTTCATTCCCCAATCAATATTAAGTGATGGATCATCATATTTTATTCCTCCTTCAGAAGCTTTATTATAAAACTGATCACATTTATACATCACTGATGCAGTCTCACTTATAACTGAGAAACCATGTGCAAAACCTTGTGGTACCAAAAGTTGTTTTTTATTATCTGCAGATAATAGAATACTAAAAGATTTTCCATAAGTAGGGGAATCTTTTCTCAAATCTACTGCGACATCAATAATTTCACCTTCTAAAACACGAACCAATTTAGTTTGTGCAAATGGCGGATTTTGATAATGTAGTCCTCTTAAGGTTCCTTTTTTTGAAAAGGATTGATTATCTTGAACAAATTCTATATTAATACCTAAATCTTCAAATTTAGTTTTACTGTAAGATTCAAAAAAATAGCCTCTCTCATCTCCAAACACAGTTGGTTCTACAATTACTAAGTCTTTAATAAATGTTTTCTCGATTTTCATTTTAAATATTCAAATTATTTAAAAAAGTTAAATATAACTTTCTTAATTCTAGTTTTATCTTCATTTGTTAAATTTGATCCAGATGGCAGACATAATCCCTTTTCAAATAATGTTTCGGCCACATTACTTCCATAATAAGGATATTTTTCAAAAATAGGTTGTAAATGCATTGGTTTCCATAATGGACGACATTCTATATTTGATTCATCAAAAGCAAGTCTTAAAATTTCCCTGTCTTGTTTTGTTTCTAACAATATTGTATTTAACCAGTAATTGGAAAAAAAATCGTCATTAAAATTATCAAAAAGTGCTGCTTTTTTAATTTCTTTAAAAATTTCTCTGTAAAAAAAATGGTTTTCTCTTCTTGATTTAATATTATCCTCTAATACTTTTATTTGTCCAAGACCTATACCAGCACAAATATTACTCATTCTATAATTATAGCCTATTTCGCTATGCTGATAGTGTATAACTGGATCTTTTGATTGTGTTGCAAAAAAAATTGCTTTTTCTTTTATTTCTTTAGAGTTAGAAATAATCACACCTCCACTTGATGTTGTAATAATCTTATTGCCATTAAATGATAGAATTCCTAAAGAACCAAAAGTGCCACATTTTTTTTGTTTGTAGCTACTACCTAAAGCTTCAGCACTATCTTCAATGATTGGAATACCATAACGATCTGCAACACTATGAATTTCATCAACTTTATAAGGCATCCCATATAAATGAACAGCAATTATAGCTTTTGGCTTCTTACCTTTTTGTATTCGATCTTTTATAGCATCCTCTAGATTCTGTGGACAAATATTCCAGGTTTCAGGTTCACTATCAACAAATACTGGAATTGCATTCTGATACAGAATTGGATTTGCAGAAGCAGAAAACGTCATACTCTGACAGATTACTTCATCTCCACTCTCAACTCCTAATAATACTAATGCCAAATGTATGGCAGATGTTCCAGAATTTAATGCAGCTACATATGATCCATTGTCAAAATAATCCTGAAGTTTATTTTCAAATTGATCAACATATGGTCCTCCAGAAGTAATCCAATTTGACATTAAGGCATTTTGAATATATTCTTGCTCAAAACCACTCCCCTCAGACAACGACAAATAAATTCTTTTATTACTCATTTTAAATTGGCCAATAATCTGACGGGTAACGCACATCATCCTCACTTACATTTGCCAGTGGCAATGTAGAAAATGACATTAATTTTGAATTTTCTTGTAAAGACTCGACAGCATTTACATAACCTGCAGGAATATGAACTATTTTACTATCCGATTCCGAAACATGAACGGTCTCAATAAATAAATCTTTAGAAGGACTATCCCAATTATCAATTTTGATAAAATGAATTTTAAAGGACCCTGAAAGACAATAAAAATTTTTCGCATCTAATTTATGTCCTTGCCAAGCACGGATTGGATTCTCCTTCGAGTTACTTATAATATAAAACCTTTCGATTTCCGAAAAACTGAAATCATTCACAAAAGAAATACTACCTCTCTGATCTTCAAACTTTCCTCCCTGAATTACTTTTGGTTTCATGCTTTTAATCTCAAATTACTTTTATTTAACAAATAAAACTTAAACGAATAAATAATAAGTAAAGGCAGAATTACTATTATAAAAATAATTAAATCATTATTTTTTTGATAAAGACTTACAACTAATAATGAGATTGCAGCTTGAATTAATCCATATAACAGCGCTACCAATCTGTGCTGTATTTTATATTCATTGCTTAGAATTTGATAAAAGTGTAAACGATGTGCTTCAAATATATTTTGTTTCAAATACAAACGATGCATAATAGTACAAATAGCATCAACCCCATATACTGCTAGAAATAAGAGCCAAATCAATGAATTTGTTGCGAGAATTAGTTTTAAAACGAGATAAATTACCCAAAATGCTATGGCAATACTCCCAACATCTCCTGCAAAACATTTTGCTTTTTTTCTATAATTAAAAAACAAAAAGACCAAACTTGCAATCATTGCATATTTTATAAAACTTCCGTCTGAAAATAGCTGAATATTTGAATTTACATACAGCAGAGATCCCATCACAGTTAAAGTATAGATACCAGTAATACCATTAATTCCGTCCATGAAATTATAAGCATTTATTAAACCGATAGTTAAAATGTATACAATAAATGTCCCCCAAATTGGAAAAAAATCAAACAAACCTAAATCAATAAAAATCAAAGTGATAGAAAGAAAATGAATTGAAATTCTAATCTTATTTGATAAACTTTGAATATCATCCCAAAAACTAACTAAACTCACAAGTGTTATTCCTGTAAAGAAGAAATAATTTGTTTGAATATGCTGAACAAAATAGATTAGCGCTGAAAACCAAAAAATAATCCCTCCTCCTCTTAAAGTTATTTCTGTATGAGAACTTCTTTGATTAGGTTTATCTATTATATTAAAACGATCTGCCACTTTAAAATAAAGCAGCATTATGATCATTAAAATAATTCCTAAAATTGTATATTCCATTTTATGAAATTATTCCCAATTAATATCTTTAATTTCATCGTAAACTTTCTGAATTCCTTCTTCTAAACTTGTTTTTGCTTTCCAGCCAAAACCATTTAATTTAGAGACATCCATTAATTTACGAGGCGTACCATCTGGTTTAGAAGTATCTGTTAAAATTTCACCTTCAAAACCAACTACTTTTTTAACCAAAATAGCTAGATCTAAAATTGAGATATCTTCTCCTACTCCGATATTTACTAATCCTTGTTCATTGTAATTTTCCATTAAATACAAACAAGCTTCGGCGAGATCATCTGCATGCAGAAATTCTCTTTTTGGACTTCCAGTTCCCCAAATTGTTACGGAAGTATCATTATTGCGTTTTGCAGTAATAAATTTTCTTAACATTGCCGGAAGAACATGAGAATTCTTTAAATCGTAATTATCATTAGGTCCATACAGATTTGTTGGCATAACAGAAATAAAATTACATCCAAATTGATCCCTGTATGCATCACACATTTTTATTCCTGCAATTTTTGCAATAGCATAAGGTTCGTTTGTAGGCTCTAGTTCTCCTGTAAGCATGTATTCTTCCTTTAATGGCTGAGGAGCCATTTTAGGATAAATACATGAAGAACCTAAAAACATCAACTTCTTTACATTGTTTAAGTAAGATTGATGAATTATATTATTTTGTATCATCAGATTTTCGTAAATGAAATCTCCTTTATAAGTATTATTTGCTATAATTCCTCCAACTTTAGCAGCGGCTAAAAAAACATAATCAGGTTTTTCTTCAGCAAAGAAATCTGCAACATCTTGCTGCTTTCTTAAATCTAACTCTGAAGAAGTCTTCAAAACAAAATTGGTATATCCTTTTGTTTTCAGTTGACGCAAAATAGCCGAGCCCACCATTCCACGGTGTCCAGCTATATATATTTTATCTTTTAAATTCATAATGACAATTGTAAATCAAGAATATAAATTTTTCTGATTTTATTTAAATTAGTACCTAATTGCAGATCTTACTTCATTTAACATCTTTTCTCTTTTAACATATTCAAGATCGGATATCATCATTTCTCTCACTAACCCAGCCAAATCATATTTAGGAACCCATCCTAATTTTGTTTTTGATTTAGTAGGATCACCAATAAGTAAATCAACTTCTGTTGGACGGAAATATTGTGGATCAACAGAAATTACTTGTTTACCTATCTGAATTTGATAGTCAGGATTATTGCATGATGCAACATATCCTTTCTCATCTACTCCTTCTCCTTTAAATTCTATCTCAATTCCAACTTCTGCAAATGACATTTTAACAAAATCACGTACATAGGTAGTTTCTCCCATAGCAATTACATAATCTTCTGCAACATCTTGTTGCAAAATACGCCACATAGCTTCTACGTAATCTTTCGCATGTCCCCAATCACGTTGAGCATCTAAATTTCCTAAGTATAAACAATCTTGTTCTCCCAAAGCAATAGCAGCTGTGGCCATTGTTATTTTACGAGTTACAAAAGTTTCTCCCCTTCTTGGTGACTCATGATTAAATAAAATACCGTTACAAGCAAAAATATTATATGCTTCTCTATAATTTTTTGTAATCCAAAAACCGTAAATTTTTGCAACCCCATAAGGTGAACGTGGATAGAAAGGTGACTGTTCATCATAAAGTCCTTTTTCATTTTTATTTTCAGCTAAACCACCATACAATTCAGATGTTGAAGCTTGATAAATACGAGTTTTCTTTTCTAAACCTAAAATACGAACCGCTTCCAAAATTCTTAGCGTACCAATTCCATCGACATTAGCAACATATTCAGGAGAATCAAAAGACACTTTTACGTGACTCATAGCCCCTAAATTATAGATTTCATCAGGTTGTACTTCTTGAATAATTCTAATGACATTAGTAGAATCAGTCAAATCTCCGTAATGCAGCTTAAAATTTACGTGAGCTTCATGTTGATCTTGATATATATGATCTATTCGTTGTGTATTGAAAGAAGAAGCTCTTCTCTTAACACCATGAACCATGTATCCTTTCTCTAATAATAGTTCTGCTAAATATGAACCATCTTGTCCTGTAATTCCCGTTATAAGTGCAACTTTCATTTTTTTATTTTTTTTATTTTTTTAAATGACTCAAAAGTCTTCAACAACCCCTCTTTTGACTTTACGGGAAAAGATTTCCCTAATTCTTTTACAATCTTTTCGTTACTAACAATGTAATTTTCTGTTAACTTCTGTAAACGTTCTCTATTTAATGGCAAACGCAAGACGTCTCCTAATTTAGCAATCGAATTAATAACTTTTCGTGGTAAATTTAATATTCTGTTTTTTTTTCCTAAACTTACCCCTAACAATTCCAGCAATTCATTGGTAGACAATGGATCATCATCTGCTACATTAAAAATCCCCGAAGGTATTCTCTCGTTTTCCATCAACTCTCTAATAGCAAAACAAAGATTTTCTATACTCAAAAAAGATCTTTTATTTTCAAATGCACCTAGTGGCCATGGTAAACCTCTTGAAACTAATTGATACAATAAATTCAGATTGCCTTTATTACCAGGACCGTGAATCATACAAGGTCTAAGTATGAAAACCCTTTTACCATCTGGCAATTTCTTATTCAATATATAATTTTCTGCCTGGTGCTTTGCTATACCGTAATGTGTTTTTGGATTTGGAATTTCATCTTCATTCAAAACGCCTTTTACTTCATCTGCAACTGCTTTTACTGTACTCATAAAAATAAAAACACTTGAACCTGAAATTAAAAAAGCATCAAATAACTGTTTAGTCAATTCAAAATTACTATCGTAATAATCTTGAGGTACAGAAACTTTTTTTAAATCGTGTGCCTTACCAGCAAGATGAATGATCACATCTGTATTAATTTCAAATTGTTGATTAGGCAAATAACGTGTACTTAATGGTACAATTTTATATGAGTCTTTTAAATAGAGTTTAAGATTTGAGCCTACAAATCCAGATAAACCGGTAATAATCACACTTTTATGTTGTATATTATTTATCACTATCTTGCAATTTTGTAGTAAATAAATTTAAACATAAAAAAAGGCATTACTCTAATTGGAATCTTAAAGAAAACCACCTTAAAAAAATCGGAATAATTAAAAAACCGAATACGCAAGAATTTTCTATACAAAATAAATTCATTTTTTGCATACTTAAGTCCCCATCTTCTTTTTATTGCTTCAGATCTATTTTCTCCTAGTCGAAACCATAAAACTTCATCTGGCACATTCCCAAATTTAAATTTTTTTAAGTATGCTCGCACAAAAAAATCATAATCTTCAGGAAAAACTGAAGTGTCATATCCTCCTAAAACATCATAAACTTCTTTTTTAAACAGAATAGTAGGATGTGAAAAAGGTGATCTAAGTTTAAGAAGATTTATCATTTCTGAATGTTCACAAGGAACTATTCTTTTTGAAATTATATCATCAATATCTTTACCAAATTCAATGATTTGTCCTCCAACGATATCTAATTCAAATTCATTTAAGGCTTTAATCTGTTTTTCAAATCTATCTTTAAAACAAATATCATCAGAATCCATTCTTGCTATTAGAGGGCAGGTTGCATTTCCAATACCCACATTAAGAGCATTAGCTAGACCTTTATTAATAGGCAATCTAAATATTTTTATTAGTGAATTAGTCGAGAAATATTCTAGTTGTAAGTTTATTTCATTACTAACATCTCCATCTACAACAATAACAATTTCCGATGGTAAATACGTTTGGTTTAGTAAACTCAGTACTGCTAAATTAAAATGATCTGGATTATCATTTTTATAAACAGACATGACAACACTTATTTTTAAATTTTGCATTTCTATTATATTAAAAAAAACAAATACTTGGACTTGTCTTTAATTTCTATCCTTTTTAAACATTAAAAATTTACGAATAGATTACATCTCTAATTCATGCAAAAATTTTAATGCTTCAACTTGTGGATTAAATTTTTCCACTTGCTTCATTGCTTTCAAATTATAAGCTTCCATATCAATGTTTAAACTTTCATGCAAACCTTTTGTAATATCTTCAATACTATATGGATCGACATATATTCCTGCATTTCCTACAACTTCAGGAATTGAGCTAACATTTGAAACAACAACAGGACAATTATAATTCATGGCTTCTAATGGAGGAATACCAAATCCTTCATACAATGATACATATACTAAAGCATTAGCTTTTCTATATAAATTTTCAAGTTCTTTATCATTGACATATCCAGAAAATTGAACTTGATTGTTAAGTTTTAATTTCTCAATTAGAGTTATTATTTCTTCATATTGCCAACCTAAATTACCAACAATGATTAACTTATAGTCTTTTACTGTTTCAGAAAATAATGCAAATGCCTTTATAAGTCTTAGCAAATTTTTTCCTGGCTGGATAGTTGAAACTGTTATGAAAAAATTTTCATCACGATTTATAGACTCTTGATTAGCTGTTTTCGGCACTATAGTGTTGTAAATTACTAATATTTTCTCTTCAGAAACATTTAAATATTTTTTTAAATCATTCTTCGAGTTTTCACTAACTGTTATTATTTTATCAGCTGCTCTCGCACTCATTTTTGTTATTGTTTCTACATATAACTGTTGAGATCTACCATATTTTTTAAAAATAAAAGGTACAATATCGTGTATAGTAGTTATATACTTTTTCGCTGAAAATCTAAAAAAGATCGGTATTGCGACACTGGGAGAAAACAAAATATCCGATTTAAATTTAAAAGGGAACACAAACTGCTCGTAGAAAATTCTTCGAATCTTTGAATCTTTAATGACATGCTCAATTATAATGACATTTGAAAATTTTTTTAATTCTTCAAATTGTTGAATTTTTTTTGAAACATGAAGTTCATATTTATTCTTTTCATCTAGAATCAAAACTTCTTTAAAAAGCCTTAAGAAAAAATACCCAGTACCAGTAAGTTTCTCATCAAAGGGAAGCAAATTTACTGCAATTTTTTTATAGCTCATACAATTTAACGTGTTTAGAAATTATTTGATCCCATGTAATTTGTCCTTGAAAGTTTTGAATATTTTCAAGTATTTTTTTTCTTTCTTTCTCTTCAAAAAATAAATTCTGAATAGCATCTAATCTATAATTGTAATCATTTTCTATATCAAATAATAAAGCATATTTACTTAAACCTGAATCAAAATCTCCCTTATTTGAAACTACAAGGCAATTATTTTCAATACCAGCTAAAAAAGAACCTCTCCTCATTGATATACCATCAGGGAACGGTAAATACAGTATTTTGGAATTTTGTAATAAGTCAGATACTGCTATATCAGTATTATTAAAAAAACATTCAATATCATTATCGTTTTTGTTAAGAAATAATGTGTTCGAATATTCTTTAAATCGTTCCTGAACTTGTCCCACAACAATAAATTTTACTGGCAGAGACTTATTTTTTGATATCCTTGCAATTTCAATAAAGTCTTCTATTCCTTTATGAGGTCTAATGTGTCCAAAATAAGCGATATCAAATTTTCGATCTTCCCAATTAATCTTTTCTTCAGGAGACGCAATATTGCTAGCAATATTTATTACTTCTGATTTATCTTTAACAAACTTAAATTTATTGATGACAAAATTTCTTTCCTGCTCTGTTGTAAAAATTATATGGTCTGAGCAATAAAAAAAAAGACTTGTTGCCAATCTCGCCTTTCTTGTTCGTTGAGAATATTCATGCAGAGTAACAATTCTTTTCTTAGACTTTAATAAAAAAAACAATAAAATAGGATACAGACTATAGCCATATCCTTCTGTAGGATATTGCAAATGAACTGTTGTATAATTTTTTTTTATTTTTTTTAACTGACTCCAAAACTTAAAAAATGTCCAGTCTCGCCATACCAACAAATCTATAATGTTAGAAAGGTTAGATTTTTGCAAATTCTTAAAAAGTTTTTCAGTATAGTCGCCAACACCACAAATATCTGGATTATATGATCCGGTAATAAGTACTATTTTATTCTCCGAAAATTTATGCATCTAAAAACGTTTTATAAGGTAAATATAATTCTGGGTAGGCATTTAATGAACTTAGCAATTGAAAAAAGCCGTAAAAAAATAAGACACTAAGAAAAATTAATTTAGATCTTTTATCGGCATAACTCCAAAAACGACCAATTAAAACTATCTCAATGAATGTAAAGTAGGTTGAAAACATTTGAAAAATTGCAGATCCATTAAATAAAAGATAAACTGCAAAACCAACTACATAAATATTTAAAAAATAATCTGAGATGGTATCCAAAACAGATTTATTTAATTTAATAACATATAGATAAAAACATAGAAACACCCCTCTTTTAATTGCTGACAATGTCATCAAAACTAAAGGATTTGTATTTTCTGAAATTGTAGTTTCACTATTCTCAGAATAAAAGATCAATCTGTCCACAATAGCCCCTCCCGCAGAAAATGACTGACCTATTAGTCCTACAAGTTTTAATGGCAACTGAGGTATTCCTATTAATAAACAGATAAACAATATTACTAAAATTTGTTTTGCTGTAAATCTTTTTTTGGGAATAAACCATGCAAAAGCAAGCATTAATGAGCTTCGATGAAACAAAAAAGCTATCGTTTGCCAAATCAAATATTTTCCAAATTTCTTTTCGTGCACATAATAAAAGACAAACAAAGCGGCCCCTAACGCAATTATTCTTCTATTACTGCCCATAAATTGAGCAACAAAAAAAGCATTATAAAAAACAAAAAGTGAAATATTAGGGTTTGGAGAAAATTTTCTAATAAAAAGATAAACTATTCCTACTGCTATAAGACTATCTACTAATAGTAAAACTGTATAATTATCTACAAAAAACTTTATAAAAATGTTCAAAAGAACATATCCAAACTCAAACGAATATATTTGGATAAAAAACAGCTCATCAAAGTTAAAATCAACATTATCAAATAATCCTTTATAAGAAATCCAATCTGTCCCTGTGTCCCATCTAAGTCCAGTAAATAAAAAAAGAAAAAAAGCGCACAAGAAAGCTGTTAAAAATCTATATTTTTTTAACTCATGAACAGATTCAAAAACTGTCAGTAAAAAAAGCACGAAGAATATAAATAAATAGATAAATCCATTTACGAACAACTCGTTAATTAAATTAATCAAATTCTTCTTTTTTAGTCAATTGAAAAATACGTCTCTTTTGATTTAATATTTGATATTATTGCTATCGTATTTTTTGTCAATAATATGTATTTGCGATTCGTACCTACCAAAAGAACGTAACAAGCGGATAAAAAGTAAATACTTCTCAAAACCAATCATTTTGTATAAGGCCCTTGTAGCAACGTTAAATATTTTTAATTTACGATCTACCCCTTGTAAATTTTCTTTGGTAACTTTATCCAAATTGACAGTTGAGTTTTTCATCATCCCATTTTTCTTGAAAGCTTGATGTAAAGATTTTTCTCCACTAGAAAAAGGATTAGAAAATCTATTTTCTCCTTTCATTACCAATGAACGATAAATTCTTCTATGAAAACTCTTTATAGCATCTCCATTGTCGTAGAAATTATAAGAATATTTTTCATTAATATAGGCATCAAAGATCTCCTTTTTTTCATGTATTGCTTTTGCATAAACATCTGTTAAAAGCTTGATATCATCATACTCTTTAATATTTGAAATGTTGTTTTGTATTACATTCCCCTTTTTTAATTCAGAATAATTATACCCTGAATAATGAACAAACAAAACTGGAAAGGCTGAATTGTCTTGACTTCCTTCTCTATTTTTAACTTTAAGAATATCATTTTCAACCAAAACTTTACGCTCGAAAAAATTCCATGGAGCAATATTCATTCCTAAGTGACGAGAAACATATAATTCTTCACTCGTAAAAAAACAAGGTAAAAAGTCCATCCATTTTTGATCTGTATAAAAAGAGTCATAAGAATCTATATAGCATTTATCAAGTAATCGTTGATGCCACCAAGAAATCATTTTTGCCGAAGAAGAACTTCTTTTTATAGCGCAAAAGCCTAGATTAAAAACCCCTGTACTTAATAAACCGCTTTCTGATCGATCTCCGTTAAATTCATCTTGAATAGCCGTTATATGTGGTGTTAAAACAATAGAATGATTATCTAATATTTCAAATATGGGATTTATACTATTGTATATGTAAATATCTGGATCTAGATAAATGATTTTTTCGTAATTCGTTTTTTCTAAGAAATAAGAAAAAGCAGAAGGCTTTATTGATGTGCAAAATTCTGTTAAATCATATTTAAAGGTCATATCTAGCCAATTTGACTCAGATATATTTAATTTATCTTTTGCTATAATTATATTATCTGCAAGTTGTTTTTTATCTACATTTTGAGAAAATTGATCTGCAACAAAAATAAAAAAATCGACATCTGGATTTTTTTCTTTTAAAGATTCTTCCAGTATTTGAGCCAATCCAATATAATTTTTTGCAACAATAGTAAAAACACAATTTTTCATCTACAAGGTCTTTTTTAACGAGTGTATTTTGTTAGGAGGTGTAAATCTTAATTATAATCTTTTATCTTCAACCAATTTGAAGGATAAAAATCTTTTGTTTCAAGGTTATTTACAAAGTAATTTGGAACAATAACTTCTTTTGAATTATTTGTATTTAAATAAGAGCCCCACCAACTAAAAGTACTATTTGAATTAACGTTATATTTACAATTACTCATTAAATACATATCTTTCCAGGAATCTTTTCCATTGTTACAGTCGATAAAAGTACATCTATCCATTACAAAGTTTTCTTTAACCCAATTCAGATCATTTGAGAATACAAAAAAATGGGGTTTTTCAACTAATTGATTAATCTTATCAATTGCATTTTCAAAATAACCTTTAGTGCATACCGAACCGTACATTTCAAAATTGATTCCTTTCATGTAGTCGCCTCTTCGAACATGTATCGAAACACTTTCTGTTTTTTTTATTTGTTCTAAATGAGACAGATTTTCCACATCTTCTACTTCTAATTTAAAAGTTTCTAATACTTGTTTTTTATTAGATTCAAAATATTTTTCTGAATGCCATCCTCCATATAAAAAACGAATTCCTTTCGATGATTTTAGTAGAGATTCGTCGAAATCGTAATTTGCACTTTCTTCAAATAATGTGATTCCAAAAAAATTAAGTAATTTAATGAGAGGTTTAGAAAAATAAGGATGTTTTTTGATCGTTAAAATTCTAAAAAGAAGAAAAAGAATAGAATTTACCACAGTCTCTTTTACTTCAATATTAAAAACTCGCTCAAGCTCATACCCATTATGACTAATATGTGATCTTTTATCAAATATAAATCGAGTGGACTTGTCCAGCTTCTTTTTTTGTAAATAAAATGCGTATTGAGACATTTGGTTGCCGAGACCGTTAAATATTACTACAACATCCATGTGTTAATTCTTAATTTTTTGTAAGATTTTCACACTAACCTTATGTGTGAAATATAAAATATTGATTAAAATAATTTCAAAATTTGAAAAGAATTTATTACTTCCAATTAATATTTTTTCAGCAACAACTTTTATGTCATAATGGATTGTCAACATTTCTTTACTCTTTAATGACATTATTTCATACTCTGAATCGTTAACAGTAATAACTGTTTCTAAAAGATCTTCAAAATTTAGATATGATATTTTTTTTTGCAGAACTTCTCCAATTGTAGAATAATTATCATGAAAAAAACCAACTGAAAAATTTTCTTTTTGGTAAGCTACAGCTGTAACTACAATTTTATTCTTGTTAGCAGCATCTAGAACTGTAGTACCCATTCCAACGTAAACGTCAGATTTCGATATAAAATCATTAATCTTATGATAAGGAACTTCGTCTATAGTTAAAATATTATTAGATGTACTTTCCGGCAATTTTAAAATTAGTTCTTGCAACTCCATTTTACCTTTCCCGTTACCAATTATCGTCAAAGATGTATTCGGATACTTTTTATGTAATTTAGCAAAAGAATTAACTAAACCAAGTACGTATCCCTTAAATGGAAACTCGAATCTAGTTACAGTTAACACATTAAAAATGTCATTTCTTTTATTGACGAATTTATCATCATTTATAAATAGGGGTAATCTGCAAATATTGAAACTAACATTTTCAGTTATTTTATAAAATTCTACGCATTTACTTATACAAGTTTCATCCATAAATATCAAGTTCCCTTTTCTAAGCATTGATCCTATCATTGACTTGGCGAAAACCTTAAATACTTTTGGATTATAAAATGTTGAATTTGGATGAACAATATATAAAACGTGGCTAAATCTCACACCGTATTTTGACTTTATAAGTAAAACAGAACATTTTAAAAATTCAGGCAAAAATTGTGAGACTACTATCGGATTTTCTATCGATTGAAAGCTTAATATTTCATTATTTAAGGAGTAGAAATTTTTTGAACTGCTTTTATAAATATAATGTTCAAAATTTACTTTGTGAGAATCCTCTGCTATACTTTCGTTAATTTTAGTTTCTGTTAAAAGTATTATGCGATAATTATTTGCCCCATAATACTTCATCAATCTTAATATAAGAGTTTCAGTTCCTCCCATACTAAAATTAAAGCAATAAAATATTATAGTTTTTGAAAACTGATTGTTAAGCATTGTAAATGTTATTTTTTCTTGATAAAAGACATTATACCTATTCTCTTATTCAATTCAAAAAAGCTAATAGTACCAGACAAAATTATAATTAAAGAACATAATGTATAAGATAACCATCCTCCAAATAGATTTATAATTACGACTGAAGAAAGCGCTAAAATCACTTGTGTAAAGAATATCTTAATAAATGATTTATTAAAACTCATATTATATTTAAATCTAGCAACTAAATAAATTTGGCATAAATAAAAAACAAAACCAACAGCAAAAGCAATACCAACACCTTTAAGACCAAAAAAAGAATAACCTACTAATGTCAGACAAAGCATATAAAAATTTCCTGTTAATTCATTCCAAAGAAATGTTCTTGTATCTCCTTTAGCAAGAAAAATAAAACCTATCGACCAAGTTACCGCCTTAAACAATATTCCTATCGCAATCCAATGCAACATAGAATCTATTTCAACAAATTTTTTGGAATATAAAATAATGATTATTAATTTTATAAAAACCATAAAGATCAATAAAATTGGAGACAATACTAAAATTGCAATTTCAGCTTGCTGATTAATTTCTTTTTTACATAGATTGTTATCTTTTGATACTGATGATAATCTGGGATAATAATCAGTTGCCATTGCTGTAAATATTAAGCTTACATAAGTATTGACAATTGCAAATCCAGCACTGAATAATCCTACCTGCTCTATTCCTCCTGTTTTACTGATATAAATTTGAGTTATGTAATTACAGCCCAATGTTATTATTCCACTTAAACTAATCATAAAGCCCGAAATCATCATGCTTTTGCTTTCCGCATAAATTCTTAGTTTTGAAACTTTAATTTTTTCAACAATTATTTTTTTTGAAAAATATCTAGAAGTAGCAAAAGATACGATTGCTGCTATAATCATCGATGGGACTATACCATCTACATGATAATAATAATAAATAGGAAAAGTTAACAATAACCCAATCGCACTTCCTACTATATTCGCTTTTGCTAAATAATTTAACTTTCTTAGTCCCTGTAAAATCACAAGCTGACCTGTGGTTAATTGATTAAATAGTAAAACAATTGAAATCCAAATAAATGACAATGTATAATTAATATTTCCAAAGGCTAATTTGCTTAGTGCTTGTGAAAATACGATCATGAAAAGCATTCCTAAAAGCCCAGTAAAGAAAATCATTCTTTTCAATACTTTTATAATTCTTGCAATTCGGATATTATTTGTTGTACCGTTTGCCAATGCAACGTCTTTAACACCACTAGTTCCTAAACCAAAATTTGTAAAACTTCCAACTAAATTAATTGTCGAAAGAAATAAACCTGCAATTCCTAATCCAGCTGGACCAATATAGACTGCAATAAATTTAGTTCGCACTATTGAAATCAAAATATTAAAAATTTGAACCCCTCCAAATATAGAAGTTGCTTTAACAATATTTCTATATGAATTCCGACTTTCTTTCATTAAATAGTTTTAATAATTTTAGCAGGAACCCCTCCAATGATAACATTTTTTGGAAATTTGCCAGTAACCACACAACCTGATGCAACAATTGTATTCTCTCCGATCAAAGAGTTTTTAAGTATAATTACATTGTTACCAATCCAAACATTTTTTTCAATAATTACACTTCCAATTTCTCCAATTTCTCTTCTTTTATCAGGAGATATACCATGGGCTTCGTGATCCATAATTGTAACATTCTGTCCTATAAGAGTATTATCTCCAATCTCAATGTAATTTGCAGCAATACATATAATATTATTATTCGTATTAACTTTATTCCCTATTTTTATTATTGAATTATTAGTTCTCGCTTGAAATTCAATACTACCTCCCCTATGTCCTCCTCCTTCTTTTAATCCAAAAAAACAGAAATCTCCAATCTCAACGGTTCCTTTTCCACTACAGATCGTAAACTGTTGAATCGATGGCTTCATTTTATACTTGATCCTTTTATCAATTATAGCTTTCCAATTAGGTAGCCAAAATAAGAAAAATTGGTTTTTATAATAAACTAGGGCTCTTACATAGGCCCATCCCTTTTTAAACACTATAGTTATTTAATTTATTTATTATTTCGCTAATATCAGAATCAGACAAAACAGGACTAATAGGCAAACTTAATACCTCATTGTGAATTTTTTCAGAAATTGGATAACTTAAGTTATTCCATTCACTGTAAGCGTCCTGTTTATGGGGAGGAATTGGATAATGAATTACGGTTTGGATATTATTTTCTGTTAAATAATTTTGAAGTGAAACCCTATCTTGCGTCCTTATTACAAATAAATGCCAAACGTGCGACTCTCTTCTTTCGACAATCGGTAATATGATCTTTGAATTTTTTATTTCAGAGAGATATCTTTCTGCTACGTTTCTTTTATATTCTGTTTCTTCATCAAGCTTCGCTAATTTTACAGAAAGAAGCGCTGCTTGTAATTCGTCTAAACGGCTGTTAATACCCTTAAATTTATTTTGATATTTAACATGTGAACCATAATTTAACAATGCTCTCAATGTTTCAGCTAAGTGATCGTCCGAAGTTGTTATTGCACCAGCATCGCCTAAAGCTCCCAAATTTTTTCCTGGATAAAAGCTAAATCCCGCTGCATCGCCAAAATTACCTGCTTTTATTCCTAACTTATTTGTAGCGCCGTGCGATTGTGCACAATCTTCTATTACTTTTAATTTATATTTTTTGGCAATTTCGGAAATAACCTCCATGTCACACAATTGACCATAAAGATGAACAGGTAAAATTGCTACCGTTTTTGAAGTTATTGACTGCTCAATTTTTTTAACATCTATATTATAAGTTAAAATATCTGGTTCAACCAATATAGGTATTAGATTATTAGCTGAAATAGCTAATATACTTGCTATATATGTATTTGAAGGCACTAAAACTTCATCTCCATCTTTAAAAATTCCCAGTTCTTTATAAGCTCTAATGATTAATATCAAAGCGTCTAATCCATTAGCAACTCCTACACAATGTTTAACTCCACAATAATCTGCAAATTCCTGTTCGAATTTTTTTAGTTCATTGCCCATAATATACCATCCTGAGTCTACAACTCTTTCAAAAGCATTTAGTAAATCTTTTTTATGGTTTTGATTAATTTGATATAAATCTAAAAATTTTATCATTTTTTAACTGGTTTAAATCCTTCTAAATAATATTGTGATCCAGTATTTTTATCTTTCAAATCTAAATCCAGTAAAATACCTTCTTCTGTTATAAATCCTTTATGCCTTGCTGGGTTACCATACCAAACAGTATACGGATTAATAGACTTCGTTAATACACTTCCCGCACCAACAAAAGCTTTATTGCCAATTTCTATTCCTGCCACAATTGTTGAATTTGCTCCTATTGAACATCCTTTGTTTAAAATTGTCTTTTTAAATTCTTTCGGATAAACTTTTGATCGTGGAACAAGATCATTAGTAAATGTTACATTCGGTCCTACAAAGACATCATCTTCAATTTTTACACCATCCCAAATTTGTACTCCAGATTTTACCGTTACATTATTACCGATTTCAACATCGTTTTCAATAAAACAATTGCAATTAATATTACAATTATTACCAATCTGTGCTTGTGATAAAATTACTGTAAATTGCCAAACCAATGTATTATTACCAATATTCGAAGATTGCACATCTGACAAAGGGTGTATATTATTCATTTATATAATTAAGGTAATCGTTAAAGTTTCTAATATAATCCGATTCGCTATATTCGTGAGAAGCTAAGACCAAACAAATAGAACCGCTAGAAAAATTAATTTCTGAAGCCCAAATACCGGGAGGCACATGTAATCCTAAATCAGGTCTGTTTAAAAGTACCTGTCTTTTAGTTACTCCATCATCTAATAAGACTTCAAAACTACCACTAGCCGCAACCAAAAATTGATGACACTCTTTATGTGCATGAGCTCCACGAGATTCTCCGCCAGGAATATCATATAAATAAAAAATCCTTTTTATATCGAAAGGAATTTCAACATTATTATTAACAGCTGTTATATGCCCATTTCTATCGCCTTTTTGTTCTAAGTACAATAGATTACAATCAAAAACAGTTTTTCTATTACTCATTTTTCTAACTCTTGTTTAAATTCCTCAAAATCTCTTAAATAATCCTCATGGGAAAACGTTTCACTTGAAACATGTAATGCTAAAGAATTGGTTGAAAAATTTTCCATATGTCTCCAAGTTTTTGCTGGCAGATATAATCCGTAATAACTTCTGTTCAATGAAATTTTTTCAGTTGAACCGTCAAGATTAGTTATCACCACATCAAAACTCCCGCTTAGAGCGATAATTACTTCTTCCTGATTCTTATATGCATGTCCTCCTCTAACTTCTCCACCAGGAACATCATAGGTCCAAAAAGTTCTTTTAATTTCAAATGGAATTTGATTTGGATTTTGTAAAAATGTAAGATTGCCTCTTGGATCTTGAATTTTTGGAAAATCTAATATTTTAGGTTTCATAAATTTTTATTTAAAGAAAATAATTTAATAATCTTTTCAACATTAAATAAATAATCGTTAAAAAGCCCCCTGCAAAACCTCCTAGAAGAATTCCTTTGGCTTTACCAAAACGCTCTTTTGCTAAAGGTAATATTGGTCTGTCTACAACTTGAATTAGAGGAGTTTCTTTTCGAAGTGTTACTTTTGCAAGTTCAGTTTGCTTAACCAATTCCGTTAATATAGCTGTGTTAGCCTGAACATCAACCTGTCTTTTTGCGGATGGAGTTCTTTTTACATTCAGAGCAGGATTTAAGCCAAATGTATTATCATTTGCAATCGCTACACCTGTGATAGCATTATTTAGCTCCCGACGCACAGAATCAACCTGGCGTTCTAATATCTGCATATTCATTCTAGCTTTCTTACTTTTAGTATCTACATAAAAAAGCCCCACTTGCCTTGCTAGAGATTCGCAAAAAAACTTAGCAAATAACTCATTTGTTGAAGAAACATCAATACTTATAATCGATATTTTCTTATCTTTTTGGCCTACACTTAACCCCGTCTTGGATAAATTTCCATATATATCACCTAAAATACTATCCTGTACCCTTGTAAATTTAGTTCTGTCTGCATCTGGTAAAAATTTTATTGATGCATACTTAGGATCTTTGTCCCAGCCATCTCGTAATTTATTAATTTCAAGATACATTTCTACCAAAGACATATTTTTGCCATTAAAAGTAACAGGTGAAAGCAATGTTTTTTCAACCATTGATCTGGATTTGAACAACTCTGTTAAATTTGAACCTTCAAAAATTCCTCCACCACTTCCTCCTACATCAAGACCAAATGTACTAGCCAATCCTAATGCTCCTCCTAATCCACCAGATTTTTCATCCTCCAAGGCAAAAGAAAGGGTAGCTTTATATATTGGTTTTTTAATAATTGAATAAGTTAAACCAAGTGCTGCTCCTATAAAAGCAATTAGGATAATGATCTTCCATTTAGAAAACAAATAGTTTTTCCATTCTTTGATTTTGCCTACTAAATCCTTTAACGATAGTTCATCACTTTGAACAGGTATTTTATCCATCGAAATTTATTTAAATGCAGTAACAATTAACAATGCTAAACTAGCAAATGCAGTTCCTAGACCAGCCCATTCTCCTGCGCTCATTTTCTTTCTTTCTGGTTTTTCTGGGACCACAATTTGTGAATCTGGCTCCACTTTAGGATAAGACCTAAAAAATAAAAATGAAGTTGTTACATCTGCTTTTCCATTAGGATAAATAATATAAGCTTTTCTCTTCCATCCTTTACTATCGACCCCGCCAACAGAATTGATGTAATATTTAAATCCTTTTCCACTTCTATATGGTATTTCGGAAGTCAATAATACATTTCCTGTTACTTTTACACCTTCATTATAAACGGCTACTTCGATCTCATCTCCAGGAAATAACGTCACATTCGAATAATGATTTTTATCCTTTACAATTTTTTCCCAATTTACAGGAATAGTCACGTACTTTAAATCTTCACTTAATTTTTTGCTCAATTTTTCTTTGATGGTATCACTTTTTGATAAATTCAGATCAACTCGTTCTAGTTGTTCAATTTGCTCTTTTTTAATTGGTCGTTTAATTTTCATACCATCTAAATTAGCAATAGAAGTAAGTCCGCCAGCCCTCATCACAACATTATAAACTGTTTCTTTCTTATTAGCTAAAACGTACTTACCCGGATAACTTACTGCGCCAGTTATAGACACCATTTCAGGTTTTTCATAAACCGCCATTCTTCTTATATTAATAACATCGAATGGTTTTAAAACAAAGTTTTTTATTTGCTCATTATTATCTGCTGTAATTTCCAGTTCTACTAATTCAATGCGTTTAGGATCTGCGTCATCAATTTCATCTGATTTTACCATTCTAGCAATTTCAACTCGTTTAGAAGCTGAACCCGTTAATCCTCCAACCTGAACAACTAGATCATTCAAAGTTAAATTCTCAAAATACTCATATTCACCAGGATTTTTTACTTCACCGTCAATTGTAACTTTATATTCTTCTCTAAAATCTAATATTGAGTAAACAGTTACAATATCTTCTCTTTTTAATTCTATATCAGCATTTAAGTCTCCACTTAAGGCAGCGCTTAAATCGACATTTACAATTTCTGTAGTTAAATCGGTTTTTAAACGAATGATTCTTGCTCTTTTTGTATAAGCATCCTCTTTCAAGCCTTCTGCTCTTGTAATAAGATCAGAAATCCTCATTCCTTGAGTGTATGAATAGTAATCTGGCCTGAAGACTGCGCCTTCAATTTTGATACGATTTTCAAAACGGTTTAGAATTTTAGTAACTCGAAATACATCTCCGGATTGTGGTTGATAAGTACTATATTCACTCTCGTTTATATCATGAACCTTAAATTCTTTACCTGTTTTTTGCAAGACATTTACAGATGCAGTATATGCAAATTCGTTAAATCCAGATGCAAAATTTAATAAATCAGAGAATTTTTCTCCTTTTTTCATTTCAAAAATTCCTGGACGCTTGACTTCTCCTTCTACAGTAACTCTTTGACTGTAAGCAGGGATTCTAATTACATCATTATCTTTTAAACTAACATTGTCAGACTGATCCCCTTTCACCAAAAATCGATAAATATCAATATTTCTATAAACTTTATTATTCCTGATTAATTCAATGTTTCTGTAACTTCCATTTCTGCCTGGTCCTCCCGCTAAATGTAAAGCATTATAAACTGTTGCTAAAGAAGAAATAGAATAGTTACCCGGCTGTTTACCTCCAACAACTGTAATTTTAATAGTACGAATACGTCCTAAACTTACACTTACTTGAGATTGTCCTGATGCAACTGTACTGTAAACTCGCGCTATAGCTGCTCTTATTTTTTGGGTTGCTGCTTCAATAGACATCCCAGAAACTGCTATTTGCCCAACATAGTCAATAGTAATTTTTCCTTCGACACTTACTGGAATACTTGCATTATATTCTTGAACTCCATAAACACTAACCTGCAATTCATCTCCAGGTCCTAAAATATAATTCATAGGTGTTGCAAGTTTCAAATCTGGTTCAAAATTTAATGTTGGATTATCAAACAATTCCGAACCAAAAATTAAAGCATTTACAGTGTCCTTAACTTTTTCATTTACAATTTTTTCCTGTTTTCGCCCAGAATCACTATCTGTTTTTTTTAGACTATTCTCTTTAGCTTTTGAATCTTTAGAGTTTTTCTTCTCAAATTCGACTAGCCTAGTTCTAAGTTTATTAAATTCTATCTGACTCATGCCTCTAGAAATTGCCATTGGCTCAACTTGATCTATTGATGTATTATTACTTTTTAATTGTGTATTAATTTTAGCTAAGTCATCATCTGATAAATAATCAACTTTAATTGTGCTTAAATCTTTTGATTTTAATATGTCTTGTGCATTTGAATTAAAAGAAATTAATAGAGTAAAAAATAGTGTAAGAACGTATAATATTTTTTTCATATTGATTTATAGTTTAATCTTAAAGAAAAAGCGAAAATAGAATGTTTTTATGAGTATTGTTTTTTATAATAATCTTTATAAGACCCTGATGTCACGTTTAGCAACCAATCTTCATTATTTAAATACCAATCTATGGTCTTTTCTAATCCTTCTTCGAAAGTAACAGATGGTTTCCAACCTAATTCTTTATTAATTTTTGAAGCATCAATTGCATATCGTAAATCATGACCAGGTCTATCTTTAACATATGTAATCAATTCTTCTGAAGTTCCTTTTTCTCTTCCTAATTTTTGATCCATAATTTGGCAAAGCAATTTTACTAAATCAATATTTTTCCATTCATTAAAGCCTCCAATATTGTAAGTCTCATGATTCTTTCCTTCATGAAAAACCAAATCAATAGCAATAGCATGATCTTCAACAAAAAGCCAATCACGAGTATAATTTCCGTCACCATAAACAGGTAAAGCCTTCTTATTTATAATGTTATTAATAAAAAGCGGTATTAGTTTTTCAGGAAAATGATATGAACCATAATTGTTTGAGCAATTTGTCAAGACATATGGTAAGCCATAAGTTTCTCCATAAGCGCGCACAAAATGATCCGAGCTAGCTTTTGATGCTGAATACGGTGAATTTGGATCGTAAGGAGTTGTTTCTGTAAAAAGTCCGTCGGCTCCTAATGAACCATATACTTCATCTGTACTAATGTGATAAAATCTTTTTCCTTCAAAATTATCTTTCCATTGATTTTTAGCTGCATTTAATAAATTCATGGTTCCAATAACATTAGTTTTCACAAAAGCTAATGGATCTTCTATAGAGCGGTCAACATGAGATTCTGCGGCCAAGTGCAGAACACCATCAAAATTATGTGTTGTAAAAAGATTGTTTATAAAATTTTCATCTACAATATCTCCTTTTACGAAAGTATAATTTGATTTATCTTCAATATCCTTTATATTCTCCAGATTCCCAGCATAAGTCAAGGCATCCAAATTAAAGATTTGATAATCTGGATATTTATTAACAAAACGTCTTACTACATGAGAACCAATAAAACCAGCGCCGCCAGTTATAAGAATTTTTTTCATTTTAATTTTATTAATTTAATAAATCTGAATTTATTTTTTCTAATTCACTGTAGATATCTTTTACATCTTGTGAGTTTTCTTTTTGCAAAATTAAATTAGCGGTATCTGTATACACAAAAATAGTATTTTTTAGTCCCAGAAAAGTTGTGTGCTTCCCAGAACCAATAACCATATTACCGTTCTTATCAACTGGATGCCCTTTCAGAATTAAATAATCATAAACCGATTCAAAAGAACCTAAATCTGACCATGAAAAAGAAGCAGGAACGACTTTAATTTTTTTACTGCGTTCCATCACAGCATAATCGATACTAATGGACGGAATTTGCATTGATAGTTCCAAATCTAAAAATCCTTCTTTCGATGCTTCCCAAACTGCTTTGGATTTTTCATAAACATCTGGCTGAAATTGCTTTAACTCATCTAACAGTACTCCTGCCTTAAAACAAAACATGCCACTATTCCATAAAAAATTACCTTTTGCAATAAATTCTTTTGCAGTTGTTTCATTAGGTTTTTCACGAAATGATACGACTTTATCACCTTTCGATTCAATATAACCATAACCTGTTTCTGGCTTTGTAGGTATAATTCCAAATGTTACTATGAAGCCTTCTTTAGCTTTTGAAACTGCTTCTTGGATAGCATTGTTATAATCATCCATTTTATCAATAATATGATCAGAAGGAGTTATAATTAAAACATCATCAGGATCTGATGCAAAAGCCGCAAATGCTATGGCAGCTGCTGTATTTCTTGGAGTAGCCTCAACAATATTCAAATAAGTTGTATTGGTTTTATCCATTACTTTACCACTCAAATGATGATTGTCGACATTACCTACGACCATTACTTTATTTGCTAAGTGACTATTACGTTCAACAGTCATTTCAAATAAAGATTTATTTTCAAATATTTCTAAATATTGTTTTGGCTGGCTCTTACGAGAAAGTGGCCATAATCTGCTTCCTACACCACCTGTTAAAACTACATGTATAATTGAATTATTATTTTCCATTTTTCTTTTTTAAATTAAAAAAGCTTCAAATATTATAACCTGTTATCGGCTATATTACCTAAAACTCCTTTTACATCATATAATAAACTATTTGATTTTTGCAATTCAGCAAAATCTAACTCTAAAAACTCTGAATGAGAAACCCCTAGGACTATCGCGTCAAATTTATTATCAGGAATAGAGCCTAATGTTATTAAATTATATTCTTTTATTACATCATTTGCATTTGCAAGTGGATCATATATTGTTACTAAAATTCCATATTCTTTTAATGCTTTTACAACATCAACAATTTTAGTATTTCTAACATCTGGGCAATTTTCTTTGAAAGTAATACCAAGCATTAATAATTCAGCTCCATTAACAGAAATGCCTTTTTTTATCATTAGCTTAACTATTTGTGAAGCTACATATTCTCCCATGCTGTCATTTAAACGTCTTCCTGCTAAAATTATTTCGGGATGATAACCAAATTCTTGTGCTCTTTGTGCTAAATAATAAGGATCTACTCCTATACAATGTCCGCCAACAAGGCCTGGTTTAAAGGGTAAAAAATTCCACTTTGTTGAAGCCGCTTCTAATACTTCTTGAGTATCAATATTCATTAAATTGAATATTTTAGCTAGTTCGTTTACAAAAGCAATATTGATATCACGTTGTGAATTTTCAATAACTTTTGCGGCCTCTGCAACTTTAATTGATGGAGCTAGATGAGTTCCTGCAGTGATTACTGATTTATACAAAGCATCAACTTTTAAACCTATTTCTGGAGTTGAACCTGAAGTCACTTTTAAAATTTTTTCAACGGTATGTTCCTTATCTCCTGGGTTTATTCTTTCTGGAGAGTATCCTGCGTAAAAATCTTCATTGAATACTAAACCTGAAGCTTGTTCTAAAACTGGCACACATTGTTCTTCTGTAACACCTGGATAGACTGTAGATTCATAAATGACAACATCTCCTTTTTTTAAAACCTTTCCAACCGTCTCGCTAGATTTATACAATGGTGTTAAATCTGGTCGATTATTTTTATCGACAGGTGTAGGAACCGTAACTATATAATAATTACAATTTGCAATATCATTTAATGAAGTTGTACAATATAAACCTATTTCTTGATCTGGTGAATCAACTAGGACATTTTGTAAAACATCATCTTCAACTTCTAAGGTTGTATCTGTTCCGGATTTTAAAGAATTAACTCTTGATTCATTTATATCAAACCCAACAACTGAATATTTTGTAGCAAATAATCGAGCTAAAGGCAATCCAACATATCCTAAACCAATAACCGCAATTTTTACTTTATTTTTTAATTCCATTTTTTTTAATTTATTTAGGTCACTAAAACTCACGGCTTCGCCGTTCTGAGTCACAAATCTTTGACCCAGATACCTAAATTAATCATTTTCGGCAAATATAGTACAATAACTCTACTTTTTCAATACGGTTTCCCGTATTACTTAAAAAGTAATTGTTAATAAAAAAGCACTTAATTCCAATGCGTTATTAATCAGGGTGTAAATAATTACTTTATAAAAAAACAGAAGAAAAAAATCTAAAAAAGATTCTCTCTTCTGTTAATTTTACTTTGATAACGCTGTTATTTATATTTTATTTTCAAAACACATCCTAATGTTTCCAATACAAGAGTATAATAACTATTAGATATTTCTTGTACAATTGCATTTTGATTACTAAATGCCCCTGATTCTAATTTGATTTTATCTCCCACTTGAATTGCCGAAACAGTTACATCACTAATATTAGGAGCTTTAAGGCTCTTTTTTATAATTTCTATTTCCTGATCTTTTACAATAGCTGGTTTGCCTAACCAAAATAGATATCTCACCACACCTGCTACCTGAAAAACCGAATTTCTTTCAGAATCTGACAATTGAACAAAAACATAGGAATTAAAAAGTGGCACTTCAATCTTTTTCTTTCGATCTGACCATTGTTTAACTTGAGTAATTAGAGGGCAATAGGTTTCTATACCCAATTGACTCAGCTTATCTGCAACTTTTTTTTCCCATTTAGGTTTTGTATAGACTACGTACCAATTCATTTTTTTATTTATAACGAAGTAAGACTCACTACTACTTCACATTTTCCACTTTCACTTCACTACAAAATCAATTTATGAACCTATTCCATTATAAACAAAGCCAATTGATTCTAGTTCTTTACCATTTAAAATATTTCTGCCGTCAAAAACAAATGCGGGCTTATGCATAGAGTCATAGATTTTTTTCCAATCGTAAGTTGTAAACTCATCCCATTCTGTTAAGACTGCAATAGCATGAGAGTTTTTACAAGCTTCATAGGCATTATCGAAAACATTTAAAGCATTTGCATTTTCATCTGCTATTCTTGTTTCAAGATAATTCAAATCAGAAAGCATTTTATTTCGCGAAACTTTTGGATCGTAAACTGAAATTTTAGCTTGTTCATTGATTAAGTCATCCGCAACATAAATCGCTGCAGATTCTCTAGTATCATTTGTATCTTTTTTGAAAGCCCAGCCTAAAAATGTAATTTTCTTATCGGCTACTGTATTATATAATGTTTGAACAATTTTATTCGAAAATCTTCTTTTTTGATGATCATTCATAATAATTACCTGCTCCCAATAATCTGCAACTTCATTTAATCCATATGATTTTGCGATATAAACCAAATTCAAAATGTCTTTCTGAAAACAAGAGCCACCAAAACCTACCGAAGCTTTTAGAAATTTTGGACCAATTCTGCTGTCCATCCCAATTGCTCTTGCAACTTCATTTACATCTGCACCTGTTTTTTCGCATAATTCCGACATTGCATTGATGGACGAAATTCGTTGTGCCAAAAATGCATTTGCAGTAAGTTTAGACAATTCTGAAGACCAAACATTTGTTGTCAAAATCTTGTCTATATTTACCCAATTTGCATAAACATCAACTAGTGCTTGAATTGCTTCTTGACCTTCTGGAGTTGTATCTCCACCAATAAGAATTCTGTCAGGATTTAATAAATCTGTAACTGCTGTTCCTTCTGCCAAAAATTCAGGATTAGATAAAATCTGGAATTGAACTCCATTTCCTGTATTATCTAAAATACTTTTAATTGCTTCAGCCGTTCTAACTGGTAAAGTCGATTTTTCAACAACTATTTTATTTTGCTTTGCAACTCTCGCGATTTGTCTTGCACATAATTCGATATATTTTAAATCTGCTGCCATACCTTTTCCTTTTCCATAAGTTTTGGTTGGCGTATTTACCGAAATAAATATCATTTGAGCTTCGTCTATTGCTTTATCAACATCTGTAGAAAAAAACAAATTTCTTCCTCTTGCTTCCGAAACAATTTCAGAAAGTCCCGGCTCATATATTGGAATATTTTCAGGATTTGGATCATTCCAGTCTGCAATTCTTTGTTCATTTAAATCGACAACTGTAACTTGAATATGTGGACATTTTTGAGCAATTACTGCCATTGTAGGCCCACCAACATATCCTGCACCAATGCAGCAAATTTTTGTAATTTTCATTTGATCTATTATTATCTTGATCTAGTTTATTTTAAATTATTCCAATACCACTCAACAGCTTCTTTTAATCCATCTTGTAAAGAATATTTCGGATTGTAGCCTAGTACTTTTTTTGCTTTTTCAATACTTGCCAGCGAATGTGGAATGTCGCCAGCTCTATTTTCTCCATAAACAACTTGAACGTCATTTATCTTTGGATCGAATTCAGATAAATATTCTTTTAAATATTTAACTAAATCATTTAATGTGTTTCTATCTCCGAACGCTGTATTATAAACAGAATTAACTGCTTCTGGATTTTGACTCGTCATTGCCAGCTCATTCATCTGAATCACATTATCTATATATGTAAAATCGCGAGAATAATTTCCGTCACCATTAATTATCGGACTTTCGTAATTCATGAATTGCATGACGAATTTCGGTATTACAGCTGCATAAGCTCCATTGGGATCTTGCTTTCTTCCGAAAACATTAAAGTAACGCAATCCAATTGTTTCTAATCCATATGTTTTACTGAAGATTTCAGCATATAATTCATTCACATATTTAGTAATAGCATAAGGAGATAATGGTTTTCCAATTACCTCTTCTACTTTTGGCAATCCTTCAGAGTCTCCGTAAGTTGAAGAACTAGCAGCGTATACAAAACGTTTTACTTTTGCATCACGAGCTGCTGTAAGCATATTTAAAAAACCAGAAACATTTACATCGTTTGTAGTGATAGGATCTTTTATTGATCGAGGAACAGATCCTAAAGCTGCTTGATGCAAAACGTAATCTACTCCTTCAACAGCCACATTACAATCTTCTAGATTTCGAATATCTCCTTCAATTAATTTAAAATCAGGATTATCTAAAAAATCTTTTAAATTATGGCGATGCCCAGTCGAAAAATTATCTAAACAAATTACTTTATGACCACATTTTAAAAAATACTCCGTCAAATTTGAACCGATAAATCCAGCTCCGCCTGTAATTAAAATTATATTTTTTGCTGTGTTTTCCATTAACCAAAAGATTAGCTTTTTCTAAATCTATTTAAAAGTGTTTGCCAAAAACCAATTTTCACTTCCTCTTCATGATAACCGTTTGAATAAGCACCATAGCCATATCCATACCCGTAAGCTGTACCGTATTTAGCTTTATTTTCATAGCCATTTAATACAATACTAACATTATTTAATTCTCCACGCTTGATTCTCGTATTTAGCAACGTAATCATTTCCTTTTTGGTATAATTCTGTCTAACAATATATAATGTTACATCTGCAAACTGAACTAATTCTAATGAATCGGCAACTAAACCGACTGGAGGTGTATCCAAAATTACATAATCATACTTCTGCTTTAATTCATCAATTAATTCCTTCATAGCATCACTTAATATAAGCTCAGAAGGATTTGGCGGAATTGGACCAGAAAGGATCACATCTAAATTTGGAATTTGAGTTGAATTAGTAATTTCCTCTAAACTATTTTGCTTAATTAAATAATTAACAACTCCTAAAGGTGTTGTCAATTCAAACTCATCTGCTAGTCTCGGTTTTCTTAAATCTAAGCCAACAATTACAGTTTTCTTTTCACTTAACGCAAAAACTGTTGCAATATTTATAGAACAAAATGTTTTTCCTTCACCACTAATTGAAGAAGTAATCATTAAAGTTTTTGATCCGCTTACTTGTTGTTTTTTATATAAAAACTGAAGAGAAGATCGTATTCCTCTAAAAGCCTCAGAAAGAGCAGACTTAGGTTTATCGAATACCGCTAAACTTTTTGTGTCTTTATTTATACCAATTACTCCAAGCAATGGTATTTGAGTTAATTTACTAATATCTTCTGTATTCTGAATAGAATTATTAATGAAGAATATTGCAAAAACAAACAATAAAGGAATTAAAGTCCCTAAAAATAGAGCCATTACATAATTCACAGAAGTTTTAGGCCCAATTAAGCCTCCTCCAATATCTTTTGCCGGATCAATAAAATGGATATCTGATAAATTAGAAGCTTTTACAATTTCTGCTTCATTTCTCTTTTGAAGAAATTCAGTATAGATATTATCATTTAAATCATATTTCCTTTTGATTTTAAGCAGTTCTTGCTGTTCAGCAGGAAGTTTTCGAACTGTGCTTTCTGCTTGGCCAATTTTCGCATTTACTAATGACAAATCATAAAGTAATGACGTTTTTGCTGTCGCAATATTCTCTTGAAGCACATTTTTTACAGCTTCCATTTGATTGTCAAAATCTTTAAAGATTTTTTCACTTTTTACAGCATAAGCCATTTCTGATCTTTGAGTTGAAAGCGCAATTAACTTTGAAACACTCGCGACAATATTTGGATCTTCAATTCCTGCTACTGAAGGCGCTGGTAATCTAGAATAATCATTACTGCTGTTTAAATATGATTTTAACGAATTGTAATATGCTATTTTTCGAGTTACTTCATCTTTCTCAACATCAAAATTCATTATTTTATCAGAAACTTTAGAACCGCCATCTTCTATTTGAAAGATGTTTTTATCTTTTTGAAAAGTTTTTAGTTCATTCCCAGTCTGCTTCAACTGGGATTCCATCGCAACTAGAGTGCTATCAATGAATCGAATAGTATTTGTTGCAAATTGATTTTTACCATCTAACTGAATTTTGATGAGCATTTTCACAGTCGAATTTAAATAATCAACCATTCTAGCTTTATTTGTTCCCTGCATCGACAGTGTCAGCAATGAACCACTTCCTTTATCACCTTCAACATTTAGTCCTCTATATGCGGCAACAGTTCCGTCAAAATCATTGAATTTGACAAAATATTCTTTCCCTTTATAGAAACCTGGATTATCGTTTATTTGAAGTTTCCAGTTTAAGAAAGGAAGATTAACATGTTCTCCTACTTTATATCTTTTTGAAAAATTTCCCGGTTGTACAGAAGTATTACTATAAGTATTTGTACTATACGTAATTAAGGAAACAGAATTACCTTCAAACGGAATTTGAATTTGATATTCATTTTCACTCAAGAACTTAATGCTTATTAATGTATTGGCTAACTGTCCTTTTGATTTATCAATATCTATATAAAAAGGAACAGCTCCATAAGAATCAATAAAATTATATTTTCCCTGCTCTAAATAATCGATATAAAATTGCAGTTTGTCAACTACCAATTCATTATGAGATCTCGATTTTAGAATAGTAGAAATTCCATTTACCTGATCTGAGATTCCCCCCCAGTTAAAAACTAAACTTGTATTTGAAGTAAAAAACGGATTACTTTCTTCTTTAATAGAAATCATAGTCTGCATTCCGTAAATTTTCTCTTTACGAATGTTTACTTGATAAGCTATTGTAAATGCAATAATTAAACTAATTAAAAACCATTTCCAATAACTGGCAATTTTTAACAAAAATCCCTTAAAATCAAAATTGGAATGATTCTCAAAAATGGAAAAATCTTTAATATCTAACATTTTCTAAATCTTTTAATTTTTGATAATAAGATAAACTGTTGTTGCTAAAGATAACAATGTAATGATGGTTCCAATTGACTGTATACCTGTTTGACCAGTTCCCCATGTTTTTTGCCTTAACGGTTTTACATAGATATAATCGTTTGGCTGTAAATAATAATAGGGCGATTTCATCACATTTATATCTGTTAGATCAATATCGTTCATTTGTACACCTGTTGGCGTTTGACGAATTACAGTTACTGCCTTTCTATTACCTACAGTAGTAATATCTCCAGCATTGGCAATAGCTTCTAGAATAGTTACATTATCTTTAAATAATGTTTTTGTGCCTGTACTTCCAACTTCTCCGTTAATTGTATATCGAAATCCTGCTAATTTTACGGTAACAAAAATATTAGCTTCGCTTTTGAAATATTCTTCAAGTAATTTCTTTTCAATTTTTACACGAACTTCATCAAGAGTATAACCAATTACATTTATTTCCCCTAAAATTGGCATTCTTATATTTCCGTGATCATCAACTGTAAATCCGTCAAAATATAGACCAGATTCCGATTTTGAGGTTTGGGCAGCATCGGCCGCATTGGTTGTATTAAAAATAGAAACCAACTTAGGATCAATTGCTTTTATAGTAACACTTAAAACATCATTAACCTGTAATCTGTATGGTTTTGATTCTACTGCAGCAATAGAACTCTGCTCACTTGAAGTACTTTTATCCTGAAGATAAACTAAATCTTTAATCGGAATGCAAGACGTAAATAATACCGAGATTAATAAGAATAGATAAAAGCTGTTTTTTGTCATTAGTCTAATTTTAGCACAAATATAGTTTTTCCTTTAATCTATAGAAAAAACGTAATTATTATTTGGGGGTTAATTATTTTTAAAAGTTTTTTCGAAAGGAACTCTGTGTAAAATACTTCTTCCTAGTGTTACTTCATCAGCATATTCTAACTCGTCTCCAACAGATATTCCTCTTGCAATTGTTGAGATTACAATATCCGAATTTCCAATTTGTTTATAAATATAAAAATTCGTTGTATCTCCTTCCATTGTTGAACTTAGAGCAAAAATAATTTCAACCACTTTTCCAGATTTCACCTTTTCAACCAAACTCGAAATATTTAGCTGATTTGGCCCAACTCCTTCAATAGGTGAAATTTTCCCTCCAAGGACATGATAAATTCCTTTAAACTGGCCAGTATTTTCTATCGCCATTACATCTCGAATATCTTCAACAACACATATTGTCTCATGATTTCTAAGATGATTGGCACATATTTCGCAAATTTTAGTATCAGAAATATTATGACAGCTTTCGCAAAACTTAATATCCTCACGCATATTTAATAATGCTTGAGACAAAAAAGAGGTTTGTTCCTTGGGCTGTTTAAGCAGATGAAGAACTAATCGAAGTGCTGTACGTTTACCAATTCCTGGTAATTGCGACATTTCGTTAACCGCTTTCTCAATTAATTTTGATGAAAATTCCATGACGACAAAAGTAATACTTTTAATGGTTTAGCTGGCATTGGTACAATTAAATTGAATACCAATAAATACTGCAAATTAATTATAAAACAATATCTATTTGATCAAAATGAATCTCGTTGCAAAGTAAACCGCTAAGTATTTTTAATATTGATTAGTTGCTAATAAAACCAGTGTACAAGCTACTTCTACTTGAATATCATTCAATTCTAATAACTGATACAATTCTGGATTTTCAGTTCCTGGATTAAAGACAACTCTTTTTGGTTTTGCTTCAATTATATAATTATAATAATCTCTCTGACGACCTGGATTCAGATATAAAGTAATTGTATCAATGTTTTTTACTGGTATTGCTTTAGTCTGAATTTTTACTCCGGCTACCTCTCCTGCTTTTTGACCAATCGCTAAAACAGAATGTCCTTTTCCTACGAGCATATTTACAGCTCTGTATGAATAACGATCTGGATTTGTCGATGCTCCTATAACTAATGTTTTTTTACTTTTCATTGTTTTCATTTAGATTGCAAAAGTAATCAAAAAGAACCATTTAATCTTTATGTCTTTGACTCAGAATCAACAACAATTAAAAACATTATCCTAACATTATTTCTTATAAAAACATCAAAAAATAACTACTTTTACTTTATTAACCCAAACCAATATGGAATTATTTATTTACTTATTTGCCGCTTTGTTCTCTGTACTAAACCCAATTGGAACCGTACCTATTTTTGTCGGACTAACCCAACATGATTCAAAAAAAGAAAGATCCCGAATCTCACTGTGGACTGCTATTAATGTTTTCATAATATTATTGGTTTCCTATTTCATAGGACAATATGTATTGACTTTTTTTGGAATCAGCATTGATGCTTTAAGAATTGCCGGCGGAATTGTTATTGTGAATTCTGGCTTTTCTCTGCTCTCAGGAAAATTCAATAAAAAACGAGGAATCAATAAAAAAATTGAAAATGAAGCACAACAAAGAAATGACATTGCTCTAACGCCTTTAGCAATTCCGATGCTTGCTGGTCCTGGTTCAATGTCACTTTTAATTGCTTTTTACCAAGAACACCATGAAATCCATGAAATAATAATTTCATCATTGGCTATATTAGCAATTGCAGTAGCAATTTTTGTAATCCTAAAAAGCGCTCATTATTTAGCTAGAATTCTAGGAGCTTCTGGTATAGTTGCTATTTCTAGAATTGTTGGTTTTATAGTAATTTCAATTGGAATTCAGTATATCGTAAGTTCAATAGTAAATATCATCAAAGGAAATTTGATGTAAAATAAATTAATAAACAAAAAAGGGATAAAATCACAATTTTTTATGATTTTATCCCTTTTTTATTTTCGACATTTTATATCTCTAACTTCTAGGCAAGAAAACTTCAGCCATCATGCATCTTGCACTTCCACCGCCGCAAGCCTCGATTGTATCTAAACTTGAACTTAAAATTTCAGCATGATTCTCCAACTGGGCAATCTGCTTAGGAGTCAAACTTTGATGCGCCGATGCACTCATAACAATATACCGCTTATCATCTTTTCCTCTGACTTCTAACATATTTCCAGCAA
>NZ_SODX01000005.1:415598-432688 GCF_004366435.1 Flavobacterium sp. S87F.05.LMB.W.Kidney.N | reverse complement strand
TTTCGAATCTTACAATTCTATTACTCTTATTCTTTTGTTCTAACATCTCTGTTAAAACGGCTGTCAATTCAATATGTCTACGAACGTGTCTTCTTATTATTCCGCCTGTGTTTCAAAGCGGGTGCAAAAGTAGGGAGTTTATCAGTATTTACAATACTTTTTAATGACTTTTTTTAAATATTTTTCATATTTTTTCTCTAAGTTTCTGATAACATTAGACTTAAGTATTTAAATTTTTAAATTTATTCAGGTAATTTTTCTTACAATATCTATTTTTAAGCAAAAGAAAATATAAAAACACTTATATTATTCAGCTCACAAATGTATTTACATACTTATGAAATATAAAAATACAATATTCACAAAAGTCAAAACCTCATGAAAGTATATATATATTATTAAGTTATTGCAGCAAAAATTCAATTACACGATTTATCCGCCCTCAAGAATCTTTAACTCAAATAAATCATAATTTAAAATCCTGCAAAATTATTACAGTAACTCATTTATTAAAAAGACATCTTTACAGTAGTCCTTTCATTTTATGTATTCCTTTGCTAATATAATGTTCACCATCTGGCAATAATGTCTGTCCTTTTGTAATCCATGAAATCCCGAAGGCTATTACAGCAACGGATTCAAAAATAAAAACAAAAGGAATCTTTTTAAATTTCCATCCCGCTATAAAATATATTCCCATAATCAGCAGAGAACCAATAATCACCCAGCCGCATATTTTATAGATAATATTACGCTTTCCTTTTTGAGTCAGGGAGCCATTAGATGATTTAATGGGGATATCTTCATTTTTCTTTACAAAAAACACTAGGGACATTATAGCAAGGCAGAATAGAAAAGTTGCAGCAAAGGCAAAATGCCACCATTTTCCAGTAATAAAATCAAATACTCCTCCGCTGCCGGTATGAACACTGTCCTGACAATCCAAACAGACTTTTGCAGTTGGCACAAATGCAACACCCATTCCGCAGATTCCTGCAATAAATGTTAAAAACTGCTCTTTCCAGTTATAACCTTTATAAGTAATAAGCAATGTTCCTAAAACACACAAAACTACTACTAGTATATCACCACGGTCAGTATAGAAATAGTCGCTGATAGAGGGTTCAAAACCATAAAAATCAGATGGCCTTCTAGGAAATACTGATAAAATTACAGGAAGCAGTAATCCGCTGAAGCCTATAAGATTTCTTAATGTGAGGTACGAGAATACCAATTCATTATTTTGTTCTTTGGAATTATCAGATTTATTTTCTAAAGTGAGCAATTTATCAGTTTCTTCCATAATTGAAAATGTTAAGTTTATAAAATATTTTAAATTCCAACCCTTAAAAGTATTACAATCCTTTCAATTATTTATACGTCAAAATACTGATATAATTATTCTTTATTAATCTCCCGCCGAATTTAATCAATTATGGTAATATGCCAGGATTAATCCACTTAAGTAGTTCTAGCTTCTCAGATGAGTGCTATGTGGAAAATCTGCTGCTTCGAGAATACCCTTAACACATTGTAAATCATTGCAATCCTATAAAAATCGGATTTTATAATATAACAGGATTTTTTTTCCTGATAGTAACTTTGGCATAAACTAAAAAAATTAAAATCATGGAAGATAATGCAAACATAGGAAAAGTGGATGATGCTCATATCGATATTTCAGAACCGCAAGAAATTCAATATTGGTCCGAAAAATTAAATGTGCCTGAAGAGGTTTTGAAAAATGCTGTCAGAGCCGCTGGAACCAGTGTAGATGATTTTACTAAACATCTGACACAAAACATCTGATATTATGCCTTGGTATAACGGGGATTATCCCCCATCTTACAAGAATCAGCCGACCGAGCTTAGGGAAAAAGCAGTAGAAATAGCCAATGCCCTGCTTCTAGATGGTGCGGAAGAAGGAATTGCAATTGCTACAGGACTCAAACAGGCCAGGGAGCTCTTAAAAAATCACAAAGAGAAAACTGAAAAACCAGAAAATCATGGAAAGTAACAAGTATAAAGAAATTCATAATGAATCCGAAGATCAAGATATACTAAGTGCTCCAAGCATTACGAATCAAGGATCTTCAGGAGAAAGTGCAGCAGAAACGGTGCATCTTAAAGACGGACCATGGCACGATAAGGAAAAAGAAAATAAAAATAATCCAGAAGGAAAGAGTATTAAAGAAGCTACCGATCCTTCAAAATTATTTAAATTTTAAAATAGTAAAGAACTAAATTATATAATTATGTCAAGAGAAAACTTCGATAATTACGATCAGGATGAACGTACCTATCACGCAGCAGATGATTCCATAAATTCAGAACTTATTGAGAAAAAAGATCCCGCCATCAACCAGCATGAAAATGATACCACGGGAATACATAGTGATGCTTCAAAACATCCTAACCCCCGTCCAGATGAACGAGATCCTGATGCTAACAGAAGAACCTTAGATGAAGAGAAGGCAGTTGAAGATTACGAAGATAATTAACCCTCCTTCTAAAAAGTTGCCTTATATAGCACAACAAAAAGATGTGAACATAAGATCCTGAAAAGAGTTTTGTACTTTAAACTACTGATTCTCTTCAGGATTTTTTATATGCCGTAAAAGCAATTATTTACCGTGATGATTCACATCAAATTAATTGCATAAATTTGTATGACAGACTTTTTGATCAGTCTGCTTAAAATAAAATAAATAGATCAAAAAAATTACCGTTTTAAAATGAATGACCCGATTCTAGATAATCTTAATCCTAACCAACTGCAGGCCGTTAAAACCACGGAAGGCTACGTACGCGTTATCGCTGGAGCAGGATCAGGAAAAACAAAGGCGCTGACTTCCCGATTTGCCTATATTGTAGACAGGCTGGGGATTAATTCTTCCAACATACTTTGCGTGACTTTTACCAATAAAGCCGCTCAGGAAATGAAAAAACGTGTCAAGGCTCTCATAGGAGATAACTATGATGTGAGTTTTATTACTACCTATCACGGTTTTTGCGTAAGATTCCTGCGCGAGGAAATCAACAAAATACATTATCCGAAGAATTTTATCATTTTGGATGCCGAAGATCAGAAAAGCATACTCAGGGATGTTTTCACGGAGCTTCAGATCAATTCGAAACACTTGACTTTTAAACAAGTTTTACGCTTTATATCTAAGCAGAAAAGCACTTCAAATTACCTTGGTTATATACTTGAAAACAAAAGCTTTGAGCCTGATGAGAGTGATTCGTTATCAAGCCGTGTTTTCCAAATATACCTTGACAAGCAAAAACGAAATTATGCATTGGATTTTGATGATCTCATACATTTCACGGCGTTCATTTTAGACAACAATCCTGATGTGCTTTTAAAGTGGCAGGAAAACCTGCACTATATTCAAGTTGATGAGGCACAGGACAGTTCTGAAAGCCAGTTTCATTTAGTTGAAATGCTCTCACGCGTACATCAGAACCTTTTTCTTGTTGGGGATCCAGATCAGACTATTTATGAATGGCGTGGAGCCAAACCTGAATATCTAGTGGAATTTGACACTATCTTTCCTGATACGCAGACCATCATTATGAATCGCAATTACCGCTCCACTCCTAATATCTTGAAGGTTGGTAATCATATCATCAAAAATAATACTATTAGGGTTGATAAGGATATGATCACCGATAAGCCCGAAGGCTTTGAAGTAGTGCATTTCCACGGAAAAAATGATTTTGAGGAGAGCCGCTGGATAGCTTCTGAAATAAAAGAAATATTGCAGTCCGAAGATGCTTCATACTCTGATATAACTATATTATACCGTTCCAACCACCTTTCCAGAAATATAGAGCAAGCGCTTATAAAAGACAATATTCCTTATACCATTTTTGGAGGAATCCGTTTCTTTGAGAGAAAAGAGATAAAAGACGTCCTTTCGATGTTACGCCTTATTGTTCAGGGGGATAATTTTTCTTTTCTGCGCATGCACAATCAGCCCACAAGGGGTCTTGGCAAGAAATTTCTAGAAAGGCTTAGTCTTTTAGCCGGAGAGCAAAATCTCTCTCTGCTCCAGGCATTGGAAAAAAACATAGCCGATAAAGAACTTGCTAAAAAAGGTGCCGTAGATTTTCTGGCACTAATTAATGAACTTCGTGAAACTGCTAAAACCAAATCTATATCTGACCTGGTAAAAATCATACTGGATAAGAGCGGACTCTCTGATCTTTACCGAAAAGATGGTGATGAGGACAGGCTTGAAAATATTAAAGAACTTGTAAATTCAATGCTGCTCCTAGAAAAGGAAAATAATGCTCCTGTGAACATTGTCGAGTATCTGCAGGAAATTGCCTTGTATACAGATTTGGATGCCGATACCCAGCAGCAGGATAAGGTAAGACTTATGACCATTCATATTTCTAAAGGTCTTGAATTTCCTTATGTCTTTTTATGCGGCTTTACTGAAGGAATACTGCCGAGCGCTCTATCTATTAAAGAAAGAAGAAAACGTGCCATCGAGGAAGAACGAAGACTCATGTATGTGGCAGTTACACGCGCTGAGAAAAGATTTTATATGACTGATTCGGAGGGTTTTAATTTCACTACGGGCCTCAACAAATATCCTTCAAGGTTTCTCTTTGAAATCAGTGAGGAGTTTTATGTACGAAAAGGAAAACTTTCGCCAGAGATTATTCAAAACAATGAAACAAAATCCAATGTTTTACAAAGTGATACCCAAACAACATTTAAGGAGGGTGATCTGGTTATGCATCCGGTCTGGAATAAGGGGAAAGTAAAAACTGTAGATGTTGAAAAAAACCAATATATTGTGGAATTTGCTGCAATAGCAAAAGAAAAACCAATAGATTTCAGCTTTAAACACTTAACATATGTCGAAGATGCCGATACTGATGAAACTGCTGATTTTACTCCCAAAGATCTGCAACAACATTTAAAATCTGCTCCAAATCCCTTTGAAAAAACAGAACCTGAGCCGAAGAAAAACGTATTTGAAGAAACACAGGATTCCAGCTTAAATAAGGATAAGGATAGCGGGGAAGAAGAAAAAAAATGGTGGAAACCCTGGAGCTAGGATTTAGTAATACACGTAAAGCATGATTTTAGAATCTGAACTTTCGATCACTTTTTCCAGTCTTTTAAAAAATACATCGCTTACCATTGGACAGCCGTGACTGTTTATAATATAGTATTCTTTCTCTTCATCAGGAACTTCTTTATAACGGTGCAATACTATTGCTCTTTTCATTGCATTGCTGTTGGTCTGGTCAAGTCCGCTTAGCCTGAAAGCCTTTCCAAAAACACCATTATAAGGCTTCTCCACTCCGTAGCGTCCAAGCGATGTGCAGTTAGAGTTTGGCGTATTGCTGAACTGCAAGATATCTCCTTTAATTCCAGTCTCCGATCCAGATCCGTGAGCAACAAGTCCTTGATCTAGTATCTTGTCATTTTGAAGGTCATATACAAAGAAACGATTTCTTCCTGATTTGATTTTCATATCCACTAGAAAAGCAATCTTATTGCTGTATCCGCGGTTAGAAGCAGTAAAGGATTTGATTTCGCTTACGTGCTCAGTAAGTCTTACAAATTCTACTTCCGTTAATATTTCCTTAGTATCCGCTCTATTGTAGGTAGTGAACGAACTTAAAGAAAAAAGCAGTGCCATTAAAAATATTCTCATATGCAGGCATTATATTAAGTTAAACAGTAGATTGGGGTACTATCAATTACTTTTGATGTTGCAAAATTATGATAAAATTTTACACTATTCCCATGTTTCTGATGTTAAATATATGATAAATATTTGAAATCATGCTAATTAGCTTCTGTTTTTTTTTCTTAAAATAAAAAATTATTAGGATAATCCAGAATTTCAGTATGTTTTTTGAAGTTAAATCTATTTAATTTAAGAACATTCAAGTGCTGTCGGGGTATAAATCTCTTTTATGATTTATTTTTCTTAGCAAATTAAGCAAGGTCATATGGCAATTATATAAAGTTGTATAAAAACCTTATAATAAAAATAATAAGTGCTATTCTCAATTTTGATAAAATCAATACTGCTAGCTTTTAATCATTAGTTATAATTAAAAAAGGAACTTAAATAATTCCCTCCAATGATTATATCAAGAAATAAAATAAAAAAAAACCTACTGGTTTTGTACTTTGTACTTCCCTCGCTAGGCTTTGGGCAGGTGCAGGAGTATAGTCCAAAGGTTGCACTAGCCGTAGAAACTTATGCTTTTTTAAAGGGCCGAAACTCTGCACTTAAAAACATTGCCAAACAATTTCCTGCACTTAAAAGTGAAATTACAACAGCAACAAAGAGCACAGCAGTTTTGTTTGCCCGAGCAGAACAAAATATAGAGCAGTTTCTGTCCAATGAATTACCTGAGGAAAGCTTCAATGCTTTAAAAAATCAACTGAATGCTATGCTTACCGAGCAGACAGAAAGACCTATTGAAAGGGAGCAGCATGCACGTGATTTTCTTAAAAAAATCAGTAGTAAATCGAGCACATTAAATACGCTTCAGTCAAAAGGAATTATTTCATTTGCTTATCATGATGTACCACACCAAGAAATTACAGATGGACATTTAAAAATTTTTACTACAAAAGATCATCCCAAGGCTGCAGAAACCGATCTGGAAATACCTATCCCTGCAAGCTGGCAGGCACAAGAAGCAGAAATGACTCAAACTGTGCAGCAGTTTACGAGCTTTCACGGGAAAGGGATTGAAAAAATACTGCTAGTCATATATGATCTGCCTGCAGACCAAAATTTTAAATTGGATAAAAAATCAGTCTCAGAAATTATACCACCCCAGACTGAGCTGATTCGTACAGAAGCAATTAAAATTGACGGCAGACCTGCAATAATGGTTGAAGTAGAAGAAAACATACCTCACGAAAAAATAAAAATACGCATGCTACAGTTTATGTTTACCCAAGACCGAAAATTATACTGTATTCAAGGTAGTATCGGACCTGTAGAAAGCAATAAAAACCTTGACCTTCATATTAAAAAATATGAACCTCTCTTCCGCCTAATTGCCTCCAGAACACAAGTTGGAAAATAATTTACAATTTACAGCATAATTTAATTGTGCAAATGCCAATGGTGTAGCAGCTCAAAATCAATGAACTCTTACAAATAGGAGGAATTCAAATTTCAATCTAAAAGCAATTCCCTACATTACGTCATGACTCATCAGGTTTATAACTTCCTTCGTCTGGATATTTAATGCTTCCTTTTAATTCCTCAACGCGCGCGGGGTCAAATTCAGGCAGCTGAAGTTCATTATTATCTTTCCACTTTTTTACCTTTTTTAAAACTTCTGCTGTTTTTTCACTGGATAAAACAGTATCCTTTGACATATATAATGTCTGAGAAGGATAAGCTAATGCAGTGCCGCTATTTTCAATTATATCCATCATACGCAGTAACAGATCTTCTTGAACTTCTTGTGATTTATCAAAATTAACAGCTTCTATATATGCTGTAATTTCTACTTTCAAAGCATCGGCTGTTATTCCTGTAAATCGTACTACAGGAGATGAATTGAGTACTGCCGGATGTGCATATAACAATGAGCGGAGCTCTACCAGAAGATAGCGCATTTGGTCTGGAGCTGTATCCATCCTAAAATTAAGGATGGGATTAAAGATAAAGCGGTCACGGTGTGCAAAATTTTCTATTTTACTGGCCGATAATTGTCCATTGGGAATTGTTACTATGGTTCGCGCAGAAGTACGAAGTGTTGTGGAACGCATTCCAATTGATTCTACGGTGCCTTTAATATCATCTACTCGGCAGTAATCACCTACCCGCAGGGGCTGGTCGGCAATGAGACTGACACTTCCAACGAAATTCTCTATAGTTTTCTGAGCACCCAAGGCCAGGGCGATACCTCCTATTCCTAATGCCGCAAGTCCTGCTGTAACGTCAACGCCGATAATTCCCAGCAACGCAATTATACCTATGAAAACAATAGCAGCTTTGGTGGTACGGCTTAGAAATAATATGGCAGATACTGCAGAAATACGTCCTCGCCTATTCATTCTGCTGCGGGTATAAAGGCTTACGAAATCAGTCAGCCTCCAGAGCAGAATTAGAAAAGCGACAATTCCAATAGTGATTATAATAATGCTGAAGCGCTGGCGTACAATGATCGAAATTCCCATCCGCTGGGTTAAGGCTACAAATAAAATAACGGTGAGATACATCATAACCGGCAGCGAAAAAGCTTCTATAACAGCTTTTCCTTTTTCACTCGCTGCTTTCCGCCATACTTTTTGTATAATATAACCAGCTGCAAAAAGTAACAGTCTGGATAGCAGGTAAGATACAACAGTCATCACCACTACTACTGCCCAGTGCCCTATGGGAACATTACCCAGTTTTCGCTCTTTTAAAACCGATGGGAGCACGCGATCCAAAAAAGTCTTTTCGCCCGAGATATCGGCAGACATAATTGACTCTACAGTTTCAGCCGAAAAGAGCCACAAGGCAGGCTGACTGTCATCTGACTGGTTTTCTACGTACAACGGTATGGCTGTTTTGCCTGCTGCAATATTTCCAACAAGATCCACACCTGCTGCTAGATCATCATCTGTTCTTCCAGTTTCTTTATTGCTGACAATGGATGATGGAGAAAGATTACCTCCCTGATCCAGCAGCTGCTGAAAGGTCTTAGCTATTTTAATTCGATCAGCAGTCCTACGATACGAACGTTTACTTAAAACAAAATATTGACTGGCTCTTAGATAGTTCTGTTCGCCTATAGCTTTAATAAATCCATTAACCGTTCCCTGCGGCGTTCTTCTTCCCAGAGAATCTTCAGGTACTTTTACAGACTCTTCAACAGGAGTTTTAGCTGCACCTAACAACTGAGCCATTGTTGTATTTGGCAGCAGTAGTGCAAACAGCATACACAGCAGTAAACGCTTAATATCTAAAATCATATATTATTTCTTTTTCAGCACTTTATCTACTAAAATTAGGAAATAATAAAAGAAAAATGAAATCCTTTAAAAAAAAAGAGCAAATCTGAATCATGCACCAAAAGAGTAGATCTTCATGCGCCATAATTATTTTTTTAAATATGCAGATTTATTATTTCTAGTTTCATGAAAAAAAAAGAATTATCTAATTTTAATCTGCTTTATATTTATTATTACCATACAGCATTAGTATCAGTGTAACAATAATACACGAGGCACTTCCTTCAAATAATAGCGAAAGACAATAAGCAGGTACCGATGGATCACCACCAAACATAAATGCCTGAGATAAAGATATAACATATCCATCTCCTCCTTTGGCATAACTATAGATCACCAGCGCTGCAATGCTCAGCACTACACCCGTAAAAGCAGTCTGCATTGAAGACACTGCATTAAACATAAAATTATTGTTACCCTCTCTACGATTCATATTAAGGGTTCTATTAACGCCATAAATAATAAAAAATATGTTTAGCAGACGCAGATAAAACAGGTGAGATAAATCTATAATTTCCAGCAGTATAAAAAATAAACCAATTGCCAGAAAAATATAAATCCCATTAATTATTTCGTGCGATAATTTCATATTCCTTCAACTTAAATTAAACATTGTTTAAAAAATAAAATTTAACATAATTACAAAAAAACAAAGTCGAACTGTTCTAGATTTTATATCGTAATATTATAAAATTTCCACATACAACAACCTGATAATAATACAATTAGAACTAAAAAACCTATAACTGATGCTGAAAATGTTTCTTTTAAATTTGATAGTATAATTTACCCACCTTTAATATTTAAATCAACATTATGAAACAATTATCAGATTATTTAGGACAAAAGATAAAAGGAAAAAGAATTGTAATAACTGGGGGCACAACTGGTATTGGAAAAGCAACAGCAGATTTATTAGCCGCACTCGGCGGGCATGTGCTAATCTTTGGAAGAGATCCTGAAGATTTTGAAAAAGCTGTTGCTGATATTAAACAACAGTTCCCTGATGCAGTACTATATGGCACTCCAGCAGATGTAACTAAAAAAGAGGATATTGACAAAATAATGGCTATTACGGATCAAAGCCTTGGAGGTATTGATATTTTAATAAACAATGCTGCCCTTGCTGCCCCTGGAGTTACCGAATGCTCTTATGAAGATTTTAAGTATATCGTGGATGCCAATGTAATGGGATACATTGCTTTTGCTCAGGAAGCAGCCAAAAGAATGTCGGCTCAGAAATCAGGACATATTATTAACATAGGATCCATGAGCGCTGAAAGCCGCGAGAAAACCAGCACCGTGTATGTGGCTACCAAATCGGCTATACGAGGTTTCAGCACTTCACTTAGAAAAGAACTTAATCCGTTGGGAATCAAAGTATCACTTATTGAACCTGGTGCAGTTACCAGCAACATGCAGCCTGGAAACAGGGAAGAACACGAGAAAAAAATTGAAAAACTGGAAATGCTGGAAGCCGAGGATATCGCAATGAGTATTCTTTTTTGTCTCTCCCAGCCTAAAAGATGTGATATTGTTAGCATGCAGATACGTCCGCATCAACAGTTTATTTAAAACCTAGGGTTTGTTCCCTACTCAACTCCGGCATCTATTCAAAGATGTAGTGATATCTAATTTCAAAATGCTGAAATTATTCACATAAAATAATAAATCTTGTCATATGATAGAGATACTAAAAACTACAGATACGGCTGTGGCATTCAAATCCTCGGTAGAGTTAACGGCCGATGATTACAAAACTGTCATAGCACCAGCAGTAAAATCATTATCTGAGAAATTCAACGAGATCAACTTTTTGTTTTTTATAGACGGAGAATTTCCAGATTTTATTATGCCTGTTTGGGTGGAAGACGCTTTGATCGGACTGCGAAATTTCGGAAAATGGAACCGCACGGCGATTGTTACTAACTCACAAAAGGTTCAGTCTTTCGCCAGAAGTTTTAGTTTTATTGTGTCTGGTGAACTCCGAACCTATTCGAAAGATAGACTTAAAGAAGCCTTGCTCTGGGTTAGCGGTAATGAAATCCAATTTTTTGACAACTCGCCATCTTACAGAGATGCTGATGACCTTGGTGAAAAAGATTTTTCTAATGGCTATACAGATTTAGATCTTAAATTTGATTGAAAATGCAAAATATAGTAGAACTAACTAAGGATTAAAAACTGTCTATCCAAAACACTTGACAATATCAATAAAGAATTATTAAAAATAACAATCCCGCAAAACAATTACGTTCTGCGGGATTATTTATTACAAACTGATACAGTTAAATTACATAGACAAAATTACAAACTCACTTCTTCTATTTAATAAATGTTCTGCTTCAGAGCATTTTACTCCATCTTTACACTTATTGATTAATTTGCTTTCTCCATAACCTTTTCCTCTCAGTCGAGTGGAATCAACACCATTTTTAACAAGCCACGATACAATTGATTTTGCTCTTTTGTCGGATAAAATTAAATTTGATTTAGCAGATGAGCGACTATCTGTATGCGAACGTATATCGATTTTCATCTGCGGATATTCCTGCATTACTGCTAAAATCTTCTTTAATTCTATTTCAGCTGCATCTGTAATATTCCATTTTCCAAGATCAAAATAAATCATTGAAATATTTAGCGTTTTAGCTAAATCTGTTCCCACTTTAATAGTTTTTAGTTCCGGCATTTCTATGCCCGCTATGTTTACTTTTTCTAAAGTGAAATCCAGTTTGTTATCCAGAACTGCAGAAATTAAAATCGTATTTTCTTTAACGGGATACATTTTTCGTTCTACCCTAACGGAATACTTTTGACCGCAGTTGACTTTAAAACTGTAAACTCCATCAATTCCTGTGATAAATTCTTGCATCAGCTTGTTGTTTTGATCATACAAAGTAACCTTAGCACCTTCAATTTTTTCACCTTGTCGGCTGTCGCGCACTGTTCCTGTTAAAGTTCTTTCGCAGACCAATTTTCTGGTTTCTGTAAATTTGTAAATATCATCACTTCCTGCTCCACCCTTCTTGTTTGAAGAAAAATAACCTTTACGGCTATTACTATCTATAATAAATGCAAAATCGTCAAATTTTGTATTAACAGGTTCCCCGATGTTCTGTACCTGATCGAAGGTGCCGGTTTCCAAAATTTTAGAAACGACAATATCAAGTCCACCAAGTCCAGGACGTCCGTCAGTTGCAAAATACAATTCGTTGTCTGCTGAAATGAAAGGAAAAGTTTCTCTACCTTCTGTATTAATTGATGGACCGAGATTCTCCGGCCTGCCATATGATCCGTCGGCGTTGATCAGTACGCTGAATAAATCTGACTGGCCGAATGTTCCCGGCATATCTGAGGCAAAATATAATCTCTTTTCATCTAAACTTAAAGCTGGATGTGCAGTGCTGTATCTATCGCTGTTAAAAGGAAGTTCGGTAATATTTACCCAATTCCCATCTACTAGATTTGCTTTGTATAATTTTAATAGCGTAATATTTTTATCATCTTTCCCGCGTTTCCCATCTAAATAGTTATTTCGGGTAAAATACATTGTCTTGCCGTCTTTTGTAAATACGGGAGTTGATTCATTGAATTTTGAATTAATCTCTTTGTTTAAAAGAACAGGATTGTAAACATTTCCGTCTGCATCTATTGGAGCAATGTATATATTGGTGAAAGATTTATTGGTCCATTTAAATGTTTTCCCTTTTGCTTTACCAATTTTTCTAGCTGAACTGAAAACCAAATTATTGTTTAAAAAAGCACTTCCGAAATCTGAACTTTCAGAATTTACATTTATACTTGAAATTTCAAATCGGCCAGAATTTAATTTAATCTGTTCCAGATAGTTTTTGTTATTTTCAAACAAAATGCCACGGCTGTCTGTATTTGTTTTTTTATTGAAAACCTCCAGCATTTTATCTGCTTTTGCATAATCTCCAATTGATTTAAGGGACTGTGCATAACGGTATAAATACTCTGGTTCCTGCTGTGCATTTAAGGCAAAAAGCTTATCGTACCACGCGGCCGCTTTTGGCAGCTCGGCATTAAAATAATAGGCATTTCCTAGTCTCTGAAACATTTTTTCATCTTCATAGCCTTTAGCTGCAAGCTTTTCATAAATTTCAATAGCATCCGCGTAAGCGTAATTATTGTATTCTTTTTCAGCTTTGGCAAGAATTGATTTTTGTGCTACTGCATTTAAGAAAAAGAGAGACAAAAAAAATGTATATAATATTTTCTTCATTTTCATAATTAGAAAAATCTTGGTGATGTAATTCGGCTAAAACTATTCATAAATTCAAAACGCAGAAAGATTTCATGCGAACCCGAATTGTAATTATTTAATTTGGTTGTTTCTCGGTCGTAGGCATAACCAATGTACAAGCTTTTATTTAGCTGAAAACCAGCCATAGCACTCAAAGCTGCACTCCATCTGTAAGACACTCCTGCAGTAAATTTATCATTAAACATAAAATTGGCAGAAACATCGAACTGTAATGGTGACCCGTCGACTACTTTTACTAATGCTGCCGGTTTAAATTTTATCGTTTCATAACGGTCTAAATTGAATACATAACCTGCAATTAAATAATAATTAATAAGTTCTTTGTAGATCGCAGTATCGTTGTCATCATAACGTCTTGACTCTATAAAATTAGGAACTGACAATCCGATATACCCTTTATCTGAATGGTAATAAATACCTGCGCCGACATTTGGTGTAAACTTATTCTTGAAATCAGAAAACTGTGGATCTCCCTGATGTTCCATAGTCAGCTTGTTAGGATCAAGGTTAAAAAAATTACCAGATCCCTTAATCCCGAAAGACAGTTTGGCTGCAGCCGATGTTTGAATTGAATAGGATATATCTACCGAAAAATTATTCTCAGTTGTTGGACCTATTTTATCATTGATTAAGGAAAATCCCAATCCTATATTACTGTTACTTATAGGCGTATTTAATGATAAAGTACTTGTTTCTGGTGCGCCGTCAAGTCCGACCCACTGCGTGCGGTACAAACCAAAAACACTCATAACTCCTCTTGAACCAGCGTAAGCAGGGTTTATGTTTATGGTATTGTGCATATATTGTGTATACTGAGCATCCTGCTGTGCAAAACCGATGGCAGAACAAAACAATAAAACTAAAACTATTTTTTTCATTTACTTATTTTTAAGATAATGGCTTAACCTATGGCCAAGCCATTGTAATTGATTAGGAATATTATTTAGTCAGATATAAATATCCTGCCTCTTGTTTAGGGCTTGAATTATTATCCTTGTATCTTACTATGTAATAATAAGTTCCTTCCGGCAGTCCGTTTGATTCTTTAATTGTGGTTCTGCCTTCTGAGAAACCTTTAAACACAACATCGTTATTGTTATAATGATCTCTTTCGAAAACCAAAACTCCCCAGCGGTTAAATATCTGAACCGTATTGTCTGGGTAACATTCAATTCCTCTGATGTAAAATCTCTCGTTCATATCATCTCCGTTCAAAGAAACAGCATTATATATTTTTACTTGACAGCCGTTCACATCAATCTCTGTTGGAGCATCTCCGTTATCATTGTTAGAATCTGATTTGTCTTCTACTTTTATACCGCTTAGAGTAGTTCCTGAAGCAGTTGCCTGATTCACTACTTTTCCAGCATTAATATCAGCCTGGGTTAGAGTATAAGTTCCTGTAAAAGTGTGAGAATCGCTTTCGCCTACTGCTAAACTTATTGGTCCTCCAGTAATTATAATTCCTGGTAAAAGATTGGAAATTGTAATATTTTGAAGAGGTACATTACCGTTATTTGTAATTGTATATGTGTAGGTTAAAGTTTCGCCAGCTTCTGCATTATCATTTTTATTTTGGTCGTTTAATTCCACTTTCATAACCAACGTGATTGACGGCACTTCCACAAAAATATTAACCGTTGCATCACTACAGTTTAATGGATTTGCTTTTTCACAAATTTGATAGGTTAATGTATGGCTTCCTCCTTTAGTTCCCGGAGCTACATCAATTGTTCCGTCACTATTTAAAGTAATTCCTGCTGGAAAATTATTTGGTGTTAAAATAACATCTGCTGGATTTACTGGAGCACCGTTTAATTTATCATTGTCTAAAACATTAATTAATTCAGCTGAACCATTAATTCCGTCAGCAGTTATATTATCATTATCATTTTCTGCTTCAATTCCGAAATAAGGCCTTGCATTACAGCCAGAAGATGGTGCAGGATAATTTACTGTTACTGATTCTGTAGGATTTAATGTAAATTGCATTGTAACAGCTGGTCTTGTTAATTCAAAACCGTCATTACCTTCAATCCACTGTCCGTTAACCAATACCCATCCCGGCCAGTCAATTGGTTTATTATTGCTGTCAACCACAGCACCCGGCCATAATACGTTTCCGCTTAAAGGCATGTTGGTTTGAGTTGCTACAATATTATTAGCGCTGTCGATCCAGTTAATGGTCAATAACCCTTTTGGTGTGAAATTATCAGCTTTTACATTATATGAAACATAAGGCGTATTGTCTGAACAATAACTGTTGGCTGTAACTGTCATTTTAGGAGCTTCAACCGTAACTGAAACTATCGCTGAAGTACAGTTAGAAGGATTTGCTTTCTCACAGATTTCATAAGTTAAAGAATAATTTCCTGCCGGAGCGTTTGGAATTAACTCAACTGTTCCGTCTGGTTTTAATGTTAGTACATTATTAGGATCTTTAACTAAAACATCTAATTTAACGTCTATAGGTAATAATGGATCGTTGTTTAAAGTATCGTTTGTTAAAACATTTACTATTTCCACTACTTCATTTATACCCACTACAGTACCTATTGGATCTGGTGTTGCTATTAATGTAGTCTTATCAACCGTAATTGTAATGGTTGCCGGAGTTGCATCAACTGCACCATTATTATCTGTTGCAGTGAAAGTGAATGTATCATTTCCAGAAAATGCACCGATTGGATCATAAGTTAACATGGCAGCCTCTGCAGGTGTTAAAGTTTGATTAACTGTAACAGGCACTCCCGATAAAGCTAATACTCCATGAGCTGGTAATGTAGTTATTATATAATTTATAATTGTTCCGTCAGTATCAGTCGCCGTCAACGTTTTAATTGCAGTCGCTCCTGCTCTAGAAGGAATATTTGAATTGGTATTATCATGTGCTGCTGGTGCATTATTACCGATCGGAATTGTGATTGTTCCAGATGTTACTGCGGTTAATCCTAAATCATCTGCTGCGGTAAAAGTAAACATAACGTTTCCAGTAAATGTACCGCTTGGAGTATAGGTAATCATCGTAGCTTCTGCTGGTGTCAATATCTGGCCTACAGCAATCGGGGTTCCCATTAAACTTAATACTCCGTCTGGTGGCAAAGTTAAAATTGTATAATTAGCGATTGTTCCGTCAACATCTGATGCTGTTAAAGCATTGATGGTTGTTGCGCCTGCTGTTGATACAATTATATTATTTGTATCATCATTTGCTATTGGAGCATCATTTACTGCCTTAACGGTGATTTCTATATTCGCTGAAGCTGTAAGACTTCCATCGGTAACCACATAAGGGAAGCTTACCGGTGCTGCCGAATTAAAGTCCGCTGATGGCGTAAAAGTAATTACTCCTGAAGCTGAGATATTGACTGTTCCGTCTGGAACGGTGATAACCTGAGCTGAACCTGTTAATGCAGTTCCGTTGATTGAAACAATAGAAAGTGCATCGCCGTCAGCATCCGTGTCATTGATAAGCGGTGTTAAAGTAACCGTATTGTCCTCTGCAACAGTATATTCATCTTTTACAGCTGACGGAGCATCATTTACTGCCGTGACAGTGATTTCTATATTCGCTGAGGCTGTAAGAGTTCCATCGGTAACCACATAAGGGAAAATTACCGGTGCTGCCGAATTAAAGTCCGCTGATGGCGTAAAAGTAATTACTCCTGAAGCTGAGATATTAACTGTTCCGTCTGGAACGGTGATAACCTGTGCTGAACCTGTTAATGCCGTTCCGTTGATTGAAACGATAGAAAGTGCATCTCCGTCAGCATCTGTGTCGTTGATAAGCGG
>NZ_SODX01000005.1:0-415499 GCF_004366435.1 Flavobacterium sp. S87F.05.LMB.W.Kidney.N | reverse complement strand
GCTGTAAGAGTTCCATCGGTAACCACATAAGGGAAAATTACCGGTGCTGCCGAATTAAAGTCCGCTGATGGCGTAAAAGTAATTACTCCTGAAGCCGAAATATTAACTGTTCCGTCTGGAACGGTGATAACCTGAGCTGAACCTGTTAATGCAGTTCCGTTGATTGAAACAATAGAAAGTGCATCGCCGTCAGCATCCGTGTCATTGATAAGCGGTGTTAAAGTAACTGTATTGTCCTCTGCAACTGTATATATATCTTTTACAGCTGCTGGAGCATTATTAATTGTTGGTGTAATCGTTTCAGAATTATTACCTAGAGTCACATCACTCTCCTCACCTGAAATACTTGCTGTATTAGCATAAATTCCTGTACTTTTCACAACTGCTTCCATTGTAAGAGTAGTACTGGCTCCATTGGCAAGATTTCCAATATTCCAATCTGGCGCTGACCATGTTCCTGTTGAAGGTGTTGCACTTACAAAAGTATAGCCTGATGGAAGAACATCTGTTACTTTAACTCCTGTTGCTGTACTTGGCCCTGCATTGGAAGCTGTGATTGTAAATGTAACTGTTGATCCAACACTTGGAGTAGCATTATTTACCGATTTTGTTACCGAAAGATCTGCCTTAACTACAGGTGCAGCAGTTGCTGAATCATTTCCTGCAGTACCATCAGGGTTATTTCCAGAAATACTGGCAGTATTAGTATATGATCCTGTCGCATTTACCGTTGTTGTAACTGATAAAGAAGCGCTTTCACCATTTGCAAGGGAACCAATCGTCCAATTGGGTGCTGACCAGGTACCTGACGAAGGCACCGCACTAACCAAACTATATCCTGATGGGAGTACATCATTTACAGTTACCCCAGTAGCTTTATATGGTCCATTATTTTTGGCTGTAATGGTAAAAACCACAGTATTTCCAACACTTGCTACAGAATTATCTGCCACTTTTGTAATTTCAAGGTCGGCAGGACAAAGCGCGGCATCAAAACTTCGAGTTGTAACTGATGTTCCGCCGCACGAGGTAGTTACAGTATATTGAACTGAAACCGTTCCTACCGCAGTAAAGTTCAAAGTATTTCCTGATAAGCTGCCAGGACCACTAACAATACTTAATGTACCTCCCGCAGGAGTTGGATTTAATAAAACAGGATCATCGACACAATATTTTGAATCTGGTCCTCCTCCTGTTGAAATCGGCTGGATAGCTGGATTGGATTCCGCACCACATATCTGCACATTCGCTGTTGCGAAAGTATAACTAGTTTCATTAGTACTATTACTAGTACCATCTCCCATACTTCCGCTAATTCTATGTCCTACATATCCAAACTTAGTTTCACAGCTTTTTACCAGCATCGAAGTATGTCCTCCAGTCTCAACGGCCAATATATTATCTGAATTCAGAAGGCCTCCCGGAGTTGTAGGATTATTAGCTGTACCACTTCCTATTCCAAGTAACGAACCGTTGCTGTTACCAAAGGCATATATTTTATTGCCGTTGGTTAAAACGTTTATAGCAGCATACTGCGAATCATGTTCTTGAGGGCTAAACCATTTAACATCATTCATAAGTGCAGTACTCGAAGAGTTATATCGCGGCTGAACCCAAGCTAATCTTTCAGTTGCAGTAGACCAGTCTCCTAATTGTCTGTTAGTGTTATTACCTAACGCGTATAAACTTCCATCTGTTGCCAAAATATAATGTGATCTCAGCGTACCATTACCAGTCGATCCAATCATTTTTGGTGTAATTCCAACTGGAATGCTCATTGGTGCGGCATAGTTTTGAGTTGCAGCAACAGTGCTGTTTCCTAAAAATACATTCACTCCCCACACATAAACAGTCCCATCAGATTTCAATGCCATAAGTCCGTCATTATTACCTCTGCAGGCCACCACATCAGTCAAAAATGGATTACCAGCCTCTGAAGTCCTTACTCTGTACCATGTTGTATTATTTCCCAAAGCTCCATTCCCTCTAACGGCAGCAGTTTGTGAAATTACCCACACATCGCCGCTGCAGGTAGTAATTGCAAGCGTTTTGTAAGTTCCAAACATCATCTTAACATCACCAGGTGCTACACCAGCCGGAAGACCATTAGTATTTCCGCCTATAGTAAGCTTTTGAAAAACAGCACTGGTAGTAAGCGATGCATCGAGCACCATCCCTGGTTTTGACCAAGCATACAAACCATCTGTCGCTAAAAGTATTCCTTGAACATTATTAGAAGAAGTACTTCCTAATGCTGCTTTTAAAGGAACTGCCCCTGCTGATAACGCAGGAAAATTAGTTCTGTTAATAGTTACAGGTGCTAACTGGTTTGCGCCTGTATTGGAAATTGTTTCACCCCAAGTCTGAAAAGATCCGTCAGAGGTTCTTACAATGGTAGTATGCCAGCTCGAAACAAAGTTATCATACTCTATAGTAGCAGCATTGTTATTTGACGCTGCTCCAAAATTCGATAAGTCTGTATTGGAACAGCCAGCTATAGGCGTAGCACATTGAGCGTTTGAGAGCTCAATGCCAGCAAAAAACACAACAAGTAGATATAGTGTGTTTTTTAAGTCCAATATTTTTTTAAAATTAAAGTAGTTTTTTATCATAAGTTATCGGTTATTTTATTTTCTGCGGCAGGTTATAGGTCTTTACTTCATTATTGAAATCATAAAAATCAAACATTAAATACGTTTCATTGTTTATAGTTCCTGAAACCTTATATTTGAGTATTTGATTTTTAGCTGTCAAAATAATCTCCTTTTCAACTGGCTCTGCGTTAAGCAATACGCCTATTCCGGCAACTGACATCTTTGGAGCTGGTAATTGGGTAATTGAATTATCTATTGATATAATTTCTGCAGGAACACTGATTATTAAATCTGAATAATTTTTTCCCCTTTCAAGCTTTTGAGAGAATTTGACTTTTGAAAAATCAAAAGATAGCTTTACAGGCTCTACCTTAACACGAAATCTTTTTGGAAAAACCGCATGATCACATTCTCCGTCATGTTTTGCGTTTTCCTGAAAGCTTACTTCGTATATACCAGGTTGTTTAAACTGGTAATTATTGATTTCGCTGCCATTTAAAAAATTACTGCTGTTGCTTTTAGAATTTGTAATTGTCCAAGTTGCGGCTGAATCAACATTTCCAAAATCAATTTTTTCATCAAAAGAAATTGTTTTATAGAACTGTTCAGAAACTGTACTTAGATTATTTTGAGCTGTAGTCTTGTAACTAAAAAACAAGCTGTACAATAAAAAATAAATTAAGAGTTTTTCGTTTTTGAAGCTGAATGAATTCCAGTAATTAGTCGATGTCATAAAATGAAAAATTTAGTTACGATAGCTTTTCGCTAACCGGGTGCGAAAATAAATATCTACATCGGGCCAAATTAGGCCGGCACTTTATCTATTACGTAAAAAGAAAAACATTCTATGCTGAAAAAAAACATATAAAGCTCGTTTACAGAACATTAAAAAAGCACATTGTAAAGTTCTTTTTGAAGCAATAAGAGCTGTGAGTATATAGAATTACTGACAAATGCATTCAAAGCAAAGATGCTGCTTCTCATTTTTTAGTTAATTGATAAAGCTTGAACGCTCAATCAAGAGAATAAAAGTAGTACAGTCGAAAAAGTTTGTTTTTCCCACTCAAAACTATTCCACAAATTATTTATAACGTAAAGATTTAATCTTGTGAATAATGCCTAGAATTAACTAACTTATTATAATTTTGACTACTTTAGAACATTGCTCTATTTTTAAATCTACTAGTATAAATATCTTTCAATAACAGAATCAAAATCTCAAGGATAATTGTAAAAAGTAGATTTTAAAAATTCTTCTAAAATTCTTACAACAGCTGTTAAAACGAATAATACTATTGCTATTAGCCTAATTATTTAATATTTACATTACTAATTTATATGCACCTAAAATCTTTTTTCATATTTACTATTCTTACTATTTTTAATTCTTTCACTTATTCCCAAAATTCAAAATACGATAAGGTTTTCTCGGAAACGGCTCAGGTTTTATTGAGCTCGAACCCAAAGAAAGCCTTGCATAATACTGACTATCTGTATAAAATTTCGCAAAATAATTTAGAAAGAATTAAAGCCTGCATGTTAAAGGCTACTATCCTGCGCCAATATGGGTTACGCAATGAAGCAATTTCTTCATTAAAACGAGCTGACAGTCTTGTGCTGATTGATCAAAATTATACAATGCAGGCACGAATAAATGGGTTCCTATCAACTCTCTACAGAGAAAATGAAATTTACAGTATAGGAAAAATTCATCTCCAGAAAGCAGTGGCTGTCAGCAGAAAAATAAAGGATAAAAACGAGATGTATAAATTTCAGGGGAATTTATCACAGGAACTTGCCTATTATGAGATGTATGCTTTAAATTATTCAAAAGCAATATCAAATCTTAAAGCAGGAAATCAATTGTTTAAAAAAGCAGGTGCAAGTATTGATGTCAATTTTCAGACCGCTGTAAACGATGAAATGATAGCTAAAAATTTCCTGCTGTTGAATAAAACTGACTCCTCTCTCACTTATTATCAAAAGGCATATAAGGAACTTGAAGCATCCCAGTCATCGCAAAGCCCGTTAAAAGGTTTTATATATAATGGATTTGCCAGCGTTTATACTGCAATAGGAGATTATCCCAAGGCGCTCCTGAATTATCAAAAGGCTGAAGAAATAGCAGAGGCTTCTAATTTTTTCACACTTAAACAGGAAGTATATACCTCTTTAATGGAATTTTATAAAAAAACAGATAATCAAAAATATATTGAATACAATGAAAGGAATGTAAAACTGACGAAGGATGATGAGTACAATCGCAAAATTATTGCAGATGATTTAATTAAAACCCTTCATAAAAAGCAGTCAATAAATCAGTCCAATTACAAAAAAAGCACCTATATTATTATTGGGATATGTATCTGCATTGTTTTACTTACCATAGGAATCTATTTCTATAGAAGAAAACAAGATTATAAAAAATTTAAAAATTTTATTGATAAAAATGCGGCGGCTACATTAAATGAAGAAAACGATCAAGAAGTATTGAAAGCAGTAACTGCTAAAAAAGATACGTCAAGAGAATATATGTCCGAAGCAACTGAAAATAGTATATTAAACGGATTACAAGAGCTTAAAAAGTCACACTATTATCTTAATAAAGATATCTCACTAAATTCTGTTGCTGCCGAACTTAATATTAACCAACGCTATTTATCTTATGTAATCAACAAGCATAAAGCAAAAGATTTTGCTAGCTACATCAATGAACTGCGAATAAATTATATCATCGACCGATTAAAAAATGATGAAAACTACCTAAAATATAAAATTAGTTATCTTGCCGATCAATGCGGTTTTTCATCACATAGCAGGTTTACAATTACATTTAAAAAAGTAACTGGAGTTTCTCCAATGAACTTCATTACATATCTGCAAAAAGAAAATGAAGAGAAAAAATAAATTAAATTAAAAAGAGCTGTTGGCAAAACAGCTCTTTTAGGTTTTTCAAATAGTGTACAAGCTTACTAATTCAAATACTTCTAAAATAATAATGAATGAAAAACCAATAATTATAATTAGATCATTAAACGGTTAAGGTTTCGATTTTACGCTGCAGTTATATACTTTTTGCAGTCAGATTTATTTTTTGAAATTTCTAATCCCTTCCTGTAGCCACTCATAGTAGCCGTTAATATCTGGATTATAAGCAGAGGGTTTGTTTAGATCTTTTTCTTTATGATCCATTAAAACGTAGTAAGGCTGCGCATTGGTTTTATATTTTAAAATCTGCAGTTCACTCCATTTCTGTCCTGTGTATTTCAAGACTTTACCAGTAATTTTAGAAACAACCTGTTCTTCAATTGGAAGTGGTCTTTTATCATCTACATATAAAGAAATCAAAACAACATCGTTATTTAAAACATTCAAGACTTTAGGATCTGGCCAAACGCGTTCTTCCATTTTGCGGCAGTTTACACAGGCATATCCTGTAAAGTCAATCATTATGGGTTTGTTTACTTTTTTGGCGTAAGCTAAACCTTGCTCATAATCATGAAAAGTAGGAATTCCGTTTGGACCACTTTCCGCGCCTTCTGGTAAAGCTGCTTTTTCTGTGTTTTGCGTTACTGTATTTCCAAAACCATTTGGTGATTCGCTGTATTGTTTTGCCGGAGGAAATCCGCTGATGTACTGTAACGGTGCTCCCCAAAGCCCTGGAATCATATAAACTACAAATGACAATACGATAATTCCTAAGCTCAATCTTCCAACAGAAATATGAGTTACAGGTGTATCATGCGATAATTGGATTTTCCCGAACAAATAAAAAGCCAATACAGTAAAAATAGCAATCCAAATTGCAAGGAATACTTCTCTTTCTAATAAATGCAGCTGCAAAACTAAATCAGCATTCGATAAGAATTTAAGGGCTAAAGCCAATTCTAAAAAGCCTAAAACTACTTTTACAGAGTTCAGCCAGCCTCCAGATTTTGGGAGCGAATTCATCCAACCTGGAAACGCTGCAAATAAGGCAAATGGCAATGCAATTGCTAATGAAAAACCTAGCATTCCGACAATTGGTGCAATTCCCGCCTGACTTGCTGCCTGTACTAGTAATGTTCCGACAATTGGTCCCGTGCATGAAAATGAAACTACAGCTAATGCCAACGCCATAAAGAAAATACCAAGAGCACCGCCAATTTCTGATTTCTGATCGATTTTGGTCAGCCATGAACTTGGCAGTACAATTTCAAAAGCTCCTAAAAATGATAACGCAAAAACCAGTAGGAGAAGAAAGAATACGATATTAAAAACAACATTTGTAGCTAAAGCATTCAGGGCATCTGCACCGAAAATTGCTGTAACCAGACTTCCCAAAATCACATAAATCACGATAATAAAAATACCATACATCACTGCATTTTTAATTCCTGCAGCTTTATTTTTACTTTGTTTGGTAAAGAAACTTACTGTCATAGGGATCATTGGAAATACGCAGGGCGTAAACAAAGCCGCAAGACCTCCTAAAAAGCTGAAGAAAAATAATGTCCATAAGCTTTCATCAGGGGCTGTTTTTCCTGTTGAAGCTTTTTGGTCCGTATTATTTACGTTTTTAGGAATGTCTGTGCTGGCAATAGAAACAGAATCTGTTGTGTTGTTTGTGGTATCCTGTTTAGCAGTAGATTCATCTGTGGCAGGCGAATCGGTATTTTTTTGAGCTGTACTTAATGCTGAAGTTTCATTGTTTTGAAACGGCAGATTTGATTTTTTGAATGTGAATTTAACTTCCTTATCGGTTGGAGGCAGGCAGCTGTTATCATTGCAGACCATAAAAAATATGCTGGCATTGATGGTAAAAGCATCTGCAGATTTTCGTTCTATATCTTGGGTGAAAACTGCTTTGTCTGCAAAGTATTTAATCCTCATTTGAAAAACCGGATCATCTACCTCATGTCCCTCTGGCTCAACAACAGCTCCAATAGTTTTAAAATTTTTCGATTTAGGAAAAGTAAAACTTGTGGGTGCAGGCCCGCCTTTTGGCACATTCTGAGAATAAATATGCCAGCCTTTATCGATCTTGGCCGTTATGATTAGGGTATATTTGTTCTCTCCAATTTCTTTTACGGAAGAAGTAAACGAAACTGGATCGTAAATTTGGGCAGTAAGGTTACTTACCGCAAAAAAAATTGCGATAAAAAGAAATATTTTTTTCATGTTATTGGAATATTTAGAATTGCCTTGTGCAGCTTTCAATCCTCCGCAGCCATTGTTAAATTTCAAATCCTGACAATGGCGGGAGAAATGTTTATTAGATAATTATTTTTTATACCTTGACAAAATCCAATTAGAGATGTCCTGCAAAACTTCGGGGGCAAAAACCTCATCGATTTCTTTACTTTCACTCTGCTTGCAGGTTATGCAGTGCTGATACATATGATTTAGATTTGGATAGATTTTGGTTGTGACGTCGCTGCTTTTGAGGTATTTTTTAAAACTTTCCAGATTTTCCTTTGCGGGAACCTGAATATCTTTATCTCCATTTACAGCCAAAACTGGAATTTCAATTTTTGGCAGATAATCCTTGGGATCGTAATGAATCGAGTAACGGTACCATCTGCGTTCTGCATCTTTACTGTAACGGTATATAAAATCTTTCTCGCGTCCGCCCCACATATGAATCTCTTTTAGAGTAGTCGAATCCTGTGTTTTGAGCCACTGGTCCAGTTTTAGCTGCAGTACCGGTGTTACAGAATCTGTTGGTTTTGTATCATAAACGGCTTTAAACATGATGTTATACATTTCCATTTGTTTATTCACTACTTTGTCTGAAAAACCATAATTTTTGAGAATTGCCGTGTTTTGCAGGTTTAGCATTTCAAGTCCGCTTACTGCAACACCTGATAAACTTACCATAAACTTTACATTTTTATTTCTAGCACTCACAATTGAAGCGATCATCCCGCCTTCGCTGTGGCCGATTAATCCAATATGAGAAGCATCAATATTTTTATCACTTTTTAAGTATGCAATCTGCGCATCAACATCATCTGCAAAATCTCCTGTTGTTGCATTTTTAAAATCGCCCGACGTCTTACCTGTTCCCCTGTCATCCACACGCAGAGAAGCAATTCCTTTTCTGGCGAGTTCATCAGCCAGAACGGTGAAAAATTCCCTGCCCATATAGGTGTAGTTTCGGTCATGCTGTCCAGTTCCAGAAATTAAAATTGCCAGAGGATACTTCTTTTTATCCTGCGGAATTGTTAAGGTTGCTCCGTAGGTTAATTTGGTGCTTTTTCCTAGAAAAGTCATATCAATAACCTGATACGGATATGGCTTTTTAGGATGCTGCGCAAAAAACAAAGGCTGTATTTCTTTTTCCTTTTTTAAAACAACTGCTGTATTTGGAATGGAGTAATAATTAAAGATTCCTAAAATAGCCGTTTTCTCTGGGTTATACTTTCCTTTAAAAGAGAAACCATACATCTCATTTTTAAAAGACAGGCTGTCTCCTTTTATTTCAGTAACTACTTTTTTATTGATATCTAATTCAGGAATACTCACACTCAGCGAATCTGTTTGGTAGCTGTTCATATTTCCCGATAAAATAATACGGTACGAATGATGCTGGCCTTGCCAGATAGTTTGTGCAAAACTATACTGGCTGGTCATCATCAAGAAAATTAACGATCTTAAAAGAAGGTTTGTTTTCTTTAAATTAAATAATCCTTTCATTATTTTTTCTCTGACTTTAAGTACTCAACAATAATTGAAATTTCATCTACCAATTCGCTTGGGCTTCCAAAATATCCGTTTGACATCCAGCGTAATTTTCCATCGGCATCAATAATCATTTTCTCTGGAATACCAGAAAATTTAAATGCTTTCGAGTACTGCTCATATACTAGATCTAACTTTCCTGTTTTAGGATTTTTTCCATCATACAGTATATTAAAATCAAATCCTTTTTCTTTGATAAATGCCTGGGTCTGCTCTTTATAATCCTTTATATATTCCTGCGTATCTACAAAATAGAATTTTACGTTCGCATCTTTTTTGTATTTTTCAACTGCCATCTGCATTCCCGGCATAGCATTTTTACATGGTCCGCACCACATTGCCCAGAAATCAAGTACTACGATTTTTCCTTTTTGATCAGATAGTTTTACTCTGCCGCCTTTGCTGCTTTCTAAATCAAAACCTGCAATTGGAAGGTTTATCAATTCTGAAATTACTTTCTTCTTATGTTGTTCAATATTGCTTAAAGATTTTAAAGATTCTAAGTAAGCCTCAAATCCTGCAGCCGCACCACCTTCTTTTAGGTAAATTTCTTTTAAAGAAGCCAGCATCTGTGGTGTTACCTGATTTTGTTTTACTGCAAGTGCCATATAATTTTTAGCATCGGCTGTTTGTCCTTTTCGTAACAGCATTCTAGTATATACCTCATTGTATACAGCATCATTATAACCGTATAAAGGTTTAATTTTTGCCATATATTTTTCTTCTACATCATAGTTTTTTGTTGCTTCAGCCAATTTAGCATAAGTAAAATATTCTCTGACCATCATTTGTAAAGCCTGCTCCTGCCATTCTTTCAATGATAATTTTCCAGCAAACATTTTTGGTACATAGGTTAATCTGTTTTCCATTTCTCCCATAAAAATATCTGCATACTTTTTTAAAGTTTCTATAGAAGCTTTTTCAGTTCCTTCGTGATCTCTGTCAAAAGGAATTGATACTAAGTGCCAGTGATAGTCCAATAAGTTTGTAAAAGAAACTGATTTTACACTGTTAAGAGCATAATTGTAATCCTTATTATTTACGATATAGCCATAAACGATTGATTTAATCATTTTATCATAATACAAACTTTCTACATCAGTATAAACATCTTCAAATTTGCTTTGCGGAAAGTTTTTATTGAATTCATCATATGATTTTACTTTTTTAGAAAAATCAGGTTCTTTAAATATATCCTGAATTTCTTTGTCTCTGGCTAAAACACCAAAAGGATATTTCGTTACTAAAACCTTTTGAACAGAATCTGTAAATACTTTATTTGTCGAATTATCTAATAAATACAATGTCTTTTGAATATCATATTGTGTTGTATTATCTAGATTTTTTTCGGCTAATAAACCTCGTAATTCTTTCTTGATAGCTGCAGACTGATCGGTACCAGTTGAAAGCTGTTTTAATTTTAATCCGTAGTAAAAAACTTTTTTGCGGCTTTCGGGATGGTATTGCAATTCATAGTTGATCCACATCAAACCAACCTGATCTGCAATGTATGCGCTGTCACTTACCACATTTGGAACTTCATTTTGAAAGGCCCTGCTTCTCAAAATTCCCCAGCCTGTATACGCTCCGGGAACTTGTGCAAACATGTAAGCATGAGGCATTCTTTGTCCTCTGTCAACTATGGTATCGGATTTGAAAACGCAGTTAATAAACGAAGCATGCTCTGAAAGTTTCATTTTGGCTTCCCATTTTTTATCTCCTGCGGCTTTTAAAGTAATATCATTCGTAATCCATTTAAAATTATCATAGGTATACACTACCCCATTTACATACATGGCATTGGCCAGCGGTCCGTCGGCGGCATTATAAGTTATAGTGATCTCATCTCCTGGATTTGGATGTTCAGGAGACAGAACAATTTTCTGCATCGGTGCTGCATCTTGTGCCAATAAACCTGTTGTGATACTCAGAAAAAATAGTACCAGTTTTAATTTTTTCATTTTCTTTTTTTGAATTTAGTGCACCCGAAAAAATCGAGTGCACATTTTTAATTAAATAAATTATGGATTCTGTTGTAAGTTTGGAGCATATTCAAAATAAATTGGAGCAAAAGGCATTTGATAACGATCACTATTTGGGGCAAGTGTGAAGGTTTGTCCTGCAAAATCATGGGTAATGGTTTTGGCAAATTCGGGTTCTTTGTTTAAGCGTTTTAAATCAAACCATCTAAAGCCTCCAGTTGCCATTAACTCTCTCCTTCTTTCTGCTAAAACTTTGATTAGAGCGTCTTTACTGTCTGCTGCTGTCATAGCAGTGTATTGTGAAGCTCTGAATCTTTTTTGTCTTAATTTATTTATTTCTGCCATTGCTAAATCGCCAGAACCTGCTCTCGCCAGACATTCTGCTTTTATCAGCATCATTTCAGGTACAGTAGGGCCTGCGTTTCTGCTTTCTCCTGTCAAACCTTCTTTAGAATATGTTCTTCCTAAAGTATATTCCGAATTAAAACTGCTTGATGGCTGTGTAAAAAGTACGTAGCGTAAATCATTGGTATCAAACGAATTGATCAACTCATTGCTTAACGATAATATTTGCGGTGCATAAGAGTAAGAACTATATCCATTCCATTTTGATAAAATCAATTCTTTATCAAGTTTTCTTGACGGATAAGCCGCAAATTCATAATCTTCCAGATTGTTAAGTGTGTTTTGTAATGCTAGTGCTTTTTCGGCATTTTCCAAAGCCAGCGGATAATTACGCATATACAAATAGGTTCTCGCCAAAAGTGCATATGCCGCTGCTCTGGATGGAAAGGCCACATTGTTGCCAGAATTTACAGGTTTTAATCCTGAATTTACTGCATCATTAAGATCGCTAAGAATTAGATTGTAAGCATCCTGTACAGAACTTCTTTTAATGTCATCTGAAACAGTTGGTGTTGTAAAAAGAACAATTCCCAGATCTGTAGCCGAAGTATTGGCATCATACGCTTTTCCAAAAGTATTCACCAGCGTTAGAAAAATAAAAGCACGATGTACTTCTGCTTCACCCTTTATGGCTGCTTTTTCGGCTTCCGTTCCATTTTTACTTTTCATTACTTCATTGATAACTACATTAACAGTGTATAATGCATTATAAAGATTACTCATATCATAATCCGTCTCACCGTCAAAATAGACAACATCAGACCATTTATACAAATTTCTAAAAGGTCGAAGGTAATCTGCAGCCGCTAATGCAGTGGTATGAGCTTCATTTTGAAAACTAATATCATCTGATGCTACATCTATACTACCATAAGTTTTGTCTAATGTAGAACTGTTATTTAGAAGATATCTATAATTTGATGTTTCTTCAGGTATTAGTTTCCCTTCTGTTTTGATATCCACATAATTATCACAGCTTAAAACAAGAACTCCCGCTGCAGCAATTGCTATGTATTTTAAATATTTTTTCATCTTTAAAAAATTAAAAATTAACATTAAAACCAATTGAATAAATCGCCGTTGCAGGCAGTTTCATATTAGCTCCTGTATAAGGTAAAAAGTCAGGATCTAAGCCATCTTTATTTTTTCTCCAGAAGAAACCAAGATTTCTAGCTGTAAAATTTACCGAAGCCCCTCTTACAATTCCTCTGTCAATCAGACTTGTCAAATCATATTTTAATGAAAGTTCTCTGAAACGGATATGATCTCCTTCAATAATTCTGTCATCTGCAAACATATATCTTACATAACTTAGTCCTGTTGACCCCTGAATTCCTGGTACAGAAGTTGTCGCTTCGTCTCCTGGATTTCTCCATCTTTGATCGATATCTGTATTTAAATCATATTGATTAAATCTGCCCTGTCTGTTTACGTAACCTCCGTAAGTTGGTTTAAATAATACATAATCAAACTTGTAAGTTGCCAAAATATATAATGACAATTTTTTATAATTGAAAGTCTGGCTGAAACTTCCGTAATACGAAGGAATGTTAGTTCCCATGTACTTCATGTCCGCAATATCTTTTAGAGAAGTAAAAGAATTTACGATATTACCATCTTTATCATATACCTGAGTTCTTCCAGTTGCGTCTAATCCTGCTGACCTAAAAGCAAAAATACTGTTCAACGGGTAGCCTTCGATAGGCGGCGTACCTCCTGAACCATTTAAATACTGGCTGTAGTTTTGGAAACGAGAATCTGTAACTTCTGTCTTATTGAAAGAAACTACTAGAGCAGAATCCCATGAAAAATCTTTTGCTTTAAGGATGGTTCCATTTAAACTTAAATCGATTCCATGCCCTGCTAAAGTTGCTGCATTTTGTACCAACGTATTATTTGATACACCATAAAATGGTGATACAGGGAATTCTACAATTAAATCTTTACTGTCTTTTTTATAATATTCTATTGTACCATTTAATCTGCTGTTTAAGAGCGAAAAATCCAATCCAAAATTTAAGATTGCTGTTTTTTCCCAACGCAAATTAGGGTTTGCCGGCTGGCTGATAAAAGCATAAGGCTGCTGTGAAAAAGTATCTAAATCACTTAAACTTATGTTTGTAAAAGGGAAAACATTTAAGTTGATATTTCCGTTAAATCCGTAACTCGCTCTGAAAGCTAAATTATTAACTAAGTTTACGTCTTTAAGAAAAGATTCTTCTTTAATATTCCATTTAGCTCCGGCAGACCATAATGGTGTTCTTCTTAATTTTTTGCTTACTCCAAAATTGTTGTAATCGTCTAATCTTGCGCTTCCTGTAAGTGTGTATTTATTTTTGAATGTATAACCTGCATTTGCATAATAAGATAAAAATCTTCTGCGGAAATCTTTATGCACATTACCATTGCTTAGAGTATAATTATATCCGTTAACGTCTACATAATTTTGTGATGGGATATCTACAGAAGTCTGCGTTTTTGAATTGTAACCATAAAGTGTTCTCGAATCCTGAGTTTCACCAGTCTCTCTTGCTTCAATACCTCCCATAGCATTAATCAAATGATCTTCACCAATGATGCCGTCATAATTTAGCTGTCCTCTCATGGTAGAACTCATTTTTCCGAATGTATTATTTTGAAAAATACCTCCTAATGGAATTCCGTATACTAAATCACCGCTACTGTTTATTGATGTAGCAGAATTAACCATATCACGAGCGTAATAGGTATTTTCATTATAGATATTGTCACTTGATGAAGTTGAAGTTTCTACAGAATAAGTACCAACAGCATCTAAGCCTTTTAATAAAGGAAGTGTAGCAGAAATGGTAGCTCCAAAGTTCTGCTCATCCATTGTTCTGTCCATATTATTTAATTCATCGATGTAATTGTACGTCCAAGGCAGATATCCTTTTTGCTCCAACGGAATTGTTTGTGCAGCATAATAACGACGGTAATAATCAACTGAATTACCATTATCTCCAACAATTTGATCGTAAGGCAATAAAGTTGTTGGTGAAGTTCCTAATGGAGAAAGTCCTAAGGCATTATCATTGTATTTAAAAATCGACCCTCTTAAGCTGGTTGTCATTTTTACATAATTAAAAAGCTTAAAATCCTGATTAGATAGTAAAGTCAAACGCTGTCCGCTATTTCCTTTTGACTGAGTTTCCTCTTTAGAATAAGAACCTGACATGAAATAAGAATAATCATTTTCTGCTCCGCTAAAAGACAAATCATAATTCTGGCTTGTTGCAGCTTGTAGCAAATACTGCTCTGCCTGACCATAAGTATTACGACCGCGTAAAACATCTAACCCGGCATCTCTCTGAGCCTGTGTGATCTGCCCGCGTTTGTACTGAAACATTAAATCCATTCCCTGGCTGACCGGCGTAGTAAGCATGTAGGTTACACTTGCCGGATCTGTAACCAGATTTTTATCTACAAATTCCTGCTCTAAATTTAAAACCTGAGACGAATTCATCAGGGGTAATTTTGATAAAGAAGGTTTGTTAGAGAAACTATAATTTTGAGAAAAATTAATTCTGGTTTGTCCTTGTTTTCCTTTTTTAGTATTAATTACCATAACCCCATTTGCCGCTCTTGCCCCATAAATAGAAGCTGCAGCTGCATCTTTTAGAAAAGTAATTTTTTCAATATCATTTGGATTTATCGTTCTGATGTCCAATTCTGTAGGTGTACCATCAAGCACAACTAATGGCATTGAATTAGTTCCAAAAGAATCAAAAGTAGATTTTCCTCTAATGGCAACATTATAGCTAAATTTTCCCTGATTACTGCCAAATTTATTTTGATATACAAAAGTATTGTCTGAATCCTGAATATCCAGCTGCAAACCCGCAACTTGACCTTCTAATCTGTGTAACACGTTATTAACCGGAACTTTTTCTAAATCTTTTGCCGTAATTACAGCAAAAGAACCTGTAGAACGTTCTTTATCAATATTTTGATAACCTGTAGAAACGATTTTTACTTCATCCAGTTTGCTGATATCTTCCAGCATGATGGGATTGATAATCAAACTGTCAGAAACTATAATTTCTAGTTTTTTATAACCCATATACTCAAAAATCAGTACATCACCTTTTTTGGCCATGATTTCATACGAGCCGTCAAAGTTGGTAATAGCACCATCTTTTGTGCCTTTTACCCAGACAGTTGCACCAATTAAATATTCTTTTTTTGAATTGGTAACAACTCCCTTAATTTTTACTTTTTCTTCCATTACAGAAGTTTGGACTGTCTTTACTTTTGGGTTTAGTGCAATAACAATCAGTTTGCTGTTTACAAATTCTGCCTTATAACCCTCACCAATTAATTGTTTAATTACTGCCATAACATCGGCATTATTGACAGCTATATCAACTCTTCTCTGTGCATCAAATACATCATCGCTATAGAAGAATTCCACATTGGTCTTGCGGGTAATAGTTTTTAAAACAGCCGATACAGATTGGTTTCTTGCCTTAATAGTGACTTTCTGCGCATAAGCGAAAGCGACTATATGGGTAAAAAATATTGATAATATTAGGGATTTCTTCATAATGGCAAGAAATTTATCCCAAAGAGCGGATTTTACCCCACAATCTTTTGCGGATAGGTTTTTTTTCATACTTTTAAATGTTTTGGTTGGTTAATAGATTTTGACTTCTTTTTTTCGACTGAACAAATACTCGCCGGGAAATACTCGCAATATTTTCCGGTTTTTTTTATTTACTTAGTTACGGTTACTTCATAGTTTTGGTTTATTTTGGTTATTTTATAATTCACATTCGATGTTTTACTGATAATATCCAGAAGGCGGTCTATAGGTTCTTGTTTTAAAACAACACCCGTAAACTTGATCTGCTCCAAGGATTTATTCTCAAACTTGACATTAAAGTTGTACCATCTGGACATCTTGGTCAAAATGCTTTTCAGGCTTTCGTTTTCAAAATAAAATCTACCGTCTTTCCATGCCGTGTAAGCCGCAGGATCAACTTCTGTTATTTTGATTTCTTCATTTTTATGATATATTCTTGCCTGCTGTCCTGGTGTTAAAACAACAGACGTCTTTTCTGATTCAGTGGAAATACCTGAAACCTTAACTTTCCCTTCTGCCAGAGTTGCTGCAAATAATTGATCTTCTGTATAAGAACTCACATTAAAATGTGTTCCTAATACTGTTACATTACCTGACTTTGTTTTTACAGTAAATGGACTGTGCGGATTTTTAGCTACTTCAAAATAAGCTTCTCCTTCAAGAGTAACTATTCTTTTATCTGAGCTGAATTCAACTGGATATTTCAAGGATGATTTTGAATTTAACCAAACCTTTGTGCCGTCCGAAAGGTTTACGGCATAGATACCGCCCACAGGAACTATTAAAGTATTATCCCCCGTTGAAGTTGTTCCGTTTAAATCTTTGGCATCATAAACCAAAACACTATTTACATTAGAGATCACACCATTTTTAGAAACAATTTTTTCCTTTTTTGGTTCTAAGGAAACAACTGTCCCATCTGCCAAAACCAAAGTTGGGTTATGGTATACTGGAGCAATGCTTCGAACTACTACTTCATTTTTTGGATTGATTTCACTATTTCTAAAAATAAATACAGCAGCAAGTCCAAGCAGGACTACAAAAACTGCTGCGTATTGTAGAAACTGTCTGTAGTTGAAAAATGAAATTACAGGTGCATGATCCTGCCTGATCTTTTCTCTGACTCTTGCAAAAGCGGCATCTGTATCAATACAGTTGTAAAATGCCTCTTTGGATTTTAAGGTTTCAAATCGAATCAGCTTTTGATAATACTGCTGATTTTCCGGCACCGAAAGCCATTGCTGCAGTACAGCATTTTCTGCCGTAGATAAACCGCCCTCAGAAAGCTCTTTTCTTATAAGATCAGCGATTAGAAATTCTTTTTTTTCTAAAGACATATTTTTAATATTAAGTATCTATTATTAACACTTTAAGTAAATGTTATATAACTAAGAGTACCAAACACTAAAAAAGGGTGGAAAGATTTAAGTTAAATTTTCAAAAAAAATAAAAAAAACAGTAATTCTGGGTAATTTGTAAGTTTTGTCTTTAACAATTCAATAGCACGTGAACGTTGTGATTTGACAGTGTTTATAGAAATATTAAGCTGGAGTGCAATATCTTTGTATTTCATTCCTTCTAAGCACGAAAGTTCAAAAACTTCTTTACATTTTTCAGGTAGAGAATCTAAGGCAGTGATCAGGACAGCATAAACTTCCTCTTCGAGAATATTAAAATCAAATTCAAGCGCATTATCAGAAGCTTCATCCTCAAGCTTAACCTTTTTTTGCTGTTCTTTTAAGGCTCCTAGAGAACCGCTTTTGACCATTTTATAGATATACGATTTCACATCATCCACTTTTTCAAATTTCAAACGGTCCTCCCATAATTGCAGCATGACATTTTCAACTACTTCTTCTGCTTCAAATTTATCCTTCAAATATTTGAAACTATAGCTTACAAGTCTTGGATATAAGGAATAAAAAAGTTCCTTATAGTATTCCTCGTCAATTTTAATATGTTGCTGCTGTGGATTAATTTCTTTTCTGCTTTTATTGTAGCAAATATATATTTTTAATAAACAAAACTGCAATATCTAAAACCAATTGATACAAAATACCTAAAATCATTGCAAAAAAGCAGGAAAATAAACACTTTTTACGAGATTAATCTAATAAAGAGTTACAATTTAGTATTTACAGTTTAATGCTGTATCATCTTTGAGTGTTTGAATATAAATAATAAAAAACATTTGATTTTTAGTTTTGTTAAAATGTTTCATTATTGCCCCCTTTTGTCTCATAAACTTATTACAGAAATGAAATCTTTGGATGTAGTTAGAGTGCAAAAATATATCTAATAAAGGTTATGTTGTTTCATATTTAATGCCTAAATTGGTAATTATGAAAACAAATTCTGATGTATTAATTATTGGCGGCGGACTGGCTGGTTTAACAGCGGCTATACATCTATCACAAAAGAATTTGAAAATAACACTGCTTGAAAAATCAAGTTATCCCAGACATAAGGTTTGTGGCGAATATATTTCAAATGAGATTTTACCTTATCTGGTTTGGCTTGGCGCCGATGTTTCAGAACTTCATCCAACAAATATTTCTAAATTTGAATTTACTGCTAATAACGGCAAAACTGCAAAGGCGGTACTTCCGTTAGGAGGATTTGGAATAAGCAGGTATGCACTTGACGATTTCCTATATCATAAAGCATTAGCCAACCGCTGCTCTATCTTTAAAGAAAATGTTACTGATGTTTCTTTTAGTAATGATATGTTTACCGTTACTACTTCAAATCAAATTTTAACGGCTAAAATTGTTTTGGGCGCTTTTGGCAAACGTTCCAATGTAGATCAGGTTTTAGATCGGAACTTCTTTCATAAAAAATCACCGTGGCTGGCTGTAAAAGCACATTATTCGGGTAATCTTGATAACGATCTTGTAGCACTGCACAACTTTAAAGGCGGTTATTGCGGCGTTTCTAAAGTAGAGAACAATCTCATAAACATTTGTTATCTGGCAGATTACGCCACTTTTAAACAATATAAAAATATTGAGGATTACCAGCAGCATGTACTTTATAAAAACAAACATCTAAAATTTATTTTTGAAAACAGCAAACTTGTTTTTGATAAACCACTTACCATAAGCCAGATTTCTTTTGAGAAAAAAAAGGTTGTAGAAAATCATATTATAATGATTGGCGATACGGCAGGACTTATTCATCCGCTGTGCGGCAACGGAATGGCGATGGCAATTCACAGCGCAAAAATAGCATCAGAATTGGTTGTAGAATATTTTTCGAATGAATCAATTTCCCGCGAAGAATTAGAAAAAAAATACAGCAAAGAATGGAAAAAACACTTTGGCAAAAGATTATTTATGGGAAGAATTCTGGCCCGCATCTTAACCTATAAAACGATTACCAATCTGTTCATTACAATCGCAGCATCATTTCCCGCTCTTTTGAAAGGAATAATTAAACAAACACACGGAAAACCTATAGCAATTAATAAATGTCCATAAATACCAAATACAGAACGCAGGAAACCGAAATAATGGATGATTTTTCTCTTCAGGGAGAAGAATTAAGGGCGGCACTTGATCAAATTGCAAACATTAATCAATTACTCGGTGGGAATAAAGTTACGCTTCACGGCGTAAAAACATTAGTAAAAAAGCTCGACAAAACTAAAACAATTACAATAGCTGATATTGGCTGTGGAAATGGAGATATGCTGCGCATGCTGGCAAAATTCGGTCAAAAAAACAAGCTTAATTTACAACTTATCGGAGTAGATGCCAATGAATTTACTGTAAATTATGCCAAAACATTATCGACAGAATATCCAAATATTGACTATAAATGCATGGATATTTTTAGTGAAGATTTTAAAGCTTTTAAGTATGATATTGTTCTATGCACCCTTACCCTGCACCACTTTTCAAATGAGGAAATATTAAATATAATTACTATCTTTAATAAGAATGCCAAGGCCGGAATCATTATCAATGACCTGCATCGAAGTAAAACAGCATACCGTCTTTTTGAACTGATCTGTTTTATTTTTAATTTGAACAGAATGTCGCGCGAAGATGGACTGATATCTATTTTAAGAGGATTTAGAAAGAAAGAACTGGAAGAATTCTCTAAAAAAACAAATTTAAAAAACTATACCATAAACTGGAAATGGGCTTTCCGCTACCAGTGGATAATTACGAAAAAATGAGTGTAAAAATAGTTACTGCTGCCAAGCAGCTGCCACAATATTCACGTGAAACGGCCGATATACTTCCAATGCTGGAGGGCTGGCTTCACGGACAAGACGAACGTTTTATAAAAAAAGTAAAAAAGATATTTGAAGGTGCAGCCGTTGACAAACGTTATTCTATAATGGATCCTGCTGAAGTTTTTACCGCAACATCATTTGAAGAAAAAAATGATATTTATACTCGCGAAGTTATAATTTTAGGCGAGCAGGTATTGCAGAATGCGCTCGAGAAAGCAAATTGGGATCCGCAGACGCTTGATTATATCATTACTGTAAGCTGTACTGGTATAATGATTCCGTCATTGGATGCTTACCTCATCAATAAAATGAATTTGAGACAGGATATTATCCGTCTTCCTGTTACAGAAATGGGTTGTGCTGCCGGAATATCCGGTATTATTTACGCCAAAAACTTTCTGAAAGCTAATCCCGGAAAGCGTGCAGCAGTTATAGCTGTAGAATCACCAACAGCAACATTTCAGCTTGATGATTTTTCGATGCCCAATATTGTAAGCGCGGCTATTTTTGGAGATGGAGCTGCCTGCTGTTTACTTTCTTCTTATGAAGAAGATTATGGCCCAGAAATTTTGAGCGAAGAAATGTATCATTTTTATGAAGCAGAACACATGATGGGATTTAAACTGACCAATACAGGCTTACAAATGGTTTTGGACATTGAAGTTCCCGACACGATTGCATCGCATTTTGGTGCTATTATTCACCCGTTTTTGGGGAAAAATAATTTAGAAATCAAAGACATTGACCACATGATATTTCATCCTGGTGGCAAAAAAATTGTAAACACAGTTGAAACTCTTTTCGCTGGCTTGGGAAAAAATATTGATGATACTAAAGAAGTTCTCAAACAATATGGCAATATGTCGAGCGCAACAGTATTATATGTTTTGGAACGAATTATGGATGGAAATCCTAAACCAGGAGAAAAAGGTTTGATGCTTAGTTTTGGGCCTGGATTTTCCGCACAAAGAGTTTTATTACAATGGTAATTTTTAGAAATAAATTATGGAATTGACCGATATTATAGCAAAGCTACCTTACAGCAAACCTTTTTTGTTCGTAGATGAACTGCTTCATGTTGATGAAAATAGCGTTACCGGAACTTATACTTTTAATGAAAACCTTGATTTTTACAAAGGTCATTTTAAAGATAATCCTGTAACTCCAGGTGTAATCCTGACAGAAACCATGGCGCAGATTGGTATGGTCTGCCTTGGCATTTACCTGCTCGGTGATAGTTTTAATAAAGATACAGTAATTGCTTTTACCTCTGCCGATATGCAGTTTTTAAAGCCCGTATATCCAAATGAGAAAGTAACAGTAACTTCTCAAAAATCATTTTTCAGATTTGGAAAACTGAAGTGTGATGTCATTATGAAAAACGAAGCCGGACAAGAAGTCTGTAAAGGTATTTTGGCTGGTATGATTACTAATAAATTATGAAGAAGCGAGTTGTGATAACAGGATTAGGCGTTGCGGCTCCCAACGGAGTTGGAATTGAAGCGTTTAGTCATTCCATAAAAAACGGAATATCGGGAATTCGGCATGATGCACAACTACAGGAATTGCAGTTCTCTTGTCAGATTGCTGGTCAGCCTCAAATATCTGAAGAACTTAAATCACAATATTTTACAGAACTGGAACTTCGCGGTTTTAACAGCACGGGCATTTTATATGGTGTAATTGCAGGTATGGAAGCCTGGGAAAATGCGGGATTATCAATAGAAATTAATGAAGAGCCTGATTGGGACAGCGGTACTATTTTTGGCTCTGGAACATCTGGTATCGATAAATTCCGCGAAAGCATTTATAAAATAGACGAATTACAGGTGCGAAGGTTAGGCAGCACTGTTGTAGCACAAACCATGAACAGCGGCATAAGTGCCTATTTGGGTGGAAAGTTAGGACTCGGAAATCAGGTTACCACCAACTCATCTGCCTGCGCAACTGGTACAGAGGCTATAATGATGGCCTATGATCGCATACAATCCGGACAGGCAAATCGCATACTGGCAGGAAGTACAGGCGACAGTGGTCCTTATATTTGGGCGGGTTTTGATGCCTTACGTGTCTGCAGTTCAAAATATAATGATAATCCGGAACAAGGTTCACGACCTATGAGTGCCACGGCTGCAGGATTTGTACCCGGAAGCGGCGCCGGGGCATTAGTAATAGAAGATTTAGAAACTGCTTTAAAACGCGGCGCAACTATTTATGCCGAAATATTAGGCGGAAGTGTAAACTCAGGAGGACAGCGCGGTAACGGAAGTATGACAGCTCCCAACGGCACAGCAGTACAGCGATGTATTACAACTGCAATTGAAAATTCTGGTATTTCTGCTGATGCTATTGACGCCATAAACGGACATCTTACCGCCACTACAAAGGACAGTTTTGAAATTGAAAACTGGACAAAAGCACTAAACAGAAAGGGCACTAACTTTCCGTATATCAATTCCTTAAAAAGCATGACCGGACATTGTCTAAGCGCAGCCGGAAGTATCGAAAGTGTCGCCACAGTATTGCAGCTTCATGAAGGTTTTGTTTTTGGAAATACCAATTGCGAAGACCTTCATCCGGAAATTACGGCGCTTATTGATTCCTCAAAAGTGCCTTCAAAAACGATTAATATAAATCCTGAAATAATTGCCAAAGCAAGTTTTGGTTTTGGCGATGTAAATGCTTGTATAATTTTAAAAAAATTTCAAAAATAAATATATGAACAAAGAAGAACTTATCGCCAAACTAAAAGTAATTATAAAGCCTTATACCACAAATACAGAAGCATACGATAACCTAACTGAAAATACTGACTTCATTAATGATTTGAGTATCAATTCGGCTAATCTGGTTGACATCGTTCTTGATATTGAAGAAGCTTTTGATGTTGTTATTGATAACACCGATATGGAGCGAATGCTGGATGTTAAAACTGCGGTAGAAATCATAGAAACCAAACTGGCAGAAAAATGATTGGCAATGATGTAATAGATATTTTGCAATCCCGTAAGGAAAGCAATTGGCGGCGCAAGGGTTATGTAGAAAAAATTTTTACTCCCGAAGAACAGTTGCTAATTGCAGATTCTTTAGATCCGGAAAGCATGATTTGGATACTTTGGAGCATGAAAGAAGCTGCTTATAAAGTCTATAATCGCAAAACAAAAATAAGGGAATATATTCCTAAAAAACTTTCCTGCTTTATAGAATCACAAAACCATAATTTTATAAGAGGAAAAGTTACTTGTTCTGAAAATACATACTACACTAAAACATTTCTTTCGAAAGACTACATTCATACTATTGCAGCCTGCGTTTTAGATAACCTCAACCGTGTGATAGAGATTGAAAAGAAATCAATTTTTAAAGACAGAAATAATATTCCTTATTTTGTTTCTTTAGAAAATAGGTTTCAGGATGTCTCAGTAAGCCATCACGGCCGATTTGAAAAAGTGATAACTATAAATATTCATAAGCAAGAGAGTAATCTCTTCAATAAAGCCTATTGATTTTGAATTTCGTTTGTTTCTTTTTTTCAGAATTCGTAAAATAAATTAGCTGTTTTGTACATCTTCTTTTCTAAAAAATAGTACGTAAAAACCAGTGACATTGAACACCAGTTTTCAAAGTGCAAATCCGTTGTTGAAATTTATTTCAAAAAAGTACTTTTTTCATTTTTTGATTTATGTGCATATATAAATCAACAATTATCCCTTATTTACCCTTTGCTTCTCAGGATTCGCCATGCAGTTCCACCTCTGTGCAATTAATATTATAACGGCTAAGAACTCATCTATCGTTTTGTTCCCAATACTATCAAACCTTGTCTGAACTGATAGTTGTAATGTTATAAGGATAGAACTATTACTAAGCTCTTCTACCATTATCTCTACCAGATAATTTTGTTGCTATTGTCGATCGCATGTAGTCCAAAATCAACATTACTCTAACATTCTGACTCTTTATTTAGTCAATTCTTTTAAGTACGTTTCATCTACTTTTTCAATTTTTAATTTTACGAGGAGGCTGATAGATTCAGATGGTCACCCTTGTTTTTAACAATTTTAAGAAGGCTTTTTCTAAATTATTTCTTGTAAGAAAAGATTTAGTTAAACATTAAACAATGCAGCTACACGTAAGAATTATTTTAGTAAGTTTGGTTATAATGCGTTATACGCAATACAGGACATATAAAGAATAATGGTCTCAAAGAGATGTACATTTTCAATTTATATCCTGTTTTTTTTTGATTTAGCCCCCCAATCAATTATGAAACTTAGAAACTACAAAATTTACTCCGTCCTATTTTTTTCGCTATGTTCTAACGGCTTTTCCCAAAACGGCGGCCCACCTCCTCCAGGTCTTCCCGATGAAGAACCTGTATTACCAATCAATCAGGGAGCCAATATTTTGTTGTTTGCCGGTGTTGTGCTAGGCGCATATGTAATAAGCAACAGAAATAAATTATAATTCAAAATCACTAAGATCTACAGACTTTTGGAGTTCCAAAGATCATATCACGTTATTGCATTATTAATAAAATTATGAAAAAAACTTTATTACTGTTATTAGTTTTTACAACAGCGAAATCAATTGGTCAGATTTACTTTAGTTCCAATACTGGTATGTATGTGAAAAATGAAATCCTATATGTAGGACAGGATATAAATCTGTCGGCGAATTCAAATTTGTACTTGCGGAATCAAGCACAGCTTCTTCAAGGTTCAAGTGGGAGCTTCGCCAATTCTGGTCTCGGGACTTTGTCTGTTTTTCAGGAAGGGACAGGTGACAATTTTGACTACAACTACTGGTGCTCTCCAGTCGGAAATCCCTCGGGAGCCGCTGGCAATTCAAATTTTGGCATAACTATGCTCAGCCGTCCTACTGGTCCAACGCTCTCTATCGCTGCCGTTATACTGCCGGCAGGAAATTATAATGGTACTTCTAATCCTTTGTCAATTGCTTCGTCATGGATCTACAAACTGGTCAATGCTAACAATTATTCACAATGGGTATTTGTGGGAGGTGCCTCCGATCTTCTACCAGGTCAAGGTTTTACTATGAAAGGAACCAGCGGCACAGATCCTGTAGATCCTGCACAAATGGGAACAGCAAACAATCCAGGAAGTGCGCAACGCTATGATTTTAGAGGAAGACCAAATAATGGAAATATTACAGTTACACTGGGAGCTGGCGCTGCAACTTTAACGGGAAATCCTTATCCGTCAGCACTTCATCTAAATGCTTTTTTATTAGATGGTACCAATGCCACAATTACTGGAGGTATTGCCTATTTCTGGGAACAGGATAAATCCGTAAATTCTCATTATCTAAGTGATTATCGCGGCGGTTATGGAGCATATGCACCAGTAAACCTCACTTCAAACGGCATCTATACACCTCCTGCTTTTAATTCCTACAACCAAGATGGGTCTTTAAATACTGGTGCACCCGCGTCAGGAACAGGAACTCCAATTATTCGAAGGTATGCGCCTGTCGGACAAGGATTTTTACTTAATGGTACTGCAAATGGAACCGCCACTTTTAAAAATTCTCATCGTATTTTCATGAAAGAAGCCGCTGGTGGATCACAATTTGAAAAACACGCTGCGCAACTGGAAGAAACTCAGGAAGAACTTCCTTCTGCAATTTCTCACTTTAAACTAAATGCCATAATTAATGATCAATTTACACGTCAGCTTGCACTTGCTTTTACGCAGGAAGCAACTGACCAAGTCGATATTGGAATCGATGCCATAAATATGACCGCAAATCTTCCGAATGATGTAGCCTTCTGGCTTCAGGACGCCGGCTACATAATCCAAGGTATCAATTTTGATACGTCAAAAAGAATTTCTTTAATTGTTAAGGCAGCTGTCAATTCTACCTTTAAATTTTACATTCCCGAAATTGTCAATTTTGACGCTGCACAACCTGTTTACCTTTATGATGCGGCAGATGATTCTTATCATGATCTTAAAACTGCACCATATCTCGCCTCGGTAACAGCTGGAACTTACACAGAGCGTTTTAAAATCACTTTTACTGCTCAGACTCTAGGCGTTGATCCAGCGGAAGACATGAAAAACTTTTTTATTTTTCAGGATAATGCAAAAGGTATTTTAAGAGCGTCAAATCCAAATCATTTACCACTGCAGTCTTATACCCTTTATGATATAGCAGGCAAAACAGTGAGCTTTCAAAAAAATTTGACAACTCAACAAGACTACCATTTTTCAACCAGCGGCTTGAGTGATGGTGTTTACATCGTGGTGTTTTTAACTAAAGATGGTCAAAAAATAACCCAAAAAATCGTTATCTCCACCTCTAGAAAATAATTTTTTAACTACAAACTATAAACCTTTCCTACTTAACTTAATATACCACATTATGGCAAGAAAATCTACACTTCAATCTTATAAAAATATGTTGCTGCTTTGCTGCATTCTAATTGCATCTGTGGCAACAGCACAAATAGGGATTGGAACTACTTCACCCGATCCCAGTTCGATATTGGACATTACATCTACCACTCAGGGACTTCTAGCTCCGAGAATGACTACCACGCAGCGAAATGCAATTGCAGCGCCTACTGATGGTTTATTGGTATACGACACAACTTTAAAACTTTTTTATTATTATTCAACCGGCACTGCCACATGGAATCCGCTTAACAGTACTTCAAGCGGCAGATTGAATTTTAAACGCATAAAATCCACAGATGTTCTGGCAACAGTTTTGGCCTCTGAAAAGGCTGCTGGAGGCGGTTCGAAATACCTAATGAATACCAATACTTTATATGAAATAAACGGGCAAGTAAATTTTGATCTTCCAATTGACATTAATAACGCTTACATTACGGGTCAAGATGCCAATGAGGATATTATTTCCTCAACAGCACCAGTTATTTTTCAAGGGGCTACTGGCGGCAGCATACGCTTTCTTACCTTAAAAGGAATAAAAGCCTTCGAAATAAACGGACCTGGAATAGCCACTTCATCCTCATTCTTAATTCAAAATGTAATTGTAGACGGAATGACAGGAAGTGTCGGAAATATAGGCGGACTGGGCTTGGTTTTTGGTAACATTGTACAGTTTATAAATAATGCCAACGGTATTAGATATTACAATATCGGCAACTTACTGCTTAACAGCCAGGCATGGCTAAGTTCCAATAATGGTGTTTTTGAAACTTTTACTGACAGCTTCGGGCTCATCCAAAAAAACAGCGGTTTCAGCACCACTTCTACAGGAGATACAGCACTAGACGTCAGCAGTTCAACTCTCGCAGTTGGAACGGGTATTTTACTGGGTACCGTTTTTTCCGGTACAGCTGGTACATATGTACTGGGTTATGCACCAGCGGCAACTTATCCGGGTTATAATTTCAGCACTGCATGGACTGTAGATTCACCAGGAATTCCAAGAGAAGGCGACAGTGATGCTACTGGAGATATCAATCTTGTCGCCGCCATAGGGACAGGAGCCACTACAACATTTACCACCAACGGAGCAAAAGTAAAAATCGCCGGTACTACGACTTCTAATAATCTGTTTCGTTTTACCAAGGATGGGAATAACAGAATCGTTTACAAAGGCAATAAACCCAGATACTTCCAAGTCGCTGCATCTGTTTCCTACCAAGGAACTGCTTCAGATATGACCTTGGTCCTTTATCTGGCTAAAAATGGTACAGTGCTAACTGACACTAAGGTTTACGGGAGGCCTGCATCTGGATTTTTCACCTCGGCTTCGGGTATTCTTGCCCTGCCAATCATGGGCACCATTCAGTTGAAAAAAGACGATTATATTGAAATTTTTGGAGAGCGTTATGACGGAACCGGTAATATTTCGGTTGTCTCTCTAAACTTAACAGCCAGATAAAAATTTGATAAACATACCATTATAAAATAATGCCTCATTTTGTAAATGAGGCATTTTTAATCAGTAAGAATTGATAATAGATTTATCTCAACTATATTTTATTTGCTGCTTCCCATGATGGGGTTTCACTTTCCTGACTGTCTACTTACCAATGCAAAAGTTAGCAAAGATATTCCCCAGTAATTCATCATTTGAAACTTGACCTGTAATCAGCCCGAATTGATATAAAGCTTCACGAATATCAAGCGCCATAAGATCGCTTGAAAGACCAGATTCTAATCCGAATTTTACTTTTTGAATCTCATCTAACGCTTTTAATAACGAATCATAATGCCTTGTATTAGTAACAATTGTTTCGTTATTTCGAAGTGCTCCTGTATTTACAAAAGAAAGTAATTCATTCTTTAAATCCTCTACCCCAATTTTTTCTTTAGCTGAAATTAAAAGAAGTTTTGCATTTAGATTTTCAAGTTTAGTTGTAATGTTTTGAACTTCTTCTTCAGATAAAATATCTTTTTTATTAACTACAATAAGCAAAGGTTTTAATGGATATTTATTCTTGATTTGTTCAATTTCTGAAACAAAATCAGAACTTGAAGTTTGGAATTTTAATCCATCAAACAAATAAATTACCACCTGAGCCTGCTCTATTTTCTCGAAAGTTTTTTTGATTCCGATGCTTTCTACAACATCTTTGGTATCGCGTATTCCAGCAGTATCAATAAATCTAAATCCGATACCGCCAATTACCAATTCATCTTCAATTGTGTCACGAGTTGTTCCTGCAATGTCCGAAACAATCGCTCTTTCTTCATTCAGTAAAGCATTCAATAAAGTCGATTTTCCAACATTCGGCTCGCCGACAATAGCAACTGGAATTCCGTTTTTAATTACGTTCCCAACTGCAAATGAATCAATTAAGCGCTTTAAAACAAATTCAATTCGGTTTAACAATTCATGAAACTGCGTTCTATCAGCAAACTCCACATCTTCTTCAGCGAAGTCTAATTCTAATTCAATTAAGGAAGCAAAATTCAAAAGTTCTTCACGAAGTTTTGCAATTTCATTACTAAATCCCCCGCGCATTTGCTGCATGGCAATTTGGTGAGAAGCTTCATTATCAGAAGAAATTAAATCGGCAACTGCTTCTGCTTGTGACAAATCTAGTTTTCCGTTTAAAAAAGCACGAAGTGTAAACTCCCCTGCATCGGCCATTCTACAGCCATTTCGAAGTAATAACTGAATAATCTGCTGTTGAATATAAGTTGAGCCGTGACAAGAAATCTCAATTGTATCTTCTCCTGTATAGGAATTCGGACCTTTAAATACCGAAACTAAAACTTCATCTAGCGTTTTACTTCCGTCTACAATATGTCCTAAATGCAGTGTATGTGTTTTTTGTTTGGTTAAATCTTTATTTTTAATTGATTTAAAAACTGAATTACCTATCGTAATAGCCTCAGCTCCCGAAATTCGAATTATGGCGATAGCCCCAGCTCCAGAAGGTGTAGCCAAAGCAACTATAGAATCTTGATTTATCATGCTGCAAAGGTATAAAAAAAGGCAGAATGTATCTTAATTTCTATTTCAGCCTCAAATCACCAAATTAAGAATTATTAACAAATCATTAAGTGTTAAAATACTGATAATTATCAGGTTGTTTTACTCCGAGAATGAGTAAATTTGAGAGACAAACCATAATCCTAATAAAATGAAAAAGATACTATTCCCTACCGATTTCTCTGATGCTGCAACAAATGCATTTGTCCATGCTTTAGAATTTGCTAAAATTGTAAAAGCCGAATTAATCTTGCTTCATACATTTGAGATTCCAGTTTACGACAGCCAATTTTTTCCAGAGAATTACGCTTCTATATATAGTTCGATCGAGTTAGCCAAATTTGAAATGTTCAAAGATGAAATTCCAAAATTAAGAGCTATCGCTGCCGAACGTAAATTAGATGATATTGTGATGAGACACCGTTTAATGGACGGCGATCTTATATACAACCTTAAAAATGCGGTTAAAGAAGACAACGTAGATTTTGTAATAATGGGAACAAACAGCGTTTCTGATTGGACTAAATTTTTTACTGGATCTAATACCGAATCAGTAATTTCGGGAGTTGAGGTTCCTGTATTGTGCGTTCCAGTTGAGGCAAAATTCAAGAAAATAAAAACTATTGGTTTTACCACTCGCTACCGTGAAAAAGATAAAAAAGAACTTAAAAAAATCTTGAAAATAGCGAAGAAAACAGATGCTAAAGTGAAAAGTTTATATGTAAAAACTTCCAATTCAGACGTGGCAGATACAACTATAAAAGAATGGGAAAACGAATTTGCCAATGACAATGTTGAATTTTTAGTATTGCCAAGTGATGAGGTTAAAGAAACAATTATAGATTTTATTCTTTATAAAGACATTGATATCTTGACCACTATCACACATAAAAGATCTTTCTTTGAAAGTCTTTTCGATTCAAGTTTTAGTAAAAAAATATCAAAAGAAGTACCAATTCCTGTATTAGTTATGCACGAAGATTAATTCTAATATCTGATGATTTTGTCACTTAAAAGCTATATTTGTATTTCAGTAAATTATTCTAATGAAAGCATATCAGGACAAAGTCAGCACGTATTCAGAACTATATAATAAAACCAACAAAAAATATAACAGCATAAGCCTTTTGAGGTTATTGAGTATTTTTCTTTTATTGTTTTTTATGTTTTACTACATCAAAACAAACGAAATACTTTATGTGATTTTAGCTGTTCTGTCTTTTGCTGGTTTTATCATTTTAATGAGAATACATTCTCGTTTGTCTTTTCAAAAACTTTTGGCAGAAACACTCCTTAAAATCAATCAAAACGAAATTTCTTTTTTAAAAAGAGAAAAAACGCCTTTTGAAAATGGTGCTGAATTTATCGATTTTCATCATCCATATGCGTATGATTTAGATATTTTTGGAGAACATTCTTTGTTTCAAAACCTAAACAGAACGGCATCATATATCGGAAAAAAAACACTTGCCGATCTATTACTGCATACTCTTCCTGAAGCTGCAATTTTACAAAACCAAGAAGCTGTTAACGAACTAAAAAACAAAGTAGACTGGAGACAAGAGTTTCAGGCTTTAGCAATTATTAGTGAAGATTCTAAAGCATCTTATAAAGCAATAAAACATTGGATTTCTTTTAATAATAATACTTTACCTAAAGTTTTAGTTGCGCTTTCCATTATTCTTCCAACATTATTCTTTGGAGTTTTAGCAGCCTATTTTATCACTTCAAAAACTATTTTACTTTCATACCTGACTTACATTTTTATTGCCAATTTAATTGTTTTAGGAAGGTCATTAAAAAGGATTCAGGGAGAAATAGCAAAGGCAGATAATATTGATAAAATCATCAAACAGTATAGTTTATTGTTGGAAAAAATCGAAAAAGAATCTTTTCAATCTAAAAAATTAATCCACTTACAAGAACAGCTAGTTTATAAAAATGCCAAAGCAAGCCAGCATTTGAAACAGCTTTCAGAACTATTTTCAAGAATGGATACGATCAGTAATTTTGTTACTGCGATTCTTTTTAACGGAACATTCTTGTTCAACCTTCATGTTTTAAGAGCACTTTTAAAATGGAAAGAAAATTACGCTTCTGAAATCGATAATTGGATTTCTATCATTGGCGAAATGGAAGCTTTAAATAGTCTTGCCAATTTAGCTTACAACAATTCTGATTTTGTTTTCCCTGAAATTAATTCTGAATATAAAATTGAATTTAAAAATCTAAGTCATCCGTTATTAAATCCTGCTACACGAATTGGAAATGACACTAATTTTCACCCGCTTTCTTTCGTGATTTTGACTGGTTCTAATATGTCGGGAAAAAGTACCTTTTTAAGAAGCTTAGGGATTAATATGTTGCTTGGCGGAATAGGTTCAGTTGTTTGTGCTTCAGAAGCTAAAATACATCCACTTCCAGTATTAGTTTCAATGCGATTATCTGATTCTTTATCAGACAGCGAATCTTACTTTTTTGCTGAAATTAAACGTTTAAAACAGATCATGGATGCTCTTGAAAATCAGCCAGCTTTTGTTCTATTAGATGAGATTTTAAGAGGAACAAATTCGGATGACAAAAGAAACGGAACAATTGAAGTCGTAAAGAAAATAATTTCTAAAAAAGCCGTTGGCGCAATCGCTACACATGACATTGAAGTCTGCTTAACAACAAACGAATATCCTGAAATTTTAACCAATCAATGCTTTGAAGTCGAAATTCAAAATAACGAACTGCATTTCGATTATAAACTTAGAAACGGTATCTGTAAAAATAAAAGCGCTACTTTTTTAATGCAGAAGATGGGGGTTATTTAATTGTGAATGGTGAGTTGTTAATGGTGAATTGTTAATGGTGAGTTGTTAATGGTGAGTTGTTAATGGTGAGTTGTTAATGGTGAATTGTTAATGGTGAATTGTTAATGGTGAATTGTTAATGGTGAATTGTTAATGGTGAATTATTATGGTTAATGGTTGATAGTTGATAGTTGATGGTTAATGGTTGATGGTTGATGGTGAATTATTAATTGTTGATGGTAATAGTTAATGCTTGATGGTGAATTAAGAATTATTCTTTATATAAAGCTCATTCACAACTCACAACTCACAACTCACAATTCACAACTCACAATTAAAAATTAAAAATTAATTTTCCTCATACATTTCCATCCACAAACGGGTTTCTTCTAAATCAAGTTCTTTTTCAATTTTGCGAAAAATCTCTTCATTTACTAATCCTTTTTTGTGCATACTTTCTAGTTTATTGCGTTCAACGTTCAAAAGATCAATCTGAACTTTGGTAAACTCATTAAAAATTTGTCCACCCAATACTTTTCCATTTCCGAAAAAATTAGCCGGAAGTTCTGTCTTTTGGAGTCGGTTAAATTTAACTTCATACTTGCTTTTAATGTTATGGAGTAATTCATCGTCTAGTAAAGAAAAATTATCTTCGATATGTGCGATTGTCTCAGAAACTATTTTATTTCGGATTTCATATTCTTCTGCCAAAATAGAATAACGCTCGATTTTTAGTTTTTTAATTAGCCAAGGAAGTGTAAGCCCTTGAATAACCAAAGTGGATAGTATTACGCAAAAAACCAAGTAAATAATCAAATTACGAAGCGGGAATGCTTCTGTTTTATTCAACATTAAGGGAAGTGCCAAAGCAGCTGCCATGGAAACTACACCACGCATTCCAGACCATCCGAAAATGATCATATTTCGATAATCAAATTTTTCTTTTTCGCGGATCTTTTTACTTATTATTCTCGGAAGAATCGCAGCTGGAATAACCCATAAAAAACGAACCAAAATAACCACAATGCTGATAACAGCTCCCCAGATAAACAATGAATTTCCAGAGTAATTACTGATTCCTGCAATAATCTGCCTTAACTGAAGTCCGATTAAAATAAAAATCAAACCGTTTAGAATATTGTTTAGAACATCCCAAATTGTATTTGTCATAATTCGGCTTTCATGAGAAAATATGGTTCCCGATCTCGCAGCCAAAAAAAGACCTGTTGTTACGACAGCCAAAACTCCCGAACCTTCAAAATGTTCTGCAAGTAGATAAGAAGCAAATGGTGTCAATAATGTGAGCGTTACTTCGATAATATCATCACAAACAAATCTCTTATGAATATAATACATGATATAACCAACAGCTAAACCTATGGCTATGCCTAAAACCGACATTAAAACAAAATTTAATCCCGCCTGCCATAAAATAAAATTTCCTGCTGTAATCGCAGTAAGAGCATATTTGTACGCTACAAGACCACTTGCATCGTTTACTAAACTTTCTCCCTCTAGAATGGCAATTAATCGTGGATTTAATCCTAATCCTTTTGTAATAGCAGTTGCAGAAACCGCATCGGGAGGCGAAACAATAGCACCAAGTAAAAAGGCTAACGGCCAAGACATATCATTAATAAGCCAATGCGCAAAAACAGCAACTAATCCTGTAGTAAAAAACACCAAACCAACGGCGGCAAAAGTTATCGGACGTATGGATTGCTTAAAGTCTGACCAGCTGGTATGCCACGCGGCATGATACAAAAGAGGTGGAAGAAATACGATAAATACTATTTCTGGACTTAAAGCAATTACAGGAAGTCCTGGAACAACACTAATGACAACACCGCATAAAACCAAAACAATTGGAATCGGAAAATTATATCTTTTACTAACAAGGCTAAGAAAAGCCACGCCAAAGAGTAACATTATAATTACTGTGATATTTTCCATTATTTACTGCGGGTATTTATTGGTTTGGGATTATAATTTCTGGCACTAAATTAATATATTATGATAATTAAATTAAAATAACACTAAAAAAGAATTGTCAATTTCTTGACTTACATTAAACTCAGGAAATTTGAGCTGGTTGAAGTTTATGGTTTAGTTTTTTTTTAAACACATAGAGACCTAGTATTTTGATTTGTTTGTAAAGAATTAAAAAAGAACGCTTTTACACATAGCCTGCTAGGTTTATTAATACAAAGTAAAATGCCTTTTTTAGCGTTCTAAATCTAGCGGAGATGTCTCCTCTGTCGACATAACAAGCAGTACAGAAATAAAAAATCTATTAAATCTGCCCAAATCTTTGAAAATCTGCGTGAAACTATCAGCAACAATAAAAAAGCCGAATCTTATTTTAGATTCGGCTTTGTTTTTTTATGATTCGCAACTGCTGCAAGAGACAAGACTTGTTACTAATTCTTTAGAAACACTCTGGCTTCTTTGGTAGTATAAACTTTTAACTCCTTGCTGCCACGCTTCGATCATTAAACGGTTTACATCTTTAATTGCCAATTCTGCTGGAATATTAAGATTTAAACTTTGTCCCTGATCCACAAATTTCTGGCGGATTCCTGCCTGCTGTACAATTTCTAACTGACTGATTTCTTTAAATGTTTTAAAGACATCTTTTTCCTGCTGAGTCAACTGTTCCATATGCTGAACACTTCCGCCATTCAGCATAATTCCTCTCCAAACTTCTTCATTATCTAAACCTTTTTCTTCCAACAGTTTTTTAAGGTATTTATTTTTACGCATAAAATTACCTTTACTCAATCCTGCTTTATAATAGTTACTGCTAAAAGGCTCAATTCCTGGAGAAGTTTGTCCTAAAATTGCAGAAGAAGATGTTGTTGGTGCAATTGCCATTGTGGTTGTATTACGTCTTCCGTAACCTTTTAACAATTCCGGCTCTCCGTAAATTCTAGCTAATTCTTGACTTGCTTTATCTGCTTTATCGCTAATATGTTTAAAAATCTCTGTAGTTTTCATTTTAGCTTCCATTCCTTCAAACGGAATCATGTTTTTCTGTAAATAAGAATGCCATCCTAAAACGCCTAAACCTAAAGCACGGTGTCTTTTAGCAAATTTATTAGCTGCAGAAAGATAATAGTTTCCTTCAGTTTTTTCGATGAATTCCTGTAAAACAGCATCTAAGAAAAATATTGCCAGTTTTACCGCTTCAGTATCTTTCCATTCTTCATACAACTCTAAATTCATTGAAGAAAGACAGCAGATAAATGATTCATCATGAGTTGACGGAAGCATAATTTCGCTGCATAAATTACTGGCATTGATTCTTAAGTTTTGATCTTTATAAACTTGTGGTTTGTTTTTATTTACGTTGTCACTAAAAAAGATGTACGGCAATCCCTTTTGCTGACGGCTTTCTAAAACTTTCGCCCAAATTTGTCTTTTATCAGCATCACCATCAATCATTTCCTGCATCCAATAATCTGGAACACAGATTCCTGTAAACAGATTCTGAATTGGGTTTCCGATACTTTTAATTTTCAAAAACTCCTCGATATCCGGGTGGTCAATATCTAAATAAGCTGCAAATGCGCCACGACGAACTCCGCCTTGCGAAATTGTATCCATTGCAGTATCAAAAAGTTTCATAAAGCTTACGGCTCCACTACTCTTTCCGTTATCTGTTACGGCACTTCCGCGCTCGCGTAATTCACCAAAATAACCAGAAGTCCCGCCTCCGATTTTAGTCTGCATAATTACCTCGCCCAATTTATGGGTGATTCCTTCAATTTTATCTGGAACGTGTACATTAAAACAAGAAATTGGCAAACCTCTTTCTGTTCCCATATTTGCCCACACAGGCGAACTAATACTCATCCAGCCTCTTTCGATCATTTCAACAAAAGATTCTTTTAATTCTGGTTTGTAAAGTCTTTTAGCGGCAGCGGTACAAATTCGATCGATTGCACCTTCAACCGTTTCACCTTTTAAAAGGTATCCGCGATTTAAAATTTGCTCACTTTCAGAGTTCTTCCACCACATTTTACTATCGTTCTGTGATTCAAAATTATTTACTGGGTTTGTGTCTATCGTATTCATAAGTATTCTGGGCTTGTATTAGAAAAGATCGTTTGCGGTAATGCTTTTATCATGTTTCGTATATTCAACAGGACGTTTGGCAAAGAAATCGTCTAAACTGTTTGCAAAAACTTCTTCTTCAAACCAAGTCATTTTTGAATATTCGTCTGGAGAAACATTAAAGATCGTTTCAATATTTATTTGTTTTAAACTTTCATCAATTCTAAATTTCATGAAGTTCACTAAGTCTTCTTTATTAATAGTTTCGATCGCTCCGTCTTCAAAAATCCAATCTAAAATATCGGCTTCAACAGTTATAGATTCTTTAACTGTTTCTCTAATTAATTCTAATGTTTCAGCATCGAAATATTCAGGAAATTCTTCACGGATTTTATTAATAATATAAATTCCACCATTCGCATGAATTTGTTCGTCGATAGATGTCCAAGCAATAATGTTGCTCACATTTTTCATATAGCCTTTGAATCTTGTGAACGACAATAAAATTGCAAACTGACTGAACAAAGAAACATTTTCGATTAAAATACTGAATAAAATCAGCGAAACCATGTATTTTCTGTTGTCCTGAGATTTGGTATCCTTTAATACATTAGAAAGATAATCTACACGTCTGCGTACTACAGCAACATCTAAAAGTTTTTCGAATTCATCATTGTAACCTAAAACTTCTAACAAACGAGAATATGCTTCAGAATGTCTGAATTCACATTCTGCAAAAGTAGTTCCCAATCCGTTGAATTCTGGTTTTGGAAAATGCTCGTATATATTTCCCCAAAAGCTTTTTACAGCTACCTCGATCTGTGCAATAGCCAATAAACTATTTTTAATTGCTGTTTTTTCAGCCAGATTTAAATGAGCATGAAAATCTTGTGTGTCGGCAGTAAAATCTACTTCGGTGTGCACCCAGTAAGCTTTATTAATTGCTTCGGTAAATTGGAGAACCTCAGGATATTCAAAAGGTTTATAATTGATTCTTTTATCGAAAATTGACATATATATAGAATTTTAAGTGACTATTTTGAAATAAAAAATCGAGCGCTCTTTTGCAGGTGGTATCGGCGTGATTTTCTATAATTACAAATTTAGCCCACAGTTATCCTTTTGTCCAGTTTTAGATGTTAAAAATCTCTCCAATTATCAACAGTTTGAAAACTTCAAAAATTGGAGTTTCTGCGAATTTTATCAACAGGAAAATAATGTCTTGTAATTCTCAATGAACTAACTGTTTCCCTAAAATTAATAGTAAGTTATCAACATCTTAAAATGATATTTTTTGAGGTACAGAGCTAAGCAGTTATCAACAGTTGATTTGGAAAAAGATTAATTTTAAAATCAATTTCAAAATAAAAAAAAACTAGTTATTAATAATTATTCTAAATAATATTGTGTTACTAAAAAACATAACATTTTTTATAACAGATAATTAGACTAAAAAACACTTTTAAGATTGATGTGAAGTACATTCAAAAAAGACCAACAATTGCTTTTAACAGGAAAGATTGGTAAAAACATTATTCAAGGTAAATAAATTCAAAAAATATATAATTTTTATCTAAGAAATTACTCTGATCTTAATAGTTTCAAATATCAATTGTCTAAAGGATATTGTTTGAATATAAAAATTAAAATCAGCTTAAGACATTCTTAAAATTCCGAAATACTAGATTAAAAATCAGTTTTAACAACAAATTTGTATTGATTTAAAAATATTAATCTTTACATTTGCTTTATTTTTATTTATTCTAAATAGAGTAAAATACATATCTGAAAATAAATTTAATCTTGAATAATTCTATAACCATAAATTATCAAAACATGAAAAAGAATCTTTTCGCTTCTTTTGCATTTGCTGTTACGCTTTTTGTAAGTGCTCAGCAAAAAAATACTCTTTTAGAACAATCTTTTTGGAAAACTTCTCCAGATATCGAAACTGTTAAGGCCGAAATAGCAAAAGGAAATAATCCTTCAGAGGCAAATGCCAATGCTTTTGATGTTACAACGCTGGCAATTAATAATGATGCGCCTGTTGCAACTATTAAATTTTTAATTGAACAGCCAGGAAATTCGGTTACGAAATTAACGCACGATAATCGTATTTATTTGCATTGGGCGGCTTATCGAGGAAATACAGAATTAGTAGAATATCTTATTAATAAAGGTTCTGATGTAAATTTTGAAGACAGCCACGGAACTACTCCTGCAGATTTCGCAGCATCAAACGGGCAGTCGAGTCCTGCGATGTACGATGCATTTTTTAAGGCTGGAGTAAATCCGACAAAAAAATATATAAATGGAGCAAACCTTTTACTTCTGGCAATTGCGTCAGATAAAGATTTAAAAGCTGCAGAATATTTCGCAACTAAAGGAATGTCTCTTAAAGATGTTGATAATGACGGAAATACTGCTTTTACGTATGCTGCAAGATCTGGAAATATTCCGTTATTGAAAAAACTTTTAGAAAAAGGAATTAAACCAACAGAAACTGCGCTTTTAATTGCTGCACAGGGAAGCAGAAGAGAAACTAATACAATAGAAACGTACAAATATTTGGTTGAAGAAGTAAAAATAAAAGCAACTGCACAAAATAAAGCAGGACAAAATGTATTGCATATTTTAGCTGGAAAACCCAATCAAACTGAAATTATCAAATACTTTTTAGGAAAAGGTGTTGATGTTAATAAAGCTGATAAAGAAGGAAATACTCCAATTATGGCTGCAGCATCTGCAAGAGAAACTGCTGCTTTAGAACTTTTTCTTCCTAATGCAAAAAATATCAACGCTCAAAACGTAAAAGGAGAATCTGCTTTGACATATGCCGTAAGATCTGGAACTCCAGAAGCTGTAAGTCTGCTTTTAGCGAAAGGTGCAGATATTAATGTAAAAGACAAAGACGGCAATAATTTAGGAGTTTATTTAGTACAGTCTTATCGTCCTGCGGGAAAAGATAAAGATGCTCCTAAACAAGATCCTTTTGATGCAAAAGCAAAATTACTTCAGGATAAAGGATTAAATTTGGCTGCAGCGCAAAAAGACGGAAACACTTTGTATCATTTGGCAATTACTAAAAATGATGTTTCTCTCCTTAAAAAAATTACTGATTTAAAAGTAGATGTAAATGCTAAAAATAAAGATGGTTTAACGGCACTGCACAGAGCGGCTATGACTTCTAAAGATGATTCAATTTTAAAATATCTTGTTTCTGTTGGAGCCAAAAAAGACATCAATACAGAATTTGACGAGACAGCTTACGCTTTGGCAAAAGAAAATGATCTGCTTACAAAAAACAATATTTCGGTTGAATTCTTAAAGTAAATAGTTTTAAACTTCAAAAATAAAATTCCAAATTACAATTAAAAAAATATGAAATCTATATTTAAAATTGCTCTTACAAGCGCATTTGTTTTTTTACTTTCTCTTCAATCTAATGCACAGTCAAGCAAATACAAATGCATGCTGCAGATGAATAATTATATGGGAGAAGGTGCATATATTGTAGTTTCACTCGTTAATGGAAACGGCGAATACGAAAAAACACTTTATGTAATGGGCGATGATAAAAAGTGGTACAAATCATTAAAAGAATGGAACAAATTCCATACTCAAAAAAATGATGATATCAGTGCAAAAACAGGGGCATCTGTTACTGGCGGAGATCGCAGTGTGACAACAATAGAAATTGAAAATTCTAAAATTAACAAAGGCTACAAACTACGTTTTGAAACAGCTGTTGAAGATCAAAAGTATTATGTAAGCGATCTTGAAATTCCGCTTACAACAGAAGGTCTGGCTGCTAAAACAGATGGAAAAGGCTATATTAAATACGTAAGGTTAAGCAAAATTTAATATTCAGCATATTATTTTTTAACCTCTATAAGCATGAATTCTATTTTTTTCTGCTTAAAATTGAAATCTGAGCTTTGTCAAAGTTAAAAACTTTGACAAAGCTTTAAACATTTATTACTTTTAATACATTCAATGACTCTTTCTTTCTGGCGTTACGCACACTTGGCCCTGGCCTTATTTTCTTCTATATTTTTGTTTTTAGCCACGGTAACCGGAATTATTCTGGCGGTCGATGCAGTGCAGGAAAAAACTCTTCCGTACAAAACTGAAAATTTTAATGAAATAACTTTAGGAGAAACTCTTCCTATTCTAAAAAAAGCGTACCCAGAAATTACAGAATTAAGTGTCGATTACAATCAGTTTGTAACGCTTCAGGCAATTGATCAACACGGAAATGATGTTAATGCTTATGTTGATCCCAAAACTGGAAAAGCTTTAGGAACTCCTGTAAAAAAAAGCGAATTTATTCAATGGGTTACAAGCTTTCATCGTTCTTTGTTTCTTCATGAAGCAGGACGTTTTTTTGTCGGCATAATTTCTTTTTGTCTGCTGCTGATTTCGCTTTCGGGTTTTGTGCTTGTTTTAAAGAGACAGCGCGGTATTCGTAATTTCTTTTCCAAAGTAATTAAAGAATATTTTGCCCAATATTACCATGTTGTTTTGGGGCGATTGGCTTTAATTCCAATTCTAATTATTGCATTAACAGGAACCTATTTATCGTTGGAACGATTTAACTTTTTTATGGGCGAAGAAAAAGCAAAGCCTTTAAAAACTGAATTTTCGGAGAAAGACAAAACGGCTTCTATATTTAAAACTACTTTACTTTCTGATGTAAAAAAAATTGAGTTTCCTTTTACAGATGATCCTGAAGAATATTATGTCATTGAATTAAAAGATCGCGAGATCGAAGTTAATCAGGTTTCTGGTGCTGTTATTTCAGAAAAACTTTCGCCGGTAACCAAACAATTTGCTGCTTTGAGCCTTGATCTTCATACAGGTAGAATTAACGGAGTCTGGGCTGTAATCTTAGCAATAGCTTGCATCAATATTTTATTCTTTATTTATTCTGGTTTTGCGATTACTTTAAAAAGAAGATCAAGTCGAATTAAAAACAAATTCACAGCTCACGAAAGTGCTTTTATTCTCTTAGTTGGTTCTGAAAACGGAAGTTCTTTTAGATTTGCTAATGCTATTCTGAAACAATTAACCGATCAAGGCTACAAGGCTTTTATTACCGAACTGAATCGTTTTTCGGCATATCCAAAGGCAGAACATATAATTGTCTTTACTTCTACTCATGGTTTAGGTGATGCGCCTTCTAACGCAAAAAAATTCAAAGCTGTATTAGAAAAGCAAAATCAGGATCAGAAAATTAATTTTTCTGTCGTTGGTTTTGGCTCTAAAGCGTACCCAGATTTCTGTCAGTTTGCGATTGAAATCGATCAGCTTTTAGCCAATCAAAATTGGGCAGATCGTTATTTAGATTTACAAACCGTTAACGACAAATCGGCTGTTGAATTTGTAAACTGGATAAAATTATGGAGTGCTAAAACGGGAATTCCTTTGGCGACAACTCCTTCATTATACAATCACGTACCGAAAGGACTGCAGAAATTAATGGTTTTAGATAAGACGCCGATTTCTGATACCGAACATACTTTTATACTAACATTACGCGCTAATTCTAGGGCTAAATTTGTTTCTGGTGATTTACTGGCAATTTACCCTGCAAATGATTCTAGAGAACGCCTCTACTCTATTGGAAATCATTCTGGAAACATACAATTGGTTGTAAAACTGCATGAAAACGGATTAGGTTCTGGCTTTTTAAATAATTTGGAACCTGGAAATACGATAAAAGCTAGAATTCTTAAAAACCCTACTTTTCACCTTCCAAAAAAAGCACCAAAAGTGGCTCTCATCTCTAACGGAACTGGAATTGCTCCTTTCCTGGGAATGATTGAACAGAATAAAGCTAAGAAGGAAATACATTTGTACAGCGGTTTTAGAATGGTAACTCCAACGCTTTTGGCTTATAAAAAGTTTGCAAAAGTGATGATTCAAAAACAACATCTGGATCGCTTTCACGTAGCATTATCTCGTGAAGGAGCTAATATTTATGTGATTGATCTAATCCAAAAAGATGCTTCTTTTTTCATGAATTTATTGAAAGAAGGCGGTGTAATCATGATCTGTGGTTCGCTTGCCATGCAGAAAGATGTTGAAGCTGTTTTGAATGGATTGTGTCTGGAAAATGGAATTAAAAGTCTTTCTGAATACAAAGAAAATGGTCAATTATTAACGGATTGCTATTAGGATTAGATTTTAGATTGTAGATTGTAGATTGTAGATTGTAGATTTTGGATTTTGGATTTTGGATTTTGGATTTTAGACTGTAGTCCCGAAGCCTCGGGATAGATTATAGAATTTAGATCGCAATTATAAATGAATCCCAGAGGGATGACATATTTATAGATTACATTTGGTTCACACAAAGTTAAAGCTCCAGCGGAGCGACATATATAAACTACATATCGCTCTGGCGAAGCTTTAATTTGAAACGTCTAAATTATAACTATAAATATTTCGCTCCGGGGGAGCTCTAAAAAATGATTTTTTATGCAAAAACCAATTATAAATAAACTTTTAATTCTTTTCGTAACGGTTCACTACTTTACAGGCTATTCGCAAGTATTACGAAAAAGAACAACGCTCTTAATGGGCGGCCGTTTTGATATTAGTATTGTCGATAAAGACTCGCTTTCAGCTGAACAAAATATCGATATTGTGATTGCTGAAATTACTAGAATAGAAAACTTAATTTCGGACTGGAAAGCCGATTCTCAAATTTCTGCAGTGAATCAGAATGCGGGAATTCAACCTATAAAAGTAGATCGAGAAGTTTTTGAACTTGCCCAAAGAGCTGTTAAACTTTCTGAAATAACAAATGGCGGATTTGACGTAAGCTTTGCTGCAATGGACAGAATCTGGAAATTTGACGGTTCGATGACGGAAATGCCTTCGGCGGAAGCCATAAAAAAATCGGTTGAAAAAGTGGGTTACAAGAATATTATTTTGGACAGCACAGAATCGACTATTTTTTTGAAATTAAAAGGTATGAAAATCGGATTTGGTGCTCTAGGCGAAGGTTATGCCACTGACAAATGCCGCGCCATGATGATTGAAAAAGGCATTAAAGCCGGAATTATCAATGGTTCTGGCGATATGAGCACCTGGGGAAAACAACCCAACGGAAAGGACTGGAAAATCGGTATTACGAATCCGTTTAAACCTGAAAAAATTTTAGCTGTTGTTCCTTTAAAAGAAGGCGCTGTCACTACTTCTGGCAGTTATGAAAAGTTTGTTGTTTTTAATGGAAAACGCTACTCCCATATTATAAATCCTGCAACTGGGTATCCCGCAATTGGTTTGTGCAGTGTAACTGTCTTTGGTCCAAACGCCGAAACGGCAAACGGATTAAGTACTTCAATGATGGTTTTAGGTCTAAAAGAAGGCTTACTGCTGCTCCAAAAATTCCCAGAATACAGCTGCGTAATAATTACTGATAAAGGAAAAGTGGTTAAGTCTAAGAATTTCTCTTATAAATTGTAAGTTGTTGGTTGATGGTTAATGGTTGGTGGTTGATGGTTGATGGTTGATGGTTGATGGTTTGTGGTCATGGGAAGCAGATTTTGTCGAGATGATTACTTAGTCTGTTCGCTATCGCTTGAGTCTTCGGTGAAATTATAAAGGGTATGAAATAATGATAACTCATTATTTAAATTGAACATTCCGCTTACTGTAAATAGAAGCGGAATGTTTTTTTGATTAGAATTTTGAAGCAAACTCTTTTGCAAAATCTTCTAGTTTGATTTTTCCTTGAACTTTTCCATCATTGTTTAGAAAATCTGCTGCAATGGTTTCGTTGCGAAGTCCGCTTCCCATTTCGGTATATAAACCAGCCATTTCTTCTGGAACTCCAGCTTGAGTCATTCCGCCTAAATATTGTTCATCAGTAAATTCAACCCAAGGAAGTTCTGGTTTTCCAATTGCTGTGCCGAATGTTTTTGCAATTTCTGAAGGCGTGCAAACATCACTAATAATATATCGCACATTTTTTCCTTCTGGTAATTTTTGTAATTCTTCTGCAGCAGCCCATGCAATATCTTCTGGATGCACTAACGGAATACGATTTCCTGCTGGAATATTTGCTCCCATAATCCCTGCTCCTTTTATCATCGGAATATCGTTGAAGAAGTTAATGTAGAAATATCCAGCTCTCAAAAATGTAATTGAAGTATTTAGTTTCTCATAAATCTTCTCAATATTATACAAACCCGCAATTGGTCCGTTTCCTTTTGGTAAATCAGCTCCTATACTGCTTAGCATTACTAGTCTTTTAATGTTGGCATTCTGAATCGCTTTCGCGAAAGCGGTGCCAGCATCTGTAGTGTTTTGAATAATATTTACACCGCCCATATTTGGAGGCGTCATGGCGAAAAGGGCATCTGCACCTTTAAAAGTTTCTGAAAGAAAATCGGCATCGCTAACTGATCCTATTACTGCTTTTGCACCAAGATCTTCAATCGCAGCTTTTCGATCTGCATTGCTGCTTATAACCGTTACCTCGTGTCCTGATTTTACTAATTGAGCCGTTAAAGGCTTTCCGATATTTCCTAACGAACCTGAAATTATAATTTTCATCTTTAAAGTTTTTTTATTTAACAAGACAAAGGTATCTTTGTACTTACTTTTACACAAGTACTTACCCTAAAGTATGTATCATGACAGCAATTAAAGAATCGTCAACTATTCAGGAAAACAAGCAGTATGCGTTGGAACAATGCCCTGTAACTTTTGTTATGGAAAAAATTGGAGGCTACTGGAAACCCATTATTTTATATCATTTATCGACTGGAGATAAACGTTACAGCGAATTGAAAAGAGCAATTCCGGCTGTAACAGAGAAGATGCTGATTCAGCATTTAAAACAATTAGAAGCGGATGGTTTGGTGATTCGCGAAGCAAAACCTGTCGTTCCTCCTTTTGTGACTTATAAATTAAGTGATGCTGGAAAGGGATTATTACCCGTTATTGATGCAATGGCAGCGTGGGCTTTTAAAGTAAAAGACGGCATCTATAGCGTTTAATAGACACCGCCTTTTCAAACAACAAAAAACTAATTAACTTATTTTTAATCGCTTTGTTTAATTCTGTTTGATAAAAAACAAAGTTTCTTTGTAATTGGCAATTTCTGTTAAGGCATTATAAATATATTTTGAAACCAACGCTCCCCCATCAGAATTAATGAGGTCTATATCATCTTCTGGTGTATGATACTGCGGATGTCCGCCGGTATGAAAACCAACCGCAGAAATAGATTCTTTATAAAAAGAAACATGATCGGAACCGCCAACATCTCCTGCGTGAATAACTGGGTTTAATCCTGAGTTTTCCTGCAGTTTTTGCATCAGTTCGACTCCATTTGGGAAAGTTCCAGCACCGCCCATATAAAGCTCTTTTTTCTCATTCAATCTTCCAACCATATCCATATTGAGCATTACTTTTACGGATTCTTTTGGAACTGGCAGATGGGTTACGAAGTACTTAGAACCTAATAATCCTTCTTCTTCTCCGCTGAACGAAATAAAAATGATGCTTCTTTTTGGTTTGATTTTTTGTTTTGAAATTTCTTCTAAAATGCAAAGCAGCGCCGAGACACCAGAAGCATTATCATCTGCACCGTTATGAATGGCAAACGCTTCTTTCTTTTTACTTCCAGAACCTGGTCCGCCCCAGCCCCAATGATCGTAATGAGCTCCTATTACAATATATTCATTTTTTAAAACAGGATCAGATCCTTGGATAAAACCCAAAACATTTTGAGTTGCAGCACTATCTGATTTCATCTTATTGATGCCTTCTTTTACAAAAACTTTAAAAGGCTGATAATAGGAATTATTGAATTCTTTTAAACCATATTTTTTAAAATACTTTTGAATATAAGCTGCTGTTTTATTATTTCCTTTTGTACCCGGAAAACGGCCTTCCAATTTATCTGATGATAGATATTTATCATGTTTATAAAAGGTTTTGGAAATTTGTGCATTCACGAAAGTGCAGCAAAAAAATACGGTCGTAAAAAAAAGTTTTAATTTCATATTGGTTATCTATAGAATGGAACGCGGATGAAACGGATTTGCTTTGCAAAAACGCGGATAAACGCAGATATTATAAAAATTAATCAAATAAAATCGTAAAATCAGCGTCTTTACGAAGTAAATGAATGTTATCCGCGTACCATCATTAAAAGATTATAAATCAAAAGAGGTATGTTTAATGTATTTTCGATCATAAGTATACAGTACGTGTACTTTCTTGTCGCTGGTTTGAATTATTGCTGGGTAACTGAACTCTCCTTTTTCTTGATTTTCCAAATCAAATAACTTTCTCCAGTTCAAACCATCTGTCGAATATTGAACGTCTAAAATATTGCGTCCGTTAAACCAATCTTTTCCCTGTGGCAGTGGATTATTCACTAATAAAAAAAGATTTTTATTTACAGTTAAAGCATCTATTCCCGAATTTGAATTGACCACATTAATTGTATTGGTTCTTATCCAGCTTTTTCCGTTATCTCCAGACCAGCTTGCAACTACTCTATTGTGCTTGCTGCGGGACAACATCTCAATATCACTTTCACTATGCACTAAAAATGTAGGCTGAATGACATTTAATTGTTTATTGTTTTCAACTTCAATTTTTTTCCAAGAATCGTCAGCTTCTGTGTAGGTTTCTACATGAATTCTCCATTCGTCTTTATCAACACTTTCTGTACTGCTGCCGCAGAGAATTAAGCCCGGCGTAGTTTCGATTGGTTTGTTTCGAATTGGTCCGTAAAATCCTTCTGGAAGATATTTTGGTTCGCCCCAAGTCTTTCCATTATCTTTTGAAACTATCATAGCGCCAAACCATTCTCTGGGATTTTTTCCGACTTTGTAAAACAAATACAAATTCTGGCTTTTGCTTTTAAACAACACCGGATTCCAACAAGGAAGCGTATCTCCGTTTTTGATTAATGGCTGAATAAGCTCTTTTGGCGTTGACCATTTTTTATCTTTATAATCAGAAATATAAATTCCGACATCTTTTGCGCCTTCGTATTTACCGCCAAACCAAGCTGCCATAATCTCATTTGGTTTATATTCAACCAATGTCGATGCGTGGCTGTTGGTTGTAACAGGCGGATCTGCAATATAACTGCTTTCAATATTCACAGCTTTAATTTGTGCTTTTACTGAATTGGAAAAAACAATTACCATCAATAATGCAGCTGTAGTATATCTCTTTTTTAAAATCATTTTCTTTTTCTTTGTTTTTGCTTTTTTTTAGATGAAAGAAGCAAGAAGCAAGATTTTGAATTTACTTTTCAATATGAAAAATGTCTCTTAGATATAGCTTTAAATCCTACATCTTACATCTTACATATCACATATCACATATCACATATCACATCTAACATCTTACATATCACATCTTACATCTTACATATCACATCTTACATCTTTCAGATTAAAAAAATCTAACTCTTCTTCAACCCCACTTTATGTCCTGAAATCGCATAGTACAGGATAATAATATAGCAAGGAAGTAAAATCCAATATCCTTTTGTTGAGGCTGCTGCTGTTGCATTTACTTCGCTAATTCCCTGTGCAATAAGATCAGCTTTTGTTCCGTCTAGAAATTTCCCATATAGAGGCGGAATAACTGCTCCTCCAGAAATTGCCATTACTAATAATGCTGCTCCAGTTTTCGTGAATTTACCTAAACCGTTAAGTGTAAGCGGCCAGACTGCCGGCCAGACCAAAGCATTTGCAATTCCCAATGCAGCAACGAATAAAACAGAAGTAAATCCGCTAGAAAACACAATGCAGAATGACAGTATAATTCCTAAAACCGCACTCACTTTTAGAGCCAAAGCCTGCGTGATATATTTCGGAATCAAAAATGCTCCCAAAGCATAAGTAGCAACCATTGCTAATAAAGTAAATGTTGTAAAGAATTTAGCATCGGCTGCAGGAAATCCTAACGCGATTCCGTATGCTATAATCGTATCACCGGCAATAACTTCTACTCCAACGTACATAAACAAAGTCAGTACGCCCAGCCAAAGATGCGGAAACTGAAAAATACTTGTTTTTGCTGTTTCTCCCTCTTTTGTTTCTTCGATTGGCGTGGCTTCAACATTTGGAAGCGGTGCTTTACGAATCAGCAATCCTAAAATAAATAAAACCACTGCCATAGAAATATAAGGAGCTACAACACTGTCTGCCATATTATTTAGTAATGTATTTTTTTCAGAAACGCTTACTACAGCCAGTTTTTCCTGAATTTCATCAATTCCTGATAATAAAATAGATCCAAAAATAAGAGAGCCTAAAGCTCCAGCAATTTTATTACAAATTCCCATAATAGAAATTCTTTTTGCCGCGCTTTCAATTGGTCCTAAAATAGTAATATAAGGATTTGATGCAGTTTGCAATAAAGTCATTCCGGCTCCCTGAATAAAAATTCCTGTAAGGAACATCCAATACGTTCTTGCTTCGGCTGCAGGAATAAAAATTAAAGCTCCGAAACCCATAATGAATAATCCTAAAGACATTCCTTTTTTATAGCCGATTTTAGCTAAAATATAAGAGGCAGGAAGTGCCATTACAACAAACGAAATATAAGATGCCGACGCAACTAATAAAGACTGCGCTGAAGTTAATTCGTTAATTGTTTTCATAAACGGGATCAAAGCGCCGTTGATCCAAGTAACAAATCCAAAAATAAAAAACAGACTTGCTATTATTAAAATTGGAACTAATGTGGTTGGTTTGGTTTGTGAGGAGTTAGTGGTATTTGTATCAACCATTTTTATTTATGTTTTTGTGGTTTGATGATTTGTTGAATTGAAGAAAATCATCAGTAGTTAAAAGAAATTTTGTATGCCAAAAATTACTGACATATGGATAAAACAAAAGGAGAGTTACCTCTCCTTTTGAATTTTAAGTAAGGATTGTGTCGATCATTACTCACCAAATTAATTATTTTGTGTCCCACCAAAGTCTAGTTCCACCTGAATCTGCACCGCCTAATTTTGCGATACCATCATCAACTGCTTCTTTGTTAGAAGAATACTCATTTGTAGTATAAATGATTCTCTTCATTAGAGATTTTCCAACTCCTGGGTCTGGGTTATCTGTGTTTAATACAGGATAAATAACTTTAGCATCGCTTCTACGTAAATCTGCCCAAGCTTCCCAAGATTCTGGGAAAATTGCTAAGTATTTTTGAACTGCAATCTGTGTACGTTGATCAGCAGTAGATGCAGACCAAGCTACTGGCAATTTAACAGGGATATCTCTTAAGTCTAAAGTAGGGTAAACTGTTAGGATATTTGGTAAAGTTGGCAATGATGAACCATTGATGTATGCATCTACTTCAGCAGCATTTGTAATTCCCCATTGTGCTAGAGATAATCTAATACCTGTTTCATACAAAGTTTTAGCATCTCCGCCCATGTTCCATCCATTCAATGCACCTTCTGCTCTGCTCAAATAGTTTTCAGAAGCCATGAAGATTTCGATATTTTTAGTTTCACTAAGGTTGTTAGTGGCACCATTACCCATTACGTCATTATTGAAAGCAGAGAATTTAGTAGTTCCAAATTGATCTTCTAAACCTCCAACAGGGTTACCTCTATAAACTCCAGTATCGATTGGGGCAAACCATTTTGATAAACGTGGATCGTTGTATCCTACTAAGATACTTTCCATAGAAGCTGTCATTACATAACCCCAGCTGTTTACAATCATGTTTAAATTGTTTGGAGTAATGTTACTTGCTTTAAAGAATGCACTTTGATCATTTGTCTGCATAACTCCTGCAGCTACAGCAGCTTCAGCTTGAGTCTTTGCTTTTCCTGGATCTTTATCCGAAATTCTTAAAGCTAAACGCAATCTCATACTGTTTCCAAAAATTCTCCATTTGTCAACACTTCCTGAATAAACTCTATCATTTGGGGCAAGAGAGGCTACAGATGCAGTAGAAGAAGAACTCAATACTGCGTTTGCTTCATCTAACAATTTAAAGAAATCTTCATAGATGAATTCTACGCTGTCATAAGGAACTTTTTCTTTACCATTACCTGCTTCAGTGTAAGGAATTGGTCCGTAAGCATCAACCATTTGGTTGTACATGAAAACTTTCCAAATTTTAAGAACTGCTAAAGCTTCAGCATTTCCTTCAGATGCTTTGAAAGCATTTGCCAAAGCTGGCGCAGCAACTGTATAAAATCTTGTCCATCCTCTTCCTTCGTATCCGTTAACGAAAGCATTTCTTTCCGTTCCGTATCCACAATTTAAGTAGTGAATAAAAGTTGAAGATAAAATACCTGTTGCAATACCCCAAGTACCTTGATCATCTACACCTGGAGAAGAATAAGATCCGTTGTGGATACCTGCGTATAATGCAGATGCAAATGCAGGACCAGCAAGAGTTGGATCTAACTGACTTTCTGTAAGCGAATTTGGATCCGTATTTATTTCGTCGAAGTCCTTTGTACAACTAGAAAAAGTAGATAGCATCGCTACAGCGACTCCTAGTGTTTTTATTTTAAAACTATATTTCATGATATCTCTTTTTTAATTAAAATCCGAATTTAACATTAACTCCATAATCTCTAGTTGAAGGAATGTTGAAAGATTCTATCCCTTGTAAGTTACCTGTACCTGCTCCAGCTTCTGGATCAAAGTGTTCTGCTTTGTTTAAGAAGAAGAATAAGTTTCTACCCACTAAAGAGAAGTCAATACTTGAAAATCCTGAACTGCCTAATAAACGTTTTGGTAAAGAATAACCAAAAACAAGTTCTCTTAATCTGATGTTTGTAGCATCATAAATAAATGGTTCTGCAATTGGAGTTCTTTGCCCAATAGCTGTCCAGTATTGTTCTGCTGTAATACTTGTAGTATTTGGAGTGTATGTACCATTTCCTGCCGCAACAACACCATCTACAATTATTCCGCCTTCTCTTCCAGCAAGTGTAACATCACTTACCCCTAAACCAGCTTGTCTTGCTTGAGTGTATGAAATAACTTCTCCACCAATTCTAAAATCAACAAGGAAGCTTAAAGAGAAATCTTTGTATTTGAAATTATTTTTGAAACCTGCTGTCCAGTCTGGGTTAAAGTTTCCAGCACGAACATCGAAACCATTTGTTGCCAATGGAATACCAGCACTGTTTACAATAATATTTCCGTTTGGATCTCTTTGGAAACCTTTAATATATAAATCTCCGTATTCACCACCTTGAACAACTTTACTTCTAACTAAACGTCCTTCACCTAGAACTAACTCATCTCTTCCTTCAAAGATAGACTTAACTTTTGATTTATAAGAAGCATAGTTTGCTGTAATATCCCAAGTAAAGTTTGCAGTTTGAATTGGAGTTGCCGTAAGCGTAAGCTCAATACCTTTATTTTCAATATCTCCACCATTTACGATTGCTCTAGAATATCCAGAAGATTCAGGAGTGTTAATATAGAAAATCTGATTGTCTGTTAATGTATTGAAATATGTAAAATCTAAACCTAAACGGTTATTAAAGAATCTAACATCTGCACCAAACTCTGTAGAAGAAGAAATCTCAGGCTTTAAGTTTGGATTAGCTTTTGTGCTTTGTCCGTACAACATACCACCATTTCCTCCAATATATGAGAATCTTTGTTGTGTTTGGTATGGATCTGTATCGTTACCAACTTGTGCATAAGAACCTCTAATTTTTGCAAAGCTGATTACTTCTGGCAATGTAAACATGTCAGAAAGAACTGCAGAAAGACCAAAAGATGGGTAGAAATAATCTGTTGGTAATGTAGAAGACCAGTCATTTCTAGCTGTTACGTCTAAGAATAAATAGTTTCTATAACCAATTTGACCAAATCCGTAAACTGAATTGATTCTTTTTTCTGAAGCAGTAGATGTAGATTGAACTGTCTGCACATTAGATAATGCGAAGAAGTTTCTTTTACTTAAAACACCACCAGAATTTAAAGCTGAACTATTTTGTTGCAATGAGTTTGCACCAGCATTAAGTCCGATAGAAAAATCACCAAATTTCTCATTGTAAGAAAGTAAAGCATCAACGTTTAATTCGCTCACTGTTTCATAAGACTCGCTGTATGAACCCATGTTGCTGTTAAATGCATTTGTTGCATATCTGTTTCTTACGTTTTTGTTAGTCATTTGGTCTAAACCAGCTCTACCTTGTAAGCTTAACGTTTTTGTAAACTCATATTTAAGAGACGCTAAACCAATAAATCTGTTTCTTTTATCTGTACGAGCATCATCTCTTAATGCAGACCAAAATGGGTTTCCTCCTGGAGCTCCAGTTTCGTCAAGGAAATAGTTGACTTGTCTTTGTCCTGCAGCATCAAAATATTCGAAATTTTTGTAATCGTTGTATGCGATACTACGAGGTAATAAATATGCAGATGTACCAATAGACTCTTCACCAGTTCTCAATAAGTTATCAATATCTTGAACGATGTAGTTTGTTTTTACATCTAATGATAATTTATCAGAGATTTTGCTCGTCAATCTTAAGTTAAGATTGTGTCTATCCATTTGGTTTCCTCCAACGATACCTTCAGCACGTGTGTTGGTATAAGAGAAATAACCTTGCGCTTTTTCGTTACCAGCAGTTACAGTTAATGTATTTGCTAAGTTGTAACCTGTTTTGTAAAAATCAATAACGTTATTAGGCTGTGGAGAATAGCTTTGTGTAGCTGGTCCAGCATAATTTGGGTTACGAACTAACTGCCAGTTTGAAACTTGGCTTCCGTCTAATTTTCCTCCCCAGCTTGAAGATGAGTTTGGAACATACACTCCATTCGTACCTTGACCGTACTCGTTTTGTAAATTCATCAAGTTATAAGCTGAAGAAGCCATAAAGTTAGATGATAACGAAACTGAGGTTTTTCCTGCTTTACCAGATTTTGTTGTAATAACGATTACACCATTTGATGCTCTAGAACCATAAAGTGCTGCTGCAGAAGGTCCTTTAAGAACAGTCATCGAAGCAATATCTTCTGGGTTAATGTTAGAAATACCATCTGGCTGTGTAGTTCCCCCTGTATCAATATCAGGATTTGTTGTTGTTGTTCCGTTACTAATTGGCACACCATCTACTACATAAAGAGGCTGGTTGTTTCCATTAAGAGATCTGTTACCTCTTAAAGTAATTCTGGAAGAAGAACCAACACCATTTGAAGTAGTCGAGAAGTTAAGACCTGCAACTTTACCAGAAAGAGAGTTGGCAACGTTTAATGATCTAGCTTCAGAAAGTTCATCTACTGAAACGTTTTGTGCAGAATACGTAATGGCTTTTTTCTCTCTTTTAATACCAAGAGCCGTAACCACAACTTCTCCCAACTGCTGGGTGTCTGCACCTAAAGCTACATTAATAGTAGTTTGAGATCCTACAGCAACTTCTTTTGTAGCAGATCCTACATAAGTAAAAACTAAAACTGCTGATTGATTTGGAACACTAATGCTGTATTTACCATCAAAATCTGATGAAGCACTTGTTTTTGTTCCTTTAACAATAATATTTGCTCCAGGAATCGGAATTCCAGTAAGAGCATCTGTTATCGTTCCTTTTACTGTAGTCTGCGCTTCAAGGCTTTGGAATCCGAAAAGGCATATGACCAACAGTAATTTTAGTACGTTTTTAATCATATTAGTTGTTTTTTTAGAGTTAATAACATGTTAAATTTAAGAATACGTTTTGTTAACAATACATAATTTCGACAAATGACAATTTTGAAAAGGTGTTGGTGAAAGTTTCGCGTTTTATTGAAAGAAAACGTTTTCATTTGTAATCTAACTCTTCCTTATTTTAAAGGCCAAAATCTATTAATCTAATAGATTTTGGCCTTTTTCAATTGTATTCTTTTTTTTATCTAAAAAACGTTTAAAATTATTCTGCGTTTAAGCGATTTTAGTTCGAAACCTTAAATTTAGTTTTTAGTAAATCTGTCGAATTTCCGCCAACCATAACTTCGAAATCTCCAGGCTCTACAACGCTCTTCATTTCTCTGTTCCAGATAGATAACTCATCTGGTGTAAGTGTAAATTCAACATTTTTTATTTCTCCTTTTTTAATATTCAATCTTTTGAATCCTTTTAGCGTTTTTTCTGGAGTGGTAACAGAGCTGTAAACATCATTAATATATAATTGTACAACTTCATCTCCATCAAGATTTCCAATATTTTTAACATCAACAGAAACTTTCACTTCTCCATTAGGTTTGATTTCGTTTGCACTGATTTTTAAATTTGAATATTCAAACTTCGTATAACTCAATCCGAAACCAAATGAATATAACGGATGTTCGCTTTCTGCTACATATTTATGTATCGCAGATGGTTTTTGGTTATAATATATAGGTAGCTGCCCAACCGATTTTGGAACTGTTATTGGTAATCTTCCAGCTGGATTATAATCTCCAAATAAAACATCTGCAACAGCTCTTCCTCCAAATTCTCCTGGGAACCATCCTTCAATTACTGCTGGAATATTTTCTGCAATCCAATTTGTAGAAAGCGGGCGACCGTTTAATAACACACAAACTACAGGTGTTCCCGTTTTTTGAATTTCTTCGATCAATTGCTGCTGTATTCCAAATAAGTCTAAAGAAGCAACGTCTCTGTTTTCTTCTACCAATTCGTTAGATTCTCCTAAAACCACAATGGCAACATCTGCTTTTTTAGCAGCTTCGATTGCAGGCTGTAAGTTTACTTTTTCTAAATTCCAACGGAAATGCGCTCTGGCACCCCAGCCTCCTTCCCACATTTCAATGCGGACTTTGTATTTTTTACCTTTTTCAATATTTTTTGGAACTGTAACCATGCTTGTCGCACCTTTAGTCCAGTTGTCAATTACCAATTGGTCATCGATATACATTCTGATTCCGTCATCAGAACTTAAACCTAACCAACCGTCAAGGGCTTGATCTGATTTTAAGAATCCTGTCCATCTAATAGAAAAATCATCCACATTTACACCGTCTCCAGGCGCCCAAGGCCAGTCAAACTCTAATTGACTGTCGATTCGAGTCAATGCTGGGGTTCCTTCAAGATTTCTGTTGTTAAAATATTCTCCTTTTAATCCATTTTGAGCCTCGTCTGGAGTAAACAAATATTTAGATGGAATAATTTGTCCTTTTACAATTAAAGGAACACCTTCTTCGTAAACTACATTGGCAGTTTTTCCAACAATTTGCTGTATACCTTCAAAAACTGTTGTTCCAACACTATTTTTAGGAGCATAACCTCCCATTCTTGAAGCGTTTGCATTTGGTCCGATGACAGCAATGTTTTTAATACTTTTACTCAACGGTAAAATATTATTGTCATTTTTCAGCAAAATCATTGATTTTTGAGCAGCTTCTAAAGCAACAGCTTGGTTTTCTTTAGTATGAAAACGCTCTTTAATCAGATTTTTATCTGTGTACGGATTTTCAAATAATCCTAATAAAAATTTCAAACGTAAAACTGCTCCCGCCGCACGGTCGATATTTTCCATTGTCAATTTTTTTTCATTTACCAATTCAATAACAGTATTTTGCCAGAACTCGTTTGAAAAATCATAAAATTGCATATCAACACCTGCAGAAACCGCTTCTCTAATAGCATCTTTTGGAGAATCAGCAACTTTGTGAGTCGTCTGAATGTATTTTATTGCTCCTAAATCTGAAACTACAAGACCTTTAAAACCCCATTCGTTTCTCAAAACATCCGTCAATAACCAATGGTTTGCTGCACAAGGAATTCCGTCCAATTCAGAATACGCACACATTGTTCCCAAAGCGCCGCCTTTTGTAAATGCTTTTTGAAAAGATGGTAAATGGTCTTCTCTTGCTGAACGTTCTCCAACCAAAATTGGCGAAGAATTTCCTCCCGCCTGCGGAATACCATGAACGGCAAAGTGTTTAGGCTCTGCAATAATAGATCGATCCGATTTTAAATCATCTCCCTGTAATCCTTTAATGAATGCTAAACCAATTTCACTATTTAAAAATGCATCTTCTCCGAAAGTTTCAGCAACTCTTCCCCATCTTGGTTCGCGTCCTAAATCTAAGTTTGGACCAAAACCAAAATGAACTCCATGTGCTCTGGCTTCCATACCAATTACTTTACCAACTTTATCCATTACGGCAACATCCCAAGTTGCCCCAAGTCCAATGTTCATTGGAAAAGCCGTACTTCCTTCGTCTAAATAACCGTGAAGCATTTCACACATAATAAGTGCCGGAATTCCCCAGCGGTTTCCTTTGATTACATTGGTTTGCAAATCATTGATCATTTTCGCCGAACGCGGATAAAGATCATGAATAGCTCCAATTCCTAAATTCCCGATTTTTTCTGCCGATTTAGATTTCGCAAAATCTTCTTTATCTTTAAAAAAATCTCCTCTATACATATCCATCTGACGCACTTTTTCTTCAAGTGTCATACGGCTCAACAAGTCTTTTACTCTGTCTTCAACAGGTGTTTTTGCATCCTGATACGGATATTTTTTCTGGGCATGGGTTTGGTTTAAAAAACCAACAGCCATTACAAAAATAATGGCCGTTTTCTTCATTCTTAATTGTAACATAGTTGTGTTGTGTTTAGTTTTGAATCACTTTTAGCTTTGTTCCATTCACAAAATCGTCGTGCGAAATAAAAAAGCTGTTAAGTGTTTTTCCGTTTAGCTCAATCGAATTGATTTTCCCGTCATTATTGATTTGTCTTTCAATTACAATGCTCTCTTTTTTATAATATCTTGGATCTAATTTAATAGTCACTCTATGAAACATTGGCGCTGTAATGGTGTAAACTGGATCTCCCGGCGATATTGGATAAATTCCCATCATCGAATAAACTAACCAAGCCGACATGGTTCCTGTATCGTCATTTCCTGGTAATCCTTTTGGTTCATTTTTGAAATATTCGCGAACCAATTTCTTTACCATTTCCTGAGCTTTATACTCCTCACCTTTCACATAATTGAATAAATAAGGATTGGCAATGTCTGGTTCGTTTGCCATATCAAATTGTTTGATATCAAAGATTTTCTGCAATTGCGCCGAAAAGGCTTGATCACCACCCATTAATTTCTTTAATCCATTAATATCGTGCGGAACCATAAAAGCGTATTGCCAAGCATTTCCTTCGATAAAGCCAACATTTTCTTCAAAATTAGCTCCAGAAGCAGGATCAAATGGCTCGTACCATTTTCCGTCAGCTGTTCTTGGTCGAAGCAGATTTAAGTTTTTATCAAATAATTTTCTATAGGATAATGAACGTTCTTTAAAACGTTTTACATTGTCTTTGTCCCCGAATTCGTTGGCCATAAGCGAAATAGAATAATCTGAAATATTGTATTCCTGAGTTGTAGAAACTGGACCTTTATTGTCGGTTGTTAAATAGCCTTTTTTGATATAATCTTTCAATCCAGGACGAAGCGGATTATTTTCAATATTATCTGCGCCTTTCAACATCGCATAATAGGCTTTATTAACATCATAATCACGAACTCCTCTCATGTAACTATCTGTAATTACAATACTTGCAGGGTCTCCAACCATGGTAAAAGTTTCAGTCGAATTCAATTCCCATTTGGGTAACCAGCCGTTTTCATCAAACATAGTCAACATGCTTTTTACCATATCAGATTGCTGTTTTGGATAAACCAAAGACATCAATGGATGTACATTTCGGTACGTATCCCATAAAGAAAATACGGTATAACGGGTGTCATCAGTTTTAGCAATTTTACTTCTTTTGATTACGGGATATTGTCCGTTAATATCATTTAAAATATTGGGATGAATTAAAGTGTGATATAAAGCTGTATAAAAAATCGTGTTATCATCTTTTGAACCACCTTCAACTAAAATTTTAGAAAGTTCTTCATTCCATTCGTTGTAGGTTTCTTTGTAAATTGCGTCAAAAGATCTGTTACCTACTTCTTTTGCTAAATTTTCACGGGCATTTTCGATACTTACGTACGAAATTCCGATCTTCACTTCAACTGTTTCTTCTTTTTCGAATTTATAAGTAAAATAACTTCCAATACTATCACCTACAACAGTTTTGATTGTATTCTCCATTATTCTAGCTTTTCCGTTGTAACCCATCCATTGTGCTTCAACACCGTTGTATTTTGAAGTTTTTTTCCAAACACCAAATTTAGCCGCAGGTTTCGAAAATTGAGCTACAAAGTAAACTGGATATGCATCTTCTGGACTGTTATAACAAAAGGATCCAACAGATCGCATTCCTTCAATTTCTGTAGAAGAAACTACTTTTACCATTGCACCTTCTTCATTTGTCAATCCCAATCCAAGATTTAATAAAATATTAGATTGCCCTTTCGGGAAAGTAAATCTGCTTACTCCCACTCGTTTTGAAGCTGTAAACTCTCCTTTTACTTTATACTTGTCGATGTTTACGCTGTAATAGCCTGCCTTAGCTACTTCATTAGAATAAGTAGAACCGTATTTTAAATGATCGATTTCTATATTTCCAGTCGTTGGCATTAATAAAATAACGCCCAATTCTGGACAGCCAACACCGCTTAAATTCACTTGGCTAAATCCTGTCAAAAAGGTATTCTCATTCACATAGGGATTAGAAAGCCACTGACTGTCTTTTTCCATCGGTGTGTTTTTTACTCCAGCCACATTAAACGGACTAATACTTGCCATTCCGCGTGGTGCAATTGGTCCTGGATAAGCCGCCCCATAATTGGAAGTCCCAATAAACGGATTTACAAAATCAGCAGGCTGTTGCGCAAAAATTGTTATGCTAAAAAACAGCATGTATAAAATACATGCTGTCTTAAATTTATCTTTAGTATTTAAAACCATAGGCTTTGTTCTTATCTGTTGATCGCTTCAATTTTTAAAGTCCAAGCTTCTTTTGCAGGAAGGTTGTTTCTTAAACTTTCTGGGATAATTACTTTAAATCCGTTTCCTTCTTTTGTCCATTTTAAAGAAGTTTTAGAACCTAACATGGTAATTTTTGTTCCTTTTTTAGGACTGATAGATTTTACTGTAACTTCAGCAGGAATTTTATCTTCCCCGTCTTTAGCTAAATAAAATGCAAATACATTACCCGCTCTATTTTGTGTAAAACAAATGTTTTCTTCTTTGTAAGGCTCGATTGGTTTGGTGTTGTAAATCGCTGTGCTGTTTACTTTCATCCAATCACCGTAAGCCTGCAATAAATCGTAAGCACCTTTATCCCATTCTCCTTCTGGACTTGGCGCAATATTTAATAATAAGTTTCCGCCTTTTGCCACAATGTCAACTAACATGTGAATACCTTGTCTTCCAGTCATGTAAGTAGCACCTGGAGAATAAGACCATCCACCGCCTGCAGGTATACAAGATTCCCAAGGATAAGGCAAAGTCTTAGCAGGAACACGTCCTTCTGGAGTTAAATAGTTTTGGTTTTTACCGTGAACTGCTCTATCCACCACAATTAAACCTGGTTGTTTTGCACGTGCTTTTGCAACCAATTCGTCCATTTTTGGATCTTGATCTACAACTCTGTGTTTGATGAAACCGTTTTTAGATTCGTTTTCAGTAAATTTCTCGTCATAGTTTTCTTTGATGTTTACTTGATCTCTTTTACGAACCCATCCTCCGTCTAACCAAAGAATATCCACTTTACCATAATTAGTCAAAATTTCTAAAATCTGGTTGTGTGTAAAGTCAACATATTTCTGCCATTTTTCTGGATACAAAGACGGATCGTAGTTTACGTTTCTGTCAAATGGTGGAAAATAAGGATCCCAGTAGTTTTCATTATGCCAATCTGGCTTTGAGAAATAAGCTCCAGTTGAAATACCTTCCCCTCTAAAAGAGTTGAAAATCTCTTTTAAAACATCTGCTTTTGGATTTGTATGGAAAGGAACATCTTTACTAGTTATCTTGTAATCAGAATATTTAGTGTCATACATATTAAATCCGTCATGGTGTTTTGTTGTAAAAACCATGTATTTCATTCCAGCATATTTCGCTGCTTTTGCCCATTTTTCTGGATCAAATTTTACAGGATTAAATGTTTTTCTTAACCCTTCGTAATCTTTTATATAATCATTATAATTAGATGGATTACTTCCTTTTTTACGTTCACACCATCCGTAATCTTCAGGACAAATAGACCAAGATTCTACAATACCCCATTGGCTGTAAGTTCCCCAGTGCATTAGCAGACCAAATTTTTTGCCTTGCCATTCATCTAAGTTTTTTAATACTGCCGGATCTGTTTCTGGTACGTATCTTTCATCTTCATATATCGCCTGCGCGAATATCTGAGCTGAAAATAAAAGGGCGATAATGAATATTCCTCTTTTCATCTTTAATCTAATTTATAATTTATTATTCTTTGTTTTTAGTTTAATTAGGTAATCTTAATTTAATTTTTCAAGTATAGGCTGATCTGTAAAAGTCAATTCTGTTTTGCTATTTTCATTAAGCTGCTCCAATACAACAACCTTATTCTCGCCTGCATTCAACCAACAACCTGGTACATAAAGCGTTTGCTGCGGTCCAACTTTCCAGTAACGTCCAAGATTGTGTCCGTTAACAAATACAATTCCTTTTCCCCAACCTGTCATATCCAGAAAAGTATCAGCAGGTTTATCTATGCTTACAGTAGATTCATATAAGACGGGACGTCCAGGTTTTATCGTTTCATTTTTAACAGCTGGAACTTCATTCATTGGCATTTTATACATTTCCCATCCGCCGCTAATTTCAAATTCATTTAAATATACTGGAGTAATAATTCCTTTAGTATTATGTACGATTTCGGCACCGTAGTTAATGCGACCCATATTTTCAACTAGAATTTCTAAAATACCGTTAAAAGGAATCGTAACTGTCAACTCATAGTTTTTGAAAACTCTATTCAACTCACCTGCTTTAACCCCGTTTACATAAACTGTAGCAAAGTCTCTCAATCCTTCAATTTTTAATTGACCAGAAATGGGCTGCGTAAATCTTTTTCGATACAAAACATATCCATGTCCTTGATCTAATTTTTCAAATGTTAAAGGCTGGTCATTTACAACTGGTTTTTCTTTTTTTATCCAACTTAAAACATCCATGCTTGATTTGATAGTCTGATTAGGATATTTTGCAACTGGTATTTTGGCTGGAATTGAGGCTAATTTTGTTTTAGAATACTTTTGCATTACTTCACGTATAGCCATAAATTTTGGTGTTGCCCAACCTGCTTCGCTAATAGGAGCATCATAATCATAGCTTGTAATATCAGGCTGAATATCCATTTCTTCATTATAATTTGCCCCGGAGGTAAATCCAAAATTAGTACCGCCGTGTACCATATAATAATTAAAAGAAACACCTGCATCAAGGTACTTTTTAGTTTGACTTGCAATCTCCTCAGATCCAATTTTAATAAATGGTTCTGCCCAATGATCCAACCAGCCAGAATAAAACTCTGCGACCATGTAAGGCCCTTGTCCGTTATGGTATTTATCAACCTGTTTTTTTAAATTATCTATATTTGATTCCCCATTTGCAGTCGGTAACGCGCCTTCTACCATACCACCTTCAAACAACCAGGCACCGTCAGAAGTAAAAAAAGGCTCTGGGAATCCCGTTTGTTTAAGTATATTGTAAATTGCAGTTTTGTAGGCTTTATGATCATCAGCACTAATATCGGTTCTTTGAGAAACATAAGACCCAAATTCATTTTCGGCCTGAACCATAATGATAGGTCCTCCTTGATTAGCAAAAAGACCTTTTACCTCTGCATACAAATGTTCTATATACGTTTTACAAGCGTCTAAAAATGCTTTGTTATTGGTACGAATTACTAAATCTGGATTATTTTGCAGCCACCAAGGGTATCCTCCAAATTCCCATTCGCCACATGCATACGGACCTGGTCTAAGAATTACATATAAGCCTTCACTTTTGGCAATACGTAAAAATTCTGAAAGATCTCTATTTCCTGTTTTAAAATCCCATACACCTGGTGCTACTTCGTGATAATTCCAAAACACATAAGTAGCCACGGTATTCATTCCCATAGCTTTAAGCATCTGCAATCTATGTCTCCAATACTCTTTAGGAATACGTGCATAGTGCATTTCTCCCGAATGTATTTTAATTATTTTCCCGTCTTGTTGAAATTCTCCCTTAGATATAGAAAATCCTTTGGTTTGTGCCTTAGTAAAAAACGGCATCAAGCAAATCAATAATATCCCGAGCTTAAATAGTACCTTCTTCATTTTTTTAATATTTAATCAATTAAAATTTCATCGACAAACAACCAAGAGCTTTCTCCTTTTGGACTTTTCTTTAAGTTGCTTGCAATAACTTTCACAAAACGTGCATTTTGTTTTTGGAAATTGATTTGGAAATCTTTCAATTCTGGAACAGCATTTACTGCATAAGGGCGCATAATTTTCCCTACCTGAGTGTATTTAATTCCATCTGTAGAAATCAACACTTTAACTTGAATTGGGAAATTAACTCCTGCTCCTTGACTTTCTAAAGCTCCAACTTTTACTTGCTCTATGCTTTCTACTTTTTCTAAGTCGATAACCAATTCCATATCGTTAACTAACCAAGCCTGCCATTGTCCGTCATGGAAATTTTTACTTCCTCTGATCGTATTTACCATTGTATTGGCATCGCCTTTATAATTCGAATTATAAGGCGTCAAGTATTTCACTTTTTTCGAAAATGCTTTATGGAAAACAATCGTATCTGTATATGTTTTTCCCACTGGCTTGTCATCTTGGAATAAAGAAGCTTTTAAAACCGTTGTTTCTTTTATTGCAATTGGGCTTGTATATTTTATAGCATGGTGATCAATGGTCTGGTTTCCTAAAACATAACGAATGTCTGGATTAGGAAACTCGTTTTTCAATTCTACCTTAATCTGTTTATTAGCTAAATCAGCTGTAGAAGAAGCCGTTACCAAATAAGCGCTTTTCGCATAATTGATTCCTAAATAATCGTAACGTTTTAATAATGAAAACAATCTTGTTGTGAAATCATTCCAATTGCGTTTCTCTTTCGGACTCCATAAAGTTTCTGATAATGCCGCTAATCTTGGGAAAATCATGTATTCTGAATCTTTTGGCAGCGCTAAATGTTCTGCCCACAAATTCGCTTGTCCTCCTAAGACATGTCCCGCTTCTTGAGGTGTCATTGTTGAAACTACAGGATCAAATTTGTACACTTCACTTAACGGATTATAAGCATCAAAAGCTAAAGGTTCTTCGTTTTGCGGACCTTGATAAAAGTTAAAATAACAAGGAGATTCTGGCGTCATAATTACGTCATGACCTTGATCTGCAGCTTCGATTCCGCCTTTCATTCCTCTCCAGCTCATTACCGTCGCATCTGGAGCCAAACCGCCTTCTAAAATTTCATCCCAGCCGATAACTCTTTTTCCTTTTGAGTTGATGTATTTTTCCATACGTTTTACAAAGTAGCTTTGCAACTCGTTGACATCTTTTAATTTCTCGTCTTTGATTCTTTTTTGGCAGTGCGGACATTTTGCCCAATTGGTTTTCGTTGCTTCATCACCACCAATATGAATATATTTTGATGGAAAAATAGTAATTACTTCATCAATTACATTTTGCAAAAATTCAAACGTAGTTTCTTTTCCTGCACAATAGATATCAGTCAAAGGCCAAACTCCGCCTGACGGAACACCAATTCTCTGATTAAAACAAGCTAATTCTGGATAAGCTGCAATAGCACTACTTACATGCGCTGGCATTTCAATTTCAGGAATAATTTCAATTCCTTTTGTCGAAGCATATTTTACAATTTCTCTTAATTCATCTTGCGTAAAGAAGCCGCCGTAGGTTCCTTTTTCATCAGGATTTGTTGTTAATCTCGCATTCCAGCTAGTATTTTCTTGATCAACTCTCCAAGCGCCGACTTCAGTTAGTTTTGGATATTTTTTAATTTCAATTCTCCAACCTTGATCGTCAACCAAATGCAAATGTAAAACGTTCATTTTGTGCATCGCCAAACGATCGATTGTTGCTAAAATGTAATTTTTATCGAAGAAATGACGAGATAAATCCAACATTAAACCTCTCCATTTAAAACGTGGTTCGTCTGTAATCGTTAAATTTGGAATTTGCCACTTTGCAGAAGTGATTGCATATTTGCTTTCAATCGCTTCCGGAAGTAATTGCCTAACACTTTCTAATCCATATAGAAAACCAACATTTCCTTTTGCAGAAATAACAATACTCGTCGGATTTACATCTAAAACGTAAGCTTCATTTTTTAAATTAGGATCTACTTTAAACTGAATAAAATTGCTTACTGGAGCTTTAGTTGTCGTTTCTGGTTTCCATCCCGCAGCCACTTCAAATTTAGAAGCTAAAGCATTTGCAGCATTTCTTTGGAAATCGCCATTTACTACAAACTTTGTATCTTTTGTAAATTCAAAAACACCAGTTTTAATAAGAATCTGACTCGGTTTCGGAATAATGTTAATATCACTTTCTGTGTAAACTTTCTGCGCATGAGCCGAGAAAATTGAAGTGATTAGGGTTAATAGGAATAATAATTTTTTCATTCTTTGTTTTTTGGTTTCTCTAACAGTTACTTATAAAGCTACTTTTAGAGATATAGTTTTTTAGTTTTTATATGTCATTTCGACTGAAAGGAGAAATCACACTAGAAACTCCTCACAGAATGTCGCCAATCTTTGTCGAATCGCAAGTGCGATTCCTCTCCCGAAGCCTCGGGATCGGAATGACAAACTGTTGTTTGAAACTTTAATAAAGTTTTAAACTTGACAATTATTTATCCCAAGACATTTTAAATTTCGCATCTTCCATTCTGTGACCTTTTACATCATCAGAAACGGCGAAATTAAATCCAGATCTTAAACTGTAACCGGCATATTCTCCGTTTTTATTCAAAGCAATAAAACCAACTTGCAGATATTCCATGTCTTTGTGGTTTTTATGTTTGTTGTAAATACGTTCTGTAATTTCTTTACAAGCATCATAAGGCGATTTTCCCTGCCGCATTAATTCTACAACCATTGCACTTCCTGCTGTTCTAATTACGGCTTCGCCTAAACCAGTTGCTGCAGCCGCTCCTACTTCGTTATCCAAGAAAAGACCCGCGCCGATTATTGGGGAGTCACCGACGCGTCCGTGCATTTTCCAAGCTGCACCGCTCGTGGTACATCCGCCAGAAAGATTGCCTTCTTGGTCTAACATTAGCATACTGATGGTATCGTGATTTTCTATATTAATAACTGGTTTGTATTTAGAATCTTCCAGCCATTTTTTCCAGTCTTTCTCCGATTCTGGAGTCAATAAGTTTTCTTCTTTAAAGCCTTCAGATAACGCAAATTGCAACGCTCCCTGCCCTGCTAACATCACATGAGGCGTATTTTGCAATACTCTTTTCGCAACAGAAATTGGATGCATAATTCCTTGCAGAAAGCAAACAGAACCGCAGTTGCTGTTATGATCCATAATACAGGCGTCAAGAGTAACTTTCCCTTCGCGGTCTGGATATCCACCGTAACCCACACTGCGAACAGTCGGATCGGCTTCAGGTATTTTCATTCCAGCTTCGATGGCATCTAAAGCTGATTTTCCTTCTTTTAAATTCTTCCAAGATTCTTTATTAGCAGGCAAACCATGATTCCATGTCGAGATGATGATCGGTTTAGTCTGTTTTTTTTCTTTTAATTCAGCTTCTGGTTCATTTTCGTGATTTGCAGCAAATCCGCTTACGCCCAAAACAGAACTTATGGCTAAAGTGCCTAAAGTTGTTTTCTTGATAAAATCTCTTCTATTTGACATGTGGTTTATTTTTGGTTCAACTCTAAGAAACTAAGTTTTCTTAATGTTGCTAAATTAATCAGTAATAATTTTTAATCCCAGTAAAATCGACTATAACGACGCTTTTACCGACTTAATTGTTTTTAAATTACTCTCTGATAAAGCATTTCCGTCAAAAAATGAAACTCCTGTTGCGCCATTTTTCTTAGCTTCTAGAATCGCTTCTTTCAATTCTGCATCCGATTTTAAACCTGGAATATAAATTCCTGTATTTACTTTCGTTTGTTTTCCTTCAAGATCTGCTACACCTTGTTTTGTTGCATAACCTACCCAGTCAATTTCTTCATCATAAAAACTATGATAAATCATTGGATACACTTCGTCAATATTCCATTTATCCCAACGCTGGCGCACCATATGATCTGCCATTTCTGGATAAGGAAATACTGCTGCTGTTAATTTTTTATTGTGTTTGTGAGCAATTTTGTATGCGTCGTCAACCACAGCTTTTACCGCATTTAATCTGAAATTTTTCCACTCCATATCAATTGAAGTATTGTGGCTATTTTTTGGATTTTTATGATGTTCTTTTTCGAATTTACTTACGCAGGCATCACAATAACAGAAATCAAATTGTGGTAATTCTGTATCTTGAACCAAATTGTATTTTGGCAATAAACTGATTGGCAGGAAAATATCTGGGAAGCGAATGTAGTCTAAATGTACACTTTCGATTCCTTCTACTTTTGCTAAACCTTCAACCAAGCCCAAAACGTGATTTCTAGATTCTTCTTTAGTTGGGCAAAGCCATTGGTAATAATCTACATACGGACGATTATCAAAACAAGATTTTCCTTCTTTACTTACTTGATACCAATCTGGATGCTGTAACGCTATAGAATCATTAGGGCGGTTCATTGCCATGATCCAAGCGTGTACTTTTAGTCCTTCTTTTGTTGCAAGCGGAACTAATCTTGCTAATAGTTTCGGATCTGTTTGCGTGTTAATTAAAACTTCATCGATTCCGCCGTCTTTGTATTTTTTGAATTCTTTAGAATAATCTGCATCCGATTTTTTAGCGTCAGCAGTGGTCCAAACACCAAAAGTGAATTTACCATTTTCCTGATCTTTGGTTTCTTTTTGTCCGCAAGAGAATAAACTCAGCGAAAGCGCTAATACTAAAACTTTTGATAGTTTTCGAATGCTATTCGTTCGTAATAATTTTACCATCTTCTTTAATTATTAAGGTTTTGTTTGAAAAAGGACTTTTTACCAAGATATTAAATCCTGATGAATGATTTTCTAAAATTGGCTTTAAAGTCTTTCCGTCAACCACTATATTTTTTTTACTGATATTCTGAATGGATTTTGCCCAAGATTTATTCTTTTCGAAATATCTTTTTTGAGCTCTGTATAAAGTATACAGTTCCCATTTTACTTTTTCTTCCTGCGGAATTACAAATTTGTCTTCGCTTTCTTTTGAAGAAAAGTATACATAAGCCCATTTTTCGGGCTCATGCATATTAATGACTCCCATAGGCGACCAAACCCAATTGTATTCTGGGAGAAACTTTCCTTCTATATCTTTTTTTCGTTCGTACTTTCCGTCAACAACAGAATGCTGCCAATTTACTCGAGAGAAATTGACTTTCCAGAATTTATCTTTAGGAACAATATTATCGTGATAAGATGTTTTATAAACCGACCACGGAATGGCAATTTCTAATGTCCAGCCTTTATCAATATCTGATGCGTTATTTAAAGTTCCGTCTACTTTTACAGCCGATTTTAAACCATCGATATTCCAATCGTTTAAAACGGTATTTTTTTCGCGGTATGGTTTATTGATAAATAAATCCCAAGCGGTGTTTAATGCATTTATTTCCAATTCATAATAATTGTGAGTATCATTATCTGGATCAAGAAAAACCTCAAAATCATTATTATAGAAAATAATAGTATCGCGTTGTCTAAGATTTGCCCAAACATGCGGCTCTTCCATCTTAGCTAGAATATAGTAGTAATTATCGTCCCAGAGCATTTTAACCTGAGTTTTGTATTTTGGAGTTTCAACACCTTCTATGTCGACAAAAGGTGTTGTCCAAGCTGCTTTTTCCCAAGCTTTATCTGCTTCATCGCCGTCAATAACAATTTCTTTTGACGTTTTATACGCAATATAACTTTTTGGTGTAACCTCTTTTTCAGATTGCGCATACCCTATCAAACCAACAAAAAAAACGGCAAGGGACAATAATTTACCTCTACTATGCATCTTTATATTATAAACTATTATCTTTTGTAAATTGAATTACTTCACTTAATTTTCCGAAGGCGATCGCTACGTGAGTATCTGCAGCACCGTAATATACTGCTAATTTATCTTCTTCAAAATCGTGTAAAGCAGCACATGGGAAAACTACATTTGGTACATCTCCAACCATCTCATACGTTTCTGCAGGCCCTAATAAATAAGGTTGTGTTCTGTATTTTACTTGATCTGGAGCGTCTGTTTCTAATAATGCTGAACCCATTGCATAACGGAAACCGTTGCAGGTATTGATAACTCCGTGGTAAATCATTAACCAACCTTCGTCAGTTAAAATCGGAATTGGTCCTGCACCTACTTTTGTACACTGCCAAGCACTTTGCTCAAATGGAGATGGTTTCATCACTAATCTGTGTTCTCCCCAATATTTCATATCTGGGCTATAGCTGATCCAGATATCTCCAAAAGGAGTGTGTCCATTATCACTTGGACGGCTTAACATGGCATATTTTCCGTTGATTTTTTGCGGGAATAAAACTCCGTTTCTGTTGAATGGTAAAAAGGCATTTTCGCATTGGAAAAATTCTTTAAAATCGAAAGTATAACCAATACCAATTGTTGGTCCGTTATAACCATTACACCAAGTAATCCAGTATCGGTCTTCGATCCAAACCACACGAGGATCGTATTTATAAGCAGATTCGATCATTTCTGTATTACCAGATTTCATCTCAATTGGTTCGTGGTTAATGTCCCAATTAATACCGTCTTTACTGAAACCAGCAAAAATATTCATCTGAACCGCTTTATTATCACATCTAAAAACCCCAGCATATCCGTCTCCAAAAGGAACAACTGCACTATTGAATATACTGTTTGAAGAAGGAATCGAATATCTGTCGATAATTGGATTCTCAGAATATCTCCACATTACATCTTTACTGTTTTCGGGTCTGTCTTGCCAAGGAATAGTACTCATTTTTTTGTTTTTTTTATTTATTAGTTTTTTTTATTCTTTTGTCTCTGACTTTTTTTTTTGCAACTATAACGTTCGGTTTTGTCATTTCGACGAAGGAGAAATCTCCGCAAGAAGCTCCATCTCGTAAGTTACCAATCTTTGTAGAGTTACTCGTGGAGATTTCTCGTTCCTCGAAATGACAAACTGCATCGCAAAACTTTGTCAAAGTTTTGAACTTTGACAAAGTAGCAACACTTAATTTACTCTTCTATCTTCCTAACTCGATCCAGCCAAGTAAACTTCAATACCGTAGTCGTTACTAAAAAGACAACTAAAGCAACACAAGCTTTTGGATAATCTCTGATGATGAAATAAATCGGAAGCAGAATCATGCTTGACTGCCATACAATCCCGATTACACAATTCATCATATCTAGATAGAAATCATTATTTTTTTGGAAAGATTGATCTTCTGCTTTTAATTGTTTGTAAACTGGATTCCAGAATCCCCAAGGTCTAACATTACTGTAGAACGATTTCAGCACTTCCATATCTGTTGGTTTGCTTAAGTAAGTTCCTAAAAGACAGCCTAAAATTGAAATTCCGAAAATTAATGGGAATAAATAAATGGATGGCACTTGCGAAAGATCATGCAAGAATGTTCCCGCTGTTAAATTTCCTTTGTTTTGATCTAAAACGAATTGTAGAGAAGCTGCGATTAATCCGCCGACCATTCCCCAGAAATAACCCCATCCGTTGAAACGCCACCAAATCCATTTTAAGAAGTTGGCTGCAACGTAACCTCCGTACAAAGCACTTGTAATCCACAGCGTTAAAGAGTTGATAGAATCTGCAAAGAATCCCATGAAAACTCCAAGTCCAACAACTAAGAAAGAAGAAATCTGACTTACTTTAATATAGTGCTGATTTGAAGCTACTGGTTTGAAGTATTTTTTATAAATATCATTTACGATATATGCAGGACCAGCATTTACAAAAGCTGAAAATCCAGACATAAAAGCAGCTAATAAACCTGCTAAAAGAATTCCTTTAATTCCAACTGGAATATAAAGATTCACCACTTTTGGCATTAATAATTCTAAATCTGCTCCTGTAAGATTAACGTTTGCATTTAATTCTGGCGCAAGATTTACCAATGCAATAACCACAATTCCAGTGATTAATAAATATCTCGGAATGAATAAAATCAAGTTGGTAAAACCACTCATGTAAGCGGCTTCTTTTACTGATTTTGTAGAAAGAACACGCTGTAAATCATAACTTGGTGTTGGACCTGCCACACTTGCAAAAAATCCTTTGAAAAGTGTCATTCCTATAAATGCACCAAACATTTTATAACCTTCTGTATCAATTAATCTATTGAAAGTTTCAAATTTATCGCTCCATTGTGTTTCAAATTCCCATCCGAAGAAGACATTTTTCCATTCTGGAGTAATTACAGAATTGATCTGAATATCAGTATAATTAATGAATGCGTAACCAGCGATTAGAACTCCGGCAACAATCATAATAATATATTGCACGACTTCTGTTGCTACTACTGAAAACATTCCACCTTTTACGGTATAAATGGTAGTTAAAAAAATGATTAACAAAGCATAAGCCTGTTCTGATGTTAAGAAAACACCACCGTTCATGTGAACTGTTAAATCCCAAGGAAGAATAATGGTTACAAATTTTCCAATTCCAACGAAGAAATAAGCGATGAAACCAATCGTAGAAATAATAGCAAAAATGGCCACAATAATATGAGAAGCTTTTCCTGCTTTGTCGCTTCCAAAACGAGTTAAAATCCATTCAGAACCCGTCATTACTTTTGATCTTCTAATCCAGACTGCGAGGAACATCATGACGAAAATCTGATTCCAAATCGGCCAAAGCCACATAAACATGAAACTTTTTACGCCATATAAAAATAAAACTCCAATCATCCAGGAAGTTCCTGAAACATCAAACATTCCTGAGCCATTGCTCAATCCTAAAAAATACCATTTGATAGATTTCCCGCCAAGGAAATAATCGTCAAGCCCTTTTGATGCTTTTCTTGAAATCCAGATTCCTATACCGACCGACATTACGATATAGATTAAAATGATTGATACGTCTATAATGTTCATTAAATATTTATTTTGAATTAGTTAGTTCAGACCCCAGTTTTTGTTTGGCTGCGCTCCCATTGTAAAATGAAGCACACCGCCTTGCAGCATTTCTTGGTGAGAGATCGCTGTTTTATTAAATGCTTTTCCGTTTAAAGTAGCAGATTGGATATAGAAATTTTTGTTTGCAACATTCTCTGCTTCAATTACAAAAGTTTTTCCGTTTGGAAGATTTAAAGTTGATTTCTCGAAAATCGGACTTCCAATTTCGTATTCACCCGAAGCTGGATTCATTGGGTATAATCCCATTGAGCTAAATACATACCAAGCCGACATTTGTCCGCAGTCCTCGTTTCCGCTTAGACCATTTGCAGTCGTATTATATTGTGTGTCCAAAATATGACGCACCCAATATTGCGTTCTCCAAGGCTGACCTGCGTGATTAAACATATAAGCGATGTGGTGGCTTGGCTCGTTTCCGTGCGCATATTGTCCGATCAAACCAGAAATATCAGCAGAAACATTGTTTCCAGTAATCTCAGAACTCTCTGTAAATAATTGCTCTAAACGTGTTGTAAATTTTGAATTTCCTCCGTGAAGCTTAATAAATTCGTCAACATTGTGAGGTACAAACCAGCTGTGCTGCCAAGCATTCCCTTCTGTATAATCTGTATGTTCCCTGTGGTTAGAGTGTTTTGGGTCGAAAGGCTCGTTCCAAGATTTTCCATCTTCCGATTTTCCTCTCATGAAACCAGATTTCGCATCAAATAAATATTCGTAAGCTTTTGCACGTTTAGAGAAAAACTCATAATCAGTTGTTTTTCCTAAAGCTTTCGCCATTTGCGCTACACACCAATCATCATAAGCATATTCTAAAGTGATGGTAACCGATTCGTCTAATAAATTATAAGGAATATAACCGTATTTTTTGTAGAAGTTTAAACCGCGTTCATCCTGCATCATTGTGGCTTTCATGGCTTCAAAAGCTTTTTCAGCATCAAAACCTTTAATACCTTTCATATAAGCATCTGCAATAACCGGAATCGAGTGATATCCTGTCATCGTATTGGTTTCATTAGCATATAAAGTCCAAACTGGCAATATTTTTTTGGTTTCGTAATACGCTAACATTGAGTTAACCATATCTGAAACTCTGTTTGGATCTAATATTGTAAGTAACGGATTCTCTGCTCTAAAGGTATCCCAAAGCGATAAAGTAGAATAAGCGGTATAATTTTTTGAAGTAACAATTTTGTCGTCTTCTGTTCTAAACTGTCCATTTTTGTCGCTGTACGTAACTGGCGCAACTTGAGCGTGATACAAAGCGGTGTAGAAAATAGTTTTTAAAGAATCAACCGGAGTTTCCACAGAAATTTTGCTTAAAGCTTTATTCCAAACTGCAGAAGCATCTGTTTTTACCTTTTCAAATTCCTGATCTTTATCTAAATTGTCTTTCGCATTTGCAATACTAACTGAAGAAAGTGCCACTTTTACACCTAATTTTTTAGAATTTTTAGGATCGAAGAATAATTGCAAAGCTGTATTTTCACCTTCTGCATTTTTAGCATTAACAACTTTTTTATCAGCAGTAATAATAGATTCTGTGATTGGTTTTGAAAATTTAGCCACAAAAAATACTTTCTGATTTTTTGCCCAGCCTGTACTATAACGGAAACCGCTGATGGTATTGGCATCTTCAATAGTAATAGAAGTTTTTACCGCTTTGTCCCAATTAATAGCGAAACCAAGATCTACAATAACTGATTGTGTATTGGTATCATTAAAAGTATATTTATGGTATGCGGTTCTTTGCGTAGATGTTAATTCTACATTGATTTTAGGATCTTCAAGAAAAACTTGGTAATAACCCGGTACTGCTTTTTCGTTAACATGATTATATTTTGATTTATACGGAAGGAAATCGCGTGAAGCGGCTTTGGCGGTTAAGTCTAACTTTTTGTTTGTCGGCATAAATAAAATATCTGCCAAATCACCGATTCCTGTTCCGCTTAAGTGTAAGTGACTAAATCCAGAAACTATTGAGTCAGAATAATGATAACCTGAGCACCAGTCCCAGCTTGAAATTCCATTATCTGGACTCACTTGCAGCATCCCAAACGGAACTGTTGCGCCCGGATATGTATGTCCGTGCCCTCCTGTACCTATAAAAGGATCTACATAATTTGTTGCAAAACTTTGCTGATGTTTATTTTTATCTACATTTATTTTGCAACTTGCAATAAAAATTACCGTCAGAGAAAGCAGAGTAATTTTCCTCATATCAAAACAATATTAATTTAACTTTAAATTTAGATAAATTCAACTTTTACCAAAATAAATTTAGACGGACGACATTTAAACAGCCCTAAACATCAAAAAAAAGCAACAAACGACATTTTAAATTACCACTATGATTTTCAACTCAAGCAAGCTTTACACTTTACCTATACGCTACCATGTTTACTTTTGGCTCACGTATTTTTTGTTCAATACTTTGCGCTGGGGAAGCTATTTTAACGATTACGTATATTCTTTAAAAACTACTTTACTTGGTTTTCCTATTCACATGACATTATGTTATCTGAACATTTTGGTTTTGATGCCTCATTTGGTCTATCGTAAAAAATATGTCCTATATATTATAACAGTGCTTTCGGCAATTTTTGTCATGGTTGTTCTAAAATTTAATTTGACTTATTTGCTGATTACGCATGACGTTTGGCCAGAAGGTCCGCAAACCATCAATACACTTACGCTAAATTATACGATAGATATGATGATGGGTGAATTATATGTGATGACTTTTGTAACAGCTATTAAAATCACGCTTGATCTTTTACAAGAACAAAAACGTGTCACCGATCTGGAAAAATCGCAGCTGGAAACAGAATTATTATTTTTAAAATCTCAGATTTCACCTCACTTTTTCTTTAATACCTTGAATAATATTTATTCGCTTTCTGTAGAAAAATCAAACAAAACGCCTAAAATAGTTTTAAAGCTCTCTGAATTAATGCGTTATATGCTTTATGAAACAAAAGAAAAAAAACAGTCATTAGAGAACGAAATTCTATGTATTCAAAATTATCTTGATTTAGAGAGAATTAGAAACGGAGAAAGACTAGAAGTTAATATGTACATTTCGGGAGATATACATGATAAAGAAATTTCACCCGTTCTATTATTGACTTTTGTTGAAAATGCTTTTAAACATGGCGTTAATAAAAATACCGGAAATGTTGTTATCGATATTAATTTTAAGGTAAAAGGCGATTTCTTATACTTCAGTATTTCAAACCCAATGCCCGAAATTACCGTACATAAAGATAATTTTAACAAGGCAAGTGGTATAGGTATTGAAAACGTCAAAAAAAGACTTGAATTAGGATATAATAAAAGTGACTATAAGCTTTCATTTAAAAATAAAAAGAATATTTTTGTCGTTAAACTAGTCATAAAAGTCACGTAGCCTCGCTTTTAGCTATTTCGAAAACTATACCTACAAAAAAACCATATCGGCCTAAAATAATATTTACAAATGAAAATAAAGTGTTTAATTATCGATGATGAGCCATTGGCAATAAACGTTATTAAAAGTTATATTGAACAGATTGAAGATTTAGAACTCATTAATACCTTTAGTAATTCTATTGAAGGGTTAAATTTCTTGAAAAACAATACTATTGATGTAATTTTTCTTGACATTAATATGCCTGTGTTAGACGGTATAAATTTTATCAAAAGTTTAGAAAACCCGCCTCTGCTTATTATCACGAGCGCTTACGATCAATTTGCAATTGAAACTTACGAGCTGGATGTTTTAGATTATCTGGTAAAACCAATTGAGTTTCCTAGATTAATGAAAGCCGTAAACAAAATCAACAAACGACTTAATAATACCAGTAAAATTCCTCAGGAAAATAGTAAAGAAAACCCTTTCATCTTCGTTAAAATCGACAAGAAAAAAATGAAGAAGATTTTCTTGAACGAAATTTTGGTCATCGAAAGCTTAAAAGATTATTTAAAAATAAGTACCACTTCTGGCAAATTCATCATTCACAGCACTTTATCAGATTTTACGAGTTTATTACCTGAAAGAGATTTCATCAGAATCCACAGATCTTACACGATCGCAATTGATAAAATTGATGCTGTAGAAGGAAATAGTATTGAAATTGAAGGACTTAGATACGTTATAGGAAGATCTTATATTGACGAAGTCAAACAGAAAATTTTGAATTCTTCGATTTAGTGATTAGTGAAAAGTAAAAAGTTAGATGTAAAATGTCTGACTTTTTTTCATTTCTCAAATAACATTTCACCTTTTACAATTAACATTTTACCTTTTACAATTAACATTTCACAAAACAATAAAAAACGAAAATGCGGCCAACCACGACCGCATTTTCTCTCAATTATAGGTAACTAACCAAAATAAACCATGAAATAGTCTATTATCTTTATTGCTGGAAAAATCCTTAGAAATGATAACGTTTAAACGCTTCGATAGCCGAATAATCTGCTAATCCTAAGTTGTGATATTTTTCTGCAGTCAATCTATTTCTGTCTTCAACCCGCACCCAAAACTCCCTGCTGTCATCACCTTGAAACATAACCCCGTCTTTTTGAGATTGGTGATAAAAAATTGCATGTCGTTTCTTTAAAACCTGGTCAGGACTCATTGGTACTGCCATGTCAATTTGGTACGATTCCCATTCATGCCACGCGCCTCTGTAAAGCCAAACCCAGCAGTCATCCATAAAACTTTTGTGTTTTAATCTTTTTAAAGCTTCAAACAAACTGTCTAAACAAACTTTATGAGTTCCGTGCGGATCTGCTAAATCTCCGGCGGCGTAAATTTGATGCGGTTTTATTCTTTCAATAATATCACACATAATGTCGATATCTGCATCCGAAAGATTATTCTTTTTAACGGTTCCTGTTTCGTAAAACGGAAGATCTAAAAAGTTAACATTTGAATCTGGCAAACCGATATAACGAGTTGCCCCAAAAGATTCACTTCTTCTAATTAATCCTTTTAATTTTCTAACCTCAGGAGAATCAATTTCATTTCCAGTTCTATTTTGAAGGAAATCAATAATTTCATCTGAAACAGTAGAATTTGGATTTAATGCTTTTGAAATTTCTGCAAATTTTAAAGCTTCTTCATTCGAAACCGCGATATTTCCAGAAGTCTGATACGCAATATGAACTTCATGCCCCTGCTCTACCAAACGGTCAAATGTTCCTCCCATCGAAATCACATCATCATCTGGATGCGGACTGAAAATAATTACTCTTTTCTTTTCAGGAGTTGAACGTTCTGGTCTATAGGTATCATCTGCATTTGGTTTTCCTCCCGGCCATCCTGTAATGGTTTGCTGCATTTTATTAAACATCTTAATGTTCAAATCGTATGCAGTTCCTTCTTCCGTCAAAAGACTCGACATACCGTTGTCGTTATAATCTTTATCTGTTAGTTTTAGGAAAGGTTTCTTCGTCAACTCACTTAACCAAGCCACCGCTTTTAATTTTAATTCATCTGTCCAAACACAAGACTTAACCAGCCAAGGCGTTTTTACTCTTGTAAGTTCAGATGAAGCTTCTGTATCTAGAACAAATGTTGTGTTGTTATGCTCTTGTAAATACGTAGCCGGCACTTGCGAAGAAACCTCGCCTTCAATTGTATTTTTTATAATTCCTGCTTTACTAATTCCCCATCCTAGTAAAACGATTCTTTTTGCATTTCTAACGGTTCCAATTCCCATTGTAATGGCTTTTCTAGGAACATTGTCAATTCCTAAAAAAGAAGAAGCAGCATCGACACGTGTCAAATGATCCAAAGTAATACTTCGGGTTCCAGAGTTTACATGCGAACCTGGTTCATTAAAACCAATATGTCCTGTTCTGCCGATTCCTAAAAGCTGAAAATCCAATCCGCCGTACGATTTAATTTTCATCTCATAATCTATACAATATTGCTGTAATTCCTCGGCACTAACCTGTCCGTCTGGAATGTTTATATTTTCTGGAAGAATATTAACGTGGTGAAACAAATGCTCGTGCATAAAATGATAATAACTCTGAATATCATTTTTATCCATCGGATAATATTCATCTAAATTGAAGGTCACTACGTTTGCAAAACTCAGTCCTTCTTCTTTATGTTTTCTTACAAGTTCTTCGTAAACTTTTATTGGAGAAGATCCTGTAGCTAAACCTAAAACACAAGGTTCGTTCAGCTCATTTTTTCTCTGAATTAAATTGGCAATTTCCTGCGCGACCAATAAAGAAGCTTCCTGCGACGATTCGAAAATAACATTATGAATTTTCTCAAAACGAGTTTCTTCAAATTTTCCTGCTTCCGTAAAACCAATATCTTCTTTAATCATATCGCTGTCGCTCATTTAATTAATGTAAGATAAAAGTAGAATTAAATAGTCCGTTAGAACTAAAATTTCGACTAATAACGACTATCGTTCGGCAGAAAACAAAATAGCAAACTTCAAGTAGTTTTTAAGGAGCAGAAAAAGCCTTTATTCGATGATGCTGATTTCAGCAATCGAAACACTTTGCCCTTTTCCTATGCCAGCTGTTGCAACAAATCTTAAAAATCTTGCTTTAACTGCAGCAAAACTCTTAAATTGTTCAATTGGGTTGTGTTTGATATTTGAAAATTCTCCTTCCGATTGTTTAGTCCAGGTAATATTGTCTTCGCTGGTATAAAATTCATAATTCGAAATTAAATTCAAATTATTTCCAACCTGCTGTGGTATATACGTAAAGCCTTTTATTTCCATTAATTGACCCATGTCGATAATTACAGATTGAGGCAGTTTATTTTCGTCATTTCCAAAACCCCAGTCAGTATTGGCATCGCCGTCAATAATTTTTTCAACAGTTTTAGTGTCACCGCTTGAAACCGAAATCACTTTCCATTTTTCTTTAGAAACTCCGTATTTAGCCGTTTTTACAGCACTATTGATTTTTTCTTTAGTGTTTCTTGAGATGGCTTTAATTGTTGCTGCTTTATTATAAGTAAAAGGAGTTTTGTATAAAGTGCTTTTTTCAGAAGGCATTTTTCCGTCTAAAGTATAGTAAACCGTATTTCCATCTTCCGATTTAATCGTCACCAAGCCATTTTTATCACGAAGAATCTGCGGTTCTTTTACAAAAGTTGGAGCATTGTAAGCTTCAATAGTATTAATTACAAAACCAGCTTTTGCATCTAAAATATTAATTCTAAGAGCCGAAGTTGTAACACGGTCTAAACGTAAAATTCTTTTGTAACCAATTGTGGTTTCATTGGCAATTGTTTTCCATTGTCCGTTTACATTAACTTCAACAGAAAATGCTTTTACGCGCTGTCCTAATTTTATATATTCCTGAAGTAAAAGTCTATTGATTGCTGTTGGCTTTTTAAACGTAAATTCAATCGAAGCCTGTTTGACTTTATCGTCTGTTGCCCAATAAGTGTTTTTATTTCCATCAATAACATTTTGAGGTCCGAAATTAGAATCGGTTCCTCTTGTGTTTGAAGCTTGAACTTTAGAACCAGCCAATAATTCTGTTTTGAAATCGGCTTTGATTGTCGCAACCAATTCCTTTAATCTGGATTCATCATTTTCATGAACCAAACCGCGTCTGTCAACTGGAAGATTCAATAACAAAGTCGCATTTCGACCAATCGATTCGTAATAAATATCAACCATTTCGTCAAGCGAACGTACTTTATCGTCTTCAACTGCATGATAAAACCATCCTGGTCTGATTGAAACATCGGCTTCACCTGGAACCCATTTTTCGCCGTCTTCGTGTCCAGACATGAATTCGCTGTAGTGTACTTTTCCAGCCAACTCATCTTTCTGACGCAATAAAGACCAATTGGTTTTTCCTGCACGCCCTTCTTCATTCCCAATCCATCTCGCTTCTGATGGTCCAACTCCCCAAACCAAAGTTTTTGGAGCGATATCGTAAATCATTTTATAAGTTTCATCCCAATTATAGTAGGTAAGCGAATTGATTTTTCTGGTTTCATTTGCTCCTCCGTAATAACCGTCACCGCCATTTGCACCGTCAAACCACATTTCGAAAACATCTCCGTAGTTCGTCAATAATTCTTTTAATTGATTTCTGAAATACGTTATATATTCAGGTTTTCCGTATTGCGGATGATTTCTGTCCCATGGCGAAAGATATAGTCCTAATTTTAAATCGTATTCTTTACAGGCTGCAGCCAATTCTTTTACCAAATCTCCTTTTCCGTTTTCCCAAGGAGAATTCTTAACCGACCGTTCTGTATACGCTGATGGCCATAAACAAAAACCGTCGTGATGTTTGGCAACCAGAATAATTCCTTTCATTCCGGCTTCTTTTACCACGCGTGCCCACTGGCGAACATCCAATTGCGACGGATTAAAAAGTTCTGGCGATTCGTCTCCGTAACCCCATTCTTTATTGGTAAAAGTGTTTAATGAAAAGTGTATAAAAGCATAAAATTCCATTTCCTGCCAGTCAATTTGTTTTTGCGTCGGAAGCGGTCCAAAAGGCTTTGGAGCATTGGCCAATTCCTGACTCGAAACATTAGAAATTACACCCAAAAGACATAAGGAAAGGAATATTTTTTTCATTGCTGATCTGCTTTAAAATGGTCTATAAAGCATAAATGTAGTATAAATTGATTTTCTCATCTACAGAATTTCGACCAACAACAAATTTAAAAGTGTTTTGGTTTTGAATGTATATTTAAAATATGATTTGACTTGAAAGAGTTTAATCTTCCATCTCAAAATAAAAATCAAAATAGCGGAAACAACAAACGCAAGCAAAACAAACAATCTGTTTATCATTGTAATTGAAAAACCTAACTTTGTGGCATCTATAAATGGATATGAAAAAAAACGTATATGTACCATTGGTTAAAAGGCCAAAGCACAATAATTTTTTACAATATTCTCTTTTGATTTTGGCTTTCTATAATCGTTTTTTCAAGACGTGATTGTCTCGTTTTTTCCTGCTTGGCACTCATAATCCAATGGATCATTACTTTTTTGTATGAAGGCGCTTGTTTCTCAAAAAATTCCCAAGCTATTTTATTACTTTTAAACTCTTTCTCATAAGCTTCATCCAGCGGAACGGGTTCTTTTTCGTGTAAATAGATTTTAGATTTACTTTCCGTTCTAAAACTAAATGCTTTTAATCCGGCATCTGTCATAAGTCCTACTTTGGTTAAATCTTCCATCTTTTGAATATTAATCGCGCTCCAAATGCTGGAAGGCTTTCTGGGAGTAAAACGGATGGTATAACTATCTTGATCTATAGATTTCCGAACGCCATCGATCCACCCAAAACAAAGCGCCTGATCTACAGATTCTGACCAGCTCATAGATGGCTTTTTGCTGTTAACTTTGTAAAAACCGACCAAAAGTTCTTTCTCTTTTTGGTGATTTTTCTCTAGCCATTTTCTAAATTCGGATTGATTTGCGAAGAAAGTTGGTGTCATTATTTTTTTTTATAAATGTACAAAGAATCACACAATCCCGATAGCTATCTGAAGCAGAGGCGCTAAGTTAATTTAAAGAATAAAACCATATATGTTATCTTAATTAAGAGGAAACTTAAAATAACATATATGGTTCAAAATTACTAATGCAATATTTTAATTTTTATTAAATAATTCTTTAAATTCGATCGGACTTGTATTTGTCTTTTTCTTGAAGAGCTTACTAAACGACTGCGCATGTTCAAAACCTAATTTATAAGCAATTTCAGAAACGGAAAAAGTTCCTTTTACAATATATTCTTTAGCTTTTTCGATTAATTTTTCATGAATAAACTGCTGGGTATTTTGCCCAGAAATACTTCGTAATAAATCGCTCAAATATCTGGAGGACAACTGCAATTCGTCTGCAACATATTGAACCGTTGGCAAACCATTTTCTTGTGATTTTTCGCTATTAAAATAATCTTCTAATAAATTTTCAAGTTTAGAAAGCACATCATTATTAACCGCTTTTCGGGTTATAAATTGTCGATTGTAAAATCGATTGCTGTAATTCAGTAAAAGCTCTATTTGCGAGATAATAACATCCTGACTAAAATGATCGATTCGTTCGTTAAGTTCATTCTGAATGTTTGTAAAAACGCCTAAAATGGTCTCTTTTTCTTTCTCAGAAAGATATAAAGCTTCGGCAGCCGAATAAGAGAAAAATCCATATTTTTTAATGTTTTCATTTAAGGAATAAGGACGAAAAAAATCAAGATGAATATTTAGCGACATTCCGCTGTAATCGGCTTCTTCTTCCTGCATTTTCAAAACTTGCCCTGGAGAAACAAACGACATTCCGCCTTCTTCAAAATCGTAAAAACCATGTCCGTAACGCAGTTTTCCTGTAAAATTTGTTTTGAAAGATATTTTATAAAAATCCAAAACAATTCCATTTTCAAAATCTTTGGGATCAAATACAGCTTCGCCATAATTCAAAATGCTAATTAGCGGATGCAATGGTTTCGCTTGTCCCATTGCTTTATGCAATTCCGAAATGGTATTGAATAATCTGGGTTGGTTTTTCATTTTCATGGATGAATGTACAGCTTAAAATGCTGAATATTTTACAAATTTACAAAATGTTCGACTGGCGCAATGTTCCAGCTCACAGTACTTTGATCGATCATATCATGTACGGGCGAATCACTCAATTCAGTCATTAATTTATGCATTGCATTTGTACCATCTTCCTCGCTGTCCCAAACCAACATATCATAAACGACATCTTTCTTTAATTCGAAAATAGTTCGGGAACGAAATCCTTTTTGGCGTTTCAAAAATGCATCAATTGCAGCATTAGCTTCAATAAATTGTTTGGTTGTGAAACCTCTCAGTTTAAAGGTAGTCAATTCTATAGCTTGATTATTCATCTGATCTAAAATTAAAAAGTAAACATGGTTTTGATATTTTTTACCTGATTTTCAGCTCCCAAACTTAAGCGCTCATTGTATAATGCGTTGGCATCATTTCCGGCAATATATCGTAATTGATTCTTGTTGTCTGTCGCAGCTTCGTAGATAATTTGAGCAACATCTTCGGCTTTTGTATAATTTTCTAATTGTTCTGCGCTATACCCTTTACTCACTTCAAAAGTTAGTTTTTCATATGCTTCGTGTTGTGCAACTTCCAGAGAGCGTATGGCAAAATCTGTTTTCATGCCGCCTGGAGCCACAACTTTTACTTGTATTCCGAATTGGACTAATTCTGATGCCAAACTTTCTGAAAATCCGTCAACAGCAAATTTTGTCGCGCTATAAATCGAACAAGTAGGAAAACCCATTAAACCGAAAGTAGAAGTAATATTAATAAAAGTACCGCTTTTTTTCTCGCGGAAGTGAGATACAAAAGCTTTTGAAACCCGAATAACCCCAAATAAATTAGTCACGATCTGACGTTCGATTTGATGATTTTCTAAAGATTCTAAAGCGCCAATTAAACCGTAACCAGCATTATTTAAAACCACATCTATAGAATAATTTTCTGTAATACTTTTAATCGTAGAATCAATTTGCTCTGAATTTGTCACGTCTAACGGAAGTACAATCACATTTTCTAATTGATTTAATTCTGTTTCCTTTTCTGGATTACGCATGGTCGCAATTACCTGCCAGCCTTTGCTTTGAAATAATTTTGCTGTAGATTTTCCTAATCCTGTTGAAGCTCCTGTAATAAAAATTGTCTTTTGCATTTTTAATTGTTTTAAAATTATAATGCAAAGATCAGCCGAAGTATAAAGCTGTTTGTAGCCGTTTTGGAAGATGTATTAGCCAAAATGACGGATACTAAAAAACTCCATTATTTCTAATGGAGTTTTGGTCTATAAATTCTCTTTTGTCAATCGATCCAACTCTTTCAACAAGGTTGGAATTCTAAATTCTCCTGACATACTTTTTACTTTTTGCACTGCATCATCCAGTTCAATACCAATTGCCGTAACGTATAGGGGTTTCTGGCTGTCACCTCTTAATATCCCGACTTTATCTTTTTCAATCGATGCAAAATTTGTTTTGGCAACGCCAATAATCGGAATTTCTTTATTAAGACTTTCGTATAAATGCCCGCCTAAACCATATTTTTTATCATCATCTAAATAAACAAAACTATCCACTATTATAACATCAACTTTTGCTAAATCTATTTGATTTAATAAACTCAAAATACAGGGAAGTTCTCTTCTGTAAAACTCACCAGGAATATATTCTTCTACATTTTCTATTATTTCGGTGTGAATTTTAAAGTTTTTACTTTCATTCCATTCTTCAAATTCCAAACAAACTGTCTTGGCTTTTCCGTCAAAATAGTAAGTATCAAATGCTAATATCATAGTATTTTATTTCTTATCAAAGATGCTAATATAAGACAAAATCAACTTTGTAACTTCATAAAAAAACTCCATTATTTCTAATGGAGTTTACTGATTTTTTAAATTTAGATCTAAATATTTCGCTCCCATGAAGCTTGTGATAATCTTGTTAATTCTTTTCTATAAATATTTCGCTCTTACAGAGCTGAAAAACTATTTAATTGCATAACAAACACAATAGGAGCTTAATTTATAGAATTTCTAAATTTTAATTTTAGATTCAAATATTTCGCTCCCATGGAGCTCTTATAAATTCGAAAATTCTTTTCTATAAATATTTCGCTCTTCCAGAGCTGAAAACTATTTAATTCTTTAGAACAAGCTCCAGCGGAGCGAAATATTTATAGAAAACGGTAAAAATCACGAAAAAAGCCCCAGCGGGGCGAAATATAAATTCAACGATCAATTAACCTTTATATCAATCGACGAAACTGGAATTCCATTTCCTGTCGTCGCCTTCAACTGAATATTTTCTTTTTTTCCGTTTGATTGAATAATCGCAATACATTTACCATTAAACAACTTACAGGAATTCGCTTTAAACGACTCCAAATTGGCCTGATAACCATTATCAACACCAACTAATTTTCCTCCGCCAGTCACTTCAAAATTGATTAAATCCATAGCATTTGGCAATAAGTTTCCATCTTTATCTATCATAGAAACCGTGACATAAACCAAATCGTAAGTATCGTTTTTAATTGTCGTTTTATCTGCTTTTAGATCTATTTTTGAAGCTTCTCCCGCTGTGCGAATTTCTTTTTCTAAAACTAATTTTCCGTTCTTTCTTGAAACAGCTTTTAATGTTCCTGGTTCAAATTTCACTTTCCATGAAATATGCAGATCATCATTTTGTTTTGATTTTGTTCCGAGAGATTTTCCGTTTAAGAATAATTCAACTTCATCGGCATTGTTGTAATACGCCCAAACTTCCACTTCCTGATCTTTTTTCCAATTCCAATGCGGAAAGATATGCAGCATTGTTTTGGTCGACCATTCACTCTGGTACATATAATACACATCTTTTGGAAGTCCGGCCAAATCCACAATTCCGAAATAAGAACTTCTTGCCGGATACGGATATGGATCTGGTTCTCCGATATAATCAAAACCTGTCCAGATAAAAGTTCCCGCCATGAAATCCTGTTTTTTAATCGTTTTCCAGTTCTCTTCGTGCGTTGCTCCCCAATACGATTTCACCTGATCGTAAGCCGAAACCGTCCAGTCTGCATTCCCGTCAAACGGAGCACCGTGTTTGGTTGGCCACGCTTTAATTCCGTCTGGAAAATCATAATGTCCACGCGTTTCTAAAGCCGAAACGCTTTCTGAAGCTAATATTTTCTGCCCTTTAAAACGAATTGGAAAATCTTTATAATCTTCGTGTTTATAATTAAATCCTAAAAGATCTAAAGCACCCGACTGATAAATAAAATTCTTCTCAATAACATTTTCCGTCAAAGCCGAAGTTACAGGTCGCGTTGTATCTAAAGATTTTACAATTTTAGCCAATTCTTTAGTAATGGAAATTCCTGTAGAATCAAACTGTTCTCTAATTTCGTTACCAATACTCCACATCATAACTGATGGATGATTTCGGTCTCTTTTAATGAAATCTTCTAAATCCTGTTTGTGCCACGCATCCCAGTCTTTGTGGTAATCGTTGGTCACTTTTTTCTTTTTCCAAACGTCAAAAGCTTCGTCCTGAACGATGAAACCCATCTCATCGCACAATTGCATCATTTCCAAAGAATGAGGATTATGAGACATTCTAATAGCGTTTGCGCCCATTTCTTTCATCAAAGTCAGTTTTCTTCTTACTGCATGAATATTTTCGACAGCACCCAAAGCGCCGTTATCATGATGAAGGCAGACTCCCAAAATCTTCGTTGGTTTTCCGTTTAAAGAAAATCCTTTCTCTGAATCAAAACTAAAGAAACGGAAACCAAGAGGCGTTTCGTAATTGTCAACTAATTTCGATTTCTCATAAATTTTAGTAACCACTTTATACAAATACGGGTTTTCAGTATCCCACAATTTTGGCTGATTTAAAACCAAATCGTGAATCTTTTTCTCTGAAGTTTTAGCCGATATTTTTTCTGTTGAAGTGAAATTAGCTACTTCTTTATTGTCCGCATTTAAAACTGAAGTAACGAGTTTAAATTCTTTCGGAGTCCCATTGTCATTATCAATCGTAACTTCTAAATGAATCTTAGATTTTGCTACAGAAACTTCAGGCGTAGTTACAAAAGTGCCCCACTTTCCTACATGCAATTTTTCGCTGGCAACCAAACGCACATTTCTATAAATTCCAGAACCTGTGTACCACCTTGAATTGGGCTGTGCATCGTTATCGACTTTTACCGCGATTACATTCTCTTTTCCAAAGTTGACATATTGAGATAAATCATACCCAAATGAAATATAACCGTTTGGACGCACTCCCAATGATTTGCCATTTATGAAAACTTCGCTGTTCTTAAAAACACCGTCAAATTCTATTGAAACTGTTTTGTTTTTCCAGTTCGCAGGAATAGCGAACACTTTGCGATACCAGCCTTTTCCAGCAGGCAAAAATCCTTGCGCTTGTTTGGTTTTAGCATCTTTATCAAAAGCGCCTTCAATACTCCAGTCATGCGGTAATTGAAGCGTTCTCCAATCTTTCACATCTAAATTTGCTTGAATTGCATCTGGATGATCTCCTAATTTGAAGTTCCAGTTTTTATTGAAATCTTCGACAATTCTGGCTTGTTTTTGTGCAAAAATGGATACTGAAAACAGTATTGTTAAAGCAATTATTATCTTTTTTAAAATCATAATATATTTAAATAATCATTTTTAAAAATTAGCATTTTCTCCAATCTTGTCATTTCGACTAAGGAGAAATCTTCGCAAGTAACTCCACAACGTTAATTACAAATCTTTGTCGAGCTTCTTGCGAAGATTTCTCCTTCGTCGAAATGACAAACTGGACGTATAATATTGATTCTGTTTATTTGCGTGGGCTTCGACTCCGCTCAGCCTGACAATTGGAACGTAGACGCACTGCAGTGCGTCTCTACGATGAAAACCTTTGTCCTTCTGAACCTCTGCCCCTTTGAACCTCAAAAAAAACCTATTGAAATTCGAAATTATCCAGCATCAATCCTTTCAAATCATCGCCTTCTAATGTAATTTTATACGTTCCTGCATTAATATAACCACCGGAAGTCGTATTTAAAATCTTCCATTTTTCTGTTGACGGAAAAAACTCAATGGTATCGTTTCGCATTAAAATTCCGTATGCATCTTCCATTTTAAATTTGACTTTCAAAGGCGTTTCATTTCTGTTCATGAATTTAAAACGCATTAAATAAATTCCCGCAACGCCAGGTTTTACTTCAAACTGAATGCTGTTTGCTGTTTTTTTGGTAAACTCAATATAATCGGCTTTTTTGAAATTTCCTTTTTCGATTCCTGTTCCTGTTGATTTCGCATTTTCAGCTTCAATGATTACCACAGGTCTTGAATCGTCTTTTTCGCCCATATCGTAAACTGGAACAACAGCGATTGTACTTATCGATTCAGCATTATCAAAAAGAATTTTTTCTCCTTTTTTTACTTTTTTGTTGAAGATCGTAAATGAAGCTCCATTGCTGTTTTTCGCTTTTTCCTCTATTTTTTTATAATCAGAAAACGAAACCGATTCCTTGATTTTACTATCAACTAAAACATAAATATTCGAATCTTCTTTGGCAGTAAACGAACCTTTATTTTTAGAAGTAACTGAAAACTGTAAATAATAGGCACCAAATAATTCAGAAGGCAATTCTGTAAAAACAACATCAGAATCTGAAAATTGTTTTGAATTGATATCCATCCACGAAGCTATTCTGTTGTTTTTATCATAAGAATCCAGAACCAAATTCTCAATATTTTTTGGCGAAGCATCTGCAGGTCTCAGTTTTCGATCTTTAGTTCCGATAGCAATTGCCGAAATAATAGCCTGCCCTGCTTTTACATTCGGAAAGGAAATCACAATTTTTCCGTCTTTGCTTTTTACTGTAAAAGTTTTTTTCAGCGCCTGATCGTGTCCCGCTTCTACCCAAATATCAAAATCTTTTAAAACGACATTTTCATTGATGGCAACATCAAACAAACGCCAGCCTTTGCATTCCATTCCTCCTCCAGTTCCGTACCACGGTTCTGTAAAATATAATTCTACTAAATATTCTCCGTCGGGAACAGGAAATTCATAACGCAATTTGTCAACACCATATCTAAAACTCTGGAATAATTCGGAATCTTTTGTACCATTTATTGGGTCAAAAGTCGTTCTCTGACTCGCAAAGAAATCCGGAAGTTTTTCAAAGCTATCTGTCCATGATGACGAACCCCATGTATATTTTCCGCTTTTGTGCGTATCTGTAAACCAAGTGTTTCCTGAACTATCAGTAAATTCAGATCCACCGCAATTTACTCTGTAGATATAATTATAGCCTTTTTTATCTTTTAATAAATCTGTTTTTTCAGGAGTTAAATCGGCTAAATTTGGCGCTTTCGGCAGTGTATTCAAAACAACATAATCTTTAGCAACCGCTTTTCCGTTTACGTATCCAACAGCGTACAAAACATTGTATTGAATATTGACATTATTAAACTGAAAATGCTGTCCGATTCCTGGATTTTTTAATTTCCCTAAAGAAGATTTATTGACGTCATTAAACAATTCTACTTCATCACAATTCGAATAAATATCGATTCCGTTTTTTATACCCGGTTTATCCCAACGGCTTGGCCAAGTGTGCGAAACGATATACACCATCGGATTGGTTTTGTTCGAAACGTAATTGGCTCTGTACATATAAAACGCATCCAAAGGTTCGCCCCAAATCGTGAAAAGTCCTTTGTAATTTACTGGCCCGACTTTGTCAATATCTCGAAATCCTTCTCCGTTTTGTACTCTTCCCGGATTTTCGTGCGAAGCAAAAAGCCAGTTGAACTGTCCCGCAATTTTATCTTTAACCGATTCGGCTTCGCGAACTTTAATTTCCATTAATTGAGAGAATCTGTTTTCGCTCAAAGTTCCTTTTTGGTCAAACTCGCCTTCGGTATGTAAATCGGCCGAACGCCAAGCGCCGTATTCACCGTTTAACAACTGCGTGCTCATTTCCAAATTATATTTTAACGGATCTCCGCCATACGTTCCTGACCAGTTCTGCACCACATTCCAGTCTGTTCCTTCTCCTCCATTACAAGTCGTCACGATTCTTTGAGAAGCTGATAACGGATCCATTTCGCGGATAATCCGAGTGCATTCTTCAGCAAATTCTTTCGGAATAGTGCTTTCATTCTGCAAGCCCCACATTACCACCGACGGACTGTTTCTGCGTTCCTTAATCCATTCTCTTAATAAGGTTTTAAAGTTTTCCTTAAACTCAGGTGTATCGTACCAAATATGTGCCGAAAACTGACTCCAAAATAAAATTCCGTTTTCGTCTAATTCTTTTTGATACAATAAATTATGAGGCTGATGCGCTTCTCTAAAAGCGTTAAATCCGCCCGCTTTGATTTGTTCGATTCTGGAATGAATCATTTCGTCTGAAAACGAATGACTGTTTCCAATTAAATGCTCATATTCGCAGGTTCCGTTGATAAATAAAGGTTCGCCATTGATAAAAAAACGATTGTCTTTTCCGTCACGGCTAACGGGCCAACTCACCCAACGGATTCCGTAAGGCGTTGTTAACTGATCAATTATTTTTCCGTTTTCATAAATAGAAGTCACCAACTTGTACAAATACGGATTGGACGGCGACCATAATTTCGGATTTACAATCTCTGGAAGTGTTTGTGTTATTTCTTTTGTTTCTCCTGAATTAATTTTGTTGTCGCTTTTTGTAATGGCAACTTTCTTTCCTGAAGCATCAACGAGAACATTTTCTACAGTCAAATTTCGGTTTGACGTCCCGTAGTTCTTGATTTCTGTAGTCGTATGAAGAATGGCTTTTTGTTTGGAAACCGATTTGTCATTCCAGATATGAACTCCAAAAGGCTGAATTCTAACATCGTTTGTTATGACTAACGTAACAGGTCTAAAAATTCCCATTGGCTGAGAGCCTTCAGAGAACCCCCATTCTCCAGAGCATCCTCCGCAAACCCAAGGAAGATCGGCAATAAAAGATGGATGTGCTGCTTTAACCAAAATCTGGTTTTCTTTATCGAAAGAAACGGCTTTTGTTATGTCTAATGTAAAAGTGGTTCTACCACCTTTATGTTCGCCCACTTTTTTGCCGTTTACCCAAACGGTTGCATACGAACTAACGCCTTCAAAATAGAGGAAAAGCTTTTTAGAAACGTCTTTTTTATCCAGTTTTAAAGATTTCTTGTACCAAGCAGTACCATGTAAATTTCCATGTTTTGTTCTTCTGAAACCATAATACTGATCCCAATTGTGAGGCACACTAACCTTTTGCCAATTGGAATCAGTTTTTGGATTTTCTACAAAATCTTCTTCTTTCAGCGGAAGATTATCCAGTATTACGGTTTCCCAAGATGAATTCAGCGAAATTTCTTTACGAAGCTTCCCTGAACCTTTGCTCTGACTCCAAACAAAGCAAAGACTTGAAAAAAAACAAAAAATAAAAAAAACTATTCTTTTCATATTTTTAAACCATATAAGTTATATAAGGCTATTTAAGTTTGATATACTGCTTTTTGTCATTTCCATTCCGAGGAACGAGAAATCACACTCGGATTCGACAAAGATTGGTTTTACTTTGCGTAGCTTCTAGTGTGATCCCTCGTTCCTCGGGATGACAAGATTGTGTTATATTCTCAACGTAAACCTGACGGTTTTTAAAAACCCGTCAGATTTAACATCGATAATTATATTCGCTCGTTTTGTCATTTCGACCGAAGGGAGAAATCACACTCGCAAATCGACAAAGATTGGCTTTACCTTGCGTAGCTTCTAGTGTGATTCCTCGTTCCTCGGGATGACAAGATTGTGTTTATATTCTTAATTAAACTGACGCGTTTTTAAAAACCCGTCAGGTCTAATGTAATGTTGGTTTGCGTGAGGGATTGAGGCGGTATCCTTTTATGCAGCGGAGCGGAATAAAAGATATAGCCGAAAGCCCGACCCGGAGGGACACGCCCAAAATCTTATTAATAAAACAACCAGTCAATAGCAGCTTTTTCTCCTGCATCAATATATCCAACATCACGTGGTGTTATGGTTTGATCTGCATCTATAAAGCCTAAAATCAATACTTTTCCTTTTCCTAAATCTAATTTATTTTCGCCCGGCTGGAAAGTATAGGTATGAATGTTTACACGTGGCAAATCTTTTAAATTCATGGCGCTTGCCAAAGTAACTTCCGCCTGACCGTGCGCATTTCCTGCAGCATCGGTTTCCAAACTTGGCGGTAACAAAAATCTCTTTTGATCTGAATTGAAATAACCAACCACTAATTTAACCGCTTTTGTGTTTCTAAACTTCAAATGCGTTCCTTTTTCGTTCTGGTCGTTTTCTGCAAACGTAAATCCTTTTAGGTTTTGAAGTTCAGGAGCAATTTTCGTTAATTCAGAAATATCGGTTCCGTAAACTTTTGTTCCTGTTTTCACTAAATACGTTCCCGGTTTTTCGTCGATGAAAGTAACTTCAGCCGTTTTCCAAGGTTTTCCTTCTTTGGTTTCAATTTTGCCGTCTTTTGAAGCTTTTAACTTTTCTAGATTTCTTTTGAAATTAGCCAATTCACGCTCGTAATGCGGCAATAATTCAGCCCAAGTTTTGTTATTTCCGTCATCGCCTCCAATCGGAATTCGGCGCTGTGCTGTCTGCATACTGTTGGCATAGTAATACGTATCTTTCGTAAGGTTCGCCAATAATTCGTAATACTCGATACTTTTCTCCAAATGAGGCATTGCTTTGTCTAAATCGGCAATATCATTTGAATAACTGTATCTTAAAACCAATAAGGCTGCTTTTACTTTTTCTGAAAAGAAATCTGCGAAAGCTTTATAGGCATGCATATCGTTTTTTAGACGTGCAAATTCTTCTTTGTCTTTAGTTACGCTCGCTTCGGCTTTGTCGATGGCTTCAACAGCCAATCTTCCGTGTTCTGTAATTTCAGCAATAATCTGTGTTGGAAGTTCGCCTGAATGCGGTTCTTTATTCCACTCTTTTTTAGCATATTCCAAAAGCAATTCGCCTGCTGGTCCACAAGATTCGTGGAATCCCGGATACACACGCCATTTCGACGGATTTACCAATTGGCTTTCGAACATTCCTAATAATAAGGTTTGACGGTTTCCTTCGGTAATTCCGAAACGTCTTAATGTTTTTGGAGCGATTTCTCCTGTTTCTTCGTAAGCTTTTAAGATGTTATTGGCAGCTTCCTGACTAGTTCCAAATTTAGCAGCTAAATCATTATCCCAGAATTTCACCTCTTCATTTCGGTCTCTTTTGCTGTCCCAAGCATATCTAGCCCATGCTTTGTACCAAATCCAGTCACGATCCATTTCTAGTAAACGTTCGCCTGATTTAGTTTTATCTGCCGAATAAGGCCAATCCCAATACGATGCCTGCGGATACAAGTGTAATGCATTGGCACCGTGAACGCTGTGCATCGCTTTTACTGTTTTCTGTATAAAATCTGGCGAACCGTATCTGAAAGGTTCTAAGTTGGCCAAAATATGAACGTTCTCAATATGAATTGATTTTAAAGCGCTTAACTGTTTATGCGTTTCGCCCCAAGGTCCGCCCGGCGTATAGGTCGTTAAAGATTCTCCTGTATATTTACTTTCTGTATATAAGTTTTTGTATAATGGAAGTGATTTTTCCATTACCAAAGGCCCATCTGTATCGTGAGAACGTAAAATAATTGGCGGTTCCTCTGTTTTTCCTAATGCTTGTAAACCATCGCGAACGCCTGGAATAATCGTTTTGGTAAACCATTCCACATCGTCATCAACCGTATTAATTGCTTCTCCCAAACAAACCATTAATCCAACATTTGGATATTTTTCGATAAAAGCGGCAATCGATTTTCTGGTATAATCTGAAAGTAATGGCGTAATTGGACGCGAACGATCTTGTGTTTTAATGTTATAATGTTCTGCAAAAGGCTTAGAAACAATAATATTATAGAACATCTGAATTACCCAAATTCCTCTTTTATTGGCTTCTACCGTTAAGAATTTATAGATTTCTTCGTTCTTTTTGAAATCTTCATCGCTTACTTCGACAGCAAACGGATATTCTTTTAATTTCACTAAGGAAGCAAACGGATGTCCGTTCCATAAATACAAAGAATTCATGCGGTTTTCAACCAGCATATCCAGATATTTTATCCATAAAGCTTTATCGTAAAACCAAGGAAAAGTTTCCGGTGTATACGGATATTCGTAAACATCACGCCCAGGAAGATAAACGGGTTTCTGCATTCCGATGCAAGCTCCTCTTAAAACCATTTCCGGACTGTCATCCAAATTTATTTCTGACGGAAGTTTTCCTGAACTTTTAATACGGTCTGCTAATTCTAAAGCGCCATACAATGCTCCAGAGGCATCTGTTCCTTGTACATAAATAATATTATTTTGAGTACGAATCTGAAAGCCTTCTTTTTTAGTCAGTTTACTATCATCGATTTTAGCGCTTTTCGCATTTTTTTTCCAGAAATCAGTTCCTTTTTCACCAATAACAATTACTTTATTTTTTGATTTTTTGAATTTATCAGAAGAAGTTACGCTGAAACCTTTTGCTGTAAGTATTTCAGATAATTTCTCTGCGCCAAATTTTGCTCTCGGCGAGCTCGGATCACTCACGACTGTGATGTTCTGCGCTGTCGCGAAAGAGACATAAAAACATAAAAAAAGTAATTGTAAATATTTCATGGTATGCTGTTTTTGGATATTCTTTTTAAAAATAATCTGCTAAATCTGCCCGATCTGCGTGAAAAATATCTCTCGCAGATTTAGCAGATTCGGCAGATTTATAGTGATAAATTGTCTTGTTTAACGATTACATATTGATCACTGTTTATTGTTTAATTCTGGAAAATCTTTTTCAAATAAGCTACGTTGGCTCCGTAATTGGCTTTTACATTGTGCACTTGTGTCACGTCACGAGAACGCTCTACAATTAACCATCCGCTCCATTTCATTTCGTCTAATGTCTGTTTGATTTTTGGCATATCGATCGCTTTGTCGTTTTCTAACCAAAACTGATCGGTGTTTGATGCATGAATCTGCGCTAAGTATTTCTTTCCTAAGATTTTTAATTCTAATGAAATATCTCTGCCATTGTCAACTGCATTGGCAAAATTGAAAGAGCTTTTAATATATTTTGAACCGACTTCTTCTAAAAGTTTTTTCTCTTCTGTAGCACTCAAAGAAGTTTCAATAGCGATAACTCCACCAATTTTCCCTACTTCTTTTCCTGCCCACTGCAATCTTTTGATCACTTCTGGACGTAATTCTGGATTCTTAACCAAATCGGTTTGAGTTCCTAACGGAAGATAGGCCACTTTAACTTTCATATTTTTCATGGCTTGAATACAATCCGTAATCATTGGCGTGATTTCTCTTGTGGCAAATGACTGCGCATAAAACCCTGACATTGCAATAGAACTGATTCCAACACCGGTTTCTTTGGATTTATCTAAGAATTTTTGTCTCTCAACTGGATCGCCTAATTTGCTGTCAAAAGTTGGTCGATTTCCTAAACCTCCCATGTCTAGTTCGATTCCGTCTGCTTTTATTTCAGCCGCCAAACCAAAAGCGCCTAGTTTTTGTCTCTTTAAAATCATCCAGTCGCAAACTGCTACTTTGTATTTTTGTTTTTTATTGGAAGACTGAGCTGTTGCACAACTGTTGAATGTACTCGATAAAACAGCCAGAAATAAAACAAGAATATTTCTTTTAAAATAAATTGATTTCATATTATTAGTTTTTACCATTAAGATATTAAGGAAGTTAAGCCCTGTAATACTTAATAAACTTAATTTTAAATCTAAGAAAGTTAAGCTTAATGAAACTTAATATCTTAATGGTTAAATTTTTTAAATCTTACTCCTCTTCAGCCTTAACAGCTGTTACCACTTTTCCTTCTTCGCCCGGCCAGATTCCGTTTTTGATTGGAAGTGCTTTTAACTTAGTTGGATCGATTTTTACGTATTTCAGTTTTTCTCTTCTCCAAGTGTAAACGATATGCACCATTCCGTCAGAACTCTGAATCATAGATGGATACGAATACTGGCTGATTTTTGAATCTTCTAAAACCAAAGCGGCTTTCCAGTTAATTCCGTCATCCGAAACCGAAACATTCAATGGTGTTCTTGGACCTTTTGCTTCTTTCCCTGGAGGTAAAACATGATTGTAAACTAATAAATGTTTGCCGTTTTTAAGAGTTACGGCGTCTGTTCCTGAGTTATTATTTGGAAGTCCGATTAACTCAATATCAGACCAGGTTTTTCCATTGTCTTTTGAGAAAGTGCTGAAAATAGCTCTGTTTCTGGTTCTTCCGATAGCTTGGATACTTCCGTCTTTGTGGAATAAAATACTGGGCTGAATCGCATTTATTTTTTGTTTTCCTCTTGGAAGCGTATCGCCCATTACCCAAGTTTTTCCGAAATCAGGAGTCGATTCCATACGAAGTCTCCAACCATCGCCTTCGATACTTGACGGACATAATAATGTTCCGTTGCTTAATAAAACAGGTTTATTTTTGATTGGCCCTAAGAAACCATCAGGCATTTTTTTCGCCTCAGACCATGTTTTTCCGCCGTCAGATGAAGTTCTGATTACGCCCCACCATTCTGATGGTTTTGGTCCGATTTTGTAGAAAAGCATTAAATCGCCACCCGGAATTTGATATAAAACCGGATTCCATGTTGGTAATCTCGGCCCTTCTTTCATGACACCATCGGCAACTTTTACGCCTTCATTCCAAGTATCGCTTCCTTTAGGTTTAATAGCGACATAAATACAAACATCAGGATGTCTTTCGTGAGTTCCTCCGAACCAAGAAGCAACTAAATCACCATTTGTAGCTTCGACAATTGTAACAGCGTGGCAAGACGGATAAGGCGCTTTATCGTAAATAAACTGATCTACTAAAATTCCTTCTTTCCAAGTCTTTTTCTCTAAAGCCGATTTACAGCTTCCTAAAAGGAAAAGTCCAAACAAGACAAATGCTAATTTTGTTATCTTCATTCTTAATTAAATTATGAATTATTTTTTTTGACTATAAATACATACCTAACATTTTTTTAGGTAAAAATATTTAATAAGTGTAAAAATAACACCAAAAAATTAACAATGTATCCTGTACTGTCCCGAATTATTAAAAATGCAGATTATTTAACGTTTATCGCAAAATTTCCTGACGAAAGTGTGACAATTATTTGATTTTTTTCTACTGAAAAAGCATGAGAACTCTTATCCAGCTTCTGTTTGTTGATGGAAACAGCCGAAATGTCTGTTGTTGGAAGATACACAATAGCCGAAGTATTTTCGGGAATGGTAACGTTCCAAACTAAAGCCTTTTTATCTTTTTTCCAGTTACTTTTAATTAAACCGTAAATCGATTCGTAAGAAGCATTTAAATAAGTCAATCCAGCATCAAAATCTGGTTTCATAAGAATTTGTTTGAAACCTGGAGTTTCAGGATTACTTTTGATTCCCGCCATATTTTCGTAATACCAAATCAATAAATCGCCCAAAAGCATTACGTGATTTTGCGAATTCATAGCTGGATCGGCAGTGTTTCCGTTCCAAAGTTCCCAAATGGTGGTTGCACCGTTTTCAACCATATAACCCCAGCCTGGATAGGTTTTGTTTGATGCTAATTTGAAAGCCAAATCACCTCGCCCGAAGTTAGTTAATGTTCGCATTAAAAATTGCGTTCCGATAACTCCTGTACTTACATGACCATTTTTAGTTACTTCAACCTCGTGCACCAGATTTTCGAAAACTTTTTGCTGTAATTCTTCTGGAACCATTCCGAAAGTCAACGGCAGTAAATTGGCTGTTACAGTATTGTTGGCGTAATTGTTTTTTGATGTATTAAAATATTTCGCATTGAATGCTTTTTTAATTTTTGAAGCCAGATCCTCATAATGTGCAATGTCTTTTTCAGCATTAGCAATTACCGCAAACTTTTTCATCGTATTTAAAAGCTGATAGAAAAAGGCACTTGAGATCAATTCTCCATCTGTTAAACGAGCAGGATCTTTAGAACGAATTAACTCCAAAGATTCTGGCGGAACGCACCAATCACCGTATTTATCTTTGGTCATGATGTCATCAACCAAATAATTTTCTTCCATATAATCCATCCATTTTTTCATAGACGGATATTGTTTTTCGATTACTTTTTTGTCTCCAAACTGATTATATAGCATATCTGCCACCGTAATATACGTTCCCGGCCAAGTTACATTATCCCCGTAATAACGCCAAAATGCAGGCGCAACATCCGGAATTCCGCCGTCGATAGTCTGTGCGTTTTTAATATCGTCGAGCCATTTTGCATACAAAGTCTGATTATCAAATAAGAAACTTTCTCCGTAAGCTCCGGTTGTTCTGTCTCCCAACCAAGGCTGACGCTCGTTTCGTTGCGGACAATCGATTGGCATTCCTTTATAATTTCCGCTGATTCCCCACCAAGCATTCTTAAAAATCTGATTCATTATTGGGTTGGAAGAATCAAAAGTTCCTGTTGTAGCGATATCATCATAAACGACTTTTCCAACAAAATTTTCCAAAGTAGGTTTTGTTTTGAAGCCCGAAATTTCAACAAATCTAAAACCGTGAAAAATAAAACGAGGTTCCCAAACTTCTTCTCCTTGGCCTTTTAAAGTGTAAATATCCGTTGTTTTGGCATCGCGAAGATTGGCAATATACAACGAACCATCCGGCTGTAAAGATTCTGCAAACTTCATCGTGATTTTCTCGCCCGCATTTCCTTTCACTTTCAATTGCAACCAGCCTACCATGTTCTGTCCCATATCTAAGATATAAGTTCCTTTTGGTGTCTGTTTAATCGAAATAGGTTTTACTTCGCGTTTAATTTTCATATTCGCCGACATTTGTCCTTCATAAAATCCGCCTGGTTCCTGAACATATTCTGCCAAAAACCATTTTTTATCATCAAAATTAATGACGTTCCAGCCTTTCATTTCTTTACGAGCATCGTATTCTTCTCCGTCGTATTCGTTGTTCGACAAGATTGGCCCGTCGGTTGTTATTTTCCAAGTGTCGTCTGTACGAATAACGTCTTTGCTTCCATCTGTATATTCTACAAATAACTGCAAAGCCATTTTCGGATATCCAAAAGTTTTGATTTTATAAGGTTTATAATCCTGACGCATGGTAAAAAAACGTCCGTTTCCTAAAATTGTCCCCAATGCATTTTTGCCTTCTTTCAATTGCGAAGTCACATCAAAAACATTGTATTTTACATTCTTCGTGTAATCCGTAGGAACGGGAGCCAAAACCTGATCGCCAATTTTATTTCCGTTAATGTACAGCTCGTACAAGCCCATTCCCATGATATAAACTTTGGCATTTTTGACTTTCTTTTTCAAGTCAATTTCTTTTCTTAAATATCGGGCTGATAATCGAGAATACTGCGAAATACTATCGCCTGGAGAAGTTTTTTCATACCCTATCCAACGTGTCGATTTCCAGTCGGCATAAGTCAAAATCCCGATGCTGAAATGAGCCGGTTCTACTGATTTTACTTCACCTATATTGGTAGAAATAATTACTTTCCAGTAAACATCTTGTCTGTCTTTTAGCTTTTTTCCGTTATAAATTACGTTTACAGATTCATCGCTTTGTACTTTTCCACTATCCCATAAATCACCGTTTCCTGCGTTTAGCTTTTCTAAAGTTGAAGCAGCTAAAATTTGATAATGGGTTTGTTTGACATCATTTACGTTTGCTTTTATTTTCCAGCTCAATCTTGGCTGTAAAACATCAATTCCTTCCGGATTGGTCAGCATTTCGCATTTTAAATCCACAACACTGATTTTATTCTGGGCTTTCGCCGAAAGTGTGAAAAGTGAGATGATTATGGTTAGATGTAAAAAAAACTTTTTCATGATTTTATTTTTTCTCCTAACAGGTTTTAAAAACCTGTTAGGTATTTTATATTTTTAATAGACAAAGTATTGTCATTTCGACGGAGGAGAAATCTCCACGAGGAGCTCGACAAAGATTGGATTATTGTTGCGGAGTTACTTGCGAAGATTTCTCTCCCGAAGCCTCGGGATGGAAATGACAAAAATGAGAAATAAAACTCTGAGTAAATCCGTTTAATCCTTGAAATCTGTGGCTAATATTTACTCAGAAACCAACTTTTCTAATCTCTCAGAAAAAGCAATTTCTTTTCCGTTTTTAAAGATCCTGAAACCTTTTCCTTTTTTATATTTTTCTCCAGTTTTATCCCAAAGAATCGTAATAATATTGCCGTGATACAAAACATTATCCAGACAAAACCAATTCCATTTTTCCTGCGGAATCAACGGATTCACTTCTATCTTTTCATCTGCTCTCGGACGCAAACCAACCAATCCTGTAATCATCAAATCGTTAAAAGTCGAGTGATTATAGTAACGGCTTCTTTCTCTATCGCCCATTAACCAATATCCTGTTGTTTCATCCAAATATTCGCCAAGATAAGGTTTGCCTCTGTAATATTGTGACTGTACGTACAAATCCATTTGTTTGAAATAATCTGTCTTAGCCACAAAATTTTGATCATAATTGTTCAGAACATTCGCTAAAGCCGTCAAAGTCTGCGAACTTGCAAATGGCCATATCGCTCCGTCCCACTCGCAGGTTCCAGTTCCGTGAGTTCTAAAACGCGGACTTCTTCTTTCGGCTGTTGTCAAACCAAACGGTGCCGAAAACCCTTTTTCATCCTTAATTTGTTCCCACGCTTTTTCAAAACCTTTTCCTTTTTCTGGAAGATTAAAATACCACGGAATAAATCCGATCGCTTCTCTAACCTGCGCTAATGTATCCTTTTCTGTTAAAGTTTCAAAAAACTCGCTTTTAGTATTCCATAATTTGGTTTCAACTAATTGCTGTAAAACATCCGCTTTCGCTTTGAATTTTGCTTCCGCTTCCTTATCGTCTTTCATAGCAGCCATTTTAGAAATCGCCATAGCGTTCCCAAACATATAACTGTTAATCGTTGGTCTTGCATTTTGCACTTTACGCCCTCCGCTTAAAGACTCTTCCATTCCATCTTTTACATCGTGCTGCCAAAACAAACCATCCTTGCGCTGACGGTCTTTTTCCCAAACGGCATAATCTGTAACCATATCTGGATAGAGATCCAATAAGAATTTTTCATCCTTATTTACCAAATAACGGTTGTACAAAGCATCAGCTGTCCAACTGCTGAATTTATACAATTTGTTCATCGGTTTTCCATCATTTCCTCGGTACCAAATTTTTACATCCTGCTCAATATACTGCGGATCATGAACCCATCTGAATTCATTAATGTGATGCCCCAAAGCACAGCTGATCATGTTGTATTTATCTGCATACGAACGATCTACTAAAAACTCAGTAATCGCAAATCCCTGTGGTGTTTTTTTAATATGCTTTCTCGCACTCCACCAACGGAAATAATAAATCTCCTCAAAATTCTGCTGCGGACATTCAAACAACGGAATATTCTTTTCCATCCAAATCCACGCGCTGTCATTCGGAATCGCAAATTTCAAATTTTCATCTTCCATCGTGTTGAAATAATCAACATAATGTTTGAAGTTTTCCTCTTTTAAAATAACTGCTTTTCCTTTTTGAGAATGCCCCGCACCCGATTTACAGCTTATGTTTAATGTTGAAACCAAGATTAGTAAAGCGATTATTTTGTATTTAAAATGATGTAACATATTTAAAATCTAATTATAAAATTCATTATTTGGGCGTGTCCCTCCGGGCCGGGCTGTCCGTTCCCGCTTCCCGATGAAAAATCGGGAGAGCTCCACTTCCATCCCTCACGCGAGAGAACTTTGCGTATTCCCTCTCCTGCAAGGTTTCCAAGACCTTGTAGGTATTTCTGATAATTCAATTTTCCTCATTTTTGTCATTTCGACGAAGTAGAAATCTCCGTTAGAAGCTCGACAAAGATTGGTAACTTACTTTACGGAGTTACTTGTGGAGATTTCTCCTTCGTCGAAATGACAAACTAGTTGTATAATAATTATACCTAACAGGTTTTAAAAACCTGTTAGGATAAGTCGATCCTTAATTCCCAGTAAAAGTATACGTCTGCCCAGCTTTCACATTCACATCGTAAATATTGTAATTTGGCAGTTTTACTTTTTCCAATTTCGCCTGATCAGAAATAATCGGTTTCTTTACTTCCACATCATAAAAGAGCGGATTTGGATTTTTGCCTTTTGCTTTTTTAAGCGAATTTCCTTTTAAAGTATTTTCAACTTTCAATCTACAGTTTCCTCCTATTTTGGAGTAGATTTTTAATTCAGAAACTTTATTGTTTTTCCACGTCATATCAATTACAAATCCTCCTCTGGCCACCAGACCTTTTATGCTTCCGTCTTTCCAAACGCTTGGTAATGCCGGTAATAAATGTATTGCATCTTCCTGACTCTGCATTAACATTTCAGCAAAACCGGCTGTGCATCCAAAGTTACCATCAATTTGAAACGGCTGATGCGCATCTAACATATTCGGATACGTTCCACCGCCTTTTCTTTGGTCGGCTGTTACCAAATGCAATTGATCCTGAATTAATTTGTAAGCGTGATTTCCGTCTAAAAGTCTGGCCCACAAATTTACTTTCCATCCCATCGACCAGCCTGTAGATTCGTCTGTTCTGTAAATCAAAGATTGCTTGGCCGCTTCAAATAACTCAGGCGTTTTAATCGCCGAAATCTGATTACTCGGATACAATCCGTATAAATGCGAAACGTGTCGGTGATTGTCTTTTGGATTATCCCAATCATCCTGCCATTCTTGTAACTGACTGTGTTTTCCAATTTTCATTGGAGGCATTTTAGCTAAAGCATCACTTACTTTTTTCACATAAACTGCATCTGGAGAAACCAAAGCCGAAGCCTCAATAACATGCGTAAACAAATCAAAAATCAATTGATTGTCCATTGTAGTTCCAGAAGCAATTGTCGCTTTTCCTGTTCCGCCTGCATGTGTGTTTTCAGGCGAACTTGAAGGAACAACCACCAAATATTTCGTATTCGGATCGATCACCATAAAATCAAGAAAGAAATCTGCAGCACCTTTCATAATTGGATAAATTTCTTTCAGATATTTTTTATCACCAGTGTATAAATATCTTTCCCATAAATCCTGACAAACCCATGCACCGCCTGTCGGCCACATTCCCGAAGCAGCAGAATCAACAGGAGCCGTTACACGCCAGATATCGGTATTGTGGTGCAAAACCCAACCGCTGGCATTGTACATCATCTTCGCAGTTTCTGCGCCTGTAACACTTAATTCTTTTGCCATTTGAACAAAAGGTTCGTGCATTTCCTGAAGATTGGTTACCTGTGCAGGCCAGTAATTCATTTCGGCATTGATGTTTGTCGTGTATTTACTGTCCCACGGCGGCGTCACCATATCATTCCAAATTCCCTGCAAATTTGCTGGCTGTCCGCCCGGCTGTGAACTCGAAATTAAAAGATAACGTCCAAACTGAAAATACAATGCTGCCAATTGCGGATCAAATTGTTTAGAGAAATCACGTATTCTTTCGTTTGTTGGCTGCTTCACTAAATCATTCGAACCTAAATTTAAAGAAACTCTATTGAAGAATTTTTGGTAATAATCAACGTGGGCTTTCTTTATAGTTTCAAAATCTTTTGCTTCGGCTTTGGCCAAATAGTCTTTGCTTTTGGCAATTTCATCGCCAGATATATCCTGATAATTTTTAAAATTAGTTGCAATCGAAATATACAAAGTTACTTCATCGGCTTTGTTAATGCTTAAGATTCCGTTGCTGGCGTTAATTTCGCCACCTTTATTTTTAGCGGTTAATCTTCCCTGAAATTTTACTTTTCCTTTTACGCCTTCAAAATTAGTCCCTAAACCCGAAAGTATAATTTGGTTTCCTTCTGTTGAAGCCACCGTTTTATCAATCGGACTGTTCATGAAAACATTGCACGTAATCTGTCCCGGCTGACTCGCCGAAAGTTTTACCACAATAACCTGATCTGAAAATGCGGTTAGAATTTCTCTTGTAAATTCGACTCCATTTACCTTGTATTTTACTTTTGCGGTTGCGTTGCTGATATCTAAATCACGGTAATAATCGCTATATTTTTGATGTCCTGCGAAGGAAATATAAACGCTTCCAAAAGTTTGATACGGCATTCCGTCATTGGTTTGCGACATGATATCTCTTGTTGCCAAATCCTGCGCTTCATCAAATTTCCCATCAAAAATAAGCTGTCTTACTTTTGGCAAAGCTTCAATTGATTTGGAATGTGCATTGCTGTTTGGAGAACCTGCCCAAATGGTTTCTTCATTTAATTGCAAACGCTCCACCGCCGGATCACCAAAAACCATTGCCCCCAAACGTCCGTTACCTAATGGCAAAGCTTCGTTCCAGATTGCAGCTGGTTTATCGTACCATAATTTGAGATCGCTTTGTGCTGTTGCTGTAAGCGAAAAAATTCCAAAACAAATCACCGTAATTTTACTTTTTAACTTCATAGTATATGGTTGATGGTTAATCGTTGATTGTTGTTGGTTATTCTCATCAGAGTATAACTTTAGATTTCAACAGATCAATTATTAAATTCATATTTTTTATTTCTTAAATTTTTAATCAAAAGACAATTGTTCTCGAATTACAAGTGTGCGTGAGGGATAGAAGCTAGCTACCGAAGTAGCGCGGATAGCCCGACCCGATTTGGAAAAGGGGGCGAATTGAGCGGTTTTTAGATTGCCCCCTTTTTCAAATCGGGTCACGCCCAAATATTATTTCTTAACATCGTAAACTTTCAGATTTTTTTCTCCGAACATTTCATATAATTTGTTGATGTCTTTCAACGCATTTTTAGGCAGATTTTCTGCTTTGTTTCCAAAGACATATAACTTATCGTAAGTTTCAATCACACAAGTCGATTCGTCGATTTCGCCTTTATCATTTTTCACTTTATTCAAATCTAAATTTAAATATTTCGCCATAAACGGATACAAAGCCATACGTTTTGAAACTCCGAAATCATGTCCTTCTTTTGCAAAATGAGCATTTTCGACCAAATCTTTCTTTCCGTACAATTCATACGTTCTCTGGATAAAAGGAAATTCCAGTTCCGGAACTGCCAAGGTCCAGTCTTTTCCATCTGAAACAATCAATTGCGGTTTTGGCGCCATCATTGCTGAGATCTCCGCATTGTTTGTTCCATTTCCGCAAAGATGAATCCCACGACCGCTTTCACACGGACAACCGCCTGAGAAATGAGATGAAACCATCACAACTGGGGCTGAAACTTTTACCCTGTCATCAATTGCTGCTAAAAACATGGTATGCGAACCTCCGCCAGAACCACCTGTAACACCAACTCTAGACATATCAGCATTTTTTACCGTTGCCAAATAATCGAGAAAACGTATTCCGGTTAAAACCTGAACTGTCGATGCAATACTATTTCTGTGCGTTTCTTCAGGAAACTGCAATAATGATTCTCCCCATGCAAATAAATCATAAGACACAACAATAGCGCCCATTTTAGCCATAATCGCGCAACGGTACTGCTCGTCTTTTCTATATCTTCCGTCGCCGAAATGTCCGTCAGGAGTTAAAATAACTGCTGCTTTTTTATTTAACGGATACGGTTTGTAAATCGATCCCGTTGCATAAACACCTGGCAAGATTTCCAAAGCGATATTTTCTACGCTGTAATCTTTATAAATTCTCTTTGGAGTTAAAAGTGGTTTAGACTTTGGCATTGGGGGAGCCTTTTCTAATCCAAATGAGGTTATCATACAAGCTTTTAACTCCGTTTTACGTTTTTCCCATTGTTCTTTTGTCGAATAAAGGCTTTCTAAATAAAACAAGCGTTCTTTTCCTTTATCAACTGAAACTTTATGGTTTTCATATTTACGAATAATGTAGGTTCCATCCGGCTGTTTGAAATACATCAATTCAAACGGAGCCAGAATGTTAGTCAGCGAAATAGCCAAATTTCCGGGTTCAATTCTCCAGTCGGCATAATCCAGTTCTTTTCCTTTCAGTAACCCTCGGTCGTCGTTAATAGTGACATTAAAAACGGTTTCTATTTTCTTTAAAGTTTCTGAAACTGGTTTTCTAAAATTAGTATCAGAAGTGCTTTGCGCATTGGCAAATGTCAAAGCAAAGATTGAAACTGCAATTGTAATTATGTATTTGATATTCTTCATTTTATATTGTTGAGATTTTAGACACTGATGAAACGGATTTACTTCGTAAAGACACGGATTGACGCGGATTTTTTTTGTTTAATTGCCTCCTGCTTTAGCTGGAGGAAAATATTTTGATTCTTTCATTGGCTTTAGCCTAACTTATTCATTTGGCTAAAGCCCTATAACTTATCTTATTTGAAACCTCCAGTTAAAACTGGAGGCTATTCATAAAAAAAAATCCGCGTAAATCCGTGTCTTCGCGATAGCGAACCCGTGTCATCCGTGTTCTATATGCGTTCTATAATTTGCATTCGATTGTATATTTTCCTGAACCTAATTCTAAAGTTGGTTTCGTTCCATCAAAACCTGCCCTAACTTTCTTATTATCAATCTTTATTTCCGAATTTTTAGAAACGGGTAATTTTATTGTTGCCGTAGTATTCACTGGAATTTCAACATTCAGAATAAACTTGCCGTCTTTCTTTTCCCAAGACGAAACAATTTTTCCGTAAACCGATTGATAGTCCGCTTTCGCGAAAGTCATATCGCCCACTACTTCCGGCTGAATAAAAAAATGTTTGAAGCCCGGTTTTTCTGGATCGGCCATAATTCCGGCTAAAATTTGGTAAAACCATTCTTCAATCTGCCCTAGCATAAAATGATTCCATGAATTTCCTTTTCTCGGATCCCATTGTTCTGTTAAAGTCGTTAAACCAAATTTAATCTGAAAACCATAACCCGGCGCATCGTAATGATTGTGCATTTTGTACATGGTTTCGTTCTCGCCATTTCTTGCCAAAGTTTGGAATAAATAACGATTTCCAACATCTCCAGTTGTTAAACGATCGCCTTTTTCTTTGATGTCAGCCAATAAATTCTGCATTACAGCCTCTTTATATTGAGGCTCAACGATATTCATAAAAATCGGAACAGCATTGCTAAATTGACTGTTTGTTCCATATTGCTTCGTTTCTGGATTGAAAAATTTTGCGTTAAAAGCCGTTTTGATTTCAGAAGCCAAAGTTTCGTATTTCTCGATATCTTCCGTTTTTCCCAACATTTTAGCTGCTTTTGCCACTAAGTAAGCGCCATAATAATAATGCGAAGTAGCCGAAAGTGCAATTGGACTGTTTTTTGAATAGCCTGCTGCATGCGTTCCGTAATCGTACCAGTCTCCTAGTCCGTGCGATACAATATGATTTTCAGCTTTTGTACCTAAATAGTCTACATACTTTTTCATTACAGGAAAATATTTTTCAAGTAAAGAAGCATCGCCGTAATATTCATAATACATCCAAGGCAGAATCACTCCTGTTACACCCCATTCTGGGGAATCGGTAAAGTCACCGCCAAAAATTACATATTCTGGAACAATGGTCGGAATTAATCCGTTATCGCGTTGTGAATCAGAAATATTCTGCATCGTTGCAGGAATAAAAGTCTGTAAATTATAATTGAACATTAAACCTGGGCCGTTCAAATGAATTTCTTCCAGCCAGCCTAATTTTTCACGTTGCGGACAATCGGTAAAAACACTTTGGAAATTACTTTTTATCGAATTATTAATCAGTTCGTGTGTTTTATTGAAGATTTCATTCGAACAGACAAAACTTCCCGATTCTCCTGCCGAATTGTAAATGAAATTCGATTTTAAATCAACCAAAGTTGGAAGTTCCTTATTCTTATCTTCTTTATAATTAATATTTTCAATCTGAACATATTGATAGCCGTAGAAACTGAATTTTGGTGTCCATTCTTCGACGTCTTTTCCCTTTAAAGTGTAATCGTAATAGTATGGTTTTCCAGATCTTCCCTGGGCAATTGTTCCTTCTTCATTTAAACCTTCAGCTACCCAAACACGAATCGTCTGGCCTTTTTTTCCCTTGACTTTGATAGTTGGAAATCCCGAAAGATTTTGTCCCATATCAAAAACATAGAAATTCGGTTTTAACTCTTTTACGGTTTTTACTTCGTATTGCTTCTGAATTGTAACGGGCGGTGCAGTCTGCGGTCTTAAAACTCCTTTTGGCGCTTCCTGAATTACAACTTTTTTCCAGTCAGCATCTTTGAAAGCTTTTCTGTTCCAGCCTTTTTGTTCTAAATTGGCGTTATAATCTTCTCCTCCAAAAATACTGTTGTACGTAATCGGACTTTTACTGTATTTCCAGGTTTCATCTGATTTTATAATTTCTTCTGAACCATCATTATACTTGATTTTCATTTTGAAGAATAAAGTCGGCGGGCCAAAACTCACGAAGAATTTGGTATATCTTTCAGCAAGCGTATTGTACATTCCATTTCCTAATAAAACGCCAATTACATTTTCGCCTTTTTCTAATTGTTTAGCGTTTAACTCGTAAATATTGTAATTAACCGTTTTATCGTAATCTGTCCATAAAGGTGCAAATTGACTGTTTCCAACTTTTTTACCATTGATAGTCAATTCATAATGTCCTAAACCTGAAATATAAACAACGGCTTCCTTGATTTCTTTTTTTACTTCGAAAGGTTTACGAAGCATGATACTCCTGCGTGAAAGCGAATCTGAAGCATTGATAAACGAATTCTTTTTTTCTCTGTTGAAAGTGGCTGTATGGTAATTTCGGCCTTCCGGCAGATGACTTTCGGCTTTGGTAATCGCCCCAATCCAAATCGGATTCAATTCTGATTCTAACGAAGCGGTTCTAAAAGAAGCTGTTTTACTCCATTTAGAAATTTTTCCTGATTGATTCCAAACTTTCACTTTCCAGAAATATTTGGTTTCGTTTTTTAATGGTTTTCCGTTATAAATAATATGCAGGTTTTTATCTGTATTTACTCTTCCAGAATTCCAGATATCTCCATCATCATTATTTAATTTTTCTTCCGAAGAAGCAACCAAAATCAAATAAGCAATTTGTGATGCATCATATTCTTTTGAAACCAGCTTCCAGCTCAGCCTTGGTTGATTCTGAACCACTGCTAATGGATTGTCAGCCATTTCTGTTGTTAAATGTACAGGTAAAATTTGTCCTTTAGAAACTAGGGTTACTAAAAGACAAATTACTAATACTATGTTTTTGAAATTCTTCATTTCGTATTGTTGAGATTTTGAACGCGGATGAAATTGATTCGCTATCGCGAAGACGCTGATTGACGCGGATTTTATATTCTAGCTATTAAATAATAAAAAATCCGTTTTAATCCATGTTTTTACGAAGTAAATCCGTGTCATCCGTGTTCTTTTTTTTGCCACTAATTACACAAATTTTCACTAATTTTTAAATCTATAATCAAAAATAATTCGTGACAATTCGTGTAATTCGCGGCTATATTTAATTTCTTTTCGTTATCAACGATTCAATATTGAATACCGCTTCCGGAATTAATTTTCCTGTTTGAGGCAGATCATCGTAATCATCTGTATCTGGCGCTGTGTCTGGATTTGGCGTATATCTTTGTTCGCCTGTGCGGAACATAATTCGCTCAAAACCATCTACCGGAGCATAAAAAATTCTCGTTGATTCTTTTTCGTCGTTTACTTTTACAGTGTACGAACGCGTTTTAACATTCAGTTTTACATTTACTTTATATTCTTTTCCAGCTTCGTATTTGGCAATCGTATTGAAACGCGCTCCCGTTTTTGTTTTCAACTGCCCATCCGAATCAAAAGTTAATCTTACGGCTGGCAATCCTTGTTTATTCTGAAATTCAATTTGTAATAAACCGTGATTATTCTGTTCTGGTTTAACCGTAAAAGTGACTTCCATTTTTTCTGCAAACGGAACAACACGTTCTGCACGCGCATAATCAAAATAATCCTGATCTCTTAAAGTCAGCCATTTTTTGCCGTCTTTCTTTTCTATTTTGGTTGAAGCCCATGATAAATCGTATGTATTCCATAACTTTAATTCTTGTCCGTCAGGAAGATTACTGAAAACATCATTTGCGTTTTCTGTCACAACCGAAGTAACCGGAACCGGAATCGATGCTACCCAAATATCTTCTTTGTTTACGCTGTAGCTTACCCAAAGTTTCCCGTCAGGCGGAGTTCCGTCGCCTTCTGAGATACCACGAACGTATTGAGGCCCTGCTGATTTGTAGTTGCCGCCATAACGCATCGGACTAATTTCGCCGTGAACCAATAGTAAATCTTTATAATTCAATCCGTCATCACTTGTTGAAATTGCCAAAGGCCAGCGGTATTCTGATGGATTGTAAACGGTCGCATAACGATTATCAGACGTTTTTTGTCCCCAGATTTTAGCATTGCTGTTTACAAAACCGGGAGCACGAACGGGAGTATATTCCCATGTTTTTCCGCCGTCTTTACTAATCGAAGTCAAAGCGTGCTTCCATAAACCTACAACATCGCCGTTTGGTAAATGATACGAACTTAAAGCTTTATAAGGTTTCTTTAGCGGAATCAATTCGTCGTCACGATCGGCTTCTTCCACCCATTGTTGTAAAACCAACGGATCAGATAAAATTTCTTCACAGGCTTTTTTCAAACCTTTGTCTTTTGCCTGCGTATAAAATGGAAAAGCCGATTTCGATTTATCCCAGGATTTATTGTATCTGATGAAATAAATTTCGCCGAAACTGCCGTCTTTTTTGATTTCGCGAATTACACGTCCAATTCCTTTTCCGTCGTTTGGATCGTCTTTTTCATCCATCGCAATTCCGTAATACGCCAAAGCAAAAAGTCGTTTGTCTTTTGAAGTGTAAAAGCCCATTCTCTGGTGCATGATCGCATCCAGATTTTTAGCAACGCCTTCTACGCCTTCTTTTTTCCATCCGTCAGGAATATGATAAATCGGGAAAATTACTTTTGGCATTTTCCAGCTTACACCGTCTTTTGAAGTCATAATCAGCGTCTGGCTTGGCGGAATATGCTCGCCCGCAGGATCACTTAAATACTGAAGGTAAAAAGTATCGTTCCAATACGCCATTGTAGGCTGATGATTGTATGTCCAGCCAAAACCATCGGCTTTTTCAGGATGTTCACGGCTGGCACGCATAATCTGCGTAGCGTGAACTCCAACTGCTGGACTTAACTGCCCGTGATGATAATCAACATTTGAAAGTGTTTTACCAACATAACGCAATGTGTCATTCTGCGCATTTACAGCTGTACCAATCAATAAAATTGTGGCTGTGGTTAAGAGGTTGGTTTTTATTTTTTGGAAAGCAATCATTATGTTTTATTTTTTATTCTGATCAGACCTAACAGGTTTTAAAAACCTTTTAGGTCTCGTTGCGAATTATTTCTTTTCAATTAATCCTTTTAAAACTTCTTCAGAGATTGTAGTAATCGTTCCGTGTTTGTGTCCTTCCGGAAGGCTTATTTTTGATGAAACGTCTTCAAAATGAACAAAATCTGAAGTACTTAAGGCTTTATAATTTTTTGAACCGTAATTATCATAATACAACAGCCAGTTTTTACCCACTTTCACTACCGTTGGCCCTTCTGATAAATATTCTGTCAAAGGTTCTGAACTTTTGCTGAAGGGCCCTAAAGTCGATTTTCCGAACGCTACTTTTATGTTTCGCATGGGTCTGGTGTTGTCTTTTAGAACCAAAACATAATCTTTTTTGCCTTTTTTTACAATCACACAGTCAATTACACTGAAACCTGGTTCGTAATATAATTTTGTATCAGAGAATGTTTTGAAATCTTTTGTTGTTACATAATACATTCTGTGATTGTTTTTTTCTTCTTCCACGCCTTTTTCAAATCGGAACGGAATCGTCGATGCCCAAATAATGATGTATTCTTTTTTGACATCATCGTAAAAAATTTCCGGCGCCCAAACGTTTACTACTTCGGGTTCGTTTTTCATTACCGGAATATATTCTTGTTTTGACCAATGAATTAAATCTTTAGAACTTGCATATCCAAAACCATTTCCGCCTTTCCAGTCGGTTGTCCAAACCATGTGATAGGTTCCATCTGCTCCTTTTGTGATGGACGGATCACGCATGATTTTGCTTGCGCCGATTTCAGGTTTTAAGAATGAACCTTCCAAACCTTTCCAGTTGTAACCGTCTTCGCTGTAAGCCAGATATAAACCTTCTGTTGCTGGTTCACGAAACGACGTAAAAAGGTATAAGTCTTTCTTTTTCTGCGAATAACTAATCGCAAAAAGGAAAAAGGTTACTATGATGACTATTTTTTTCATGTTGTCCAATTAAACACCAATTTCACTAATTAACACGAATTAAATTGGTGTAAATCCGTGAAATCTGTGTTATACTATTTTGATTTTTCTATTCTGTAATTGCTTTTTTATCTAAATCTTTTCCTTTTTTAACCGATGTTGTTACATTGTTAAAAACATTATTTTTTAGGAAAACATTCTTTGTTTCTTTTCCGTTTGCTTCGATGAAAACATCCGTAGCATTGAATGGAAAATTATTATTAATCAACACATTAGAAACATTATCTAACTTGATAACCGGAACATTTTTAATTGGTGTTGAAGATCCGGCATTGTCTAAAATAACATTTTTTGAATCTGATATTTTGAAAGAAGAACCAATCGTTGCATTTACTTTTACATCGTGAAATTCAACATCTGTCGCCGTGTTAACTGTAAAACCTTCTTTTCCGTCCATATTGATGTTGGAGAAAGTGATGTTCTGAATTGGCATTTCGGTAATTCCTAAAATTTGTCCTGCTTTGTTCACGTTTGAAGCTGTAATATTGCTCATGTGAATGTTTCTGAAAATCGGTGTTTTCTCTGTAACAGGTTCTACTTTAGTATCTTTATCGTAGAAAAGGCTTAGTACAATTGCTTCTTCTTTGATGTTTTTCATGACGATATTATCGACGCGAATATCTTCTACAACACCGCCTCGTCCGCGTGCTGCTTTGATACGGATTCCGCGATCGGTTCCGTCGAAAACACAGTTTGAAATCGTGATTTTCTTGATTCCGCCCGACATTTCACTTCCAATAACAACGCCGCCATGACCGCTTAACATTGTACAATTGGTAATCGTAACATTTTCTGTCGCTTTCCCATATTTACGTCCGTCGCCGTCTCTTCCAGATTTAATCGTAATACAGTCGTCTCCCACGCTGATATGGCAATTTGAAATATGAACATTGGTGCAAGATGAAGGATTGATCCCGTCTGTATTTGGCGAATGCGGATTAAAAATCGAAATTCCATTTACCGTTACATTATCACAGAATTCAGGATTGATGGTCCAAAAAGGTGAATTTTGAAACGTAACGCCTTCTATTAAAATATTTTTACAGTTGTAAGCCTGAAAAAAAGATGGTCTGAAGAATTTTTTATCAACCGTTCTTTTGTAATATGGTTCTGTGTAAAGGCCTTTGTTTTGCTCTTCCCACATCGTTTGGTATTTGGTTGGAGGAAGCGGTTCTTTGGCCGTTTCGATTCGGTACACTTCATTCCACCACGCTTTTCCTTGTCCGTCGATTACGCCTCTTCCTTTTATGGTGATGTTCTCTACATCTTTAGCATAAAATAACGGCTGGAAACTTTTCATTACAATTCCTTCGTAACGCATTTCTACATAAGGAAGATAATCATCAAAATTTTCTGAAAATTTTAAAAGTGCGCCTGAATCTAAATGAATCGTGATGTTGCTTTTTAGAGTTAATGCTCCAGTAAGATATTCCCCAGCAGGGAAAAAGATCGTTCCTCCGCCATTTTTAGATGCTTTTTCAATGGCGTTTTGAATGGCTTGGGTGCATTTTATTCCTTTGTTGTTTCCTCCTTCGTTTAGGATGTTTAACCAACCGTCGTTTGCGAAAGCGGTGTTAAGTCCTGTGATGAAGAAAAGAATTATTAGTATGTTTTTCATTGTTTATGTTTTTGGATAATCGAACTGTTTGTCATTCCGAGGAACGAGGAATCTCACTAGAAATTCCATATAGTAATTCGCCAATCGTTGTCGATTCTCGAGTGTGATCCCTCGTTCCTCGGAATGACAATATTGTGGATAATCTGTGATTACTTATTTCAAGAATTGCATTTCACTAATTACTTTTTACTTTTCACTAATTACTAAATAGAACGTAAAATCAAAACCCAGTCATTACCGTCTTCTTTTTTTCCTGCTGGTTGAAAATTTTGAGTTCCTTTATTATCAAAAGTTCCGATTTTAGTTTTCTTGCCATTTCTTGGATTGTACCAAGTTGCTTCGAATTTATCCCCGGAAATTTTTCCTAGTTTAGCTTCAATTATTCTTCCGTTGTAAGTGTAAAACAAAGCGTATTTTTCTCCTCTTATCGCAGGAATGTAATCGTATTTTTCTCCTTGGTTAACTACTAATGAAACATCTGGAGTTCCTTCTAAAAATGGAAATTCTTCCATTAGTTTTTTAATATAAACCATCTGTTTTGCTCCTGGTGCATTAATGGCCGATGTCCATAATTCTTTGTTTCCGTATGCTGGTTTGTCGCCTTTTCTGAACATTTGCATTACAGCGTTGTGTCCGTACGTATAACCTGCTGCGCCTGATAGAACTGACCAATATCCGTAACGGCGAACATCATTTGCTGTCCATTTTGGCTGTAAAGTGTCGTGTAAACCGTGTGGAATTGCTTCATATGATGGTTCTCCGTCAAGCGTAGGTTTTGTTGGTTTTAATTCGAAATCTCTTAGCACAAATTTGTAGTTGTCCTCTTTGAAATTCGTTTTTATGGAATCCTGATCGTATCTTCTGTGGCCTGACTGAAACATGTTGAAATCCAGCCATTTTGCGTTGTGAAAATTCTCTGATGAATCTGTTCTTCCAAACGGGTGAAAAGTCACTAATTGGTTTGGATTATTTGTTTTTAAAGTATTCCCAATGGCGTTCCAGATATCCTGAAATTCATTTCCGTGCGTGTCTCCTCCGTTTAACCAAATTACGTTGGTTTTGTTTTTATATCGATTTGCCAAAAACGCTGCATATTCTATTGCCTGTTCTTTGCTTACTTTATTTCCTTTTGAAACGTTGGTGCCCCAAACTGGAACCATGGCTAAATAAATTCCGTTTTTGCGAGCGACTTCTAATGTATAATCTACGTGATCCCAATAATCGTATTGTTTTGCATCTTTAAAATCATTCCCTGCTGTAAGCAATGGTTTTGATACGTCTTCGTTGATTAAAGCTGCATCGCCATATACGTTAACGGCATTGATGTTGTGCAAAACCATCACCTGAACAACGTTGAATCCTTTGTCTTTTCTGTCTTTAAAATATTTGTCTACTCCTGCTCTGTCTAATTTTCCGAATGCCAGCCAGCCTGTGTCGCCAAGCCAGAAAAATGGTTTTTCATCTCCGGTAACAAAATAATGCTGATTTTTAGAAATTTTGATTTCTGGCAATGCTTCTTTTTTTTTGGCAGCCTGCGAAAATCCGCTTTGTGCTGTCAATAAAAAGCTTGCACTTAGGGCGTATAAATATTTAATTTTCAGATTCATTTTGATTGTATTTTTAATGTGTGTTTTTTGGTTTGTTTGCCACGAATTCACGAATTATTCTAATCTTACCTGCCTTATGTTTTTATTTCACGCAGATTTTGCAGATTGAGCAGATTTCATTTTAATTTTTAATCTTTAATTTTTAATTCTTTTTAAAAACAAAAAGTACTTTTTCTTTTATTTCAGCTTGTGGAATTGTTATTTGTTTTCCTCCGCTTATATTGGTTTTTTTGTTGAAAGTTCCTGTTGCTGCGTTTATTGTGTATACTTCAAAAGTTCCTTTTTCGTTTGATAAATCGATTGTAATATCCCGGTCGGTTTTCAGATAAAAAAGATAACTTTTTCCTTTGTTTTCGAGCTTCCATAGATTGTCTGAAAACGTATTTCCTTCTACTAATTTCATTTCGCTTAAAGCGGCATAAAACTCTGGAAGCTCGATTTTCGGAATATTTGCCAATGAAGCGCCCGCCATTAAAGCCGGCCATCCAAATCTTGGTGAACCGTCGGTTGAATATAAAATTACTTTTTCAGGATATTTTTCTCGGTTTTCACGCACGGCACGATACACCTGATTATCCGTTTCTTTTCCAGTTTTTAATTTTCTGGCGTGTTGTCTTGGTGCTAAATTTTTACCGCCTTCTGGTGCATAAGCCGATCCGTCTTCTTTGTAATACCAATAACGAATATCAATGGCATCTACTGTTTTGGCTCTTTTGGCATCATTTAAAATAGCATCCTGAACATCTTTTGTAGCACTTAAACCGATGATTGCTTTTTTACCCGTTTCGTCTTTCCATTTTTGAACTTCGTCCAGCCAGAATTCCATAAAGTGCAGCGGACCTGTATATTCGGCACTTGTTAACTGAATTACGTTGCTGTTTTCTGCAAAATTATCCAACGATTTTCTGATGAAACCTTGGTGCAATTTTCTTCTTGCAGGATTCGTAACATCGTAAAACTGCTCTGCCATAAAAATACGTTTGTCTCCTGCGTAAGGCGGCGGTTCTGGAAAACCAGTGCTGTTTATATTGTTTGCCGAACGCCACGGTGAACTTGACCAATGTGCTCCGGCTTCGATAATATTGTGCTGAAAATATTGCTGATTAACTAACAACTGTCCTTTCGCTTCTGCGACATTCGCAAAAAGCGATAAACGATCCCAGTACCAATCATTGAATTTTGTTAAATCGTATTTGCTTAATTGATCCCAAGCCAAATCCTGACCGCTTCTGGCAAATGGCTGTTCGTAAAACGGCGGCCAAACATCGGCGTCAAAACGGCGAACTCTTTCGTGATCGTCCATTCTTCTTTCGTACCATAAACCATAATTGTGCTCTAGAGCAACCATATTATTGGTACTCAAATAATCTGATACTTCATTGATATTATCTGTAAATCCGGTTCCAGTTCTTCCAGGAACGAATCTTGTAACATCGGGAACTGACTTAGAAATATCACTGTCTCTCAGACTTCCTCTCCACCACGGCACGCTTAATCTGTTTCCGGCGATTACTTTATTGTCATAAGTAAGCCATCCATTTTTTGTGGTTATTTTTTTATCTGAAATTGTATTTTGCGCTGCATTTATTTTTAAATCATTCGCATTTTTAAGTCCTGAATTATTTGTATTAATTGGATTTGCTTTTGAAACTTCTGCAATCCATTCTACTAAACTTTGTTTTGGAGCGACAGAATTTTTAGTTAATTCGGCGGCAACTTCCATTGTAGGACTTGAAGAAGGTTCTGAACCTAAATCATAAATGTGCGGATTTACAGGAAGTTTTTCCAGTCTGTTTTCTAGTTGTGCATAAAATAAACTTCTTGGCGAAATATGGTTGTTTACGTCTTTCCAATGCCCGTCTCCAGCCATAATACCTCCCCAAGTTCCAAAAGCCCAGTTTTGCGCTGTTGGCGGATTGTAACATTCGATTTTTGATGCTGATGTTTCCCAAATCACACTATTGGCAGCAGTCCAACCTGCGCCTCTTCCGTTTTGTTCTCTGTTATTGTAACTTAAAGCGTGGCCGTCTATATAAGAAACCTCAAATAATACGCCTGTTGCCCAGCTTCCGATAGCACCGCTGTTATTGAATGGTAAAAATGATTCGCATTGAATAAATACATTTGGTCCTGTTGTTCCAAATCCGCCAACTGCAAAATCGTGGTAACCGTACTCTGAATAACAACGTTGAAATAAGGTCTGCTGTCCTTCTGTATAAAAAGTATGACGTCTAAAACCTGCAATTTCAGAAACGGGCTCGGTAGCAATACAGTCTTCAACTGTAATTTGTTGCGCCGATTTTAATACCGAAACGGCTCCACCAGCAAAATGTTTAAAACTAACGTGTTTTACCCATGCATTTCTTGTGTTTTCAATGCTAATTCCAAACCATCTGTGTTCTTCGTTTTTTGGTTTTGAAGTATCGTAAGCTGATTTCAATAAAATATTTTCAATTCCGATTTGCTCGATTCTTCCCGACCAGGAATACGTGTTTACTTTTGCAGTTCCGTAAACATCATCTAAAGCCATTGTTAATGGAGCGTTTAATGTCACTTCATTGCCGTTGATTTTGGTTACGACTCTGTTCCAGGTAATATCCCAGTCATTTTTTTTCCAGCCCACCCAGCCTGTTTCTGCGCCAAAATCGTCCATTTTTAACTCTTTAATCCAATTATCGGTTAAAGGTTTTGTAATGATAATTTCATCTGATGGTTTTAATTTTGAAGCATTTTTTAATTGAATTGTTTTGGTTCCAAGCGGCGTATAATTGGTATTGAATTCAAAAGTTTCACCGAGTTTTTTATCATCAATTCCTAAAACCCTAATTACAGCTTCTCTTTTTAATCCGGTTCCTAAAAGAATAGTTCCGTTATCATTATTGCCGCTTCCGCGTAAAATAACACCTGATTTTCTGATGAATAAACTTCCGTTTATTTTAAAAGTCCCTTTGTCTAAAAGAACTGCTCCGCGAAAACCTGATTTGTTTGGTTTTAAATTACTTACATAATCAATAGCAGCCTGAATTCTTTGAGTCGCATCTTCTTCTTGTTTTGGAACAAAAATTTTATTCTCGACATTCGGAATTGCTTTTTCTGATGCCATGTATCCTGCATAAGAAAAATCAGGAATTTGATTTCCTTTATTATCTGTTGTGAAAGAAAGTTTTCCTTCTTTGGTTTTGATAATATCGGGGAAATTGGTTTGTGCTGTTGTAATGCTAATGCTGAAAAGCATCACGAAAGTCGATAAAATTATTTTATCTTTTTGAAGGGAGATTGTATTTTTTAACTGGATAAAATTCACCTTATTATTTTTTTTAGACTTTAAAATTAAACCATATGAGTAATATAAGCTCATATAATTTTTAGGTTTGTCTTTCTCCACAATCTTGTCATTTCGACGAAGGAGAAATCGCACTCGCATATAGCCAAGATTGATCACATACTTTGTGGATTTTCTAGTGTGATTTCTCCTCCGTCGAAATGACAAACTTTGTGTTTAATCTTTATGTTAATTAAACCTGATAGGTTTAATTTAATTCTTGTGACTAAATTTAAGACTTTATTGTAATAATCCCTTTAATTTAGCCAATGTATCCGTGTTATTTTCGGTTTTTGTCCAGTCAATTTTATTGTTTGGATCGATTCCGTTGAAATATTTCTCGATGTTGGTATATCCGTCTCCGTTTGCATCTTTATTAGCATCTGAAGCATCGTTCGGGTTTAACCCAAATTTTTTCTCCCATGCATCTGGAATTCCGTCATTATCAGAATCTTTGTATGCTTTTCCTTTGTATGTTGGATAACCTCCAACTTGGTCAGGATGTGTTATAATTCCTTTTTTATAAGAATCTGCAGGTAATCTTCTTTTAATAAATTCTTTTCCGATTGAGTTTTCTAAACCGTCTTTTACTTCGATTTTTCCAGTGCGGACTTGTTTGATAATTCTTTCGTCAACTGCATCTCTTTTCGGAATGGTTGCTCCCACATTCGTCAAAACAAAATCATAAGCCTCTTCTGCCGACATGATATTAAATTTTGGCATAGAGAAAGGTTTTGGCTGTTTGATTGCTGCTAAAAACTCTTTTGTTTGAGCTTCTGGAAGATCTTCTAATTGTACACCGCCATTCCAGTTATCTGCTGTAACTTCTGGAGAACCTACGATAAAATTACCTGAAACATAAGCTCTTCCGTATTGTTTTGGTTCAATATAACCAGATTCAGGTTTTACGATTCTATGTGCAATTGGCTGATCTGCTGGTGTTATTGGTCCTGGTTTGAAATAGTTATTGATGATATTCAGCATCGAACGATAATCGCCTCCGTCAAGGGTGCGATTCCACCAATTGAATACTACATTATTCACAAAATTAAAATCGCCATACATTCCTATAGAAGCATTTCTTGAAATGTTATCTGCCCATAAATTGCGCATAAACGTACTGTTTAATCCGCCTATTGTACTTCCAAAAGCGTGATTATACGTATCTAAACCTTCTGATGAAATCGTGTTTTGAATCGTAATATTACAAGCTGGTAATTTCTCCAGTTTTGATTTTGCATTTGCTGCGAATTGATGTCTGTAAAGAGAAATATTTTCGTCTAATCCCCAGCTCACTGAGCAGTGGTCTACGATAATATTTCCCATCGGATTTCCTCCCAATGCATCGTCTCTTCTTGTTACTTCGGTTGCACCACGTCTAAAACGCATGTGTCTGACAATAACGTCATGAGTATCAATTTCTAAAGTTTCTCCCGCAATACAAATTCCGTCACCAGGAGCAGTCTGCCCAGCAATGGTCACGTAAGGCGCACGCATGCTGATTCTCTTTTTCAATTGAATAATTCCCGAAACATTGAAAACAATTGTTCTTGCTCCAACTGCTTCACAAGCTTCACGGAAAGTTCCTTTTCCGCTGTCTTCTAAACTGGTAACTACAAATATTTTTCCGCCACGTCCGCCTTGTGTAAATGCTCCCCCGCCTTCTGCACCTGGAAAAGCAGGAATATCTGCAAAAACAAAATCTTTAGGATATGAAGCCCAAGGTAAATACGGTTTTCCTTGTTTTGCTTCTTCTTTGATTATATGAAGATTAGCATTCCAGATTTCGCTCAGTCTTTTTTCTTCGTCAGCTAAAATAGCATCTGCTTTTTCCTGAACAGGTTTTGGAATTACAGGATATTGGGCATATGCCGATGAAACAAGCGAACAAAATGACAACGCCATAAATGTCCTTTTTAAAGTACGGTTGGGAAAAATAGTGTACATTGAATTGTGTGTGGTTGTAGTTAATAGTTGTGATAGAAAATTTGATAGAAAAAATTATTCTTTTGAAGTCGAATCTTTTACTTTATTCTTTTCTCTTTCTTCAATACGTTTGTGCCAGTCTGCACTTTCTTTATTTAGATCGTAACCTTGTTTTGATAAATAGTTGTTGATTCTTCCTTTATATTTACCAAACCATCCGTGTTTTTCCTTAGATGAACCCGCGTCCATTGCATGTTCTCTGGCTTCAACTAAAGCTTTGTAGATATAATCTTTTTGTTCTGCTGTTAAATTTGGCAACATGTCATTGTAACCTGCAACTGTTATAGGAAGCACGCCATAGGTCATTCCGTCTTTAACTTCAGTAATTTTGTCTTCTGATAATTCTTTACCTAATTTTTTGATGTACGATTTGTGCAGTTTTGCAATTGATTCATCTGCTTTTGATTTCAGTTTATCAATTTTCTCATTTTGTTTTTCTTTTGCTAAACTTGTATCTTCTTTTACTTTTTTGATTTCAGCATCTCTTCCATCCTGAATTTCAGTTAAATCTCTGAATTGCTGAGCAATGATGTTTGAAACTGCTTTTTCTTTTGCTTCGTTTTTCAAATCTAATTTAGTTACAATTTTCGCAGCTCTTTCGTTTGTAACTTTAACGTATTCAGGATCTAAATGCTGTTGTGCATTTAAAGTTGAAAAGGCAAAAACCAGCGATAATAAACCAGCATTTATTTTATTTAGTGCCATGATTTTATTTTTTAGTTATTTAAAAACATTCTTGCTCATTACTAAACAAGAATGTTTTCAAAAATTATTCCTTATTTTAAATCTAATAAAGGTCTAACTAATGTTTCTTTGTTATTAGCCAGATCTTTCCAGTTTACTTTTATAGCTGGATTCACTCCGTTGATGTAGTCTTCGATATTAGAATATCCATCTCCGTTTAAATCACCTTTTGCATCAGATGGATCATTCGGATTTAAACCGTATTTTTTCTCCCATGCATCTGGCATACCATCTTTATCAGTATCTACGTAAGGTTTTCCTTTGTATTCTGGATATCCACCAACTTGAGAAATATCTGTAATGATTCCTTTTTTATAAGAATCCATTGGTAAACGTCTGTGTTCGAATTGATAGAATTCTTTTTTCTCTAATCCTTTTGCATATTCTGGAACTCCAGTTTTTACAGTTCTTACGATTCTTTCGTCTACTTTATCTCTAATTGGTAAAGTTGCACCAACATTTTTAAGAACGAATTCATAAGACTCTTCTGCAGTCATGAATTTATTGAACCAAGGCATTGGAAAAGGTTTGTCAACTTTCATTTTAGAGAAGTATTCTTTTGATTCATCATACGTCATCAATTCACCTTTTTTGTTCTCCAACTGAATTCCGCCATCCCAGTTGTCTTTAGTTACTTTTTCGTTGTTGTTAACCACGTTTCCGTTTACATAAGCTCTACCAAAAACCATATAAGGCAATTTACTTCTTCCTGATTCTGGTTTTAAGATTCTGTAGCTGATTGGCTGTGTTAAATCGGTAACCGGACCTGGTTTGTAGAAGTTGTTGATGATGTTGTAATTTGCTGTATAATCTCCACCATCTGTAGATCTGTTGTACCAGTTGAAAACTACGTTATTTACAAAATTGAAAATTCCGTTCCAACCGATAGAAGGGTTTCTTCCTGCGTTGTTAGCCCACATATTTCTCATGAAAGAACAGTTTTCTCCACCTAAAGTACTTCCGAAAGCATGATTGTAAGTATCTAATGCTTCTCCGAATAAACTGTTTTGGATCGTAATATTTACAGTTCCAACTTTAATGTCTGGGTAACCTGGCCCTGGATTGTACATGTGTCTATAGATTGACATATTTTCGTCTAATCCCCAAGTTGCAGAAACGTGGTCAATCATGATGTTTCCAACAGGATTTCCTCCGATGGCATCATCACGACGGCCTACAAAAGTTTCTCCACGACGAAAACGTACGTGTCTGATAATTACATCATGCGTATCAATCCAAGTAGATTCTCCAGCGATACAAATACCATCTCCTGGAGCTGTCTGCCCTGCAATTGTAATGTATGGTGCACGAATAATTAATGGACTTTTAAGTCTGATAATTCCGGCAACATTAAATACCACTATTCTTGCTCCACCTTTTTCGCAGGCTTCACGTAAAGTTCCTGGTCCGCGGTCTTCTAAACTTGTTACCGTATAAACATTTCCGCCACGTCCTCCAAACGTATACATTCCACCACCCTCAGCACCTGGGAAAGCAGGAATTTCTGCCTGAGGTAAATCTGTTGGTCTTGCTGCCCACGGAATATACGGTTTACCATGTTTTGCTTCTTCTTCAATAATAACTAAAGCTTTTTCCCAAGCTTCATCAGAAAGTCTTTGAGCTTCTTCTTTAATTGCTTTTTCCTGCGCCTGAACTTCTGGACTTATCTTCGGATATTGAGCAAAACATTTTGCACTTCCTAAAAAAAGCAGCGATGATGCGATAAATAATGCGGAATTTTTCATGTTAATTTCTTGTTGTGGTAATTCTTTTTAAACAAATCACCTGTATCTTTTGACGAATACAGGTGAAAAGTTTTATATGATAATTCTTTTTTGATATTATAATTTATTCTTGGTAATTATATGTTCCTTGTCCTCCAAAATTATCGTTCCAACCAATCGTTTGTAACAACCAAGGGTTTGAAGTTAGAGCTGTTGTATTAAGACCATTAATATAATAATTTGGATTAAATTTAATATTAACAGCTGCCCCATTAAAATTATCCATCGGCGTAATTAGTGGCGTGCGGATAAAGTTTGCATTGTAAAATGCTGCTAAAGTTGTTAATTGTGCTCCAAAATTTGCCGCATCTGGATCTGCTACTACACTTGCACGAGCAGCAGCTAAAGGATCTGTAGTTGCAGAAGTTGTTGCAACTCTGTACTGCAAAAAGTTACCCGTACGTTTAGTTCCGTTAATTGGAGTCAAACCTAATTTACTCACTGTACCTCCTGTAACTCCTGGCAGAGCTTCATTATCATATAACATCCATCTTTGAACATCCCAGAAACGTTTTCCTTCGTACGCCAATTCTACTCTTCTTTCATATAAAACAGCTTCAATTGCCTGATACTTATCAGATAATGTTCCAATACCATAATTGTTTGCAGAAGGAATACCAACACGATTTCTAATTCTTCCTAAATAAGTTAAAGTACTATTAGTCTGTCCTAAAGCTGCATAACATTCTGCAATATTCAATAATAGCTCTGCATAACGATATTCAAAAATATCCGTTCCCGAATATTGGAAGTTGGTTTCTTTACTAGCATTAATATTAGTCATTTTTCTAACGAAAGCTGGACTAGAGATTGCAGTGTTTCCATCTGAAAAACCTGCTTTATTTGAACCATCTACCCAACGGTAAGCCCAAAGAACGCTGTTAGGAGTTTCTTTACTTCCCCATTTTGAACCAGAGAAAGCAAAAGTTCTGTAAAATCTTGGATCTCTGTTCAGGAAGAAAGTAAAATCGTTATAACCGTTTGCTGCAGTTGGCCTACTACCATCTGCCATCGGAAATAAATCTATCATTTCTTTTGGAGCAGCAACTCCTCCTCCTGTACCGCCTAAACTCAATAAACGAATTCCTTTTTCCCATGAATTATTAATGGCTTGAGAAAGATTACCAGTTCCGCAAAGCTGCACTGTAATTGCTTCTGAGCAAAAAGCATTGTCAATTAAAAACATTTGTTCCCATTGTTTTGCATTACTTCCGTATAATCCGTAACCGTCTGCAGTCAATTGAGCTTCTGCTTCTAATCCAGCTTTTAAAGCTGCTTCCCAACGCTCATTTGAACCATCCCAATTTTTATTAAACAGAGGACTCGCAAATGTTAACAATACTCTTGCTTTTTGTGCCATAGCTGCTCCTCTTGTAAAGCGTCCATAAGCACCTGATGCCCAATTCCCAGGTAATAAACTTGCTGCCATATCTAAATCTTTTACGATTTGAGCTACAACTTCAGAAACTTTTGCTCTCGGAAGCTGAATCGATGGATCATCAGCTGCTGCTTCCTGAACAGTCGTAACAATTGGTACACCACCATATACGCGCATTAAATCAAAATACTGCATCGCACGCATATAGTACATTTGTCCTTTTGCCTGATCACGAAATGTTTTATCCAAATTTGAACCTTTTACATCAACTTCTTCTATAAAAGCGTTGCATTCTCTAATTCTATTATAAGGATGGTTATTAATGCTTGTTGTTAATTTTGCTCCGTAATAGCCACTTCCATCAGCGGAGTTTACAAGGGTTTTATTAGGATTAATAAAATCTTGTGTACCTCCTAGTTCCTCTGTCAATCTTGAGTTGGCATCTGTATAAGAACCAATAATTGTAGAAGTTGGTGATTTATAAGCATTGTAAAAATCATAATATTGATTATCTACATAGGCTTGTGCACGCTCTTGAGTTTGGTAGAACGTATCATCATAAAAGCCATAACCTTTCTTATCTTTTAGAAAATCATCACTACAAGAAACCGCACTTGCAGCAAGTAATAATGATAGTGTTATATATTTAAATGGTGTTTTCATAGTTTCTTTTTAATTTTGATTAGAATGATACGTTAAAATTAAGCGACCAAGTTCTAAGTGTAGGATAATTTACTGAAGAATTATCATACATATTTCTATAATGATCTGGATAAGGATTGTATAAATCCCAAAGATTATTACCTGTTATACCCAATGTTATAGCTGCAATTTTCGTGTCTGCAAAAACCTTCTTTGGTATATCGTAATTAACACTTAAGTTTCTAACAAAACAACGGAAAGTATTTAGCTGCCAGAAGTCTGATGGACTAGACATATACGTCCATTGTGCTACATTCGGATATTTACCATTTGGATTGTCATCACCATACATATCTCTCCAGAAACTCTCACGAGACCACATATTGTTTGCAGATGATGTACCTTGATTTACTAAGTCTACAAAAGTAGCTCCTCCCCAAGATGTTGCAATTTGGGCTCTCAAAGAGAATCCTTCATATTTAAAACCTAAGTTTGTTGTAAAACCATAAGTTCTACTGCTGTTTGCTAATTTCACATAATCATTCTCTTTCATAATTTGCCCATCTGCTGGTGCTAAAGTTCCATCAGGATTAAGCTGACCTGCAACATCTTGATAAGCCAAAGATCCTTTTCTCATTCCTGCAGCAGAATTGATATCAAAATATCTTGGTACTCCTCCAACTGCAGTAGCGCGCTCAGTTAAGTAAGCCCAATAATTTGCAATATCTTCATCTGTACGCAAAATACCGTCTCCTGTTGATGTTCCTTTCCAAACTGCAAATCCCCATACTGGATTAAATGATGAATATCCCACTCGCGAAGTATTACTAGACGGAAGCACATTTCCTTGATCAGGGAATTTTTTGATTTCATTGTTATTGTAACTAAAGTTGATCCCAATATTGTAACTCAAATTACTTTTTATTTTATCACTCCAGTTAATAGCAACTTCATGTCCCCATGCATCAATTTGACCATAGTTTTGTTCAGCATAAGCTCCTCCTACAGAAATTGGCACACCTACAGCACTGCTCATATCTGTTAGCATATCTTTATTCTTATCGTAGTAGAAATCATAAGTTAAGCTTAATCTATTTTTCAACAAATTAATATCAACTCCAATGTTGTTTTTTATAGTTGTGTCCCAGGTTACATCTCTATTAGGATTTACTCTAGGAGTTAAACCATTTCCATTATATCCACCTCCACTGGTAGGTGTACCAGGACCGAATTGAAAACCTTTATCTACAATAAGGTCGTAATACTGCTCCCATCTCCATGGTTGAATATTATCTTTACCTGTTTTACCAATAGAGTAGCGAATTTTAAAGAAATCAACCCACGGTACACTTTTTTCGAACCAGCTTTCTTTAGACATTACCCAACCCACTTGAACAGATGGGAAAGTCCCCCAATAGTTTTCTGGTGCAAATTTTGTGGATGCATCACTACGAAGAATAAACTGGAACAAATATTTTTGTTTGAAACTATAATTGAAACGGCCAAAATAAGATAAAGTTCCTCCTTCAACTTTTGTAGCCTGGCTATTAGAAGTGCTTAATGTTCCCGCAGTACGATAATCACCTAAGTAATCTTTTCCTGTGTTCTCATAAGCTAAACGAGTAAATGTATTATATACTTCTGAAGCTTCACCTCCTACCATTGCGCCAATCTGATGATCTCCAAAAGTTCTGTCATAGTTAATCATGAAATCTCCCTGAGTACTTTTTCCGTCTGTATTATTATAATAAACTCTTGAGTTTCTTAGATTAGTTTCCAGAATATAACTACCTGCTGGATTAGTTGTTCCATTATAAAAACTAGGATTAGCTGCACTTGCTAAGTGTCTGTCTTGAAGTTGATAATCTCTAATTCTAACTAAATCATATGGCAATTGAATTTGTTCTGTATATGATGAACTTTGATTTCTTGAATAAGTTACCTTAAAAGATAATCCTTTAACTGCAGCTACTTTATAATTTAATGAAGCATTTACATTGAATGTATTATCATCAGTAACTTGATGTGAACCATTATTTAAATTTGCAAAATAGTTCCAGCCAGCAATATTGTTATTAGCATTTGCACTTCCGAAGTTTTTATTTGAATTAGGAAATGGAGAAACATAATAATTTTTACCATCTATAGTTGTTTCCCAAGGCACATGTTGCGGCATATGCAGCAAGAATCCATAATCTGCTTGTTCTCCACCAGAAGCAGAAGCATAACTTCCGTCACTAATATTTGACGAGGCTTTGGTAAATGATTTATCAACTGTTCCTACGTTCCCAGAAACAGAAGCAGAAAAATCTAAATTCTTAGCAATTTTTGCATTTATTCCTGTACGGAAATTCCATTTATCATATTTTTGGTTTCCTAAATTAGCATCTTGTGTTAAATAAGTTGCACCTGCAAAATACGTAATATCTTCATTACCGCCACTCACGTTGAAAGAGTGTTTTTGTTGAATAGCTGGTTTCCAAGCTTCATCTAACCAGTTATAATTTAAACCTTTCATTTGCTCCAATTCTGAAGCTGAATATATAGTTGTAGGATCAATCACAGCTGGAGCAGCCACTCTTGAATTAAAAAATCTATTACTGAAAACTCCAAACTCATAAGCATTCAATACCTTACTATGGCTAACTGCATCGTTAACAGCAAATTGACTGTTGTAAGAAAATTTTGCTTTACCAGCTTTACCACGTTTGGTTTTTACCACAATCGCACCTTGTGAAGCACGAGAACCGTAAATTGCAGCAGAACCATCCTTTAATACAGTAATACTTTCAATCTCAGAAGGATCTAATCTATTAAATTGTTCCATTGTAGGTTTACCGTTACTCGGGTCAACTTGAATCATATCGTCAATGATTATCAAAGGAATACTAAAACCTCCATCTTTAGATAAACTAAAAGTTTGACGAATTTGAATAGTTCCTGATTCACCCGGACGCCCTGTCCCACTAGTAACATTAACTCCTGGAACTAATCCTTTCAATGCATCAGATAAATTTGTCACAGGCAAATCCATCACATCATCTGGTTTAATTGTAGCAATCGCTCCAGTAAGCTCTTTTTTCTTCTGACTACCATAACCAACTACAACAATATTTTCAAGTTGATTAAAATCGTCTTCCATTTTTGCATTAACTATAGAACGATTGTTAAGTGGTATTTCTGTTTTTTTCATTCCAATGAAAGAAAAAACTAATGTTGAACCGCTTTTTACTTTAATCTGGTATTTTCCATTGTAATCTGTTGTAACTGAATTTTTAGTTGATTTTTCAGTAACGTTAACTCCAGGCAATAGTCCTCCTAAATTATCCGTAACAGTTCCTGTTACTGTAACTTGAGTAGAGTTTTGAGCATAACTCAGTACACTCATCAGTGTAAACAAAAGAAAACTACATCTCTTTATAAGTGCTTGTTTCATAAATGTTTTTTTTGGTTAGGTTATTAATTGTTAGTTAGTCATGTTTTAAACATGTTTTAGTTTTAATAAACTTTACTTAAAGAAATCTTAACAAAGAAGATTAAATGTCCAAAACACATTTATTTTAATATTCCAAAAATATGATGATGATACATTAGAACCGTCCTGCTCTATCCTGTTTTAATCGAGGAATGTCAAAAAAAATGCGACTAAAAAAACAATATTAATAAAAAACGAATGGAAAAAATAGACGAACCAAAATATTTAAGACAAATGTTTGCTTAAAACAAAATTTACAAACTTAATTTGATTAAAATTCTACAAGATTAATATCAAAAATAAACATATAGTATATAATCTGCAAAATAACAACCATTATGGCTGATAAATAAGAGCTTATAGCAAGCGATTTTTTTACGAAAACGATAGAGATAAATACTAATAGTATATTTATTTTATACTACATAACCTACAAAAAAACACATTGGATAGTTACAGGACAGTATAAAAAGTTTAAATTTTTTTTATAAAAAATTTCTTTTTTTTAAAAGTAAATTCTGACCAACAAAATTTAAATGCTTATTTTTTATTTGTTCATTTAACAGAAATCGCCAAAAAACCCGCTGAACATCTATGTTTAGCGGGTTTTTTAAAATAAATTTCGTTGTGTTTAACCGTTACCTTTTATAATGCATATCATTTATTCGGATTCCATCCGTTTAGGACTAAATCTCGATCATACTTTTTAATATCTTCTTTCTTCAATTGATGCGACCAAGAAACTCGTTGAGAAATCCCTTTAGCACTTAAACCTTTACTTCCAAATTCTGCATAATAAGCTGTTTTGTCTTTATCCGGAAATCTTGTGTCAATCCATGCATTCCAGCCTTCTGGAATAATATGCGAACCTAAATCTGTATTGATAAAAACAGTTTGAGCATAAGGTCTCCAAGGTCTTCCCAAAAATACTTTATCGACGGATTTATCTTTAGCCGTAAGTTTACAATCAACGAAAACAAATCCGTACGTCTGACCTTGTGGAGTTGAAGCTGCTGTGATATAAGAATTCACAAGACTTTCAATAGTACATTTGTAAAAATAAGCCGTTGCTGCACCGAAAATAAAATCGGTTGTACCATTGATAAAACAATTTTCAAAATAGATACGCGTTTTTTCTTCAGATAAATAAAGTGTATCCTGATTACCAAGAAGATTGCAGTTTTTCAACATAACACGATCACTTTTAATATGAAGTGCAACCGCCTGCCCTACTCTTCCTGCGGTATTTTCTACAGTAAGATTTTCTAGCGTACAGTCGTTTCCTTTAATCAAAAATGAATAAGATGTTCCCGTTCCAAAAGCTGTTTTTCCAGATGCATCTTTTTCTCGAAGCGGTTTTCCAGAATAATCATCAAATGAAATAATCGTTTTGTTTCGATCAGTTCCTTTTAAAGTGATAAACGTTTTTGAAGTTGAAATCTCCAGTTTCTCTTTATAAACTCCTGGCTTTATATTTATTACAACACGTTTCTCTGAATTGTCTTTAACATTATTAACCGCTTCCTGAATGGTTTTAAAATCTCCCGAACCGTCTTGCGCAACGGTTAAAGCTAATTCATTATCAAGCGTTTGGGCTGAAATTGAAAGTGTTGTGATTAAAAATAATGCTAGAATATATTTCATAATTTTTTTATTTATTCATTTTGTTTTTGTCATTTCGATCCCGAGGCTTCGGGAGAGAAATCTTAGCAAGCAACTCCTGACAGTAAATCGTCAACCTTTGTCGAGCTTCTCGTGTAGATTTCTCTCCCGAAGCCTCGGGATCGAAATGACAAACTTTGTGGAGAAAATCCGTTTACAATCCGCGTTTTTACGAAGTAAATCCGTTTCATCCGTGTCCAAAACTTAATGCGACATCCAAACCGTCATTTCCCCTTTTCCTTTATTTCCCCATGCAAAATACGGAATCAATTTCACTGGTACTGCAGTTGCATCTTTGGAATTAAGCGGTTTGTACAAAGTTTTATTCCATGAATTATCAGATTTTATGACCGCTTCTGCATCAATGCTTACTAAGTTTCTACTATTAAGGGTGAAATTGTTAGTCGTAAATTTAGAATTCACATTTAATGCAATATCATTTACACTCGTTTTCACAGGAAGCTGATCTGATTCTAAACAATAAACCAGCGGTCCTCTTTTTACAGCGATTTGATTTTTAACTTCTTCCACCAACGGATTAGCTTCCATTAATTCAACCGGCATTGGGAGATTTAATTCAATCACATCTCCTTTTTTCCATTTTTGATTTAATTTTAAATAAGTGCCGGAAACGATTTTGTCATTACTATTTACGTTATTAACTGAAACCGAAGCATTCTGACTCCAGCCCGGAATTCTTAAAAAGAAATTCTGTAAATCTTTTGGAGCTTTTACAATTTTCAACGTTATTTTTCCATCCCAAGGGTAATTGGTTTGCTGTTCGATTTCGATTTCTTCTCCGTTTAGCGACTTTGTTTTCAAAGAATTACTTCCGTATAAATTTACATACAAACCTTCTTTTGAAAGATTGTAAGCATAATTTCCAACTTCGGCAACTGTTCTCGTTACGTTTGGCGCACAGCAGTTTGATAAGGCAATATAACCTTCACGTTCATTTCCCCATCTTTGGTGAAACGGCAGATCATTAGAAACATTCAGCGGATTATTATAAAGGAATTTTTCTCCTTCCAAATCCATTCCAGAAAGTACACTATTATAAAGTGCTAACTCTACAATGTCAGCATATTTGGCATCTCCGGTAATTTGAAGCATTCTCCAGTTCCACAACACATTTCCAATATTGGCACAGGTCTCGGTATGAGCCGTTGCGTTTGGCAATTGAAAAGGGCGACCGTAAGCCTGATGAATTTTCTGAACTACAGTTGGATCATAAGAAGTTCCATCTGGTGAAACGCCGTCGTATAAAGAACCACAGCCTCCTGTAATGTACATTTTACGATATGTTACATCATCCCAAATCGATTCCAGATTGTCTAACAATTTTTTTTCTCCCGTTTCGGCGTATAAATCGGCAACTCCAGCATAAAGATAATTCGCTCTTACGGCGTGCCCCATGGCAGTAGTCTGCTGTCTAAACGGAATGCGATCCTGATTATCATCTGTTCCGTCATTTGTAGTTCCTCTAATATCAATTAAATTATTGGCAAGTTCCAGATATTTCGGATTTTTAGTCGTTCTGTACATTTCGACAATTCCCATATAATGTGATGGACAAATTGCATTTCGAGCCAGTTCCGGTGATGCTTTTTTGTAGAAATCATATAAGAAATCGGCAACTCCTTTTGCGATATTCAAAAAGTTGGTTTTTCCTGTAGCACGATAATGAATGCAGGCAGCAGTCATTAAATGTCCCATATTGTATTTCTCAAAACCCAATTGTTTTTTTACTTCTTCTGGCCCTAAAGTTCCCCAGCGTTCATCGATTAAAACGGGTGTATGAATGTAACCGTCTTTGCGCTGTACTTTCGCGAAAAGCGCAATAGCTTTGTCCATTTCAGCATCCAGTTTTTTATCTTTTGTAACGGCATAAGTTGCCGCCATTCCTTCAAAAATTTTGTAGAAATCACCATCATGAAACGAAGGCCCTTTAAACGTTCCTTTGCTTACGCCTGCTGCAATTTCGAAGTTTTTGTAAGCATGTGAAATCTCATCGTTATGATACAAATCCCACATATAAGGCAGAGTGTTTTTGGTTTCTACATCAAATTGTTCTTTCCAGAAACCATTTGTCCATTTTACATCTTGTAAACCAATGCTTTGCAGTTTTGAATACGGACTTTCTGAATTCGCAACCAAACCTTTGTTTTGTGCAAAGATTACGGTTGAAAGAAATAAAGAGGATAGGATGATGTTCTTTTTCATTTTGATTTGTATTGTGTTATTGAAAACGCTGATGAAACGGATTTACTTCGTAAAAACGCAGATGAATGCGGATTTTTTCTTTTGCCACGAATTACACTAATTTCCACGAATTATTTTTTTATAGTAAGTACGAAAAAATTAGTGAAAATTAGTGTAATTCGTGGCAACCCTTTTTTTATTTTACAAAGAAATTAATTGTTCTGCTCATTGAATCTCCATCGGAGTCTTTTACGGTTATTACGAAAGAAGCAAAACCTTTTTCAACGGTTGTAAACTGAATTTCTTTTCCTTTTAAAACTACTTTTCCATTTGTAAGATCAGAGAAAGTGTACACCGGTTTGTTTTCGTAACCTTTGAAAAAATCTCCTGCATTTAAAACTTTCTTGTCTCCTGAATTCACAAAATAATGAGGTGTTGACAACCAATCCAGATAATTGTCTAATTGCGTAAATCCGTCTTTATCATTATCCTGATTTGCATCTGAAAAATCTCCTGCTTTTGAATTTTCGTTTAAACCAAAAGCTTTTTCCCACCAGTTTGGTAATCCATCATGATCTGTGTCCCAATCAGACGGACGTGTTTCTGAAGCAAAATTTGGCCATCCTCCTGCATCTTGTTCGTTATCAATCATACCACCAAGACCGCTTTTACTTCCTTTATAAGTAAAAGTTCCTTTTAAAGTTTCGTCAACAATTCGGTTATCGTGTTTGTCGAAAAACGGCTGATTTGCCCCAACATCAGAAAGTACATTTTTATAAGCCGCTTTCGCTGACTGCGTGTCTACATACGAAGGGAAAAATGGTTTATCTACGAAAGTTTCATATTCTACTTTTTCATTATGGCTTATAGTAGATTTTCTTCCTTTATCCTGAGATTTTTCATCAAAATAACCCGGCATAATATTTCCGTTAAAGTAATAACGCTGCATTCCTTTTCCAACGCCTTCATGCTGTGCATTTAAAGCCACAAATATTTTAGTTGAAGCTCCAGGTTTGTAATAATTGTTTACAAAATTTACCTCGTTTGCACCGCCGTCTGTAGTTCTCTGTCCCCAGTTGTAAACCACATTATTGGTTATATCCAATCGGCCGGTATAATAACCGTCACCGTTTAAACCACCGCCAATACTCCAGTTACGGCCATAATTATGAGCCAGTAAATTATGGTGAAAACTTCCAATATCACCGCCAATTGTAGCAGCAAATCCGTGCATTTTTCCAGCTGGATATTTATCATGTCCCGCCACATTCAACGCTTCAGAAATTAAAGTTCTTTGTAACGTAATATGATGTGCACCACGCGAACTAAACGATTCATCTATCGTCCAGCTGATGGAACAGTGGTCAATAATACTGTAATCTGCACCTGTTAATCCCATTCCGTCAAAAGTAGTTCCGCCTCCAATTCTAACTTTCAAAAAGCGCACAACACCATCATTTCCAGTCAATCCAATTGGAGCTCTGCTGATGGTAATTCCTTCGCCCGGCGCTGTCTGACCCGCAATAGTGATATAAGGCTGATTTGCTACTAATCGCGATTCCAGTTTTATATTTCCTGAAACAGTAAAAACAATTGTTCTAGGTCCAATTTCCTGATTGATCGCATCACGTAAACTTCCTGGTCCGTCATCATTTAAATTGGTTACTTCGATTACTTTTCCGCCACGTCCTCCAACAGCGTAGCGGCCGTAACCTTCTGCTCCCGGGAAAGCCAATTGTGTAGGTTTAAACGACCATACATTTCCTAAAGTTACTTCTCCATTTGCATCAACTTCATCCACTCTCCAGTAATACGTTGTTCCTGAATATAAATTAGAGACCGTAAAACTTTTATCTGTTAATTTTCCTTTGAATTCTTTTGAAGCTTCTGTTGCATTTTCTACCGTATTTTTATCTTCACCAAAATACAACTTATGAGCTGCCACATTTTTTACAGCATCCCATTTTAGAGTTAATGTTTTACCTACTTCTACATGTTCATCACGATTTTTTGGTTCTGGAGTACGCGCCTGATTCATCAGGTTTGGCGTATCAATTTCAAAACCATTGATCACGATTTGTTTTACGACATCAGGATTTAAAGTCGGATCGATTTCAAAACGAACAATTACATCTTTGCCTTTTTCTGCATTAAAAGTGATATACGCCATCGCTGCATCAATTTTAGCATTGGCTCTCTGGCTCGCATTTACAGTTTCCTGAAGTTTTCCGTTTACGAATATTTTTATCGGAGAAAAAGTTTTTCCTGTAATGACATCAAAAGCGTTATGAAAAGTTAAAAGTGTATGTTTTCCTGCTTTCAATCCGCTGATTTTCAATTCTAAATTTTCAGAAGTTACCAAGCCGTCGCTTCCTAATTTGTTGTAATGCGGTGCACTCATTCCAACTTTGTACCACTTAGAAGTAAAATTTCCTTTTAACTTAAATGATACATTATTAAATGATTTTTCGGCTTCTTTTCCTTCGTTGATTACCCAAGAATCATAACTCGGATCATGAACTTCTTCCAGTCTTCTTTGAAAAAAGTCAAAATCGACTTTTACTATTTGTTTATCTGTGTTCTGCGCTGATTGTGCTTGTCCGTTTGTGGTCAAAATCAGGGACAAAAAAGCAGCACTTATTAATTTCTTTATCATTTTTTGTTTGGTAATAGTTAGTTTAATTTTGTTTTTGCTGCTTCAGATTTTCCAAGCAGATTTATAATGTCTTTTTTTCTTTCTTCCGGAATAACTTTTAAAACCTTCAATTCTCCATTCAGGAGTTTAGCTTCAATCGTTGTATTTTGTTTCGCATGCAATTTAAAATGAACGTTCCAATCCTTTGGCCAGGCTGGGAAAAGATAAATTTTTCCGTCAGTTTCCTGCAAAAGCATTTCCTGCATGCCTATCATTCCCGAACCGCCCCAATTATGATCTGGAACCCAGTCAAATCCTGGTCCCCAAAAAGCGGGGAAACGTCGGTCTGAATTCGCCATTTTTGAGGTATTGTATTTCGCAGCTTCTTCTGTTAATCCCAAACGTGCTGCAAAAATATTGTCTTGTTTCCACCCAATATGACTTCTAAATTTTAAAGCATCTGCATCGTATTTCCATGTATTTAAAGCCGTTTCCAAATCAGGTTTTCCCACTCCGTAAATTCCCCACGGATAAACTGGATATAATTGCGGCACTTCTGAATTATTCACCCTTTCCCAAGATTTTGCAGGAAGTAAAACTTTATGGTTTTCAATCTGTCCAAAATTTAAAGGCGGAATTCTGTTTTGAAATCCTTTTAAATATTCGGCTTCTTCTTTGGACAATTCTTTTGCAGAAAGGTTTAAAAGATTGGCTGTAATAACTTGTAAAGCCGAAATGGTACTATTGGCATTATTTGCCATTTTATACGTTTCTGCTCCCGAGCCTGGAAAAAGAACCAGTTTGCCGTTTCCGTCCAAAGCTTTTCTTCCTCTCTGCTTCGCTAAATACTGATAATGTTCATCAAAAAAACGAAGACAACTGATTATGAAAGTATTATATTTCTGAATATCTTCTCCAGCATATTCTTTTTGCTGCAACATCATTTGGCAGAATTCAAAAACCGTATCCCATTCATATTCCAGCCACGCATTATATTCCATTCCTGGATCGTAAGCTGCAGGACGTTTCCATTCGTATTCTGCGGGATTTGGTAAACCGAAATTTTCCAGTTGTTCTGTAAATGATGCGCCGTTATGATTCCAATATACTTTGCTTCTTAATTCGGCATTTTTCTGTAAACTCAAATAATAATCCAGCTGTGATTTCATCATATCAAAATCACCGCTTTTTACCATCGGAAAATAAACCAACCGCTGATTTTGAGCCGTCATGGTTCCTCCACCCCAATTTCTGAAATCAGGCGTAAAATCTAAATCAGGATTCGTAAAAACGGGATCAACGGTAAACAATCCGCCGTTGAATTTTGTTGGATATTTTCCGTAAGCATTACAGCCGAGCATATATCGAAACAACTGATAATTTTGTCCGATTTGATAAACCGAATCTTTGGCATTCGATTGCTTTTTCTGAGTAAAAATAAAACTGCGGTTCCAGAAAGTATTCCACCATTTTATCGTGTTTTTTTCTGCTTGTTTTGAAGAATTTTTATTTGATGAAATCTGATTTTTTAAACCGTTATTCCAATTATCTAAATCTGATTGAGCTGTATTCAAATAAATTGTTACAGCATGTTTTTTGGATGGTTTTATACTCGATAAATTAAAACCTTTAAAATCTGTCGATTGGTATTTTCCCAGATAAGTTCCATCAGTTTTTAGATTATCGCCCGTCATAAATCCACCAAAAGTTAAATTGGCAATCGGGTTCAGCATTTGCTCTTTAACCGATTCCATTTTCTGCTGTTTAACCGCTACATCAAAAACGGTATTTTCCCTGTTTTTGTGATAGAATTTAACTCCATTATTTTCAAATGAAATAGAATCTTTATAAGTAATAATATCACCCTGAGGCGCCCATTTATAAGAATTGGCATTATTAGCTTTTCCTTTTGAATCTCGGTTTTTATAACGCCAGCTTTCATAAGAAGCAGTCATTTTTAATGCATTTTTACTTTCTAAATCCAAATGAATTATCGGCTTAAAAACATCTACCCAAAGTTTGATTTTAGTATCATTCTGCCCAACTAAAACATATCCGTCTTTCAGTTTCAATTCTTGATGAAAACCTTCTTTTTTAGCAAAAGGATTCGGCGTTAATGTTACTTTTACTCTTCCTAATTTCAATAAAGTATTGTGTTCGTCAAAAGTGCCACTTCGTGAAAAATAAAAATACAAATCGCCTTTTTCTACCCACACATTCATGCCGATATCACCACCTCCCAGAGGCATTGATTCTGATGAATTATTGCTCTGCGTTGTCCAAACCTGATTGTAATTTTCGAGCACAGGAATTTGCGCTTTAAGGCAAAACGTTGTGAAGAGAAGTATGTATTTTATGTATTTCATTTTTTTTCTTTTCTGCAAGGTTTTCAAATTTTTAATTTTCTCTCGCAGATTTATTCTCATTTTTGTCATTTCGACGAAGGAGAAATCTCCGTTGCATGATCGACAAAGATTGCGGAGCTACTTGCGAAGATTTCTCCTTCGTCGAAATGACAAACTAAACTTTAAACTAATAATTGATCATTCACAATTAACAATTCACAATTCACAATTCACAATTATAAATCACCATTCATCTGTTCTAAAAGAAGAAACCGGCAAACCGCCTGCACTAAACAATTCCGCTTTTGCAAAATCCTTCCATAAATAACGAATAGCAACTGGTTTCTTTACTTTATCCGAAGTTAAAACCACTGATTTTCTTCTCACTACCGTTTTTGCCGGATAGAAAACTTTGTCTTCTCCCGCTATTTCAAAACCTGTTACTTCTTTGTCATAAGACGTAATTCCGTTGGCTACATCATCAAAAGAAACCGTAACCGCTCCGTCTTTTATTTCCATCGATTTGTATTTCGGACTTTCGAATTCGAAACCTTCGATTCCGTACGTTTTTACCAAAGCCTGAAAAGCCAGTCGGTTTCCTCCTTTTTCTTTGTCCATTGGGTGAATGTTATTTTCTTCTCCAACGTCCATTAAAACAGCCATTCCTGAATTCGGAATTTCCTTTGAAGCTTTAAACTGCGCCTCTCTCAAATAAGCCGAATTGTATTTCTCCAAATAATCTTTTGGATGGAAAGAGGCATAATTAAACGGCGCTATCTGAGCATAGTAAAAAGGAAAATCTCCTTGTTTCCATAAAGCTCGCCAGCTGGAAACCATTTTTTTCATTAAAGCGGTATATTCAGATGCTCTTTCGTAATTCGATTCTCCCTGATACCAGATACAGCCTTTTATTCCGTAACCTATTACAGGCGAAAGCATTCCATTAAACAAAGTCGTTGGAACACGGTTTGGATCTTTTGCCAATTCTTCTTTTGTGGTCGGAATTTTAGCGCTGGCAAAATCTTTCAGCATTTCCTGATTCATCCACGCTTCCATACTTGATCCTCCATAAGAAACATGAATTAAACCAATTGGAACGTCTAAAACTTCCTGCAAAAGCGAACCAAAATACCATGCCGTGGCACTAAAATTAGAAGTTGATTTTGGAGAAGCTTCTTCCCATTTTCCTTCAAAATCCTGCAAAGGTTCTAAAACAGTCGCACGCGGAATGGTGATTAACCGAATATTTTTATTGGTTGATTTTACGATGATTTCGTTTCCGTTTTTAACGGGCTGTCCCTGAAAACCTTTCAAAGGCATTTCCATATTGGATTGTCCGGAACACAACCAAACTTCACCCAGCAAAATATTTTTAATCGTTACTTTTTCGTTTCCTTCCGAAACTTCAATCGTGTAAGGACCGCCAAAAGAAGCTGTTTTCAATTCGGTTTTCCATTTTCCAGAATTGTCTGCTTTTACTTTGTAGGTTTTAGAATCCCAAGAAGTTTTGATTACAATGTTCGCGTTCTTTTCTGCCCAGCCCCAAATTGGCGCATTTGACTTTTGCTGTAACATCATGTTATCAGTAAACAATGCCGGCAGTTTGATTTTGGCATTCATTTGAAGGGTTGCCACAAAGGCAATTACAACAAAAAAAATGTTCTTTAAATTTTTCATTTTACTTTATGCTTTTAATTCTAAAAAATTTGTGTCGCTCCTCTGGAGCTAAACTATTCCTATATATTATTTTCTATAAATATTTCGCTCTTCCAGAGCTTGTCTTTGTCTCGAAAAAAGTCATGTCTTTTTTAAAATAAAAACATGTCTTTAAATATTCTATCCTTCCTAAACGAGTCCCAGAGGGACGAAATATTTATAGAATAAATTTTATCATCACACAAAAGCTCCAGCGGAGCGACATCTTTATCTGATTTCAAAACAACTAAAAATGCTTTTTTGCCATTTTCAATTGCCTCCAGCTAAAGCTTGAGGCAATTGATTTTATTTTTCTTTCAAAATCATAACTGGACCCAATAATCCTGCTTTAAGCAATGGTTCTCCTTCTAAACGAAATGGTGCTGTTGTCCATGTCAATCTCTCTTCTTTTGGCAATTTTTGATCGCCAATTAATCTATTTGCCCAAGTATTTGTGATTTTAATTTCGATTGTATTTTTTCCTTTTTGTAAAGCTTTTGAAATATCAGTTTTGAAAGGGAAAGTCCATAATGTCCCACAATCTTTTCCGTTGATTGAAATCTCGGCGATATTAGAAATTTCACCTAAATCCAACCAGATTTTATCTGATGTTTTTTCTTTCCAAATAAAATCTTTTTTATAGCTGACAGTTCCTGAATAATATTTAATTTGTTCATTTGCAGAAGTACTCCAGTCAAAAAGCTTATCGATTTTGATCGTTTCTTTCGGACCTTTAAATGCTGGATCAAATTGCAGATTCCAGTTTTCATCTAAAGTCTGAACCGTTTCAAATTCTAAATTCTTTTGATCGGATTTTGCAGAAACTTCCTTTGCTTCTCCTTTAAAAATCACAAAACCAGATTCATTGGCATCTAAAGTCAATGCAACGATCGTTCTTCCATTTTCGATTTTCCAATTGGTTAATTTCGAAGTTTTATCAGTAACAGGATTGTACCATTGTGGAACTTTTCCAGCTATTCTAAAAGAAGCATCAAATGCTCTTTTTTCTTCTTTTTGATTAGAAATGAAATAAATATCTTCAGTATCCGATTTGCGATGTGCCCATGCAATTGTCTCAGAATCTGCTCTGTTTAAATTTGGAAAATAGATATCTTGTGTAATGCCGATGGAAGCAAAATCATTTCCTAAATATGGTAATTTAATCACCGTTCCTTTTCCAATTTTCCATGTTGATGAATTAGTATTATTCCAGATTTCATCAATTACATTCTGCCATTTCTTTTGATCTGCTTCTGATTGAACTCCTGGTAGAATATTTGGTTTTTCATCTACAAAAATTATCGCTCCGTCTTTAATCAATTGCAATATTTTTTCGGCGGAAGCCAAAGACAAAATATTGTTTGGTGCCATTTTATGACTTCCCGGAAAGAATAAAGCTCCGTATTCAATTCCGCCATCAAACGAAATTTTTCCGTTTACCACTTTCGCACGATTAATTAAAACATCGGCGTTGAAAGAATCATATTGATAGCCATTTAGCGGATTAATCCATTGTGATAAATCGGTTATGTTTTTAGAATAGGTAACTTCTTTTGGCATTTTAGCCGTTGGCTGACCCTCATTTTCTAATCGGATTTTCTCGCTTTCCACTCTTGCTGCACCAAACACATTTGGAATAAAAGGCACCAAACGATCCGGCACAAAAGAACGTGAAGGAAAATCTTCGCCAATAAAAACTGCAAGATCAATCACAGGTTTTCCTTTCTGCAACTGAAACTGCACTCTTTGACAATACTCAAACCAAGCCTTTCCAGGTTTCCACCAAGTTTGGTCTCTTTGGAAAAAAGTTCCAATATCGTCCAAAGTCATTCCCGGTTTTCTGTCTGTCCACGGATTATGAACAAAAACGTGGTAAAACAAACGGTTGATTCCTAAAGCATAATTGCGGTCTGCAGTTGTTTTCAGATTTCCGGGATGTTCATCCCAATCCATTCGCAAAGCTGTAAAAGATTCTGCCTGAATAATATCTTTTCCGTAAATATGTCCGCCCGAAATGGCATCTACCATATCAAAAGGTTTATCATGAGTTGGGCTTTTCAGCCAAAATTCACCACCTGGATAATCGACATATTTATAATGCAGTAAAGCATCACTCATCATGGTTGGCGCAACGTTTTCTGAACTTAACTTAACGTTATATTCTTTTGCAATCTGAGCGACGGTTCCGTAGAAATTATCAGCTACTAAATCGGCAATGGTTTTTCTGACATCGTATAAAACTTTCTCTGAGAAATCGGCACTTTCTATCGGGATTCCTGCCATAACTGGAAGATATTCTACAAGATCATAACCACGTCTCTTTTTAAACTCAGTCTGAAAAACCGAAGACCAGTTTTGGCTTCCACATTCCCAGCTGTCAAAATGCAGGATTTCCAGAACATTTGAAGCCAGTTCAGGACCAGCCGAACGAACCGCTTCACCAAACCAATGATCTAGCTGAAAACGAATTAATTCGGGATTAAATTTATCTACTTCCAACCCTTTTCCTGCTCCGCCTGTTGCATTTTCATGTCCTGTAGAAGTGTGTCCCATTCGGATAATTTTCCATTTTCCCTTTGGCGCTTTCCAGTTCATATTTCCATCAGCATCAACAAATTTGGAAATATTAATGATTTCTGATTTTTTAAATGATTCGGAATTCGGAATCTGTTTGTCTGTAGTCTGTGGAGTCAAACGCCAAATTGCACCTGATTTTCCTTCGTAATTATTTATTAATGACTGATTAGAAAGTGTTATTTTACTCACTTTCAGATTTTGCTTCCATTTAGCAAAATCCAAATCTTCTGCTCCCGGTTCTGTTCCAGTTGGATCATAAACAAATCTGAAATATTTTGCCGTAACAGGCGCAATAGCATGTGTGTTAGAAAAATCCATGTCCTGCCAGCCGTGACGTGGCGGAGTCATTCTTTCATGAAATCTAAAATTTATGCCGTCATCACTCACTTCTACAATCAGGCGCTGTGCCTGAAAATCTCTTCCTTTGGTTTCTATGACAATAGATTTACAGGTAAAAGGCTGTGCAAATTCGTATTGAATCCATCCTTTTTCTGCAAACTTGAAATTTTCATCTTTTTTAGGATCAGCCAAAAACGAAGCATCGGTACTGTTTGATGTCGTTACTTTTGGCAGTTGCATCTGCGAAGTAATTTGATATTCTTTAATCGGAAGGGCAAAAACTACAATGTCTTTATAATAGTCTTTGTAATGTTCTGGAACTGGGGGTTTTGAAGTTACCTTTTTACCTCCTAAGATTTCTGAAGTTGACCAGACTACTTTCTGCATCGACATTTCAGGTGTAATCCACGGCCCACCTGCAACAGCAAATCCGTCTGCTCCGTGAAAAGCTAGTTTTAATCCTAAACGATCTGCCTCTTTAAAAGCCCAATGAATCATATCCCAAAATTCAGGACTCAGCTGTAAAACCGGCGGATCTATCAATGGCGGATTTACTGTCCCTTTAATAGTCATTAAATAAGCGCCCGCAATTCCAGCTTGTTTCATCGCTTCTAAATCGGCTGTGATTCCTGCTTTAGAATAAGCCGATTTCATCCAATACCAATATACCCAAGGTTTTGAGAATTCGATTGTTGGCTGAAAAAAGTTGTTTTCTTTTTTATGGACTTCCTGTGCTGAGACGAAGCTCGCAAGGAGAAGGATAAAAAAGATGTATTTTTTTTGAAACATTTTTATTGTTTTATTACAATCTGCTTAATCTGCTTAATCTGCGGGAAAAATTTACTCTCGCAGATTTGGCAGATTAAGCGGATTTTTTTTAATTTTTCTTTTTTTGTCATTTCGACGGAGGAGAAATCTTCGTTAGAAGCTCGACAAGATTGGCTTTTCTTTGCGGAGTTACTTGCGAAGATTTCTCGTTCCTCGAAATGACAAACTGTATATTATAAACTATAATTGTACTATACTTAAAATATACTTTATCTATAATACAAAATACCTAACAGGTTTTGAAAACCTGTTAGGATACATTAATACTTAAACTTCTTCAAACTATTTTCTAATTCATTTTTTGAACCGCTGAAAGGCGTCAAATAAAAACTATACTGATAATCTCCTGACTTAATTTGATATTGTTCCAAAGGCTGTGCAACCAATGTCCAGCTGTCATTTCCTCCCACTCCCATCTGCATTAAATCAATATTCAGCGTTAAAAATCCTGGATCTTTCAGATCGTACGTATGACCTGATGCACTTAGGTTTTCCTGTGTATACGGCCATGCGCTCATGCTTAAAACTTTGGTATCGTTTACCACTAAAAATCCGTTGTTTTTCTGCGGAGTTGTCAACGCCATCCATCTTACATCGCATCGGTTTCCGTTTTCCTGAGGTTTTGGGTAATGTTCGATAAAATCATTTATTGGCAGTGAATATTTCCCAACAAATGAGCCAAAACTTCTGTCGCTGTAATTTTCCAATTCTCCTTTTCCGTACCACGAAATCTGATCGAATTTTCTTTGAACTCCCATCTGCATTCCGATTTTTGGAATGTTTGGCAGTTTATTCGAGGCTTTTAAACTGTAATCTACTTTTATCAATCCGTTTGGTAAGATATTGTAGACCACATTTACATTAGCACTGTCTTTTATAATTTCGTAATCGCTTGTAATTTTAATTTCAGAAGCCGATTTGTCGATTGTAATATTTACCAATTTTGGTTTTGCTTTGTACCATTGTTTCAACAGCTTTTGCGATTTCCAACCTCGTTTATCGTTGTCTGTAAGCGGTCTCACGAAGTTCGGAAGCAATGGAGCAAAAACCTGTTCTTCACCATTAAAAATATACGAACTCAAAGCTCCGTTTCCTTTGTTGATGTTAATGTCGAAATTTTTTCCTTTGATTTTAAAATCAGAATCAGATTCTGAAACGTTTAAAGCTTCCTTTTTAGTTTCAGGCGAAACCGCTTCTTTCTTTTGCAGCAGAAATTGATCTTCCGCGACAGCGTAACCTTTTGAAGCCCAAAGTTCTTCTTTTGAAAGCTGGAATTCTATATTTAAAATATACTCCGCATCGAGTTTCATTTTTGGTAGATACGGACTTACATTTAAAGTTGTAGATTGGCCTGCTTCTACTTTGAATGGTTTTAATATTTGTGTTTTGATTACATTTCCGTTTTCCAAAACTTTTAAAACTGGAATATAATCTTCTAAAGATTTAACGTCCTGACGATTTTTAATTTCTAACTGATTTCCGTTTAAAGTGGAAACTGCTGGCTGATAGACCCATTTATTTTCAAAAATGGATCCTTTTGGTTTTCCGTTAGAATCTACAATTCCTTTTGTATTGAAATTTCCGTCATGGTATTTTTCGCCAAAATCTCCTCCGTGAGCAAAATAATTCTGACCTGATCTTGAATCGAATTTTACCAATCCCTGATCTTTAAATTCCCAGATGCAACCGCCGATAACTCTTGGAAGTGAACGGAATTCATCCCATAATTCTTTTAAATTTCCAACTGAATTTCCCATTGCATGAGAATATTCAACGAAAATAATTGGTCGAGTATCTTTCTTTTGATCAACTAAAAATTTCGGAGTGAAAACACCCGGATAAAAACGGCTGACCATATCAACATACGAATCATCCTGCGGATTTTCGAATCGGTAAGCGTGATCGATTGTTTTTGGATAGCCTGGATCCAGCGGATCGATGTAACCGTCTAATTTTGCATTTCCCTGCGCTGGTTCGTAATGCACCGGACGCGTAATGTCGAAATCGTGAACCCAGCCTGACATGGCCGCATGATTTGGTCCTTTTCCGCCTTCGTTACCTAAACTCCACATCACAACTGACGGATGGTTTTTATCTCTTTCGACCATTCTGATCATACGTTCCATATAAGCATTTGTCCAAAGCGGATCGTTGCTTAATTTACCGCCAATTCCGTGTGTTTCCTGATTGGCTTCGTCCATGACCATGATTCCATATTGATCGCATAATTCATAAAAATAAGGATCGTTTGGATAATGGCTTGTACGTATAAAATTGAAATTGAACTTTTTAATCGTTGTAATATCCTGTTTGATATCTTCTCTAGTAACGGCTTTTCCTCTTGTTGGATGATGATCGTGACGGTTTACGCCATACACATAAGTTTCTTTTCCGTTGATGAGCATTTTACCGTTTTCTTTTGAGAATTCAATCGAACGGAAACCTACTTTACAGCTTTTGACTTCGGTAATAGTGCCGTTTTTATCTTTGATGGAAATGACCATCGTATATAAATTCGGTTCTTCTGAACTCCATTTTTTCGGATTTTTGATGGTTTCCTGAAAGAATCCAAAACGCACATTGTCCAGACGAGGATAACTTTCGTTGATTAAATCGATTACGGGTCTTTGAAGCGGTTCTTTGAAAACTGCCTGATTATTAGCATCGTACAACTGAACATTCATCGTGTAATCTTTGACTTTTTCTCCTGTAAGATTTTCTACTTTCGGACGCAGTTTGAAAATGGCATCGGTGTATTGTTTGTCTAATTTGGTTTGAACAAAGAAATCCTGAATGCGTAATTTTGGCTCTGCCATAATGAAAACTTCACGCTGGATTCCGCTCATGCGCCAGTGATCCTGATCTTCCAGATAAGAACCATCTGCCCAACGAATTACCTGAACCGAAACGACATTTTCTCCCTCTTTTAAATAAGGCGTAATATCAAATTCTGATGGCAGAAAACTATCTTCTCCATAACCTAAAAATTCTCCGTTTAACCAAACCTGAAAACCTGAACTTACGGCTCCAAAATGCAGTGTAACCGTCATGTCTTTCCAGTTTGCCGGAACGGTAAAACTGCGCTGGTAAGAACCAATTCCGTTATAATCTTTAGGAATATAAGGCGGATTTATTGGTCGAAACGGATAAACGGCACTTTTGTAAATTGGATTGTCATAGCCTTTCATTTCCCAGTTTGAAGGCACTTCGATTTTATCCCATCCCGAAACGGTATTTTTATAGAAATCTTTTGACGCTTCTTTAAGGTTTACAGCATATTTAAAATCCCAATCGCCGTTCAGCATCTGGATTCGGCTTTTGGTTCTGTCGCCTTTTAGAGCGTCTTCAACAGAAGTATACGAATAAGCAGTTGCTCTCGAAGGCTGTCTGTTGATGCTCGTAACCGTTGGGTCTTCCCAAGGTGCAAATTGGTATTTTTTATGCAATTCTGGAACTCCTGCCGGCTCTCCTGTAACGGATTGGGCTTGAGTTGTGTAAGATGATAGAAGTAAAATGTAAAATGTGAATACCGATTTTGGTATCGAAAGTCGAAACCTTGAAAAGTGATTATTTTGAATTGGCTGAAACATTATTTTATTTTTAGTTTTTTTGTCATTCCGACGAAGGAGGAATCGCACTAGAAATTCCGCAACTATAATCGACAACCTTTGTCGTTACGAGTGTGATTTTTCCTTCGTCGAAATGACAAACTGGATCTTAATACTTAATACTCTGTACTTAATTCTTCTTCTTTTTCTCCGGCGGAGCCACAAAATTCAATTTGCTTTTTCCTAAATCTTTAGAAGTTGCGATTGCGATTCCTCTCTGTTCTGCTTTATTAACGGCACAGTAAAAATGATAAACAACGCCATCATGTTTTACTACGAACGATTTATGCGCAAACATATCATCGTAAGGTTCTGAGGATTTAATTAAGTCATCACCTTTCCAGTCGGTCCAGTTTACTAAATCATTTGAAACTGCGAAGCGGTTAAATGCACCTTGGTTCCAACCTGTCCAAAAAGCTCCAAAATAGAACATTACCCAAGTATCATCTATACGTTGAATATAGGCGTCTCCTGAGATTCCTTTATGATGATTGATTAATGGTTTATCCCCATAACGTTTCCATGTTTTCATGTCGTTTGATACAGCCATGGCAATACGTTCAGCGCCTTTAGCAGGATTTATACTGTCGCCACGGGCATTATAATACATGATAAAATTGTGTCCTGTCAGTTTATCTTTATCACGAATCACACTGTTTTTATACATCGTGCTATTATCCCACCATTTTGCATCTTTGTCTTTTGGCGTTAAAACCGGGTTTTCTAATCTTTGAAATTCGTGCGGTTTTGTCGGCGCTTCTTTGGTATACGCCATTCCGATTGATAAAACACCTGCTTCATACCCTTTGCTGTCTCCGCCAAAATAACTCATCCAGTATTTGTCATCGTATTTTTCCCATTCGTAGCTTCCGCCCCAAGTTGGATCTTGCAACGAAATATATCCTGCTTTTTGGTTGACATCCCAATGTTTTTCGTTTTCTGAGAACGACATTACTTTTCCTAAATATTTCCAGTCTAACAAATTATCGCTTTCTGCTAACCAAGTTTCATAACCTCTTCCATCGTAAATTAAATACGTCATATACCATTTTCCGTCTTTTCTGAATACACTTGGACAATCCATTTTATAGGAGTTGTCAGTCGGAACCATTACCAAACCGTATTTATAAGGTGTTTTGATTTCTTCGTAAATCTCCTTCATTACGGTCTCTGTAATTTCTCTTTTCTTGTATTTGGTTGCACAGCTGGTTATGGCAAGTGCTGAAATAGTTAGAATTAGGTACTTAAGTTTCATTTTTTATGTGTGTTTATGGCACGCGGATGACGCGGATTAAACTGATTTACACTGGTTTTATTTTTTGTTTCACGCAGATTTAAAAAGAATTTTGGCAGATTTTAAATTAAATAATCTGCGTCAATCCGTTTAATCCGTACAATCTGTGGGCTATTATTTCAACTCTTTCAAACGCGACTCCATCACGTCTTTGTTCAGTTTTACTTTTACCATTCCTGTTGGATGAAATCTCCTCTTTAAATCGATTGCATTGTACACTATTGTGTAAACATCATTTCCTTCTGGGATCAAACATAAAGGTGTTCTCATAATATCCCACCATTTATCGACTTTGGTTTCTATTGGAAGATAATGCGCTTCTGCCCAATTTATTCCGTCTGCTGATAATGAATAGGCAATCATATTAGGTAAATGATGTCCCCATCCGTCTGGTCCTCCGTCAAAAATAGCGATGTACAGACCGTTTGGTAGCTGACTTACGATTGGATTTTCAACAAATTGCGGATGCATGGTTTTAATAGGTTCCAAACCTTTGTTCATTCTTGTCCAAGGTCCTTCTAAACTTTTAGATTCGGCTAAAGCTACAAACCAGCCTTTTCCCGATTTTTTCGGATAATCGGCCCAAGAATTAAACGGATACGCACCACTGTAAAACCCGAAATATTTATCGCCGACTTGATACGGAAAAAACGAAGCAACTCCCTGACGGCCTTCCCACGGCTGAGAATCCAATCCCGGCTCCATGATAATTCCCATATCTTTATAAGGTCCGCCAATTCCGTTGATACCTTCAACAGTTGATTCGCATCTCCAAATTCTTCCAAATGAATGATTGGGTTCTATTTCTTTACTTACGGTATATGCCAAATAATAGCCATACCATTTGTTTGCTTTTTCGTTAAAAACAGGCATGTAAGACCAAATAGCGGCACGTCGATCGTTCATCGGGTTATCATCTTCAGTTACGGCATAAGTTCCGCTGGCTTGGTAGATTGTGGATTCTCTTTTCCAGGTAATTGCATCTTTACTTGTCCAATGCCCTATTCTTGTTTTTACACGATCGTAGTAATAATCTACACCTTTTTCTCCTGCTCTTTCGGTTGGAAACATATGATAGGTATCACCGACTTTCACTACACGTCCGCCTTCAAATCCACCCTGAATTCCATCTGTTCCAGACATTCCTTCGTCAATAACGGGTTTGTTTTCTCCACCGATAATTTCGAAAAGTGGTTTTTCATCTGAAAATCCTTCGACTATAAAAGTTGGATTCCAAAGTTTTCCGTCTGGTAATTTGGCATCTCTTGCATTCAACTGCTGATCGATTTTTAAAACTCCCAAAACAGCAAATAATCCTTTTTGATTTGGTAAAATAGTGTGAGTTCCTTTTCCGTAAGGAATTGCATAGACATCAACAGGCGGTAAACCTGTAATGGTAACTCCGTTTGAAAGGATTTCATTATTATTCCCTATTTGATTTACTTGCAGATATTCCGCATTTTTATCTTGAAAAACACCAACCAAAACAGTTACTGGTTCTTTGAATTTTAATTGTAATGGAGAATTGGTTCCGTTTTTATATTTGTCTAAAGGAAGTTCAACACCTGTTAATCCTTGTAATTCCGGCGCTAAACGAACAATATTATGTTTACTTCCTGAAAATACATGAGCGTATTGTGTGGTTTTGAAAGTTTTGTAATTGGATTTTACAATTTCAAATGATGCTGGTTTCCATGCAGTATTTTGTGCTGAAAGTTGGATGCAGACAGTTAACAGCATTAGGAAAGCTGTTTTTAATTTGAAATTGTATTTTTTACTTTTTGAAAACATTGGTTTTTTATTTTTTTGTTCTTGTCATTGCGAGGAACGAAGCAATCACATTTGCTATATTAAACTTTGCGTAATCATTAGTGAGGTTGCTTCGTTTCTCGCAATGACATACTGGATGAATAATTAGAGAGCCCTATAACTCACTTTATACTCCACATTCGGTTTTACAATCAACTGATATTTATTTTTTGCTAATTCCGTAATCGTTCCTGAATTTGTTTTGGGTTTGCTGACACTTTCAAAAATTAATTTCCCTTCTCCTTCACCTGCTTTAACTTTAATTTCTTTGGTACTGCAATAGATGGCAACTTCTCCGTTTGGTGTTGGAACTTTTCCTTCCATCCATTTTAAACCTCCCAGATTTGGCTTGATTTCATATTCAGCATAACCCGGTTTTAAAGGTTTTACACCTAGATAATATTTCCCTAATAAGTAAATCGGACTGGCTCCCCAAGCGTGGCAAAGACTTTTTCCGTAAGGACGACCATACATCGTTAAATGTTCCGTTCCTTTTTTGTTTGGATTGTATTCTTCCCAGAAAGATGTCGCACCCTCATTCAGCATTCCACCCCAATAGTCTTTCATTTCTTTTAAAACATAATCCTGTTCGCCCATCGCACACAATGCTTCTAACTCGTAAAAACGCATGTATGGAGTTGTGATTTGAAGAACATCTTTATTAAGCAGCACCTTATTTTTTACGCTTTGTTTTTGTTCTTCATTAAAATAATTGAAAAAAATACCAAACATATTAGCATATCTGGTTACAATATTCTGCATTTTACCATCAATACGCTGGTGCTTCATCACATTTTCTTTTTTATCCCAAAACACATCAAATAATTTGGTTTTCAAATCATCTCCTAATTTTTGATATTGTTTTTGGTCTTCACTTTTACCAGCAATTTCAGCACTCACCGCCATGGCTTCAAGACTTCTAGCCAAAAGCATTTGCTCAAAACTAACCTCACCCGTTTTTGGTAATCCGTCAGCCCAATCAATAAACACCCAGTCGCCTTCTAATGGTTCAAGGAATCCGTTTTTATTTCTTCTTTCTAAACAGAAATCCATAAGTGATTTCATTCTTGGATAAAAAGTTTTGATGAATTTCGTATCGCCCGTGTGTAAATAGTAATCGTAAACACCTACAAACCAATACAGCGAATAATCCATTATGATATTTACGTGAGCGGTCACAGGATCCTTTCCGCGAAGGGCTAACAGCGTTCGTTCTACAGAAGCCGAATCAAAGAATAAATAATAATTCATTAAATAACTTTGATAGGCATCGCCAGACCAAACCCAGCGGTCCCGTTTAATTCCATCTATAAAAAATTCGCGAGAGGTTAAATGCATAGTGTAAGCCGACACATCCCAAATTTTATTCAGTTGTTCATCCGATGATTTGAATGCACCACGGTAATCTAATGGCAAATATTCATAAAGCATCGAAATCGAATCGTATTTTACACCTGCATCTGCTTGAACCTGAACATATCGGAATGCTTTCGATCCGTCGTGTGTATAGGTTTCAGGCTGTTTTCCATCAAAAGATAAATGATCTAAGGTTTCACATTTAGCAGAATCCAGCGCTTCTTCACGGGATTCTCCATAATACAATGCTACTTTACCTTTTCCTTTTAAGCCATGAATTTTAATGTAACCAAAAGTTTCTTTACCAAAATCTACCAACTGGCCAGCTCCTATTTTTTCTGTTTTCTTTGCGCTTAAAGGTTTAGTCGTCAGTTTAAACTCAGAAGGTTTGTTTTCTGGCGAATTAAAATTCCAAGAGCCAACAGGTACCCAAGGTGTTCCCGATTGCTGTGCTTTTCCAATTTCATCGATCCAGAGTTTATCTTCATTGGTCACTTTCCAAGAAGCATCAGATTTAACATATTTACCATTAATATAAATAGCCGGCAACACTTCCTGATTGTAAACTTTAAAGGAAATTTTGTGTTTTCCGGCAGGAATTTTAATTGATTTTGGCTGTCCGTAGATTTGAACACCATCTAAAAGTAATTGAAAAGGGCCTTCCGAAAAGATTTTTGCCTCGTCTGGTTCCGGAATATCTACTTCTGCTTGAAAAGTTACCAAGGCATAAGGGCTGTAATATTGCCAAAGCGGTGGAAAAACTGCTTCGCGTTCTGTACGTCTTACCTGCATTTTATTGCTTAACCAAACTTCAAAATCGCCTGGATACCAGATCCATGTTGCCTCTTTTGATTTTTCTTGTGCTGATGATAGCGAAAAACAAAAAAGGGCAACAAAAAGAAGTAAAGTCTTAAAAATGGAAAAGCGGTTTAGCATAGTAAGTTTATTTTGGGACTAAAGATAAGTGTTCTCTTTACATTTCACAACCTGCACTATCCTGCTAATTCATAAAAAATAGCACTTTTTGATAATTTTTTAAGGGAAAAATTACGGCTTATCACTTTTTTAGTACTAAAAAAAATGATGTTAGAATTTTATGGGACACTGATGAAACGGATTTACTTCGTAAAAACGCGGATTTACACAGATTTTAAATGTATATAAGTATCAAGCTTTGTCAAAGTTTTGAACTTTGACAAAGCTATTGAAGAGAAACAAAAGAAAAAATCCGCATCAATCCGCGTCTTCGCGATAGCGAATCCGTTTTACCTGCGTTTAAATTTAGGGTGACAATCTAAGCAATCATCCTATCAGACTCATTTTCATCTTCTAAAATATAATTAGAAGGCGTCTTACCCAAATGCTTCTTAAACATATAGATAAAAGCGCTAGTAGTTTCGTAACCCAAATTGAAGGCAATTTCTTTTATGGATTGTTTTTCGCCCAAACGTTTTATGGCTTCCAGCAATTTTAAGCGTGTACGCCAATCGCTGAAATTCATTCCCAATTCTTTAATAAATAAGCGGGATAAAGTTCTGGTACTCATAAAGGAAAGTTCGGCGTAATGTTCTATCGTATTTTTACTGGCTATATCGTCCATTAAAAGTTCGACTACTTTTTGTAATCTTTCGTGATTCGTTGTTGGCAGAAAAGTTGCACTTGGCTCAATTAAAGCTAATTCGTCTAAGAAAACAGAAATGATTCTTTTTTGTGGCGGAGTGAGATTTCCTTCTATTCCAAAAGAAATGATTTTAAAAACCAATTGCTTTAAGAACATCGGAATATCAAAGGAAAAACTATTTGTTGGCAACCCTTCCATTGCAGACGGATCGATAAAAACACTGTAATAATTAACGTCTTTCTGAAAAGTAACCTGATGCTCTACTCCGCCCGGAAGCCACAAGCCCTGCAACGGATTCACAACCCAAATATGATTGCCCACGACAACGTTCATTACGCCACGCGTGGCATAGATCAACTGTCCTCTTGGGTGCGAGTGCGAAATACACATTTCGTTGTTTACCATTTCAGTATAGCCAATAACAGGTACAGATGGATCAATTCTATATCCATGCTCCTGCGCCATTCGATATGTCCGAATCTGGTTATTCATTGTCCAAATATAGCAATTCTGACATTAGTATTCTTTTGATCTTTGTAAAAAATAATACAGCTGTTGTTTTTAAACCTAATTTAAGAATCAAAAATTACCAAATGGACACTATTAAAGCAAACCCCGAAATAGTTAAAAAAACCACCTACTCGATCTTATTTATTATAAGTTTTTCGCATCTAATCAATGACCTCTTACAGGCTGTAGTACCTTCAATTTATCCGCTTTTAAAAGACAATTTTAGTTTAAATTTTACACAAATTGGTATTATTACTTTGACTTACCAAATGGTAGCGTCTATTTTACAGCCATTTGTGGGAATGTATACCGATAAAAACTCAAAACCTTATTCGCTGATTGTTGGAATGTGTTTTACCATGGTTGGACTTTTCTTTGTTTCGATCGCTTCGAGTTTTATCAACTTATTATTATCAGTAAGTTTAATCGGAATTGGATCTTCAATTTTCCATCCTGAATCTTCACGTGTGGCGCATTTGGCTTCGGGCGGTAAAAGAGGATTGGCGCAGTCTATTTTTCAATTGGGAGGAAATGCAGGAAGTGCTATCGGACCTTTATTAGCCGCTTTTATCGTTATTCCACACGGACAATCTTATATCGCTTGGTTTTGTATTATTGCTTTAGTTGGAATTTTTGCTTTGTATAAAATTGCGATTTGGTACACGGCACATTTATCTGAAAGAATGGCTAATAAATCGGCACACCAAATCGAAACGCATCATTTATCTAAAAACAGAGTAATTGCTTCGCTAATTATTTTATTGGTATTGATTTTCTCTAAATACTTCTACATGAGCAGTATTACAAGTTATTATACTTTCTTCTTGATAGATAAATTTCACATCACAATTCAGCAGTCACAAGTATATTTATTTTTATTCTCTGGTGCTGTTGCTGCAGGAACTTTGATCGGAGGACCAATTGGAGACCGATACGGAAGAAAATATGTTATCTGGGTTTCTATTTTGGGAGTTGCTCCTTTTACCTTGATGTTACCTTACGTTTCTCTATTCTGGGTTGGAACTTTATCTGTGATCATCGGATTAATTCTTTCTTCTGCATTCTCTGCAATTTTAGTTTATGCAACTGAATTACTGCCTGGAAAAGTCGGACTTGTCGCAGGTCTTTTCTTCGGATTTGCTTTCGGAATGGGAGGTTTAGGTTCTGCTATTTTAGGAAAAATTGCCGATGCAACTAGTATTGAATATGTATTTAAGATTTGTGCATTTCTGCCTTTAATTGGTATTATCACTGGATTTTTACCAAATCTTGAGAAGAAAATTAAAAACTAATATATACTAAAAAAAAATGCTCTAAAATATTTAGAGCATTTTTTTTACATTACGTTACTTGAAGTGTATTTTTCCTTTTCCTGAGGAGTCATTTCTCTAAAAAGGACTTCATCATTATATTTTACTGTATACTTTTTATCGCTGTATAAGTTTTGATAACCTTCAGCAGTATAAAAAATTGGCATTACAGATCTTTCAATTACTTTATTTTTTTTACCATCTAAACCATCTACTTCTTCATCAGACAAATAATAAACATTAAATTTAAAGACATGATTTTTATCGTTATCCACAACGTTATCCATTACACCAAGCATAGAACCTGGATAAACTTGATCATTAAGTTTAACCGCTAATAAATTTTCATCCACACCGCTATATGATGCATTTGTTCCATCAGCATGGTCAACTATGATTTCTGTTCTGAAAATAGTGTTTCCTTTATCTGAGACAGCAAATTTTCTTATCTCGGTAACTAAACCTTTTCTCATTGAACATATGGTATCTTTAGTCTTAGAAAACACCGTATAATTTTTCCATATTTCAGGTTTAACATTAAATCTAAAGGTTTCATATATTCTTACCTCTTTATTCTGTTTAAATGGAAGAAAATAAACAATCGAGTTATCCAGCTGAGGCTTTATAGAACCTTTTCTATAGCTATAGGTATAAGAACAATAAATCGGCTTTTCTTTGTCAGCAGGTTCTAATTTAAAAAGTGTTCCCGAATCTTCGGTTAAATTTAAATTATATGTTTTTCTAAATGCAGAGATATTTTCAACATTTGCAGCACTTTCTAAATCAAACTCTATAAAATAATTTCCTGGTACCGCTTTAGTATAATTGTATTCTACACTGTTATCACTTTTTTTGACGCTCGTGATAAAAATCTTTTGATTTTGCGAGGCCATCTTATTAATACTAATAAAAGAAAAAATTAAAACTGCTAATATACTTTTTGACATAATTACATTTTTATCATTAAACATTTCGTAAAAGCGATGCAAATGTAATACAAAAACTACAAAACATTTAAATTAAAGTAATCTTTTTATTATTTATTTTTCTTCCGATTAATTAAAATTAAAAACCAAATACAAAACCAAAATTGTCAAACCCAGCAAACCAAACAAAAGTTTCACCTTTTTACTAGTTTTAGGAATATCCGTTTCATCTGAAAAATTAACTTCAGGATTTTTATCGGTTAAAGAAATAATAACTGCTGCAACTAAAAGCAAGGCAAAAATGTAAAACGAAATCAATAAAAAGTGAGGCCAACCGGGATATTTATCGGCAGGAAAAATCCATAAGTACAAGACCCCTACAAACAAACTAAACGCAGAACCCCACGAAAGTGTTGCATTTACTGCTTTTTTTGTGGTGCGTTTCCAGAAAACACTCAGCAAAAACACAACCGATAAAGATGGCGCCAGGAAACCTAAAACCGCCTGAAAAATATTAAATAAATTTTGCCCTTTGATATTGTCAATTGCAACGGCAATCAGAATCGCAAAAACACAACCAGCTGCAATCGTTAAACGACCAATTTTGATTTGATCTTTGATAGTCGCCGTCGGATTGATTTTCTTTACGTAAATATCATTGGTAAAAACGGTGCTCAAAGCGTTTAAAGAAGAACCTATTGTTCCTACCAAAACCGCAATCATCACACAGATTACCAAACCGTTCATGCCGCTTGGAAAGAGATTCGTAACCATTGTCATATAAGCCAAATCGGAATTGCTTCCTAATTCGGGATATAAAGCATAACACAAAATTCCGGGAAGAATAAACAATGGCAAAGCCATGACTTTTAACCAGCCAATAAAGTTTACACCCAATTGCCCCTGCTCTAGATTTTTAGCTCCTAAAACACTCTGCACCATTGATTGATCGGTACAGAAAAAAGCAACTGCTGCAACAGGATAACCTAATAAAATAGCCGGCCACGGATAATGTGCATCATCTGAAGGTCGGATTAAATTCCAGAAGTTTGAAGGTGTTTTAGCAATTAAAACATCGATTCCGCCTAGTTTTTGCAAACCTAAAAACGAAAGCGTCAGCGAGACTACAATCAGCAGAATCATCTGAAAAACATTGACTTTTGCAATCGCTTTTAATCCTCCGGCAAACGTAAATATTCCAGAGAAAATTACTAAAACCGTAACACTCTGCCACATCGGAATTCCTAAAATCTGACGTACTAAAACGCCTCCGCTGAATAATCCTAAAGACAGCCAGCTTACTAATATTTTTACCAAAGCATACCACGCTAAAATATTCTGAGTACTGTCGCCGTAGCGTTTCCCCATATATTCGGGCATGGTACTGACTTTACTCGCAATATATCTTGGTGCAAAAACCATCGCCAAAAGCAGTAAAAATACAAAGGCGTACCATTCGAAATTTCCTGCCACAATTCCTGTAGCATAACCAATACTCGCAAAAGCCAATAAGGACGAAGGCCCAACATTGGTTCCCCACATATTAAACCCGATGCTGTACCAGTTTAATGAATTGGAAGCCAGAAAAAGCGTTTCATTTTTCTTGCTCTGCTTCACGCTCACCACATAACCAATGACTAATAAAGTCACCAAATAAACAGCTACAATTATAAAATCGAGCGTCGTTAATTTATCGTAGATGCTGTTCATAGTCCGTATTCGTTAAGAATATCGGCGATTTTAACCGGCATTCCAGTTTGCAGTGATTTGTCCATTGCCTGCAATAAAGCCACAGTTCCAATTCCTTCTTCCATGTTTGGATAGGCTTCAAAACCCTGCTCGATGCTGTCCACAAAATATTCTAAATAATTCTGATATTCCCCGCCGTGATGGCTTTGTCCTTCAAAACGGAAATAATATTTTATCGTGCTGTCGCCCCAGGTAATTACTTTTTCTTCGCCCGTTTTGTCCGTAACTGCATAACGCAATTCGTGATAATCGGCCTGACTTGCTCCTTCTGTTGCTCTTAGAATCGTACTCATGCCACTGTCGCGTTGCGCTGGCTGAGTTGGTGACGTATACACACCACTTACACGGGCAATTCTTCCATCAGTTGCTTTGAAGATAAAATGCATCGTATCTTCATTTTTCAATCCTGCTGATTGTCCGTTACTGCTGATCATTCCGTAACCCATTACTTCCTGAATGTTTGGCAGATACCATCTGATAAAATCTACAGGGTGACTCAAACCTCCATATAGCCATTTAAACGACTGCAAAAGCGACCATTCTTTCTTTAAAAACCATCTGTGATCGGCGTGATATTGGGCTTCGATTGTAATTAAATCTCCAATTAAACCCGCTTCATAATCGGCTCTTTGTCTTTTAGCTGGTTCGAAGAAACGTGAACTTTGACCGATAAAGACTTTCTTTCCAGTCGATTTGCTTAATTCTAACAGCTCTTTAGCATCTGAAAGATCATCGATAAAAGGTTTAGTACAAACCACATGTTTTCCGTGTAACAAAGCTTGTTTTACGTGTTGTGCATGCAAATGATCCGGAGTGTAAATCGCAATTATATCAATTGAGTCATCACTTAATAAATCTTCGTAATTGGTAGTGTACGAATGAAAATCGAATTCTTTTGCGCGCCGTTTGCACAAGTCTTCGTTTCTGTCGCATATTTTTACAAGCTCTAATTTTGAACTTTCTATAGCGGCCGACATGGTGCTTCGTCCTTCTCCAAGTCCTAGAATGGCTATTTTTAACATGAGGTGTGGTTATTTTAGATTGTTGATGTTAGATTTTTTTGTTACGTATCCTAACAGGTTTCTAAAACCTGTTAGGTATTATTGCCACAGATTAAAGGATTTTCACAGATTAGAAAAAATTATTTTAATTATTTAATCTTTGGTTTGTATTACTTTGAACTTACACATACCTAACAGGTTTTGGAAACCTGTTAGGATAATTAGTCTGTAATTATTTCGTTTCTACTTTGCTTAAGAAAATCCAGGTTTCGTCTGGTTTTGCGTCTTCAATTCCCGATTGGTATTTCTTCATTAAAGCATTCCATTCATCTACACGTGGATTATTTTGGGTTGTTTTCGGATTTAGTTTGTCCAGATTTTCGCCCTTCGGAATACTGATTACCAAGATCAATTGCCTGTCTTTTTTGAAAACCTGTAACTGTTGGAAATCGGCGTTGCAGAAACCTTTTGCTACTTCCGGCCATTTTTCAAATTGTGTTTTGTGGTACTCAACATATTCTTTCTGCAGTTTTTCATCGGCAGGAAGATTCGCTGTTAAAACAATATTTTCCCAATCTGATGCTGGTTTCGAATCTTTACATCTTTCGAAGTTTTGAAAATCGTAAACCAAATCATCATAGATTTTAATTTCTAAAGAAGGAAAAGCGCCTGCCAATTTTCTCTTTGTTCTTTCCGGCTGATTCATTTTTCCGTAAATCACCAAATGATTTTTCCATTGGTACAATTCCTGACCTACGATTCTAAAACCAACCAAAGTCGATTTGATTTTTTCGATGTCAAAATCATTACCTATCAATTCGATTGCATACGGTTTTGGCATTTCCTGCAGTCCCCATTTTTCATCGATTACGACTTCTTTTTCTAAATCTTTATAAGGCGCTCTGATTCCGGCTGCTTCTTTAATTTTCGTACTTACATACGGATCGTTATGCTCCCAGATATTTCCTTTTGGACCGTTATGGTTTTTTAGGATTTTCTTTTCAGCAATCCAGTTGTTTTTAATTGTAAAACCTTCAGAACCTTCATCGGTATACAAATACAGCCATAAGAACGGATCGTGCGCGTAAGGACTGTTGTATACTTTGTCGATATAATTTTCTTCAATTCGGCTGTTGGGTTGTGCCGAAAGCGTATAAATTCCAGCTACATCATGCAAATGTTTGGCGTAATGATGAATTTTATTCGCCAGAATTTTGTTGTTCTGCATTACGTTTGGCGTATGCGTCCATCCCCAGCCCATTGCCATTCCGGAATACGATACATCCGAAATTTCGTTGTGTTCAATGGTAATATTTCTAACAAAACCAGCACTGATTCCCAAAGTTCCCCAATCTTCATTGGTTACATTGGTGATTAAATTATCGGCAATCACTTCATCAGAACACATTTCTCTTTCGTCTTTTATAATTAAAGGCAAATGCGCTTCAAAAGCTTCTTCAGAAAAAATGCCAACATTTATAGCACTTCCGCCAATATCTTTAAATAAATTTCCTTTTACGGTATTGTGATTCGTTCCTTTATTTAAATCCAAACCTGTCGAAGACAAATGCTCAAAACGGCAGGATTCAAATTGAATATTATTCGAATAATTTACTTCAACCGCCGCACGAGGTCTTCCCACCCATGCCTGATTTTCTAAATTGGCCTGATTTGGCGTTCCCGGCTGTTTCAATTTATAGGCATCTAACAAATATAAACCAGATTGCAATGGCACATGACCTTGCTGTGAAGGACGAAGCCAGTTGCTGTACTGAAACGAAATTCCTTTAAATTGAAAATGATGAACAGGCGAATCAATTGTTCCTTTAACTTCAACCAGATTTTCTAAAACAGGCGCCGTTACAACTGCCGAATTAATATCTTCTCCAGCTCTCGGAACATAATAGATTTTAGCATTTTTCTTGTCCAAATACCATTCTCCAGGCTCATTTAAAAGTGAAAAAGCATTGTTTAAAAAGTAAGCCGAATTCCCGTTATTTTTAGAAATCCACGGTGCAGGCCAAGGATGTTCGCTTTGAATACGGCTCTCAGGCTCTTCAAACGAAAGTTTGGCACTGTCTTTCTGAACTTCAATATTTTTGATTCGGAGATTGGCAATCGACCACCATTGTACGATAAACATTTCCATTCCCGGCTCAAACTTTATCGATTTGTCTTTAAACGGAATCCAGCAAGTTTGTTCCTGATGATTCCAAGATAAAATTCGTTCCATTGTAGTTCCCGTTGTATTTTTGGCTCTTACTGCTTTTTTTCCATTGACCCATAATTGTCGGTAATTGATAATTGAACCTGCTTTTTGAGGCGCATCGGCCACCCAAAATGTTCCTTTTTTACCATTTAAAACAGTAGTTTTTTTCCAGTTTTTAATTTCGATTCCACCGCTAATAATTGGCTTTGCATTTGTATCTGCTTCAATTGTGGTTGGACTTTCTGGAGTTCCCGAATCTTCTGGTCTTACAAACAAAGGTTCGTTTAAATAATACGTTCCGTTCATTACTATGATTCGGATTCCGTCTTTTATGGATGGATCTTTTAGTCGGCGCAGTTCTCTGGCTTTTCGCATTGCCATGTGAACCGTTGCCAGCGGATTTGATTTTGTTCCGATGTTGGAATCATTTCCAGATGGTGACACCCAAATTTCAGCAGCATTCGCTGAAAAAAAAGTGAATACCATTAAAAAAACGATCAGTAATTTGTTGAAAGGAAGTAAGCGCATTATTTATAGTATTGATTTTTTTCTTAGGATAAAATTATCAGGCATTAATTTAAAGCACTAATAATTTTACAAATAAATGTATTTTTAACACTTTTACCAAATAATTCGTCCAATTTACTTGAACATAAAGTTATATGTATCCTGTACCCTCCTGTTTGTGTTTTTGGTTTAGCCACGAATTACACGAATTGCACTAATTTTTTTATTTAATTAACTCCAATTGCATCCAGCTTTAGATGAAGGTTTATAATTTAAAGAGTAAAGGCTTTAGTCAAATTTTGAAATTTAGATAAAGCCTGGAAATGTTTAAAATATAACCCCCAGCTAAAGCTGGAGGCAATTCATATTCATATTATTAATTACATAGAAAGAAAAATTAGTGCAATTCGTGTAATTCGTGGCAAACATTTAAACTTTTTTTAATAGATTTGTGTAATCGATTACATTTAACTATTATTATTAATGTGAGAAGTAATTTTTCACATCTATAAAAATAACACCAAAAATTTACTAACAATGAAAACCAACCGACTAAATCTTTTTTCTCTTGCAATGGCAATTATGCTTTGTATGGGGTCGAAAAATGTAAATGCTCAAAGCACCTCTTACGATACTTATGCTAATGTTGAATTCAAAATGCCAAAAGTAAACGAACCAATTATTCCAAATAATGTTGTGAACTTAAAGGATTTTGGAGCAGTCAACGGCGGTTATGTTTTAAATACAAAAGCTTTCGCTGATGCCATTGATGGGCTTTCTAAAAAAGGCGGAGGAAAATTAGTTATTCCGCCTGGAATCTGGCTGACGGGGCCAATCATTTTAAAAAGCAATATTGAATTGCATGCTCAAACTGGAGCTTTAATTAAATTCTCTACAGACAAATCTTTATATCCAATTATCGAAACTAGCTTTGAGGGCCTAAATACATGGCGTTGTATCTCTCCTATTTATGGTAAAAATCTAGAGAATATTGCTTTTACCGGAAATGGAGTTTGGGACGGTTCTGGCGAAGCTTGGAGACAAGTGAAAAAGAGCAAACTGACAGAGGAACAATGGAAAAAATTCGTTGCTTCTGGCGGAGTCTTAAACGAAAAAAAAGACAGCTGGTATCCATCTGAACAATATTTAAAAGGTGCTAAAGGTGCAGATCAGAACGTTCGTCCTGATTTAAAAACTAAAGAAGATTTTGAAGCTATTCATGATTTTCTGCGTCCGGTTTTGGTAAGTATTCAAAACAGCAAAAGAGTTATGTTTGACGGGCCAGTTTTCCAAAATTCACCAGCTTGGAACATTCACCCTTTGATGATTGAAGATTTAATTGTTCGAAATATAACCGTTAGAAATCCATGGTTTTCTCAAAACGGTGATGGTCTTGATGTTGAATCTTGTAAAAATGTAATCATCGAAAACTCTAGCTTTGATGTTGGAGATGATGCCATCTGTATTAAATCTGGAAAAGATAAAGACGGACGTGACAGAGGCGTTCCTTGCGAAAATATCATTGTAAAAAACAATATTGTTTATCACGGCCACGGCGGTGTTACGGTTGGAAGTGAGATGTCTGGTGGTGTAAAAAATCTGCATGTTTCTAATTGTACTTTTATGGGAACTGATGTTGGTTTACGTTTTAAAAGTACTCGCGGACGCGGTGGTATAGTTGAAAACATCTATATCTCAGATGTTTTTATGACTGACATTCCGTCTCAAGCGATTTCTTTTGATTTGTATTACGGAGGAAAATCGATTGCTGAAACTTTAGCTGAAGGTGGAAATACCGTAAGTACTAAAGCGATTCCAGTAAATGAGGAAACACCTCAGTTTAAAAATATTGTAATCAAAAATATTACGATTAAAGGCGCTCAGCAGGCAGTATTTTTACAAGGTCTACCTGAAATGAATTTAGAAAATATTGAAATCTCAAACTTGATTGCCAAAGCTCAAAAAGGATTTTCTATTATTGATGCAAACGGAATTAAAATCACTAACGCTCAATTGGATATCGAAACTAAAAATGCTTTTGAAATTTACAATACGCAAAACCTTTCATTAAAAAACATCGAGTTTAATTCTGGTTCTTCTAATATGATTACAATTGATGGTGGAGCGAGTAAAAATATTGATTTGAGTGGTTCTAATTTATCGAAAAGTACTACTATTGGAAAGGATGTTCCTAAGAAAGCGGTTAAGTTTTAATTTTTTGTAAAAGGTTAAATGTAAAATGTTAAATGTAAAAGGTTAGCTATTTTATAAAGTAGAAAAGAGGATGTTCATGTTGAACATCCTCTTTTTTTTGCGTCTTATTTGTCATTTCGACGAAGGAGAAATCTCCGCAAGAACTCCGCAAAGATTTACTTTGATTGTCGAGCTACTTACGAAGATTTCTCCTTCGTCTAAATGATAAACAATGAGTGAAGTATTGTAACTTTGAATGCACTCATAACTCATAAAACTTATTCGCATTCTCAAACCAAATCTTATTTTGGTCTTCAATGGAAAATCCTGAAATATAATCTTCTAAAGTTTTCACCACTTCATTATAATCTGAAGCTACGTTTAAAACCGGCCAATCTGATCCGTACATCAATTTATCGATTGAAAAGTTTTCAAAAATAACATCTAAATACGGTTTTAGATCTTCTGGTTTCCAGTTTTTCCAGTCGGCTTCTGTGACCATTCCAGAAATCTTACACCAAACATTGTCGTACTTTGCAATTTCTTCAATGCCGCTTTTCCAAGAATAAATAGTTTCTGATTTGATGTTTGGCTTTGCTATATGATCGATTACAAACTTTTGGTTTGGAAAATCTTTCACCAAACTTATAGCTGCCGGCAATTGACGTTCGAAAATCAATATATCATACGTATAATCAAATGATTTTAAAGCCGCTATTCCTCTTCTAAAAGCTTCTCCATACATAAAATCATCTGGTTCACCTTGAACAACATGTCTAAATCCTTTTAGTTTTTTTTGATCTGAAAAGAAGTTTAAACGTTCTTCAATACTTTCACTTCGTAAATCTACCCAGCCGACAACACCTTTTATGAAATCATTTTTTGAAGCTAAATCCAATAAAAAATGAGTTTCTTCTTCAGACTGACTGGCTTGGACTGCCACACAGCCTTCAAACTGATTAGCTTTTAATAACGGCTGTAAATCTTCTGGAAGAAAATCTCTCTGAATATTTTGCATCGTTTCGTCGATCCAGCTGTCTCGAACGGGATCAAATTTCCAAAAATGCTGATGGGAATCTATTCTTTTACTCATAATTTCTTAGTTAACATCGCTGATTAAAGCGCGGTCTAAATGTACGTAACCTCCATCCACAAAAACAAATTGTCCTGTGGTATGTGATGATTTTTCTGAAATGATAAAAAGTGCCGTATCTGCAATTTCTTCTGTTTTTGTCATTCGGCTTTCTAACGGAATACTTTTATTGATTTTATTTAAAACTGTTTCGCCGTCTGGCAATGTTTTAATCCAATCTTCGTATGCAGGCGTATAACTTTCCGCAATAATAATCGCATTAGAACGGATTCCAAACTGAATCAAATCCACTGCCCATTCTCTTGTTAAGCCCAAAACACCACCTTTCGCAGCAGCGTAACCAGAAGTCCCACCCTGCCCTGTCAAAGCTACTTTTGAACCAATATTTAAGATGTTTCCTTTTGATTCTTTCAAATATGGAAGTGCATATTTAGCCAATAAAAAGTAACTTACTACATTCAATTTCAAGGAATTCATAAAATCCTCGTAGCTAGAATCTAATCCTGCACCGTCATTTACACCTACATTATTAATAATAGCATCGATTCTGCCGTATTTTGCTGCGATTACTTTTACAGCATTTTCTATTGCCACAGGATCGGTTACATCTGTCTGCACAAATAAGGAATTAACGCCTCTTTTTTGAAGTCTTTCCACGTATTGAAAACCTCTTGCATTTCTGTCAACCAAAACCGGAATTGCACCTTCATCAGCCAGTCTGTTAACGATCGTTTCTCCGATACTGCCTTCCTTTCCAGCCGAACCAGAAACAACAACTATTTTATTTTTTAAGTTTAAATCCATTTCTTTTTGTGTTAGATGTGATTTGTAAAATGTGTCTTTTGTGAAAAGTGATTTGTGAAATGTAAAATGATTTTTCTTTTTGTGAAATGTAAGAGGTGAAATGTGAAATGTAAAATCCGATCGCTTTATGTCTATATAACGAAAATCACATTTCACATTTCACATTTCACTTTTTACATTTCACTTTTCACTTTTCACAAATTAATCAATTTCAATTAACGCCTTAATCACATTATTCTTCGGATCAATCAAGTTTCCAAAATCAGTAATCATTTCAGAAAAACTTGTCCTGTGTGTAATGTATTTTTTCGGATCGATTTTGCCTTCTTTCAAGCATTTCATTACATATTCAAAATCTTCGATCGTCGCATTTCGACTGCTCATTAAAGTAGATTCTCTTTTGTGGAAATCAGGATGACTGAAACTCAATTCTCCTTTTTGAAGTCCAACCAAAACAAATCTTCCGCCATGCGAAATATAGTTGAAAGCGCTGTTCATTACTTTCTGATTTCCAGTTGCATCGATCACCACATTTGCCATGTCGCCGTTTGTCAATTCAGCTAATTTTTGCGCAACATCATCGTTCAACGGATTAATCGTTTCATCTGCATTTAGTTCCGTTTTACAGAAATTCAATCTGTAATCGTTGATATCCATCACAATTACTTTTGCTCCAGCGATTTTAGCAAATTGAATCAGACCAATTCCGATAGGTCCTGCGCCCATAACCAAAACCGTATCTGTTGACTTAACAGCCGCTCTTCTTACTCCGTGTGCTGCAATTGCCAAAGGCTCAACCAAAGCCAATTCATCATAATCTAAACCTTGACCGTGCAGTAAATATTGTTCAGGAATTGAAACATATTCCGCCATTCCGCCATCAATATGAACACCAAAAACTTTAATATTTACACAGCAATTTGTCAATCCGTTTCGACACGCCACACATTTTCCGCAGTTGAAATATGGAATAAAAGTAACTTTATCTCCAGGTTTAAAACCTGCTGCATTTCCTTTTACATATTCCGCTGCCAATTCGTGTCCCAAAATTCTTGGATATTCAAAATAAGGCTGAGTTCCTCCAAAAGCATGAATATCAGTTCCGCAGATACCGATTCTTTTTATTTTTAATAAAACTTCGCCCTCTTTTGGTTCTGGAATACTGGTTTCTTTTAAAAGGAATTCCTGCGGTTTTTCGCAAACAATATATTTCATTTTTTATTTCGTTTAAATTTCTATTTAGACGCGGATGATACAGATTCGCTATCGTAAAGACACTGATTTAAACGGATTTTGATTAATTTCCTTAAATATAAAATCCGTTTAAATCCGCGTTTTTACAAAGTAAATCCGTTTTATCAGCGTCATCATTCGTTAGTATAATAACAGATAGTTATCCTACTTTTTATAAGCTACAGCTTTTTGTTTACTTGTCCCTAAACCTTCAATTCCCAATTCTACAACATCGCCTGCTTTAAGATAAATTGGATCTGGTTTGATTCCTAAACCAACTCCCGGAGGGGTTCCTGTACTGATAATATCTCCAGGAAGCAAAGTCATGAACTGACTTAAATAATGCACTAGGTAAGGAATTTTGAAAACTAAATTTAAGGTATTGCTGTCTTGGTATTTTTTGCCATTTACTGTCAGCCACATCTTTAAATTGTTAACATCTGCGATTTCGTCTTTGGTTGCCAAAAATGGTCCAAGAGGTGCAAAAGTGTCGCTTCCTTTTCCCTTTGCCCATTGTCCGCCACGCTCCAATTGAAAAGCTCTTTCGCTATAATCGTTCAACAAAGCATAACCCGCAACGTAATCCAAAGCTTCCGCTTCTTCTACATAACTTGCTTTTTTGCCTACAACAAATGCCAATTCTACTTCCCAATCAGTTTTTTCACTGTTTTTTGGAATAATCAAATCATCATCTGGTCCGCATAAAGAAGTGGTCGATTTGAAGAAAATAATAGGTTCAGTCGGAATCGGAGCGTTTGTTTCTTTGCAGTGATCGATATAATTCAAACCAATACAAATAATTTTAGAAGGTCGTGCAACTGGCGATCCCAAACGTACCGAAGCATCCACTTCTGGCAAATTCGGATTGCTTTCTAATGCTTTTTGCAGTTTTTCTAATCCATTTTCTTCAAAGAAACTTTCGTTAAAATCGGTTACAATCGAAGAAACATCATATCTCTTTTCTCCAATTAAAACTCCTGGTTTCTCTTTTCCGATTTCTCCAAAACGTATTAATTTCATAATCGTATATTTTTAATTGTTAGTTTATTTTTTTCTGATGAATGAACTCCATCAAACACATCTTTTTATGGTCAAGTCTTCTATTTACCAATTCAATTTTGATAAAAAAGGCCTAGCAAAAATAATAAATGTAAATTTTACAATTACAAAAGTAATTTTTAAAAATTAATATTCGAGATATATTTTATTTTCCATTACTTAAAATGACTAAAGTTTAAATTTTTATAACATTTTTTAGATGGTTTGTAAAAATTATATCACTAAATATCATTTTATACAAAAAAAGATCTGCAATAAACATAGGATTTCTTGTTCATTTAAATCTTATTTCTACTTTTGTAATTGTATTTTTTACATTTATTATTTCAAACGATTTCACTACCCAAAATTCCTATATAAAATGATAAAATTAAAAGGCATAACTTGGAACCACACAAGAGGTCTGCTTCCTATGGTTGCCACATCGCAGCGTTTTACTGAACTACATCCAGAAGTTGAAATTTCATGGGAAAAGAGAAGTTTACAAGAATTCGCAGATGCTTCTATTGAAGATTTAGCCAAAAGATTTGATTTATTGGTAATCGATCATCCTTGGACTGGTTTTGGAGCGCAGACTAAAGCAATTCTTCCGTTATCTGATTATTTATCAAACGAATATATTAAAGATCAAGAAATTAACACTGTGGGGAAATCATACGGAAGTTATGTTTTTCATGATAAATTATGGGCGCTTCCTATAGATGCGGCAACTCCAGTTGCCTCTGCCCGCTTGGATCTTTTAGAAAAAAATAATTTAAAAGTGCCTAAAACTTACGACGATTTGTTGGCATTGGCTAAAAAAGGCTTAGTGGCTTTCGCTGGAATTCCGGTAGATGTTTTAATGAGTTTTTATATGTTTTGCTGCAGTATAGGCGAAGCTCCTTTTCTTTCTGAAGAAAAAGTAATTTCTGAAACTACGGGAATTAAAGCGCTTCAAATGTTTAGGGAATTGGCACAATTGATTGATCCCGCTAACTTTAACAGAAACCCAATTCAGGTTTATGAGGCAATGGTCAATTCAGATGAAATTGCTTACTGCCCGTTTGCTTATGGTTATTCTAATTATTCGCGAATTGGCTACAGTCGTAAACTTTTACATTTTTACGATTTAGTAAAATTGAATGATAATCCGATGATTTCGTCTTTAGGCGGAACTGGATTAGCGGTTTCATCTTTCAGCCAGCATATTGATGAAGCGGTTAAATATGCTGAATTTACAGGTTCATCTCAAGTACAGCAAAATATTTATACGGATAATGGCGGTCAGCCAGGACATTTGCAGGCTTGGAAAAGCGAGCGAATTAATGGTGTAACGCATGATTATTTCAAAAACACTTTACCCGCTTTAGAACGCGCCTTCCTTCGTCCGAGATATTACGGACATATGTATTTCCAAGATCACGCAGGCGATGTGGTTCGCAATTATCTGATGAAAGGCGGAGACGAACTAAAAGTCTTGGAAGAAATGAATTCGCTTTACGCGGAATCTCTAAAAATTCAGACAATATGAAGCCTTTAGAAGGATTAATTGTTTTAGAATTCTGTCAGTTTCTGGCAGGACCTTCTGCTGGTTTAAAACTAGCCGATTTGGGTGCACGCGTCATCAAAATCGAACGTCCTGTAAAAGGGGAAGCCTGCAGACAATTGAGCATCAAAGATTTATTTGTAGATGACAGCAGTTTGCTTTTTCATACCATAAACCGAAATAAAGAATCTTTTGCAGCCGATTTAAAAAATCCTGACGATTTAGTTTTAATCAAAAAACTGATTGAAAAGGCTGATATTATGACACATAATTTCAGACCTGGTGTGATGGAAAAAATCGGTTTAGATTTTGAAAATACACTTTCTATAAATCCACAGATTATTTACGGAACTATTACAGGTTACGGAAATGAAGGTCCGTGGGCAAAAAAACCGGGACAGGATTTATTATTGCAATCGCTTTCTGGATTAAGCTGGCTGAGCGGACGCAAAAGTCAAGGTCCAGTTCCTTTCGGTTTGGCTGTAGCCGATTTAATGTGCGGGAATCATTTTGTACAGGGAATTTTGGCAGCACTTTTAAAAAGAGCCAAAACTAAAAAAGGTGTTTTGGTTGAAGTCAGTTTATTAGAATCGATTCTCGATGTACAGTTCGAAGCCATTACTTCCTTCCTAAATGATGGAGGTCAATTGCCTGAAAGAGGAGATATTAAAGGAAGTGCACATGCTTTTTTAAGTGCCCCATACGGTGTCTACCAAACGCAAGACGGTTATTTATCGCTTGCGATGGGCGATTTGATTTTCATTGGAAAAGCATTAGGTTTAGATTTAAGTGAATTTACAGATAAGCATCTTTGGTTTGAAAAACGAGATGAAATCAGAACGATTTTAAGCGAGAGGATTCAAACGCAAACTTCTGATTATTGGATTGCAAACTTGCAAAAAGAAGGAATCTGGTGCGGTAAAGTTTTCAACTACGAAGAACTGGATAATCAGCCTTTTGTAAATGAATTACAGCTGAAACAAACCGTAAAAAATGCCGAAGGCGAAACTTTGGTTACAACCAGAAGTCCGATTCAATTGGATGGAGAAATTCTGCTAAGCGAAAAAGCAGCACCAAAAGTAGGTCAGGATAATTTGAATATACACGAACAATTTTTAAACGATTTGAAATGAAGCCATTAGAAGATTATTTAATTGTAGATTTCAGTCAGTTTCTTTCAGGTCCGTCGGCGAGTTTACGTCTGGCAGACTTGGGAGCGCGCGTGATAAAAATAGAAAAGCCAGGAACGGGAGACATCTGCCGTACTTTATATACTTCTGATTTGATTATGAACGGCGAATCGTCTGTTTTTCATACTATCAACAGAAACAAAGAATCATTTGCAATTGATTTTAAACAGCCTGAGGAACTTCAAAAATTAAAAAAATTATTAGCGAAAGCTGATGTTGTCATGCATAATTTCAGACCTGGAGTTATGGAACGTATTGGTTTAAGTTATGATGAAGTAAAAAACATTAATCCAAATGTGATTTATGCTTCTATTTCTGGTTTTGGAGAACATCCTGATTTAAAAGATTTGCCAGGTCAAGATTTGCTTTTGCAATCTTTAACGGCTTTGACTTGGTTGAGCGGTAATCAGGAAGACGGTCCAGTACCAATGGGATTATCGATTGTTGATATGCTCGCCGGAGCGCATTTGGCACAGGGAATTTTGGCCGCTTTATACAGAAAAGCAACGCATAATATTGGAGCGCAAGTTCAGGTAAGCATGCTCGAATCGGCATTTGATTTTCAATTTGAAACGATTACGACTTATTTTAATGACGGAGGCGAATTGCCTGTTCGAACCAAAACCAATAATGCACACGCCTATTTGGGCGCACCATACGGAATTTACAAAACAAAAAACGGTTATTTAGCATTGGCAATGGGATCTATTCCTGTTTTGGCTTCTCTGCTAAAATGTGATGCTTTATTACAGTTTCCTGAAAATAAATTCACATTAAGAGACGAAATTAAAAATATTCTTGCGGATCATTTGCAAACGCAGGAAACACAGTTCTGGCTGGACATTTTAGAACCCGCAGATATTTGGTGTGCAGGAGTTTTAAACTATCAGCAGCTAATTGCTGAAGATGGATTTAAGGTGTTGAATTTTACCCAGCAAGTCGAAATGCTTGACGGCTACACTTATAAAACAACACGCTGCCCAATAAAAATTGACGGCGAATATCTGACTTCAGGAAAAGGTTCGCCGAAACTGGGTCAAGACAACGAGAAAATTATTAAAGAATTTATAGACTGCTGATGGAAAAAATTAGAATCGCCGTTCGAAAATTCGATCCGTTCGAAAGTACACTTCAAAAATTATGGGATGCTTTCTGCCTTCAAAACAATATAAAAATGGAAGCAGAAATGATTGCCTTAGAACTTCATGACTTGTATGAAACCACAATTTCAGAAAAAGGCTTAAAAGAAGGAAAATGGGATATTGCCCATATCAATACCGATTGGATTTTTGATGCTGTAAACGAAAATGCGGTTCTTAATTTGTTTTCCTTAATTGGAGAAAATCCACCAGAAAATTATCCTTTTGGATGGCATAAATCGCTTTTGCATTTACAAAAACTAAGTAATGGAATTTTCGGACTTCCCTTTCACGATGGACCAGAATGTCTCATTTACCGAAAAGATTTATTCGAAAACGAAACGGAAAAAGAGAATTTTAAAAAACAGTTTGGTTACGAACTTTCTACACCAAAAACGTGGCAGGAGTTTGCAGAAATTGCAACATTCTTTAATCGTCCCGAACAAAATTTATACGGTTCTGTTTTTGCCAATTATCCAGACGGACACAATATGGTTTTTGACTTTTGTCTGCAATTATGGACAAGAGGCGGTTCTTTATTAAACAAAAAAAATCAAATTGACATTCATAATGAAGCAGCAATAAAAGCATTGGATTTCTATCGAAAAATGGTCACCGATAAAAATGCTGTTCATCCAAAATCGAGAGAATTTGGTTCGGTTGAAGCAGGTTTGGCTTTCGCCGAAGGACAAGCTGCAATGGCCATAAACTGGTTTGGATTTGCTTCTATGGCAGAAGTAATTGAAGATTCGAAAGTAAAAGGAAAAATCGATATCACTTCCCTCCCATCCGATCCGGGTTATAAAACAGCTTCTTTGAATGTATATTGGCTGTATACCATTGGATCCGGAAGCAAACACAAAAAACTGGCATACGATTTTTTGCGTTTTGCCACAACGCCAGAAAGCGACAAATTATTAACGACTGAGGGCGGTATCGGATGCAGGAAATCAACTTGGAAAGATGAAGAAATTAATACTTTAATCCCGTTTTATCATAAACTGGAAATGCTTCATGAAAATGCATTGACACTGCCTCAAACGCCAATCTGGCCAAAAGTAGCAGAACTGATTGACAGCACTGTTTTGAAAGCCATTGAAACTGATATTTCGTCTGAAATATTGTTAGAGGAAACTCAGAAAAAAATTAGAGAATTAAGTCAAGGAACAACATTACACAGCTCTGTCAAAAATTAAACTTGGCAGGCTCAAATTCAAAATATAGAACAAATGAATATTCCCTATAAACCTTTACTGCCCGAAACAGAACAGCCAATTATCATTATCGGGGCGAGCGGAATCGTAAAAGATGCGCATCTTCCTGCTTACGAAATGGCTGGTTTTAAAGTTTTTGGTATTACGAACAGAACGATTTCTAAAGCATACGATTTACAAAAACAATTCAAAATCGATCATGTTTTTGAAAATGTAGCAGATGCGGTTAAAAATGCTCCGTCAAATGCAGTTTACGATATTACCGTTTTACCTGACCAATACATTGAAATTTTAGAACAGCTTCCTGATGGAGCTGCAGTTTTGATTCAGAAACCAATGGGAAATGATCTGGCTCAGGCACGGGAAATTGTGGCGGTTTGCGAAAGAAAAAATCTGGTTGCTGCAATCAACTTCCAGCTTCGATTTGCCTCGTTTGTCAGCGCTGCACGTTACTTGATTACTGAAGGAATTATTGGCCAATTATACGATTTAGAGTTTAAAGTTACTGTAAATACGCCTTGGGAATTATTTCCTTTAATTAAAGAACATCCGAGATTGGAAATTCTTTTTCATAGCGTGCATTACATTGATTGTATTCGATCTTTCTTAGGAAATCCGAAAGGTGTAATGGCCAAAACGGCTAAACATCCGCTGAAAAAATTATCCTCAAGCCGATCGACTATTATTTTAGATTATGCCGAAGATATGCATGTGGTTATTAATACGAATCATGATCATCATTTTGGTCCAAAACATGAAGAAAGTTACATCAAATGGGAAGGAACAAAAGGTGCTATTAGAGCAAAAATGGGCTTATTAATGAATTATCCTGACGGTCTTCCAGACGTTTTTGAATACGCTTTAGCTAAAAAAGATAACGAAAAAGAATACGAATGGACCGAAGTTAAACTGGAAGGATCTTGGTTTCCGGAAGCATTTATTGGCGCAATGTCCAATCTGATGCGCTACAAGGAAGGTTCTGACGAAAAATTATCTGCCAGCGTTCAAGATGTTTTAGGCACAATGAAAGTGGTAGAAGCCTGTTATATCAGCAGTAAAAATGGCGGTATTTCTTTTGATGAAGTGTAATTAAAACACTATATTTCAAAACCAAAAAACAAAATTTAAGTCCTCTTCAAAACAAACGTAATTTTGACATTTATTTGAAAGAGTCTGACGAATAAAAAGTAATTAGATTATGTATTTTAAATCCACTTTTTTCGAAGATTATCAAATCGACGACAAACGAGTAACTTTAGGCAGAACCATCACAGAAACTGATTTTGTGGTTCATGCCGGACATACGGGAGATTTCTTCCCGCACCATATGGATGAAGAATGGTGTAAAACACAACCCTTCGGACAAAGAATTGCACACGGAACTATGGTTTTCAGCATCGGAATCGGCTTAACGGCATCTGAAATAAATCCAGAAGCTTTTTCTAGAGGCTATGACAAAATGCGCTTTGTAAAACCTGTTCATATTGGCGACACTATTCACTCAGAAATTACAATTTCGGAAAAAGGCGAAGCTAAAAATCCAGAAATGGGAACCGTAACTGAACATGTAGAAATTATCAACCAACGCGGTGAAGTCGTTTTGGTTTGTGATCACTTACTTTTGGTGAAGAAAAAATGATTTTTCTCAAGTTGCAAAGGTTCAGAGGTGCAGAGGAACAGAGGTTTCTTTACTTTGAACATTTGTTACTTTGAACCTTTGAACCTAAAAAAAAACTAAAAAACTATCTAAAAAATGCAAATTACAAACCAAGCCGGCGATCAACATGAAGTGCCGACAGAAGGCGGAAAAGGAAATCAATATCTTTTGCCTTTTATCCTCGTTACATGCCTATTTTTTCTTTGGGGAATGGCCCATAATTTAGATTCGGTTTTGATTCCGCACCTAAAAAAAGCCTGTGAATTAAACAACCGCCAATCTACTTTAATTGATACCTCAGTTTTCTTTGCTTATTTTATTATGGCGATTCCTGCCGGAATGCTGATTAAAAGATTTGGTTATAAAAACAGTATTATAACAGGATTGCTGGTTTTTGCTGTTGGAGCATTTCTATTTGTACCTGCAGCCAATACGAGAACTTACGAATTGTTTCTATTCGCCTTATTTGTAATCGGATGTGGTTTGACGATTTTAGAAACAAGTGCAAATCCGTATGCTGCAATATTAGGACCAGCTGAATCTTCTTCTAAACGATTGAATTTAGCCGCTTCTTTCAACGGTTTGGCAGCAATGGTTGCTCCAATTGTAGGGTCATTATTTATTCTTTCTGGAACGAATCATACGCCAGAACAAATGGCTGCGATGCCAGAAGCCGAAAAAGCTGCCTATTTATTAGGAGAAGCAGCTTCTGTAAAAATGCCATATATCGTATTAGGAAGTATTTTGGTTTTGGTTGCCATTATTTTCTACTTCGTACAATTACCGTCAATGAAAGCAACACATACCGAAGCTGAAATTAAACCAGGATTTTTCTCTGTTTTAAAATTTAGACATTTAAGCTGGGGAGTTGCTGCTCAATTTTTCTATGTTGGTGCACAAGTTTGTATCACAAGTTTCTTTATCAGAATTGCACAGCAAGGTGCTGGATTAGACGAAAAAACGGCAGGATATTATTTAGGAATCTACGGTTTTCTTTTTATGGCAGGACGATTTATTGGAACATTCTTTTTACGTTATGTAAAAGATTATGTTTTATTGTCAATCTACTGTGTAATGAGTGTTTTATTATGTCTAGTTGCTATTTATGGCTCTGGAATTGTAGTTATTTATGCTCTTGGAGGAATCGGATTCTTTATGTCAATTATGTTCCCAACTATTTTTTCATTAGGGATTAAAGGATTAAAATCGAATACTGAAACGGGTTCTTCTTGGTTAGTAATGTCAATTGTTGGCGGTGCTATAATTCCTTACGGAATGGGAACTTTAATCGATATGAACCATGATGATATTCAATCGGGATATATTATTCCGTTAGTTTGCTTTTTGATTATTCTTTCTTTCGGGATTTTTGGTCATAAAGTAAAAACGGTTTCTGAATAAAAAAATCAATTATATAATTGAAAAGGCTTTCTCAAAAAAAATGAGAAAGCCTTTTTTTATGGAAAACCAAATCTTCAGCGGAACGAAAGAAATATTGTAACAATATGTTCCCGTGGTTGAAACTATGGGCTATACATGACTAAAATAATGGTGCTGTCTTTTTGTATAAATCAAATGCCTCCTAATAAACTAAGGTTCTCACATTGATATACAGAAGTGTAAAACTAATTGAAGAATAAAACTTTCAGCCGATATACAATTCAAAAAAACGCCTCATTTCTGAGGCGTTTGGAGTCATGTTTTTATTAAATAAGTGATCTACGAATTATGATCTCAGTGGAACTTATATATGTTTTATTTTTTTTAACCAGTTCAAAGGTATGTCCAATTTTTTAATACTAATTATTAATTAGACGAAAGGCTTAATTATTCCGACAAACGGTTATTTTTTCTCAATCAAAAGCATTTTTATTTCCAACCTCCACCTAAAGCTCTGTACAAATTAACAACAGCCTGAAGTTTTTGAAGATTGTCGTTGATACCGCTTAACTGCGCAGCTAATAAATTTTGTTCTGAAGTTAATACGTCTGTATAATTGGTTGCAGAACTATATTCTAACAGCTGTTGTGTATAATCTACAGCTTTTTCTAAAGCTTCAATTTGTTTTTTCCTTGAATCTTCTTTAGCAACAGCCATTTCATACGAATACAAAGCATTTGAAACTTCCTGACCTGCTGTTAAAAGACTTTGCTGAAAATTATTATAAGCTTGTAATTGTTGAGATTGAGCCGTAGTTAATCTCATCTTATTCAATCCTTGATTAAAAATTGGCTGTGTTAAACCTCCAATTATTGAATAGAAAATAGAGTTACTAAAAAAGTCTTTCAATTCTAAATTCGAAAATCCACCGCTTGCTGTAAGCGTTAAACTTGGGTAAAAATAAGTCTTAGCTAAATTTGTTGATTCAAATGCAACTCTGAAATTAAATTCTGCTTGACGGACATCTGGACGATTTTCTAACAATTGAGAAGGTACTCCAACAGCAAGATTTTCTGGAATAATCTGCGTTCCCAATTCTCCTCTATCAATTGGTCCAGGTGCTTGTCCTAATAAGATGTTCAAAGCATTTTCTGTTTCACGAATACTTTGCTTCAAATCTGGAATTAAAACTTCGGCTGCATGCTGGTTTGCTTCACTCTGCACCACTGCTGCGCCTGTTACAATTGCACCTTCTTTTAATGCTTTGATTGTTTCAACATTTTTGATACGACTTGCTAATGTTTCCTCTGTGATTTTTAATGATTTATCGTAAGACAACAATAAAAAGTAGTTGTTGGCAATATCTGCAATTAACTGCGTTTGAACTGCCTGTTTTGCAGCATCTGTCGCTAAGTATGAAGCTAAAGCTGCCCTTTTAGAACTGCTTAATTTTCCCCATATATCAGCTTCCCAAGAAGTGCTTAAACCTAGTTTGTAAGTTGTTGTCAACGTATTAATATTAATTCCAGCTGGAAAGTTTAGTCCCGCCTGAGATTGTTTATTTCTAGTTACGTTGGCATCAAAATTTAACGTAGGATAGTAAGCCAGTTTGCTTTGGCGTAATGAAGCCTGCGCTTGTATGATATTCTCAATTGCATTCTTCAAATTAAGGTTATTTTCTAATCCTTTTTGAATTAATGCATTTAGTTTTTCATCTTTAAAAATACTCTGCCATGGCATATCAGCAACTGTAGTCGTATCGGCAGAAGCCTGATCACGATACAGCTTATCTGTCGACAGCGTTGTTGGTCGTTCGTACTTTTTGGTAATCGAGCACGCACTTAAAAGTGCGGCTGCAATTACCATAAGAATATATTTATTTGAACTCTTAATCATCTCTTTTTTAATTAAATTTTACTCTTTGTGAGCTTCTAATAAATGAATTTCCTCATCATCGTCATCGTCATCATAACCATCTTTTGCTGGACCGCTTATTCTCTCCTGCAATGTCTGGAAAATGATAAATAGAACTGGAATAACAAATACTCCTAAAATTGTTCCGATTAACATACCTCCAACAGCTCCTGTACCAATCGATTTGTTACCAACAGCTCCTGCACCAGATGCAAACATCAATGGAACAAGTCCTAAAATAAAGGCGAAAGAAGTCATCAAAATTGGTCTTAAACGTGCTACAGCTCCTTCAATTGCAGCTTGTACAATTGGCAGACCTTTACGTCTTCTGTCTAAGGCAAATTCGACAATCAAAATACCATTCTTCGCCAGAAGTCCAATCAACATGATTAAGGAAATCTGCAGGTAAATGTTACTATTCAATTTGAAAATAATCGAGAATAAATAAGCTCCAGCCAATCCAAACGGAATGGAGAATAATACCGCAAACGGAAGAATATAACTTTCGTACTGCGCACTCAACAAGAAATAAACGAAAACCAAACATAAAATAAAGATGAAAATCGTTTCACTTCCTGAAGCTAATTCCTCACGTGTTAAACCAGAAAATTCATAACCATAACCAGCCGGAAGATTTTCTGCCGCTACTTCCTGAATTGCTTTAATAGCATCTCCAGAACTGTAACCTGGTTTTGGTGCTCCCGTAATCGAAATAGATGTAAACAAATTAAATCTTGAAATAGATTCTGGTCCAAAAACCCTCGTCATTTTTACAAACTCTGTAATTGGCGCCATTGTTCCTGCACTATTACGTACAAATATTTTATTCAATCCCTGTGTATTAGCTCTAAACTCTGGAGAAGCCTGAACCATTACACGATATTGTTTCCCGAATTTATTGAAGTTCGAAGCGTATAATCCACCATAATAACCCTGCATCGTTGACAAGATTGTATTTACAGAAACTCCCGCATCTTTCGCTTTCGCTAAATTAATATCCATCATATATTGAGGGAAACCAGGATTAAATGGAGTTGTCGCATACTGTATTTCTGGACGTTCAGCCAATTTTGCAAGGAATTCGTTATTTACTTTGTAGAATTCTGCAGTCGTGTGACCACCTTTATCCTGCAGCTGAAATTCGAATCCACCACTTTGACCAAAACCTTGAATTGTTGGCGGCGAAATAAAGAATATACTTGCCTCGCGAATACCGCTTGTTTTGGCAAAAAGCTGTCCAATTACATCATCTACACTAAGATCTCTCTGATCCCAAGGATATAACTTTACAATAACCATACTGTATGCACTACCCGCTCCAGCAGTAAAGTTCTGCCCCACAATACGAAGTGTATTTTTAACTCCTGGAATAGTTTTAGCAATACTGTCTACTTTTTTAGCCATTATATCAGAACGTTCCATAGAAGCTGATGGCGGCAAACTGATATTAGCAAAAACTGTCCCTTGATCTTCTGAAGGAACGAAAGCAGACGGCGTAGTTTTCATCATATAAAATAATCCCAAACCTGCTATCAAAATCGAAGCTAAAACAATCCATTTTTTTACAGAAAGGAAACTTACCGAACGCTTGTATCTTTGTGTTACATTATCAAATGCAACGTTAAATGAAGTATAAAAACGCTGTAAATAACTTTTATGTTTATGATCGTCAGCATGTGGTTTCAATAGAAGCGCACACAATGCCGGACTTAATGTCAAGGCGTTTACAGCAGAAAGAATAATCGCTACAGCCAGTGTAATACCGAATTGCTTGTAGAAAACCCCTGTAGATCCTGTAATAAATGTTACCGGAATAAATACCGCCGCCATTACCAAAGTAATAGAAATAATCGCTCCTGAAATTTCGTCCATTGCATGGATGGTCGCTTTTTTAGCCGATTTATACCCGTGGTCAAGTTTGGCGTGAACGGCCTCAACAACTACAATAGCATCATCGACGACAATACCAATGGCCAGAACCATTGCGAAAAGCGTTAATAAGTTAATCGTAAATCCGAATAAATTTAGGAAGAAGAACGTTCCCACAATCGCAACTGGAACCGCGATTGCTGGAATTAAAGTTGATCTAAAATCTTGAAGGAAAATAAATACTACGATGAAAACTAATATAAAAGCTTCGATCAAAGTATGAATAACTTTCTCAATAGAAGCATCTAGATTTTCATTGACGTCAACCATAATGGTATATTTCATTCCTTTTGGAAAACTCTTTGCGGCTTCTTCAATTAATTTTTTAGAATTAATAATTACATCACGAGCGTTTGATCCTGGAGTCTGGCTGATTGCCATTGCTGCAGATTCTACACCGTTTGTTTTAATTGTTGACGAATAACTTAAAGATCCTAACTCTACTTTAGCCACATCTTTAAGTCTCAGCATTTGGCCGTTTCCGACAGATTTTATAATAATATCCTCAAATTCCTGAGCACTTGTTAAACGTCCTTTGTATTTAATTACATATTGAAATGCTTGATTTCCATTTTCACCAAATTTACCTGGTGCTGCTTCGATATTCTGCTCTGCCAAAGCTGCTGAAATATCACTCGGAATCAATTTATATTGCTGCATTACATCTGGTTTCAGCCAGATTCTCATTGAGTAATCTTTTGCACCAAAAACGGTTACATCTCCTACCCCAACGACACGCTGAATCTGCGGTACAAGGTTGATCTTCGCATAATTTTGAAGAAACGTTTGATCGTAAGCTTTGTCATCACTATATAAAGAGAAAATCAATAAGTTACTACTCTGGCTTTTGGTTACCGTAACCCCAGCCTGAGTTACCTCTACTGGTAGTAAACTTGTTGCTCTTGAAACCCTGTTTTGAACGTTTACCGCTGCTAAATCAGGATTTGTTCCAACTTTAAAGAAAATTTTAATAGAAGCATTACCATCGTTAGTTGCTGTAGAAGTCATGTAAGTCATGTTCTCTACACCATTAATCTGCTCTTCCAACGGAATAACGATACTTTTAAGTACAACGTCTGCGTTGGCTCCAGTATAACTTGCCGCTACGTTTACCGTAGGCGGTGCGATATCCGGATATTGGGAAATCGGTAACTCAATTAGGCCTAAAACACCTAAGATGACGATAATAACAGATATTACCGTCGAGAGTACGGGTCTTTGTATAAATTTTTTAAACATTCTTTTTTATTTTAAGTCAGCATAAACCATTTCTGGTTTTTGTTTTTGAGCTTTAATTTCAGTTCCTTCTTTTAAAGAAGCTACTCCTTCTAATACAATTTCGTCTCCTGGTTTTAATCCGCTTGTTACCACATAATAATTTCCTGCTGAATTATCTAATATCGTGATATTAGCATTTTTCGTTTTTCCGTCTTTTCCTAAAACTACCGCGAAAATTTTATCTTGAAGTTCAAAAGTGGCACTTTGCGGCACAATTATAGCATCTTTTACATCAGTAGGAATTCTTACTGTTGTGCTGCTTCCGCTTCTAATAATTCCTTTTGGATTAGGAAAACGAGCTCTGATATTTACCGAACCAGTTTCTGTATTAATCAATCCGTTAACCGTTTCAATATGTCCTTTTTCATCATAAACAGAACCATCTGAAAGCAGTAAAGAAACTGCCGGCATACTTTTGATTTTTTGAGTTAAAGAAGCTCCCGTATTATTGTTTTGAGTGAAATTTAAAAGCATTTTTTCGTTCATGGCGAAGTATGCATAAACGTTACCAATGCTTGAAACTGTTGTTAAAGGTTCTGTAGTATTTGAGCTTACCAAACTTCCTAAACGAAACGGAATTGAACCTACAACTCCATTTACCGGGCTTGTAACTGTTGTATATCCTAAATTTGTTTTTGCATTTACTAAAGCCGCATTTGCTTGAGCCAAAGCCGCTAAAGCTGACTCGTAAGTATATTGTGCTGATTCTAAATCATATTTACTGATAATACCTTTTTCTACCAATGGCTTTACTTTATTTACAGCCAATTTAGCTGCACTTAAATCTGCCTGAGCACTTTTAATACTTGCAGTTGCAGTACGAACTTGCTGCTCATATTCTGGTGCACTGATTTTGAACAAAGGCTGTCCAGCTTTTACAACAGCTCCTTCATCAACAAAGATCTTATCAATGTATCCTTCAACTCTTGGTCGAATTTCTATATTTTGCTGTCCTTGAATACTAGCAGGAAAATCGCTGTTTAATGTAGCAGATTCCGGCTGTAATGTCACAGTTTTATACTCTTTTATCTGCGGTGCGCCCCCAGCCTGAGCCGATTTATCATTTTTACCGCAAGAAGCGATAACAATTGATGCTGCGAGAATACTTAAAAATGATTGCTTATTCATTGTGAAAAATGTGTAATTATCGATTATATGTAGACAAAATAACTAAAATATAACTAACGAAAATTTTCAAATAGACGAAGAGCGAGAGAGAATCGATAAAGGTAAGCTGACGACCGATGGAATTTTTCCAAATATTAAACAAGCGTTTAATTTTATCTTATCGACTCTAAAATGCTTTTTAGAGACTCTAAATCAGTCTTGGACGATTGCCCAAAATTTATGTTTAAATAAAGTGTAATATTGTCCTTAAAACGATAAATTATAATGACACCTAACTTTTTCAGACCCTACTTATTCACCGGATTACACATTCTTGGATGGTGTTTGTTAGGATATATTATGCTGTTTTACATCCCATTAACTTGGAATGTTGTGCTTCCGTCAGCATTTTGGCTTTGGCAGAGTATTGTGCTTTTTTTATTGATTGTTGTTTTTTATTCGACAGCAAAAATTATTGTGCCAAAAACTATTATTAAAGACAATACCTCTCTTTTTTTACTTTGGGCATTTCTTGCTATTTTCAGCATGCAGCTAATTGCTTATTTTTATACCTCTCAGACAGATCTTCATAATCAAATCAGTAAAGCTATTGGTTTTACAAAGTATAAAAATCCTTATTTCGATAATTACGTTTTTACGCTTACGCTTCTGGTTTTAGGAATAAGTACCAGCTGGGCAATGCTGCAATATTGGCAAAAAGCCGCACAGCACAAACAGAAATTAGAACAGGATAAAACAGCCGCAGAATTAGCAATGCTGAAAGCACAGATTAATCCGCATTTTTTCTTTAATTCATTAAACAGCATCTATTCACTTACTTATACTGATATTGAAGATTCGAGAAATGCACTTCATACTTTAAGCCGTATGATGCGTTATTTGCTTTACAGCACCGAAGGAGAACGAACAACATTATTAAAAGAAGTAGAATTTCTAAAGGATTTTATTGCTTTAATGAAACTTCGTGCGAACCGAAAATTAACTATCACTACAGAAATTCCCGAAAAACTTCATGATTACCCAATTGTTCCCATGTTATTATTACCTTTAGTAGAAAATGCTTTTAAACATGGTATTCATGCCACAGATAAAAGCGAAATACACATTAAACTTTCACAAAATGGTACTGATTTAGAATTTGAAGTAGAAAATACTTTCTTCGAAAAAACAACAGTTACTAATGAAGGCGGAATTGGTTTAACAAATACCAAAAGAAGATTACACTTGATTTACCCAAATCATCATTTCATCACTTTTGGAGTTACCGACCACGGAACATATAAAATTAAATTGAAAATAACTTTAGAGCAATGACCGTATTAAAATGCATAGCAGTAGATGATGAACCTTTAGCTTTAAAACTCGTAGAAACGTTTATACAGCAGACTCCATTTTTAGAATTAATTTCAACCTGCGACAATGCTGTTGAGGCTATGGGATTAATTCGGGAAACAAAACCTGATGTTGTTTTCTTAGATATCAATATGCCAAACTTGACCGGAATGGAACTGGCAAGACTTATACAAGATCAGCCTGGACCTCTGCCAAAGATTATTTTTACTACTGCTTACAATCATTATGCAATTGAAGGATATAAAGTAAATGCTGTAGATTATCTTTTAAAACCTTTTAGTTACGAAGAATTTCTTCGCGCTTCTACGAAGGTTTTACAATTATCTGAAGAAGCAAACAATCAGTTTCAAAATATTGCAGCAGACGATGAATTTATCTTTTTAAAAGTAGAATATCAATGGGTTAGAATCTCGTTAAAAGATATTTGTTATATAGAAAGTTTAAAAGATTATGTAAAAGTTCATCTTGAAGATTCTCAGAAAGCTTTACTGTCACTTATATCACTTAAGGCTTTAGAAGAAAAACTTCCTTCATCAAAATTTATGCGTGTTCATCGTTCTTTTATTGTATCTCTGGACAAAATTAGTGCGATCAGCAAAAACTCGATTTTTATTGATAAAATAGAAATTACGGTTGGTGAACAGTACAAAGAAGCTTTTAAAATAGTAGTCGATAAATGGCTGAAATAAATTAGAATTATAAAAATTATGGAAAAAAGATCAAATAAATATTACCTGACTTTAAGTCTTAAAGAATACGCTAACGGTGCAACAGAACCAGCAAAAGAGCTTGGAATCGAGTTTGACAATCACGATGAAATTTTCGGAATCATTGAAAGAATCAAAGAAAAAAACATTTTTGCCGATCAGTCAGAAGCTGTTCAATTTGCTTTGGGATTAAAATTATTCAGTGAGATTAAACTAAAAAATCGCAAAAATCCTCTTTTTGACGAATTAAATGAAGTTTTTCCTGTTTTTATGAAAAAACTAAAAAGTCTTTAAAAACTCCTTTAAAATTAAGACTTTAGACTCCTTATGCTTTTAAATTATAGTGTTAAATTTCAATAGAAATAAAGATTATCTAATTCTTCTCGGCAATAATTTGAAGGGATTTTCCGTTAAAAATAATGCATGTCCCACTAGATGCTTTTCCAAAAGAAGTTTAATTTCTATCTGAAATTCTTTTGCTTCATATAAAATGGCATAAGTATTTAGGCAAATCTAAATTGAAGATAAAACGGAGAATTTCATTTGAAACTGACCTTTTCATATTTAATGAATCTCTAAAAAAGAATATTCTTTTTCGATTGTTGGATAATGCAAAATTTATTTTTTAACCATTAAAATGAAAGCATTATGATAATTAAAAAAAGTATTTTTCTTCTTGCTGGGGTCTTAGCTTTAAGCAGCTGCTCCAACAATGATAATGATGATAGTACCAATATAGGGCCGACTGGACCGCCGGTAGAAACAGGTACGGCAAATACAACCTACAAACCTGCATTTTCTGGACAAACGCGTGCAGGAAGTATTCAAACCACAACAGAAATTGAATCTAAAGTTATCACCAACGGTTTAAGCGCTCCTTGGGGAGTTGCTTACCTTCCGGATGGACGTCTTTTGGTAACCGAAAAAGCAGGTAAAATAAAAATTGTTACACAAGCTGGAGTTATAAGTAATGCCTTAACAGGAGTTCCTGCCGTAAATCCAGCAGATCAAGGCGGATTACTAGGTATATGTCTTGATCCTGCATTTGCAACAAACCGCATGATTTATTGGGCTTTTTCTGAAGTAGTAGCAGGCGGAAATATTACAGCTGTTGCAAAAGGAAGAATCTCAGATAATGATACAGCAATTGAAAATGCAACTGTAATTTATCGTTCTAATACACCAAATAACAGCACATTACATTACGGAGGCCGTGTATTATTTGACAAAACTGGAAATTTATTTGTGAGCATTGGCGAAAGATCTGTATTAGAAACTCGTCCGCTCGCACAGGCAGCAAACAGCAGTTTAGGTAAAATTGTACGCATTACTACGAATGGACAAGCTGCGCCAGGAAATCCAGTTTTCTCGCAAACTGGCTCTTTACCAGAGTTATACACTATCGGACATAGAAACCCACAGGGACTGGCTCTTCACCCAACAACTGGAGAACTATGGCAGAGTGAACACGGACCAAGAGGCGGAGATGAAATTAACCGAATCACAGCCGGAGCAAACTACGGCTGGCCAACTATTACATACGGAATTGAATACAGCGGTGCCAAAGTTGGCGAAGGTATTCAGCAGCAAACTGGAATGGAACAGCCTGTATACTACTGGGATCCTGTTGTTTCACCAAGTGGAATGACTTTTTACGCAGGAAACCGTGTACCTGAGTGGCAAAATAATCTTTTCATAGGAGCATTAAGTGGCATGCATATTGTTCGCTTAGCTTTTAAGGATAATAAAGTAGCTGGAGAAGAAAGATTATTGGCTGGTGAGGGACAAAGATTTAGAGATATCACACAAGGAAAAGATGAAGCATTATACGCCGTTACTGATCAAGGAAGACTTTACAAAATTGATAAAAAACAGAAGTAAACCAAACTTGTTCATTTATATTTGCCAAAAACGCCCCATAATATGGGGCGTTTCGTATTTTATAAAATAAAGAATTAATTAAGCTTTTGCTTTTCTTTTTACTGTACAGCCAATTTCTTTAGTTTGAGTAATTGCTGGTTTTTGACCGCTTTTTAAAGATGCGATAACATCTTCGGCATATTTTACTTTATCTGCTTTATTTCCTTCTGGATCATTGTCGATTGCTCCAACATATTCTACAATATTTCCTTTTGAGGTTTTAGAAACGATGAAAATATGCGGTGTACGTTTTGCACCGTACTCGTCAGTAACTTTTTGTCCTGGATCAAATAAATATGGGAAAGGATATTTTTTACTTTTTGCCAAGTCTTGCATTTTAGAAAAAGTATCTGCTGTAGAAGCTTCTGGGTCATTTGGATTGATGGCAATTACAGGATATCCTTGTGGTCTGAATTTTTTATCTAAATCGATAATTCTTTGCTCATAACCAATCGCATACGGACAAGTGTTGCAAGTAAAAACTACGATATAACCTTTTGCATCTTTAAAAGTTCCAAAAGAAACTTCTTTGTTGTCAACATTTTTTAGTTTAAAATCTGGTGCAGTATCTCCAGCTTTAAGAGTTGTAGTTTGTGCCTGAGAAAGAAAGGCTGAAAATGCCAGTGCTAGTAATAAAATTATTTTTTTCATGGTTTCTGGATTTATAGTTTTTTATATTCAGTTAATAATTGTTCGTATGTAAATTCCGTCTCGACAAATTTTCGTTTATCATTTTTAATGAATAACGTTGCCGGAATACTTCCTGACCAGCTTGGATCGATTCGGTCAATAAATTCCTGCGGACTGCTTTCGTTTAAAAGAAAAACTTCGTTTTTAAGATTTTTTCTTTTTACAAACGGAATTACGTTCGATTCTAGTTTAGACTTAAAATCTAAACTTACCAATAAAACAGCCAGTTTCTCTGACTTATGTTCTGCTTTTAATTTCTCGAAATGAGGTAATTCTTTGATGCAGGGTGCACACCAAGTTGCCCAAAAATTCACAACGTAAGTACTATCTTTTCCATTTTTAATTCTCTCGTTAAGCTGATTTATATTCAACAACTTTACGTTTTGACTATAAGCTGAAACTGAAAAAATACTAATTAAAATTATATAGTAAAAAGACTTGATTTTCATAAGAATACAATGCTTTAGGATTAAATTGTGCCTTACAAATATAAAGTAATGAAATCTTACTTTTTGTTAATAAAAGTTTAATAGGTTTAAATTAACCGCAAAGTGCGCTAAGGCCTATAATCAAAAAAAAAAATTACTTATACTTCGTAGGGGTATTTCATCTGTAGAAAAAACTACATGCTTTTTTTGAGATTCAGATTAAGTAATTTCGATATCTTCATTTCCATAATCATCCTCTTCCAAATACAATTTCCAATTTAAATCTTTAGCAATTTTTAAAAAAGTTTCAATATAAATTGATTGATCTATATTTATCCCTTTTGAACAAACTATTGCGATTAAATTAATAAATGGAATTTCTTTTTCTTCCGTTATAAAACCTCCTTCATCTGCCTCAACCAAAACCAGGTCTAACCACGGAAAATGTTCTGCATTAGAGAAATTTTGATTTCCTTTTTGAAAAAAACATTTTGTATTTAATATAGTATCAATTACAATTTTTGAATCTATTTTCTCGGAAAAAGAAAGATTGCTTTGAATATTATAATAATTATATCTATCACTCCACATTTATTAAATTTATTAATTGAAAATCTAAATTCTTTAATCTACTTTAAACTGATAATTGAAATCTGCTGTGAAAACTGGTTTATCTTTAGATGGTTTTAATAAAAATTCAAAAGTAGGTTCCATAGTTTCTATTGTTTTAATTTCACCTTTAACAGTTTTGACTTCTTCTATTTGTTTTGTTAACCCTGCAAGTATAGACACAGTATACCAGCCATTTTGCAGTTCAATTGTTGCATGTTTGAATTTCTTTAATGCTTCAATTTTAGTAGTGGTAAAATCTTTTAAATAAGGAATTGTGTAAAGATAAATACGCTCATTAACTACTCTCAAACAATATCCTTCACGTTGATGTTGTAGATCATTTTCAGGTTTTAATAATATCGAATTTTCATCTAAAAGATTAAAATATATAGTATATGGATGATTTTCAACACCAATCATTGGTACTATTACACCATTTTCTACAGCCTCATCACCAGTTTCTTTTGTAGTGAATTCTGTCAATAAATCGTCTGGCAAGTTATTTTCTTCTTTGTATTGAAATAAATAATCAACATCTCCTAGTAGGAAATAATCCATTAAGTCATTTAGTACTTCATCAAATTTGTATACTGGCATTTTATTTTAGCTTTATATAAATCTTCTTAACTTTCATAAATATAAAATTTATATTTCAAACGGATAATTATCTAATAAAGATTTACTAATTTCTTTCAACTTAGTTTTGTATTCTATTTTAATTTCCTGGCTTATTTCATTTTCAACATCATAATATTCATCAAGCTGCTTATTTAGATAAGAAAATTGCATCCATCTTTTAAAATTCAAATCTAAATCAATAAAATTTTCTTTACACATTTGCTCTTTTTCGTGATCGTAGAAATATACTTTTTTATTAATGTCAAATAACCATAAATCACCTTGTCCATTTTGTCCAAAGAACCAAAATTTATTAATTTCATTTTGATCATAATTATCTTTTGATCATAATTATCTTTCCAATATTCTGGATCAGTAAATTCTTTATTTTCATTATAAGAGTGTACACTATCTAATAATATACATTCTGATGAAATCTCAACTGTTTTAATTTGAGTTACAATATCTAAATATAATGCATCAAACGGAAATGATGTTGATTTAGGAAAATTTCTAATACCTTTTTTATTTATCAAAAGATCATTTTGTATGTCCTGTATAGACTTTATTTTAAGCATAATATTTTATATATAAATTAGTTTTTTCAAACCAATACAAAAATACATTTTCATAAGATTTAAACTACATTTAATTTCAAATATTTTACTAGTCACATTTTCTTGACTAATTGACTCGCGATTGATATCAAACGAACTTTGTATTAAAATAAAAACAAAGCGTAAAAGAACACAGTTGTTATGAAAATACTGTCGCTATTATTAATCATGATTTGCAGTTTAAGCTGTCAATCTCAAACAAATTCAAAAATGAATGAAAATAAAACAAATCCGCTATTATGCGATCCAATAAGCGCAACATGTGAAATACCAATAAGCGAAAATTCTAATAAAACCGCTAATATTCAAATTGAAAATAAACCTATAAAAATCGTTTATTACACAGATCCTATTTGCTCGTCGTGCTGGGGAATAGAACCTCAACTTAGAAAACTAAAATTGGAATACGGCGATTATTTTGATATTGATTACAGGATGGGCGGTTTATTACCAGATTGGAGTTATAATAGCGGCGGTATAAGCAAACCTTCAGATGTTGCTCATCATTGGGATGAAGCTAGTTTACATTACGAAATGCCAATTGATGGAGATGTTTGGCTTGAAGACCCGTTAGATTCTTCTTATCCGTCATGCATTGCTATGAAAGCTGCGCAGATACAGGGTAAAGAAAAAGCAGTAAAATTTATGAGAGTCCTACGTGAGAAATTATATCTGGAGAAGAAGAACATAGCACAATGGGAAAATATTGTAGAAGCTGCAAAAATCGCAGATCTTAATATCGAAAAACTAAAAACAGATTACGATGGTGGTGATGCAAAAAAGCTTTTTCAAGAAGATTTAAATTATGCCAAAACTCTTGGAGTAAGAGGTTTTCCAACGCTTTTTTTTGCTGATGAAAATAATAATAAATTAACTGTTTACGGTTCTAAACCTTATTCTTCTTACGAGAATGCTTTATTAGCTTTATTTCCAGAAGCAAAAAAGAAAAGTATCGTTAAAGAAAATCCTTTATCGATTTTTGAAATATATCCTTCGTTAGCACCAAAAGAATATGCCGTAATTCATGACATTTCTGTTAACGAAGCAAAAATTATATTAGAAGAATTGCATGCAAGAGGAAAGTTAGGTAAAATGTCTATAAAGAATGGTTCGCTTTACAGTAAGTAATTTTAAAATGTCCCATGGAACATTTCATTGGTAGAAAATAAATATTTTTCTAGATATCATCCCGTAGGCACGTTTGGGTCATGAATTTGATTATTTAAAATATTGTCATTTCAACAATCAAACGTTCCTACGGAACGTAAAATCGATACATTCATTTTTTTTTCTACCAATGAGATGTTCCTAACGGAACATTTAAAAATTCTTGATCTACATAAAAATTTGGAAATATTATAATAGAAAATCAAACGTTCCTACGGAACGTAAATTCGATACATTTATTTTTTTTTCTACCGATGAGATGTTCCTAACGGAACATTTATGATTCTTTTATTTTTTTTAAGATTCAATAAATTTTATATTCTATTTACTTACTTATAAAACAACATAAAAATCCAAACCATGTTCCGTTAGGAACATTTCATTGGTAGAAAAAATGTTTGTTTTTTTTGTGTCGTCCCGTAGGGACGTTTGGAATTTAAAGAATTGGCTCTTTAAAATTATGCGCTTGCGACAATCAAACGTTTCTACGGAACGTAAAATCGATACATTTATTTATTTTTTTTTCTACCGATGAGATGTTCCTAACGGAACATTTATGACTCTTTTATTTTTTTTAAATTCAATGAATTTTATACTCTATTTACTTACTTGTAAAACAACATAAAAATCCAAACCATGTTCCGTTAGGAACATTTCATTGGTAGAAAAAATATTTGTTTTTTTGTGTCGTCCCGTAGGGACGTTTGGAATTTAAAGAATTGGCTCTTTAAAAATATATTGGTTATCGTATTCAATTTCAAATGCTTTGAGTAATTTTTGATATTCTTCTAAAAATGATTCTTTTTTATGATGCTGTTCTTGATTTTGAATATAACGTATTACATTGGGGACATGACTTCTTGAATAAGAAAAAGCACCATAACCCTCTTGCCATGCAAAATTTGGAGACAGTTTTTCCTCTTTAATCCATTTGCAGGTTTCTGTTTTTAAATTTTGAATAAAGGATGAAATAGATTGTGTTGGTCGCATCCCTATAAATATATGAATGTGATCTGGCATACTATTTACACAAAGCATTTTATGTTGATTTGATTGTACAATACCAGTTATGTATTGATGTAATCTGTCTTTCCATTCTTTTCCAATTAATCCTTTTCTAAATTTTACTGCAAAAACAAATTGTATGTGTATTTGTGTATATGTATTTGCCATATGATTTCTACCGATTAATGTTCCTTTTGTACAAATTTCCAAAATGCTAAAAATCGATATATCTCATAGAAGTCATTAAAATATCATTTTAAGCTAAATCTTAAAAAACACAGAAAAGCCGCAAGATAACTTGCGGCTTTTGTAAATTATTGTTGGTTACTTTTAAATCTCCTCCAAAATCAATTCTGCAACTGCATCGATTGCTTGATTGATTATACTTTCAGGATTTCCTTCAAACTCAAAATGTCTGGCAATTTCTTTTTCTGCAATAATAATATGTATGAAAATGGTTCCTACTGGTTTTTCTTCACTTTCGCTTCCGCCTGGAGTTGTAAGACCAGTGAGGGCAACACAGATATCTGAGCTAATATAACGACAAAAATTCTGTGCCATCAATTTAGTCACCTCGGCAGATTCTGCGCTGTATTTTTCTATTGTTCCCCAAGGAATATGCAGTAAATCTTCTTTCATAGAAGAATGGTAACTTACTATCCCTCCTATCAAGATTTTCCCTGAATTAAAAACTGTCGAAAATTCATAACACATTTTTCCAGCAGAAGCACTTTCTGCAAATGATATGGTCAAGTTTTTTTCTATTAGAGCTTGACAGCAAGCGGTCACTTTATGAGATGCCATAATTATTTAATTTTTAATTACTATTTCATATCAAAATTAGAATGTAAGTAATATGGTTATCTTACATAATTTCTTACAGTTATTATATTATAAGTAACTGTTAATTATGCAACTATAAATAATTTTCTTGTAAAGGCTTTTAGTTACCTGCTTGTTAAATTTGTAAAACCCTACTTTTTAAGTTTAAAAGTATTACGACAAAAAATTAAAAAAATAGTATTATGGAAAAGCAACACAACCATGATTATGGTCAATTCGACCCTGATTATATAGATCAAAATACTCTTGTAGACGGAACTTATTCAGTTGAAGATGAATATAAACAAGAGCTGAAAAAACACGATGAACGCGAATTTGGCGAAAGCGATCCTGATGTGATTGAGCAAAATACATTAATTGACAATGACAATTACGCAAGAGATGAAGATCCGTATCAATATCAAGAAGAATTTGTAGAAGATTTATCTCATCCAGAACAAGATTTTGAAAAGAATACAAATGTAAGATCTGAGAATATACCAAATCAAGAACGTATTATTAATGAAGATGATGCCATTACAAATGACGATACGGAAGACGACTTGAATGATGAGTATGATCCAGATCTAGATTTAGACAATGATTTGGAGAAAGATGATGACTTAGACAATGATGAAGAACTAGATGATTTTGATGCTGAACATTATCCAGAAAACCATCCTAGAGAATAACCATTTATCATAGCTTCAAAACAATTGTTTATGACTATAGTAACACAAATTGTCTGGTTATTTATTTTAGCAATTCCAATTGCCTGTATAAGCTGGACTGTAACGCACGAAGAGATATTTAGAGAACCACATGAATGGTGTGTCAGACGTTCTAAAAATGACCGATTTTTAGTGTCGAGAAAATTTTTCTACCTCTTTACGTGTGAATACTGTTTTAGCCATTATGTCACAATTGCATTTTTAATTCTTTGTGATTATAAACTTTTGTTAAATGATTGGCGAGGCTATATTTTGGCAGGGTTTTCTCTGGTTTTTACAGCAAATGTCTATATGAGTCTTTTTGCATTGCTGCGTCAGGCGATCAAAAAAGAAAAAGTTGAAATCGAAAAAATCGAAAGTGAAACTGACTCTGAAAAAGAATAAAAATTAAAAAAATAAGTATAACTAAACAAATTATTGTCATGGAGAATTTAAATTTCATAGATCCATTATTACACGGAATTACACCACAGAATAAATCAATTAATCTTTCGGTTAAACAAATGGTATGCGCAGGAGTTGGTGCTCTTTTGGCTTCTGCAGTTTTGAAAAAAACAGGACACCCAAAAGCGAGTGCTGTTGTTGGAAGTATTGCATTGCCAATTTTAGCTTCGGCTTGTTATAAAAAGTATAGTGAAGTTACTAAAGAAAAAATCGACGCTAAAACAAGCAGCGGTATCGAATACAATCATTAATCATCATTTGTGATAAAATCAAAAAAGCCTATAATTAATTTTATAGGCTTTCTTTTTATAATCTTCTCTATTGAGAACTATTTATTTTCCATTTTGAGTAGAAATTTTACAGTATTACTACTCAAAGGATGTGCTATGGGATCTTATTTTACCTCGATATTTCCTTCAACCCAATTTAAGGCTTTATTAAAATCTACTTTTTTAAAACCTTTAAATTCTCCTGGAACTATATAACTAAATCCGTTTGTGAACGAAATAATTTCTTCAGTATCTGTAATGATTGCTGCTCTATTCCATTTTCCTAGATGTTTTAATCCTAAAAGTGCGTCTTCCAGCCACGCTCCAGCAGTAAAGTTTTTAATATCTGTATCGAGGACCAATAAAAAATTAATTTCGTTGGTTTGTTTCACTAAATGTTCAACCGCAGGCACTACTGCTGTTAAAAAATCTTCTTTGGTTACTTCTGCTAATGCTCTAAATGCAACTATGTTATCGGTAGTGTCAATTTGATGTATCATGATTTTTACACTTTTTTTGAGTTATTAATTTGAGTTTTATTCTTTGATATTTTTCGAAGACAGTTGTATTCAAAATACCAAATCCATCTCAAATGTACTGATTCAATGATAGTTAAATCTTATATTTTTTCATTTGATTATTATATATTTTGAAGGTTCTGAGGTGATGAGAGGCTAAGGTGCTGAGTTTTTCACATTGGACGCATCCATAGATTAATTGAAAATCAGTTTTTAAAATTAAATGGATATTCGTTGCGTAGACGCACTGCGGTGCGTCTCTACAGAATACATATCCACTACAAAACCTTTGCACCTCAGAACCTTAGCACCTCAGAACCTTAAAAAAAAGCCTATCTCTTTCGAAACAGGCTTTTTGAAAAAAAAATAAAAAATAAACTAACACACAAACTTAATTGTATCCTTGGTTTTGTTTGAATTCTTTAGTCACATCTATTGTTGACTGCGGAATTGGAAATATTCTTCTAAATGGTTCTGAAGCAGGTTTTGCAGTTCCCGCTAAATCAAATTTTCCAAAACGGATCATTTGTGGTCTTCTTTGCAATTCCCAGTACAATTCAAATCCAATTTCTTTATATAAAATAGTTTGATCTATTGATGTTAATGGTTTTCCAGTTACACCTCCGTATAAAGATTCTCTTTTTCTGCTTGTACGCAATTTATTAAGATCATCCATTGCCAATCCTGTGCTTCCTTTTCTAAAATAAGCTTCGGCTCTCATAATGTAGATTCCTCCTAAACGAAATAATGGAATATCAACATTACTATTTCCGTTTCCTCCTTCAGGATCAAATTCGTATTTGAAAATACGAGCCCCTTGATTGATTTCGTTTTGAGCAAAAACAGATTGTGCAGGATTTTTAAAAGTCAAAGAAGGTGTAAAATCCATTCTTGTTGTGGTGCTTTTTTCCATATATAATGGAGAAACTTTGATACGGTTTCCTGTCATTTCCAAAGATCCTGAAGCTAGCAATATTGGTCCGTATTGTGGTCCGTATTGAATACCTCTGTTAAAGTGGAACCAAGGTAAATTAGCACTTTTTGGTACGATATCAGTTGCTGGAACACTTACATCTGTACCATCGTTCATAAACCATGTACCATCTCCATATTGGTATTTTTGCTGAAATCTCGGATCATCGTGGTTTCCATCCCATGTTGCAAAAAACTCTGGAGTTGTACAAGCCGCATTTGTTCCTCTGTTTGCTGCAGAAGTTCTTTGGTTACGTTCCATACATACATAAGCAAAACTGTTTGAACCGTTACGGATGTAATCTATTTTTTGAGAAATCGCAAAAATAAGTTCTTTCCCATTTTCATTATCTCTTGCAAAGTTTTTGAAATAATCGCTTTCTAAACTGTATTTTCCAGAATTGATCAATAATGAAGTATAGTAAATTACACGATCCATATCTGTTCCTGTACCAGTTGCTGCAGCTTCATTAAAATTAAAATTTGAAGCTGTATTGTAACGATCTTTAAAAACAGCACGATTCAAATACATTGTACTTAACAAACCATAAGCAGCTTCTTTTGTAAATCTTCCGTGATGTGTTCGCTGCTCTCCCATACTTGCCAAATCTGGAATTAAAGCCTCAACATCGGCAATTAAAATATCGATTTGTGTATCAGCTTTTAAAATCTGTAAAGGCGCATTCGGATTCATTGGATCTCTGTATGGCGCTTGTCCGTACAAATCTAATGTTGTATATAAATAATACGCTAAAAGTCCTTTAGCTTCTGCTAAAAACAATTTTTTCTCTGAAATTGAACTTTCTTCAATTGACTGAATTGCTGTTAAAGAACGAGTAATTCCATTAGTAAGTTTGTTCCAGTTATCAACCACGATTGCATTATCAGACTTCCATGTAAATTCGTGCATGTCTCTCCATTTTCCTCCATCTCCCCAGTCACTTCCTCTAGTTGGCAAAATTGCCTCGTCTGTAGTGTATTCTTGCAGCGAAAAAATTCCACCGTGATCTACAAAAGTTCCGTCTCCCAATCGGTCGTAAGCAGCAGCAAGTGCCCCTGCAGGGTTTGAAGCATCTTCTCCTAAAACCTCATCTAGAACCACTTCGTCAAGATTTGTACAGCTTGCAAAAAGCCAAATAAAAGAAAATAATGCTAATGTTTTAATATTAAAAATAGTATTTGTCTTCATAATAAATTATAGTTTTAAAGTTGCTCCAAAACTGAATGTTCTTGAAGTTGGATAACTTGCGTAATCGATACCAATAGATTGGTTTCCTCCGTTTGATTTTGGGCTGTTGATTAACGGATCGTAACCTGTATAATTTGTAATCGTAATTAAGTTTTGACCTGTTACATATAGTGTTAAGCCGTTGATCCAGTTCAATCCTTTTAAGTCAAAATTGTATCCAATACGAGCGGTATTCAATCTAATGAAATCAGACTTTTCTAAGAAAAGCGTTGACAAAATTGGTGAGTTTGTAGGGTTCGCGCCTGACTCGTAATACCCTGTTGCTACGTTACGATCTGATGCTAAGTTGTTTATATTTAAAGCATTCAAACCTGTATTATTTAATAAATAACCTCCAGTTTGTCCGATGATAGAGAATGAGAATGTAAAGTTTTTATATCTCATATCACTGTTTAATCCGTAATAGAAAGTTGGAAGCGCACCTTCAATAATAATTCTGTCACTGTTATCAATTTTACCGTCTCCGTTTTGATCTTTAAAAATATTAGCTCCATTAGCATCAAAACCAGTATGTTCTAACAAGTAGAAAGATCCTGCTGCGTAACCGCTTTTATAGATATTTGCATTTACACCAGATTGTCCAGGTCCTGAAATTGTTCCTGTTAAGATTTCTGAAACTGGCAGATCTTGAATTTTATTATTCAACGTCGCACCGTTCATGTCAACATTCCAAGTAAAATCTTTAGTATTTACTATCTTAGAACCTAACATAATTTCAAAACCTTTATTAATGATTTTACCGTCAATATTAGTCCAGATTGTAGTTGTTGGGCTTAAAGCTTGTGAAGGAACATTCAAAATTGCATCTGTAGTGGTTTTGTTGAAATAATCTAATGTTCCGTAAAATTTATCATTCCATAAATTGAAATCTAAACCTAAGTTATATTGCGTTACAACTTCCCATTTTAAATCAGGATTTGGTGTTCTGTTAACTGAAACTCCATTAACTAAATTCAAGTCATCGTATAAATAATATCCGTCAGCTCCAGATAAAGAATAACTCGCCTGTGTAATTTTATTTTCAACTTCTTGATTTCCTGTTTGTCCCCAGCTTGCTCTTAGTTTTAAATTGTTTAATGATGTCGAATCTTTGAAGAAACTTTCATTAGCAATATTCCAGCCTAAGGCAAAAGATGGAAAATAGCCGTATTTATTATTTTTACCAAAACGAGTAGATCCGTCTCCTCTCATAGAAGCTGTTAAAAGATATCTGTTGTCGAAACTATAGTTTAATCTTCCAAAATAAGACTGTAATTCATTTTCCTGAGCATAACCAGTCGTTCCAGATTGTGTGCCTTTAAAGCCAGGATTAATTGAAGGAGGTACACCTTCACCTTGATTCGAAATTCCGTCAATACTGAAAGCTGTTCCAGATCTTTCAAATTTTTGATATGAAAATCCACCTAAAGCTTCAATTTTATGTTTATCTAAATTGAGATTGTAAGTCAAATAATGTTCAACCAAAGAGTTTTTAGAATCTAGATTATTCTGAACATATTTTCCTTTTGGATTCAAATCTGTTAAGTTTGGAAAAATAGTAGTATTTCTCTCTGACATCGAGCGGTCGATACCAAGGTTTAATTTATATTCTAATCCGTCAATGATTCGTAAAGAAGTTTCAAAATTCCCTAACACTCTCAAAGTACGCGTTTGATCGGTATAAATACTTAATAAATACGCTGGATTGTAGTGCGCATTCATATTAAAATTGGTATAATTACCATTTGCATCAAAAACTGATCTCGTTGGATTTGCCATTAGTGTGTGAACCAGCAATTGTCCATTAGAACCTCCGTCATCACTTGTAGGAACGCCATCGTCTTTAGTTTCGCTGGCAGTAAGATTAAATTTTAATTTTAAACGTTTTTTATCCAAAAACGACTCAGCAGCATTAATTCTTCCTGTCAGACGTTTAAAATCGCTGTTTCTAATAATACCTTCTTGATCCAATTGCGATACAGATGCATAGTAATTTCCAGACTCTGTTTGTTTAGAAAATGCCAGCGAATTACTTTTTGTAACAGCTTGTCTAAAAATAACATCCTGCCAGTCTGTATTACCTCCGTGATCAAAAGCTTTGTCTTTAATAGCGTTTCTGTATTCATCAGCACTCAAAACATCTAATTTGTTGGCTACAGTAGAAATTCCTAAAGACGAATCAAAAGTTAAAGTTCCATCTCCTTTTGCTCCTTTTTTAGTCGTTACTAAAACAACTCCATTAGATCCTCTTGCTCCGTAAATGGCAGATGCAGATGCATCTTTTAGAACTGTAATAGATTCGATATCGCTATTATTTAAAAAGTTTAATGGATTTTTAGCTTGAGAACTACCAAAACCAACATTCGTTCCAGATGGGCTCACATCATCATTAGACAATGGAATTCCGTCAACAACAAATAAAGGCGTACTTCCGCTTCTAATAGATCCAACTCCTCTAATTGTTACATTTACCCCAGCTCCTGGCTCACCACTTGTACTAACCACACGAACACCGGCAACTTTTCCTTGAATTAAATTATCTGGCGAAATGCTTACACCTTGCTTAAAGTTTGAAGCTTCCAATTGTGTAACTGCTCCAGTAACGTCTTTTTTAGATTGTTTACCGTACCCTACAATTAAAACCTCATTTAATTCTGCAGTAGTTGGTTCTAACTGAATAGTCATAAAACCAGTTTGTGCTGTAACCGTTTTGGTTTTGTAACCAACGTAAGACACATCTATAGTTTTTCCTTCTCCAACAGAAAGTTCAAATACTCCGTCAAAATCAGTTACAGTAGAGTTAGAAGTACTTGTTTCAATTACAGTTGCACCTGGAATTGGCACTTTGTTCTCGTCTACTATTTTTCCTTTAACTTTAATTCTATCAACCGCTTTTGTATTTACCGTTTTTGGCGCAGCTTTTTTCTGTATTAAAACTAATTTTCCGTTAATGTTGTAATTAAAATTGGCTTTTTTAGAAAGATCATTCAAAATTTCTGTAATAGATTCTCCGCTGTAATTTACCGCATACGCAGTATTATCTGCTATTACAGCTTGCCCGTAACTGAATTTATAATCAGTCTGCTGCGTTAATTTTGAAAAAATAGAAACAAGAGTCGCTTTTTCTATTTTATTTTTTACATTTGGCTTTTCTAATAAATTTGTTCTACTATAACCGCTTTGAAAAGCCAGTAAAGCCAGAACTAAAAAGACAAAACTCTTTAGATTTAAATAAGAAGGTTTAAAATACATGATTTAAGTAATTGTTTTTACGATGCTTAATTTATTAATGGCAGTTGTTCCCGCAACTGCTTTTTTGTTTTTAATCCACTTTTACTATTTCGCCATAAACTTTGAATTTTAGGTTTGTGATATAATTTATTTGTTCCAAAACATTCTCTAATGTTGCGTCCTTCTTGATGAATACCGTTAACGGCGTTGCTAATACGTGTTCATTATTGTACTGAAATGAAACTACGTATTTATATTGTAAAATTGTAATAACTTGTTTTAGCGTAGTTTGGTCGAGTGTTACATCTTCATTATACCAATTGACCAAGAAAGCTTTATCTGCTGAATGTTTGATTAGTTTTTCCGATTCAAATAAAGCTTCTTCATTCGGAACCAAATCTACACTTTGCCCTTTTCCAGAAACATTTACTTTTCCGGTCACGACAATAACCTTACAATTCAATTTCGATAATTGAATATGGAATGAAGTCCCGACAACTCTGGTTTTTATTTCACCAGAATAAATAACAAAAGGATGCTGTTTGTCTTTAGCAATTTCAAAAAAGGCATTTCCTTTTAATAAAGAAACCGTTCTATGGTCGCCTTCAAATTTTTCAGGATACTGAAATGATGAGTTTGCTGCCAGATAAATTTTCGAACCGTCACTTAATTTGATAGACTGGGGAATCGATGACGTTTTAAATGTGATTTGTTTTTGGTCTAAAACATTTGGTCTAAATAAAAATCCTAAACCAACTAGAAAAAGAATGCTGGCAGCAGCTATATATTTTAAATAAGGATTGAAGGTTTTCTTCTTTCCTATTCTAAGTTGAATTCCGTCATAAATATTTTGAGAAGCGTCTTCTGGATTTCCCATTAAACCATTATCCCATTTTGAATTTTGATATTCGTTAAAAGCAAAATCATTTAGCAGATTTTCTTCAGCTGCTGAAGTTTTGCTTCTTGAACTTTTATCAAGCAGATATTCTAAACTATGTTTGATTCTTTTTATCATAAATACTTATTGTTATGAATAAGTACCAGAATCTCGAAATCGTACTATCGCCAAATATTATGAAAACATCAAGCGAAAGTTATTTTAAAATTTTTGATTAAAAATAATAAATGGAGCCAGCCAAGCTAGATCTTTCAAGCCTTCGCGAAGTTGTTTTACAGCAGATGAAATTTGGTTTTTTACCGTTTGTTTAGAAATTCCAAGTTCCTCTGCAATCTGATCGATTGTCATATCCTGAAACTTATACATCAATAAAACTTCTTTTCTTTTCTCTGGAAGTTTATCTAATAAAGAATAAAGCAGATCCATAACTTCTGGATCGATAGACGAAAAATTGTCAATAATGTAGTCTTCAAATTTTTCTTCTAAAATAGTCTTGTCAAAGCGATTGTTTTGGTAATGCTTAAAAACCTGATTCTTTACGGCACGAAATAAAAAAGGTTCGATTGCATTAATATTCAACTCTTCTTTGCGCTCCCATAAATCGACAAAAACATCTTGAACAATGTTCTGTGCCAAGTCTTTGTCCTGAGTCATCGTATAGGAAAACGCATTGAGTTTTTTCCAGTATTCGTTATACGTTTTTTCAAAAATTTCAGGATTATTCATAAGGCAATTACAGACTGATTCATATCGTAAAATAATAAAATCAAAAGCCAATGTTTTTTGCGTCAAGGTTATCTTTAAATTAAGAAATGAAAACTTTTGATGTATAAATACTACTTTTTTAGGGATGAAGTACTAATGATTTTGCGATTTCTTTTTCTTTAACTAACAAACAAATCAAAGACTACATTTAACTTAGTCTTTTTCAAAAATGTAATTTTCTTTTGATGCGTCCCAATCAAATAGTATCAATTCCATTTTAGAATCATGAAACAAATTTTGTTCACTTTATTTCTTGCCGGTGCTGTAAATTACAGCGTTCAGGCCCAAAACGAAAATCTTAAAATTAATCAGCTTCAAGTCATTGGTTCGCATAACAGCTATCGTCATGCTATTGAAACTGATTTATACAATCTTATTCAAGCCAAAGACACTTCACGTTCCTTAAAAGGTTTACAATACACTCATATTAGTATTACAGATCAATTAAACAAAGGTTTACGCAATCTTGAAATTGATATTTTTGCTGACGCTAAAGGCGGAAAATATGCACATCCAAAAGGCTTAGATGCTGTTAAATCTGAAGAAGCCTACGATCCAGAGGGATTAATGAAAAAACCTGGCTTTAAAGTTTTCCATATGCCGGATATCGATTTTAGAACTTCTTGCTACACTTTCGAAATCTGTCTTCAAGAATTAAAAAAATGGTCTGATGCTAATCCGAATCATGTTCCCGTTTTTATCACTTTAGAACCAAAAGACGGCGATGCTAATTTCTTCGGAACCAAACCAGAAGATTTTACTGCAGCTGTTTTTGATGAAATGGATAAAGTAATCAGAAAAGAATTAGGAAAAGACAAACTGATTACACCAGATATGGTAAGAGGAAAATACAAGACGCTCGAAGAAGCAGTTTTAAACAACAACTGGCCCACTTTAAAAGAAGCCAAAGGCAGATTTCTATTTCTATTAGATAACAACGGCGCAAAAAGAGATTTGTACGCATTGAATCATCCGTCCCTTAAAGGACGCGCCGTTTTTATAAATGCCGAACCAGGAAAACCAGAAGCTGCAACTTTATTTAAAAATAATTCTGAAGATCCAGAAATTGAAGATTTAGTACAAAAAGGCTACATCATAAGAACCCGTGCCGATTCTGATACCAAAGAAGCACGCGCCAACGACTATTCTCATTTTGAAGCAGCTAAAAGATCGGGCGCACAAATTATCACAACCGATTATTATTTGCCAAGCACTTTCTTTAATTCACCGTATCAGATTAAATACGACGACGGAAGTTATGTTCGAAATAATCCTGTGACTGGAAAATAGTTTTTTTGTTTCAGGTTTCAGGTTTCAAGTTATTACTTGACCGAGAAACTTGAAAAAATAATAATTTTAACCGCAAAGAGCGCAAAGTTATTTTTAAGATTACGTTATAAACGCGAAGTTCGCAAAGCTTTGCGAACTTATTTATTTTATAAACTTCGCACAAAATCTTTGTGGTCTTTGCGAAAAACCTTAGCGGTCTTTGCGGTTAAAAAAAACTCAAAAGTTAAAAACAATTATGAATTCAAGATATACATTTTTACATATACTGTTCTTTGTTGTTTTCTTCAACAATACTGCATCAGCACAAAAAGTAAAAAACCTCAACGGAAAACAAATCGCATTTTTATCCGATGTGCATTTACAAGATTTATTTGGCAACTTTTCAGATTACGATTATAAAGGAGTTTTGAATCCGAAAACGGGACAGTATGTTTTGTTGCGAACCATGTCGTCTCAGCTTCATTCTACTAGAATTTTCAATGAAAATTATTTTGCATTTATAGCAGCATTAGAAGATATCGCCAAACGAAAAATCAAATATGTTGCACTTCCGGGAGATTATACAGATGATGGCCAGCCAATTCACGTTCGTGGGTTAGCTTTAATATTAAAACAATACACCAAAAAATACGGAATAGAATTCTTTATCACTACTGGAAATCATGATCCAGTCGGACCGTTTGCGCAAGAATCTGGAAAAGAAGATTTCTTAGGAAAAGAAGGCAAAAGTCAGCCCATTTTTAGCAAAGAAGGCCTTTATAAGCCAAATTTAAACATCGAACAGCCAATAGTTGTCACCGCCGACATTGCTAAAATGGGTTATTTAGGAATCACCGAACAGCTTCAGAATTTTGGCTTTCATCCGAATTCAAAATACAAATTCTGGGCAACGCCTTTTTCTAATTATACTAGTGAAAATTACTCGTTTGAAAAAGCAGCGGAAAGTGCTAAACTGACAAACCGTGGGTATGAAGTAGCTCTAGGTTACGAAGTTCCAGATGTTAGTTATGTTGTCGAACCAATTGACGGGCTGTGGCTAATGGCAATTGACGGAAATGTTTATATCCCAAAGAAAAATGCTTCTGCCGAAAAAGATTCTAAAAATTACAATGAAGCCAGTACGGGTTATAACAATGTGCTTTCTAATAAAAAACATCTGATAAAATGGGTTGAAACTATTTCGGCTGAAGCCAAGAAACAAGGAAAAACGCTGATCGCTTTCAGTCATTTCCCAATGATTGATTTTAATGATGACGCTTCTGCGGAAATAAAAGAGTTGCTTGGTCCAAACAAATGGCAGTTAAATCGTGTCCCAGTTGAAGAAGTAGCTCAGGTTTTTGCAGATGCAGGGTTGAAGATTCATTTTGGAGGCCATATGCACATCAACGATACGGGAGTTCGGACTTCTGCAAAAGGAAATACTTTAGTTAATATTCAGACACCATCGCTTGCCGCATATATTCCCGCTTATAAATTATTGACTTTCAAGAAAAATAACACTGTAGATATTCAGACTATCAGTATTGATAATGTTCCGAGATACAACGAACTTTTTGATTTATATGAAATGGAATATCAGTTTTTGAAAAGCCAGAATGTGCAAGATATTTGGAATATTGATATTTTAAAAACAAAAAACTATCATGATTTTACCGATTTTCATTTAAAAGAATTAGTTCGCCTTCGATTCTTAAAAGACGATTGGCCTTCTGATTTTAAAGATTTCATTTTGAATGTTTCTGCAAAAGATTTACTGATTTTAGCCAATATGCAATCTGATCAAGATTTTGATTTTATTCTTAAAAATAAAGAACAGTTTCAAAAACAATGGAATGAAGCTGAAGCTAAATCGCAAAAAATCTTAACTCAGAGTAATTTTAAAAAAGACGCTTTTAACTGGACAGGTTATGATCTTTTAGTAGATTTTTATCGTTTCAGAAGTGCCGATGAATTGGCTCTAGTCGATGTTGGAATTCAAAGAGCAAAAGAATACAAAGTCTTATCCAATTTATTTTTAGACGGTTCTAAAGCTGATCTTTCAAAAGACACTCCATTACAAAAACAAATGAAGTTATTCCTGATCATCTTCAATAAATTTATGCATGAAGTTCCAGCAGATCATTTTACAGTTGATTTGAAAAATGGCGAAATTAAAAGTGTGAAGTAATTTATTCTAAGAGACGTTTTTTACCGCAAAGAACGCTAAGGTTACGCAAAGGTCACAAAGGATTTTGAGTATAGTTTTATAAATTAAAGTTCGCAAAGCTAATCCCATAATGCTTTGCGAACTTTTTAATTTATAAATTTAGCTTAAAAAAAACTTAGCGGTCTTTGCGTAACCTTTGCGGTCTTTGCGGTTAAAACAAAAAAAGGCCGTCACAAAAAATGACAGCCTTTTCATCACATTAAAACCTAAAATTTAATGTATCTAAAACCATTATGGCAAATGGGTTAGGGTTATTTTTTAATAAAACGTCTTACCGTTTTGATTCCGTTTTTCTCTACTGAAATTAGATAAATTCCTGTTTTTAAAGTCGAAACATCAATGCTGTTATTGTTTACGGTTTGAGAAAAAACAGTTGCACCACCTTCTGTATTGATGACACTTACATTTCCACCAGAAACCTCTGTGCTGAAGAAAAGCTGACTTTCAGTCGGATTCGGATAAATCTCCAAACTTGCAATTGATTGTTCTGAGTTTACAGGAGCAGATTTTGCCGTTGAACCCGATTTTGTAATTCTAAACCAGTTTATATTAAACCCTGTGTTTTGAACATATATCCCGAAATTGTACGTCCCAGCATTTACATTTACAGTTTGAGTAATCGTCTGCCAGTTTTGCCATCCTCCTGTATTTGGCACATTTACAGCACCAAGCTGAATTGTTCCTGCATTTAAATCAGAGGATAACCTTCCGCCTGTAACAGCACTTGAAACACGATATTCTATTTGATAAGAACCAGAAGTTGGGAAATTAATATTATAATAAGCCATCCAATCGCCTGTATCGCAATACCCTACATTTAATCCACCGCCTGTATCGGTTGTTGCTTCGGTTTGAACACCACTCATTGTATTGTAATTTTCGGCTTGAATTAAAGTTCCTGTTGCGGGAGGATTGCTTCCTGTAATTACCTGATTAATTGCTGTCAGTAAAGATTTTGAGCCTGTTGCATCCTGAGACAATTCCCAAATCATAACTCCCCCTGCATTTTGAATCGCAAAAGTCGTTTTTTGTTTTATGGTTGGAATTCCGTTGTAATAAATGGTGCTTCCTACCTGATCTAGATTCTCAGCACCTGGATATTGAGCTACGATATTAGCATAAGAAATTCCTTGATTGGCAGAAGCACCAAAACCATAGCCATAAAAAGGAAGTCCGATGATGGCTTTACTTGCAGGCAATCCTCTTCCTGTCCAGTAATTAAACTGATTTACCGCCATACTGTAAGGCGAATGCTGTCCCGGATTATTTGGTGCCCAAGGCCCTGTTGCATCATAAGCCATGATATTAATCCAGTCGTAAGCTGCAAAAGTAGATGAAGGTACATTGGCACCACCATATCCTTCTGAAAGCGCCGCCGAAATCAATTTGCCATTGGCATGCAGTTTATTGGCAAGAGCAATAACAAATCCGCCGTAATCTCCATTTATTGCTGGGCCTTCCAAATCAACGTCTACACCATCAAAATTGTGAGCTACCACATAATCATAGATTTTTTGAATAAAAGCCGTTCTGTTGGCTGGCGTAATCAAATTGAAGTAATTATCGCGAATTGGGCCTCCTTCTGAAACTGAACCTCCTCCAAGAGAAACAAACACTTTTACATTTTGGGCATGTGCCGCATTTATTATGGTATTACTTCCTGAATTAAAACTCAAATATCCGTTGGCATCAGGATTTTCGAACGCAATATTAATATGCGTTAATTTACTGTATTGAATAGTACTCGAAAAAGCATTCAAATCAATCCAATTCGGAATATAAGCAATGACTTTCTTCTGAGCTGTCGCTAAATTAAAAGCGCCCAAGACTAAAATAATCATGCATTTCTGCAGCATTCTTTTGTAATTGTTTTTCATAATAATTGTTTTAATAGATTAATAAACTCGTAAACATGGGACGGTTATTTGAGTTGCATTTTTTTTATTTTAGATTTCAGACTTTAGATTTTAGATTTGACTTAAAATCCAATTTCGTAGAACTAACACTACCTAATTTATTATCTAAATCTAAAGCCTGAGATCACTTTTTAAAACTATTTTTTTATGAATCGTTTGATCGTTTGTTTGCCCTCTTTTTCAAAAACTATAAAATAGATTCCTTTTCTAAGATGCGAAACATCAAAACTATTGTTGTTGATTTTTTGAGATGCTACAGTAGATCCTGTTTGAGAATCTACAATTTTTACGCTTCCTCCAGAAAGATCTGCTGTTACATAAAGTGTACTTTCAACTGGACTTGGATAAACATTTAAAATTGTTTCGGCTGGTTCTTCCATTGTTTCAACTGAAGCCATTCGTGCTGTTCCTCCCGCTACTTTTGTAATTTTAATCCAGTTGATATTCATTCCAGTATTCTGAATATAGATTCCGAAATTATATGTTCCTGCATTAACATTTACGGTTTGAGAAACGGTCTGCCAGTTCTGCCAACCTCCGGTATTTGGAATATCAACATTTCCTAATACAACTGCTCCAGCATTTAAATCAGATGATAATCTTCCGCCATTGACAGCACTAGCCACTCGGTATTCTATTAAATAAGAACCTGTAGTTGGGAAATTAATGCTATTATACGCTAACCAGTCACCTGTTTCTGTATAACCAACATTTGAACCTCCTCCAGTATCTGTTGTTGCTTCAACTTGAATACCGCTCATCGCTGAATAATCTTCTGCTTGAATTAAAACTGAAGTCTGCGAACTTGTGGCTGGAACTAATTTCCATTGTCCACAAGTCTGGTTGTTATTATCCCATTGCTGAACGATCGCTCCAGAAGCTGTACTTGCTCCTGCTACCTCAACAATTCTTCCGCTGTGACGGGCAACAATTTTATAATAGCCATCACCAGTTGAAACCAAAATAAACTGCTGATTTGTTGTAGCATTGTACGGATACTGCTCTACTCTTGCGCCATTGGCTTTATTGAAGTTATTGATATCCATTGACATTCCGCTGTGGTTGGCAATGATTTTGTACATTCCGTCTCCTAAATGCGTGAAAGTAAATTTCTGATTGTTACCAGAATTCAAAGCCCCTTGATTGATTCCTGCTCCGTTTGACATGCTGGAATTCCAAACGTCCATGTACAAACCGCTGTTTCTGTTTTGAAGAAAGAAAGTCTGGTTGCCTAAAGTCGTTGTTCCGTTTGCAATAACTCTAATCGAACTTACTTTATCGTTCCAAGTGGTATTCAAACAAGAATTATCAGAATTAATTACGGTTGAAGCTCCTGTAAAATTATCATCTTGATATAAAATCGCTTGATAACCTTGAGTAATTTTTAGTGAAGAAATATCATCATTTAAAACACCTAAAGAATTTAAACGAGCTAGATTGTAATCACCAATTGTCAATCCGCCAGAGAATCCTGCATAATTGCAATCTTTGTAAACTGTTATTACATCTGTTGTAGCTGGAACTGAAGGCGTCGTAAGTCCGTAATAACCCCCAAATGTTGCGATAACTTTTGTTGGCTGTGGCGAATGAAGAGATGGCGACTGATCGGCAACATCATCATAAGCAAATCCGTAAGCCAAATTATCGATATTAATTCCCGGTAAATGCCAGAATTTAGAATAATGATTGGTTGGATTTACTTGATAATATTTCGATGCATCGTACCAATTCTGCTGTCCAGGATTTGTCGTTGTTGTATTTACCACATGTCGATTAATCGCAGCTGTTAATTGCGCCTGAATTACAAGATCTAAATCCCCGTCAACCAATCTTCTGTCCAAAACGCCTTTTCCTTCAAGGGCTTCCTGCGTTGTTGGTCGGTTTTGTACACGTCCTGTTCTTCCAACAAAAGCTCCAGACTGTCCCACCATTTCTAGTTGTTCTCCAATAACTCGTCCTTTAAAAACTCCCGCATCTCCTGCATAAAAAATCAAATCTTCATTTTTGTATTTATTCCAAATTGCGTCGATATATGATTTTAAATAGTTTGCGTATGGCCCTGATCCTTCAGCATAAGCTGGAGTTTTAGACGGAGCTGTAATTTCTCCCGTTGCGTCATTGACACAGCCTTGAAATTCTGCTGGAACATTGGCCTTAAAAGCAGCTACAATATCAGCGTGCTTTTTCAAGTCTCCCACTTTCTTTTGATAACCGTTAGCACCAAATAACTCCAATCCCATTGGATATTTATATGAATCGACTCTTGTTGGATTTCCGAAGAAACCATATTGATTATTGGTCAATTCGATCATTTCATACAAAATTCCCTGATTTGGATCTGTAGCATTCTGCGGATTTGGCGATGCGTATCCTGACGGAGCTCCGTTAGCACCAAAAAAGTAAAAATACAACTGCGAACCTTTAGAAATAAAAACTCGACATCCTGCTATTAATGGAAGTGTAAAGGTCTTGTTTGGAATTTCACTCAACTTAGTAAAACAAGCGGCATATTTGGAGTTTTGCCCTGGTCCTGTATTTCCGCCATAAGTGGGTCCTGTAACTGTGTTGTAAGAAGCGCTCATTGGCAAAACCTGACTTGTTTTGGCATTTACCCAAACGTGGTTTCCTGTAGTATAATCGATTCCTACAATGGCAACATATAAATCGCTGTCGGCAAACGTCGAATTATTACTAATCGTAAATGGTACAGGCCCTTGAGCATGCATTAGGCTTGAAAACACTAAAAAAAGTGTCATCAAAAAAGAAAATCTTTGAAGTCTAATTTTATTCATATCTAAATAGTTTTGGGGTTAATAAATAGATTCTAAAACCAAAGTCATTTTCAAATAAATGACTAACTAAATCCGTCAGGTACAACTGGTATGCCCTCCTTGAATTGCACCCAACGGATTTAAAAATTATTTCTTAATTAACTTCTTACTCCAGCTTTTTTGGTCTGATTTGAAGTTTAGAATATATATTCCTCTGCGAAGTTTACTCACGTCAATTACACTTTCATTCCCTTGAGGCTTGTTTTGCAAAATTAAAGTCCCAGAATTATCATAAATCGTAATGACTTTATTGTCTAGGTTTTCAGGAGATGAAACTTGAACATAATTTGTGGTCGGATTTGGATACACTGCAAAAACAGCTTCTTCCGCCAGAGGTTCTTCAGCAACATTCAAAGCCATTTTAGCCGTTGAAGACGATCCATAAGCTTCAATTTCATACAATGAATATCCGTAAGGAGCCAAAGCTTTTGCTGTACATAAAATGCGAAGATATCTTCCTGTTCCGCTTACCGTTAAATCATCCGTACCTCCATCACTGGCTGTCTGCGTATTTATTGTTTCATTTTCGGTGAAAACATTATCTGTCGAAAGCTGTACTTTATATTGAGTTGCAAAAGCCGCTTCCCATTTTAAAACAACTCTGTTAAGTGTGTAATTGCTTCCTAAATCGACATAAATCCATTCTGTTGCATTGGCAAAAGAACTTGCCCATCTTGATGCTGTACCGTCTCCGTCAGTTGCTTTATTTGCAGAAAGCGTTGCATTTTCTTCGGTAGAAGCCGTTGCTGTTTTGCCTAAAGCTAAATTGACATTTGGGTTTGATGTAATAGTACGAACTATAACATCGCTGAAAACTCCTGTTGCTAAAGTTCCGTTCGCGTGAGATGTCACTGCCATTCCAACATAAATCGTATTGGCCATTGCTATGTTTTTTGGAGTTCCAACTTGTGTCCATGTCGTTCCATTATCAGATGAATAAGAAGTGAATATGTTTCCAGATCTTACGATACGAATCCATTTTGGAGCTGTTCCTGCCACAACTTGAGCTGTTGTTACTCCAGAAGTTGCTTCTCTAGATAAAAATTCTATACCAGCTGCGGCACTTACGTCTGTCATGGCATGTTTAGAAGTCGGCGTAAGCGTTTCACGGAACATTACTCCAGCTTTTGCATACGTATTGGTATTCGTTAATGAATTTACTTTAGCAATAATTTCCGCATCTCCAGTAATAGACTGATTTACAAATTGAAATTGATCGCTTGTTTCCCAAATATCATTTCCTGAACCTTTAATTGTAAAAGTTCCGTTAGAATGTGATGCTTCTCCCGCAGGGGTAACAGCTCCTAAATCTGTGCTAATCCAAGGTGAAGGCAATCCTGCTGGTGTTTCGGTAGAAACTAAATTTAAAGCTCTGATATTATCAAAATAATAAGTATTTCCAGAATTTGTTCCCGGTTCAAATAAAAATACAAAGCGGTTTACTTCACTATCTAAAGTCGAAGCATCGGGCGTACTCACATAGGTAAAAGTAATGGTGTGCCAAGTATTGGTTTGTTTGACAACGCCTTGATAAATACTGTGTCTGCCAACAGGATAATTTGCAGGAACCGAAGCACTGCTTTCTGCCTGCCAAGAAATTATAGAGCCAACCGGCGCAGATGTATAAATATCCATAGCGAATTTTTTAGTGCCGGCTTTAAAATCTCCAATATTGTTTAAAGTCGTATTGAAAGAGAAATTATCATACATTTCAGTGGACTTACGCACGTATTTTCCAACATTCGAAGAAGTATTAATTCCCGATGCACTCGGATTTACAGTGTTTGGTATATAAGTTCCAATAGCGTCTCTAAACGTAATGTTGTGGGTATTTTGATAATCTTCGTAAACAACTCCTGGTGTAAAAGTATCTGGCAGTTTGGTTGAACCAATTCTGATATTGTCGAAATAATACGTATCGTTTGTATAAGAACCTGAATTAAACAATAAAACCATTTGGTTTACTGCCAGATTCGAAGTTCCAGCATCTGGACTTGAATTGTAATAGAAAGTCAAGGTTTCCCACTGGTTTTGTTTGGTTGTAATAGCCACATAATTACTATTTCTTCCCGTTGGATAATTCGCAGGGAGCGATGTTGCGCTATTTTCAAAATTCATACTTACAACCGTTCCAACTGGTGCCGAGGTATAAACGTCGATCATGATTTTATTAGTCTGATTTTTAAATAAACCAGCATCTTCGATCGAAGTTTGTGTATTAAAGAAAAGCACATCGTATTGTTCGGTTACATTTCTAACATATTTTGCCACATTCGCAGATGAGTTGATAGAATTTGCACCTGGATTTGCTACCACAGAGTACGTTCCAGTTGTAGTTCCTTTTATGATTTTATTGATGCCGTCATAATTTTGCAAAACGTCGGTTGCAATAATTGGTTTTTCTGGCGCTGCTCTAGTCAGCAGATTATCAAAATAATAGGTTGTACCAGAATTTGAATTCGATTCAAAAAGGAAAGCAATATTATTGATTGTCAAAGCACTTGTGTTTGGATCTATTATTTTTTCAAACTCAAATTCAATAGTTTCCCATTTATTTTGAACTGTAGTAGTCGCTTTATAACCGCTGTGTCTTCCAGACGGATAATTAGTAGCTGTGGTTACCAAGCTGTTTTCAAGCTGCATTGAAATTTTAGTTCCAACTGGAGCCGAAGTATAAATGTCAAAAGAAATTCTTTTTCTTCCGTACACATAATCATTAGCATTACTGATGACTACGTTTTTAATATTGAAAACATCGTACAATTCAGATGAATTACGGACATATTTTCCAACCAAAGCCGAAGTATTAATTCCTGTTGCAGAAGGATTGGCAACCGCTTCTGTCAAAACTCCAGTTTTGTTTCCGTAAACAATATTTCTGTTGGATTGAAAATCTTCCTGAATTTTCTCTACAGGAATTACCGGTTCTGTTACAACGGCTAGTTTATATGTATTTGCCGTACAGCCGGAAGTGGTCGCTGTTACAGAAACATCGCCACCCGAAGTTCCCCAATTTACCGTAACAGCATTTGTTCCCTGTCCCGCAGTAATCGTCGCACCTGCAGGGACCGTCCAGTTATAAGAGGCACCTGTTATAGCATTTATAGAATAAGTTTTACTGCTTTCATTTTGATATACTTTTGCATCTCCCGCAACTCCATATTTATAACTTCCGTCATAAACACGAACGTAATCTACCTGCAATTTTGCTGGAAAATCAGCAGGAAGCGGCGGTACCCCAGCTCCATTTACACTAGTATATGGAGTTCCGGCACTACCAACAGCCAGATTTAAAATAATATAAAACTGATTATCATTAAAAGGCCATCCGCTGTTTACAGTTGTATTTGGAGTTGCTGTGTGAAATAAAACATCGTCAACAAACCATTTTATAAAGTTTGGTCCCCATTCTACCGCATAAACATGAAAATCAGAAGATAAATCGGTTGGAGAACTGTAGCTTCTTCCTGTAAAATGATAGCCGTTTCCATCATAATGAATAGTGCCATCTACAGATTGTGGATTTCTGTGTTTGGCTTCCATAATGTCAATTTCACCAGTATACGGCCAATTTCCATTTACGGGAAGCATCCAAAAAGCAGGCCACGCTCCCTGGCCATTAGATAACTTCATTCTAGCTTCAACTCTTCCATATTTTAAAGCGTACTTCCCTTCTGTTGTTAATTTGGAAGACGCATACGGCTGATCTGGAAACTGTGACGTGGGCTGATATTTAGCCTCAATGTTCAAGTAACTATTCGTTCCTTCTTTTACAATTGTTGCCTGATTCGGTTCGTAACGCTGCGCTTCGGCATTTCCAAATCCGCAAAGCGATGGACAGCCGTTTCCTGAGATGCTTTGCCACTTGGTTAAATCTACTGTCGTACCATTAAATTCATCAGACCAAACAAGCGTATTACATTGAGCTTGGGCTTTCAGAAATGGCAGCAGTAGAAATAAAACTGCAACACAAAATTGTTTTAATAAATAAGATTTGCTTTTCGGTGGTCGGCCGAAAAAAAAGTCATTTTGCTTCATTTTAAATAGGTTTTTAGTTAGTAAATGTTATTTCTTCAATAAATGCCATTTAAAAAAAATAGTTTGTATTTTCCGACAATAACAACGCAATATTAACTAAAAAACCAGGCAAGACTTACATTTTGGAGTACGGTTTGACTACGGTACTATCGAAGAAATGTAACAAAGCATCGATGAAAAGCATAAAATCACTTAAAATTTCACTTAAATGAGGAAAACTAAAAATTCAGAATAAACTCGGTTATGTTTGCTTCAGAAGGAAGCTGTAGTTTTTTTCTAATGCGATATCTGGTATCTTCCACACCTCTTACAGAAATTCCCAAGAGCGGTGCAATTTCCTTCGTATTGAAATTCATTCGCAGATATGCACACAATCGCATATCACGCGGCGTCAATTCAGGATAACTTGTTTTGAGTCTCTGCATAAAATTATCGTGCAGCTGATTGAAAATTTCCTCAAACTCATTCCAATGTTTATCACCCTGCAATTCATGATCGATCAATTTATTTATTTTAGTTAACAAACTGAAATTGACATTAGGATCATTCTTCTTATCCATTTGTCCGATGAGTTCTTTTATAGAAAGCAGAATTTCATTTAAATGGATAAGATTGACAGTGTTTGAAGCTACTTTAGCGTTTTTGAGATTAATCGTTGTTTCAAGATTCTCCCGCATTATCACCATATTTTCTTGTTCTAATGCCAATTTTTGTTCATTAAGTTCTGCACGATTCTGCAGTAATTCTTTTTCCTGATTCAAAATTAATTGCTGGAGGTCACGTTCCGCAAGATTTTTTTGGTATTTGATAATCGTATAAATCAAAACACCAAAGAGAATTAAATATAAAACATAAGCCCAAATCGTTCTGTACCAAGGCGGTAAAACTTCAAAGCGAAAAACAGCTTCTTCGCTTACAACATCATAAATATTTTTTGCCCTTACATGAAACACATATTCATTTTCAGGTAAATTGGTATATTCTTTTTCGGTTTGAAGACTGTATTCCGACCATTTTGGTTCAAAACCTTCCAGCCAATATTCATATTTTGTGGCATCAGCTTCATCATAAAAAAGAGAAGAAAAAGAAAAATGAACGGCATTATTGGAATACGATAAAACTCTTGAAATTTCTTTTTCTGCAGATTTTGTTTTATTCGGAAGCACATCGTAACGACTTGAAAACAGCAGACTGTCTTTTGGAAAAATACATTTAACTTCTGAAATTACAGCTTTGTATTTGGTTTGGTATTTCTTTTTTTTAACTGAATTGTAATGAATTAAACCATCTTGTGTGCCAAAAAAGACATCGCCGTTTGTTGTTGTCTGAATATTTTCGAAACCTGGAACATATAAATATCTAAGTTTTCTAAATGGAAGTTCTTCAACATCAAAACTGCCATTTGCTTTTTTAGTCATTTTCCCAGTATTTTCTCCAGAAACGTACCAAATATTATTCTGATTATCCTCTTTTAATAACCGAATATGATTTTCCATTCCCAGATATTTTTTAAAAATAGCGTCTGGAATCATTTTGTTTGAAGATGTATTCTGTTTGTAAACCCCTTTTGTCGTTCCAAAAAAGATCTGATTATCAATTTTAAAAGTATTCAAAAATAAACTCGACGGAAAACCATCTTCTTGATTATAAAACTGGACATTAGAAACCGAGTCGAATGCGGTATTAAATTGAAGTTTAAAAATTCCTTTGTAACCGTGAGCAATCCAGAAATTGCCGTTCTTGTCCGTTTCAATTATACGGCTGCTTTCCTGAAAACCTTTTATTTTATGCTGATAAATCCAAGAATTATTTATTTTTTTTAGAAGATACAAACCGTTGTAACCGCCTACAAGCAGTAAATCTGGATGATTTGGAACTAAAATCCCTTTCCAAGCGCCGTCTACTTTTGCTAGTATTTTTGCCGAATTACCAGACACTTCATATATTCCGTTTTTTTCAAAAGCCAAAAGAGAATTTCCAAAAACGCCAATATTCCAAACATTTTCAGACATGCCAGCAATATGCAGAAAATTGGCATTTTCACGCTTCCCGTTTTTATAAGCTTCCCAATCGAGCGAGAATAAACCGTTATCTGTAGCGATGTATAACTTGTTTTGATAAATTTGACTACAGTATATTTTGGTTTCTGAATTTGATTTATCCAAAATCTTAGACAAAGGCGAAGAAATTTGAATCATCGAAATACCTTCTTTAAGCGTAACCCATAAATTTCCCTCCTTATCAACCTTAAGATTTGTTACATAATCATTTTGCAAACCTATTTGTTTGTTGATATGCTGAATCAAATTTCCTGAACCATCTATAACTATCAATCCTGTTTGGCGGGTTCCAATTCCAAAATATCCATCCGAAAGCTCAATTCCAGCAGAGATTTGATTTTGCTTTAATAAATAATCAACTTCTGTTACAAAAGGTTTTATTTGATTATCGGAATAAATAAAAAGACCATTCTTTTGTGTGCATAATAAAAGTCCTTTTTTTGTTTTAAAGATTTTCCTAATCTTCATGCCGGCAAATTTCTGAGCATTTGAAATTGCAATTAATGAGTCGTTTTTTAATTTCAATAATCCTCTTTCATTATCTAAAACATAAATCTCTTTATTGACTTCAAAAAAATCATCAAAACTAGAATTTGATTTTAAAACCTTGATTTTATTATTCTTATAAATAAATATTCCTTCGTAAGAGAAAAAAATCACATTCCCATTTTGAATAGTAGTGTGAAGTACATCGCCAAAATTTCGAACTGAAACAGGAAGTAATTTAACCAGCGAAGTATATCGATATTGGCCATTAGGCAATTGCGTTGTAAAACCAAAGTCGCCTTGTGCTCCAACATAAATTTTATCATTTTTATCGATTGCCAGCGAACGAACCATACTTCTGTTTTCAGGCTGTGTAACAATACTCCATCGTACACCGTCGAACTGCATGATTCCGAAGTGATTGGCAAAAAACATCATGCCTTTAGAATCTTGTACAACATCTCCATTTTCGGAAGCTGCTTTATACGTTTTCGGATTATAATTGCTTATAAAAGGAACACCAATCTTTTTAATCTGGGCTTCGATTGAAGAAACGAGTAATAGTGATAGAACTAAAATTCTAATTATAAATTTCGTCATTTTGTCTGTCTGTAGGTTAATTGCATGTGACTTTTGGGAAATCACATTCTAAAGAATGACTCTTTGGGAAAAGTCTTTTTCTAGCTAAATCATCCGATTTTTCTAATGAAGCATTACAAATTCATCATAAAAAACTCATTAAAAAAACGAATGTACAAACTCAAATATATGAAATTTAATTTTAATGTAACAAATTACATTTGTTTTTAAGAATATGAAAATTAGAAAAAATAGAAATTTGATCTCGCTTTATGAGATATTTCACGTTTCCTTCGACTTCGCTCAGGATGACAATTACAACCTAATTAGTGTCAGGCTGAGCGAAGTCGAAGTTCTACTCAGAACCTGAAACTTGAAACCTAAAACCTGAAACAAATCAAACTCCAAGAATATCACTCAGTTCCTCATAAGTATAAAAAAGCATTGCACCTTCTTCTTCCAAATCTGAGTTGTTATAACCATTGGCAAGTCCAAATACTTTAAATCCGCCATCTATTCCAGCTTTCACTCCTGCTTTACTGTCTTCCAGAACTATACAGTCACTTACCTCAAAACCCATTTCATTTGCGGCATATAAAAATATTCCAGGATCTGGTTTCCAGCTGTTAATTTGATAGGAACTGAAAATCTTATTTTCAAACTTATCCAGTAAACCAGATGCTTCAAGATTCAGCCTGATTTTTTCAACTGGTCCGCTTGACGCCACACAATACGCAATATTAAGTTTTTCGATAAATGATACTACACCTTCCATCGGCTTTACTTCTGTTTTAAAAGCTTTGAAACTTTTTTCACGGTATTCTGCTTCAAAAGATTCCGGCAGTTTTGCTCCGATAGCATCTTCGATATGAAGAAAACAATCTTTTAAATTTCGACCGTTAAAATTGCGGTATGCATCTTCAATTTCCATTTCAAAACCATACTCAGCTGCCATTTCAAGCAATATTCCATTCCCAATTTTTTCTGTATCTACCAAAACTCCATCGCAGTCGAAAATAATACACTTCACATCCATATTCTTATTTCATTTTAATTAATCTGATAAATGATTCAGATGATATGAATGTAAATTACAAAAATTATCTCATTAAGGAAACAAAGAAATTAAAGAGAAGCCGAAATTTTAGAAATCATTTGAACGATAAAATCGGCTTGAGCAGGATTTATTTTTTTTAAGGCATCGTGCGTTTGAAACCACTCTCCTCTGTCGACTTCAGGGAAATTTGCTAGTTTCCCAGATTTTGGAGGCCATTCCATTTCAAAATCATTGCTTTTTAGCTGTGTTTCATCAAATTCAAATTCAACCGCCCAAGCATGAACAACTTTACCAGATTTCAATTTTACGTATTGCAGTTTTATGAAATCTCCATCAACCTCAAAACCAGTTTCTTCTTTAAATTCTCGTATGGCAGCCTCCAGCGGATCTTCGTCATCTGTAAACTCTCCTTTGGGAATCGACCAAGATTCTAAATCTTTGTTTTTCCAAAATGGTCCGCCTGGATGAACTAGAAAGAAGAATACTGTTTTATCAATGAATTTATAGGCTAATATGCCGGCGCTTTGTTTCATTTTATCTTGATTTTAATATTTAAAGATAAGTTTAAATTATTAACTTTCTTGTGACTTACTCTCAATATCAATAATTTGTACATATTTACTCCAATAGTGTATTTCTGTTTGCTTTTTGATTTGTATTTTTATGAAATAAAAAAGCAGCATCCAAAATGAAAAAATATCTTTTACTTACCGCAATTCTGGCAGCGAACTTTACAGTTCAATCTCAAAACAAAACAATTACAATTATCAATAATTTGCCTGTAAACCGAGAATTTGAAACAGTTGAATTAACTAAAAAAACGCTGGGATTAAAAGCAGATGCTAAACTTGAAAATTATGCTGTAAAAGAAATCAACAGCAATTCATTTCTAGAAACCCAGACTGTAGACAATGACGGCGACGGAATTATGGATGTTCTTTTGTTTCAGCCCAAAATAAAAGCTTCTTCAAAGCAAGATTTTGAGATTTTAGTCGGTACAAATCCTTCTGCGTCCAAAGTCGTTAGCTGTTATTCACGATTTGTTCCAGAAAGAACAGATGATTACGCTTGGGAAAACAACAAAGTCGCTTTTAGAACTTACGGTCCTGTGGCTCAAAAAATGGTGGAAGAAAATATTCCAGGCGGAACATTAACCAGCGGAATCGATGCCTGGCTAAAAAGAGTGGAATATCCAATTATTAATAAATGGTATGAAAAAACCACAAACGGAACTGGAACGTATCATAAAGATACTGGAGAAGGACTTGATAATTTTCAGGTGGGTCCAAGCCGAGGTATTGGCGGAATTGCTGTAAATGTGGATGGTAAATATTATTTTTCTAAAAATTTCATCAGCTGGAAAACTATTACGAATGGTCCGATCCGAACGAGCTTTATTTTAACCTACGCTGATTGGGATGCGAAAGGCAATAGAATAACCGAATCTAAATTGATCAGTTTGGATTATGGAAGCCAGCTTTCTCGCTTCGAAATCAATGTTACTGGAACTAAAACTATTGCTGCTGGTTTGACACTTCATGATAAAAAAGGAACTACAGGAACAAATTTAGAAAAAGGCTGGCTAAGTTACTGGGAGCCTATTGATGATTCTGAAATTGGAATGGGTTTAGTAGCGCCAAAAGGTTCTTTAATTAGCTTTGATAATCATGTTACCGATGAAAAAGATTTAAGTAATCTATATGGAAATATCACTGTAAAAAATAATAAAGCAATTTATTATGCTGGTTTTGGATGGAAAAAAGGAAGTCCGTTTCAAACTAAACAAGAATGGGAAACTTATTTGAGTGCTTTTGCTGAGAAGATTAATAATCCTTTGATTGTGAAGATGAAAAAGTAATGATTTCGTTACTTTAGAAACCTGACAGGTTTTAAAAACCTGTCAGGTTTAAAATTTATCAATAGTTTAAATTGATTTTCTAACAGGAAAATAATTCTCTTTCAAAATAATTTCTAACGGAATATAATGTGTACGTTCAACATCTTCTTGTAGAACCAATTTCTTATACAAATAATTAATCCCCTTATAACCTTGATCTTCTGGTCTTTGATTGATTAAAAAATCGATTATGCCTTTGTTTAAATATTCGATATTTTCTTTCAACAAATCAAAACCAATAATACGGACACCTTTTATATTGTTTTTTTCTAAAAATCCAGCGACAATATAAGCTCTGGAATTTGGCACAAAAATGCTGCTTACGCCAGAAAACATTTCCAAATTCAACTGATCTATTTTGGAATCTTTTAAAGTGACTTCTGAAAATTTAAAATTCGTCAGTTCGTTATGATCTTTAAAATAAGAATAAAATCCATCGATACGCTGTAAGTATACCGAAGTACTTTCAATTTCTCTCGTAATTTTAAAAATCAAAACTTGTCTCTCATTTTTTACTGCAAAACTGATTAATCTTCCCGCTAAATAACCGCTCTGAAAAGCATCTTGCCCTACGTACGCATGTTCATTTCCTTCAGAAATATTAGAATCAATCATTACAACTGGAATATTCTTCTTTTGATATTCTTTTAAAAACTGAACAGAATCTTCATAAAATATAGGCGCAAATAATAAACCGTCACAATCAAACTGCATTACTTTTTGAACAGTTTCTTGAAATGAGATCAGATTGTAATCGTAGAAAAAATAATCCAATACAATTCCAAATTTGCTAAACTCCAAGGCTGCTTTTTCAATCCCGTCAACCTGACTTTTCCAATATTCCAAGGTTTCAGACTTTGGAAGAAAAACTGCAAAATGAAATTTTTTATTTAACGCCAGATTACTTGCCAGTATATTTCTTTTATAACCAAATTCCTCAATTATAGCATTAACCTTATCCACAGTTTCCTGCGCCACTTGTCCGCGCTTATGTATAATTCTATCGACTGTTCCCGGCGAAACATTAGCTAATTCGGCAATTTTCTTAATTGTTATGATATTGATTCTTTTTAAGTTAAAAAAATAAAAGCAGTGCAGTAAATTTAATTTATTTTATTAAAAATAAGTTGTTTTACACTTCATTTTACATACATTTGTAAAATACCGTGTACGCACACGCAAATATACACATAACATTAAAAAAACAATTATTTTTTCTGTTAATCAACTAAAATACACGATTAAAAAACTAAATAATATCTAACCAAATGATAGTAGATTCACTACACAACGCAGCAAAATATTACGGTCTGCATCCCAATTTTAAAAAAGCATTCGATTATGTAAATCAAAATGATATTGCCAATCTGGAAGAGGGCGCTTTTGAAATTGGCGAAGGCTTAAAACTAATTGTAATTGTCGGACAAGGAAATACAAAAGAAGAAGCCGTTAAAGGTTTTGAATGCCACGACAAAAACATAGACATTCAGATTTCAATAAAAGGACCAGAAACTTTTGCCTGGAAACCGAGAGAGAAATGTGTAAACCCAAATGGCGATTACAGCGACGAAAGAGATGTTCGCTTTTTTCATGATGCTCCAGATACTTTCTTTCAATTGCAGGAAAAACAATTTGCCATATTATTTCCTGAAGATGTACACACCGCAATGATTGGAGAAGGTGAATTGAAAAAAATTGTAATTAAAGTAAAAATATAAGCCATGAGTACCATTCAGAATTCTATTGATGTCATTATAAAACAAGGAATGCTTCCCTTATATTTTAATGCTGACGAAAATAAAAGTATTGCCGTTTTAAAAACACTTTATAACGTGGGAATTAGAGCCGTGGAATATACAAGCAGAGGTCCTGAAGCTCTTTCTAATTTTAAGAAATTAATTGAAATTAGAAACGCCGAAATGCCAGGAATGCTTTTAGGAATTGGTACTATTAAAAACTTAGCGCAGGCAGAAACTTATTTCTTGGCTGGAGCTGACTTTTTTATAAGTCCGGGTTTTGTTCCTGAAGTAGCTTCATTTTTAATTGGTAAAGAGGTTTTATACGCGCCTGGCTGCATGACTCCAACTGAAATTATTGCTGCTGAAAATGCCGGAGTTCAATTCATCAAACTTTTCCCTGGAAATATTTTAGGGCCAGACTTTATGAGTGCTATCAAAGATGTTTTTCCAAACTTAATTTTTATGCCGACTGGAGGTGTTGATACTACCCGTCAAAGTATTGAAACTTGGTTTAATGCTGGTGTTTCTGCTGTGGGAATGGGAAGTAAATTAATCAGTAAAAATGTTATGGAATACGAAGCTTACGATACAATCGAAAATGAGACTAAAAGAGTATTAGAACTGATTGGAGCAATAAGAGGTTAAAATTAAAATTCCAATTTTTGAAATACCAAATTCCAAACTCAAAGCGGAATCAGATAAACTTAAAAATTAAACTAAATGTTAATCATACTTTATCTTTCAAATTGAAATTTGGAATTTAAACTATTGATTTTTTAAATAACTAAATAATGGATTCAATATTCAATCTAAAAGGTAAAATTGCACTTATAACAGGTGGTGCGGGAGTATTAGGAAGCAACTTTGCAAACGTTCTGGCTAAACAAGGTGTTGTTGTTGGAATTGTTTCTCAATCGCTGGAAAAAGCAGAGAAAACGGTACAAAGCATAGAAGCAAATGGCGGCCAGGCATTTGCCATTCAGGCGAATGTTTTAAACAAAGAAGAATTAGAAAGGGCAAAAGATTTTATCGTAGAAAAATACGGTCGTCTGGATATTCTAATTAACGCTGCAGGAGGAAATATGCCGGGTGCGACAATTCAGCCCGACCAAGCTGTTTATGATATGAAAACAGATGATTTGCAAAAGGTTGTCGATTTGAATATTATTGGAACTATGCTTCCATCTCAGGTTTTTGCGGCGCTTTTTGCTAAACAGAAATCAGGAAATATCATTAATATTTCATCCGCATCGGCACAAAGACCTTTAACTAGAGTTGTAGGTTATTCGGCATCAAAAGCGGCAATTGATAACTTCACACAATGGATGGCAGTTGAACTGGCCCAAAAATATGGCGAAGGAATTCGTGTAAACGCTATTTCTCCTGGATTTTTTATTGGAGAACAAAACCGCGCTTTATTATTAACTCCAGAAGGAAAACTAACGTCAAGAGGCGAAAAAATCATCGATCATACACCAATGGGAAGATTTGGAACACCAGAAGATATTGACGGTGCGCTTTTGTTTTTATGCAGCGATATGTCAAAATTCGTGACTGGAACAATCTTAAAAGTCGACGGAGGTTTTGCTGCAACAAGCATTTAAGATTTCTCACGTCCTGCAGGGTTTCTAAAACCTTGTAGGTATGTTTTTTATTTATATAGATAATAATTTAAACCTACAAGGTTTTGGAAACCTTTCAGGAATCAAACCAAAAACAAATAAAACATGGAACAAACATTAAGATGGTTCGGACCAAATGACCCTGTTTCTTTACAAGATATAGCACAAACTGGAGCAACCGGAATTGTAACCGCATTACATCATATTCCAAACGGAGAAGTTTGGAGCATCGACGAAATCATTAAACGAAAAGTTGAAATTGAACACGAAAACGGTGATCCTAAAAAAGGGGCTTCTGGTTTAACTTGGTCGGTTGTGGAGAGTATTCCGGTTCATGAAGACATTAAAAAACAAACTGGAAATTACCTTCAATACATTGAAAATTATAAAGAAAGCATTCGAAATCTGGCTTTATGCGGCATCAAATGTGTCTGCTATAATTTCATGCCCGTTTTAGACTGGTCAAGAACCGATTTATCTTATACGGTTGAAGACGGTTCTAAAGCACTTCGTTTTGACATTAATGCTTTTGCGGCTTTTGAATTGTTCATTTTAAAAAGACCAGGCGCAGAAAAAGAATATTCTGAAACTCAAATTCAAAAAGCAAAAAGTTATTTTGAAGCCATGACAGATGAAGATAAAGTAAAATTACAACGTAATATTCTAGCGGGACTTCCAGGTGCCGAAGAAGCTTATACGGTTGAAGATTTCTTAGTTACTTTAAGTGCTTATAATCATATTGACAGACAGGCTTTAAAAGATAATTTATTTTACTTTTTACAGCAGATTATTCCAGTTGCCGAAAGTAAAGGTGTCTTAATGGCTATTCACCCTGACGATCCACCTTACCCTATTTTAGGTTTACCAAGAGTAGTAAGCACGGAAGAAGATTTAGTGGAATTAATGAATGCAGCGCCGTCTCCATCAAACGGATTTACAATGTGTACAGGTTCTTATGGCGTTAGAGCCGATAATGATTTACCCGGAATTGTAAGACGTCACGGCGATAAAATGAATTTTATCCATTTAAGAAGCACGCAGAGAGATGAGGAAGGAAGTTTCTACGAAGCCAATCATCTTGAAGGTGATGTTGATATGTACGAAGTGGTAAAAGCGATTTTAGAAGTCGAAAAAAGAAATAACAGCAAATTGCCGATGCGCCCAGATCACGGTCACCAAATGCTGGATGATTTGAAGAAAAAAACAAATCCGGGTTATTCTGCAATTGGCCGTTTAAGAGGCTTGGCAGAATTGCGAGGACTTGAATTGGGGATTAAGCGATCTTTATAATTTGCTTGCCACGAAGGCACTAAGGCACAAAGTTTTTTTTAAAGCTTTATCGCAAAGTCGCGAAGATTTATATTTCACACTGCCGATAGCTATCGGGAGCGTGAAATAAAAAAATAAAAAAACTTTGTGCCTTAGTGCCTTTGCGGCAAACAAAAAACTAACTAACCACACAACCACAAAAACCATGATTCGTCCAGCCATAACTATCTTTTGCAGCCTTGTTGTAAATATTACAATGGCGCAGGAATTACCAAAAATTATTACTTCAAAAACCAATTACCTTCCTGATTTTAGCTATGCAGGTTATCATTTTGGAGAAAGCAAACTTCCAGAAACCGAAGGAAAAATTATTAATACCGCTGATTTTGGCGTAAAAGCAAATGACAATCTAGACGACTCAAAAGCATTCCTCAAAGCTTTAAAAGCAGCAAATGCAGTCGATGGAAATGTAATTTTACAATTACCCGCAGGCCGAATTATTCTAAGCGATATTCTCTACATCGAAAGAAGCAATTTTGTACTTCGCGGTGCAGGTTCTGGTGAAAACGGAACTGAAATCTACTGCCCAAGACCAATGATGTATCTTAAAGATCCTGAATCTCTTGCGGAACTTAGAGAATACCTAACCTCTTTTGATAAAAGACAACGCGAACCCGAAAATAATATTGATTTGCCTTTTTCACAATATGCATGGTCGGGAGGTTTTATCTGGACACAGATTCCCAATGAACGTGTGAAATCTTATTTGGATAAATATGAACCCGAACCTAATGTGTTAGCAAAAGTCAGTTCTGGAAAAATGGGTGAATTTGTCATTAATATTTCCGAAGTGAAAAATTTAAAAGTCGGCGATATTGTCGAATTGCAGTTGTTTAATAAGGATGGCGAAAACGGCGAAATTATAAAAGATTTATATCAAGGGGCAAAAGTCAAGCCTGGTTCGCATCATTGGAAATTTCCAAAACTTCCAATTGTAAGACAGCAAGTTGAAATCATTAAAATATCTTCCTCTAAAATTACTTTAAAAACACCTTTAACCATTTCGATAAAGCCAAGTTACCATGCACAACTCGTCGAATGGAAACATTTAAATGAAGTGGGAATTGAAAATTTACGTTTTACTTTTCCCGATATTCCGAGAGTGGCGCATCACGTTGAACCCGGAAATAATGCGATTTTCCTAACGCGCCTTTTTAACAGCTGGGTAAAAGACGTCAAAATTACCAATGCCGACAGCGGTATTCTAGCCGAAGAAGTTTCTAATGTAACCGTTCAGGATATCATTACCGATGGTCCTCATTTATCGCATTATACCGTAACTTTAGGAGGCGTTCATAATGTTTTAGTCAAGAACTTAAAAATCTACAATAAAGCAGTTCACCCGTTGAGCTTCAATACTTTTTCTACTAAAAATGTGTATCAAAATTGTGAGATTTTTGAAGACGCTCTTTTAGACCAGCATTCGGGAGCAAATCATCAAAATTTGTTTGATAATATTACGGTTCATATTACTGCTGATAAAAATAACAGCTATTACCTATTTGGCGGCGGCGGAGCGGATTACTGGAAACCTTCGCACGGACCTTTCAGTACTTTTTGGAACTTAAATGTTCAGGTTTCAAACCCTGATCCACTTAAACCTGTTTTATTATACGGAATGAAAGACGGTGCTTTCGCCAGAATCATTGGCGTTCATGGAAATACGAAATTTGAAATCAAATACGATGTTGATCCCTATATTGAGTTTTTAAATAAAGCCATTGAAAAAATTCCGTCAATATATGAGTATCAGCTTAAAAAGCGATTAGAATAATTTCGAAAAGTCATTAAAACAAAAGGCTTTATTTGTTCATTATAATCATTAATTAAGAATAGTTTGTCATTTCGATCCCGAGGCTTCGGGAGAGAAATCTTCGTAAGTTGCTCCATATAGGATGTTGCCAATCTTTGTAGAGCTACTAGTGGAGATTTCTCCTTCGTCGAAATGACAAAAATGAGAAAAGCTTTGCGTTTTAGCGACTTTGCGAGATTAAATCATAAGTAGAAACTTTGCACCTTTGCCCCCTTTGCCTCTCTGAACCTTAAAAAAAAACGCTATGAAATTCAAAATAGCTCTTTTGTTTATCGTATTTATCAGCGGAAACCTGTTTTCCCAAAATAAATACCGTCTTAAAAACATCTCTACGACCGACGGACTTTCGCAGAGTTCTGTCATTGCCATCCATCAGGATAAATTTGGGCAGATGTGGTTTGGTACACGAGACGGATTAAATAAATACGATGGCAGCCGATTTACTATTTTTAGAAATGATGCCAATGATAAATCGTCTATCAGCAACAATGATATCTTGGCAATTGAAGAAGATAACTCTGGTAAAATCTGGGTGGGAACTTACAATGGATTAAACTGTTATGATCCTGTTTTGAATAAATTTACAAGATATCTGCATACCAAAGCCAATCACACGATAAGTAATAACGCCGTTTGGAGCATTAAGGAAATTGGCAACGAAATGTGGTTTGGAACTTCAAAAGGATTAACGATTTACAATAAAAAATCTGGATTATTTACTTCGGTTTTCCATTCAGACGATGATGCTTCTACCCTTCCAAGCAATAATATTCTAAGCATTCTAAAAACCAAAAAAGGAGAAATCTGGATTGGAACTACAAAAGGTTTATGTCAGCTAACCAATCGAAAAAACGGTAAATTTCAGTTTAAAAATTATCCGCTTAATAATGTTGATTTATTGAATGTGCAGTCGGTTATAGAAGATAAAAATGGTAATTTATGGGTTGGAACAAAAAATAAAGGTCTTTTAAAATTCGATCAAAAACAGAAATCTTATGTTTCTTTTTTGGACAATGAAAAGTTCAGAGAAATTAATCCCGACATTCGATCTTTAGTAATTGACAATCAAGGTTCTTTATGGATTGGAGCTTATGACGGAATCTATATTTTAGGTTTGGATAAAAGTCTGCAGAAAATAAACAACAGCAATAACAGTAACGGAATCGACAAAGTAAAGTCACTTTTTAAGGACAAAAAAGGTTCTATTTGGATTGGCTGTTATTACAAAGGCGTGAATCTTTGGGACGTTTCAAATGTCAATTTTTCTAATTACAATCAAAATTCAAAAAAGATTCCGATGAGTTTTGATGTTGTGAGTTCGATTATTGCAGATAAAAACCAGAATATTTATTTTGGAACAGAAGGCGGCGGCATTACGATTTATAATAAAAGTACAGAAACCACAAGCTACATCAACAGCAAAACTGGGCAGACAAATAAAAATGACATCAAATCGATGTGTCTTTCTGACGATCGTATTTTATGGATTGGTACTTTTTCTAAAGGATTATCTGCCTACAATACTATTACGAAAAGAATTGAAGACAATCGAATTGCTTCTGATTTAACGGATTTACTGAAAGAAACCGGTGTATATTCTCTTAAAACAGAAGGCAGTATTTTATGGATTGGAACTTTTGGAAAGGGATTAATTCGCTATAATACAATTGATAAAACTTTCCAGCTAATTGGAAACGACAATACAAAATCTGTTTTTCTGACCAATAATATTATCCGAACTATTTTAGTCGACAAACATAATTTTCTTTGGGTTGGAACTCAAAACGGACTGAACCGCATCCCGTTACGAAATTTTAATCCGAAGCAATATGCAATTCAGCATTTCTTTTACGATCATTCCTCTTTATCAGGCGATGATATTTTGACTTTGTTTCAGGATTCTCAAAACAAAATCTGGGTCGGAACAAAAGCAAAAGGACTTCAGTATTTTGATGGAAAAAAATTCAACCGCATCAATCTCAGATTTGGAAGTACTTTAATTACTTCTATACATTCTATTTTAGAAGATGATGATAAAAACCTATGGATCAGCACCAATCAGGGAATTATCAAATACAATACAAATCAAAAAAACATTGTCATTTACGATCAAAAAGATGGATTGGCAAGTAATGAATTCAATGACAATTCGGCTTTAAAATTAAGTTCAAATCAATTTTATTTTGGAAGCCCGTCTGGCGCGACTTATTTTGATGCATCCAAAATTTCCTTAAATCAATATGCCCCGCAGGTTTTAATTACCGATTTGAAAATTAAAAATAAAACCATAAATCCAGGCGATTCAGCTGAAATTTTAGAGAAAAGCATTGGTTTTACGCAAACTATTACCTTAGATTATGACAAAGCCAATTTCTCTATAAACTTTGCAATTCCAAATTACATTCGATCCAAAAACAATCAATACAGCTATCGCTTAACGGGTTTGGAAAACAACTGGACTACTACAAAAAATTCAGAAGCCAATTTTGCTATTCAAAATCCGGGAACTTACACTTTTGAAGTCCGCGGTGCCAATAACGACGGCATTTGGAACAAAACTCCAACGACACTTACCGTAATTGTAAATCCGGCTCCTTGGCGCAGCATTTGGGCATTTTTGCTGTACGGAATCATAATTGGGTTAGGTTTATACGGTTTGATCTGGATTATGAAATCGAAAGCCAGATTGAAACAAAAACTCGAATTGGAATATCTGGAAAGCAAACGTGTGGAAGAAAACAACCGTGCTAAACTGGATTTCTTTACCAATATTTCGCACGAATTCAGAACGCCTTTAACATTGATTTTAGGTCCGTTACAGCAAATTCTGGCTGACTATAACGGAACGAACGAAATGTATAAAAAGCTTTTAGTAATTGAAGGAAGCGCGAATCATTTGCTGAGTTTAATTAACCGACTAATGGATTTTAGAAAACTGGAAAATAATCAGGCAACGCTGGAATCTGCAAACGGAAACATTGTAAAATTCACTAAAGAAATCTTTTTATCGTTTATAGAATATGCCAAAGACGGCGGTTACGAGTATACTTTTGAAACTGATGATGAAGAAATTCTGGTTTATTTTGACCGATACAAACTCGAACGTGTTTTTTATAATTTGATTTCGAATGCGTTTCGATACACACCAAAAGGCGGTTCAATCAACATTAAAATAAATCACGACCAAGAAAATCTTTTTATTGCTGTTGAAGATTCTGGAGTTGGTATTTCGGAAGAACACATCGATAAAATTTTTGATTTGTTTTTTGAAATTCCGATGCACAATCAAGTTCAAAAAAACTACAATAAAGGAACTGGAATTGGACTTTCGATTGTAAAAAACATTGTAAAACTGCACAAAGGAAATATTGATGTTAAGAACAAACCAACAGGCGGTGTGATTTTTAAGGTTACACTTCCGCTTGGGCGAAACCACCTTTTAGACAGCGAAATTATTCCCGATTTTAAAATCAGTGATGATATTGCACAATATACAGCACAATTAGAACCATCGGAAGTAATTGAAAACGAAGACATCGAAGATTTAATTGTAAACGACGAAAAACAAACGATTTTAATTGTTGAAGATCACAAGGTTTTGAGAAAGTTCATGAAAAACCTGCTCAAAAAAGATTATAATATAATTGAGGCCGAAAACGGAAAAATTGCTTTTGAAAAAGCACTAAAATTTGTTCCAAATTTGATTATCAGTGATGTTATTATGCCAGAAATGGTTGGAACAGAACTTTGCTCGAAAATAAAAGAAAATCTCAAAACCAGTCATATTCCGGTTATTTTATTAACTTCGAGATCTTCATTGGTTTATAAATTTGAAGGATTGGAAAGCGGTGCCGATGATTATATCAGTAAACCATTCAATTTAATGGAATTCAGACTTCGCGTTAAAAACATTCTAAACACGACTGAACGTTTAAAAATCAAATTTTCAAGCGAAGACAGTTTTATTCCATCAGAAATCACCGTTTCTTCTTTGGATGAAGAATTATTGAAAAAAGCATTTAAAATTGTAGAAGAAAACATTTCAAACGAACAATTTGATATTCCCTTCTTCTGTTCAGAATTAGGTGTCAGCCGTACCATGTTATTTCTAAAAATCAAAGCTTGGACCAATTGCACACCAAACGAATTCATACATGAAATCAGATTAAAACGTGCGGCTCAATTATTAGAACAAAATAAATTAAATGTTTCAGAAGTAAGCTATAAAGTCGGTTTTAACAATCCGAAATACTTCAGCAAATGCTTTCAAAAAAAATACGGAGAAACGCCGTCGCAATACGCAGACAAATTTTATAAAAAGTGTGAGATGTAAAGTGTGAAATGTTAGATGTGAAATGTGAAATGTGTGAATGTGAAAATTTGAATTGCTAGATGTGAACATCTTTTACTTTTCACTTTTTACTTTTTACTTTTTATTTTTCACTTTTTACATCTAACATCTCACGTCTAACATTTCACTTTTCAATTTTCACATCTCACATCTCACATCTCACATCTCACATTTTACGTAAACAATCCGCATTTTTAAAGGCTTAAAAAAGGGTATCTGTATTTTTAGATACCCTTTTTTGTATTTCTATTTCTTTTTTGGCTTCTACATTTGCCATATGAAAATCAAAAAAACAAACTTCTTATTACTACAGATTCTGTTTGTCATTGTGATAATCGGAATGAGTTTATTGCTTTTCTACTTTATCTAACTTATTAACCTTAAAACCAAAAAATGAATGTTTACAAACCAAAAAAACAAACCGTTTAAATGGTGTTTACTGGTATCTTTTTTACTGGTAAATTTCATGATGAATGCGCAGGAAAGAAAAGTAACTGGAAAAGTTACTTCGAGCGAAGATTTACTCGGACTTCCTGGGGCGAATGTCTATATTAAAAATTCATCTGTAGGCGCATCTGCAGATATGGACGGAAATTATACTGTTATCGTTTCAGAAAAAAATGCTGTTTTAGTTTTCAATTTTGTCGGATTTCAAACTGTAGAAATTCCAGTTGGAAACAAAACCGTAATCAACGTAAGTTTAAAACCGGATACAAAAGCCCTTGACGAAGTAATCGTAGTAGGTTACGGAACGCGTAAAAAGAGCGACATCACTGGTTCTGTATCTTCTGTAACAGCAAAAGAATTAACCGCGTTTCCACTTTTAAATGCAGAACAAGCTTTGCAAGGCCGTGCTGCGGGTGTTTCTGTAATGACTAATAACGGTGGTGAACCTGGTGCTCCAGTGAAAATCAGGGTGCGTGGCGGAACTTCGATTAATGCCAGCGGTGATGCACTTATTGTCGTTGATGGTTTTGCAGGAGTTTCGATGCCGGCACCTCAGGATATTGCTTCTATTGAGGTTTTAAAAGATGCTTCGGCTACTGCAATTTACGGATCTCGAGGTTCAAACGGGGTTATCATGGTAACAACTAAAAAAGGAAAACCAGGAAAACCTGTTATTGAATTTAGTAATTCTACTTCAATCCAATCAGTAAATAACAAATTACATTTATTAAATGCTGATCAGTTTGCAGCATACAGACAAAGTTTTACAACGCACACACAAGGACCTGCAAATACAGACTGGCAGGATGTTATTTACCGAGATGGAATGATTTCGAATACACAATTATCATTTTCTGGCGGATCTGACAATGTGAGATATTATGTTTCGGGAACGTATTTCAACCAAGATGGAGTTGTAATTAATTCAGGAATTGATAAATACACCATAGTAGGAAATCTTGAAGCTGATTTGTCTCCAAAATTCAAAGTCGGTTTAAATACTTTTACAAGCAAACAAAACAAAGAAGGAATTATCAGCCAGACAGGAGCTGGAGGAACTGGTGCTGCGGGTGTAATTGCAGCTGCGTACAGATTTATGCCTGACAAAGGAATTTACAACGCTGACGGAACTTACACTACAACAGCTCCAATTGGGGATGATATTGATAATCCGTACGCTACGGCAATGGAAAATATTCTGGAAACGGTTTCTATTGTAAACAGAAGCAATTTCTTTGCCCAATATCAGATTACTAAAGATCTTGATTTTAAAACTACTTTAGGTTTAACCGATAATAATTCGCAGACGGGAAGGTTTATTCCTTCTACTTTAATTGCCGGAAAAAATATCAAAGGAGAAGCTTCTGTAAACAATACCAGATTTTCTTCTTTTTTAACAGAAAACTACCTGACGTTCAAACGTGAAATTATTGAAAAAGGAATTTTGACGGTTCTTGGCGGGTATTCCTATCAAAAAAATAAAAATGAAAGTTCATATGCTGCTTCAAGAGGATTTTTAACCAATACCAATTCGTATAGAAATTTAGGCGCTGGAACTGTATTTTTAAAACCAGATTCAAATTTATCTGAAACGGAATTAATTTCTGCTTTCGGAAGGTTGAATTTTGATTATGACGATAAGTATTTACTAACTTTTACAGCCAGACGAGACGGTTCTTCAAGCTTTAGTAAAAACTACAAATACGGAACCTTTCCTTCTGGTGCAATTGGGTGGAACATAGGAAAAGAGAATTTCCTAAAAGACAGCAAAATGGTCTCTAATCTAAAATTAAGAGCGAGTTATGGAGCAACAGGAAACCCTTCAATTGGCGCCTACTCTACTTTATCGCGATTCTCTGAAATTTATGATGTGAGCGGTGACGTAATTGTAAATGCGGTGCAATTGACTTCTTTGGATAATCCGAATTTGAAATGGGAAACTTCCTATCAGCAGGATTACGGAATTGATTTAGGTTTATTTGATAACCGAATCAGTATTACGGCTGATTATTATAAAACAATTACTAAAGATCTATTGTTTAACAGACCTTTACCTGGAATTTCAGGAATTGCTTCGCAGCTTCAAAACGTTGGGGAATTAGAAAATAAAGGATGGGAATTAGGAATCAACACTAAAAACTTTATTGGTGCAGATTTTACTTGGTCAACAAACTTTAATATTTCTTCCAACAAAAATAAAGTACTAAAACTAGCTGATAATAAAGATCTTTTAATCAACTCTGCTCCAGGCCACTTCTTGGCAACTGAATCTCAGATTTTGAGAGTGGGTCAGCCAGTTGGTTCTTTCTTCGGATTTATTTATGACGGCGTAATTCAGCAAGGTGAAGCGGTGTTGCCAGGAAATTTTGAAACAGCTGCAGGAGGAGAAAAATTCAGAGATTACAATGGCGACGGAAAATTAGATTCTCAGGATAAAACAATCATCGGAAATCCAAATCCAGATTTCATCTTCGGGTTCAACAATGATTTCACTTATAAAAATCTGGATTTAAATATTTTCTTCCAAGGTTCACAAGGAAATCAAATCTTAAACTATACTTTGATGGAATTAGCCTCGGGAAATAACAATGCAACAACTGAGGTTTTAGATGCTTGGACACCCACAAATACAGATACAAATGTTCCTGCAAATGCTGCCAGAACCAAAAGAATCACTTCTAGATTTGTGTATGATGGAAGTTACATTCGTTTGAAAAACATCTCTTTAGGATATAGTTTAGATGAAAAAATTGTTTCGAAAATGGGATTAAGTAAAGTTCGTTTTTACATCAGTGCACAAAACCTTTGGACGATTACAGATTATCCTGGTTCAGATCCTGAAACGAATTACTTAAACGACACCAATTCAAGAAGTAACACCAATTTAGGATTGGATTATGGAGGATATCCGAACGTGAGAACATTTACAGCAGGATTTAATGTGAAATTTTAATCTAAAACCACTATGAAAAAATATATAGCTCTTCTTTGCTTAGGAACAATGAATTTCTTCAGTTGTTCTGATCTGGAAGAAAAACCAGTAGGAATTATTCGTCCAGATAACTTTTTTAACAATACAGACGATTTACAAGCCGCTGTAAACGGTGCTTTTGCCAATATTGCCCACAATAACTATTGGGGAAGAGAATTTACAATTGCCTTAATGCTTCGCGATGATATGGCAGATATTGGCGACAGAACTACTCAGGCCGCGCGTATCGATGTAAATGATATGAGTATGAACGATACTAATGCGCTTGTTGCAAACTTTTGGCCGCAGTCGTACGTAATAATTACCGCAGCCAATCAAGCTATTGAAGGCGCTAAGAAAACACCTGGCGATCCTGCAAAAGTAAATGCAATTGTGGCTCAGGCTTATTTTGCAAGAGCTTTTACGTACTATCATTTGGTTCGCCTTTTTGGAGATATTCCATATGTTGATTTTGTTGTAAATGATGTGGCGCAGGTAAACTCTTTAAGTAAAACCAAAGAAGCAGATGTTTACCCAAAAATAATTGCCGATTTAGAATTTGCAAAACAATGGCTGGATGATAAACCAAAAGTAAAAGCAGTGCCAGGAAAAGGTACAGCAGCCGGTTATTTAGCATCTGTTTATCTGACTTTAGGCAATTACCAAAAAGCCTATGATGAAGCCAAATATGTAATTACAAACGAAGCCAAATTTGGTTTAGGTTTAGATGCTGATTTTCAAGATTTATTCAATGCCACAAAAACAGCTTCACTTAAAGAACCATTATTTACAGTTGATTTTAACAACTTAACATCTGGAAACTACGGTCAGGATTATACAGCATTTTTTACAGGATCTTTAAAAGATGACAGTTACAGCTACGGACAAGGGTTTTCTGTTGCCGTTCCATCTTTAAAAGTATTTCAAACTTGGGATCAAAGAGATTATAGAAGAGCAGTAAGCTTTGATACGATTATCAGAAAGAAAACTGGTCCAGGCGGTTCACTGCAAGTTTATCCTTCAAGCGATAATGAGAAAGCGCCTCGTCCGCACATTGCTAAATATTTCCGCTTTCCAGGAAAAGCAGGTGCTAACGGAAGAACTTCGCAGCACAATTACATTACAATGCGTTTTGCAGAAGTTCTACTAACGGCTGCTGAAGCTTTAAACGAAATCAATCCCGGAACAACAGAAGCTGACGGCTATGTAAACCGTGTTCGTGCAAGAGCGAGAAACAAAGCTGGAAAACTGGTTTCTTTTCCTGCAAATGTAACACCTGGATTGTCTCAGACAGATTTTAGAAAAATGGTAATTGACGAAAGAAGATTAGAACTGGCATTCGAATACATTAGATGGTACGATATTAAGAGACTAAAAAATGGTCCTGAAGTATTTGGTCCGAATGGTCTTGAACCTCATCCAAATTTTGATCCAAACAGAGATTATTTATGGCCATTGCCTGGAACAGAATTGGCAATCAATCCGAATCTAAAACCAAATAATCCTGGGTATTAATTAAACGCAGATGAAACGGATTTGCTATCGCAAAAACGCTGATCAAACGGATTTTTTTATTACGTCACGCGTAATTGGTTTCCCTCAGATTTAGCAGATAAAGTAAAAAAAAATCTGCCAAATCTGCCAAATCTGCGAGAGAATAAAATCCGTATAAATCCGCGTTTTCGCGATAGCTAATCTGTCAAATCCGCGTCTAAAAATTACGATCACAAAATATTTAATATGAAGAATGTCAGTTTCATTTCTTTAATTCTTGGGTTTGCATCGCTGGTAACAGCGTGCAAATCCGGAATTAATACTCACACAAAAACTACCTCTGCAGCGACAGAAAAACTGGAAACGCGTTACAAAATGTTACTCGATTATCCAGTCGATTCGATGTCTATGCCTAGAAGTATGAATATAAAAACTCTTGAAATTCGTAAAGTGCCGTCGAGAGATTGGACAAGCGGTTTTTTTGCTGGAAATCTTTGGCAATTGTACCGACTTACAGGCGATTCAAAATATAAAGAACAAGCTCAAAAATGGACTCCTTTCAGCAAAAAAGAAAGTGTCAACAGTAATTCGCATGACGTAGGTTTTAAAGTGTTTTGCAGTTTTGGAGAAGCTCTAAAAGTGGAAAACAAAAAAGAATACGAAGCGGTAATTATTAAAGGCGCTGAAACTTTGTGTACAAGGTTCAATCCAAAAGTGGGTTCGATTCGTTCTTGGGATTTCAACAAGGAAATTTGGGATTATCCTGTAATCATCGACAATATGATGAATCTGGAATTGCTTTTTGAAGCTTCAAAATTATCTGGAAACAATAAATACCGTGATGTAGCGATTCAGCATGCCAATACAACTCTAAAAAACCAGTTTAGAGCAGATAGCTCTTGTTATCATGTTATCGATTATAATCCAACGACTGGCGAAGTGAGAAAGAAAACTACGCTTCAAGGTTATAATGACGATTCGGTTTGGGCACGTGGGCAAGCTTGGGCAGTATACGGATTTACGATGTCCTATCGATATACAAAAGATCCTGCCTATTTAAAACAAGCCGAAGCGACAGCTAAGTTTTTTATAACCAATAAAAACCTGCCAGAAGATGGAATTCCGTATTGGGATTTTAAAGATCCGAGTATTCCAAATTCTCCTCGAGATGTTTCTGCAGCAATGGTTATGGCATCAGCATTATATGAGCTGTATGGTTATACTAAAAATGATACTTATCTGGCTTTCGCCGATAAACTGATGGCTTCGGTACAAACCGATAAATACATTTTAGACACCACAATTAAAGCGCCTTTTCTTTTTGACCACAGTACAGGAAACTGGCCTAAACACGATGAAATTGACGAACCAATAATCTACGCCGATTATTATTTTCTAGAAGCATTAATAAAGGTACAAAGGCTCAAAGGTTCAAAGTAACAAAGGTTTTGAATCTTTGAATCTTTGAGCCAGAAAACCTTTAAACCTTTGTAACTATGAACCTTTGTAACTATGAATAAACCGAATAAAACTTTTTCAATTTTTGCGCTTTTTGTTTTGTTTCAAATTTGTCTGAGCAGCTTTGCTCAGACAAAAAGAAACATTAATGACAACTGGCTTTATTTAGAAAATCATACAACAAACCTCAGCGAAGCCGAAAAAGCTTCAAACTGGATTTCTCTTAATTTACCACATACCTGGAACGCCGAAGATGCAACCGATTTATATCCGGGTTACAGACGCGATGCCAGCTGGTATCAGAAGAAACTAGACATTCCGCAAATCGATAAAAACCGTGTTTATTCCTTATATTTTGAAGGTTCAAATGTTACCACAAAAGTATATGTAAACGGAAAAGAAGCTGGTTCGCATATTGGCGGATATATTGGCTTTTCAATTGACATTACCAACTTTATTAAAGAAGGAAACAACGATATTTTTGTTCGAGTTGATAATAGTTACGACATCGAAATTATCCCGTCTCAAAAGAGTGATTTCTTTATTTATGGCGGAATCACGCGCGATGTGTGGCTGGTTTCGAAATACAAAAATCATATCGAAAATATAAAAATTACAACTCCTGAAGTTTCTGCCAAAAAAGCTTCAGTGCAAATCGTTTCTACTTTTGTTAATTCAGATAATTCAAAAGATTTATCATTAACCGTAACACTTAAAAATCCGAAAGGAAAAAAAGTGGCAAGTAAAACAATTCCTGTTACCGATAAAACTTCGACAGTCACTTTCGAAAACATCAAAAATCCAGAACTTTGGGATACCGAAAAACCTAATTTATATAAATTAAGCGCTATTTTATCAGAAAAAAATCAAATTAAGGACAGTGTTTCTGAAAAAGTAGGTTTTAGATGGTTTGAATTTAAAGATCATGGTCCGTTTTACCTTAACGGAAAACGCTTGCTAATTCGCGGTACGCATCGTCATGAAGAACAAGCGGGAGTTGGCGCCGCTATGAGCAACGAACAGCATTGGGCAGACATGAAATCAATCAAAGAAATGGGCGCTAATTTTGTTCGCTTAGCACATTATCCACAAGACCCTGAAATATATAAAGCTTGTGATGAACTTGGTCTTTTGGTTTGGGATGAACTGCCTTGGTGCCGTGGCGGAATTGGCAACGATGTCTGGAAAACCAATACCAAAAACATGCTTGAGGAAATCATTACTCAAAACTACAATCATCCGAGTATTATTATCTGGTCTTTAGGAAACGAAATCAATTGGCTTCCAGACTTCCCTGATGGAGATAATGCAGATAAAACCAATGTTTTTTTAAATGAGCTAAACGAAATTGCTCATAAACTGGATCCAACTAGAAAAACCGCGATTAGAAAATACTACGAAGGATCGCATATTGTGGATGTTTTTTCACCTTCGATTTGGTCGGGCTGGTATTCTGGAAGTTATAAAAGCTACCAGAAAGCAATTGATGTTTATAAAAAAGAATACAAGCATTTTATTCATGCCGAATATGGCGGAGACAGTCATGTTGGCCGTCATAGCGAAAATCCAATTACAGGCGAAAATGTAATAAAAGCAGAAGGATGGGAAGAAGCCATTGTACAGACTAAAATCGCTAACATTGCTCAAATTGGAGATTGGAGCGAAAATTATATAGTTGATTTGTTCGATTGGCATTTGCATATATCCGAGAATGATCCAACGTTTGTGGGAAATATTCAATGGGCATTTAAGGATTTTGCAACGCCATTACGTCCAGAAGATGATATTCCGTATATGAACCAAAAAGGATTAACAGACCGAAACGGAATTCCAAAAGATGCGTATTATGTTTTTAAAAGCTATTGGGCAAAAGAGCCTTTTACATACATAGAATCGCATACCTGGACAGAAAGACAAGGTCCAGAAAATACTCCGAGAACGATCAGTGTTTTTAGTAACTGCGAGAAAGTGACTTTACTTCATAACGGAAAATCTCTTGGCGAAAAACAAAGAAATCTTTCGCTATATCCTGCAAATGGTTTAACTTGGGATGTCAATTTTAAAAAAGGAGAAAATATCCTAATTGCTATTGGTAAAAATAAAGATGGCAAAACGGTTTCTGACACCATAAAAGTCAATTACCGTTTCAATAAAAATGATACGGCTTCTTCGTTGCAATTATCTTCAGAAAAACTGAAAAACGGTAATTATCTGGTAACAGCAATTGCAATTGACAACAATAATTTACGCTGTCTGGATTATGAAGCGAGTGTTTATTTTCAATGTATGAAAGGCGGTAAAACGTTAAAAAATCAAGGAACGCCAACGGGAAGTGAATCTATAAGAATGGCAAACGGAAAGGCTTCTATTGAAGTTGTTCCAGACGGTTCAGGCAATCCGATTGAAATGACGGCATTGAATCAGAGTTTTAAAGGGGAATATTTAAAGATTTCTGTTGAGTAAAAAGATTCTGAGATGCTAAGGCACTAAGATTCTAAGTTTTTTTTAGTCTAGTTGTCATCCTGACAAAAAAATAGTAAAAAAACTTCGTGCCTTAGCGTCTTCGTGGCAAAACACAATTACAAAACAAATTATAATACAATGAAAAGACTATTAACCACATTACTCCTTACCTATTCCTTTCTGGGATTTGCACAAAATTTAATCTCAAACGTTCCAAACCGAAATACGACTTCTTTAAACGGCGTTTGGAATTACATTATAGATCCTTATCAAACGGGATTTTACAGCTTTCACCTTGATCAGTACGACAAACAGGAAAAACCAGCAAAAGGCGCATTTTTCACTAATTACCATGCTCAAAACAAACAGGAGCTGGTAGAATATGATTTTGATAAATCGCCAACTATTACTATTCCAGGCGATTGGAATTCGCAGGTTACGGAACTGAAATATTATGAAGGAAATGTATGGTTTAAAAAGTCTTTCGATTACAATTTAGCAGCTAACAAACGTCTGTTTTTATATTTGGGCGCCATCAACTACAAAGCTGATGTTTATTTAAACGGGAAAAAACTCGGAACTCACATTGGTGGTTTTACGCCGTTTAATTACGAAGTGACTTCGATTGTTCAGCCAAAAGACAATTATTTGGTTATAAAAGTGGATAATACGCGCCATAAAGAAGATGTTCCAACTGTGAATACCGATTGGTGGAATTATGGCGGAATTACTCGTGATATAACTTTAATTGAGGAAGAAAATTCATTTGTTGAAGATTATACGATTCAGCTTAAAAAGAATAATGCCAGTATTATTTCTGGATTCATTAAAATCAATAATCTTAACTCGGCACAAAATCAAGTTTCGATTGCTATTCCTGAATTGAAGATTAATTACAAAGGAAAAATTGCTGCCGGCGGTATTTTAAACTTTGAAATCCCAGCCAAAAAAATCTCTTACTGGTCGCCAGAAAATCCGAAATTATATGATGTAACTGTTAATTTTAACGGACAAAAATTAAACGATCAAATTGGTTTTAGAACAATTGAAACGCAAGGAGACAAAATCTTATTAAATGGAAAACCAATCTTTTTAAGAGGGATTTCAATTCACGAAGAAAATGCTAAAGGCGGACGCGCTAATTCTGAAGAAGATGCATTGCGTTTATTGAATTGGGCAAAAGAACTAGGCTGCAACTATGTTCGTCTGGCACATTATCCGCATAACGAAAACATGGTTAGAGAGGCGGATAAAATGGGATTAATGGTTTGGGAAGAAATTCCAGTTTACTGGACGGTAGAATTTACTAACAAAGAAACTTATCAAAATGCTGAAGATCAATTAACGGCTTCTATCATCAGAGATAAAAACAGAGCTTCGATTATTATTTGGTCAATGGCGAATGAAACACCAATCTCAGATGCGAGAAATACATTTATCACAAATTTGGCCGCACATACAAGAGTACTAGATAATACGAGATTAGTCAGCGCGGCTTTATTAACTAAAAAAGAAACAATTGATGACCCAATTGGAGAAATATTGGATGTTGTAGCTTTTAATCAGTACTTAGGCTGGTACGGCGGTAATCTTGAAGATGCTGAAAAAATAACATGGAAATCGAAATATAATAAGCCTATTATTGTTTCTGAATTTGGAGGAGATGCCAAGCAAGGTTTTCACGGAGAAAAGAACGAACGCTGGACAGAAGAATATCAGGAATATTTATACATTCAGAACTTAAAAATGATCGAAAAAATTCCCCACTTAAGCGGATTAAGTCCATGGATTTTAGTTGATTTTAGATCTCCAAAACGTCTTCTTCCCGGTATTCAGGATGGATACAATCGTAAAGGATTAATTTCAAACGATGGTAATAAAAAGAAAGCTTTTTACATTATGCAGGACTGGTACGCCAAAAAGAAAAACGAATAAGAAAAAAACTATTCATATCATTTCAATCAGAAATAAAAACTGTTATCAATTCATTAACAAAAAACAAACTGTAATTATATGATTTTTCTTCATTATTAACTTACTTTGTAGTTATTCTAAAAATTGTAATCCTATGAAAAAATTAAGTTTACTGGCAGTTACTTTATTTGCTGCCTTCACAGTTCAAGCTCAAGACATAGTAAAGTTTGCTCCGCTTGATGCAAGTCCGGTTGACATTTCTTATTTCCCAAACAAAGCAGTAAAATTCAAAAAAACAGATAATCCAAATCCAGTTGTAAAAGTTCTGTATTCAAGACCTTCTGTAAAAGGACGTACAATTTTTGGTGACGTAGTGAAATTCGGAGAGGTTTGGAGAGTTGGTGCTAATGAAAATACAGAGATTAAGTTTTACAAAGATGTAACTATTGGCGGTAAAAAAGTTCCTGCAGGATATTACAGTTTATTTGCTATTCCAGAAAAAGATAAATGGACTATTATTATCAACAAAGAATTGGATTTATGGGGTGGATATGCTTATGACGAAAGTAAAGATGTTGTAAGAGTTTCAATTCCTGTTAAACCAGTATCTGATGTAATCGAAGCTTTATCAATCGCTTTTACTACACAGGGTTCTGTTGCCAACTTAGTTATAGGATGGGATAAAACAACGGTTGAATTGCCAATTACGATTAAATAATTAATCGTTTATTAGATATAAAAAAAAGAGACATTTTACGATGTCTCTTTTTTTACATTAGCTAATTGCCTATCTGCCAAAACAATTCATTAAAAGGTTCATTAACAAACTCTTTTGTTAGTGAATATCCATAGGGATAAATACCATCTTCTAAACCATTTTCTACTCTCTTCATAGTTTTTTGCGCAGGAAAACAAACCGTTTGATTTGGAAGTTTAACTGAGAAATTTATTTCTCCTTTAGGATCAGTGTCATCTGTAATCAATATAGAATTTGGAACATTCCGTATTAAAGTTTTTGCTACATAACTGGAGACAGCAAAAATAATACTTCCCAAATTTTCACTTAGTCTCCCGTTAGGTTTTGGTTTATTGCTAATAAGATTATTTTGAAAAAATCTATCAATTTCAATTAAACTATTAATAGAATAATCTAAATTGTAATTATCAGCTTTAAAGGCATTCACTACCCAAGCAGCATATTCATTGATGTCTTCAGCTAAATTTGCCATAAAAATTTCTATTAAATTTAGTGCAAAAATATATTTCACAGAATAATCTTAAATCCTTGAAAAGTTTTAAAACTAACACTTTAAGCTTAGATTTTCCATCAAAATCTAAAAATAATAAATATTAAAAAAAAGAGACATTTTTCAATGTCTCTTTTTTTGTTTTAAACCTTTGCAGTTTCTATAATTTTATCGAGCGTTATTGGTAAATCTCTTACTCGCTTTCCAGTGGCGTTAAAAACAGCATTTGCAATTGCAGGCGCCATTCCTACCAAAGCGGTTTCTCCAAGACCTTTTGTTCCCATTGGGTTACTGATTGGGTCTTTTTTATTAACGAAGAAAACTTCCTGCTTTTCAATATCGGCATTTACGGGAACGTGATAATCGGCGAAATTATTATTGATTGGCCTTCCGAAACGATGATCGATTTCGAGTGCTTCCATCAATCCCATTCCAATTCCTCCTACTGCACCGCCGTACATTTGCCCAGCGGATGTTTTTTGATTGATAACCGTTCCGATATCGGCACAGGAAACCACATGCGCTAATCGTATTTTACCCAAATTCGGATTCACTAATACTTTTACAAAATGCACTGAAAATGAATAAATAGAATATTTCTTAGCTTCCTCTGTACCTTTCGATTGGTTTTCAACTTCTATTCCTTCTAATTTATTTGCAGTAAGTAATGAAGTTAAACCAACCTTTTTGGAACTATCTTTTTTAGAAGAGATCACACCATTTGAAAAAGTTAAATCTGTAATCGGAATTCCTTTTAGAGATGGATTTTCACTTGCCAGCCCAAGCACTTTGCTTATTAATAAATTACAGGAATCATGAACTGCAGAACCTACAGATGAAGTTGTTGCAGAACCTCCCTGTGTGGGACCTTTTGGCAGTCCGCTTTTTCCCATTTCAATAATTACATTTTCTGGCGGTACTCCAGTAATTTCAGCGCCAATTGCAGTCATCATAGTTGCCGTTCCCGGTCCCATATCATTTACGCTGCATTGAAGTACCAAATTTCCATCTTCTAAAAATTTAGCTTTTACAGCTGTTGGGTTTCTGTAACTTCCAAAAGTTCCCGTTCCCATTCCATAGCCTACCAGCCAGTCGCCTTCTTTCACTGAACCAGGTTTGTTTTTACGGTTTTTCCATCCAATACGTTCCATACCGCCTTCGTAACATTCTAAAAGATATTTACTGCTCCACGGTTTATTTTGTTCCAGATCTTTTTCCGCATAATTCAGTTTTCGAAACTCAATCGGATCGAGATTTAATTTATGCGCCATTTCATCCATTGCAGATTCTAATGCAAAAGAACCCGTTGCCTCGCCTGGACCTCGCATCCAAATTGGTGTACAAGTATCCAAAGGCACAATGCGATAACGCGTAGAAACATTCGCACAATCATAAATAAATCGGGACATGTTTACGGTTCCTTCCATAAAATCCTCATAGCTGGAAGTCATCGCAACGGCTTCGTGTGTTAAGCCAGTCAGTTTGCCTTCTTTGGTTGCGCCTAAACCCATTTTCTGAATGGTATAGGGTCTGAATCCAACATTGGTAAACATTTGCTCGCGATGCAGAACTAATTTTACCGGACGATTTAGTTTTTTTGCTCCAATTAAAGCTGCGATTTCATAAGGCCAGGTGTGTAAACCCATTCCAAATGCACCTCCAAGATATTCAGAATGCACCTCAACATCTTCAACAGGTACACCAAAAACTCCGGCAACACTTTTACGAGTTCCTTCGACACCTTGACTTTTGGTATACAAAATCGGTTTATTTCCATCCCATTTTGCGATAATATTGGCAAGTTCCATCGGGTTATGAACTTCGGTTGGAATGGTATATTCTGCTTCTAAAACAACCTCTCCATTTTTATATCCGTCATGCTCACCGCGATGGTAGTCATTTCCTTTATCGGTTTCAACCTTTTTCTCTTTATCTACTGCTTTTTTAAGTTCGGTCGAATGTTCTTCTTTGAGATAATCGGCTTTAATTAAACTTGCTGCATACTGCATACGCTCGAAAGTATCGGCAATAACCAATGCAATCGGCTGATCGTAGTACAAAACCGAATCATCTTTAAAAATCTGAAGCGGCTGACCGAAATTATGTTTGTCTTTCGCCTTTTGATAGCCAACAGGTTTATCCACATTTAAATGTGTGATAACTGCTAAAACTCCAGGCGCCCACTCTGCTTTTTTAGTATCAATGGTTTTGATTCTTCCTTTTGCGATCGTACTTCCAACCAAACACGCATATACAACACCAGGCGTTTTATATTCGGCAGAATATGTTGCAGAACCTGTTACTTTAGCAAATCCGTCAACTCTATTAATATTACTTGTCTTGCTCATAATCTAATTATTTTGATGCTGCTATTGTAAGTGCTTCTGTTATGGCATTGGCTCCGAGTGTTAATTTAAAATCATTATCACCGTAACTTCTGGCGCCTCTCATTGCTAAATCTGCTGCCTGTTTAAAAATCCCTTCTGAAATTGTTTTCCCTTTCAGAAATTCTTCTGCCTCAGTTAATCTCCAAGGTTTATGTGCCACACCGCCCATAGCAAGTCTGACATCATTAATTTTATCATTTTTAAGATCTAAAGCCACAGCAACAGAAACCAATGCAAAGGCATAACTGCTTCGGTCACGTACTTTTAGATAATGTACATTTTTAGTGAAATTATTGTCTGGAATTTCGATTGAAGTGATCAATTCTTTATCTTCCAAAGTATTGTCTTTTTCTGGCTTATTTCCCGGCAGACGATGAAAATCTGTGAATTTAATTTGTCTTTTCCCTTTTGGACCTTCTACCAAAACATTAGCGTCTAATGCAGCCAGCGCCACGCACATATCGCTTGGATGAACGGCAATGCAGCTTTCTGAAGCTCCAAAAATTGCGTGCATTCTATTTACACCACCAATAGCGCCGCAGCCGCTTTTAGGAACACGTTTGTTACAAGGCATATCCGTATTGTAAAAATACGAACAGCGAGTACGCTGTAACATATTTCCGCCAACCGTTGCCATATGTCTTATTTGTTGTGAAGCTCCTGCTGCCAAAGCCTGAGCGAGCAAAGGATGTTTTTCTTTAATGGATGCATCTTCGGCAACTTGACTGTTTTTGGCTAGGGCGCCTATAGAAACTTTTCCTTTTAAAAATTCAATCTGTTTTAAATCTAAAGCTGTAATATCTACCAGTTTATCTGGAGCCACTACATTCTTTTTCATTAAATCAACCAAGTTTGTACCGCCGGCAATAAACATCGCCTCTTTTTCTTTCTTGATATTTGAAACAGCAGATGCTGCTGACAATGCTCTTATGATCTGAAAATTTTTCATATCTCCTTTCCTCCTTCCTTCACTTCAGTTATAGCATCAACAATATTGTGATAAGCACCACATCTGCAGATATTACCGCTCATATATTCTCTGATTTCTTCCCTGCTGTTAGCATGACCTTCTTTGATACAGGCAATCCCAGACATAATTTGTCCTGGCGTGCAGTAACCGCATTGAAAACCATCATTTTTGATAAAAGCTTCCTGCATCGGATGTAGTTTTTTTCCGTTTGAAAGACCTTCGATTGTAGTAACCTGTGCATTTTGCTGCATCGAAGCCAAAGATAAACACGACAAAATTCGGGTTCCGTTTACGTGAACCGTACATGCACCGCATTGTCCGTGATCGCATCCTTTTTTAGTTCCGGTAAGCTGCAATTGTTCTCTTAACAAATCTAGCAAAGTGGTTCTTGGTTCGATATTAAGATTGTGTTTTTTGCCATTTACTTCGATAGAAAGCGGTACTGTCTCCAAATATTCCGCTATTTTTTCGTCCCATTTATTCTCGGATGCCATTACCAATGAAGGGGGTGTCAAGGCGAGAGCGGTAAAAAGTCCTGATTTTTTTATAAAGTCTCGGCGGGAATTGGAGTCTTCCACACTTACTTTATTCGGATTTGTTTTTTTTGAAGCCATTCAGTCTATCTTTAAATTAGCAAAATCACTTTAGGTATTCTAACAAATTTAACAATCTTAATTCACAAAAAGTTATAAAATTCAAACATTACGCTTATTTAGAATAATTACAGTTTCTCATAACTTAACCGTAAAGAACGCTAGTTTTTTTTTATATAGATTGTTGTGAAAAAAACGCAAAGTCCGCAAAGCTTCATCAATCCCAGCTTTGCAGACTTTGCGCTTTTTTATAACTTTTTATTTTTATTAAACCTTTGCGTGCTTTGCGGTAAAAAATACCAAACATTTATAGTTTTTTTAAATCTGGAAATTTTCAAAATTGTATTTTTACGAGAATAAGTCAAAATTATGTTTCAAAACCAAAATATTTATCTGGATAATAATGCTACAACTCGAGTTGATGAACGAGTTCTAAAAGCTATGCTTCCTTATTTTACAGATTTCTATGCCAACTCGACTAGTCAGCATATTGCGGGATTAACCGTTAAAGAAGCCGTTGAAAATGCTGCATGGCAGACAGCAGATTTAATTAATGCAGATGCAGAAGAAATCATTTTTACTTCTGGAGCAACAGAAGCAATTAATTTAGCGATAAAAGGTCTAGCCGATCAGGATCGAAAACACATTGTTACAATTGCTACTGAACACAAAGCCGTACTTGAAACTTGTGCTTTTATGGAAAATATAGGTTTTACAGTAACGTATTTACCAACTAGTTCTGACGGCATTTTAGATATTAAACTTTTAGAAGAAATACTAACCAATAAAACACTGGTTTTCATTGGAATGTTTTCTAATAATGAAACAGGTGTTATTCAAAACATTGCTGAAATTTCTAAGATTCTGAAAGCTAAAAATGTGCTGTTTTTTTGTGATGCTACTCAGGCCATCGGGAAAATCCAGATTGATGTTAAATCTTTGGGAATTGATCTTTTAGCATTATCAGCGCATAAGTTTTATGGTCCAAAAGGAGTTGGTGCGCTATATATTTCGGCGAAAGCCAAACTAAAATTAACTTCACAGATACTTGGCGGCGGCCAGCAGCGTAAATTACGAAGTGGGACGCTAAATGTCCCTGGAATTATTGGTTTAGGTAAAGCGTGTGAAATAGCTGTAAATGAATTAGAAGAAGATCAATATAGAATTGAATTATTACGTAATAAATTAGAATCAGGATTACTTCAATTTGAAGGTTCTTTTGTAAATGGAAATACTCAAAATCGCATTTGTAATACTTCAAATTTATGTTTTCCAGGTGTCAATTCAGAACAACTGATTATGGCTTTAGGTACTATTTCGGTTTCAAACGGAGCATCTTGTTCGGCAGTAACTTCTGAGCCTTCTCATGTTTTAAAAGCAATGGGATTATCGGATGAAGAAGCTTTGAGTTCGATTCGGTTTAGTTTGGGAAGATTTACTGCCAAAGAAGAAATTGATATTGTTATTGATCGTGTGCTTTTTTTGGTTCGTGAACTTTACTCGAAAATATAAGAAAAAAACTTTGCATCTTTGAACCTAAAATCAACAAATCAACTCATCATAATCCTCTTGGGTATCAATATCAATATTCCCTTTTTCGAAGATAATGGAAGCCGTATCTTCAGCATACTTTTTAATGAGTTTTTTTGCGCCTTCCTGCCCTTTCAATTCCAATAATTCACGAAAGTATTTTTTATGGAATAAGACTGGCGTTCCTAAAGTTTTGGAATAGGCAGAAGCAACAATTGCTTTTCCTGTTTTATCATATTCGTTTATAAGGTTTTCAAATATTGAAGTCGTTACAAAAGGCTGATCGCAGACTGCAAAAATACATTGCTCACAATCGGGATTTAAAAGCAGTATTTCGCTTAAACCTTTTACAATTGAAGACGACATTCCTGTTTCCCAATCTAGATTGAAGCAAGTAGTTATTTCAGCAGAATTAAGCTCTTTTAAAACACTTTCACTATTTGCGCCTGTTACCACAACCACAAACGAATTTTGAACTTTAGAAGCTTCTAAAATTGTATTATTTAAAAGCGTTGTCTCTTTGTACTGCAATAATTGCTTTGGCCGTCCTAATCTGGAAGAACTCCCTGCAGCCAAAATTACAATGCCTATTTTATTTTGGAATTTATTTTCCATAATGAATTTCATCATGAATTTTACCTGACTTATATTTTAAAGAAGCTCCTTGTCTTTCGGTAGAAAACGCTTTAATTTCAGAGACTATAGAAAGCGCAATTTCTTCTGCTGTTTCAGAACCAATATCTAGTCCGATTGGACTGTAAATTCTATTAAGCTGTTCTTCATTTAGAAAAACACCTTCTTTTTCGAGATCATCCAGCATTCGGTTCAACTTTGATTTTGGACCTAAAATACCAATGTACTGGCAGTTTGTTTCTAGTAATAATTTTAGAATTCCCAAATCATATTTGTAATTGTGCGTCATTAAAACGAAATACGTTTGATCGTCAATACTAATATGCTCTAAAAATTGTTCGGGGTTTGTAACAAAAACTTGATCTGCTTTTGGAAAACGTTTTTGTACGGCATGAGTGGCACGACCTTCCGCAACGGTAATTTTCCATCCTAGAATCGAAACCATTTCTACTAAAGGCTGTACATCATTTCCTGCACCTGCAATAACTAGAGAAATTGGAGGTTTTATATATTCAATTAAAGCTTCATCATCATTTTTTCCCTGAAGTTTTTTAACTACAGAAGTTTTGGTTTTAATAACTTCTTTTACATCCGAAATTAAACTCAAAACTTCATCATTATGATTTATAACAGGACTGTCTTTTCTGAAAAATAATGTGGTTCCAATCTGAGAAGCATTTCTTTTTAAAGAAAAAACAGTAACAATAACAGCTTCTTTCCTTTCTAATTCTAATTGCTGTAAAAGCTGAATTGAATTATTCTGAACCTCATCGTCAATGTATTCAAAAAGAATATGTACTATTCCGTTACAACCAAGTTGTAGACCAACTTCGGCATCATTTTCATTACTTGTGTTATAAGTAACTAGTTTATTTTGTTTTTGATTAATCGAAAGAAGTGCTTTTCGTAAAGCATCTCCTTCCAGGCATCCGCCGCTTATTGCGCCGGTCAGCAAACCATCTTCTGTAACTAACATTCGTGCGCCTGCCTGTCTGTATGAAGATCCTTCGACTTTAACTACAGTAGCCAGGGCTGTTTTTTTTCCTTCGGATTTTGCTCGAGAATATGCTTTTAGTATTTCGCTGATTTCTTTCATATAAATATTCGCCAACAAAATTTACGTCGACGTCTTTTGAACAAGTGATTATAAAAATACAAATTAAAAATTTAAAGCGAAATAATTCCCATAACAAAAGCTGTATGCACTGCCTCTGCCGTATTGGTTACTTTTAGTTTTTCAATGATATTCTGTCTATGACGACGAACTGTATATACGGAGATATGCATTTCTGAAGCGATCTGCTCGCTTTTGTTCCCTTTTGCAACGCTGGTTAAAACTTCTATTTCTCTTTTTGAAAGAATCTTTTCAACCTGATTTTTATACTTTTTAGAATCTATTACTTCACCCGTTTGTATATTGATAATTTTTCCATCGATTCCAGTTCGGGGCTGTAGATCTGTTGAAGGTAAATATAAACATAGCGCCAAAGAAATACTGCCGTTGCTGAATGTTTTGAGATAAATAGTGCGATGATTGATATACGAACATTTTTCTACAGAATCTCTCATTCTTAAACGACTGAAAGTACTGTAATTACTATATTCTTCTTGTGGAATTCCTTTTAAAAACTGATAAAAATTGAGTTCTAAAACATGACGTTCGACTAAATCATCTGGATTTATTTTGGTAAAAATACATTCTTCAAAAGCCGAATCAATTACCGAATTTGCATCTGGAAGTCCGAATACAGCACCGAAACTTCCCGCATAAATATAACTGCAATCTGACTGATAATCGGATAGAACTGCCACACATTGTTCGATCTTTACATAATTGCTCACAAATTGTTTATACATTTCAATATCATTTGATTCTCCTATATCAAATTTTTGTTCTAAAAATGTAGTCATTAACTGGTTTTCGATTGAAAGCTTCTGTGGCATTTAAAAGAGGAATTGGTTAATTTTACGTATTGCCCTTCTTGAAAAGCAATTTTAATTTTGGAAAACTAAAAATATCATTTAATATCCCAAAAAAGACCATTATGAAAACATTTTTTTACAAGACATTCATTATTTCAAGCCTTTCTATATTTCTAAGCTGTAATTCTAAAAATGAAACTACAAAAGCCACAACTGCAGAAGAAACCAAAAAAGATTCAGCATTTGTAAATGGTTCACCTTGTGATATTAAATTATCTGCCATACATTTTACAAAAGCAGTTAACGGTGCAGATACTTTAATTAAAACTGAAAAAGACGAAAAAATTATATTTAAAGCTAGCGAGAAATCAGATTATTTTTCTGATCCTGATGGAAAATTATCCAATAACACTGCTCCAATGCTTTTGTCTAAAGTCGACAACACCAAACCTTTTACGCTTACCGCGAAAGTTACGCCTGAGTTTACCGAAAAAGGACTGTACAATGCTGGTGTTTTATACATTTATGTAAATGATAGTTTCTACCAAAAATTTTGTTTTGAACAAGACGAAAGAGGAAATCACAGAGTTGTAACGGTACGCACAATGGGTACTTCTGATGACAATAATCATGATGTTGTAAAACAGCCTTCTATTTACATGAAAATTTCTTCGGATACCAAAACGGTTGCCAGCTATTATTCTCTTGATAAGAAAAACTGGCAGATGGTTCGATTGTATAAAAATAATTATCCAAAAGAAATCTGGGCTGGAATTAGTACGCAGTGCCCTGTAGATAAAGGAACTCAAAGCACATTTGATCAAATTAACTTGGAAGAAAAAAGTGTATCTGATTTTCGCTTAGGGATTTAATTTCAATTTTTACGATACCTTTTTTATTGTTTAGGTAATCATTTTTTAAAATGATTGTATGATTTATAGGACTAAGTTTTGTATTTTTATATTTATCAAAAATAAAGTATTACCTAACTTAAATAAAAAACTACATGGGAAAATTTGTAATTACTAAAAGAACCAACGGTGAATTTCAATTTAATTTGAAAGCTGGAAATGGCCAGACCATTTTAAGCAGCGAAGGTTACTCTACTAAAGCAGGTGCTGAAAACGGAATCGAATCTGTTAAAACAAACTCGCAGGATGATTCTCGTTACAATAAAGAAGAATCGAAAAGCGGCAAACCCTATTTTACATTAAAAGCTGGAAACGGACAGATAATTGGTTCTAGCGAAATGTATGAAAGTACTTCTGCAAGAGATAATGGAATTGCATCTGTAAAATCAAATGCTCCAGACGCAGTAATTGACGACCAAACGGTATAATTACAAACTGTTTTAAACATAAAAAAAGCGAGGTAAATGCCTCGCTTTTTCTTTATCTCTATATTTTATTTTAATCCAATAAAAACACAATCAATCCTCTGGCTCCATGAGCACCTAGAACCAAAGACTGCTCGATATCTGCGGTTTTTGACGGACCTGCGATAAAAGTTCCGAAACCGTATTCCATGTTTCCAATTCTATTATACGCTTGCTGCATAGTTGGTAAAATGTCTTTTTTGTGAACCACAATTGCTAAATACTGCGCAATAAAAGGTGCCACGCGTTGTCCTAAAATATCATCTGTTACCCAAAGTCCGCTGTTTTCTGCTACGCCAAAATGTGCTTTTATAACTGTTAATTCAACATTCTGCAGTGAATGCGGATCGACCGTTTTCCAGTCTAAAGAAGCAATTTCAGAAAGTTCTGGAAGCGTTGTAATGAGCCTTTTTTCTAGGTTATAATTGGATTTGATGTAATTGATGATTTCATTATAATCAGCAACTTCAACTGGGTCGCCACCAATTCCCTTTAAAACCGTTTTATACGTTTCCAGCACATCAAATTGTTCTGAACCTAAAAGACTTAAATCTGGCAGATCAGCAACCAAATCCGGCTGATTCAGTTTTATTCTATTTAAAATTTCTGCTTTACTACTCATTGTCTTTCGATTTAGATTCTCTTGAATTTTTCTTGTACCACTCTCTAAACGATTCTTCTGGAACGTCTGGCATTTCGCGTTGATCGTACCATTTATTCATCTTATTATTGACCATTCCTGGAATATTCTTCATTACAAATCGGCCTGATTTTCCAGCAATATTAAAAACCGTTGGATTTGCCAATACAGTTGCCATCGTTTTCATAGCTACGGTTTTAGAAGTCGGTGTATGACCTTCTTTCACCAAAACCTGACGCCATTTGTACAATTGATCGTGAATATCAATCTTAACAGGACAAACGTTTGTACAAGAGCCGCAAAGTGTACTTGCAAATGGTAAATCGGCATTTTTGCTCATGTCTAAATTGGGAGCCAAAATAGAACCAATTGGACCTGCAACTGCATTATGATAACTATGTCCGCCACTTCGTCTGTAAACTGGGCAGGTATTCATACAAGCACCGCAGCGAATACATTTTAACGAATTTCTAAAATCTTCTCTGCCTAACTGCTTGCTTCTTCCGTTATCTACAATTACAATGTGCATTTCCTGACCGTCTCTTGGCTTTTTGAAATGACTAGAAAAAGTTGTTATAGGCTGACCCGTTGCACTTCTAGCCAATAATCTTAGAAAAACACCTAAATGTTCTCTTTTCGGAATCAGCTTTTCAAATCCCATACACGCGATGTGGACGTCTGCAAGATGCGCACCCATATCGGCATTTCCTTCATTCGTACAAACTACAAATTCTCCAGTTTCTGCAACGGCAAAATTTACTCCCGTCAAAGCTACTTTTCTAGTCAAAAAAGTATTTCTTAAACTATGACGCGCCGATTCTGTTAAGTACTGCGGATTGAAATTTCCTTTTTCGGTACCTAAATGTTCGTGAAAAGTTTCGCTTACATCTTCTTTCTTTAAGTGAATCGCTGGAAGTACAATGTGGCTAGGTGGTTCTTTACGAAGCTGGACGATATATTCACCTAAATCAGAATCGATAACTTCAATTCCTTTTTCGGCTAAATAATCATTTAAATGGCATTCTTCTGTAAGCATCGATTTGGATTTCACCATTTGCTTTACATCATGTTTTGCCATGATCGAATGCACTATTTCGTTATGCTCTTTGGCATCTGCTGCCCAATGCACAATTATTCCGTTTCGCTGAGCATTAGCTTCAAATTCAACTAAATAGTCATGAATATTGGAGAGTACATTATTTTTGATTTTGGAAGCGGTTTCACGAAGCAGTTCCCAATCGGCAATTTGATGAGCAGATTTGTCACGTTTCGCACGCACAAACCAAAGTGTTTCATCATGCCAATTGACACGCTCTACATCTTTGTTGAATTTGGTTGCGGCTTCGCTGTGCGGTATTATTTTTTCTGATGACATTTTTAATTATTTAAAAGTCAATTTTGAAATCTTTACTATTGGTATGTTCTATTTAACCGCAAAGTTCGCAAGGTTTTTACGCAAGGTTCGCAAAGCTAATTTTTAATCTTAGCGTGCTTTGCGTATTTTTTCTTTGCGAACTTTGCGGTTAAAAAATACACTCAACATTTATTTTAATTTTCGAGTGAATTTAATATTTCAGCAATATGAATCGTTTTGATCCTACTTTTTTGTCTTTTTAAAATACCTTCTAAATGCATTAAGCAAGACATATCGCCTCCAGTAATATAATCCACATTATGGCTTTCGTGATCTTTAATACGATCTTGTCCCATTTTCACAGAAACCGCTTCTTCGGTAACGCAAAACGTACCTCCAAAGCCACAGCATTCGTCTTTTCTAGTTAAGGCAACCAAATCAAGACCTTCAATATTGTGTAATAATTGTTCTGGTTTAGAGAAAAATGGTGCGTTTAATTCAGACATCTGCGAAAGCTTTAATCCACGCTGACCGTGACAACTTACGTGCATTCCAACTTTATAAGGAAATCTTCCGTCGATATGGTCAATTTTTAAAATGTCGGTTATAAACTCTGTTAGTTCGTAAACCGTATTTCGAATTGCTGCTGCTTTATCTTCTTGGGTTTCGTCGTGCAAATGGTCTTTTACATGTAAAACACAACTTCCAGAAGGACAGACGATATAATCAAATCCAGAAAAATTGGCAATAAAATTGGCGTCACATCCTTTTGTCAAATGTGCATAACCGCTGTTTGCCATTGGCTGTCCGCAGCAGGTCTGCCCCATTGGAAACTCGACGTCACAGCCTAATTTTTGAAGTAATTCGTAGGTTGCAATTCCTACTTTTGGATAAAATTGGTCGACATAACAAGGTATAAAAAGTCCAATTTTCATGTTGTAGTATTTAGTGTGTTGTTCATTAGGCGTATACTGTAAAAATGTAAAAAATACGTTTCTCAGCAAATTTACAACATACAGACCGTTTTTACCTAATGTTTATAGAATTTCAAGTCAATTAAATCGTTCTGAATTGGTTTTGGATTCCAGTTTTGATGAATGGCCAATGCCGCGCCCAATGCACTTGCCTGCGCCATCGAAGCCGCATAGACTTCTACATCTGGAAAAGCTTCTGCTAACAAATTCATATAAATAGAATTTTTGCTGAAACCTCCGTCTACAAAAATCTTTTTTACCGGGCTGTTATGAATAACTAAATTGGTAGAAAAAACCTGCTGTTCTACCAAATCCAGCATTAATTGATGATAAGCCGTTTCGTAATCTTTATAGTAAGAAAGATCTCTTTTTTGAAAAGGACATTCTTTTAAAATATCAAAATCGTACTTTTTAGGATAGATAATTTGAAAATTGAGCGAGCGTAAATTGGCTACGATTTTCTTATCAAAATAAACTTCTTTGTACGTATCAACAGGTACATTAAAATGCTGTGCCAAACGTTTGGTCTGTACTTCATGTTCGTTTCCTGCAAACAAACGCGCCGCTTTTACAGGCTTTTCGGTGTATTGCATATAACAAAGACAGTCGTTTTGCAATTCGTCAAAAGTTAGAGGTTTATTATTGAACGGATTTAAAGATATACTCCAAGTTCCTGTTGACAATAAAACAAAAGGTTCTGTAAAATTGATCGTGTATGGAATAATTGCGGATGAACTATCATGAAGACCAACACCAACAGCAAGATTATCGCTATTCATAATTACATCTTTACCGTAATGAATCGGTGGAATTTTAGATGCTATATTTTCTTCTTTCAGCCATTTATGATATTTCATTTTTTTGAAATTCCACAAATTCGTATGACAGCCAATACTGGTAATATCGGCGTATGCTTCATTGGTTAAAAGAAAACTCAAAAACTGCGGCAGGTGCAGACAGTATTTTATTTTTTCAAATATTTCAGGCTTTTCTTCTTTCAATCGGTAAATCTGCATTCCCGAATTTAAACTGCCCAAAACTGGAGAAGCCGTTTTTACAGCAAACTTTTTCTCTCCTTTATATTTTTCATAGAATTGAGTTTTTAATTCCTCTGGATAATCTTTAAGATAATTATACAGAGGAGTTAAAACTTTTCCTTTTTCGTCAATATACACAAAACTAGCTCCGTAAGTACTGAAATTGATCGCTTTCAAAACATATTCTGTCAGCTCTTTTATTTCAGATAATCGGTCTAAAATCCAATTTTTAAGTACTTCGATATCTTCACACGGAAATCCATCTTCGTCTGTGGTTTCTTCCAGATTTACCGATTTCTCCCAAACAATTTTATAATTTTCGTTAAATAAAAAAACCTTTTTGTTTGTTTTACCAATATCAAAAATCGCAACTACATTCATTTTTTTAATTGTAAATTATGAATTATAAATTGTGAATTGCAGAATTATGATTTTTTACTAAGTCTTTTATTAACTCATAACCCATAACTCCTAACTCAAAATTACAATCCCGTTGCCAATGTTTTTAAACCTCTTTCGCCAATTAGGTTTTCTCTAACCTGAAGTGAACGATATAATGCTACTGGATTTAAAGCCGCGCCAGAACGAAGACGAGCTTCTGCTACTAAAGCGCGAACATCTGTACGGAATGCATTTTGAAGAATTTCTTGTGCTTTTACGACGTCATTTTCTTCTTGTGCCTGCTCTAATGCTTTTCTATCTACAGAAAGTGCCTGAGCGTAAGCAATCATAATCGCTTCTACAGATTGTAATAAATCTTCTAAAGGATCTTTGATGTTGTGAGAAGCATCGATCATCCAGCCTAAATCTTTGGCGTGATTCATTCCTCTTGCATCCATTCCTTCTACCAATTCATTGAAAATCAAGAATAATTGATACGGTTTTAAAGCTCCAGCAGTTAAATCGTCATCGCCATATTTTGAATCATTAAAGTGGAATCCGCCTAATTTGTTTTCCATCAATAATAAAGAAACAATCTGCTCAATATTAGCGTTTGGAAGATGGTGACCTAAATCGACTAAAGTCTGCGCTTTGTCGCCTAACTTTTTAACATACGAATAAGACTGCCCCCAATCTGCTACAGTCGTAGAATAAAAGTTAGGCTCTGCGCATTTGTATTCTAAAAATAATTTCCAGTTTGAAGGTAATGCATCGTAGATTTCCTCTAAACTTTCTAATGTATTTTGGTATGCTTTTCTGAAGTTTAATTGTCCTGGGAAATTAGAACCGTCTGCTAACCAAATGGTAAGCGACTCAGATCCTAATTCGATTCCGTGCTGGATAACTTCTATATTGTGAGCAATTGCCTGTTTGCGAACTGCTTTATTTACGTTTTGTAAAGAACCGTACTTATATGAATTTGAAGCATCTGCCTGATCTTGAAAAGTATTCGAGTTCATAGCATCGAATTTTAATCCGTGTTGTGCTGCAAGTGCTTTAATTGAATTGTAGTTGGTTGGGATATCCCACGGAATATGAAGTGAAATGGCTCCAGAAGCGTTGTTTAATTTATGAAGTAAACCAACATCTTCGATTTTTTCTTCGATAGAACGAGGTTCTCCGCCGCCAGCAAAACGTCCAAATCTTGTTCCTCCTGTTCCTAAAGCCCAAGATGGAATTGCAATTTGAAAGTCGATTAATTTCTGGATAATCGCTTCTGTACCATTTATTTCTGATGCTGTAAAAACTAATTTGTTTTGGTGTTTTTTTAATAAATCTTCGTTATGAGATTCAATGTGGTTTGATGAGATTAACATAGTAATTTGATATTTTAATAGAGTTTACAAGATATATAATTTTATACTTTTAGTTTACTTTTTAACACACAGTTCCCAATTCACACGCGGATTAGACGGATTCGCTATCGCGAAAACGCTGATCTACACAGATTTTTTTTTCCTGATTTGACGCAGATTTATCTTGAATTATATACTAATTAAGAATAAAATTAATCTGCTTAATCTGTCTAAATCTGCGTGAAACAAAAAAATCCGTTTTATCTGTGTCTTCGCGATAGCGAATCCGTTTCATCTGCGTTTTATGAGTTCCATGCGTTTAAATACTTCAACTTATAAATTTATAATAATTTAAACTCTGGTTTTTACTTCACTTTTTTTGTTTTTTATAAGTTTAAAAGCGATGTGTCTAAAAAAATCTAACGTTCGAAAGATTCGAACGTTAGACCACAAAAAACCACTTTTGCTTAAACAAACTTATATAAAAAACCTAAACAATCTTTATCTATAAAAGCCCATTGCTACACCGCCGTCTACGTTTAATGCGTTTCCTGTAGATTTACCAAGTAAACCTCCAACAAAAGCATAACAAGCATTTGCGATATCATCAGGCAATATGATTTCATTTAATAACGTACGTTTTGCATAGTAAGCTGGCAATTCTTCAACTGTTACTCCATATGCTTTTGCACGACCTTCTGCCCATCCGCCAGACCAAATATTAGAGTCTGAAATTACGGCATCAGGATTTACTGTATTCACACGTATTTTGTCTGCTCCTAATTCTGCAGCCATTAAGCGTGTTAAGTGCGCCTGTGCTGCTTTAGCCGAACCATAACCCGGATTGTTCGGACCTGCAACTACAGCATTTTTAGAAACGATATTTACGATATCTCCTCCAAAACCTTGCTTGCGCATTACTTCGATTCCGGCTTTAGAAACAATGAATTGTCCTTTTACCAAGATATCGTATAATCTGTCCCACTCTTCTAAAGTGTGTTCTGCGATCGATTTAGAAATACTTATTCCAGCGTTGTTTACTACGATGTCAACACCTCCAAAAGCTAAAGAAGCTTCGTCTAATGCTTTTTCTGTGCTTACTTCATCAGTAACATTTAACAAAGTACTAGAAACGGCATCTTTTCCAAATGTTTTAATAAACTCAGCTGCCGCACCTTCTAAACGCTCTTCGTTAATATCATTAATTACAACACAAGCACCTTCCTGTGCGAATTTTTTAGCGATAGCTTTACCAATTCCGCCTGCAGAACCTGTAATCAACGCTACTCTTCCAGATAATGCTTTTGGTTTTGGCATACGCTGTAATTTTGCTTCTTCTAATAACCAATATTCGATATCAAAAGCTTCTTGGTGCGGTAAAGATGTATATTCTGAAACTGCTTCAGCGCCTTTCATTACGTTTACTGCATTGATGTAATATTCAGATGCTAAACGCGCCATTGTTTTATCTTTAGCAAAAGTGAACATACCAACTCCAGGATATAAAATCACAACTGGGTTTGGATCACGCATTGCTGGTGAATTAGACTTTTTACAAGCATTGTAATAGTCTTTGTACATGGCACGGTAAGCTTCAAAAGCAGGTGTTAATTTTGCTTTGATCGCATCAACGTCCGATAAGTCTTCGTTTGGATCTAATTCTAAAACCAATGGACTAATTTTAGTTCTCAAAAAGTGATCTGGACAAGATGTTCCTAATGGAGCTAATTTTGAAAGATCATTAGAATTAATAAATTCCAAAACTCTTGCATCATCTGTATAATGTCCAATCATCTGGCGCTCTGACGAACAGAAACCTCTTAAGATTGGAGCTACTTTCGCTGCTTTTAATTTACGATCTGCTTCAGGAAGACTTTCAATTTTCTGACCTCCAAAAACAGGACGTTTTTTTCCGTAATTATTCTCTAAATATGAAGCACATTTCTCGATTACTTCCAGCGTATTAATATAACTATCAAACGCAGTATCTCCCCAAGTAAATAAACCATGAGAACCTAACATGATTCCGCGTAGTTTTTTACCGTTTTTTGCTGCTTCTTCTAAACAAGCTCTTAACTGAAGACCAAGATCAAATCCTGGACGCTGCCAGCCTACCCAGCCAATTTCTCCGTTAAATAATTCTTCTGTGATTTTCTTTCCATCTTTCGCTGCAGCGATAGCAATTGCCGCGTCTGGATGTAAGTGATCGATATGTTTGAATGGAAGAAAACCGTGTAAAGGTGTATCGATAGAAGGTGCTTTTGAAGCTAAATCGAAAATACAGTGGTTGAATAACTCTACCATTTCATCTTCAAACTCGATTCCTTTGTACACATTTTCCAGATTACGAAGTCTGTCTAAATACAAAGCCGCACAACCTGATTTTGTTAATGTTCCAATATCTCCACCAGAACCTTTAATCCACATTACTTCAGAAGATTCTCCTGTTAAAGGATCTTTATCTGTAATTTTTACAGAAGTGTTTCCACCTCCGTAGTTGGTCAATCTTAAATCAGCTCCTAACAAGTTAGAACGATAAATAAAAAGCGCCACTTCATCTCCTGCTAATGCTGCTGCCTTAGCTTCATCCCAAAGGTAGCTTACATGCTTAAAATTCATATTAATTGTGTTTGTATTCGACATATACTATTTGTATTATTTCTTGTATTTATTTATAATGAGTTACCAATTCCTACCAAAACGATTGCAAGCATAATAAGCCCAATGCCCCAGAAAAAAGTACTTAATGTTTTTTTAGAAACACCTTTCCATTCTTTCAAATAAAATCCCCAAAAGTTTGCTGTTAAAATAATGGTCGCCATGTGCAGAATCCAAGAACTGGCACCATTCCCCAGTTTGCTCTCTCCCATTCCGTAAAAGAAAAATTGTAAAAACCACATGGTTCCGGCAAGAGCAGAAAACAAAACATTTTTAGTGATCGGGGTAGATTTATCTGTGTAATTTTTTATTGATTTGTTTTTAAAATTCAAATAAAGACACCAGATAAAGTTGGTTGTTAATCCGCCCCAAAGCAAAACAACATAAGTCACATTATTTTGAAATAAAGGATTAGAGCCAGTTATTACCGCTTGCTCTGCCATTGATTTTCCTGCTTCGATTCCGTAATTAAAAAATGAGCTTAAAATTCCTGAAATCACAGCAACAATCAGTCCTTTTACCAAATTGAAATCTTTGTCTTTATCCTCATGCCCTGTCGCAAAGTCTTTTTCTTTAAGCATTCCTGCTTTTCCAGAAATAGCAATTCCTATAAGATATACCACCACTCCCAATAAAACTATCTGCCCACCAGTGTTAGAAAGCATGTGAGAAAAAGAAATCTTACCTTCTGTTGGAACAAAATCATAGTAAATGGATGGAACTAAAGCTCCAAATGCAGAGCAGAATCCTAAAGTAATTGAATTTCCTAAAGACATTCCCAAGTAACGAACTCCCAAACCATAAGTCAAACCACCAATTCCCCAGATTAATCCCATCGAATATGTAAAGGCTTTTATTGATGGGGAAGCTTCTGCAATAATCTCAACAAAATTTGGAATCGTTAAATAAGCTGCGATTGGCGGAACGATCAGCCAAGAGAAAAATCCTCCTACCAGCCAATAGCTTTCCCAAGCCCAGTCCTTTACTTTTTTAAAAGGCATATAAAAACTACCTGAAGAAAATCCTCCGATAGAATGAAAAATAATTCCTAATAATGATTCCATTTAATAATTTTTGGTTTAAGGTTTGTTTGATAGTAATTTGGTTTTGTAAAATAATAGAATGTCAAAAACAAAACTGTCCTGTACTATCCTTTATAGTTCTTGTGTTTTTTTGTTAAAACTAAGGATTATTAGAAATAAGGCACTGTAATTATTGGGTAAATAAATTTAAAATAGCTATTTTAGCAATCGATTTCGTAATTATTGAATCCTCATTTAGGACAAAATTCAAGAATTATAAAAAAAGTATTACAAGCCTTATTATATTCTCTTTTTTAAAAAAGTAAAATAATTTAGCCACTATAGTTATTTCACTTAAAAAAAGAGGAAGAAAGTTAGAATCAAAATTGGTTTCGTCGAAAGATGAAACAAATTTCCAAGACATAATCATGATTAAACTAATTAAAATAGACGAAGATTCAAGAGTACCTAAATACAAACAGATTGTTGACTCTATTCTTCAAAACATCGCCAACGGAAATTTAAAAATCAACCAAAAAATTCCCTCCATAAATAGTTTTAGTGAAGAATTTTATATGTCTCGAGACACTGTCGAAAAGGCTTATAATATTTTGAAGGAACGTAAAATTATTTCTTCGATTAGAGGAAAAGGATACTACATTACAAGAACAAAACTAGAATCGAAAGTCAATATTTTGTTCCTGACCAATAAACTGAGTTCTTATAAAATGAAGACTTATAGTTCTTTCATTAATACTCTTGGAGCAAATGCACATGTTGACCTGCAAATTTATCATTGTGACGAAACTTTATTTTTGAACATTTTAGATAAGTTTGAAGGCGCTTACGACTATTATGTAATTACAACCCATTTTAAAACTGACGAACTCAAGCATTTGAGTTTTACAGATGAAGTGGTGAATGCCATAAAAAATATTCCGACAGAAAAGCTGGTTGTTCTGGATAATATTAAATTAGGAACCAGCGACGATGTCATTAAGATTTATCAGGATTTTGAAAATGATATTTACAATGCCTTAAAAGAAGGCCTTTCTAAAATAGCCAAATACAAACGCTTAATTTTAGTTTATCCCGACAAAGCTGTTTATCCATATCCAAGAAGAATTTTACATGGATTTAGAAAGTTCTGTGTCGAACATGATATCAATTTTGAAATTTTAAGTGAAGTTTACGATGATATGATTCTTAAAAAAGGAGATTTATTTATCACCATTGAAGAATCTGATTTAGTGAATTTAATGAAACAAATTCGTGATGAAGAATATGTTTTAGGAAAAGAAATTGGAGTTATTTCTTATAATGATACACCTCTTAAAGAACTATTAGGAATTACAGTAATGTCAACTGACTTTAATATCATGGGTGAAACAGCCGCACGAATGATTTTGAATAAAGAAAAAGGTCAGGTAAAAGTTCCTTTTAATTTTATTGATAGAAATTCTATTTAAGGCGCTAAGGTTCTGAGATGCTGAGTTTTTTTCTTAGAAACTTAGTATCTCAGAAACTTACTTTTTATCATACGGAATATATTGATCCCACTCCCAGGGTGTGTAAGTATCTTTGATTCCTATTTCTAGCAAATATTTTATTATTTTCCCTGTCGAATAGTTATTAGACATTATCAGCATTGCAATTCCTTTATCCTGAAAAACAATACTATAATTCTGAAAACCTGAACCCTGTCCTTCTTTAAAGGCTCCATATCCGTAAGGTGATTTTACTATTCCCCAGCCCAGCCCATACGAAAGCTCCGTTTTGTCATTCCAATTCCCGTCTTCTAATGCTCCTGGCCCAAACTGATTTTTGGAGCGAATACGAATCTGCGGACTAAACATTTCTTTATACGACTTGTCTTTTAGTATTTTTTTGTTCAAAATAGCGGTTATAAATTTACTGTAATCTTCTATCGTAGTTTCAAGTGTTCCCGCTCCTCTTGGCGCGTTGTCTTTATCTTTTTCCTGAACCTTTCCATCGTTATCATATCCGTAGGCAAAATCTTTCTCAAATTTATCCTGCCAGCGGTAGCTTGAATAATTCATCCCAAGCGGTTTAAATATTTTATCCTGAGCCAGTTCTTCCAAAGGTTTTCCTGTAATTTTCTCTAATACTACCTGAAGATATGTAAGCCCTTCACCCGAATAACTGTATCGGCTTCCAGGTTCAAACTTAACTTTAAGCTTTTCATCTGTTTCAAACCAGCGCCAGTTAGGCAAACCCGATGTATGATCTAGGCACATTCTTGCCGTTATCTTTTTGTATTCAGGATACGATTTTAATTCTTTAAAATCTTCATGCCATACTTTAAAATCATATTCATAAATGGGTTTTGGAAGATAATCTTGAAGTGGTTTGTCTAAGGTTATTACGCCTTCTTCAACCAATTTCATAACCAAAACAGCAAATACAGCTTTACTAAAAGAGGCTCCATAAAGATTTGTCTGCAATTCTAATTTCTTTTTTGTTTCGATATTACTAAAACCAAAAGTTTTCATATAAACAGGTTTTTTAGCATTAAAAACAGAAATAGCTAATCCTTTTACATCGGCTTTACCCATAAGGTTTTCAATTGCAACGGTCAAACTATCAGCAGAAATTGTGCTTCCATCAAGTCTTTTAATGACCGGATTTTGTCCTTGAACAGAAATTATATTTATAAAAAAAATAACAAGAAAAAGATTTTTCATGATTAAGATGTATTCAGTGTTACTAATTAATGCTGCTTTTATCATTTTTTTTGAGTAATACACTCAAGCAAAACAACTTGACAATAAATCAAATAAAATGACTAAGAATTTTATAATTAATTTAAAAACCATTTTTTACTATATTTCAGTCCTATAATCACACAAATATATTAGCTGTTAAAGCATAAGACAATACTGATAAATAACCATTTTTATGAGAAGCATAAAAGATGATTTGAGCAAACAGCTTTTGGAGCAAAAAAACTCGCATAGCTTACATCCTACGCAAGATTTAAAAGCGTTTCAAAAAATTGCGCAGAATTTTGCTAATTTAGAAAACGGCATTGCGGTGCTAAGCGATTTATATAATAACAAAAGTTATATCTATTCTGGTAAAATTACCGATGAACTAGGAATTTTTAAGAAAGATCAAGTCCAGGAAATAGAAAGTATATGGGAAGATGAACTTTTTGGCAAATTGAATTCTGACGATGTATTGCAAAAATATCTTTTGGAACTCCATTTTTTTCAGTTTATAAAAACGGTTTCTATTGAGGAAAGAAAGGACTTTTGTATCACTAGCAAACTGAGAATGAATGATGAAACGTCTGGAAAGTCTCTCGTGCACAAAATGTTTTATTTTTCAAATCAATATGAAGATGTAGAATTGGCTCTTTGTCTTTATAATTTTGATTTTTCTCTAGCTCTTCAATATGAAGGAGCCATTATGAATACAGCAAACGGAAATATTGTGGAGGAAAATATAACTAGCAATACCTCTTTTCTTTCGGCTAGGGAAAAAGAAATTCTAAAAATGCTCCAAAAAGGAAAACAAAGTAAAGAAATTGCTTCTCTTTTATTTATAAGTATTAATACTGTAAGCCGCCATAGGCAAAACATTCTGGAAAAAATGAAAGTTAATAATACTGCTGAGGCATGTACGCTTGCTGCAAAATTGAAGTGGATATAGTCTTTTTTGAGGTGCAAAGTGACAGTGGAACAGAGGCTTAGAGTTTTTTTCTGAAATTAAAAAGTATCTAAGTATCTTAATTCTTAATTCTTAATTTTCAACGAAACAAAAACCATAAAAAAACCCCATCTGATGATGGGGTTTAATTGTATTATTTTTTTGATTCTTCGATAGAAACTTTTCTGAACTCTTTTAAAAGTTTTTCAATTTCTAAAGTCGCTTTACGTGCTCTTGGACCTGCTGCTTTAATTCCTTTTTCAGTTAAAGATTCAGCTTCTGCTTTAAATGTGTCAATTTCGGCGTTGATTTTTACTAATAAATCTTTCATGCTTATATATTGTTAAATTAAGCCACAAAAATAAAAGTTTGTGTGATAGTTACAACAAAATTGCTGTTAAATTTAATGCAGTTTTTCATTCATTTTCTTTACAATAAATTGACCTCACAATTTTGCAAAAACACAGCAAACACAAAAGACTAGCAATCAAATACTTATTTACAAAACAAAATAATCATGATCCTTTTGAAGCTTTGTACATAGCTTTTGTTCTACTAAAAAAATGTATGAAAATATAGCAGAGAACGCTGTGTTGTATGCCTTAAAAGTGGAAAAATTACTCAAAAAAAGGAAATTTTACTCGGTCAGCATCTTATTGATGTATACATTTTTTAAAATAACACCGTCGATAATGCTTTTATCAAACTTAGTTTTTACAGTTTCTATATTTAAATTTTCAAATTTAAAATTAGTCAAGCGAACATTGGGATCTTTTTCTACTCCGTAAAAATTACTGCACTTAAGATCAATGTTTCTCAAAGTAATATGATCGCCATAAGACAAAGGAATATCTGCACGACCTTTTAAATCATAAAATTGTCGCCAAGCAAAAATTGCCAAACCAGTTTCGGCTTCACCTTTTATATTTTCAACCAAAATGTATTCATACCGCTGTGGAGTGTCTGGGCGCATTTTTAGCCAAAGCAATCTTGAAGCTCCATCGACTTTACTGTTCCGAAATATAACATTACGGTTATGAATCGCTTCACTCCCATTTGTCAAAGCCGAATGACAAAACCCAAAAGTACAGTCTTCAATTATAATATTTTTGTTGGGTCCGTTATTTTTATCTTGTTCCGCATAAGGTCCTTTGCCGCCTTTTAAAGCAACTGCATCATCATTAACAGACATGTAGCAGTCTTTTATCAAAACATTTTCGCAAACATCGAGATCGACGGCATCTGTACTTGGCGCTTTGATGCCAACGTGCGGTGAAAAAATATGAAGTCCGAGCAGTTTTACATTCTTACATTTATAAAAATGATTCGTCCAAAAACCAGAATTGACCATTTTTACCTCTTGAAACTGTACATTATTAGAGTTCCAAACAAAAACCAATCTTGGCCTTGAAACCTCAAGATTTGTACAATCTGGATTTTCACTGCGTCTTTTCCAAAAAGCTTCCCAAAACTTTTTTCCGTTTCCATTTATTGTGCCTTCGCCAGAAATAGAAAAATAATCCACTCCATAGGCATTAATCAAAGCAGGAAAATAATCTAAGTTCTGTCCTTCCATACGCGAGGGCATTATTGGATAATCTGCGATAGTATCAGAACCTTTTAAAACTGCGTCTTTTGCCAAATGCAAAACTGTTTGTGGTTTAAAAAATAAAGCACCGCTTAAAAACACACCTTGCGGAATCACAATCACGCCGCCTCCGTTCTCCGATGCTTTATCGATAACAGCTTGTATAGTTTTGGTTTGAAGTAAAGTACTATCGTTTTTAACTCCAAAATTTGTAATTACATATTGCTTTCCTAAATTTTCAAGCTTTAATTTTTGATGTTCTTTAAACCAGTTAGCTATTGGAGTTCCATCAGGAAAATTTTCTGTTTGCTGCTGTGAAAAAGAGAAATTAAATACTCCTATAATAAATAGCATTAAAAGATTATTTCTCATTTCAAAAACATTTTTTACCGGTTAATTATTGTTTTCAACTTTTATTTTGGGCGAAAGCTGTTTCGCTAACCTAATATTTAAATCTTTATTCGCACTTAATTACCAAGCTACAATCGCATAATAGCTAATTTCTTTATCAAAATAGAATAAATATTTTTCTAATTAATCTTTCCGAGACGCTCCCTTTTTATCAAAATCGCTTTTTTAGATAATTAAGTAATTGGAAGATAAATTGACATTGTTTTTTTCATTCTATCTGATTTTTATTTTTTAGAACAATTTAAGGGTTTTAATTGTCATTATAACACCTCAAATAAAAAACTTTGTTAGAAAGATTTCAGGATAGCAAAAAAAAATGCAGGATAAAGAACAATATTTATCCTGCATAAAATGCACAACTTTAAATCAAGTCATAATCAAAATGTGTGCACGAAAAAAATATAAAAAAAATAAACTAATTACATTAAAAAATACATGGCTTTAAAATAATCATCTGCCTTTGTCTGTAATAATTTTGATCCCGAGAAGGAAATTCTTTCGTTTTTAAAATCCAGTTTGCTTTTAAAAAAAGTTTGCAGTTCTTTGAAAATTTCCCGACTCGTTTTGGATTCATCAAACAAAACCACGTTATTTACTAAAAAAGCCAAACTTGGATAAAACTGTTTATTAAATAAACAAACTAATACATTTGTTGTTTTATTTTCTTGAAGAAATCCTAGTAATTCTTCTCGCGTATGTACAACGTAAACAATTCGATCATACTGCTTTGCTTCTTCCTCTTCATTATTTCCAAAAAAAGATTTTTCTGAAAACTCAAACTCATCTTTAAATTTTCTTTTAAACATTTTTAGAAAAACACCTTTATTATCAAGTAGTTGTTCCTGTTATAGTTCCTGTACAGGCATCTAATGCTGTTGGTGCTGCAGGTGTTGCATCGCATTGTCCTATTACATCTGCCAATAAAGGAGCACTCGGCGCAGTCGTATCATCAATAATAACATTTTGAGTCGCTGTTGATGTATTTCCTGAACTATCTGTAAAGTTCCAAGTAACTACAGTTGTTCCTTGTGTTGTTATTGGAAAAATAGTAGAAGTTGTACCAGTTATTACTCCACTATCACAATTATCTGTAGTAGTTGGTGTTAAAGGTGTTGCTGAACATTCTGCTGTTACATCTGCTAATACTGGCACGACTGGTCCTAAAGTATCTGTTATAATAACATTTTGATTTGCAAATGATATATTCCCATTTCCATCATCAAATGTCCACAAAACAATAGTTGTACCTTTTGCTGTTATCGGAAATGAAGTTGTTGTTACTCCTGTAATTGTACCTGTACATGCATCTGTAGCTATAGGTACTGTTGGTGTTGCTTCACACTGACCTATAACATCTGCTAAAATTGGCATAACTGGTCCTAAAGTATCATCTATTATTACATTTTGAGTGGCTGTTTGAGTATAACCATTTCCATAATCAAAAGTCCAGGTAACCACAATTGTTCCTTGAGTTGTAATCGGAAATAAAGTTGTTGTTACTGCAGTAATTGTTCCTGCACAAGGATCTGTAATTGTTGGGGCAATTGGTGTTACCTCACATTGTCCTATAACATCTGCTAAAGCTGATGGGACTACTGTTGCATTTATCGTGATACTTGCAGTTGTTGTTCCTGAACAGGTTGGATTACTAAAATTGTAAGTAACCGTATGAGTTCCAACTGTAGAAAGTGCTAAATCTATCGTTCCAGTAGCTGGATCAATAATTAGACCAGTATCTCCACTATAAGTGCCGCCTGCTTCACCTGTTTGAGTTACAACGGCTGTACCTCTATTGCAATATGGAGTACTTGAGTAAGCAATTGTTGCAGTTGGTAATTCATTTATTTCTATTTGTGCAATGTCTGTACTAGAACAGGTACCATCTGTAAAACTATAAGTAACTATATGACTTCCTAAAGTCGAACCAGCTAAATCTATTGTTCCTGTGGCAGCATCAATAATTAAACCCGTATCTCCACTGTAAATTCCTCCTGTTACACCTGTTTGAGTTACAATTGCTGTACCTGTTTGACAATATGGTGTACTTGTATAAGATATTCCTGCAACAGGCAATGGATTAATAATAACCGTTACAGGCTGTATATTACTACAAGTAGCGTTAGTACCTTTTATATAATAAGTACCGCTAACATCAATAATTGTAGGATCAACTATTGGATCCGTCCCCTGTGCATCTGTAAAATAAGAATATGTCATCCCTGCTTCACTTCCAGCAGTTATTTCAGGCGCCGTAATATTTACTGTATTTGGAAAGCAGACAGCTGCTGGATCTGTGATCACAAGATTAGGAAGAGCTGTAATGACGACTGTTAAGTTTGAAACTGTAGTACTGCTGCATGGCGGACCAAAAGTTACCGAACAAGTATAATTATTGTTTCCAACTAATAGAGCAGAATAATTTACTAGAGGACTTTTAAGTGTTTCATTAGCTGGAGTGATTCCCGGACCAGTCCATAAATATGAAATTGCTCCCACCGTATCTATATCTAATTGTAATGTGCCTGTACCTAAATTACAAAATGTTGCTGGACTTGAAATATTATTAGCGGTTGCAGTTGGAGCTGCCGCCACACCTATTTGTGCAGATTGAGTTATGACGTTTCCACAACCGTCTTTAATTCTAAAAAAATAGGTATTATCAGTCAAACCAGGAAAAGTATTAGCACTTTGATAAGCACTGAAATTAGTTCCGCCATCTGTACTAAGAGCGTATTCCAAAACATTTCCAGGGGCAGGTGAATTTGATGTTGCTACAATAGTTAAAGTTCCATTAGTCGCACCACTGCTGCAAACATAACCACCAGTATTGGTTTTATTTACACTAATAACATTATTAGAATCATAAGTCAAAGTTTGAGTAAGAACATTAACGGTTCCTCCTTTTATTCGTAAACCAAAAACATAAGTACCATAACTTAATCCGTTAAAAGGAAGTGACGCAGTATTACTTGCTAAATCTCTAACTTGGCCCACACTTGACGGACCAGAAACAATAATAACCTGATAAGCGCTTACACTATCAAAATTTCCATTCATTACGTAATTAAATCCTCCACAAACTGGAGTAATTGTATTTCCATTTAAAGTAGCATTATAACCTGAAACTGTAGCATTTATGGTTCTTGTACCACAAGGAATAGTCATATCTAAAGTATAATGACCAGATGGCCAATAATCTAAAGGATCTGAGGCATTTACTCTTGGTAATGTAGCACTTCCTGATGTTGGATTTAAAGGTGTGCTGCTTGTATATCCGACAGGAACTAAAGGATTATCTGAAGATGTAACCGTATAATTTATTATGTCTCCCGCCTGAACAGGAGATACCGTTAGAATTAATCTTCCGTAACCTAACGCGTTCAAATTTTGCTGAACCCCTGTTAAAACCTGATTAATTGTAAATGTAGAAGCCGCGGGAATAGATATATTTTGAGATACAGGAAGTGTATCGAAACTTCTTGTTGTGCTGCCCTGTGCATCTATATACGTTACATGATAAGTTGCTCCTGCGGTAAAGCCTGTAATTAGCTGTGCGGTACTATTAATTGTGGTTGTAACAATATCTGAAGGATTTGCAATATTAGTAAATGTAACATTCAAAGGAAAACAGCTCAACCTATTAGGTACCGCCCTAATTAATCCTGCGCCTGCACAATTTGTTGGCCCCATCGTACCTCCACTATTATATTGGGTTACATTAAATTCTTTGGTATTACCACAATTGTCACTTAATACAACTTTCATAGATGCACTTGCAATTTCAGCTAATACACCTGCTTTTGTCGCAATTAATGGAAGTCTAACAGTATTAAGCAATGGAGAATAGCCCGCTCCACCCACATCGCTATATCCATCAGCGTTTGTATCCTGACCGTACAACTGTCCCTGATACAATATTTTCCAGCTAAATCTTGCAGCATCACTTGGTGAAATAGTCGTACTATTGGCTGTATATTGAAATAATAATTCATTAATAACATTTAGAGGCGTAGAACAGTTATTTGTAGTATTAAAACTAGGATAAGCTAAACTTCCTAATTTAAAATCATTTACTGTTACAGTCGGATTAGAAATAGATGTTGCTCCTGTGATAGTTTGTCCGCAGTCATCAGTCACGCTTACTAAATAGTTACTCACTCCTAACGGATTAAAAGTAAAAGTAGTTGCACTAATTGGTCCACTATTCTGTAAAATCACACCTGGAGCAGCCTGGGTTGCAATAGTATAAGTATAAGGTGCTTTTCCAGCTGTTACTGTCGAGGTCAACGAAGTTGTTCCTCCCACACAATCTGCCACTTTTGTTGGCGTAGCAACATTCATAGCGGTATAGCCATCAGTAACTGTAATGTTAGCGCTGGAGAATACAGTGCCGCCAGCGGTTGCCCGAGCACTTACAACGTAAACTCCCGAACTTAATCCTGTAAAAACATTATTGTTTGTAAATTGTGTAGGATCTCCAGAAACTGGAGCAACTACAACCCCTGCTTTTAATAATTGATATTGCGGTGTAGCTCCCAAACCTGTATTGCTAGCAGTAATAATTCCGCTGTTAAAACAACCTGTATTGCTCGGAACGCCTGAAACAGTTTGAGCAAAAGCCTCATTATTCATGAAACTCATTACCGGCAAAATCATTAAAAATATTAGTAAAGTAATTTTTGACTTCATAATTGTTCTAATTAATTAAACAGACTTACTTTGAACACAATATCTTTTGTTAAGGATAAAAGATATGCTGTTTTTAAAACAACTATTTCATAATTAAAAAATCTTATATTTTAATCATTTACAAATACTTATAAAACAAACATAAGTTCTTAGCTGGTTAAATTTTCCAATTACCTTTAAAAGTTTAAAAAGTTATAGGAAAAGAAATTTATTTAGGAGCAAAGATTTCCTAGATAATACAAATAAACGCAACACCAACTAAGGAATAATTAAAAAGACTTAATTACAAATAGTTAAACAATAATTTTTAAAATTATTTATAAAAAAGATACTGGCGTAATAAAAAAATATAGCTCTCTAAGTGTAGGCTTGTAGTAATGGCTATAGAACAAGAGTGAATAATCTTACTAAGGATTTATAACCAAAATTAATAGTTTTTTATTTTTAAAACATAAAAGTACTCAATTTCAGCATATTAATAAAATTTTAACACTAAAAAAGATTAAAAAAAGTTTATAAAAAAAGAGAGAACCAAAGTTCTCTCTTTTCACATATAGTTGCTAACGTAAAAATTACTTTATTCCCTTTTTAAGTTTATCAATTGATGAGTCATTTAAAAGTCTTATTTGTTCTACAGCAATTTGAGCTATTGCGGTAGCACCTTTTAAAGAAAGATGTGTATCATCTGCCTTATCTTTATCGTAATAAGGATTTTCACCAGCTTTATAATGTAAATGCAATTGTTTTGATCTTTCTGGACCATAAGATTGCTCCAGTAATTCTGTATAGTACTCCAAATCAATAAATGGTACTTTGTATTCCTGCGCCACTAATCTTGTTTCAAAAGGATAGTCTCCATGAGTGGGAACTAATACACCTTTCTCATTAAAATTACGTCTGGCAATTGAAGTCAATAATATGGGTATAGCTCCTTTTTCCCTGCTTTCCTTTACAAAGCGAATTAGATTATAGCGGTAACTTGTATGAGGATTAGTGTAACGAGTGGAATCTTCTATTTTTTCGTCATTATGTCCAAATTCTATTAAAACGTAATCCCCCTTTTTTAATTTTTTATAAATAGAATCCCAGCGTTTTTCATTAATAAAACTTTTAGTACTTCTTCCATTTACAGCTTTATTTATTACAACTATATTATCATTGAAAAATGGCTGTAACACCTGCGCCCATCCATGTTCTGGATTACGATCTGGATCTTTTTTATTAGCCATTGTAGAATCTCCAATACAATAAACTGCTGTTTTTTGAGCAAAACAAAATGTGGTTATTAAAAACGTTAATAGTATATATTTTTTCATTTTATTTTTGTTAATGTTAATTGTTTTGGAATTGTCAGTCTGAGTGTAGTCGAAGACCTTCTTAATCGTAAAAGTACTTTCACTTTTACCGACAGACCAGATTTTTTCGGATACTCTTCACGTACGTCCACTGCTGTGCGTCTCTACAGAAAACCTTTGTCACTCTGAACCTTTGAACCTTTGAACCTTCAAAAAAAAACTAATTTTTTGAAACCGCCGACGGCACACCAGCTCTTTGCCCAATAAAAACATCTGTCATTAGAACATTTTCTGCATTCTCGTTTGACAACGCATTTTTTGCCGATTTGATTTCAATATTCTTTAAAGATATGTTCCTAATTTTTTTATCTGGAAAACCCTGAATTACAATTCCCGACTCTGAAGCTTTGTTACAGGTAATATCAGAAAAATGTACATTTGATATATCCGATTGAAAGCCTTTACCTTCTCCGTGATAATTGGCTGTAATGTAAAGACAGTCTTCTACTTCATCGAGTTTTATATTTCTCACAAAAATATCTTTAATATAACCTCCCCTGTCTGCATTGGTTTTCAGATAAATTCCTCTTTTAAGATAACCTGCTGTTTTACAATTTTCAACAAAAACATTCCGAACACCAGCAGACATTTCGCTGCCAATAACGACACCATGCAGTCCTTTGAAATTACAATTTCTAATTACAATATTTTCACTTGGTGTTGCTGCATTGGCCCTTCCTTCATGATCTCGTCCCGCTTTTATGGCAACATTATCATCACCATTATCAAAGTTCACATTTTCAATTAAAACATTTTTTGCATATTCTGGATCGATTCCGTCATTATTATGATTCAATGATTTATAACTGATTCCTCTAATCGTAATGCTTTCTGATTTTAAAAGATGCAGACACCAGAATGGCGAATTTTCGATTCGAATGTTTTCTACTAAAATATTCTTGCAATTCAAAAACTGAATCATTTGCGGTCTTAAAAAATAGCCTTCTCCAAATTTCCTTTCTGAAATTGGATTATTGTTATGATTCATTTCACGGCTGCGGTTTTTTCCTTCGCCTTCTTTTGCTTTAAAAGTTTTCCATATTTTTCCGCCTTCACCATCAATGATTCCTTCTCCTGTCAAGGCTATATTGGTACAGTTATTAGCGTAAATTAACGGACTGTAATTGTAGAGCATTGTTCCTTCCCAGCTGGTTAAAACTAATGGCAAATAATCTTTTGGATTATCACTGAATTTAATTTTTGCGCCTTTCTCAATTTTTAAATTCACATTGCTGACAAAATGAATTGGGCCGTTGATCTTATAAATTCCTTTAGGAACAATAATTGTCCCACCGTTATTTTTTTTACACAAAGCCATGGCTTTATCAAAAACTTTTTTGTTATCCGTAATTGAATCGCCTTTTGCACCAAGTTTCAACACATTTATCTGATAAGCAGGAATAACGGGCAGCTGAATTCTTTTCACTATAGAATCTACTCTTTCTGAAGGGAAATCACTGTTTTGGGAAAAAGAAACCCAGGTAAAAAATAGGAGAAATAAGTATTTAGAATTCATTTTTTTATAGTTTTAATAGCTGTTTTTCAGTTTTCAGTTTTCAGTCGCAGTCGCCGTTTTCAGTCACAGTTTTCAAACTGAGACCGAGACTGAAAACTCTACCTCAAATACCAATTCAAGATCTTGTCTTTTAGAATATTTTCTATTGAATACTGATCTGCTTCTTTTTTAGAAAGTTGATGCGACCATTTCACTCTTTGCGACGGTTGAAAACCTTCACCTTTACAATTGTATTCTGCATAAAAGGCCTTTTTTTCTGCTTCTGGTTTTGCCCAATTTTCCCAGCCTTCTGCTTTAATTTGTTTACCCATTTCACAATTAATAAAAACCGTTTTGGCATAAATACGCCATGGTCTTCCCAGGTAAACATCTTTCGCCTCAGGATTTGCCGTTAGTTTGCAATTTTTGAAAACGAAACCAAAAGCAGTTCCTTCTGGAGTTGAAGCTGCAGTTATGTACGAACTTTTAATACTATGTATAATACAATTTTCAAATAAAGCTGTCGCGCTTCCAAAAATAAAATCGGTTGTTCCTTCTATATAACAATCTTTAAAATACTGCTTTGCTTCTTTTCCTGATAAATACAAAGTGTCTTGATTTCCTAAAAGGTTACAATTGGAAATTTTCGCTCGATTTGCCACAACAGATAATGCAATAGCTTGTCCGTGTTCTCCTGAAGTATTTTTAATCGTTAAATTGGATGCCGAAAAATCGTCTCCTTCAACTAAAACTGTATACGTATAAAAGGTGCTGTTTCGACCTAAACTAATTTTAGAAAAGTTATCATCAAAAGTAATAATTGTATTTTCTTTGCTTTCGCCTTTTAAAATTACATTCGTGTTCCATTCTGGTATACGGACTTTTTCGTTGTAAGTTCCATTTTTTACATAAATAGTAACTTTTTCATAAGGGAACGCTGGACACGCATATACTGCATCCTGAATTTTTGTAAAATCTCCAGAACCATCTTGTGCCACTGTAATTAGGGTGACATTTTTCTTTTCTGAAGCCGAAACTTTTGTCCCGTTTTTTACTGCCCAATCTGGAAATCTTTTTAAAACTTCTTTTGGCGCATCAGAATACCATGAATAACCGTTTCGTCTTTCTGCTCCAATTTGATCAATCGACTTCTTTTTTATTCCGTCACGATCGCAAAAGAAAGGTTCGTTGGTTTCCAAATCCATAAATCTTGCCCAAATTGGTGATGCATTTGTTGCAGGAATCATTTTTTTGTCTACAATTTTTCCTGCATCGTTTAAGACTCTTTTTTCTTCTAAATTGGTAATTTTAGTTTTTTCGAACCAAGCGACAGCACTTTTTACTGCAGTCACAACTTCTGCTGACGGCTTTTCTAAAGACATTAAAAGCAATACAATTTTTGCCGATTCATAACCGCTTAAAGAAGCCAATTCAAAAGCTCTTGCATTTGCTGGGGCCAAAGTAATTTCGTCATGCTGAGCGCACCATGCTGTTAAAACTCCATTTTGTTTGTATTGTGTTTTTAAGATACAGTCGATTCCTTTATCAAATGCTTTTTTGCATTTTTCAACAACTTCTTTTGAAGGTTTAATACTGTAATAATTGGTTTCATCAGCCACCGATTTTATTACATTTAGAATATTAACCATCGAATCATCATTGTAGGTAATATGCGTATAATATCCTTTTTTTAAGGGATAAAATTGAGGCCAGCCTCCATTTTCATATTGGCCTTCTAGCAAATAATTTAATCCTTTTAAGAAAGACTCCTTATAACGTTCGTCTTTTACCTGAGCATACATTTTTGACATAAAAAGCATTTCCTGGCAAGTTGCTCCATTGTCTGTAGTGGTTTCTACGGCTGTTTTTTTAAGCGCTATTAGGTCCTTCTTTTGCTTTTCAGTCAGCTCTTGCTGCATTTGTATGTTTTTTAGCCAGCCACCAATATCTCTTTGGTACAGTAGAACGTTTTCTGCTATTCTTTTGGCATCCGCCGAAGCAAACCAAGCTGCATCACTCTTACGAATAATTTCAGACCAGTTTTTATAAGTATTCTGAGAATTTACAGCAACACTGCAAAGACATAAAAAAAATAGTATTTGTTTTTTTAACTGCATCATTTCTTGTTATTTCGTTACTCTAAACCAATCTACTTCAACATTTCCAGAATCATTTTTCACCTCTTCACCTAAAGCAAAAAGACCAACTTTAGCGCCAATCCATTTTCCTTCTCTTGCTGTAAATTCATTTCCTATAACTTGATAATTTTTATCATCTAAACTATAGAAGAAACTGCAGATTCCGCCCTTTTTAATTTTTACTTTAAGGTAAATGGTATTGCTTTCTATTGATATGGGTTTTGTTTCGGTTTGTGAGACTGAATCAGCAAAAGTTCCAGTTTTCTGATTCAGGTATAATTTTCCGTTATCGTTTTTAAAACAGAGATAACTGTAATCCAATCCCATAATGATTAATCCTGTAGATTCGCCATTTAACCTAGCATTAAAAGTTAGTTTAGTAGTTGCTGTAAATTCTTCTGCCGGAAATTTTTGCAGTAATAAATTTGGAGCATTAAAAATGTTTGTCGTCGTGGTATTGCAAAACAAATTAAAGTATCCCAAACTTGTTGGAAATCCCCAATTGATTTGTTTATTGGCCTGCCACTGCCATTGCAATCCTAATTTTGGCTCGTTAAACTCATCTGAAGTTGCTGGAATTTCGATTGAATATTTCTTTCCTACATTTGGCTTTTTATAAGTGGTAACTGGTTCTCCAATTCCGTTTTTATCAAAATCTTCTCCCATAACTGGCCAGTCGTTTATCCATTTCATTGGCTGTAAATGAACAATTCGTCCGTAAGCACCCTTATCCTGAAAATGAAAAAACCAATCTTCGCCTGTTGGAGTTGTTACCCAAGCGCCTTGATGCGGACCGTTTATAGTTGTCGATCCTTGTTCCAGAACCTTTTTCTTTTCATAAGGTCCAAAAACATTTTTAGATCTTAAAACAGTCTGCCAGCCTGTAGGAACACCGCCAGCTGGTGCAAAAATGTAATAGTAATTATTTCGTTTGTAAAATTTTGGTCCTTCTATTGTTTCTTCACCAGCATGCCCATCAATTACCATTACTTCGTCATTATTCACAATTGTACCTTCCCAATTCATGGTGCAGATTACCAGTAAACTCTTAATCTGCGCACGGCTTCCCGCAAAAGCATGAACTAAATAAGCTTTACCATCATTATCCCAAAGCGGACTCGGATCTATTAATCCTGTACCGGCTTTTACTAAAAGCGGTTCAGACCAAGGTCCCTCTGCTTTTTTGGCTTTAATCATATAAATTCCAAAATCTGGATCTGGATAATAAATATAAAATTCATTATTGTGATAAGTAATGCTGGGCGCCCAAACCCCATTTCCGTGCTGTACTTTATTGTATGTTTCAAAGGGCGGCTGTTTGGTAAGTGCATATCCAACAATTTTCCAGTTCACCAAATCTTTAGAATGTAAAATTGGTAATCCCGGATTACAGTTAAACGATGAAGCTGTCATATAATAATCATCGCCTGCGCGAACAACATCTGGATCTGAATAATCGGCATGAATGATTGGATTTGTATAAGTTCCATCTCCATTATCAGGCACCCAGACTTGCGCACTATTCTTCTGTAAAGAAAAAACTATAAGAAGAAAAGTGATGATTTTTATATTTTTCATTTTTAAAAGTATTGTCTTTCAAAGAAATCCTAACAGGTTTTAAAAACCTGTCAGGATTCTATTTATTATTCTTAGCAGAGCTTCATGCGACCTTTCGAATTCGCTCCAGAAAACAAAAATTTCTACTCCAAGTATTCAATTAAATTCAACCATCAATCATTAACAATTAATAATTAAAAATCAACAATCAACCATTAACAATCAACCATTAACAATCAACCATTAACAATCAACCATTAACAATCAACCATTAACAATTAACAATTAACCATTAACAATTATCGATTCAACTCCAAAGCTGCTAAAATAAAAGGTCCTGTAGCTTTAGGATCGTTGTCTTTTTTTCTTTCGTTTACATAATATTCGTAAGATCCATCACGATATGGAGTTCCTCCCAAACCTGCAACTTGGCAGCAGTTTGTTAAAGTGATTCCGCCATCTTCATCTACTTTTTTGATTAAAACTTTAGTTAATCCGTCAAAAGCTTTATTGGCTGATTTTTTAAATTTAGCTGGTAAATATCCTTTGTTTGCTCCTTTCGCAAAAGCGTATGAAAACATAGCCGAACCAGAGGCCTCTAAATAATTTCCTTTTCCATCAACTTTGTCTGTAACTTGATACCACAAACCAGATTTATCCTGAAATTTAAGTAATGCTTCCGAAACATTGTTTAGATATTTCACCAATTCTTTTTGTTTTGGATGATCTTTTGGCATATAATCTAAAACATCAACCAAAGCCATTACGTACCATCCTAATGATCTAGACCAAAAATTTGGAGAATTTCCTGTTTGTTTATCTGCCCAAGGCATTTGCTTGCTTTCATCCCATCCGTGGTATAACAATCCTGTTTTTGGATCTGTCGCGTGAAGCTGAATTAATTCAAATTGTTTGGCTATATCATCAAAGCTTTTTCCGTTTTCAAATTTAGCAGTATATTCTGCGTAGAATGGCTCTCCCATATACAAACCGTCTAACCACATTTGATTTGGATAGATTTGCTTGTGCCAAAATCCTCCACTTTGTGTTCTTGGCTGTTCTGTAAGCTGTTTACGAATTAACTGCATTGCTTTTAAGTATTTATCTTCTTTTGAAGACTCATAAACATCAAAAAGAAGACGTCCTGGCAACACTAAGTCAATATTGTATTTATCAAATTCGTATGTATTAATAGTTCCATCAGCTTGAACCAACTCATCTACGTAACCTCTTACGTAAGCTTTGTATCTAGTATCTGGATTTTTTTTGTATAATTCTTCGATAGAATGTAAAACTAAAGCATGTACATAATCCCATTTTGGTTTTTTAGCATCGTCCAGCATATATGCTTCTGGATGGCGTTTCATTAAAGTTAATGCCATTTTATCTGACCACTTCGCATTCTTTCCTATTACAATATCTTTTTTTGCTGGTTCTTGAGAAGTTACTTTACAACTTGTAAATGTCATAACGCAGATCATTAAAACCGACATCAAATAACTTTGTTTTCTAGTATTTTTCATTTCAAAATATATTTAAATTCTTTTATTTTTCTAATTCTATTGCGGCCAATAAAAATGCTCCTATGCCTATTGCGCCATTTTCTTTTGGTTTTGCCGTGAGGTAATATTGGTTGGTTCCGTCTCGAAAAGGTTTTCCTCCTAAACCTACATTCGAAGAAACATTCAGAATATTTATTTCTCCTTTTTTATCGACTTTTACAAATTCTTTTACAAAACTGTCAAATGATTTTTTAGCTGTCGATTTATAACTGCTGGGTAAATAGCCTTTATTAGCGCCCTTAGCAAAAGCATAAATAATCATTCCTGAAGCTGATGGTTCAACATAATTTCCAAACAGTTCTGGTTTATCTGCTACTTGATACCATAATCCAGATTCACTTTTGTACTGATTTACATTCTTTGAAATCTGATTCAAATATTCTACCAAAACTTTATACTTTGGATGTGATTTCGGAAAATAATCTAAGGTTTCAACCAGTGCAACCATGTACCATCCTATTCCACGTCCCCAAATCGTTGGCGAAGCTCCTGTTTGTTTATCTGCCCAAGCAATTTCTTTACTTTCATCCCAAGCATGATAAACTAAACCTGTTTTTTTATCTACAATATGATTATGAACCAATTCAAATTGTTTAGCGATGTCGTCTAAACTTTTTCCCTTTTCATATTTAACCGTAAACTGCGTATAAAAAGGTTCTGCCATATACAAACCATCAATCCACATTTGGTTTGGATAAATCTGCTTGTGCCAAAATCCTCCGCTCGCTGTTCTTGGCTGTGTTTCCAGCTGATTTCGCAGCTTTCCAATAATTTGTAAATAGCGGGAATCTTTTGTAATGTCATATAAATTGAAAAGCAGTTTTCCCGGATTTAAATAATCAATATTGTATTCTTTGATATCGTATTTTTTAATATTTCCAGTGCTGTCAATCATTCCATCAACATACTCTTTGATATAATTCAGATACTTTTTGTTGTTTGTTTTTTGATATAATTTCTCAAAACCAGACAATACAAATCCCATTTTATAATCCCATTTTGGTTTTTCGTTTCCGTCGAGCTGCCACGCCTGTGGATATTTGTTTAAAATGGTAATTGCAGTTCTTTCGGACCATTTTAAATCGTAAGGAACAACAGCTTTTTCTGAATCGTTTTGATCCTGAGCCATACTTTTCCAACCGAAAATAAGCAGTAAAATAATTACGGTTTTTATAGTAATCTTTTTAGAAAGAGATTTATGCATAGTTTGTATTGGTTTTCATTTTTATTCTAAATTACTTAAAAATTTTATCTAAAAATCGTACGGTGTACGAAACTGTTTGTCCAAACCAAGGTTCGTAAAACCAAAACGAATGCGGCGAATCTGGAATTGTCTGCACTTCATTATAGATTTTATTCTCATTCAAAATTTTAATCATATCATTGCGTCCTGCATGGAATCTCGGAATGCTGCTGCAGATGTATAATATCGGCGGTGTATTTTTATCGGTATGAGTTAATGCAGAGGCATTTTTCCAGTTTTCTGGAGTTTCATCTGATTTTCCGCCAAGCCAAAAGGCAGCCATATCTCCTTCTGATGATTCTGGATGTTTGAATGCTAATACTCCATCTACATCGACAATCGCATTAACTTTTGATGAATGTTTACTTTTAAAAGTTTTATCTTCAAAAATCGGATTTTCATTTGTTGTTCCTATTAAAGCTGCCATTTGACCTCCTGACGAACAGCCTAAAACCGCAATTTTATTAGGATCTACATTAAATTTCCCTGCATTGTCTTTTATAAATCTGATTGCATTTTTTACATCAATTACACCCCTTGGATATTTGGCTTCCAGCGACAACCTATATTCTATGGCAAAACAAGAATACCCTTTTGATGCGATCTCTTTTCCTAAAAACTGCATTTGGTTTTTATTTCCAGATCTCCATCCTCCGCCATGAATCATTATTACGACTGGATTCTTTTTATTTTTGGTATTTACAAATGCATCAAAATGCAATGTCCTATCTTGTTCCTTATTATAAACCAAATCAAACATTTCTGTAACGTCTGGATTGGGCTTAATTTCTGGAATTGTGATAAAAGGATATTTCTTAATCAATTTAGTAAAAGTGCTTTTAATTGTATAAGACGTATCAATCTTGTACTGCTGGCTTTGAACTGCAATTACATAAAAAAATACTATTAAAATTAATCTCACTTTCTGCATTTCAATTCTTAATTTAAGTTAAGGAAAGAGCTTGACAAATAGTCAAACTCTTTCTTAACTACTTCAAAAAAACAATATTCTCAAAAAACTAAAAAAATTACTAATAACCAGGATTTTGAGGAAAATCTTTATTTTGGTTTAAATCTAAAGCAGATTGTGGTATTGGTCTTAAAATTTTAAGTTTGCCGTCAACACCAACAAAATTTGCTTCTTTTATTTTATAATTATGAGCTGAAGCTCTCGCTACCAAAGTTCCAGTACGCTTTAAATCGAACCAGCGTTTGTATTCTCCTAATAACTCTCTTCCTCTTTCGTCTAAGATATAGTCGATATTAAATTGAGCTAAAGTTGCATTGGCTACTCCTGCTCTTCTGCGCACTTCGTTTAAACGATCTAATCCAGTTCCCGGATTTCCAGCTTTTAAATAGGCTTCAGCAGCTACAAGATAAGTTTCTCCCAATCTTGCTACAATGATATCTCTTGTACTTACAGGTCCTGTGCTAGAAGGAGTAGTTGGGTCGGGATCATCAAATTTCTTAACTGGAATAGTGTAGCAGTCTAAGTTTTTAATTAACGTATGTGCTGCAGAGTATTCTCCCCAAGGATGGTACACAAATGTTGAAGCTAACCTAGAAGCATTTGCTGCCATCCAAGCTGTTTTATCTGCTGGAGTAAACCATTTTGGCTCGTAAAAATGTCTCACTTTTAATGAAGCTGGGTTTGAACTTCTGTAATACGGATAATATAAAATAGTTTTTGTAACGCCGTTTGTTGTTTCAGGCCCTTCTAAAATTTCTGTCATAAAAGTAGCATTCCATCTTGCATCACCTTTTTCGTATAAACCTAGTGCATAATCTGTAGGACATAAATTGTAACTTCTTAGTGGCGCTCCAGTTTCTGCCCCTCCTAAATAAGAACTGAAATAGTAAAACTGGTTGTTACCCAATTTCGTCGGATCTGTACTAGTTGAAGCTTTGTCGTACTGTACAGAAAAAATCGTTTCTGCATTTAAATCATTTCCTGGTTTAAATAGCTGATCGAAAGCGATAGCTAAAGTCTGTCCTGCGATTGCAGCATCGGCATAAGCGGCAGCTTTTGAAAAATCATCCGCTTTACCAAAAGTTTCATATCCTCTTGTTAAATATACTTTTGCTAATAAATCGTTTACAGCTCTTTTGTTGACTTTTCCAGATGTGCTGTAAGCAGCAGTTCCAACATTAGCTAAAGCAAAATCTAAATCTGAAATAATTTGTTCGTATACTTCTTCTGCACTGTTTCTTGTAAAAGATAAAACTGGGCTTGTAATATTCTCGCTTACAATTGGCACACCACCATAAGTTTGAACTAATAGAAAATAAGCCTGAGCTCTTAAAAATCTAGCTTCACCTAAAAGCGTATTTAAATTAGAAGTTTGCTCGGTCACAGTTGAATAATAAATTGCTTTATTCACTGATTGAATTAACTGATAACAAGGTCTGTACAAATCGGCAACATTGTCTGAGGACGGAATTAAAAGCGTATACTGGCTCAAACCTGCTGGTTCTGGAGTTCTTCCTTCTGCATACATATCAGTTCCTGCTTCAAAAAGCCATGGATTTCCTCCGTAAATACTTTTAAGCCAAGCATAGTTTGTGTTTATTAGTAACTGAAAACCTGCCGCTGTTTTATAAGTTCCATCAGCTGGAACATTTGACAAACTTTCTTCTTCGATATAATTACTGCAAGAACTTAAGATTCCTGCAATGATTCCTAATATTATGATGAATTTTTTCATTTGATATCCTTATTAAAATTTAACACTTAATCCTAATTGTGTAGTCACTGATGCTGGACGGTTTACTCCAAAGGCAGCACCAGCCCATTCAGGATCATATCCATCAAAATCTGTAAATACAAATGGGTCTAAAACATTCACGTAAATTCTTAAATTACTTATTTTAAGCCTTTTCAATAATTCAGAATCTAATGTGTATCCTAAAGATATATTTTTAATTTTTACGTAAGAAACGTCTCTGTAGTACCCAAATAAAGAAGTCCAATAAGCTCCAGCTCCAGTAGCTACCGGCCCTGGTCTTGGGTTTGTATTATTTGCATTAGCCTCAATTCCTGTCCCGTTTGTCGGAATAAAGTAATCCATTGCTAATTTCTGACGTCCACGGTCGCTCACATCAGCAAAGTTTTGATGGAAAGTACTTAAAACTGTTTGTCCTTGGCTCGTTAAAACTGAGAAATTGAAATCAAAATTACCAACGGTCAATTTAGAATATAAACTTCCCTGCCAGTCTGGATTAGCATTTCCGATTACAGTTCTATCATCTTGATTGAATTTACCGTCATTGTTCAAATCCTTTGGTCTTGCTTGTCCTGGAGCCATTCCGTATGACGCAGCTTGTGCAGCTTCGCTTTCCTGCCAAACTCCGTCATAAACGTAATTGTAGTTTGGATTTAATTCAGATCCTAAAATTAATTTGTTTCCAATATCACTTACTTGATCCTGATTGTAAATTGACTCTAATTTATTTACGTTTTTAGTAAACGTGAAAGTAGTTTCCCAATTTACATTTTTGCTTTTGATATTTTTTGTAGTTAAAAGAACTTCTACCCCTTTATTACTAACAGATCCAACGTTAGAAAATGTATTTTTATAACCTGTTTCAAGAGGCAGTTCTTGCTTATAAATTAATTTATCTGATAATCTGTCATAAACATCTACAGAACCTGTGATTCTGTTATTTAAGAATCCGTAATCAAGACCAAAGTTTAACTCTCGTGTTTTTTCCCAAGTTAAGTTTTGATTCGCTAAATTTTCAGACTGCCAGCCTGATACTACATTAGCTCCATTTGCATAAAAAGTCTGCTGATTCAATAAAGCCTGAGAAGTATAAGGTGCAACGTTGTCGTTACCTGTATAACCTAAACTTGCGCGAAGTTTTAAATCTGAAATAACTGAGCTATTTACTAAGAAAGATTCTTTGCTAATTTTCCATCCTAAAGCTACAGAAGGGAAACTCTGCCATTTATTACCTTCAGATAAAACAGAAGAACCATCCCATCTTGTAGAAGCTGTTAAAAGATATTTGTCTTTAAATGTATAATTTAAACGAACTGCATAAGAACTTAAAGTGTTCTTTTGATATCCAGAACTTATGTTATAACTCGTCTGAACTCCAGATCCCATATTATTTGATCCAACATCAAAAGGCTGATTGTTAGAATATAAATAAGACGTTTCATCAACATTTGAATACAAACTCTGTAATAATAAAACACTAAAATCGTGTACTTCTTTAAATGTGTGTTTTAAATCGATCTGGTTATCCCAAGTGTAGTTAAAGTTGTTGAAGTTTTTAATTGATGCAGAATTTTTTCCGTTTAAGGTTACACCTGCATTGGTCTGCGCTTTATAAGCTGTACTGGTAACAGTGTTTTCGATACCTCCTGCAAATGTTGTTTTAAACGAAAGCCATTTTAAAGGCTGGTATTGGAAGAAAACATTTCCAACTGTCTGCCATGTTTTTTCTGTTTGAGATGAATTGGCAATTTCCATTAATGGGTTTACAGTACTGGTTTTGTTTATTGCCCATGAACCATCTGGATAAGTTAATTTTCCTGGAAGGAAAAACAGTGTTCCTACTTTCTCATTTCCTTGTGCATCTACAGCCCAAGGCGACATCAGCGGACTTAATCTGAAAGCGTCTTGCATTGCTAAATCACTTCCTAATTGTGTATCAAGGCGTGCAACAGTAATGTTGGCCCCAGTAGTAAATTTATCATTGATTTTATGGTTCAATCCTAGTTTAAAAGAATATTTATCAGTCGAATCATTTTCGATAAGCCCTTCATCGCTTTGAACACCAAATCCTAAATTATAGCTCAAACCAGAATCTGAACGTCCTGTAACATTTAAATAATTGTTTTGAGTCATACCTGGTTTAAGAACAGCATCTGTCCAGTCAAAATTGTAACCGTTGTTAGCGCGGGAAACTAATAATGGACTTTGATTTCCTGCTAAAGCTGCTAATTGCGCAGGCGTTTGTGTTTGAGGTGTTGCACTCATATAGGCAACCTGATGAAATTTCCACCATTCTGCTCCGTTCATCATTTTTGGCATTCTCACGGCAGTTTTATTACCATAAGAAGTATCAAAAGTTACGTTGATTCCAGATTTTACATTTGCACCGCTTTTTGTTGTTACGATAATAACACCGCTAGCTCCTCGCGAACCATAAATTGCAGCCGAAGAGGCATCTTTTAAAACATCCATTCTAGAAATATCCTGCGGATTCAAAAAGTCAATATTATCAACTGGAACACCATCTACGATATATAATGGTGATGATCCAACTAATGAATTATTTCCTCTGATTACCACTTTGTATCCGTCTCCTGCACGTCCTGAAGCAGATGAAATCTGAACCCCTGGTGTACTTCCTTGAATTGCCTCTAATGGGCTTGTAGTATTTCTTTCCGTAATAGTTGCAGCACTGATTGTACTAATAGATCCTGTTAAATCAGTTTTTTTAACAGAGCCATAACCAACCACAACAACTTCATTTAGAGAGTTGGATTGTTCTGCAAGACTTACGTTAATTTTAGATTTTCCGGCAATACTAACTTCTTGCGTTTGAAAGCCTAAATAACTAATAACCAAAGTGGCTTTTGGATTAGTTACATTCATTTTAAAACTTCCTTCAAAATCTGTTGAAGTTCCGTTTTTAGTTCCTTTTTCCTGAATATTTACTCCAGGAAGTGATAGTCCCGCGGCATCGGTAATTTTTCCTTCAATTAGTACTGACTGTGCATTTGTTGTATTACACAGCAGTAAATTCAGGAAAAATAAAAATACAAAGCTGTATTTTTCTTTTTTCTTTGATAGTTTTTTAAAATTCATAGTCTGGTTTAAAGTTTGGTTAATTGATAGTGTTTAGTGTTTAATTGATTCTACTTTTTTCTCATTGATGTAGGTATTTATAAAATTTATGTTTTTTACGTTTTTTAATAAATAAACAGAATCTACTTTCTGAATTTTCACGTTTTTAAGGGTAATATTTTCCACTGGAGATGCTGCATATCCTTCTGCCCAAACGCTGTATTTGCCACCGTTTTTCACATTTACGTTTTCTAAACTTACATTTCTAATGGTTGGAATAAAATTCCCAGTTTGTGATCCGTATACATTATAAAACATGTTTAATTTTAAAACACATTCTTTAACAGTGCCGACTTCAAGATTTCTAACAAAAATATCTTCGATAATGCCACCCCTTTTAGAGTTGGTTTTGATACGAATGGCGCGATCCAGATTGGGACTGTCCATTACACAATTTTCAACAAATACATTATTTACACCTGCAGAAATTTCACTCCCAATAACAACACCGCCATGGCCGTCGATCATTTTACAGTTTTGCACAATTATATTTTTACTCGGAATTGCCACTCTTCTTCCATCCGCATCGCGGCCGGATTTTATTGCAATACAATCGTCGCCAGTATTAAAAGTGCAGTTTTTAATTACAATATTTTGAGAATACTCAGGATCACAGCCGTCATTATTAGGTCCATGGCTGTTAACCGTTACGCCATCAATAATCATGTTATTTGTCTTAATTGGATGCAAAATCCAAAAAGGAGAATTTATGATTGTAACATCTTTGATTAATGCGGTATTGCATTCAAAAAACTCAATGAAATTTGGACGAAGATATCTTCCTTCACCAAAAATGCGTTCGGCAACAGGAACTCCCTTTTCAGCCATATCGACCAATACTTCACGGTTTGTCGGATCATTTTGAGACGGAATCCCTTTTTTCCAGCCGTAATTTTTTCCGCCAGACCAAATCCACCAATTGGTGCTGTCAGCCTGACCGTTTAAAGTACCTTTTCCAGTTACAGCAATATTGGTTTTGTTCTTTGCATAAATAAGAGGAGAGTAATTCATTACTTCTGTTCCCTCCCAAGAGGTATGAACGATTGGATAATCTTTAGGATTTAAACTAAAAAGAATCTCAGCGTGATCTTCTAAATGCAGGTTCACATTACTTTCTAAGTGTATAGCTCCAGTTAGATATTTTCCATGTGGAACCAAAACCTGCCCGCCTCCGTTTGCCGCACATTCTTTTATTGCTTTTTGAAAAGCTTCCGTATTAAGCGTTTTTCCATCTGCAACAGCACCAAAATCATTTATATTGTATACTTTATCCAAAAAATGTGTTTGTGGAATACTTTTTAAAACCAAATCCACTTTTTTCCACGGATTCGATGCATTAGAAGAAACAGAAGAGGTTCTCTTTGCGCATGATACCGCCACTACAGTAAAAGCAGTTAAAAATACAATCCAATTAAATGTGAGGTTTTTAGGAGGAATCATTTAGTCGTATTTTCTTGTTTAAAGTCGAAAACGCAAGCAATTGTGTAATCGATTACACGAAAGTAGAAAAATTGTTCTAAGACACCAAATTAATTTAGAAAAAAATTATATATTTAATTTTTATTATAAAATATAATTACATTTAATTTAAAAAAACACATAATTTATTATCATTGTAAAATATAAAACGTTTTAGTTATTAATTATGGTAATCGATAACATTTTATATTGCGTAATAAAAAAAAATGTATTTTTGTCTAAAATAATCCGATAAAACTTTTTTTAATGAGTGAAAAAGTAACTATTTACGATATTGCTGAAAAACTAAATATCACTGCTGCAACAGTTTCTAGAGCACTAAATAACAATCCTAAAATTAAGGAGGCTACACGTGAACTGGTGATTAAAACCGCAGCGGCGATGAACTATAAGCAGAACAAATTGGCGCTGGCTTTAAAAAGTGGTCGAAGTAATAATATCGGAGTTATTGTACCGCGTATTGACAGCAATTTCTTTGCCTCTGTTATCAGGGGAATTGAAGAAGAACTTTATCCTCATGGCTATCAAGTTATTATCTGTCAAACACATGAAAGCATTAAGAGAGAGAATGAAAACCTTCATACGCTTGTAGATGCGCAGGTTGACGGAATTATGATGTCTGTAACTGGCGTTTCTGATGAAAATGACAGCGCTTTTAGAAATGTATTAGAAAAAAATGTACCGCTGATATTTTTTGACAGGAGCAAACATATTGATGGTGTAAGCTCTGTCACTATTAACGACTTTAAAGGAGGTTATTTAGCCACTAAACATTTGATTGATGAAGGCTGTAGAAATATTGCTCACTTTTCTGGAGATCAATCGCTGGACATCTTTAAAAACCGTTTTTTAGGATACAAACAAGCCTTACTTGATAACGGAATAGAGTTTAATGAAAAATATGTTATTTACACCAAAAGTGCTGTCGATGCTGGAAAAGAAGCTGTGGATAAACTTTTGCAATTAGAAACTCCTCCCGATGCTATATTTTCTTCGAGTGATTTTGCTGCATTAGGAGCTATTCAAGAATTAAAAGAGCGCAATATCAATATCCCAAACGATTTTTGTGTGGCTGGTTTTAGTAATGAGCCTTTTACAAAATTCATGGAATTATCTATCACATCTGTAGATCAGTCACCATTGGAAATGGGAAGAATGTCTGCCCGCGTTTTCTTAGAACAAGTCGATAAAACAGATACTATTAAAATCGAAAAAAAGGTGGTTCTTGCACCAGAATTACATATTCGTAAATCTTCTACCAAAACTAATTTTTAATTTTTTTCCCTATATAAGTTATATAAGCTCATTTTAGAATGGGCTTTTTTTATGCAAGCTTTCGGAGAAGCAAAATATTTCTAGGAAAGAATAAACATTCACAGCAGCTCCAGAGGAGCGACATAAATCTAGGCCGTAGAAAAATATGTCGCTCCTCTGGAGCTTCTTTTGTTTGTCATATTGTAATGCTATAAAAATTTTGCTCCACTGGAGCTTTCTCTACGGATAAACCTAACAAAAAAAAGACGCACTATATTGTGCGTCTTCTATATAAACCTTTGTCACTTTGCTCCTTAGTACCTTAGTACCTAAAAACTTAAAGCGAAACCCCTCTTTTCCAAGGAATAAAATCGTTCTGATTTAATATTGCAGCTTTAGTTTTAATGTTACCGCTGGCAACATCAATAATAAATTCTAACATTTCGTCAGCCATTTCGTCAATTGATTTTTCTCCAGTGATAATTCCACCAGTATCAATATCGATAATATCAGACATTTTATTCGCTAACTGCGTGTTTGATGAAATTTTTACAACTGGTGCAATTGGGTTTCCTGTCGGAGTTCCTAAACCTGTTGTAAACAATACCATATTAGCTCCAGAACCTACCATTGCAGTTGTACATTCCACATCGTTTCCAGGAGTACATAACAATGTAAATCCTGCTTCATTAATATATTCTCCATAATCGTAAACCCCTACAATTGGTGAAGTCCCTCCTTTTTTAGCCGCACCAGCCGATTTCATTGCATCTGTAATTAAACCGTCTTTGATGTTTCCGGGTGATGGATTCATGTCAAATCCTGAACCTGCATCTACAACTGTTTTTTCGTACCACTGCATTAAGTCTAAGAAACGTTTTCCATCTTTATCATCTACACAACGATTAACTAATTCCTGTTCTACGCCGCATAATTCTGGAAATTCAGAAAGAATTGTAGTTCCTCCCAAAGCAACTAAATGATCGGACAACACTCCCAACGTTGGGTTTGCAGAAATTCCAGAAAATCCGTCAGATCCACCGCACTCTAAACCAATTCTTAGTTTAGATAATGGAGCTGGTTGTCTTTTTATTTCATTTGCTTTTTTTATCGCTTCAAAAGTATCTTTTACAACACTGCTCAACATGGTTTCAATTGTTCCAATAGACTGCTGATCGTAAATTAAAACAGGTTTTTTACTGTTTGGATTTATAGCATCTAAAGCTTCCTTGAAAATTGAAATTTGAAGATTCTGGCATCCTAAACTCAAAACAGTTGCTCCAGCCACGTTTGGATTATTTACATAACCAGCCAAAAGCTTCGCTAAACTGTGAGAATCCTGACGAATTCCACCGCATCCACCTTGATGTGTAATGAATTTAACTTCAATATTATTGAATAAGTTAGCATCGTTTGACGCTTCTTGATTTCCTGCTCCTCCAGTTTCTGATTTTACTAAAGAACGCAACAACAATTGATAATCGTTTTCTTTAGGCTTCATCAACTCTTTCTCAAAGATATCTTTTAAGATTTCGATGTTTCTGTTTTCACAAAAAACTAATGGAAAAAATAACCATACATTTTCTGTTCCAACCTGTCCATCTTCTCTATGATAGCCCTGCCACGTTCTATCTTTCCATTTATCAACATTTGGTGCATTCCAGCCAATAGTTTCTGTTTTACCAGTAACTTTATCACTTTCGTGTTTTACGTTTAAAGTAGAAAGCAATCCTCCTTTTTCGATTCTTGCACTAGCTTTTCCCACCAAAACACCGTACATAATGATTCTGTCTCCTACATTAAAAGGAACCATTGCAATCTTATTTTTCATTTTTACATCAGACTCAACAGTAATTGATTCTCCTTCAAAATCAATTACTTCGCCTGCTGTAAGATTTACCAAAGCTACCGCTACGTTATCAGTAGGATTAACTTTTATTAATTTTTTCTGCGTTGCCATAATTAACCTTTGTTCTTTGTTCTTTTTGTGTGTTTTTTTATTTGATTCTTTCTTGAAACTTAGCGAAGCCAGCTTCAATACCATTTGCATCTATTTCCTCTAATGCAATTGTAATTGCTTTTGTTAATCCAGGGATTTCTGTTAAATCTTCATCCCAGAAATTTTTATTTTGTAATGTTAAACGAGCGATTTTCTCATAATCATCAGATTTCCAAAGTCCGTTAAAGAAAGTTGTAATATCTTCACCATCTTTAACCGGTAAACTTTGACCATTCCATGTTCCTTTGTAGAAACGAATTAAACTTGCTAATGAAAAAGTCAAATTAACAGGCAGTTTTTTGTTAGCCTTATAATATCCTAATAAACTAGGCAAAACTCTTACTTTGAATTTCGATACAGAATTTAACGCAATATCAGCAAGTGCATGTTTGATAAATGGATTTTTAAATCGGTCCATTACTTCCTCAGAATAGGCTGTAATTTCATTTTTGTCCATATCAAGAGTTTCACTAATTTCACTAATAACGCTGTTTACAAATTTTCCAGTAAAGTCTCCATTAACAGTTTCCATTACTAGTTTATTACCATGTAAAAGTGAAAAAGGAACCATTGCCGTGTGCGCACCGTTTAAAATACGAACTTTAATCATTTTAAAAGGACGTATATCATCAACGATTTTTACATTCAAGTCTGTTTTATGAAATGGCAATTTTGCTTTTAAATCATCTCCACCTTCAATAGCCCAAAGGAAAAAAGGTTCAGCAGCAACAATTAAATTGTCCTCATAATCTAATTTATTATTGTATTCTTCAATTTCAGCTCTTGGATATCCAGGAACGATTCTGTCAACCAAAGTACTATGATACGTACAAGCATCTGATACCCAAGTTTTAAATGCATCTTCTAATTTCCATAAATCAACATATTGTAAAATATATTTTTTCAGTGTTTCAGAGTTATAATCAATTAATTCACAAGGAATTATTGTAACTCCTTTAGAAGCATCTCCATTAAAATGTTTAAATCTTTCATATAATAAAACCGTCAATTTTGCAGGAAATGACACTGGCGGCTGCATGTCTGGAGTATCACTTTCAATAAATTCAATTCCAGCTTCTGTAGTATTAGAAACAATAAACTGAAGTTCTTCTTCTTTGGCTAAAGCCAAATAATCTGCAAATTCAGTATAAGGGTTTATAGTTTTTACAATATTTGTAATTAACTCAATATCTTGTATTTTTTCACCTTTTTTAATTCCGTTCATAAATAAGGTATAAAGACCGTCCTGATCATTAATCATATTTACCATACCGTCTTTCAAAGGCTGAACTATTGCAATACCGGCATTAAAATCAACTTCTTTATTTAGTTTGTCAAAAGCATAATCAACAAAGGCTCTTAAAAAGTTACCCTCTCCAAACTGAACTACCTTAATTGGCTGTAACTTTTCTAATCCTGTATTTATTCTATTTAATTTTTTCATTTTAAATTTTCTTTAATGCGTTATAAATAACCATTTACAAACCTTATTTCTTTATTTCTGCCTTTTAAATTGTAAATGAAACATTACACCCGATTAGCAAAATAAAACCTGCTGTGAGGAATGGCGGGTAAAATTTTTCAAGCGTAATGTTCAATTACAATCTCTAAAAATCTAAAAAAAACTTATAAAATAAGGAGTTCGGCATGATTACCCCTTAATCTATTTTCTAATCTCTTTTATAATGTCAAGAACTTGACTGACTTTTGCAGTCAATCCGTCGAAGTCTTTATTTTCTAATATATCTTTTGAAATTAACTGCGAACCTAAACCAACGCAGGTTGCACCTGCATTTAACCATGAACTCAGACTTTCTTTAGTCGGGTAAACACCTCCTGTAGGCATGATGTTTGTCCACGGACACGGTCCTTTTATGGCTTTTATAAATTCTGGTCCGTAAATATCTGCTGGAAATAATTTTACAATTTCACAGCCTAATTCTTCTGCTCTCGCAATTTCTGTCAAAGTACCACAGCCAGGTGACCACAATACTTTTCTACGATTACAAGCGATAGCAATATCTTCTCTAAAAACTGGTGTTACAATAAAATTTGCACCTAAACTCATGTACAATGAAGCAGAAGCGGCATCTGTAATTGAGCCCACTCCTAAGATCATTCCTGGAAGTTCTGCCAAAGCATATTTGTTTAAAGCGCCAAAAACTTCGTGTGCAAAATCACCTCTGCTGGTAAATTCCATTAATCTAGAACCACCGTCGTAACATGCTTTTAAAACTTTTTTACTCAATTCGATATCAGAATGAAAAAACAACGGAACCATACCGTTTTCTTTCATTTGCGAAGCGACTTCAATTCTTGAATATTTTGCCATTTTTATTTTTTTATCTTGATACTAATGCAGAGCCATCACCATCAATCATATTTTCAACTTCTTTCAATGTAACCAAGTTGTAATCTCCTGCAATGGTATGTTTTAAACAACATGCTGCAACTGCAAAATCTAATGCTCTTTGGTTATTATTTTGATATTCCAGCAGACCATAAATTAATCCGCCCATAAATGCATCGCCGCTTCCTACACGGTCGACTACTGGAGTAACTTCTTTTACAGCTGCACTGTGAATTGCTTTTCCGTCAAACAAAATTCCGCCGATTCTTTGGTGAGAAGCACTTACAGAATAACGAAGTGTCGTAGCAGCGATTTCAAGGTTCGGAATAAATTCGAACAATTTTGTATATAAATTTGGAAGCGTTTTTTCGTCCTGATAATTCGGATTTACCTTAGGAATTCCCAACATAAAATACGCAGTATCAATATCTCCTAAAATAACATTACTGTATTTTAACATTTCTGGCATTACCTCGCTTGGAGTTTTGCCATACTGCCAAAGTTTTGATCTGTAATTTAAATCGCATGAAATTTTAATTCCCAATTTATGAGCGACTTTAATTGCTTCTAAACAAGCTTCTGCTGCACTTTCTGAAATCGCTGGTGTTATACCGCTCCAGTGAAACCATTCAGCTCCTTCTAAAACTTTTTCCCAGTCTACCTGCCCTTTTTCAATTGTTGACATGGCACTGTGTGCACGATCGTAAACAACATTGCTTCCGCGTGTTCCTGCTCCAGTTTCTAAGAAATAGATTCCTAAACGTTCTCCTCCGTAAACAATGTTTTTAGATTCAACGTTCATTTTTCGGATTTCTCTTAATGCAGAAAAACCAATTTCATTTTCTGGCAGTCTGGTAACAAATTCAGCATTAACTCCGTAATTTGCCAAAGAAACGCATACGTTAAATTCACCGCCGCCATACGTAGCACCAAATGCTGTAGATTGTGAAAAACGCAAATGTCTTTCTGTCGATAAACGCAGCATGATTTCTCCAAATGCAACTACTCTACTCATATTATATCTTTTTTGCCACTCCCGATAGCTATCGGAATTGTGAACTTTGCGGTTAACTTTTAATTAAAATTTGAAATATTCCTTAGCGTTGTTGTATGAAATATCAGCAACTAATTTTCCGATCCATTCCATGTCGTTTGGAAGTTCACCGCGTTTGATTTCATCTCCTAAAAGATTACATAAAATACGTCTGAAATATTCGTGTCTTGGGAACGATAAGAAACTTCTTGAGTCTGTAAGCATTCCAACAAAACAGCTGATTAATCCCATATTGGAAAGCGCGTTTAACTGCTTTGTCATTCCGTCTTTTTGATCTAAGAACCACCATCCGGAACCAAATTGTACTTTTCCGCGAACACTTCCGTCATTGAAATTTCCAATCATTGTTGCCATAACTTCGTTATCAGCCGGATTTAGGTTATAGATAATTGTTTTCGTCAATTTGTCTTTACTGTCTAACGCATTTAAGAAAGCAGATAATTTTTGTGCCTGCGGATAATCTCCAATAGAATCCCATCCTGTGTCTGGACCTAAAATTCTGTGCATACGGGCATTATTGTTACGCAATGCACCTAAGTGAAACTGCTGTACCCATCCAAATTCATGATAGGTTTCTGATAAGAATACTAAAATCGCACTTTGGAATTTCAAAGCTTCTTCTGGCGATAAAATTCTGTTTTCTCTTTTCTTTTTGAAAATTGCACTTACTTCATTTTCAGTAAATTCTTCAAAATCAATTTGATTTAAACCGTGGTCACTTAATTTACATCCGTTTGCATTAAAGAACTCAATTCTTTTTCTTAAGGCAGTTTGTAAATCAGCATAAGTATTAATTGCAAGTCCGGACACATCCCCTAATGTGTCCAGATATGCATTATAACCATCATTAGCAATTAAGATGGCTTTATCAGGTCTGAAAGCCGTACTCATTTTGATTCCAACTGAGTTGTTTGCGAATTTTTGGTGATATTCTAGTGAATCAATTGGATCTTCTGTAGTACAAACTAATTCAGCGTTTACTTTTTTAAGAAGATTCTGTGTGCTGTACGCCTGAGAATTTATTTTTTCTGAAGTTTCGATATAAATTTTCTCAGCCGATTTTTCATTTAGCAGATCATAAATATCAAAATAACGAGCTAATTCTAAATGTGTCCAGTGGTACAAAGGATTACGCATCGTGTACGGAACTGTTTTTGCCCAGTTTAAGAACTTATCTTTATCTGAACCATTTCCTGTTACAAACTGCTCGTTAATTCCTAATGTACGCATTGCACGCCACTTGTAATGATCGCCGTTGATCCATACATTTGTTATATTATCAAAAATCTTATCTTCTGCAATAAACTGCGGATTAAGATGATTGTGATAATCAATAATTGGCTGATTTTTAGAATAATTATGATATAACTCTTCAGCGTATTTATTTTCTAATAAAAAATTGTCATGTATGAATGTATTTGCGCTCATGTCTTTTAAAATATAATTTGAGAATTATTCTTCGTTTGAAGGTTTTCCAATTGTAGCAAGGATTCCACCGTCAACATACAAAATGTGACCGTTTACAAAATCACTCGCTTTTGATGATAAAAATATTGCCGCTCCGGCTAAATCACTTGGGTCTCCCCATTTTGCCGCTGGAGTTCTGCTAATAATAAAATCGTTAAACGGATGTCCGTCAACTCTAATTGGTTTTGTTTGTTCCGTTGCAAAATATCCTGGTCCGATTCCGTTGATCTGAACATTGTATTTTGCCCATTCTGTAGCCATGTTTTTAGTCAGCATTTTTAAACCGCCTTTTGCAGCAGCGTAAGCAGAAACTGTGCTGCGTCCTAATTCGCTCATCATAGAGCAAATGTTGATTATTTTTCCTTGTCTTCTTTCGATCATTCCTTTTGCAACATGCTTAGAAACGATAAACGGACTTACTAAATCAATATCAACCACTTCTCTAAAATCTGAAACTTCCATATCTAACAACGGAATTCTTTTGATGATTCCAGCATTGTTGATTAGGATATCGATTGGTCCAACTTCACTTTGGATTTTCTCAACAGCAGCCTTTACTTCTTGTTCATCTGTTACATTAAATTTATAACCCACAGCATTGATTCCTTCTTTTTGAAGTTCTGCCACGGCATCGTCAATTTTTTGCTGAGATGAATTTCCGTTCACTACAATTGTAGCCCCGGCTTCTCCAAGTCCTTTTGCCATTGCCATTCCCAGTCCGTGCGTACTTCCTGTAATAAGGGCAACTTTTCCTTTTATATCAAATAAGTTTGTCATATTCTTATCTTAAATCTGTGATTTTACAAACATCCATATCTCCGTAATCTAAATTTTCACCTGCCATTCCCCAGATAAAAGTATAATTGCTGGTTCCTGAACCTGAGTGAATAGACCAAGGCGGCGAAATTACTGCCTGATGGTTGTTCATCCAGATATGTCTTGTTTCTTGAGGCTGTCCCATAAAGTGACAAACAGCCTGATCTTGTGGAATATCTAAATAGAAATAAACTTCCATTCTACGATCGTGTACGTGAGCCGGCATTGTATTCCAAACACTTCCCGGTTTTAATTCTGTCATTCCCATTTGCAATTGGCATGTTGTAACAACACTTCCAATAATCATTTGGTTTACGGTACGGTGGTTAGCTGTTTCCATTGTTCCTAACTGCAGTTTATTCGCTTCCGCTAAACTTACTTTTTTAGTTGGGTAATTGGTATGAGCTGGAGCTGAATTCAGATAGAATTTAGCAGGACTACCTGCATCATCACTTTTAAAAATTACTTCTTTATTACCGCTTCCAATGTAAAGTGCATCTTTAAAACCTAATTCATAAGTTGTTCCTTCTACTATAACAGAACCGCTTCCTCCTACATTAATAATTCCAAGTTCTCTTCTTTCTAAAAAATAAGACGCTTTAAGTGGATCAATAGTTTCTAAAACCAAATCTCCTTTTACCGGAACTGCAGAACCTGCAATATATCTGTCGTAATGAGAATAAACCAATACCACTTCATCTTCCTGCATTAGGTCATCAATTAAGAATTCTTCTCTTAATTGTTGTGTATCATATTTTTTTACAGCTTTTGGGCTTGACGCGTATCGTGAACTATATTTTGTCATAATTTCTATTTAATGTAATCGATTGCACAAAATTAATTTTTTATATTGAAAAACCATAATTCAAACCAAAATTTATTTCACTGCCGATCATTTTTTCTTTACAATTCTACTTTTTTCATTCTCGGAACTAGAATATGCATAATCAGCCAAGCCAATAAATATGAAGCTCCGCAGATACAGAACATAATGAAATATCCTGTTTCGATTTTACCCAATTTAGTATAGTATACAAACATGTTTTTCTGTACTACTAAAGTCAATAATATACCGCCAAGCGCTCCAAACATTCCTCCCATTCCCGTAACCGATGCCGTTGCCTTTTTCGGAAACATATCTGAAACAGTTGTAAAAATATTGGCGCTCCAAGCCTGATGCGCTGAAACTGCTAGACCAATAACCAATATGGCAAACCACATATTTATTGTTCCTAAATATTGTGAAAACAAAACGGGAAGAACGGCAAATGCATAAATGAGCATACTTGTTTTACGAGCTTTGTAAGCAGGCCAATTATTGTTTATTAATTTTAACGGAAGCCAGCCTCCGCCAATACTTCCAACACTTCCTATCATATATACCAGCGCGCAAGGCCAGATAATTTCTGTTGCTGTAAGCTTGTACTCTTTCATCAAAAAATCTGGAAGCCAGAAGAGATAAAACCACCAAACTGGATCTGTCAATAATTTACCAATTGCAAAAGCCCAAGTCTGGCGAAACGACAATAATTTAATCCACGAAACTTTTTCTTTTGATTCTTCTTCTACTTCTTCAATTTTATCAGAAGTGATATATTCTAATTCTGCCTGAGACACACGTTTCTGCTTTTGCGGAACTTCATAAAACAAAAACCATAAAATCAGCCAGATAAAACCAACTATTCCTGTTATGATAAAAGCCCACTGCCATCCATATTTTTCTGCAATAAAAGGAACAGTTAAAGGTACGATTATAGCTCCAATATTACTTCCTGAATTGAAAATCCCTGTTGCTAAGGCTCTCTCTTTCTGCGGAAACCATTCAGCTGTTGCTTTTATCGCTGCCGGAAAGTTTCCTGCCTCTGTTACTCCTAAAAACACACGTGCAATTAAAAACCCTCCTGTTCCTGTTGCCAGCGCATGTCCAATTGCGGCTAAACTCCATAATCCGGTTGCAATTGCATAACCTAATTTTGTTCCTAACTTATCAATAATTCCACCGGCAACCAGCATTCCCAAGGCATAAGCTATTTTAAAAGCCAATTCGATATTTGAATAATCAATTACTTCCTGCTCTGGTGTCCAATGAAAAGCTTCTGCTAAAAAAGGCCGAAGGTAACTTATTACATTTCTATCCAGATAATTGACAGTTGTAGCAAAAAACACTAAACTGCAAATAGTCCAACGGTATTTTCCTACTGCTGCATTAGCTTGGTTCATAATGTGGTTTTGGTTTAAGTTGGTTAGTTAGTTTTGAGAAATCTTGGTTAGAGATTTGTAATTGGTCTGTATTTCGGAACTAGTGTTTTCATCACAATCCAGCCAGTTAAATAACAAACGGCACAGATAGAAAATATAATAAAATATCCAGCTTCAATTCCTTTAAATCCCATGAAAACCATATTTGTTTCTTTAGCATGATCAAACAAAACTCCTGATCCTTTATTGATTAATGTCGAACCAATTCCACCTGCTAAACCTCCAATTCCCGTAATGGTGGCAATTGCTTTTTTAGGAAACATATCTCCAACCGTAGTAAAGATATTTGCCGACCAAGATTGGTGTGCAGCACCAGCGATTCCGATAATGATGACAGGAATCCAGTAACTAATATATCCTAAAGGCTGTGCAATTAGTGCTAACAATGGGAAAAACGCAAAAATCAACATCGCTCTCATTCTTCCTTCGTATGGATTCATTCCTTTTTTCTCTACGAAATAAGTTGGAAGCCATCCGCCGATAATTGACAATAAAGTAATCATATATAAAACAAACAATGGTAATGCGGCTTGAGTAGAATCCATTCCGTAAACAGAACTTAAATAAGCTGGTGTCCAGAATAAAAAGAACCACCAAACACCATCGGTCATAAATTTTCCAAATGCGAATGCCCAAGTTTGCTTGTATTTGAAACACTCTAATAAAGACACTTTTGTAGTCGTTTCAGGAACGTAACCCACTAATTTACTATCGGCAATATCATCTTGCTGAATATAAGCTAACTCGTCTGCTGTTACTTTTGAATGTCTTTCTGGTTTATCGTACATAAACATCCAGAATCCCATCCAGACAAATCCTAAAGCTCCAATGATAATAAATGACATTTCCCAGCCAAATGATTTTGCAATAAAAGGGATAGTAATTGGCGCAGCTAAAGCTCCTACTGTTGCACCAGCATTGAAAATACTAGTTGCAAAAGCTCTGTCTTTTTTAGGAAAATATTCTGCTGTAGTTTTAATTGCTGCCGGAAAATTTCCCGCCTCTCCTACTGCCAAAACAAAACGGGCAAATATGAATAATGTAACACTTACATTAATTACCAATCCGGTATTATTCACCATATGGATTGTTTCTTTAGCGCCTTCAAAACCTACAAACCAGTTTCCAGTTATAAGTCCTGAAGTGGCAATTCCACAAAAAGCATGCAGACAGGCTCCAACTGACCATATTCCTATAGCCCAAAGAAATCCTTTTTTAGTATCTAACCAATCTACAAACCTTCCCGCAAACAATAAGGCAATCGCATAAAAAATAGAAAACCATGCAGTTATACTTCCGTAATCACTATTTGTCCAGTGAAATTCGGGTGCAATAAAATCACTCCAAGTCAGCGAAAGTACTTGTCTGTCCAAATAATTAATTGTAGTTGCAAAAAACAACAATGCACAAATACTCCAACGGTATTTTCCTGTAGATTTGACATTCTCATTCACGGCAACAGTTTCGGTTTGATTCATAATAAGTGGGTATTATAGTTTTGTAATTTTTGGTAATCTCAGCCTATAGCATTTACTTCTATTTAAAAATGTTAAAATCAATATTTTAACAATCAATGAAATAAATAATGTAATCGATTGCACAAATATAGTTTTTAATCTCTACAATCCAAATAAATTGTATAAAAAATTATTTTAACTATTTAAATAAACATATTACATAAAAAAAAGAATACAAAATTACACATTAAACAATATATTTGTTAAAAAGCAAGAGGTTAAATTCATCCTTTTTATGGGGTAAAATTGTCCTGAAATTTATGTTTCTAGAATCAATTTTATTCTAATTTTACTTTTAGAATAAACGGTTACTTTTTTTACAACAAAAGCTAATAAATATTTAAAAATCAAATAATTACCAAACAAATTGAAAAATAAAAAAACACAACTATTACGAGGAATTGCTTTGGGTTTTCTATTGCTTTCTGGAATATTTTCCAGCAGTGCACAGAATCAGGTAATTCCGTTATGGAATAAAATTCCAGACGAGATAAAAGCCGCAGATTATAACGAAAAAGAAAGTATTACTGACGGAAAACTGCAAAGTACAACTCAGGTTACCATTCCAACCTTAAGTATTTTTATTCCCAAAGATGCAAAACCCAATCAAACTGCGGTAATCATTTGTCCCGGCGGAGGTTATATGCATTTAGCTTTTGATAAAGAAGGAACAAAAGTAGCCGAATGGTTCAACAGCTTAGGAATTGCGGCTTTTGTATTAAAATATCGTCTCCCAAACGATTTGATTATGAAGAATAAAAATGTTGGTCCGTTACAGGATGCGCAGGAAGCAATTCGTTATGTAAGACAAAATGCAGCAAAATTAAATATTGATCCGAATAAGATTGGAATTTTAGGTTTTTCTGCGGGCGGACATTTAGCTTCAACTCTATCTACTCACTATGATGATAAAGTTTATGAATCTACATATAAAGTTAGTGCACGCCCCGATTTTTCTATTTTAATGTATCCTGTAATTTCAATGGAAAATCAAATTACTCATAAAGGTTCGCAGACTAATTTACTTGGCAGTAATCCGTCACAAGATTTAATTGATTCCTATTCGAACGAAAAGAAAGTTACGTCTAAAACACCTCCAGCTTTCTTAATTCACGCTACAGATGATACGGTTGTTATACCAGAAAACAGTATTAATTACTACTTAGCACTCAAAAAAAATGGTGTTAAAGCAGAGTTACATTTATACGAAAAAGGCGGTCACGGTTTTGGATTAGGAGTTAATGATACCAGTAAATTTTGGACCAGAGATTGTGTAGAATGGCTTAAAGCCAATGGTTATAACTAAAAAATAAAAAAAGGCAAAACTTCGTAAGTTTTGCCTTTTGATCAAAAAAAAAAACAAAAAGGAATTAAAAAACATTTTATATTTTAAGCAGAAACTTCTTGTGCTGCGTTGCTTTTCAATTTCGGGGCAGTAATAATTTTACTGGCCACTTTGGGTTTTGCTGCAGGCGCTTTCTTTTTGCCAAATTTTTGTTTTCCCCACCAAATAATAAAACCTGTAATGGGTAAACTGGCTGAAATTAAACTAGCGAGAAACGCAATAATTTTACCTGTCAAACCAAGAACGCTTCCTACATGAATATCGTAATTCATACGTCGAATCTTGTCTGGAATATTGGCTTCGATATACTTTCCTGAAAAAGGAGTTTTAATCGAAATTTCCTTCAAAGTCTGCTGATCAAAACTATAGCGGTCCATGTTGTAAAAAGTATGTCTTTGCTTGTAAACAAAAGCACCAATAGGATCTGCAGGTTTCGAAGGAATACTAATCATGATTCCAGCAGCCTGAGGGTTTTCTTTTTTAATATTCAATAATACTTTATCAGCAGTTGTAATATTAAATGCCTTGACAATTGTGGTATCAGATTTTGGAGATTCTCGATTTTCAACTAGCGGAGTTCCTCCTGATGTTACCCAATATAGTGACTTACTCCACCACCCAAAACTCCACACCAAACCAGTTACGGCAATGAAAAAAAGAAAAATACAGCTGTAAAATCCGAATACATTGTGTAAATCGTAATTGACACGCTTAAAACTCGCGTCCCATTTTATTTTAAAACTTTTATCGATAATTGATTTTATCCATTTTGTTGGCCACCACAAAACAATTCCGGAAATTAAAAGAAAAACAAAAATCAGGACAGCAACCCCTACAATCGGGCGTCCTATGTCATACGGAAGCCATAAGGCACGGTGACCGTTTAAGATCCATCTGAAAAAATCTGGCGATTCTCCTCGCGAAAATGTTTTTACATTTAGGATTTCTCCCGTATAAGGATTCATATAAACACTTATAAAAGTCCCGCTTCTTCTTCCGCCTTTTCCTTTTTTACCTTTTTCTTTTCCTTTTTCATTCGGCTGCGCTTTTAAGTCCGACTTTGCTTTTACACTTTCATTTTTAGCAAAGTTTTTTCTCTTATCGTCTCGTTTGCGTTCCGCTCTTTCTCCCCTGCCTTTTCTGCCTTCTTCTTTTTTCTCCACAAAATAACCAACAATCGCTGCTTCGTCTTTTCCGCCAAAAGTTACGCTGGTCGCATGTTTATCTTTCATTTTCTTATCTGCAATCGTAACCAATTGAGATGGCAGTAAAAATGCTTTTTCCTGTGGTTTTACAAAACGCCAGTCTTCAATAAAATCTTTAATTTCATTTTCGAAAACATATATACAGCCCGTAAGACTGACAATCACTACAATAATTCCAGATGCCATGCCAAGCCACAAATGGAGCCAGGCCATAACACGCTTAAAAAGCGATTTTTTACTTTTTTTCTTAGTATTGGGTTTTGGTTTTGAAGAAGAAAACATAATTGGATAGATAAATAGGATAAATAAAAAAACCGCAAGTCCTCATAAAAAAGAAGGACTTACGGTAAAAAAATATTAGTATTTTAATTTCTGAATTGCAGTAATTTGTCCGCCTTCAACTTTCATTCCTTTTGTAGCAACAGCTGTTGAGCCGTTGATAGAATAAATCCAGTTTCCATCAGGAGTGTTGATACCAACAATTGCAGAACTTCCGTCTTCAGAAGTAATATTATAACGGCTTGTAACAGAAGTTAATATTGCAGGAGCATTTGTAACCCATGTAAATGTCTGGTTGTACACATCGACAATAGCCATTTTAACTGCACCATTGTTTTTTCCCACATTTCCGTACATTAACAATAAGAATTTACCTTTTGAAATGTAAGAAGTCGAAGAAATTTTATATCCTCCAGATTTTTCCTGAACGTTGAAGAAATAAGACTTATCAAATTCTGTAGTTCCTTTTTTAATTTTTACAACCGCAGATGGTTTTGTAGAAGTCACAACAGCATTGCTTGTCGCAATAGCTCCAGAGAAACCGTAAGCATCTCCATTTTCATCTTGAAATAATCCGTTTGTGAAATAAGCTCCTAAGTAACTTGTACGGTTATCTTTGATTACTTTTTCTAATTTAAGTTCTGGATAGTTGTAAACTGCTACCCAAGTACTATCTGGATTTACAGTTCCGAAATTATCTACTCCATCACCTTTAATACTCATATATGGCATATAAACTTTGTCTCCAACCTGAGTTGCCCAAGTAAAGAAAGCTCTTTCTCCATTTCCTGCCAATTTCTTAGTATCTTGCTGTGCTTCACCAATAATAAGTGATTTTTCAGCATCAATCTTGTACATAGAAGCAATTGAAGCACCACTTCTTGGAACCTTAATTGTTAGGATATCTTTGTTTACAGCAGCAAATACGTGTACAGTTTCTGCCTGGAAATCAGATTTCTTCACTAATTTTCCTTCAGCATTTAAATTGTAAGTTGTTACAGCTCCAGGATTTCCTTGTCCGTAAAGTAAACTGAAAAAGTTATTTTGTGCTGTAATATAGTAACGGTACGTTCCGTCTTGTTCCAATCCGTTTCCAGTAGTTGTGATAGTTCCTGTAGTAACATCGTCTGCAGTTAATAAATAATCTGCAATTCCTGCTGCTCCTGTTGTTGCAGTAATAATATATTTAGTTTTTCCAGTATCTGTCCCACCACCTGTTGTGTCGCCTGGTTTATCTGAATCACTGCTGCAAGAAGAAAAAGCTGTAAAAGCTAATACAGCTGATAATAACGCTAATTTGGTACTTTTTTTCATTGTAATATGTGTTTGTATTAAATTAATTATTTGATTTACTGAAGTAATATCTAAGTTTGATGTAAAAAGCTCTACTTGGTTTTTGCAAGGAGAAGTTGTCGTAGAGTTTATTATCTAAGAAGTTTTTACATTCAAAAGCAATATTATATTTTCCGTTAGCAAGCGTATAAACTGCATTCAAATCATGGCTGAACTGCTGCGGAATTTCTAATTTACTATCCTTGCTTCCCATACTTGGCCAAGACAAATAGTAAGTATGGACATATAGTAAATTGTAGCCAACGGATAAATTGTTTCCTTTTTTCCATAGATTATTGAAGAATACAGTTGCATCGGCATTTCCGAAAAGGAATGGCATATTTGGAATTCTGTCTTTGTAAAATGGAGAAACATAATTTTGATTTGGCTCATATTCAGTCATATTTCTAATATTCTGATACGTGGCATTAAATCCAGCCGTAAACCTGTTGCTGTACGAATATCTAACCTCACCATCAATACCATAATTGGTTACTTTCCCTTGGTTTACATTCGTAGTCATGGTTTGATTATTATTCAAGGTAGGACGAATAAAATCTGTCGCATTTCTATGTAAAAGATTCACATCAAATGACAGCGCATTTTTTACATTAAAACTCGTTTGATAACTTGCACCAATATTAAAGTTGTTACTAGTTTCTGGTTTTAAAGCCAGATTTCCTTCTAAATTATCATTTACATTTCCGAAGATTTCTTCAGGAGTTGGAAGTCTGTAACTCTTCTCAAAAGAAGCTTTTACCTGAAGATTACGCTTTATGTAATAACTCGTTGCGGCACCATATCCTGTTGTAGAAGTATTATCAACATATTTTTGATAAGCAATATCGCCCGCATTTCCAGAAGGATTGTAACTTCTTGAATAAGTAGTTTTTAATGAATAATCTTTTAAGAATAAAGAAGTACTCCACTTTTCATTATAATCCAGTTTATACCCTAAACCTAAAACATTTTTTTGTGTCTTTTTAGGCTGTTTGTACACCAAAGATTCAGGAACTAGTTCATCACTCTCTTTACGGTCAAAAGTATTAAAAGTATTATTGATCATAAATGAGTGTCTTTCATTCAGCGTATAAGTTGCATTTGCAGTCGCTACACCATTATTGTTATAAAATTTACGAAGTGTACGGCTTCTTTCTCCGCCAGTACCTTCATACTGTTTATAGTCTCCAAACCAATTGTATCTTCTAAAAACTGTATCTACATTTTGTTCGAATCCAAAATTGTAATTACCCGTCACATTAACATTAAGACCTTTGGTAAATAAATCTTTAACCTGATATTTCAAAGTCGGCATAACAATACTTCCTCTTCTGTAGATTTCTCCAAAAACGCTAACCATTCTTGCACCAGTCTGAATATCAGCTTTATTTTCTCCTCCAGTAAAACCAATCATTAATTTATCGGCATATTTTTTTCCTGTTACACCAATATTTACAATTACGGTTTCATTGCGGTATTTATCATGAAAACGTCTTACGCGCTGATTGGGGAAATAAGCTCCCGTATTTAAATCGGCAACGTCTACGTTGACCCAATAATTATTGTCTGAATAGTTTTGAAAAGCATTGATTTCTGTTGTGAATCCGCTTTTTGCGGTATAGCCTGCATTGATACTAGAACGATGCGTATTAAAAGATCCGAAAGAATAAGATGCATCTACAAAAGTTCTTGGCTTGCTGTTAGTCACAATATTAATTGCACCTCCAAGAGCATCTCCGCCCAGCCAAATTGGTACAACTCCTTTGTAAACTTCGACACGATCGGCAAGATTGATTGGAATATTATTCATTTGAAATGAAGAACCAAAATTATCCATTGGTACTCCGTCAATAAAAACTTTGATCTGATTACCCGAAAATCCGTTTATAGAAAGTTCAGATCTCGAACCAACTCCTCCTGCTTCGCGATTACGAACTCCAGAAACACGATCTAAGGCATGAGACAGATCCAATGTTGAATTGTGTAATTTTTTAGCATCAATTGCTGTTACGCTGTAAGCTTGTTTATTTACTTTTTCGGTTGGTGTTCTTCCAAGTACGGTTACGCTTTCTAACTCTTGTAATTCACTTTCTAACTGAACTGGAATATTTATGCTGACATCTGAAACTTCTATACTTTTTTTAAAGCTTGAAAACCCGATTGCAGAAATTTTTAATGTGTGTTTTCCAGGCTTAACATTATTAAAAATGAACTTCCCGTTTTCATCTGAAACCATACTTAAACCCGTTTTTTCAATAACTATTGTGGCAAATGGAATTGTTTGCCCAGATTTTTCAACAACTTGTCCAGATACGGTAACAGCTTGATTTTGCTGGGAAAATGATAAGAACGAAAAGAAGAAAGATGAAATAAAAAATAAAAATTTTTGAGTTGACATATCTTTAATTAGACTAATTATAAATAACTTTGTCACAAAAGTACCATCAACAACCTGAAAAAAGATAGGGAAAAACGGATTATTATTTTGTAAAAACGGATTAAATTTTGAAAATCAAAGCCACACTTTTAACACCAGAAACGCCAATAATTAAAATTCAAATTGGAGATAAATATTGTCCAAAAAGCATTTTAACAGAGGAGAATATCAATATAGAAAACAACAATTCAGAGAAAATTAGCAGCCGGCATTTAATTACAGAAGGCTTAGTTATACTCGATACCCAAATGTATTATTCGAGCTCAAAAACAGTCATTTTTGAAATAGATGAAGAATCTGTTGTTATGAATTTTATTTACAGCAGCAATGTAGAAACTCAAATAGACCAGTTAGAAGGCGAAAAATTTTCTAAAGAAAATACACACAATATTTTTTATACCAGTAATTTTAAAGCTTCATTTACAATTCCGCCTTCTAAACAAATAAATTACTTGTCTATTATTTTATCAAAGGAGTTTTATTATAATATCATTAATGAAGATTGGCAGCTACATGAAAAATTTTCAAAAAACATTCTTAGAAAAGAATCCAGTTATTTAAACTCAAAATATCTTCCTTTTTCACCAGCTATTCAATGGGTTACACACGAAATAAAGAATTGTACGCGTCAAGGTGCACTCAAGAGAATTTATATTGAAAGCAAAATTAAAGAACTTCTAATTCACCAGCTCGAAGCAATAATTACCAAACCTCCATTAAAAGAAAAAATTGACGAAGAAGAATACAACAAACTTTTAGAAGCAAAAAAAATACTAGACAACGATTATCGAAACACACCTACCCTGCCCGAACTTTCACGACTTATTTCGCTAAACGAATTCAAATTAAAAAAAGGCTTTAAAGCTTGTTTTGGTACAACCGTTAAAAGCTATATTATCAAACTTAGAATGGAACACGCCAAAGAGTTATTTCAAAGCAAAACAGCAACCGTAAGCGAAGCCGCATATAAATGCGGCTATAAAGATGTTTCTCATTTTTCGGCCGCATTTAAAAGCTATTACGGCTTTTCTCCACAAAAATTTAAAATCAATACCGACATTATTCAATTTTGGTTAATAGGTTTTTCATTTTTGTGGTAAAAAAAAAAGGGTCTTAAAATTATGTCCGTCGACTTAATCTTAAAACCCTTAAAAATTCGACATTAATGTATATTGCAAACTTATATACAAAACCCACGATCAAATGAATCTGTCAATTAAATTCTAAAAACGTTTCTCCAAAAACAGTTTTTTATAAAAATTCTAAATGACATCTAAAAAGGTAAAGAGTGCCACTGTTTCAAATTTCTATATGTCAAAGTTATAATTCACAAAAGCAATTACCTTACGGTTTTCCTCATATTGAGAAAAAGCTAGGCGCTTCTTATCAATAAAACAAACTAACAAACTGTTTATCAATAAAATAAATTTTAAAGTTTAACATTTTTTTTACACAACTCAAACTCATCTTCTTTTTTAAAATTGTGAAATCATACTTTAAAACACTTTCTTGTCCTAGATTAAGAGCTGTTTTTTTCTTCTTAAATTATCTTTGTAATGTAAATTATAAGTTCAATCAAAAACTGAAATCAAAAAGAGAAAAGGTATGAAAGCCTTAATTTTTTTTCTTGTTCTAGATTAAGTTGAAGCAAGATAAGAACCAATAAATTTGCAAAGTAAATTACAAGTTCTGTCAAAAACTGAAATAGAAAACAAAGAAAAAATATTTGAAACATAAAATCTTTTCTTGTTCTAGATTAAGTCGAAACAAAAACGAAAGAAATAAATTTGTAAAGTAAATTAGAAGTTCTGCCCAAACTAATTTTTTAAGTAAAAAAAACTTAGAACCTTAGCCACTCAGAATCTCAGAAACTTAAAAAAAATGAAAACACTTGAATTCTTATTACTCGGAAAAAACGAAGCAATTCTGGCCATTTTACTTCGCCTTGTAAATGCTTATGAAGATTGGAACGCTGTTTCTTTCAACAATGAGAAAGAGGCTCAAGAATATTTTCAGAATCACAAAATCGATGTTGTTCTATTGAGTTCCGGAATCGAAGATCATATCGAAAAAGAATTTACTTCATTTTGTTTAAAACATCAGCCAGATGTAGAAGTAATTGAACATTTTGGTGGAGGAAGCGGTTTACTAAAATCTGAAATTCTCCACAGATTACATCTAAAAGGAAAAATTTAGGTGCCAGAATCTTCCTTTTAAAATTCATTAAAGCTTTAAAATAATTCATTCACGAAATATCCAATTTGATTGACGATATATCGTTAGGATCACTATTGCCTTTTCTGAAACACCTTTTAAAATCAATACATTACAAACAAGGCATTTAATTTGAATGCAATACACTGAAAATCAAATACTAAATAATTTTTAAAAACCATTTATTCACAACAAAATCAAATTATCATGAAAAAATTAATCCTTACCGCAGTTTTATTATTAGTTACATTTATCGGATTCGCTCAAAAGCCAAGTCCAGCATTATTAGATCCAACAAACCATACATTGGTACTGGTAGATTATGAAAGCCAAATGGCATTTGCAGTAAGCAACATTCCAATCGATCAACTTAGAAACAATACAGCCCTTGTTGCTGGAGCATCAAAAATATTCAAAGTGCCAACTATCGTAACAACAGTTGCAGAAAAATCATTCAGCGGACCTGTTTTTAGAGAAATCGAAGAATTCTACCCGCAAAAAACTTCAAACTATATTGATCGTACCACAATGAACACTTGGGAGGATGCTCCTGCACGTAAAGCAATTATTGCAACAGGTAAAAAGAAAATTGTTTTTGGCGGATTATGGACAAGTGTTTGTATCGTTGGGCCAGCATTATCAGCAATCAACGAGGGCTATGATGTCTATGTAATTACAGATGCAAGCGGAGACGTTTCTAAAGAAGCGCACGAAATGGCCGTAACACGTATGGTTCAAGCTGGCGCTCACCCAATAACTTCATTACAGTATTTATTAGAATTGCAACGCGACTGGGGTCGTCAGGAAACTTATGTACCTGTGACAGATTTAGTTAAAAAATACGGTGGTGCTTATGGTGTAGGCGTACAATATGCTCACGAAATGTTGAAACACTAATTTTATTTTAAATTAAAAATTGAGAATTAAAAATTAAAAGATATTTAAAATCTATAGTTTATTTTTCCAGGAAGATGAGCTGAAATTTAATTTTTAATTCTCAATTTTTAATTAAAACCCACTCTCCAAAACCACTTAAATACCACAACCATGAAACTCATTTCTAAAATAACAGCCCTTCTTTTAATCATTTCTCTTCCCATTTTCGGGCAAAACAAAAAAGCCACACTAATTGTTCATCATGCAGTAATTCATACTCTGGACAATAAAAACACAATCGTTGAAGCGATGGCTGTTGCTGATGGAAAAATTCTTAAAACGGGAAAAAACAGTGAAATATTAAAGTTAAAAGATAAAGCAACAACAATAATCGATGCCAAAGGAAAAGTAATTATTCCTGGAATATTTGATTCTCACATGCACATTATCCGCGGCGGAAGATTCTACAATACTGAATTACGCTGGGATGGAGTGCGATCTTTAAAAAGAGCGTTAGCCATGCTGAAAGAACAAGCACAAAGAACTCCAAAAGGACAATGGGTGCGAGTTGTAGGCGGTTGGAATGCTTACCAGTTCGAAGAAAAAAGACTGCCAACTTTGGCCGAAATTAATGAAGCAAGCGGCGATGTTCCGACATTTGTACTGCATTTATATGGACACGCTTATTTAAACAAAGCAGGTTTAGAAGCATTAAAAATTGATTCTAATACGCCAAATCCAAATGCGGGATTAATTGAAAAAGATGCTAACGGAAATCCAACCGGATTATTAATTGCTGAGCCGAATGCTTTTATCCTCTACTCTACTCTTGCCAAACTTCCAGAATTAACTCAGGATGAAAAATTTAATTCGACTAAGCAATTTATGACCGAAATGAATCGTCTTGGCGTAACCGCTATTATGGATGCAGGAGGTGGATTTCAAAATTTTCCAGACGATTACGGCGTAACAAACGGTTTATGCAAAGACAGTGATTTGACCATCAGAATGCCTTATTATTTGTTTGCACAAAAAGCAGGAAGCGAATTAAACGATTACACCAAATGGATTAATACTGTTGAAATTGGTGAAGGCTGTGATGACGATCATCATTCGGACAAAGTAGAATATCACGTTCAGGGCGCCGGAGAAAACTTGGTTATGAGCGCAGGAGATTTTGAAAACTTCGACAAACCAAGACCTGAATTAAGCCCAGCGATGGAAGGACAATTGAAAGAAGTTTTATCACTATTAGTAAAAAACAAATGGCCATTTAGAATACATGCGACTTACAACGAAAGCATTACAAGATTTTTAAATGTCATCGAAGACATTAACAAGGAAACTCCTTTAAACGGCCTTTTATGGTTCTTTGATCACGGAGAAACGGTTTCTGTAGAAAATTTAAAACGAATAAAAGCCTTAAATGGCGGATTAGCAATTCAGCACAGAATGGCGTATCAAGGAGAAAGCTTCATCAAAAGATATGGCAAAACCGCTGCTGCAAATACAGTTCCGCTTAAGAAAATTTTAGAATTGGGAATAAAAGTCGGAATGGGAACTGACGGAACCCGCGTAGCAAGTTATAATCCATGGGTTGGTTTATACTGGTTAACTACTGGTAAAACACTTGGCGGTTTAAAATATATGAATGATGAAAATATCGTAGACAGAACAACCGCTTTAAAATTATTTACTTACGGAAGTGCCGAATTAATCAATATCGAAAAAGACCGAGGCATGCTGACTGCAGATAAACTAGCCGATTTTGCGATTCTTTCCGACGATTATTTTTCAACTTCTGACGAAAAAATACTTAACATCGAATCCAAACTAACAGTCGTAAACGGAAAAGTAGTATATGCCGATAATGACTTTAGAACCTTTGCCAAGCAAACCCAAAAAGCAATTCCAGACTGGAGTCCGGTAAATTACTTTGGAGGTTACCAAAAAAATTAAATCATGAAAAATACATTCTTACTATTGTTGCTTTTGGGAATCTTTTTTTCTGCAAATGCACAACAAAAACCAGTTTTTCAAAAGCTGCGATATGAGGATGATTTTCAATATCTAAAACCCGATTCGACGAAAAACTGGTACGAGAAAATCAAATATATTCCATTAGGTAAAAACGATAAATACTACGCCTCAATTGGCGGTGAAATCAGAGAACAATATTTTTATACCGTTAATGACAAATGGGGCGACGAAACAACTGGCGGAGACGGCTACTTACTTTCACGTTATTTATTAAATGCCGATATACATTTTGGCAGATTCAGGACTTTTGTTGAATTCCAAAGCAGTCTTGCCAACAGCAAAATAGATCCAAGTCCGGTGGATGAGAACGAACTGGATTTTCATCAGGCTTTTTTAGATGTTGATTTCATTCAAAATAAAAATCAGCAGTTAATTCTTAGAGTTGGTCGACAAGAAATGGCTTACGGCTCACAGCGCTTAGTAAGCGTTCGCGAAAGACCAAATAGCCGAATTGCCTTTGACGGAGTAAAACTATTTTATAAAAACAATAACTGGCAGACAGATGCTTTTTACTCTCATCCTGTTGCTAATAAACCTGGAGTTTTTAATGATGATTTCAATGACAATGCTAAACTTTGGGGAAGTTATACGGTGATTCATAAATTTCCTTTTATCCAAAATATCGATCTGTATTATTTAGGATTATGGAAAAACCGAGCTGTTTTTGATAATGCAGTTGGTGAAGAAACAAGACATTCGATAGGAACCAGAATTTGGAAAACAAAAGGAAACTGGAAATACGATTTTGAAGGATTGTATCAATTTGGAAAAATAAACGCTCAAAATATTGCAGCATGGACACTTTCATCAAACACATCTTATACTTTTGAAAATGTAAAATTCAGTCCTGAAATTGGTTTAAAAACCGAGTTTATTTCTGGAGATAAAAACAATAGCGACAATACATTACAAACGTTCAATCCCTTATATCCAAAAGGCGCTTATTTTGGCTTGGTCGGGTTAATAGGTCCAGCGAATTTAATTGACATTCACCCATCGATTGCTTTCGATCTAACAAAAAATTTAGGCTTCGGGATAGACTATGATATTTTCTGGAGAAGTTCGATTCATGACGGTTTATATGCTCCAAACATGCAATTGTTATATTCTGGAGACAACACAACCGAGCGTTTTATAGGAACACAATTGATCGCTAATTTTGATTATAACGTAAATTCCTTTTTAACGCTTTCCGTTGAAGGTGCTTGGTTTAATGCCGGAGCTTTCCTAAAAGAAGCTGGCTCAGGAAAAGATTATTTTTATTCAGCTTTGACTGCTCAGTTTAAATTTTAAATTTGCAGAAAAGCTGATGCAATGGAAAAGAAATATTCAGTTGTTTTTCATCCCTCACAAGATGGAATTGAGATAATCAAAAAACTAAAATTAGAATTATTCAATAAAATTGGATGGTATGGCAGCTGCAATTCTGTAGCACATATTACAATTGGTGGATTTAAAGCGAGTGAAAATCAGCTTGAAAAATTCATACAAAAGCTTTCTAAAATCGCTGACACTTTAATTCCAATACAAATTTATTTAGATCATTTTGATGCGTATGAGGAAAGTCGGGCTTTCTTTATATCTCCTAATGAAGATTCTAAAGTAAATTTAAAACCTATGATGAAAAAAATTCAGGAAACACTTCTGATTTCCAGTAAAGACAGAAGCGACGATCCTCATATTTCAATAGGACGAAATCTAACGCCTGAAAACATCAAAATTGCCCGTGATTTATTCACTACAATTAACATGGAATTTTTATGTGATGCTATTATACTAAGAGAATTCGATCCGATTAAAAAACAATATTTTATCTTAGAAATATTTCCTTTTGGCAGTAATCCTCAGCCAGAATTAATTCAGGGAAGTTTATTTTAACCGCAAGGTTCGCAAAGATTTACGCAAAGAACGCAAGTTTTCTTTTTGAACTTTACGAGAAAACCTTGCGTTCTTTGCGGTTAAATAAACACAAGCAAAGCAACATGAAACTAAAAAAACCTGAAACCTAAAACTAAAAAAAATGTTTCGTATATTTGAATTTTACAATTCTAAAATATGAAATCCCTAGATTCATTTTATAAAGATATTACCGAAGGTTCAACTGTAGAACCTAACTCCTTATTGCCAAATGACATTCAAAAAGAAATTGGTCATTTTAATGTATTTGATATCAAAGAGCTTTTGGAACGCATGAAAGAAAAGCCTGGAATGCCTTATGACAGAAGGGCTTACTACAAAATAAGTTTGATTCGCGGGAAAAACAGAGCCGAATATGCCGATAAAATAATCGATATAGAAAAACAGGGATTGTTATTTGCAACGCCAAAAATTCCGTACAACTATTTACCGCAGGACACCAATCAATCTGGACAGTTTTGTGTTTTCACCAGCGAATTTTTATCTAAAAACAAAAGCGGAATCGATTTGGACGAACTTCCGATTTTCGCTTCAGATGGTTATCCTATATTTCAATTATCTGATGAAGAAGTTGAAGAAGTTGCTTTGATTTTCAACAAAATACAAAAAGAAATCAATTCTGATTATATCTATAAATACGATTTAATTCGAAATTATGTTGCGGAATTAATTCACTTCGGACAAAAATTACAGCCTATTACAGCGCTGTATTCTAAACACAATTCTGCTGCGAGAGTTTCTTCTTTATTTGCGGAATTACTTGAAAGACAATTCCCAATTGAATCTCCAAATCAAAGATTAGAATTGCGAACTGCCAAAGATTTTGCATCTAGACTATCAGTTCATGTCAATCATTTAAATAAGGTTTTAAAGGAAAACACTGGAAAAACCACAACAGAATTAATCAGCAGCCGATTAACAAACGAAGCTAAAATCCTTTTGAAACAAACCGATTGGAATATTTCTGAAATTGCCTATTCACTTGGTTTTGAAGAATTAGCGCATTTTTCTAATTTCTTTAAGAAACAAACGTCGTTGACGCCTTTGGCTTTTAGAGCTTGATTTTAGATTTTAGATTATACAAATAGACGCAATACTTGTCATTGTGAGGAACGAAGCAATCGCACTAGTATGAATACCTATAGCAAGTGAGATTGCTTCGTTCCTCGCAAAGACTATGCTTTGAGTATATTCTGTTCATGTCCTTCGATTTCGCGCAGGAATACATAAAATGAGAATTGGATTTTGGAATTTAAAAAATTTAAAATTTCAGGTATCTGATTTGAATTTCGCAAACATCGGTTTGATATTTACAATTCCCAAATCTACTTTGCTCCTACCTTTGTCTTATCAATTTAAAAGATCGAAAAGATGAATTTATCAAACAACAAAATTTTAATTACAGGAGGTGCAAGCGGGATCGGACTTGGACTTACTGAACGATTTATTCAAGAAAACAATACCGTTATAATCTGCGGCAGAAGAGAATCTGTTTTAAACGAAGTAAAAGCAAAATTTCCATCGGTGATAACAAAAGTCTGCGATTTATCTTTAGAAGAAGAAAGAATCGAACTTTACAAATGGATTTCTGAAAATCATCCGGACTTAAACGTATTAATCAATAATGCTGGAATTCAAAAATGGATTTCTGTTACAGATGCTGGTTTTTACGAAAGTATGAAAGCTGAAATCGCAACGAATATCGAGGCTCCCTTACATTTAACTTCTTTATTTATTGAGTTGAAATCTTTGACAACAGTTATGAATGTAACTTCTGGATTGGCGTTTTCCCCTTTTGCAAAAGTTCCGGTTTATTCCGCTACAAAAGCGTTTTTCCGTTCGTTTACGATTTCACTTCGTCATTTATTAAAGGCTAAAAATATCGAAGTAATCGAAATTATTCCGCCGGCACTAAATACAGATTTGGGTGGAGTTGGTTTACACGACGCACATCCAAGTGTAAACGATTTTATTGTTTCTATTTTTGAACAACTAAAAGAAGGCAGAACAGAACTTACCTTTGGAACCAGCGAAACCAGATTAAACGCAAGTGTACCAGAATTGAAGGCATCATTTGAGGCTTTGCATTCTAATTAAGTAAAATGTTGAATGTGAGATGTGAGATGCAAAAAAAGAATCCTACCTTAAAAAAACATGACAAAAATTTCACATCCACATTTCACATCCACATTTCACATCTTACAACTAACATCTTACAACTAACATTTTACATTTCACATTTCACAAATTAACAATTATAAAAAATGGCAGTAAATACAAAAATAGCTCTGGTTACAGGAGGAAGCAGAGGTTTAGGAAAAAATATGGCAATTGCAATAGCAAAAAAAGGAATTGACGTAATTATCACTTACAACAGTAAAAAAGAAGAAGCTGATTTGGTGGTGAAAGAAATTGAAAATTTAGGGCAGAGAGCGGCTTCGCTTCAATTAAATGTGGCTGAGTCTGGTACTTTTGATTCATTTTTTACAGCAGTAGAATCAACTTTAAAAAGTGTTTTCAATACTGATAAATTTGACTTTTTGGTTAACAACGCTGGAATCGGAATTCACAATTCATTCATTGGAACAACTGAAGCTGAGTTTGATCAATTGACTAATATTCAGTTCAAAGGTCCGTTTTTCTTAACCCAAAAAGGATTAAATATAATGAATGACGGCGGCGGAGTCGTAAATATTTCTACAGGTTTAGCTAGATTCTCGTTCCCTGGTTATGCTGCTTATGCTGCAATGAAAGGGGCAATTGAAACCTTAACTAAATATCAGGCAAAAGAATTAGGCGCTAGAAAAATCAAAGTAAATGTTGTTGCGCCTGGAGCAATCGAAACAGATTTTGGTGGCGGAGTGGTTCGCGATAATGAACAAATGAACCAACAAATAGCTTCTGTAACCGCTTTAGGAAGAGTTGGTTTACCTGACGATATTGGTGGTGTCGTAGCTTTTTTATGTACTGAAGAAGCTCGCTGGATAAATGCACAACGCATTGAAGTTTCTGGTGGGATGATGCTTTAAGTTAATGGTTAATTGTTGATGGTTAATGGTTAATGGTTAATGGTTGATGGTTGATGGTTAGTGGTTGATTGTGGATGGTTAGCGGTAATTTTAACTTTTAACTTTTAACTTTTAACTTTTAACTTTTAATTTCTTAACCCATAAAAAACAAAACCCGATAAGCTTTAAAAACTTATCGGGTTTGTCATTTCAAATATATTTGAATTAGTAAGAAGTTTACCTAATTTGGATTCTTTTATAAAATTCACCGTCCTGATCGAAAACTACATTGTAAAACTTTGCATCTTTGACCACTCCGGCTTCATAACTTTTTATATTTAAATTATTTACGACAGCAAAAAATTGTTTCAAAGACTTAACAGGATAATTTTCTTTAAGATAAGCTTGTGCTTTTTTCGGCAGTTTGGTTAATAATGTTTGTGTTTTGTAAGCTTTAAAATTTCCTTCTTTATCATATCGGGCAAAAGCAATTGTTTTTGCTGTTTCATTAAATTTTGCTTCAAAAATGATATCTTCATTTTTACCGTATTCAATATCCCAAACTGGTTTCTTTTGCGGATATTGGTTTTCAAAAGCTGTTCTAATATTTTCTGGCGGCACTATAATCCCATTTTGGCCAATTAGAAAATTACTATAAATTACAAAGGCGAATAAAATAATTTTTCTCATGCTTAGATTTTAAATTAAAAATATAAAACTAAACAAATATTGATAATTTTCCTACAAAATTAATTTTTCTCTACTATCACATTAAAACCACCGTCTTTATCAAACTGGATATCATAGAATTTGGCGTCTTTTTCAATTCCAACTTCATAGGTCGTTATTTTTTTATAATCTACAACAACTGCAATTTCGCGAATAGCTTTGGCCGGGTAATTTTTCTTTAAATAAGCTTGTGCTTTTGGCGGCAGCTGGCTTAAAGGAATTTGTAATTCATAAGCTTTCATAGCACCCAAATTGTCGTAAACCGCTAATGCTTTGGTTGTGTTATTTACATTATATCGTGCTTCGTAACGAATTTCATCATTGTCATCTCCCACATATTCTTCGGCCCAAACCGGCACTTTACCCGGATATTCCTTTTCAAAAGCAAGTCTCACAACTTCTGGAGGTGTAACTACTTTTTTCATTTTCGTTCCTTCTTGTGCAATTAAAAAACTGCTGCATAAAAAAGTAAAAGTCAAAAACGCGTTTTTCATGGCTTCATTTTTTAAATTAAACTTTAAATAACGTATTAAAAGTACTACTTTTTAATTAAGAACAAATGAAGTGAACAACATTTTTAACGAACGCAAATTAATCATCCAAAAACAAACACTTAAACAGAAATCAATTTATAATTCCAGCTTTTTTAATCTATCGGTTAGTTCTCTTTTATAAGTAATTCCTATTGGAATTTTTTCATTTTTAATCACCACAAAATCTTTTTCAGTAACCTCAATTTTATCTAAGGCAACTATATACGATTTATGAATACGCATAAAACTTTTTTCTGGCAGGCATTTATCAAATTCAGTTGTTGTAATCGATGCCAGATAAGTCCTTTTAATTGTATGCAGTTTTACATAGTTCCCAAAACTCTGCGCAAACAAAAGCTGATCCAATTCGATATTCATTAAGTAGCCGTCGACTTTTACATCAACCGAATTAATAGCTTCTTCTGGTTTTTGTTTTCCATTTTCTGTGGCAAAAAAACGATCAATTGCTTTTAAAAATCTTGGAAAATAAATCGGTTTCAGCAGATAATCAATCACGCCGTAATCGTAACTTTCTAAAGCAAATTCAGAATAAGCGGTTGTCAAAATAGTTTTTGGATGGGTTGGAAGAATCTTCAGCAGTTCCATTCCAGAGATTTCAGGCATATTAATATCCAAAAACATCAAATCAACAGTATTTTCTCTAAGATAATTCATTGCTTCAATACCATTATAACCCTGAAAAACCAATTCTAACTGCGGATTCTGTTTGATGTAATTCGCCAAAACATAATGCGCCGCTGGTTCGTCGTCTACAATAATGCATTTTTTTGCGTCTCTCATCCTACAAACTTTTTAAGTTGTATTTCCAAATCAACAATATAAGTCTGTTTATGGTCTTGAATATCTAATTTATAGTCTTTTCCATAAATTAAATTCAAACGTTCGATTGTGTTTTTTAAGCCGATTTTAGTCGAAATCACATCATTTTTCTTCGGAATCGAATTGGTAACATGCAGATTTAGTAATCCTTCTTTTACCGTAATCGTAATTTTTACATAGCAGTTTTCAATTGCACAAGTTCCGTGTTTAAAGGCATTTTCAATAAATGCAATTAAAAGCATTGGCGAAATTTTATAAGCGTTTTCGTTGTCAATATCAGCATCAAATGTAATGTCACAGCGATAGCCAACACGTTCTTTTTCAAGCTGAACATAACTGTTTATAAACTCCAATTCGTCTTCTAAAGAAACGCATTGTTTACTGTTACTTTCCAATTGATAACGCATGAGCTGCGAAACTTTCATAATCAAATCTGGTGTTCGGTCTGGAAATTGAAGACTGATTCCGTAAAGTGTATTAAAAGTATTGAACAAAAAATGCGGATTCAATTGTCCTTTCAAAGAATTTAACTGCATTTGATTGAACAATAAAGCCGCATCGGTTTGTTTTCTGTGAATACGATAAAATTTAAATACAATTATCGGACTCAGAATACAGACTAAAGTTCCTAGAACGCTGGCCAATTGGTAAGCATAACTTCTTTGATGCGAGTTTTGATACAAATGACATTTGGCAAACATATCCAGCATTGTGATTTCGTACAATACAACAGAAAATACAAAAACGCCAAACAATGTCAATATGATATACGTAAAAGGTTTGTTTGCTTTGAATAAAATCGGAAGGAGAAAGAAACGGTTAAATTGGGCGTGCATGTATAAAATACAATAGAAAAATACCCCCATTAAAATCGAAATGAATGAACTAAATAACATCCAATCATTTTTTAAGGTATAAATTGTAAATGAAAAAAGGACAACAGCAACCTCCTGCCACCATTTGTTATCCAATATATTATCGACTTTTTTGTTCATTCTTAATTTGGAAATAGGTTACAAAGTACGAACAAATATTTAATTAATTTTTTCAAAAAATGACAAATTCAATTCGTCATTTACTAGTGCAGTACATCACTTAACCTGACTTTTATCAGCGTAAGAGAAATAAATTTGTTTCATCAAAAAACATTTCATATCACACCTTGAGTTTATGTATTTCAAAAAAATTACCATTTTATTTTTATTGATTTTTGCCTCAATCGGTTACTCTCAAACCCTTTCTTTAAAAGAAGCAGTAAAAACTGGGCTTGAAAACTACGGTTCGATCCGAGCAAAAACCAATTACACCAATGCATCAAAAGAGACTCTAAAACAATCTCGTCGTGATTATCTGCCTAACTTAAATTTGTCAGCGCAGCAAGATTACGGAACTGTAAACGGACAAAACGGACCGCTTTATGGTTTTGGAGGACTTGGAGTTGCTTCATCAGGACTTCCGTTACCTGAACAAAACTGGAACTCAGCATTTGGCGCGCTTTATCTTGTCAACATGAACTGGGATTTTTTCACGTTTGGAAAAATGAAAGAAAAAATCAATTTGTCTAAGATTGATGTTCAGGCCAAAGAAAAAGATTTAGAGCAGGAAAAATTCCAACAGGAAATCAAAATTTCTGCTGCTTATCTTAATTTATTAGCGAGCCAAAGATTATTGATTTCGCAGCAAAAAAATCTAGACCGCGCAGAAATTTTCAAAAAGACAGCTGTTGCCAGAGTTAAAAACGGATTATTAGCTGGCGTAGATTCTACACTAGCAACTGCAGAAGTTTCTAAAGCTAAAATTGCTTTAAACTTAGCTAGAAATTTCGTTAAAGAACAAAACAACAAATTAGTTGATTTGATGGGTGTTGCGCCACAGGATTTTGTTACCGATACTCTTTTTGTAACTCAGATTCCAAAAGAACTAATTAAAGGAAACGCTGCAAATGACAGTCTGCATCCGTTATTGCAATTCTATAAAACGAGAATTGATTACAGCAACCAGCAGGTTAAATTGTTTAAACGTTTTTATTACCCAACAATGAGTGCTTTTGGTGTTTTACAAACTAGAGCTTCAGGATTTGAAAATAGTTATGCAACCGACCAAAATGCTTTCAGCAGAAATTATTGGGACGGCGTAAATCCAGATCGTACAAACTATTTGATTGGAGTTGGAATTACGTGGAATTTAACCACGCCGTTTAGATCCAGCAAACAAGTCAGCGCTCAGAAATTTGTTTCTCAGGCTTTGCAGGAAGAATACAATCAGGCGGATAGAGATTTAAAATCACAGCTGAATTTTGCCGAAGATAAGATCAAAATTACTTTAGAAAATTATGCCGAAGCGCCTATTCAGGTTGATGCGGCAAAAAGAGCTTATTTGCAAAAATCGACTTTATACAAAAACGGTTTAACCGACTTAACTGATTTAACACAAACAATGTATGTTTTGAATCGTGCGGAAATTGACCGTGATATTGTCAACAATAATGTATGGCAGTCGTTCTTGCTTAAAGTTGCTGCAACGGGCAATTTTGACTTATTTATAAATGAATTTTAATTAGATCCAAATGAATTTAATACGTTTTGCACTCCGCAAGCCCATTTCCATATTAGTATTGGTTGCGGGTCTATTTTTCTTCGGAATTGGCGCCATCAAAGACATTAAGGTAGATATTTTACCGAAAATGAATTTGCCGGTTATCTATATTGCGCATCCTTTTGGAGGTTATACGCCGGACCAGATGGAAGCTTATTTTGCCAAGACTTACGTCAATATTCTGCCTTTTGCCAACGGTGTAAAATCGGTAGAAACCAAAAATATTCAGGGGTTAATGATCATGAAATTAACCTATTATGAAAACACCAATATGGCGCAGGCTGCAGCCGAACTGAGTTCACTTTCGAACAGGATTCAGGCGGCATTTCCTCCAGGAACACAGCCTCCGTTTATCATTCGTTTCGATGCTTCTTCACTGCCAATCGGGCAATTGGTCTTGAGCAGTAAAATACGTTCAAACAACGAATTACAGGATTTAGCCAACGTTTATGTTCGTGCTTCGTTTACTTCGATTCCAGGATTATTGTCTCCTGCGCCTTTCGGCGGAAGCCCAAGAACAATTGAGGTTAACGTTGACCCGGATTTACTGCGTTCGCACAATATGACTCCAGATCAAGTTGTAGAAGCGATTCGTGTCAACAACCAGACGGCTCCGGGCGGAAATGTGCGAATGGGCGACAAAAATTATATCACGCCAACCAACAATACAATTAAAGAAGTTAAGGATTTTGAAAATATTCCGTTATTCAAAGGAAGCGTTCAAAACTTAAAATTAGGCGACGTAGCTACTGTAAAAGATGGTGCCGATATTACTGCGGGTTATGCTTTGGTAAACGGAAAACGTTCGGTTTATATCAGTATCGCAAAAGCCGGAGATGCTTCGACTTGGGATGTGGTTCAGAAATTAAAATCAGAACTTCCTAAAATTCAGAGTACATTACCAGAAGATGTAAAATTATCATACGAATTTGACCAGTCGGTTTATGTAATCAACTCGGTTAAAAGTTTAATTACCGAAGGAATTATCGGTGCGGTTTTAACGGGTTTAATGGTTTTATTATTCTTAGGAGATAGACGTGCGGCGTTAATTGTTATTTTAACGATTCCGATTTCGATTATTTCTGGCGTTTTATTCTTGAAATTATTTGGGCAGACGATCAACTTAATGTCTTTATCAGGATTGGCTTTGGCAATTGGTATTTTGGTGGATGAAAGTACGGTTACAATCGAAAATATTCACCAGCATCTTGACATGGGAAAACCAAAAGCACTCGCCATTTGGGATGCTTGTCAGGAAATTGCTTTACCTAAATTATTGATCCTACTTTGTATTCTAGCCGTATTTGCACCAGCATTTACAATGGTTGGTATTCCGGGAGCGTTGTTTCTGCCTTTGGCTTTAGCAATCGGATTTTCAATGGTAATTTCATTTTTATTATCACAGACTTTTGTGCCTGTAATGGCCAACTGGTTAATGAAAGCGCATCCAAAACACGATCATACGCCGGAAATCACAGACGATGAAGCTGAATTTAATGCCTGCGGCTTAACTCCAGAATCTGAAAGAGAGCTTATTACGCAGAAAAAAAACTATGTAGAAAAAGACGATACAAACAGTGATGGAAAAATAGGTGCTTTTGAGCGTTTTAGAATCCGTTTTATGAGAACGCTGGATCGATTATTCGTTCATAAAAAAGCAACTAGTATTGTATATCTGGTTTCTGCAACGGTCTTAGCAATTGTATTAATTACTTTTATAGGTAAAGATGTATTTCCTAAAACCAATTCAAGTCAGTTTCAACTGCGACTTCGTGCTCCAGACGGAACTCGTTTAGAAAGAACAGAAGAACAGGCTGTGATTACGTTAAAAGAATTGAAAAAAATGGTTGGGCCAGAACATATCGGAATATCTTCTGTATACGTTGGACAGCACCCATCTTTATTCTCCATCAACCCGATTTATTTGTTCATGGCAGGTTCGCATGAAGCTGTTTTTCAGGTAAGTTTAAAAGATTATCATGCCGATATGGATGAGTTTAAAGACGAGTTCAGAGCAAGATTGAAAAAAGTACTGCCAGACACTAAAGTTTCTTTTGAACCAATTGAATTAACGGATAAGGTTTTAAGCCAAGGATCTCCTACTCCAATCGAAATTCGAATTGCAGGAAAAGATAAAAAACGAAATGGATTATACGCGAATCAAATTGTTGACAAACTAAAAGCGATTTCGTATTTCAGAGACGTTCAAATCGGACAACCCATTCATTATCCAGCAATGAATATTGATATTGACAGAACCCGTGCGGCAGAATTAGGCGTAGACATGAACGATATTTCGCGTTCACTTGTGGCTTCAACCTCATCATCAAGATACACCGAAAAAAACATGTGGGTTGATGAAAGAGCCGGATTATCATACAACGTTCAGGTTCAGGTTCCGTTGAACCAGATGAAAAGTAAAACCGATATTGGAGAAATTCCGTTATTGAGAAACTCGCTTCGTCCTGTTTTAAGCGACGTTGCTAAAATTACACCTGGATTTGTAAGTGGTGAAAATGACAATTTAGGGGCCATGCCGTACATTACCGTTACTGCAAACATCAACCAAACCGATTTAGGTACGGCTACAAAAGATGTAGGCAAAACAATTAGTTCTCTAGGCGAATTACCACGTGGTTTGTTTATCACGCCAATTGGATTAAGTACTGTACTGACTGAAACATTAAGCAGTTTACAATCAGGATTATTGGTTGCCGTTTTTGTAATCTTCTTAATGTTGGCCGCTAATTTCCAGTCATTCAAAGTTTCCTTAGTAATCTTAACGACAGTTCCTGCGGTAGTTTTAGGAGCATTATTAATGCTGACTATTACAGGTTCTACACTAAACTTACAATCGTATATGGGAATAATTATGTCGGTTGGGGTTTCGATTGCCAATGCCGTTCTATTGGTTACGAATGCCGAACAGCTTCGAAAAATAAACGGCAATGCCTTAGAATCTGCGCGTGAAGCTGCTGCACTGCGTTTGCGTCCAATTATCATGACTTCTGTTGCGATGATTGCGGGAATGCTGCCAATGGCAATTGGCCACGGCGAAGGAGGCGATCAGGTTTCTCCGTTAGGAAGAGCGGTTATCGGTGGACTTTTATTTTCTACTTTTGCCGTACTATTAATCCTTCCGCAGATTTTTGCCTGGGCACAAGAAAAAACAACGACACAATCTGTTTCTTTAGATCCTGAAGACGAAGAAAGTATCCATTATATCTCATCATTAAAACCAAAAAATGAACACTAAAATTATAAAATATAGCCCGCTGTTTTTAGCAGCATTATTTTTTCTGAACAGCTGTAATTCAAAGAAAGAAGAAGTTGTTACGGCAGAAATCGAACCTAAAACAGAAACGTTTCCTTTAGAAAAAGAAAAACTGACTACAGAATTGCGTTTACCGGCAGAATTAACGGGTTTCCAGCAAGTAGATTTATATGCCAAAGTGAGTAGTTTCGTAAAATTACTAAAAGTTGATATTGGAACGAAAGTAAAAAAAGGACAGCTTTTGATTGTTTTAGAAGCGCCGGAAATCAGTTCGCAATTGGCTGCTGCCGAATCAAGATTGAAATCGATGGAAGCTATTTACGCCACCAGCAAAAGTACCTACAACCGTTTGTATGAAACAAGCAAAGTAGAAGGAACGATTTCTAAAAACGACTTGGAAATGGCAAGCGGAAAAAAGAATTCTGATTACGCACAATATCAGGCTGCGGTTGCGGCACACAAAGAAGTGGCGATTATGAGAGGTTATCTTGAAATTCGTGCTCCTTTTGACGGAGTTGTAGCGGCTAGAAATGTGAATTTAGGAACTTACGTTGGTCCAGCCGGAAAAGGTTCTGATCTGCCTTTATTGACGATTCAGCAGCAGGATAAATTGCGTTTGGCAGTTTCGATTCCGGAATTGTATACGGGATATTTACACAATGGCGACGAAATGAGTTTTAATGTAAAATCTCTGCCAGAAACTTTTAAAGCGAAAATTACTAGAATGTCTGGTGCCTTAGATTTAAAACTGCGTTCTGAAAGAGTTGAAATGGACGTTATCAATACCAAAAAAGATCTTTTACCTGGAATGGTTGCCGAAGTTTTACTGCCATTAAACGCGAAAGACAGCACATTTGTAGTTCCGAAATCGGCGGTGGTGAATTCTGCTGAAGGTTTATTTGTGATCAAAGTTTTGAACCACAAAGCAACAAGAGTCAATATTAAAAAAGGAAGAGAAATCGACGATAAAATCGAAATATTCGGTGATTTAAACCCGAAAGATAAACTGGTAAAAATTGCCAGCGAAGAAACTAAGGAAGGCGATACAATAAACGAATAACCTGCGTTTAAGTCTTCATTTTAGTAGATTACCATTAACTGTACGCATTTTTCGGAATGCAAATTTAAAAATTTGCCTAAAAGGGCAGTTCTTCTTTTTTGAGGGACTGTCCTTTTTTGCTTTACAAAAATCAGGTAAAAATACGTGGTTGCTTGCATTAGTAAATTGATATTTTTGATAAATAAATAATTAAACAAAGCAATATTTTTATTTAATTTACAAATAGATTATTCATTTTTCTCAAAAATTTGAAAAAGAACACATGACAAAAGAAGAACTAATTACAAATATTGATCGATTAATTACAACAACATCTCAAAGTCCTGGAGGAGGATTAGCGCAATCTATTGAATTCTTAAAAAATTATATTGGAAAAGATAATTCATTTTTGAAAACTTTAGAAAAAATCAATCCTTTTGGTCATAATAGCGGTATTTCTGTAGAAGTGAGTACTATATTAAAAGCATTAAAGGGATATGTTGAAAATGATCTGCTTAGAAAAATTTCTTTAGAACGTGAAATACAAATTGAAACAGTTTCTGATTATTTAGAACAAGCAGAATCATTATTAAATGATAAAGGAGTTCATCCTGCTGCCGCTGCAGTTTTAATTGGGGCATCTTTGGAAGAATTTTTAAGAAATTGGTTAGAAGATTTAGAATTTGATATCTCAACTATAAAAAACAGTCTCGATGCTTATACGCAAGAGTTAAAAAAGCTTAATAAAATTAGTAAGCAAGATTTAAAAGATATCACTTCTTGGGGAGGTACGCGAAACGATGCAGCACATGGACATTGGGAAAATGTTAACGACCGACAAAGGATTAAATTAATGCTTGAAGGAGTTAATTTATTCATGCGAAAATATTCTGAAGGTTAGATATTGATTAATTTAGATTATCATAAATAGCAAGTTCTTTTAACATTTATTAAATTAATTATTATCAATTTATGGGAAATCCAGCTTTTGAAGCATTATTAATTGAACACTTTGAAAAATTCAAACTTAGCTTCAACGAAACAACGGTTAAACTTTTTGTAAATGAACAAGGTCAATTAATTCACCCTGGAGAGTACGGTGCTTACAGAGAAAATATTTGCAAGGATTTTCTTCGCCTTTTAATTCCTCAAAATTTAGACATTAACAAAGGATTTGTAATAACTAGCTTAGAAAAAGTTAGCACAGAATGTGATATTATAATATACGATCGAGAAAATACTCCTCTTCTACAAAGCAATGAACTACAAAGATTTTATACGGTTGAGACTGTTTGCTCCGTAGGTGAAATAAAGTCAACTTTAAGCAAAAGCGATTTTAAACTTGCAATAAATAAACTTGCAAGAGTAAAGAAGTTAAGAGACGACATTCAGTATCCTTCAATTTTAAAAAGAGATATTGAAAAAAAAATTCCTTATAATCCCGTTAATATTGGTTATGATGGCATTTTTACTTTCTTAATATGTAAAAAACTAAATTTTAATATAGATAATCTTCCTAATGAAATCGATTCTTTGTATGATTCCGACATTTTACATTACCAAAAGCATAATTTAATTCTTAGCATTGATGACGGCGTTTTACTATATTATTTTGATGATATAAATTTAGGTCATAAAAAAACGCTTTATTATCCTTTTTTTTCAAATACTAATTTAAAACATAGATTTGTATTTCCTTACCAAAATAAATATGCTCACTTGAAAACTTTTTCAAGCTATTTTTTCGCAGGAGTTTCAAGTGCTACTATACTTTTTCCTGATATGGTAAACTATATGGGAAGTGTTGAAGGTGGTAGACAAATGGATATGAGATAGGTTCTTTATTCTTTATCTAAAATAAATCCCTTAAATTCAATTGTTTACGATAGTGTCCCGCCAGTTAACAAAAAAACAGAAGAACAAAAAACCTCGATTCCAAAAAAATCGAGGTTTTTTCCATTTTATAAACCTTACTCCTCACTCAAATAAGGATTCAAAATCTCCGCCAATTCATTGAGCCAGTAATAATTGTCTTCAAATTTAAAAGTCCAATTTGGAGGGTTTCGTGTTGTCGCGTTACGACGAGAGTTACTAGGAAAACGATAAACTTTTTATAAATTTGATTTTCACAAATAACATTCGGTCTATTAAAATCAATAATGTATGCCTTCTGAAAGTAAATTAGAATATAAATATGAAAAGTTTTGGGTCAAAGATGGCTTTTTGTTGGTATTTTATATTTTCCTCTTTGACGAACTAAAAAATGATAATAAATATTTAATCGAACTAAAAAAGGAACTCGTTCAAAACATCGATAATATATTTATAGACATGTTTGCCTTTCTTGATTTTAATGAGTTTATAATTTCAGATGAAATAAAAAAATATTTTAATAAATCATATCGAAAACATAATTTTAAAAATGGACGAAGAAACCAATTATTTTTCACTAAAAAATTTAGAGGAAATATTATCTCAGGTCAGAATTTATCATTTAGAAAATTTGGGTTATGAGCCTTCACAGGAAACGATAAGCGGGCAGTATTCAAAGGATTTTAAGGGAGTAAAGGATAATTACATACAAGAGTTCGCTGATATAAAATCATTACTTGAAAAAGACTATCGTACCTAAATAAAAAACCTCGATACTTAAAAAATCGAGGTTTTTTCCATTTTATAAACTCTACTCCTCACTCAAATAAGGATTCAAAATCTCCGCCAATTCATTGAGCCAATAATAATTGTCTTCAAAATTTAAAAGTGCAATTTGGAGGGTTTCGTGTTGTCGCGTTACGCCGAGAGCTAAAATGCAGTTTACTTGTCTTAAGATTTTAGCCATATCTTCGGATATGGTTAGCCTAAAGAAAGTTATTTTATATTTGTAATGATTGTAATTACAAATAGTAGGCTTAATTCAGTTCCAAACTTACTGTCGACAAAACCTTGTAGAACATTTTAAAAACTTAATTAATTGGAAAAAACTGCTGAAAACATAAAAAAGCAAATGGAGTTTTGGCTCTTACAATATTATTGTAAAGAAAAAAGCGAGTTAAGTGGAAAAGAGTTATTTACAATATTTGATTTAATTAGCCAAAGGCAAAAAAATGAAATAATTAATTTATTAAAATTAAGGGAGAATGAATTACCAGTACTTTACCTTAAAATTTCTGAAGAAAAATCAATCGTTAATACCACCGAAAGATTTATTAAAGTAACAGATCAAGGAATAGAAGAAATCGAATACAATAATTTTAAAGAACACAAAGGGTTTGACAGATTTATAATTAAAAAGCGATTGATTGGACAAAATATAAATGTAAAAACAAATGGTTACTTGAGTCCTTTTGCTCTAAAATTAAAAAATGGGGAAATTATAGAATGGGAAATACCAACAGGAACGGCTGGCTTTGGATTTTGGAATGTAACAAAAAAATGTGAACTTATTGGTAGGAAGTATGAAGTACCAAAATGAAAACTTTCTACAACAAATGTTTAACATTCGTAGTCAGAATACTAAACGATATCACATTTAAATATTACGAAAATGAAATATATCAAGATAATACTTCTGTATTCTTTAATAAGTTTATGTCAAACTACTTGGGCTAAAACAGAAATTGACACAATTACTAATTGGCAAGTTTACAAGGATTCAAAACTATTGTTTCGTAGTAATGAATTCGATTGTTATAAGCTTACTGGAGTAATTAAAAAGCAAGATGATTTCAAATCCTTAAAAATTGTTTTCTTTCGGGACACAAAATCATACGGAAAACAAAAAATTAAATTGTTAAGTGAGAAAAAAAATGTAGCGGAATTTAATTATGAAAATAGCGAAGAATTAGAAATAACAAAAAGTAAAATTCAGAGTTTATTTAAAGAAAACAAAGTATATTTAACAATAATGTATTACGACAAAATAGAGGGCAAAGGTATAATATTAGGATATTTACAATTCGAAAACTAAAAAACATCCCGTCCCGCTTGTGAACCTAAAGTTTTTTTTACAAGTAACAATAATTTTTACGGATTTCCATAAAACACTAAAATTCAACTGAATTAACTTTCGCCATATTAATTATAAAAATAATTTATTATGGCAAAAACAGCTGCATTTCACAGTGTAAAACAAACTGTGTATCACAACAACACTAGTTGTACGGAAGGAAACAACATTGAAAAAGTTAATCTTCGACCAGGAACAGGTGGAAAACCTCTTTGTAGTCATTGTAGTAGACTTTAATTTTTAAAGCCGCTTTAATAAGCGGCTTTTTTATACTATCTAAAAAAACCTTACTCCTCACTCAAATAAGGATTCAAAATCTCCGCCAATTCATTGAGCCAGTAATAATTGTCTTCAAAATTTAAAAGTCCAATTTGTAGGGTTTCGTGTTGTCGCGTTACGGCGAGAGCTAAAATGCAGTTTACTTGTCTTAATATTTTAGCCATATCGTTGGGATCTATAATATGGTTAAAGAAATCAATCAGCCTTGTTTCTGCTTCTTTGGAAAGTGGGTTTGTACTCATAATGTCGTAGTATTAGGAAATATAAAAACCCTTGCATTTTAGTGTTCCTAACGCCTACGACAGCGTTTACGGTCGTTTCCGATACCGTACACATAATACAAGGGCAAATCTTGTTCTAATTTAAAGTCGTAATTATAGGAACTTCAAATGTAAGAAAAATTTTTAAAAAGAAAGATTTTTCTTTCAATACTGTTTCTATACTTATCAACTTTACAATATACCAAATGTATAAAATCGTTATTAGAAATAATCATTTTTAAAATTATATGAATTACCTCGAGAAAGTCCCAGCGGGACGAAATATTTATAGAAAACAATTTTTCCCATTTTAAAAGAACCCCAGCGGGGTGAAATCTTATTTACCGTATGTCGCTCCGCTGGAGCTTTGGTAAGGCACGTGTTATAAATCTATAAATATTTCATTCCTCCGGAATTTTCTTTACAGATTTAAAAACCACATTTAATTAAAAGAATCAATTGCCTCCAGCTTTAGTTGGAGGTATAAATAAAGTTAGAAAAGGCTTTAGCCAAAATACGCATTTGGCTAAAGCCTTATTACTATGGAACCTTTTAATCCCTAGTTAAAACTAGGGGCTATTCAATAAAAAAATGCAAGACCAAAATTGATCTTGCATTTTTTGTAACTTCATAAATGTAAAAAAAAATTACACTGTCTGACGCTCGTGTTTTCCTTCTTTAATTTCTTCCACCATTTTTTTATTAAAAGCGGGCAAATCATTTGGGTTTCGGCTGGTTACTAAACCATTGTCTACGACTACTTCTGAATCTTCCCATTGTGCTCCGGCATTTTTCAAATCATTTTTAACAGAAAAGAACGAAGTTACTTTTCGACCTTGTAAAACATCTGCATCTACCAGAATTTGAGGTCCATGACAAATAGCTGCTACTGGTTTTTTACTTTCAAAAAAAGAACGGACAAAATTTACTGCAGCCTCTTCTCTTCTTAATAAATCAGGGTTTATAACTCCACCCGGAAGAACCAAAGCATCGTAATCTGCTTCATTTGCCTGATCTAATACAACATCAACATTATATTCTGTGCTCCAGTTACCGTCTTTCCAAGATTTAATAGTTCCAGATTTCAAACTAATGATATCTGCATTCCATCCTTGCTCTTCCAGATACGCTTTTGGAGATGATAATTCTGATTCTTCAAACCCGTTTGTGGCTAATATGGCTATATTCTTTTTCATAATTTTAAATTTTAAAACGTTATTAATTTTGATTTACCTAAAATTACTTATTTCAAACAGCAAGCGAAAACGGACAGTGTTAAACCTTTCTTTAATAAAAGTTAATTAATTGAAATCCAGATTTTTATTAAAAATTAAACTGTAATTATATAAAATTCATGCCATTATACTTCACTATTTTATAGGATTACAACTTAGAGAACGATTAAAAATCATATTAAAGGAATTACCTCAAATCCTTTTTAATAACCAAATATTTTAAATCGGTAGTTCCAGCATTTTTGATTCCATGTTCCATATTTGAGGGGCAGTACAAACTCGTGTTCGGGCCGGCGGTTTTGGTTTTTCCATCTAAGTAGAATTCGGCTGTGCCTTCGAGGATATAGAAAAATTCTTCTTCGACGTGATGGTGTGGCGCGTGTGTAGATTTGCCAGGTTCGACAATGCTCATTTTGAGTGTGTTTTCCTGAGTGAAGTTTTTATCGCCAAACCAATATTGATAACCTACCTTGGTTTTAGTAGCTTTGTCTAATTCGAAATGATTGACACAGTTCTCGATTGTGTATTGCGGTTGTGCGGTTTCTTTTTTGGCTTCCTGAGAAAAGGTCTGCTGGAAAAATAAAACAGCAATTGTGGTTTTTAGGATGGTTAGTGGCTTCATTTTTTTTATTGTAATGTTACGAAAAAAAATGATATAGGTGGTTTTGCTCAGTCCGACAAAAGAAACAATTACTATTTCATTAAAAGTCCCAGCGGGACGAAATATTTATAGAAACAATTAATTACATTTTGAGAGCCCCAGTGGGGCGAAATATCTCTGTTGATTTTGATAATTATTATATCGCTCCGCTGGAGCTTTTGGAAACCGCTATTTAACAATCTATAAATATTTCATTCCTCTGGAATTTTACCTTCGAGAAAATCATTGATGGTAAAATTTGAAAAAGTTCTAATGAAAAAGATAAGTTCTCGCCTAGCCCCGATCGAAATGGTATCTTTTTGTGGTCTCGTTTCTTTAACGAGACTACAAAAAATATAATAGAGAGCGGGACAAATGGTCTTAAAAACTAAAAAATGTCTGCTCCTTAAAATAATCAGCCAGACAAAAACTTAAATAAAATAAAGGCTTTCCGAAGTTTTTTAAATCAATCTATGACACGATAAGAAAATATTATGATAAAAATATTTCATAATTAGAAAAACCGCCATACATTTGCCTAACAGTGTTAAACAATTTAATACTCGAATATAATGGCTAGTAAAGATCGAATTTTAAGACAAAAAGAAGAGACAAGGAACAACATCCTTGGGGCTGCTTATGATATCGTGAAAGACGAAGGCTGGAATGGTTTGAGTATGCGTAAAATTGCCGACAGGATCGAATATACTGCTCCTATTATTTATGAATATTTCTCGAATAAAGAAGCAATTCTAGAAGAACTGACTGGCAAAGGTTTTATGAAACTGGCGAAAGAGTTACAAACTGCTAAAGCCAAATTTGAAAAACCCGAAGATCAATTAGAAGCCATGTGGATGACTTACTGGGACTTCGCTTTTACTAATACTGAAATGTATCAGTTAATGTTTGGTGTTCAAATGACCTGCTGCGCACAGCGATGTTCGGCTCAGGAAGCACCTTACAAATTGTTCACAGGTGTTATTGCTGAAATCATGAAGGACAGCAACCCTAGTGAAGATATCATCAAACAAAAATATTTTACTTTCTTTTCTGTTATTCATGGTTTAATCGCCATCAATATCATCAATAAAAGTGATATTTTAGAAACAATAAATGCTCAGATTTTGAAAGATGCCATTGGTGGTATCATCAAATCTATACAATAAAAAAATTTTCAATTTTACTTAACGGTGTAAAATGATTTAAACAGGATAATATTAAATCCTTTTTTTTATAACATTCGCTTAACACTGTTAGAAAATTTAATAAAGGTAGTAAAAGCTCTTTTTTTAGACTCTTACTTAACAATGTTAGATAATTTAATACTGATTTAGAATAGAATTGGAACGGGCTTGCTGTATAGAAATTTGTGCACTTTTACTTAACAACGTTAAATAATTTAATTCAATTAAATATGAATCCCGAGAATGCCAGAATACCAAAGAATTTAATCCGAGAAAATGTTCAACCAATTAAAACCACTATGAAAATGAAAAATGTAATTATAACCAGTTTTATTCTGGCCCTAGTATTAAGCAGCTGTGGCGACAAAAATCAGGCGCCTACTGCTCCGCCTCCACCGGTTTTACCTGTGCTGGCTATTACAAGTGCAAACACTACAACTGACGCTGAATATCCTGCTGCAATACAAGGAACTGTTGACGTTGAGATTCGCCCGCAAGTAAGCGGAAACCTTGACAGAATTTTTGTTGACGAAGGTGCGTATGTAAGCAAAGGACAAACTTTATTCAAAATCAATGAGCGTCCGTTTCGTGAGCAGTTAAACAATGCTTTGGCAAGTCTACACGCTGCAGAAGCGGCTTTAATCAACGCTAATTTAGAAGTAGATAAACTGACTCCGCTGGTTCAAAACAAAGTAGTTTCTGACTATCAGTTGAAAACGGCTAAAGCTTCTCAAAAAATTGCTGCTGCGAATATCGAGCAGGCAAAAGCAATGGTTGGTTCTGCTAAAATTAATTTAGGCTATACAAATGTGACAGCTCCAGTTAGTGGTTACATTGGAAGACTGCCTAAAAAACAAGGAAGTTTAGTATCAGCTTCGGATGTTGAACCTTTAACGACTTTATCAGACGTTCATGAAGTTTTTGCTTATTTCTCTTTGAGCGAAACAGATTTCATCAACTTTAAATCACAATACGCAGGAAGTTCACTTGGTGATAAAATTAAAAAACTGCCTCCGGTTACTTTGATTTTGGCTGATAATAACGCTTATCCTCAAACGGGAAAAATCGATATGGTTGACGGTCAGTTTGATAAAACTACAGGAGCGATTACCATTAGAGCAACTTTCCCAAATGCAAACGGAACGTTACGTTCTGGAAACACAGGAAGAATCCGTTTAGGATTACAACACGACGATGCGATTTTAGTACCGCAAGCCGCTACAATTGAAATGCAGGATAAAGTATTTGTTTTCACCGTAGGCAAAGACAACAAGGTAACCAAAATGCCAATTACAGTTGTAGGTAAAAACGGTACCAATTATTTAATTAAAGACGGTGTAAAAACGGGTGATCAAATCGTAATGAGCGGTATTGACAAACTTCAGGACGGACAGGCGATTCAGCCAGAAAAAGCTGCAAAAGTTGCCCAAGTAACTAATAAAAAATAATTCTAAAAGACAATGTTCAAAATATTTATACAAAGACCTGTACTGGCAACCGTAATTTCCATTTTATTGGTAATTCTGGGGGTATTGGGTTTAACTAAACTGCCTTTACAACAGTTTCCTGATATTGCGCCTCCATCGGTTTTGGTTACGGCGGTATATCCTGGAGCCAACGCAGAAACGGTTTTACGTTCTGTGGCACCTTCTATCGAAGAATCAATAAATGGTGTAGAAAACATGACTTACATGAGTTCTACAGCCAGTAATGACGGTACTTTAGCGATTACGGTTTTCTTTAAACTGGGAACAGATGCCGATCAGGCCGCGGTAAACGTACAAAACCGTGTTGCGCAGGCAACAAGCCAGCTTCCTGCGGAGGTTGTACAGCAGGGTATTGTGACGGCGAAACAGCAAAACAGTTTCATCATGGCAATTGGTATGTACACTGAGGATGAATCCAAATACGATCAGACTTTTGTGGCCAACTATGCGCAGATTAATATTATTCCGGAGTTGAAACGTATTCCGGGCGTAGGTTCTGCCAGTATTTTTGGTGGTGTTAAAGATTACTCTATGCGTGTTTGGTTGAATCCAACGCAGATGTCGACTTACAAAGTTACGCCAAGCGAAGTTATGGGGGCAATTCAGGACAAAAGTTTGGAAGCGGCTCCAGGGAAATTTGGAGAACGAAGCAAAGAAGTTTTTGAATACGTTATTAAATACAAAGGAAAATTAACTAAACCAGAAGATTATGAAAATATTGCTATACGTTCTAATGCAGATGGCTCAGTACTTCGCTTAAAAGATGTAGCACGAGTTGAACTTGGTGCTTACTCATACAACAGTTTAACTCGTTTAAATGGTAAAAAAGGAATTGTAATTGGGGTTATTCAGTTAGCGGGATCTAACTCGAATGATATTCAGATTGCTATTAACAAAATGATGGAAAAGGCTTCTAAAGATTTTCCAAAAGGCATTAAACACAATATTTTCTATAGTACAAAAGTATCTCTTGACCAATCTATCGAACAGGTTGAGCATACATTACTGGAAGCTTTTATACTTGTATTTATTGTGGTATTTATCTTCTTGCAAGATTTTAGATCAACATTAATCCCGGCTATTGCTGTACCTGTAGCAATTTTAGGAACGTTCTTCTTCATGCAGTTATTCGGATTTTCGATCAACCTTTTAACGCTTTTCGCATTAATTCTGGCGATTGGTATTGTGGTCGATGATGCCATTGTGGTAGTCGAAGCGGTGCATGCGAAAATGGAGCACAAACGTTTGTCTCCAAAAATCGCAACCCATGAAGCAATGCACGAAATAACGGGTGCTATTATCTCGATTACGCTGGTAATGGCTGCTGTATTCCTGCCGGTTGGTTTTATGGAAGGCTCAACAGGAGTTTTCTATCGTCAGTTTGCCTTTACGATGGCAATCGCAATTGTAATTTCGGCTGTTAATGCCTTAACATTGAGTCCGGCGCTTGCTGCTTTATTCTTAAAGGATAATCATGGATCTCACGATCATGGCGCGCCTTATGAGAAAAAAGGATTTAAAGAAAAATTCTTTACCGCTTTCAACAGCAGTTTTGAATCGTTGACAAACCGTTACGTTGGCGGATTGAAATTCTTAATCAGAAGAAAATGGCTGAGCTTAGGCGGATTAGCTTTAATTACTGTTGCAACAGTAATTATGGTGAAAACAACTCCAGCAGGATTTATCCCAACAGAAGATCAAGGATTTATTGCAATTGCAGTAAATACGCCATCTGGAACATCATTGGACGGAACTCAAAAAGTAATGACTGAAGCTGAGAATACTTTAAGAGGTTTAGATGCTTCTCGATTTGTAACAGCGATTTCAGGTTTCAACTTATTGACAAATTCAACAAGTCCATCTTCTGCAGTAGTTTTCGTATTGCTTAAACCAAATGAGGAACGAGGCGAAGTGAAAAATATTGACGAAATCATGAATCAGGTTCGTGGTAAACTGGGCGCTATTTCTGGCGGAAGTTTCTTCGTATTCAGTTTCCCAACTGTTCCTGGATTTAGTAACGTTGAGGCTTTAGATTTGGTTCTTCAAGATAAAACGGGAGGAAAACTGGATAAATTCTCTGGAATCTCTCAAAACTTTATCGGCGAATTAATGAAACGTCCAGAAATTGCTGTTGCTTTTACCTCTTTCAAAGCAGATTATCCGCAATTACAATTGGAAGTTAATGACGAAAAAGCAAATCAGTTAGGCGTTAATGTAAAAGACATTTTACAAACGATGCAGGCTTACTTTGGTAGCGCTCAGGCCTCTGATTTCAACCGATTTGGTAAATATTACCGTGTGGTTGTTCAAGCCGATATCGAAGACAGAGCTGATCCAACTGCTATTGACAGAGTTTTTGTCAAAAACAAAACAGGCGAAATGGTGCCAATAAATACTTTAGTGAAACTAACCCGTATTTATGGTTCTGAAACCGCTTCTAGATACAATTTATTTAATTCAATTTCGATTAATGCGATTCCGAAACCAGGATTTAGTTCGGGAGATGCCATTAAAGCCATTGAAGAAGTAGCAGCACAACAATTACCTGCAGGTTACGGGTTTGAATTCTCGGGCCAGACTCGTGAGGAGATTTCTTCCGGAGGACAGTCTGCAACTATATTCTTACTGTGTTTGATATTCATTTATTTCTTACTTGCTGCACAGTATGAAAGTTACATTTTGCCTTTGGCTGTAATCTTGTCAATCCCTGCAGGTATTTTTGGAGTATTCGTAGCGATTGGTTTAACTGGAATCGAAAATAACATTTACGTACAAGTTGCGCTCGTCATGCTGATTGGACTTCTTGCTAAAAATGCGATTTTGATTGTCGAGTTTGCCGTTCAAAAACGAAAATCGGGACAAGCTTTAGTCAGAGCTTCAATCGATGCAGCAAAATTACGTTTGCGACCAATTATCATGACGTCTCTTGCTTTTGTAGTAGGTTTAGTGCCAATGATGAGTGCCAAAGGTCCATCTGCACAAGGTAACCACTCTATCAGTATCGGGGCAGCTGGAGGGATGCTTTCAGGAGTAATTCTAGGTTTGTTTATCATTCCGGTGCTCTTCATCATCTTCCAGCATTTACAAGAAAAGGTTTCTGGAAAACCAGTTGCCGTAATTCATAATGAAGAAAAATAAAATATGGAAAACTATATAACAACAGCTTTAGTAGCCATTATCATTGGCATCGCTTATATATCGTACAGAATCTCAAAAGATCTTGAAACTAGAAAAGATACTTGTACAGAAATTTAATAACAAAACAATGAAAAATCATATAACCAAAATCGTGACCTTCGCCATTCTGATCACGACCTTAATATCCTGTAAAGTTTCGAAGGATATTGAAACTCCAAAAGATGCATTTCCTGAGAATTTCAGGAATGCATCTGTTTCGAGTGATACAACCAGTATTGCCGATGTGGAGTGGAAAAATTTCTTTACAGAAAAAGATATTATCAAACTAATTGACAGCGCCGTTGCGAGAAACAACGATCTTCAGATTGCTGAAAAGAACATCGAAATTGCACAATACAGATTCACACAATCTAAATGGGGAAATGTACCTCAGGTTAATTTATTTGTAAACGCCAGTACAAGCAATCCGTCTGACAATAGTTTTACAGGATTAAACTTAAATCAGGCAATTGGAGCTAAACATATTGATGATTATTCTGCTGGAGCTTCACTTTCTTGGGAAGCTGATATTTGGGGAAAGATCAGAAACCAAAAGAAAGGTGCTTATGCAGGATATCTTCAATCTGAAGAAGTAAAAAAAGCTTTGCAGACTAATATTGTGGCTAATGTTTCAAGAGGATATTATAATCTTTTAATGCTGGATGCACAATTGGAAATTGCGAGACAAAATCTAAAATTAAACGATAGTACAACGAATATTATCAAATTAAAATACGATGCTGGTCAGGTAACGACATTAGCGATTCAACAATCTGAAGCACAGAAATTAAACTCAGCGCAATTGATTCCGTTATTAGAACAAAATATTGCGATTCAGGAAAATGCTTTGAGTGTTTTAACGGGTTCTTTTCCGAATTCAAAAGAAAGAACAATTCGTTTAAGTGCAATTGATGTAAAACACAATACAGCAATCGGGATTCCGTCTGCCTTAGTAAGCAGAAGACCTGATGTAAAAAGTGCCGAATTGGCTTTAAAAGTTGCCAACGCAAACGTAGGAATCACAAAAGCCGATTTATATCCAGCTTTAAGAATCACTGCGCAAGGCGGATTAAACTCTTTCGAAACTAGCAATTGGTTCAACATTCCGGCTTCTTTATTTGGAACTGTTGCGGGAGGTTTAACACAACCGCTTTTGAACAACAAAAGAGTAAGAACGCAATATAATATTGCTGTCGCGGAAAGAGAAAAAGCAGTTTTAAATTTCAGACAATCGGTTTTGGTTGCTGTAAGCGAAGTTTCTGATGCTTTGGTTAAAGTAGAAAAATTACAACAGCAGGAAACTTTCCTAAAGGAAAAAGTAAAAACACTACAATTGGCTATTAAAAATGCTAACCTTTTATTCAAAAATGGTATGGCAGAATATCTGGAAGTTTTAACAGCACAAGCGAATTTATTACAAAGCGAACTGGAACTTGCTGATATTAAAAGACAACAGCTTACAGCTAATACAGATTTGTACCGCGCTCTAGGAGGAGGCTGGAAATAATACCCGTTACCCGTTAATTATTTATTTTTTGAGATGAAAACGCTGTGAGACCTTTGGGTTTCATGGCGTTTTTTAGTTTTTTTAATTTGCCACGAAGGCGCTAAGGCACGAAGTTTTTTTAAGCCTCTCGCTGATTTTTTTTATCTCACTCTACGTCATTGCGAGGAACGAAGCAACCACACTAGCATTAGTGATTCAGCAAATGAGTTTACTTCGTTCCTCGCAATGACAAATCTGACTCAAAATTTAGCTATTTTTGGTAAGCTTAAAAATTATATAATGATTTCTAACCACCAGATATACCTCAATAACTTAAAACAAACCATTGAAAGCTACTATCCTCTTTCTGAAAACTCATGGCAATTGATTGAGGGCATTGCAGCATTTCAAACCCTTAAAAAAGGTGAAACGTTATTGCAAAACGGAGAAATCGCTAAAAATCTTCATTTTATTGCGAAAGGTGTTTTAAGAGCTTTTATCACAGATCAAGAGGGAAATTTCTATAACAAAAATCTCTTTCTTGAAAATTATTTTGCAGGTTCTAAGGTTTCATTAATGTTGCAATCACCTTCGAATTTTACAATTGAAGCTTTGGAAGACAGCATTATCATTAATCTTAATTATAAAAAATACATTTCGTTAATTAATGAAAACGATGATCTCAAAAACTTTTATATCGCTCATTTAGAGAAAAACTGGATTATAGATAAAGAGCAGAGAGAAGTCGCTTTGGTTATGCAAAACGCAACCGAGAGATATGTAAGTCTTTTAGAGAAACATCCAAGTATTGCAGATCGGGTTCCGTTATTGCATATTGCATCGCATTTAGGTATTACGCCAACGCAGTTAAGCCGAATTAGAAAAAGTCTGGAAAAAGATTTGTAAATCAACATATGTAAAGGCTTTTCTAAAAGACTGGTTTTATCTTTGCTCTATAATTCAAACTTGTTATTACAATGACCAATAGAAACCTTATTAAAGACAATATTGACAATCTTACAGCACTTTGGAGAACTGTTGCCACTCCTCTCCTTTCCTATCATAAATTCGATCCTTTTGAATTCAGCCAAATAAAAAACTCAGGCTGGCCAAACCGCTTATGGTTTCGTGAAGATATTAAAGAAGAAAATCTTCCGCAGATTATGGAAATTATGGAAAAAAATCCGGGATTAGTTATTCCGTATTGGGATATTTTTGGAAGTAACTCCAGTGAATTTTTTGAAAATAAAGGATTTAAAATTCGAATTCAACTGATGGCTATGGCCTTAAAACTGAATAAAAAATTCACACTTCAAAATAAGTTGAATTTTAAAAGAGTTCTAAATGAAGAAGATGCCAAAACTTGGTCTGATATTTATCCATTATCTTTTAGCTATGTAATCAGTAAAGAAACGCTGGTGCATAATTACGAAAATGTGAAGTTTTATCTGGTTCATTTTGAAGAAAAACCAATTGGAACACTGACCCTTTTTCAAACTGGAAATATAATGGGAATTCATGGCGTCGGAGTAATTCCAGAAATGCGTAAAAAGGGTTTTGCAGAAGAAATTATGAAATTTGCCCTCAACGAAGCAATAGATGCCGGCTGTGAATATGCCCAGTTACAAGCTTCAGCTTTAGGAAAAGGGATTTATACAAGATTAGGTTTTGAAGATTTGTTTTTGATTACTAATTACCAACTGAAGTAAATTTTAAAATCAAAAAATCCAAATTTCTCATTTTCTGTCATTGCGGTTAAAAATCTAAAGTCTAAAATCTATCCCGAGGCTTCGGGACTAAAATCTAAAATCAACAATGTCCCAAATGCCCCTAAAATAGTCGCAAATGCGTATTCGTTAAAAAGCAAAACATTATTAGATTTGTAATACATTAACTAATAACCTTTTAAAACAATACCCAATGAAAAAAGCAAAAATTATTTTTTGGATTACGACTATTATTATTTTTCTATTTGAAGGCGTTATGCCCGCTTTATTTTCACAAAGCCAGGAAGCTAAAGAAGGAATCAGACATTTAGGTTACCCTGAATATTTTGGAGTTGCCTTGGTAATTTTTAAAATTCTAGGTGTTTTGGCTTTGGTAATTCCACAAGTTCCTAAAAATGTAAAAGAATGGGCATATGCTGGATTTGGTTTCGATTTTATCTTTGCTTCTATCAGTCATTTTGCGGTTGACGGAGTGAATTTTCAAAGTTTTTTTCCATTGATCTTTTTAGTGATTCTGGCGATTTCTTATATCTATTATCATAAAATAGAGCGATACAAAAATATCGCGCTGTAAATTCAAAACTTTATGATTGAAGTTTTTAAAACAAATGTTCAAGAAGAATCTCAATGTAAAATTATTATTGAGAAACTTCTTGAACACTATCCTAACAGCGCTATTAATTTTGACCTTGAAGACTGCGATAAAATTTTACGAATTCATGCTGCGGGAATTTCAAATAATATAATAATTGAGCTTCTGAATGCACATGGTTTTCATTGTGAGGTTCTTTTATAAAAACATAATTTATTGATTTACAAATAGTAAAATAAAAATCGTAATTTTAGAATACTAATTTTAAAATATCGAAAATGAATATTCCGGCAGAACATCAAACCATAATGCCTTATTTAATTTTACAAGGCGCAGCAAAATTTATCGATTTTACAAAAGTTGTTTTTGGAGCATCTGAAACTAACACAAAATCAATCCGCGCAGACGGAAGTATAATGCATGCTGAAGTTACCCTTAACGGAAGCACCATTATGATTACGGATGAAATTACGGATTGGGCAAAACAAACTTCACACCTATTTGTTTATGTTCCCAATGCCGATGAAACATATAAAAAAGCTATAGAAAACGGAGCTGTTTCTTTAATGGAGTTAAGCGACCAAGATTATGGCAGAACCTGCGGTGTTACAGATCCGTTTGGAAATGTGTGGTGGATTACCTCTGTAAATAATTAAAGCAGAAAACCGAAATTCAAAATACTGATTATTAGAATTTTATTTTTTTTATCGTATATTTGAAGTACTATCATTCCCCTAATTCTATAAATTTAATTGAACAAAATGCACTGGCAGGTTTTCTTAAAACCCATCGGTTCACAGCTGTTATTGATCTAATTCTAAAATTAAAATAAGATGAAAAGCGGTATCCAAAATACTATTATAGAAACTTACAGTGAATTGAATGATACTATTGCTTCTTTTTCGGACGAAGAAATTAATATTGTACCATTTGAAGGAAGCTGGACGGCCGGCCAAACTGCACAGCATATTATTTTAGCTTGTGCTGATATTCCAAAACTGTTTGCTGGAAAAACAGAGAAAACAAACCGCGAGGCTGATGAAAACGTTAAAAATCTAGATGCGGTTTTTTTAGATTTTAATACCAAATACCAATCTCCCGAAAATATAAAACCTGCTGAAATTGATTATGATAAAAGCAAATTACTGACTTCATTAAATAAAATACAAAAAGATTTATTTGAAGCTGCTGAAACCTATGATTTAACGCTGACGTGTCTTGATGCCAAAATACCAGGTTTTGAAAATTTCACTATTTACGAATGGATTTATTTTGCAATTGTTCATACACAAAGACATACACATCAATTGAAATTGATTTATGAAAATATCAAAAAATAATAAATAGTTAAACCAAAATTTATTTTTATGAGATCAAAAGTTAAGACTATTGTTTCTTCTGGTTTAGTAGCTGGCACATTAGATATTACTGCAGCTATTTTAATTTATGCCGTGATTCTTCATAAAACAACAGCCGAAAAAATCCTGCAGTCTATCGCAAGCGGTGTTTTTAAAAAAGAAGCTTATACAGCTGGAACAGAAATGACTTTTGCGGGTTTAGGTTTACATTTCTTAATCACTTTTATCTTTGCCTGGTTTTATTTTAAGATCTTTCCGTACATTCCTTTTTTTAAAATAAATACCCTTTTATCTGGAGTTTCTTATGGCTTCTTTATCTGGGTTGTAATGAATCTTATTGTACTTCCAATTGTTTTTCCAGTTTTACCAGAAAAGAAATTAGACTTTGCTCTCCTATTGTCAATTTTAATCGTAATTTGCTGCGTAGGGATACCAATAGCATTCATAACGCGAAAATATTATGCTAAATGGTATTAGAAAAAAGGTTCAAAGGGACAGAGAGACAGAGGGGCAAAGGTTTAATTTAGTTGCTTTTATACTTTTACTTTTTACATTTTTAACTTCTGAAAATAATCTCAAATGGTCTAAAAACAAAAAAGTAATTCAAGTTCCGTAGAACCCGAATTACTTATATGTTAAAAAAAATATCTTCTTAAAAGTGCTTAAACCTTTGTTCTACCTGTAATTAGTGAAATAATAAATAACACTATAAAGATAAAGAACAAAACTTTTGCAATACCTGCAGCTCCAGCGGCAATACCACCAAAACCAAAAATTCCGGCTATAATAGCAAGAATTATAAAAATGACTGTCCAGCGTAACATAATTTTAGATTTTTTAGTTCGTAAATACGACTATTCAATAGTCTGTTTTGTTTGTTATTCAAATTTATTTTATTCCTACAAATCTTGTTAACTCAAAACGCTTTTTAAATTAACTCAATAAACTAAAAAACAAGTATTTACCGCAGGTTTTCATTATTATTTTTTAGTCTTACAGAATTACCATGTTTACGCTTTTGAGTTAATTTTTTAATGGATTGGATTAATCGCTGCTCCTATCCCAAGGTAATTTTATCAAAAATAATTACAGTAATGGAAGAAGCTAAAAAGCATGGTGTTCTTTTAGAAAAAACAGAAAGAAATTTTGAAGAATTGGGTGTTTTAAATCCAGCCATTTATCAAGATGGAAATACTGTTCACATGTTTTACAGAGCTGCCAAAAAAGGAAATTTCTCCACTATAGGTTATTGTCGTTTTGAAGGACCGACAACTTTAGTAGAAAGACGTTCAAATCCGATTTTTCTTCCAGAGTATATTTATGAAATTCATGGAGTTGAAGACCCAAGAATTACTAAAATAGATGACCTGTATTATATGACTTATGTCACGTATGACGGATTAAATGCCTGCGGTGCCTTTGCTGTTTCTAAAGATTTAGTAAAGTTTAAAAAGAAAGGAATAATTACACCGCGATTTATTTTAAATGAATTTACTAATCTAATTAGAAACCATTTACAAAATCCGAGTATTGCAAAGATATTAGCTTTTAATACCGAAAGAAACTATCCGCTTACGGAGACCATGAAAGAGCACTTATACGTGTGGGATAAAAATGTGGTTCTTTTTCCGAAAAAAATTAATGGAAAATTTGTCGCATTGCACAGGCTCTTCCCGTCTATTCAGATTGTTATGTTTGAAAAAAAATCTGAGCTGACTGAAGACTTTTGGAAAAATTATTTAAAAGATCTTCCGAGTCATATTGTAATGGAACCCAAGTTTGACCATGAAACAAGTCATATTGGACCAGGAGCTCCGCCGATCGAAACAGCAGACGGCTGGCTTTTAATTTATCATGCTGCTGAAAGAAGAGAAAAAGGATTGGTTTATCATGCCTGTGCCGTTTTACTGGACTTAAAAAATCCAGCTAAAGTAATCGGCAGACTGCCAAAACCAATTATTACTCCTTCTGAATATTACGAAAGACATGGTTATGTAAATTATGTAGTTTTCCCGACTGGAACTGCAATTTTTGATGACCGATTATATATTTATTATGGCGCTGCCGATGACAAAATTGCGGTGGCATCTTTGAACCTGAACGAGTTATTAACCGAACTAAAAATGAATTCTCATGAAAACAATATCAAATAAATCAAAAATAGTTTTTCTATCTACTTTTCCGCCAACACAATGCGGCATAGCAACTTATACTCAAGATACAATTAAAGGAATCACCGATGTATATGGTAAATCTATCACATGCGAAATATGTGAGCTCGTGGATACACCAAAAGAAAAACCAACACAGGCATTTACCTTAAACACAAAAAACAGAGAAGAGTACGCAAAAGTAGCAGAAGAAATCAATCAGGATGGAGCTGTAAAATTAGTTCACATTCAACATGAGTTTGGTTTGTTTTCAGGAAATTACGGAGATCATCTATTAGATTTTTTAAATGTAATTAAAGTACCTGTGACATACACTTTCCATAGTGTAATACCAAACCCAAACAACGAATTAAAAACTTTTGTAAAACTGTTATTGAGTTACAGCAATTCGGTTTTTGTAATGACTAACAAATCAAAAGAAATACTAATTAAAGACTATGACATCAATGAAGAAATAATTACTTGCGTACCTCATGGAACTCATATCGTTGTTTATGAAGCTCCTCAAAATGCAAAGGAAAAATTAAACATTGGAGATCGTATCGTATTATCAACTTTTGGACTTTTAGGCGAAGGAAAAAATATCGAAACTGGATTGCAGGCACTTCCAAAAATTGTTGAGAAAGCACCAAATGCATTGTATTTAATTATTGGAAAAACACATCCAAATTTAATTAAAGATGGTGTAGACACTTATAGAGAAAAATTAGAGTCAATTGTAGAAGAATTAAATCTGCAGAATAATGTACGTTTTATAAACAAATATTTAGACACTGATGAACTTTTAGAATACCTAAAAGCTACAGATATTTATATGTTTACATCTAAAGATCCAAATCAGGCTGTAAGCGGTACTTTTGCTTATGCAATGAGCTGTGCGTGTCCTATAGTGGCTTCTAAAATTCCTCATACAAAAGAAGTATTAACTCCAGATTCAGGAATATTAGTAGATATCGGAGATGTAGATCAGTTTGCCGACGCGGCAATTAAATTAATCGCTGATGAAAACTTAAGAAATGAAATGGGTATTAACTCGTTTACAAAAATGCGTGCTTCTTCTTGGGAAAATGCTGCCATTACCCACATGAATACATATAAAAACTTAATGGAAAATTCTTCAGAGATTAAATACAGTTATCCGGAAATTCAACTAAGACATATTAAAAGATTAACTACCGAACTGGGTATTATTCAATTTAGTAAAATTTCAATTCCAGATTTAGATTCTGGATATACATTAGACGATAACGCAAGAGCATTGATTGCTTTCTGTATGCATTACAAACTGACTCAAGATAAAGATGATTTAGCTTATATCCTAATCTACTTAGATTTTATCCAGCGTTGTCAAAAACCAAAAGGTGATTTCATCAATTACGTAGATCAGGAAAATCGTGAACATGTTGAACAAAATGCCGAAGTTAACTTAGAAGATTCAAATGCAAGAGCAATTTGGGCATTAGGAACTGTGGTTTCACTTTCAGATATTCTTCCAGAAGCTATTACTAAAAAAGCAACTAGATGTTTATTGAATTCATTAAAATGGACTGAAACTATTCAATCGCCACGTTCTATTGGTTTTGCAACAAAAGGTTTGTACTTGTATCACTCAACAATTCCTAATTTATATGTAGCGGCAATTATTAATAAATTGAATGCAAAACTGCTTAAAAATTACGAAGATACAGCTACAGAAGACTGGAAATGGTTTGAAAATTATTTAACATACGGAAATGGTGTTTTACCAGAATCAATGCTGTATGCTTACTTAATTACTAATAAGCCAATTTACAAAAAGGTTGCTTTGGATTCTTTAGATTTCTTGATTTCTAAAACATTCGTAAATGGTGATTTTAAAGCAATTTCTAATAGAAGCTGGCACCATAAAGGTTCAGAACCACAGCAATATGGAGAACAGCCAATAGATGTTACTTATACGATACAGACTTTAAATGCTTTTTATGATGCATTTAAAACTCCAGAATATAAAAAGAAAATGAGAATTGCATTTAATTGGTTCTTAGGTAAAAACCACTTGAATCAAATTATGTACAACCCAGTAAGCGGCGGTGGTTATGACGGACTTGAAAAAGAAAATGTAAACTTAAATCAAGGCGCAGAATCTACAGTATGTTTTTTAACAGCAAGATTATTAATGGAAAAATTAGCTCAGACACAGTCTAAAGTTATTCCGTTAATGAAATCCCGTACTGGAATCGCAATTAATTCATAAAAATAAGGTAGAAGCTAACCAAATACTTCTCTTTTAAAACCCTGAAAATCCCTTTCTAAATGAAAGGGATTTTTTGTTTTTTGCTATTTCGTCAAATCATCAAAATCTTCACTGAATAAAAAACTGTTTAAATAATTTGCCTATCTACTAATAGGTAGTATATTTGTATAAAAATTATTGCCATGACAACACGAGAATCTATTATTGAAAAAGCAGATCAATTAATAAGGGATAAAGGTTATAACGCTTTTAGTTTTAAAGACATCTCTAATGATATAGGAATAAAAACAGCATCAATACATTATCATTTCCCTACAAAATCAAATTTGGGTGTAGCGACAATAAAAGAACATATCGAAAGAGTTGAAATTTTAAAGGAAAAAGTAGCTAACGAATCACCATTAACAAAACTGCAAGCTTTCTTAGAAGTACAGGCTAAAATCAAAAAAGAGAATAAAGTGTGTATTGTAGGCTCATTAGCCACCGATTTAAACACCTTAGATGATTCTATAAAAACAGAATTACAACAATTTGCTCAATTGGTAATTACATGGCTTACTGAAATTTTAATTGAAGGAAAAGAGCAAAACATATTTGATTTTGATATGACACCACGAACAAAAGCAATAATGATTATAACAAATATGGTAGCCATTGTACAGCTTTCGAGGCTTACAACCGACGATGATTTTGAATTGGTAAGAGAAACAATATTAACAGAATTAAGACCTAAAAAATAATGAAAAGAGTAGTTATAACAGGATTAGGAGCTGTAACTCCCATTGGAAATAATGTGTCAGAATACTGGCATTCCTTGATTAATGGAGTCAGCGGTGCAGCACCAATAACAAGATTCGACACCTCACAATTCAAAACTAAATTTGCATGTGAAGTTAAAAACTTTAATCCGCAGCACATTTTTGAGAAAAATGAAATTAGGAAATATGATCTTTTCACGCAATATGCTCTATATGCAGCAGACGAAGCAATAACAAATGCAAATATTGATTTTGATACCTTAAATAAAAACCGAATTGGTGTTATATGGGGCTGTGGAGACGGCGGTATTTCTACTTTTGAGGAACAATTTGGAGAATACAAATTAGGAAACGGTACACCTAGATTTAGTCCGTTTTTCATTCCAAAGAGAATTGTCAATATAGCTTCGGGAGCCATTTCTATTAAATATGGATTACGCGGCATTAATTATACCACAGCAGCGGCTTGTTCTGCAAGTAATACCGCAATAATAGATGCTTTCAATTACATTCGATGGGGTAAAGCAGATATGATTATCAGCGGCGGGTCTGAGGCTTCTGTTACAGAATCTTCAATTGGCGGCTTTAATGCTTCGAAAGCATTGTCAACTTTAAATGATGATTACACTAAAGCGTCACGTCCTTTTGATGTTACAAGAGACGGATTTGTTTTGGGCGAAGGTGCCGGCGTTGTCATATTGGAAAGCTATGAACATGCCATCAAAAGAAATGCGGTAATTTATGCCGAAATTGTTGGCGGCGGACTGGCGGCAGACGCTTATCATTTAACAGGAACACATCCTGAAGGCGAAGGTGCAGTTTTAGGAATGGAACTTGCTCTTGAAGAAGCGGAGATTACTCCAGACAAAATTGACTATATCAACGCACATGCTACCTCTACTCCAACTGGTGATTTAAGCGAACTTAAAGCATTGGAAAAAGTTTTTGGAATAAATCCGAATGCAAATGTTAGTGCTACAAAATCCATGACTGGACATCTGCTTGGCGGCGCTGGAGCTATTGAAGCAATTGCCTGTATAAAAGCACTTCAGGAAAACATTGTACCGCCCACTATAAATACAGAAACTGTGGAACAAGAATATGCCGATAAATTCAATTTTACTTTAGGAAAAGCACAATCGCGAATAGTTGATTATGCTATGAGTAATACTTTCGGTTTTGGAGGTCATGTTGCCAGCTCAATCTTTAAAAAATTTAAAGAATAACGATATACGCCAAAATTTAAAAGTTTTCATTTTTATAAATCCCTTTCCTAAACGAAAGGGATTTTTTTATTTGCAAAAACGGCAACGGAAATTTATTTCAAATATTGTGAGCCTATGAAAATTATATAAGGCTCGAAAAAAGTTGTGTAATATATTTTAACAAGTATCGGGCTAACTTTCATATATAATTTAATCAGTAGAAAAAAACTGTTAAATAATTGATTCTCATTTTATATCATTCATATTAAAAACAAAAACATTTTGATTCTCAACCTAAAAAATACATTTGCTGAAATTGGAGAAACAACATTGTTCGCCAAAAAGTTTTTTAAGGAGGTATTTATTCCGCCTTATGAGACGAAGGAGTTTTTAAAACAATGTTATGTCATTGGCTACAAATCGCTGCCTTTAGTTGCCATTACAGGTTTTATTATGGGTTTGGTACTTACTCTCCAGTCAAGACCAACCTTGGTAAAATTTGGAGCCGAAAGCTGGCTTCCAGGAATGGTTGCACTTTCGTTAATTAGAGAAATTGCACCAGTAATTACAGCTTTGATTTGCGCCGGAAAAATTTCATCTGGAATTGGAGCCGAATTAGGATCTATGAAAGTGACAGAGCAAATCGACGCAATGGAAGTTTCGGCAGTAAATCCTTATAACTATTTGGTTGTAACGAGAGTATTAGCCTGTACTTTGATGGTGCCGATTTTAGTTTTTTTTGCAGACGCAATCGGAATTATGGGCGGATATGTAGGAATTAATATTCACGGAGATGTTAACTTTTACAGATATCTAACTCAAATTATTCAATCATTAGAGTTTTTAGACTTGTTTCCTGCTACTATTAAAACTTTTTTCTTCGGATTTCTTATTGGAATGATTGGATGCTATAAAGGTTTTAACGCATCAAATGGAACAGAAAGTGTTGGACAAGCTGCCAATTCAGCCGTTGTAACAGCATCATTAAGCATTTTTATTATTGATATGGTTGCCGTTCAAATAACCGATTTATTCTTTTAAAAATGACCAAAGAAAAACTACATAAAGAACCCAAAACGAAAGAAAAAGATCAAGCTCCAATTATAGAGATTAAAGATCTGCACAAAACTTTTGGAAAAGATAATAAAGTATTAAAAGGCGTAAATCTTACTTTGAATAAAGGAGAAGATTTGGTGGTTTTAGGACGTTCAGGATCTGGAAAATCGGTAACGATAAAATGCATCGTTGGATTGATTGAACCTGACAAAGGTGAAATTAAAGTTTTTGACGAAAATGTACTGAACATTTCCAAAAAAGAACTAAATGAGATTAGAGTCCGAATCGGATTTTTATTTCAAAGTGGTGCACTTTACGATTCAATGTCGGTTAGAGAAAACCTTTCTTTTACATTGACCAAACACAAACGTGATTTAAGTGCCGAAGAAATTGAAAGTGAAGTTATGGAAGCTCTTGAAAGTGTTGGTTTATCAGAAGCAATTGACAAAATGCCTTCTGAATTATCTGGAGGAATGAAAAAAAGAATTGGTCTGGCCCGCACCTTAATTTTAAAGCCTGAAATTATTTTATACGACGAACCTACAACAGGTTTAGATACGATAACATCGAGAGAAATTAGTGAATTGATTCTTGATATTAAACACAAACAAAAAACATCTTCGATCATTATCACACATGATATGGCTTGTGCGAAATTAACTGCCGATAGAATTATTGTTTTAAAAGAAGGAGTAATTCACGCTGAAGGAACATACGAAGAATTAGAAAAAAACGAAGACGAATGGGTACGCTCATTTTTTGAATAAAGCAAAATAAATAATAGAAATCATGGAAAAGCAATCGGGATATACTTGGAAATTAGGAATGTTTGTAACAATAGGTTTACTGCTTTTTATAATGGCCGTATATTTTATCGGAAAACAAAAAAACCTATTCGGTTCAACCTTTCATATTACTTCTCAGTTTAAAACTGTAAGTGGTTTAGAAGTTGGAAATAATGTTCGTTTTTCGGGTATTAATGTCGGAACTGTAGAACAAATTCAATTAATAAACGATTCATCTGTAGTTGTTGTTTTAGTAATGAAAGAAGATGTTCGAAAATTTATTAAAACAGATGCAACGGCCAGCATTGGTTCTGACGGATTAATGGGCGACAAAGTATTGACAATTACTCCAGGGCAAAAGTCCCAAAAAGTCATTCAAGACAACGGGCAGATTGCTTCTGTCGACGGAATAGAAATGCACGATATTATGAAAAGCGTTAAGAAAAGCGTGGATAATATTGGTGTAATTTCAGATGAAATAGCCATTTTCAGCCACAGTATGAACAACGGAAACGGTGCGCTAGCTAGATTGGTTAGAGATGATAAAATGGCGAACAGCGTTTCGAACACGCTTTCTAATTTAGAAAGTGGAACAAAGGGTTTCAGCGAAAATATGGAAGCTGCAAAAAGCAATTTCCTGTTTAGAGGTTATTTCAAGAAAAAAGAGAAACAAAAAGAAAAACAAAAAGAAGAAGCCAAAGAGAAAAAAGAAGAACAGCAAGAAAAAGCTCAAAAAGAAAAAGAGCAAAAAGAAAAAGAACAAAAGGAGAAAGAGCAGAAAGAGAAAGAACAAAAGGAAAAAGAAGAAGATGCTAAAAAAGCTGAAGCTGAAAAGAAAAAATAAATTGAGAAAATTTGAAATTGAAAATTCAGAATCTGTTTAAATCATAATTCCTTATTACAACTTTAAGTTCTAATTTCTAACACTTTAAATCTAAATTTATTTCAGTTTTTAAACAACAAAAACGTATTGTACATGCCAACTTCATTTAAACATACCGCCTTAAAAGTCTTAAAAATTACCGGAATTACGATTGCGGTGATTTTGTTTTTATTGTTTATAATTCCGCTGCTGTTTCCTGGTAAAATTGCTTCTGAAGTAAAGAAGATTGCCAATGAACGTTTAGATACCAAACTAGATTTTAGCAAATCAAGACTTTCATTTTTCACTCATTTTCCATCTTTGACAGTTTCTTTAGACGATTTATCTCTTACCGGTTCTAAACCGTTTAGCAATGATACTTTGTTAAAAGCAGATCAAGTTGCTTTTGGTATAAACTTAAAACGTTTGATTTTTGATAATGAAGTAAAAATCAATAAGCTGTATATTTCAGATGCTTTAATCAATGTAATGGTTAATGAAAAAGGTCAGGCAAACTATAATATTTATGTGGCTCCCAAAGACGAGAAAAACGATCCAAACGCTCCAGAAGAAGGAACAGCAATTCGACTAGAACGCATTGATTTAGAAAATTGTCATGTTAAATATAACGATCGTTCGGCCAAAATTTTGGTCGATGCTCAAGGTTTTAATTATGTTGGAAAAGGAAACTTAAGCGAAGATATTTTTGATCTTGCAACCGATGCCAGAATTGAAAATCTGGATTTCTATTACAACCGAACAGCTTATCTTAGAAAAAAAGAGGTTCGCGCCGATTTAATTACCCGAATTAATACACATGCGCTTTCGTTTATTCTTCAAAAGAATGAACTTAATATCAATAAATTACCCTTAAAATTCACTGGCCTTTTTTCCATTCTTAGAGATGGTTATAAAATAAATATAAAAGCCGCTTCAGAGAATACAACTGTTAAAGATTTATTGTCTGTCATGCCGCCAGAATATTTAACATGGTTAGAAAAAACGGATATTTCTGGCCGAAGTGATTTGGTATTTACTTTTAAAGGCGATTATAATGTCGCTAAAAAACAAAAACCAAATCTAGCATTCAACTTAAAAATCAATGAAGGTTCGGTAAATTACCAAAACGCCCCTGTTCCATTAACCGATTTCCAAGTGGATTTGAATGCAATACTTCCGTCATTGGATCCTGAACAATTATTGATTAATCTGCGAACATTCAAATTTAAAGTAGGCGAAAAAGATTATTTCAACGCTTATCTGCATAGTAAAGGTCTGAGCGAAATGGATATCAATGCAAGTGTCAAAGGCGCTTTGGATTTGGCTGTCGTGGATGCCGCTTTAGGTTTAACCAGTGTTAACGTAAAAGGAATTTTAAAAACCGATATTCAGGCACGCGGTACTTTCAGCACTTCTAAAAAACTTTTTCCAAAAACTATCGGTGGTATTTCATTACGAAACGGATGGCTTAAAACAGAATATTATCCAAATCCAATCACCAATATCACTTTTGTTGCCAATATGCTTAACAAAGCAGGAACCTATCAAGATTTGATTGTTGCAGTTGCTCCAGCCTCTTTTGTTTTTGAAGGAAATCCTGTTTACGTAAATGCAACTGTATCAGATTTCAATGATTTGGCTTATAATGCTAAAATAAAAGGTGAATTAAATGTTGGTAGAATCTATCAGGTTTTCTCTCAAAAAGGTCTCGATTTAACGGGTTATGCAAAAGCAGATCTTTCATTGAAAGGAAAACAAAGTTACGCTACAACTGGACAATATGACAAACTAGATAATAAAGGAACTTTAATCCTTAAAAATATAAAAGCAACATCTGAGTTGTTTCCGAAAGCTTTTTTTATCAAACAGGGAAATTTCCGTTTTCAAAACGAGAAAATGTGGTTTGAGAAATTTAATGCTTCTTACGGAAAATCAGATTTTGATATTAACGGTTACCTCTTAAATACAATAAATTATTTCTTAGAATCGAACGGAACTTTGAGCGGTAATTTCAACTTAAAATCAAAATTGATAAATGTTGACGAATTTATGGCACTTGAGAAAGGCGAAAATAAAGATCGAAATATTGAGGTAGAATATGCCAAAGAAGATCATCCGAAAATGAGCGGTGTAGTTATAATTCCGAAAAACTTAAATGTCAGTTTAAATGCAAGTGCAGACAAGGTAGAATATAACGGACTGGTCTTCAACAAACTTAACGGAAAAACGGGTATTACGAAAGGTGAGTTTTATTTAGAAAATACAACCTTTAACATCATTGACTGTATTTTAGGAATTGATGCAACTTACAAAGATGAATCACCTACAGCAGCACATTTTGATGCTCACTTCCGTGCGAAAGATTTTGATGTACAAAGAGCTTACAAAGAAATTCCGATGTTTCATGATATGGTTACCGCAGCTGAAAATGCTTACGGAATAATTTCCGTAGATTATAACATCAAAGGAGATTTAAATGGCAATATGGGACCTATTTATGAATCTCTTCAGGGAGGCGGTACATTGAATTTAAGAGACGTAAAAATTAAAGGACTAAAACTTTTTGATGGAATTAGTTCTAAAACAGGACAAAATGGTTTGAATAATCCTGATATGCAAGGAATTGAAGTCAAATCTACAATAAATAAAAATCTTATTCATATTGAACCATTCACCTTTACTGTAGCCGGTTTTAAACCAACTATAAAAGGAACTACAAGCTTTGACGGACTATTGGATCTTAGAATGCGTTTGGGTCTTCCCCTTTTCGGACTTATCGGATTTCCGATTGTTATTACTGGTACGCATGACGCTCCAAAAATTAAAATATTCAGCAAAACGGGACAAGAAATTGATCCTGCTGTTTATGACGAAAAAAACAATAAAGTTATAAAGGAAGAAAAAGTAAGTAAATCTAAAACAAAAAAATCGTAATGAATTCTAAATCTCCACATAGTCAAAGTGCATTTGAGAAATTTGCTACAAAAGTTTCCAAGGCAGCAGGAAGTACCACTGCCTTTATTGGCGCATTTATTATCGTTGTTGCCTGGGCCGTTTCGGGACCAATTTTCGATTATTCAGAAACTTGGCAGCTGGTCATTAATACTGGAACTACAATTATTACTTTTTTGATGGTTTTCTTAATTCAAAAAGCTCAAAATAAAGATTCGCTCGCCATTCAATTAAAGTTAAATGAGCTTGTTGCTTCTAATGATTTATCCAGCAATAGTTTGGTTGATATTGAAAGCATGACCGAAGAAGAAATGATTATTGTTCAAAAATACTATCATCGATTGAGTGAACTGGCCAAAAAAGACGAAAGCATAAGAACTTCACATTCTATTGCAGAGGCACATGAGCTGCACAATCGAAAACAACAAAAAAATAAACCATCAGATAAAACAACCATAAAGAAAACGGGCAAAACCACTCCGAAGAATACCAAAAACACTACCAAAAACGCATCTAAAAAATGAAATTAAGCTCTATAGAAACTTACTGGCCATTAAAAAATGCCATAAAACATAGTTATCCCTCAATCGATTCTGATATCAATACCGATATTTTAATTATTGGAGGAGGTATTACTGGAGCCCTTACCGCTTACAAATTAATTAACGAAGGAAAAAAAATTGTTTTGATAGACCGTCGTGATGTTTGCGGAGGCAGTACATCAGGCAGCACTGCTTTACTGCAATACGAAATTGATGTACCGTTGCATCAACTTATTAAACTTAGAGGGGTAAAATGTGCCGTAGAAAGTTATCAAAATGGAAAAAAAGCCATTTTTGATCTTCGTAATATTATTGACACGGTAGGGTGTGACTGTGATTTTGAATTTAAAAAAAGCATCTATTTTACTACACTAAAAAAGGATGTCCCATATTTAAAAAATGAATTTAAAGCCCGCAAACAGCATGGTTTTGAAGTTAGCTGGCTCAATCGGTCTGAATTACAAAAAATGGGATTAAATGCCATTGCAGCAATAGAATCTAAAACTGCAGCCGTAATGGATCCGTTCAAATTAGCTACTGATCTTTTATTTCATTGCCATGAAAAAGGCATGCAGATTTTTGATCGAACAAATGTAACTTCTATACAACATCAAAAAGGCAAAATAATCGCTGAAACTGATTCTAAACATACTATAACCGCCTCACATATTATTCATTGCACAGGTTATGAAAGTACAGAGACCCTAGCCGAAAAGGTTGTCGACTTAAAAAGCACTTATGTTATTGCATCTGAAAGTCAGCCGGATCTCCCTGAAAGTTTTAAACATGCTATATTTTGGGATACCGCCTCTCCTTACCATTACGTTAGGACTACAGAAGATAACCGAATTATTATGGGTGGCGGCGACGAAGATTTTAAAGATGCTGTAAAACGCGATAAATTACTGCCTAAAAAAGAGCAGTATCTTTTGAAGAATTTTTTTAAACGATTTCCAGACTTAAATTTCAAAATTGATTATTCCTGGGCAGGTACTTTTGGAGAAACCAAAGACGGACTCCCCTATTTTGGAAAACCAAATCCGAGAAAAAACGAACATTATATTCTAGGTTTCGGAGGAAACGGCATAACCTTCAGCGTGATCGGAATGAATTCTATATTAGATTCTCTTCACAATAAAAAAAATACAGATTTGGAGTATTATCGATTTGGAAGGTGAGAAAAAGGTTCTAAGAGACTAAGATTCTGAGATACTAAGTTTTTTCTTAGAGTCTTAGTATCTCAGAACCTTAGCACCTTTATAAAATCAACTCCATTTGAATATTGCATCTTTTATAGGGGGTTGAGAGTCCGAAAACTTTTTCAAAACCCAATTTGTAATACAAGTTTATAGCAGGTTTTAAGATCGTGTTACTTTCTAAATATATCTTTTTTGCACCAAGTTCCTTTGCAGTATCTACTATTGCTTTTCCTAACAACCAGCCAATATTTTTACCTTGTGCTTTTGGCGAAACGGCCATTTTAGCCATTTCGAAATCATATTCAGGATTTTTCGTTTTTATAAGTGCGCAGACTCCAACAGGTTCATTTTTATACAAAGCCACTAAAATTTTTCCGCCTTTATTCAAAATATAATCTTCTGGATTATCTAAGGCTTTATAATCAGCTTCTTCCATTTCAAAATAAGTCGAAATCCATTCTTCATTTAAAGATTTAAATGCTTCTTTATATTCTGGTTTATACTCTACAATTTCAACATCTTTACTTTCTATAATTTTTTTCTGGTCGCTTACTCTTTTAAATAATGATTTTTGCTGTAACAAGAATTCCCATTCTTCAATTGCAGCCCAAAGATTATGTTTTGCTTCAGAAATCAAGCCTTCAACAGCCACATCGATGTCTAATAATTGATTTTTGATTTTGTTCGAAATCAAAAGTCCTTTCTCGGTTAAAACAACATTGTTCTTGCGTTTATCATCGGTCTTCGCTCCTTCTTCAAGTATTCCGGCGCCAATCATTTCCTGAATAATTTTGCTTACAGAAGGCTGAGAATGTCCAATTTCATTCGCAATCTCCGTAATTGTCCTTTCTCTATCTTCTGCAATCGTATAAAACACAGGAAACCACTTCGGATTAAAATCTATTCCGTATAATTCATAAATTTTAGCAGCATCATCTGTAAAACTTGCCGTCATTAAACGTAAACGACTTCCCAAAGCCACTTTACCAACTTTATTAAAAAATTCCATAACAATAATTAATTATATAACTAGTTATGCAAATGTATGATTTTTTTAGATACTAAGAAACTAAGGTTCTAAGATTCTAAGTTTTTTTATCGGAAAACTTAGAATTTTAGAACCTTAGCGTTTATATATTGTGCTTTAGAGCTAGCGACTTTATTTTCTTAATACTAAGTTCTGAAGTTATATGTTTATCTAAAAGCTTAGTAACTTAGTATCTTAGTATCTTAGCATCTCAGAACCTTAGCAACTTCGGCGGTTACGCCGTTATAGCCAACGAATTCAAATTGAATTTATATTCTTTTGGGCTGCAGTTGAATTTTTGTTTAAAAATTTTTGAGAAATAACTTCTGCTTGTAAAACCAATGCAATACACTATTTCTGAAATATTTAGATCTGAAGTTCGTATCAATATCTCAGCTTTTAATACACGCATGTGTGTGATATAATCATTAACAGTACGATTGTGTATCATTTTAAAGCCCTCTTGAAGTTTATTTGGAGATAAACCTGATCTTTTGCTTAAAGATTTAATAGAAAAAGCTTCTTCTGGACTTGCTTTAATAAACTCTGAAAGTTCTTTTATTTCTTCCATTTCTCTTAAAGTCAATCCGTTTGACTCATTTGCGAAAGCGTGCAAGTCGTCTGAATGTTGTTGAATTTCCATTGCAAGGATAATTCTCATAATACCTTCTTTCAATAAATTACGAACAATTCCAGTTTGTGTAATAGAATTAAGCTGTTCGATTTTTTCTGCAATTTGTAAATTATAAGAACCTATATAAAAGAAATCCTGAACTAAATTATTTTCAAAAAAGGTATCTTTTACTCTTTGGTTTAAAGAATGTAATTGAGTTTTAGCATCAACTTGAGTTCCCACAATAATTAAAGTCAGTTTAGTTTTTTTCCCTTTTTCAAAAAATAAAACATTATCCTGATTTTGTTTTGAAGTTACAATAGCTGTTTGAAAAGTTTTTAGTTTTCGCTCTTCTCCATTCAATCCAAAACTATGCGACAAACTTCCTTTAGAACAGTATGCAAAATAAATTGGTGATGATTTTACATTTAGAATATCTAGTCTGACATCGCTTGAAAATGTCATATCAAACTGAACATACGAAATATTATCATTAAAAGAAGCTCCTATAATTGAACCTTCTGCAAAACTATTTTCTACTTCAAGTGTATATTCGTCTAAGTCAAAAGTCACTTTTCCGCCAAAATTAGTATGAAGTTCATCAAATATATTTTGTGTTTTTTCTGTATTTATAGTAACAATTTTCATGGTGACTGGATTTAAATTCTATAATTTGCTAAATAGATCTTTGCTAAAAATCTGAAGTCAAAGTTCGTGTAAACACAAGCGAAACGTGTTATATAATTTTATCGTTTTGTTTTATAATTCCTTATAAATGATTATTTTAACAGATATAAATTCAACCCTTAAATATGAAAAGTTTCTCTTTTGCTCCCATTAGTTCTACAGATTCTAAAATCCTGATTTTAGGCACAATGCCCGGAACAAAATCTTTAGAACTCAATCAATATTATGGTCATAAGCAGAATAACTTTTGGAAATTTCTCTTTGAAATATTAGGAGAAGAATTTTCGCCGGATTATGAAACTCGAAAAAATTTATTGATTAAAAACCATATTGCTCTTTGGGATGTCTTACAATTTTGCGACCGTGTTGGAAGTCTCGACAGCGCAATTAAAAATGAAATTGCAAATGATTTTGAAGATTTTCTAGAAAAACATCCTCAAATACAATACATTCTTTTTAACGGACAAAAAGCTGCTGCTTTTTTTAAGAAATATGTTCACTTAAAAAAAGAATATAAAAAATTTACGCTTCCTTCTACCAGTCCCGCCAATGCCAGTAAGACTTCTCAAGACAAATTAAAAGAATGGAGTATTATTCAAACCTTATTATAGGAGCAATAATTTTATGCAATTAAAATCCAAATATTGGAATCATGTAACTTTTTCCTTTTAAAATATAACAAATTATAGCCACTCTAAATCTAATTTTACATCGTAGAAAACAAAGAAAAATAAGCCCTGTTGAAAATGTGATGAACGAAATGGAAAGGCTTTCTTCTTACTAAAATTACTTAACAAACTTTAAAAAAGTTTAGATTATAAAGAGAACATTGGTTATGTTAGTTTATTTTTGGGAAAAAGCTGCTCTATAATTTTATAGAGCAGCTTTGTTTTTTTAGAGTACCTTTAAAAAAGAAAAACATGAAAATTCAAACCTATTACAATCATATACGGTTTTATACCCCACACCATTTTGTATATTATCCAATTCTAGTTCTATTTTTAATTGCAAGCATTTATTTTGCTGCAACGACAGAAGATTATCTTATCTGGGGATTCATAAGCGTTATTTTTGTCTTTTTGTTCGCTTTAGCATTTATGCTGCGCCAGCATTATGCACTTACATTACAAAACAGAATCGTGCGTTTAGAAATGCGTTACCGCTATTTCTCTTTAACAGGCAAAAGATTCGAAGAATTTGAGTACAAACTTACAGACGATCAAATATTTGCATTGCGCTTTGCTCCAGACAGCGAATTGATTCCGCTTGTAGAAGATGTTTTAAAAAACAATTTAAGCGGAGACTCAATCAAAAAAGCAATCGTGCACTGGAAAGCAGATTATCACAGGGTTTAGCAAAGAATAACAATTACAAAAATCAATTTCAATATCAAGGATCAATGACAATCAAAAGAATTATTTCAATTTTAAATTGACATAGATTTTTGATATTGATTTTGATATTGAACTATTCCTTTTTTTTATTAAAAGCTAAATAAAATAATGATAATATTATCCAAACCGATACAATTACAATGAAATATATTCCGATAATATTCGGATGCAGGTAATTTGGTTCGTAAAAAAGTTTATCTAAAGTGTTGAACTTTTCTGCTAGAGCTTTTCTTTCAAAATTATTTCGAATTCCATTCAACAGTTCCCCATGATTATCTCTATAATGATAAACATCTTGGGTTAATTGTTTCGGAATCAAATTGGTTTCTATATTGTATTTTCTAAGAATTGTGTCTAATTTTTGAAATTCATACGTTAAAGAATCTTTCTTAGATTTATACAATAATTTATAACGTTCTACTGCAGATTGATACTTTTGTTTGTCGATCGAATCACCATGTACAGCATTAAATAATGAGTTGTTTTGCAAAAATATGCAGATATCTTCATCATGTTCGGGATGCACAGGAAGTCCTTTAAAAATAATCTGTGTACTATCTTTTATAACTTTTTTAGAGATGATTCTTTTATACAATTCTTCTTTATCTAAACCAATAATATCCAGAATACTGTCAGCTTTATTTTTAGTTTTGTCAAAAGTACTTGTGAGGGCTTTTATGGTATCGATACTATAATAATTGGTTTCAATTATTGGATATTCGCCTGCAGAAATGGTATCTTCCTGCTTAATTACAGGATACGGCTTTGGATATAAGATGTTCTCATAATTAAACAGTTTCTCTGAACTGTAAGATGTATAACCATATAAAAACGGATTTAGAACATTAAGTAGTTTTTTGTCTTTATTAAAATCATTTTCAGATAATTCTGTTTTCAGTTTCGCATTCATTCCGAAGCTGTAACTAACAAAAAATGAAAAATTTAAAAACGAAATCAGCAATAAACAGGCAGTAATTTTAAGCAAACTTCCTCCTTTATAATTTTCTCTAGAATGATTTCGGACTAAGAAAATGAGAAAGAAAAGTAAAAACAAACCGCTCACAAAAAAATGCGATATCGAAACATCATCGTAAAACTTAAAACGGTAGAATTCTGTATAAATATTAATTTTTGCAATTCCTTTAAAAGTAAAATAACCGTATAAAAAATAAGCTAAGTGAATTAAGGCTAATACAATTACAGATTTTACGAAATAAAGTTTTAGATTTTTGGTCATTTTTAAAAAGGTGCTAAGGTTCTGAGATACTAAGGTTCTAAGATAATTAAATTTTTCCTGTATGTTTAAACGTAAAATTAAAAAGACGCACAACTGTGCGTCTTTTTATTAATCTCAGAATCTTAGACCCTTTTATTTCGAAATATCAAACCCTTCTTTCACAATTTCGCTTTCTACTTTACCGATTAATTTATTGGTTTTACCAGTTAATCTTTCTTTTTTCCAGTCACCTTTTACGTAGAGAACTAAGGTAATTAATGCTGTCACTACCGAAGAAATCGGGAAAGCCCACCAAATTCCGATTTTTCCTAGTGGTGTATTATGAGATAAAATAAAAGCCAGCGGAAATTGAATTACCCATTGCGAAACCAAAGTTAAAATCATTGGCAATTTTGTATTTCCAACGGCACGGAACACGCCCGTTAAGCAAAGTTGTAAACCTAAAAATCCCCAGGAAAGGCAGGTAATTCTAAGAAATTCTGTTCCACCTTCTATAACCGCTTGATCTTTTGGAACAAAAAACGCAATTAAATATGGCGCAAAAATAAACGCTATTATTCCCAATCCTGTTAACAATCCGAAACCGAGATAAGCACCTAGTTTTGAAATTTGAGCAGCACGGTCAATATTTCCTGCACCAATATTTTGCCCAACAAGAGTAGCAATCGCCATCGATAAACCTAAAGCTGGAATTAAAATCAGCTGAATTAAATTGGAACCTGCTCCATAAGAAGCAACCGTTGTTGTACCAAAACGTACAATTAAAAACGTAATTGCCATCATACCCAGAGCACGCATAGATTGCTCTATAGAAGATGGAAATCCGATTTCAAAAGCTCTTTTAATGTGATTATAGTCAGGTTTAAAATCTTGAATGCGAAGATGAATTCCGTGTTTTCCTCTAAATAAAATCACAAATCCAATGATAATTGCTAAAAGCTGTGTAGACAAAGTTGCCAATGCAGCACCTTTTACGCCCATTGCTGGAATAAAATTCCACCCGAAAATAAACAAAGGATCCAGCGCAAAGTTCAAAATTACTGTTCCTAAAACAATATAAACAGGAAGCGTTACACGACCAACCCCGCGCATAATAGATTGGAAAATCATAAATCCGAAACTAAAAACCAAACCTACAAAGGCGACTCTCATAAATCCTAAAGCATCTGCATAAACCTCAGGCGTTACTTTTAAAAGGTATAAAAAATATGGACTCAAAATATATCCAATAATAGATAAAACTATAGAAACTATAATTACCATTGACAATGTCTGTGCCGCCACATGATTGACCATTGTTTGATTTCCTGCACCAAAATATTGCGCAATTAAAATAGATCCTGCAATCGCAAGTCCAGTTCCTAAAGCAATGGTTAAGAATATTACTGGCGTACTTATTGAAACTGCCGCAACAGCATCACCGCCGAGGCGACCTACCCAAAAAGCATCAACCAATTGGTAAGCAGCTTGTAAGAGATTGGCAATCATGATTGGAACTGCCAGCTTTAATAATGAAGAAAGAATTGGTCCTTCTAATAATTCGTTTTTTTTCATTTTTTATTTCAAATAATTATTTAAAAAATAAGTTGACATATCAACTTTTAAAGTTTAAAAAAAAATTAAAGCATTTCTAATTTATCTGCATAGGATTTTACCGCATTTAAAGCTTCTATTCTTTCCTTTGGAGAAAATACAGACATTACTTCTTCTTCTGCCCTTTTCATCAGCGATCGAATATTTTTTGCCATAGCAACTCCATCAGAGGTAAGACTTACAATATTCTTTCTTTTATCTGTTTTATCTTTTACAACCTCAACTAAATTCTTCTTTTCAAGCGCTGTAATACTTCTTAAAATCGAAGATTTATCGCGCATTGTTTTGTCTGATAATTCTCTTTGTGAAAGGCTTTTATAATTCAAAATCATCAGCAATGGCAATTGTTCTAACTGCAATGTAATTCCTGCTTCTGTCATTAACGCATTGGTGCGTCTAAAAATTGCACGTTTAATACGGTGAATCTGAAAGAAGAAACTATCGGATATTTCCTCTTTCCAAAAATTTGAAAAACTTTCCTTATCTGTATTTGCTTTTTCCATGATGCAAAGTTATAAAAAAAAGATGACATGTCAACTAATTTTAAATAAGACACATATTTTACTGATAACCAAATACTTCAATTTAACAATTCAATATAAAAAATAAAAATGAACGATAATTTTTACTAACTTTAATGTTAAATATTACCTAATCAAAATCTAAAAACTAAATCTGATGAAAAAATTATTTGTTTTTTTGGTAATGACGCTCTTATGGATTCCGCTAAAAGCTCAAACTATCGCAGAAAATAATTCTAGTGAAAGTTTAACAACTTTTAAAACTGAAAATGAAGATTTTCAGGACAGTTATTCAGATGATCTGCCGTGGCATGCGAGAAGATTCAAGGTAACGGCGGGTGCTTTTTTTCCTGTAAATAATACAGAAGTTGAAGTAGGAAGTAATAATGGAAGTTTTGGTAATTTAATTGATTTTGAAAAAGATCTCGGCTTTAATAAAAGCTCTGTTTCATTTATGGGAACTTTTGAATGGAGAATCTCAAGAAGATCAAGACTTGGAGCCGAATATTACTATTTGAGCAGAAGTGCCACTAAAACACTTCAGAAGGAAATTGAATTTGGTGAAAATGTTTATCCTGTCAATGCAACAGTTTCTGCTTTTATGGACAATCATATTGGCAGAATTACTTACGGATATGCTTTTATATCTAAACCAAAATACGAAATTGGAGCGCTTATTGGAGCACACGTTTTATTTGGAGACGTGGGTATGCGATTAGAAGGTGCAACAATCGAAACAGAATATAAAGATAATTTTGATTTTACTGCACCGCTGCCAGATATTGGATTTTGGGGCGAATTTGTATTAGGTAGAAAAGTTGGTCTTTATGCTAATATCAATTATTTTGCTATTAAAATTAATGATTTTGACGGACGATTGTTAAGTTACAATTTATCTGTGTTGTACAATGTTTATCAAAATTTTAGTTTAACAGCTGGATATACTGGTCTTAATATCAGAGTTGATGTTGAAAAAGAAAGATTAAATGGATTTTTTAAATGGGGATATAACGGTCCGACTATAACAGCTACTTATAGCTTTGGAAATCATGTTAAGCTTTATAAACATTAATTTTAAGGTGCTAAGGTTGTGAGAGGCTAAGTTTCTAAGTTTTTTTAACGCAAAGACGCTAAGATTTACGCAAAGTTCGCAAAGTTTTTTTCTCAAAGCTTTGCGAACTTTTGAGTTTTTGCAAAACCTTGCTTGTTAAAAAACTTAGCGTGCTTTGCGGTAAAATTATACTCAAAGCAAAGAAAACCTGAAACCTGAAACCTGAAACTTGAAACTTGAAACAAAAAAAACAAACCCGATAACTCTCCAGCTATCGGGTTTGCATTACTAAACTTAACTTAATTAACTCAAAATAAAACTCAACTAATTTATTTCTCTAGTGGAGTGAATTTTACTGCTGTTCCTCCTCCAGCTGCCAACTTGATATTCAATACAGTTTTATTATTTACTTTTTGTTTAGAGATTGTAACAGGATACGGATTGGTTTTGTAATTTGCTCCAGGTCCGTCTGCATAAATTTCTGCTTCGTATTCTTTGTCTTTATCTAAAAATGAAAGTGCTACTTTTAAATCTCTTGCATTTCTATTGGTAATCGAACCTAAATACCAGTTTTTCTCGTCCCAATCTTTACGGGCAATTGTTGCATATTCTCCAATTTTAGAATCTAAAACTTTAGTGTCAGACCAAGTACAAGGAACGTCTTTTACGAATTGAAATTCTGGTTTGCCTTCATAATTTTCGGGTAAATCAGATGCCATTTGCAGCGGACTGAAAATAATAACGTATAATGCCAATTGGTTGGCTAAAGTAGTCTGCACTTTTGCTCCAGAAGGCGTTTTATAATCAAAATTGAAATTCCCCGGCGTGTAATCAAAAGGTCCAGAAAGCATTCTGGTAAAAGGAAGCGTAGTTAAATGCTCTGGCGTATTTCCTCCATCTACAGACCACGCATTGTATTCCTGCCCTCTTCCGCCTTCCTGAGACATAAAGTTCGGGTAAGTGCGCTGTAAACCCGTTCCTTTCATTGGTTCGTGGTTATCGATCATGATATGATATTTTGCCGCTGTTTCAATTACTTTTCTGTAATGACGCGCTCCGTACTGGCTGTCATGCCATTCTTTTTTATCCAAGAATTTGTTTACGTAACCTGTTTTTACTGAATTCACACCCATTTTTTGATACAATTTGAATGCATCTTCCAGCTGGCTTTCGTAGTTTTTGGTTGCTCCTGCAGTTTCATGGTGTCCGATTAAACGAACATTTTTCATAGCAGCATATTTTGTAATTTCTTCCAAATTAAAATCTGGATAAGCTTTTACAAAACTAAATGCAGAACCATCGGCAGTCCAGTCGCCGTCCCAGCCTTCGTTCCAGCCTTCGACTAGAACACCGTCGAAACCATTTTTTGCAGCAAAATCAATATATTCTTTTGTATTCTTAGTTGTTGCACCGTGTTTTGCACCTTGTCCCCAAGTGTACTTTTCTAAATGCATTCCCCACCAAATTCCAATATATTTTGAAGGTGTGATCCAAGATAAATCTTCAATTTTTGAAGGTTCATTTAGATTCAGCATGATTGTCGAAGTTGCCACTTCTCCAGGATTTTTACCTACAACAATGGTTCTCCAAGGTGTTTTAAAAGGTGTTTCTGCATATACTTTTACACCATCTGCCCAAGGCACCAAATCACTTTTGTATTGCTTGTCTGTAGTTTTTAGAAGTGTCATTGAGGCAAAATCTGTTAGATTGGCTTCGTGAATTGCTACATACAATTTGTCTTTGGTTTCAAAAGTTGCCGGCGTATTGATAGTATCTGTTTTACTCATTAAAGTTTTACGGTATTCACTTTCGTAATAACTATTTTCACGATGAACTGGAATCCACCAAACTTCATTATTGTCTTTAAAGGTAAACTGTGTTATTTCATTAGAAATTTTGACTTTTCCTAAGTGAGGCTGTTTCGGGAATTCATAGCGAAATCCTACTCCATCATCAAAAACCCTAAATATAATATCAACCAAACGCTCCTCTCCTTTTGATTCTTTTAAGTGAACAATTAATTCGTTATGATGATCTCTCACTTTTTTGAATTCTCCCCACGGCTGTTCCCAAGTTTCGTCGGCCGATTTTTCTTCTGTTGAAACGACTTCAAAACCTTCCGTCATTTTGGGAAGTCCTTGAAATTCGAAACCAAGCAGAGAAGGTTCAATAACCGATTTTCCGTTAGAAGAAAAACTATATTGAGGCTGTCCTGAAGGAGTTAATTCAAAAGTTAATTCAGAGATTTTTTCAGGAGAACTGATTTTATACGTTTTTTTAGTACTGCAGGCAAAAATCAGCATTGATGCCATTGCCATTAGGCAGTATCTATATTTTTTGTTTTTCATTATTTAAATTGTATTAATTACAGCTCTATTTAATTTCGCTCATTATTTGTTTTGCTTTTGCTGACTGCATGGAAACAAAATAATTAAACGCTTGATCGAGTTTTTTCTGGGCTTCGACATTTCCTTTTTTCTGTACGCGTAAATCATACAATTTGCTGATTTCCGGGAAAATATTTTCTGTATCTTTTACTCCCGAAAAAGTTTTTATTTTTTCAATAAAAGAATAACCGAATTCAACTGTCGGTTCTATCATTGTTCCTTCTCCGAAATCATTCCAAGTAATAAGCTGCAGGTAATTTACATTAGCATTTTTAGCCAAAGCAAGTGTTGCGTCTAAGGTCGCTCCATTATTGTGCTCGATTGTCCATCCAATTGCTGCTCCGCCTCCGCCTTCTGCATAAAAATCTTTAAATCCTGGATAAGCGCTTCCCATAGCAACTCCTAATTTTGGTTTGGTATTGGTATAAAAATTAGTCAGATAACTGTTGTCTTTGTATACCCACGCATACTCGCCAGAAGCATTTTCGCCAGCTTCGTAAGATTGATCCCAAAGTGTCAAAAATGTTGGCTTTGTGGTTAAAGTACCAAATACATTTGTCCATTCGGCAGGAGTCTGCAAAATGATTGGTCCAAAATTCATTAATAGAGGTTTGCCATTAATTTTGATATAATTAGCATCAGTAAAATAATTATTTTGTACATAAGCTAAATCTGTTTTTGCAGCACTGGTTACCGAAATGGATTTTCCGGCATCTACTGCACTTTTGGTTACTCGATCTTCATACACAATGGCATATTCTAAACCTACCTTTTCCAGCATATCAATCAGCTGTTCGGTATTTTCTTTGACCATTCTATAGTCATATACATCAAAAGTTCCATACCAATCTATTAGAACTCCATCAATTCCAGAGTATTTCATCATCAATAAATGATTTTCAATCACATTTTTATCGCCTGAGTGATAAGGTCCAATCAGCGGATAATAATAAGATGCTATTTCTCTACGGCCGCTAGCCGCAACATTATTCGGATTTTTGTTGGCCATTGTCCAATGATATCCCCATTTTTTATCGGCACTGCTTTCGTTGGTTTCAAACCACGGCATGTAGTGAACATAAATTTTGGTGCTGTTGGTTTTCTCTATCGCAACAGGTTTTACTACTTCTGGTTCTACGGGTTTTTCTGGACCTTTGTCATCACTGCTGCAGCCAGCAACCATCACAATGTTCATTAAACCGAAAACCAGCGATGTGATATATCTTTTCATACTGATGTATTATTTATTATTTTATATTTTTTGCCACAGATTAAAAGATTAAAAAGGATTTTTTGTTTTGTATTTGTTTAATTATAATCTGTGAGAATCTTTTAATCTGTGGCTAAAATAAAGCCCTTCAGATATTCATTCGTAAAAACATGTCAGCCTTCCACGACTAACCAACATGGAAGACTGACAGTTTAGAAACCTAATTCAAAGGATACCCAGGATTTTGTTTCAGGTTTTTATTTGTAGTTAAAACTGTACTTGGAATTGGAAAAATTGCTCTGTATTTTTCAGTAGTTCCTTTTTCCCACCATGGAAGAAAAAATGTTCCAAAACGAATATTATCTGTTCTTCTTCTTCCTTCAAATGTAAATTCTTTCAACAATTCTTTGTCTATAAAAGCAAGATCAATAGTTGCCGGCATTTCTTCTCCAGCTCTTGCAGTTACCTGCTGTAAAAATGGTCTTGCTAAATCTGGCGAGCCCAAACGCACGTAACATTCTGCCTGCATCATTAAGATTTCTGCATAACGAATTAAAACGAAATCATGATCACGCTCCCATTGTTCTCCTGCTTTCATTTCGTATTTAGCTAAACGAACTCCTTCATTTTCTTTGGCATCTGTTAAACTTGTCAAGTTTTCTGTATAAGTCAACGGTTCTCCATTGTCCATCATAATTACAGAACCCGTGGCAAGATTAATTTGATCTCCTGCCAGCATACATTTTTTTCTTTTGTCTGTATCTGCAAAAGTTGAATATACTCCAGGCTGAGCGCACATTCCGTTAGCGCTCCAAGGGTAATTTCCTATTGGTGAAATTGCTAATTTTTGATTATAATGAGCAGACATTGAGTTCATGTAATTTCCAACCGTTCCTGCTTTTGAATCGTAAGGAATTGCAAAAATGATTTCGCTTGAAGTTTGATTTTCTGTGGCGAAATTGGCAAAGAAATCTGGTGTTAAACTGTAACCTGTTACTTTCTGGCATGCATCTAAACAATCCTGCCAACGCGCCACGCCAATAAATGCTTCAGAATTCAGATATAATCTTGCCACAATTGAATAGGCTACATTTTTAGTCAATTTAGAATACACTACATTTCCATTTAAATACGGAATTGCATCTGTAAGCTCTTTTTCAACAAAATCATAGACTTCTTTTCTAGTTGAATTGGTTGGAAGATCTGTATCTTCAAAATTAGTTACGATTGGAACATTTCCGAATAAATCCAAAAGATTGTAGTAGTAATAAGCTCTAAGCGCTTTTAATTCTGCAAAAATTGGGGCTTTTGCTTTCTCTGTCAATGACGATTTATTGATTTGATAAATGATCGCGTTGATCTTAGCAATTCCAGTATAATTGTAACGCCAAGCCGAAAGAATCATTCTATTATCAGCTTTCCAAGTATGTTTTTGAGCATCTTGATATTGTCCGCCATCGTACCAGTTTGTTCCTCTTGTTGGAATTGTAGCTTCGTCTGAAACTACTTCATTCAAAAAGAAAACATATTCGCAAGTCGGGAAATTATTTGATATTGCATCAGAGAATCCTCTTAAAGAAGAATAAGCTCCACCAACCAACGCATCTATTTCTTTAGGTGTGTTTCCAAAATTTCCATCTTCTACCTGATCATATAACTGTTCGTTTAGATCAGTACATGATACCGTAAAAAGCATGCTTAAAAGTATCGCTGCTGTTATTTTGATTTTCATTTTTAATATTTTATGGTTATCAATTCGCTTAGTTATTCAGCGTAAAATTTAGTCCAACAGAAATCGTAGTTGGTCGAGGATAATTGTTGTACCTGTCAATTCCAGGAGCTGCTAATCCCGTTTGATCCATTACTCCAGTTTGATTTATACCGTCTTGAGCATTTAGACCAATCTCTGGATCTACACCTTTGTAGCCTGTAATTACAAATAGGTTTTCTCCCATTACATAGAATCTAACTTTAGATTTTTTGTATTTTAATGGCAGTGTGTAACCAAGTGATAAGGTTTGAAGTCTAAAGAATGATGCATCTTCAATCCAATAATCAGAATACTTTGGCGCCGATGTAATACCGCTGTTTAAGAAATCATCAGGCACATTAAAAGCTGGTAACCTGTTTGGATCGTTTAACATCATGTTGGTCGCATTTAATGCTTTTTGACCAAACATTCCGTATCCTGAAATTCCAAGATCAAAATTTCCATAAGTAAAATTCATTCCGATACCTAAAGTTAAATCTGGCTGGATGTTTCCTAAATCTCTTTTGTCTGCATCAACCAATGCGCTCTCTGCCACTACTTCATTCGCAGCGTTATAATATTGAATTTTTCCATCAGCATCTAAACCAGCATTTTTAAATCCCCAGAAAGTTCCAACTGGATATCCTTCGGCAATAATTTGAGAATATTGTCCAGACATACCTGCTAAACCGTGCAGAGATCCGCTGTAAATAACATCTGTTTTGTACGTTGGGTTTGAAAGTTTTTCGATTTTTTGAACGTTATGACCAAGTGTCAAATTCGCATTCCAATTGAATTTATCTCCTTTTACAATATCCGCATTCAAAGTAAGTTCAACTCCTTTGTTTGACATTTCACCAACATTAGCCAGCATAGTTCCTACTAAGTAAGGAGGCTGAGGCACTTCGTAAGTATATAATAAATCTTTTGTTGTTTTAGAATACCATTCGAATGATCCTGTAATTCTATTGAAAAGACCAAAATCAAAACCCACGTTTATCTGCTCTGTTGATTCCCACTTCAAATCAGGATTCGGATTTTGTTTTGGTGAATAAGCCAAACTCCAAGTTTTAGTAACTGGATCGTAGTAACTGTCGTTTCCAACTCCTAAAATAGAAAGCGATTTGTATTCGCCAATTCCATCTTGATTTCCTGTAACCCCGTAACCAACTCTAACTTTTAAATTGTCTAACCATCCTTTTGAAGATTCCATGAATGTTTCGTTAGAAATTCTCCAGGCTGCAGATGCAGATGGGAAAGTTCCCCATTTATTGTTTTCTCCAAAACGGCTTGATCCGTCGCGTCTTACAGTTGCTGTCAATAAATATTTACCGTCGTAACCATAGTTGGCGCGGGCATAAAACGAAACTAAATTTGATTTTCCTTTGTATGAATAAACATCACCCAGACGATAATTGTAACCAGCCCCTAAATTGTTATAGCTGAAAGCATCTGTTACAAAACCACCTCTTTGTGCTCCAAAACCTTCGTAAATATTTTGCAGGTAAGAATATCCAGCCAAAGCACTTACGTTATGTTTGTCGAAAGTTTTATTGTAGTTTACGTAAAGTTCTCCTTGTGCATTTGTAAATTCGCCATAACTTCTCTGTGCAAAACCGCCTTCTGTCTGCCCTTCCATAACGGCATATGATGGCTTGTAAGAACCTCCTTTTACGGCATTATGTTCTAACGAAATATTAGCTGTAGCGGTAAAATCGTTTAAGAATTTGACATCTGTTTTAAAATAACCTAATAATCGGTGTCTCTCATTATCAATGGTTCTATTGGTTAAAATCTCAACTGGATTTTGATAAATATTTCCAGTTACCTCAGAGAACTCACCATCAGAATTGTAAACTGGAATTGTTGGATTTAAGTTGTAAGCTCTTTCAAAAATTCTATAGTCTATAGGGTGCCATTTGTCGATATTTGCAAATAATCCCATATCAAACTTTACATCTTTGTTGTCTCCAAGAAATTGATAAGCTGTAACGTTTCCGCTGATTCTTTCTAAACCAGATCTTTTTATAAGACCTTCATTGTTTAGATAAGAAAGTGAAGTTCTAAAACCGCTGTCTGCTTTACCAGAATTAATACTTAAAGTATGTGACTGCGAAACTGCAGTCTGTTCAATTGCTTTCTGCCAGTTTGTGTTTCCGCCATAATCTACAGCATCTGCCAATCCATTTTCACGAACATAACCTCTCCATTGATTGGCTGATAAAAGATCTAAATTATTGGCAGCGTAACCAAAACTTGATAATCCGCTGTACGTTACAGACACTCCTTTAGTTCCAGATTTAGTCGTAATCATGATTACCCCGTTTGCTCCTCTAGAACCATAAATTGCAGTTGCAGAAGCATCTTTAAGAACATCAACCGATTTAATATCTGCCGGCTGCACCACATTTATGTCTACCCCTGCAATACCATCCACCACAATTAACGGACTGTTGCTTGCTGTTAAAGAAGTTCCCCCACGTAGTCGTATTGTAGAACCCGCGGAAGGATCTCCAGAAGGACGAATAATATTTAATCCTGCTACTTTTCCTTGTAAAACTTGTTCTGTTGATGAAATGGTTCCTTTTACTAAATCATCGGCTCCAACAGTTGAAATAGCTCCCGTTAAATCTGATTTTTTTACTTTTCCATAACCTACAGAAACCACTTGTACTTCTGCCAATGTATAACCATCATTTTGCAGATGCACTTCAAGATTAGAAGTAGTTCCTGTAACCTGAACTCTTTGAGTTGTTGAACCAATAAAAGAAACTTCGATTGCACCTCCTACGGCTACCTGAAGGCTAAATTTACCGTCAAAATCTGTTGTAGTTCCGTTTTTTGTTCCTACTTCAATGATAGAAGCTCCCGGCAATACATTGCCAGTATTGTCGTAAACGGTTCCTGATATTTGTTTTTTCCCCTGCGCAAATATGCCGGCAGAAAGAAAAAGCATAAAAATCATCAATACCGCCGATTTAGCAGTCCACATTTGATGCAGGACGCTTTTTTTATTTTTACTATTCATTAGAATTGGTGTTTTAATTTAATAGTGAATTATTTATCTAAAGTTTTTAGCGGAATTGTCGTGTCCGAAATCGTTTTGTCCTTATTGTCTTTTACCAAAACATGAATTTCATTTAAATTTGAAATACCATTTAGTTCAGAAACAAGATTCACAAAACCTTTAATTTCTGCAGTTCCTCCAGAAAACTCACCAGAGAATGTTTTTGTGCCAGCTGTAATAGTGTAAAGTAATTTGTTTACACCTGGTTCGTTATTTTTTCTAGACATTCCAAGAAAATCTTTTTGACTTATCTGTAATGGGAAAAAGTTGAAACTCGGCGGCGGCGGCGGAATAAATTCTCCAGCATAAATAATTTGGTCGCCAGAATTTGTTGTCCAGTCTTTTGCTACCATTAGGAAAGTAATATTTTCCATAACAAAACCTGGCTCTGTATTGTAATATTGCTGCGGAATCAAATCCATTCTGTAAAAACCATTTCCAAGATCTTTCAATTTTGTTTTTTCAGACACATCTGGAAGCCATGCTTGATACTCCTGCAAAACTGCCCAGTTGTTTAAACCACTATGAAAATGAACGCTTTCAACACCTGCAAAACCATCTTTCAAATTAGAATTGAATAAAATACTAACTGGTTTATCAATTAAAGGTTTTGTTGGGTATGATCTGATTACCTCATTTGCAGTATAAAATGACGTAAAATCTGTATACGGCATATTGGCAACCTCACTTTGTTTAGATCCGTTTTTGTTTTTTAAACGAAACCAAAAGCCCGCACTTGCTGCAATTTCTGCAGGAGTTTTAGAAAAATAAACTGTTGGAGTTAAAGTAAAACTCCAAACTTTGTTTCCTTCATATTTAAGTTTGGCAAATTCAGAAGAGTTCTCCCAATTTCCAGCATCTGGTTCAGATGGCGACCAAATCCAGATGTATAAATTTTCGTTTTCTGCAAATGTTGTTCCTGATAAATCAAAATACCAGGTCACTTGTTCATCATATTTGTATACAACAGGATAAGATGACATTGGCCCTACAGCTCCAGCAGCCTCTTGTGCCTGAATAAAATTAGGAGCCATCAACAAGGCAAGTAAAATTGTATATATAAACTTTTTCATATTACTTTTTAATTAATAGCATTTAATTTAAATACATAAGACACAAAATCTACTCCGTCTGAAGAATGCGTTAACTGAATCTGCATTTCGTCATTTTTTCCTGGAACAGAAATCAATCGAAGTTCATCTGTTTTTTGAGTTTTTTGTGCATCACTATACAAGTAGATTCTTGTTGCACCAGAATTAGTCGGCTGAAAAGCTGAGCTTAGCGCCCAGTAACCCTTTGGAGCAAATAATGGAGGGACATTTCCAGTTACTTCATAAGTTGTTGGCTGGTTTTTTTCGTCTACGCTGAAGTTGATTTTAAAATCTTCGTAGTTGAAATAGGTACTCAAGTTTTCTTCATTTGGTTCGATCTTATTTGCTTTCGCAACTTCATCAACCATTTTCAGATTTGCCAATTGCCAATTCCCATTTACTTTCTCATAAATGGTAATCGGATCTACGTAGCTTCCATCTTCTGTGTTGTCGCAGCTAAGCGCAAAAAAACACATTATAAAAGCTAACCAATAAAGACTTTTACATTTCATAAATTTTGGTTTTTGTTAGTTTGTTACCCCCTTCAAAAGGATACAGCGAAACTAGAAGTTAAATAAATCTTAAAAAAAATATCTGAGAAAAATCAAGATAAAATCTGAGCATTTTAAAACACAACTAATTAAATATCAATTATTTATATTTATTTTTACATTTAAAAAATCAAGAAGTTGTTTAGATCAAAATCGGTGGTTTTTTAATGGTAAAAATGACAATATCTAAAATAATCACTATATTTTTTTCACTATGCATATATATAACTAGTTTTTATTGTATAATTGCAAATAATTTATTCGTTTTTAACATTTACAGCTTATTTTTATTCCAAAAACCACCTTCTAAAGCGATGTTATTAAACAATTTACAAGATTCTAAAAATTAGTTTTCGTCTAATCCCAAACTTATTTTTTAATTTTAAAACGAATTAACTAAAATATCTAACAACTACTTTTTACCCTAACCAAAACCAAATCATGCGAAGAATATTGATACTGCTTTTCTTCATTGGAAGTTTTTCTCTGACTGCAAAAGAGACAAATCCTTACTTAGAAGAATTAGATCAGGTTCTCTTGAAAAAAGATGTTTACCTGAAACAGAAATATCGAAAAATTGAAGCTTTAAAGAAAAACGTTTCAAAGTTTACGCTTAATCAAAACAATGAAGAGCTGTACAATTGTTATATGTCATTATTTGAAGAATACAAATCTTTTAAATACGACTCTGCTTATTATTATCTGGAGCAATCTAAAATCAAAGCTAAAATTTTAAAAGATCCCAAGTTTTTGTCTAAAAGCCGAATTAAAGAAGGTTTTGTTTTACTGTCTTCTGGACTTTTTAAAGAAGCAATTGATACTTTGAATGTTATTGATGATACTAAACTTGATCTTAAAAATAAATTTGAATATTATAACATTAAAGCCCGAGCCTATTATGATTTAGCCGACTACAACCGTGATCAGCGCTTTAATATTCATTATGTGCAGCAGGGAAATCATTTCTTAAAAAAGGCATTGGCTTTAATTGGTACAAATACTAATGAATATTGGGCCGCAGAAAGCCTGAAACGTTTAAAACAGCAAGATTGGCGCGGTGCAGAATTTGCCTTTAGTTATTGGATCAACAATTATAATCTGCCTCCGGATTATTACGGAATTGCAACTTCGAGTCTAGGATATATTTATTCGGAAAGAGGTTATACTAAAAAGGCTATTCAATATCTGGCGCTTGCCGCAATTGCCGATGTCAAAAATGCAACAAAAGAAACGGTTGCGCTTCGAAATTTGGCCAACGAACTTTTTAAAATGGGATATTTGGATAAAGCCAACGAATACATCAATATTGCGATGGATGACGCTACTTTTTATAACGCCAGACATCGAAAAATTGAGATTTCATCTATTCTGCCAATTATAGAAAAGGCACAATTGAATAATGTAAAAGACAAAAATGATAAACTGGAAAAAATCATTATTCTATTGACTATTCTTACGGTTATTATTTTTCTGTTTTTAGGGATTATTTTCAAGCAGTTGAAGGAAAAAAATAAAGCTAGAAAAATTATGGCTTCTTCTTATCTGCAATTACAAGAAATGAATGTGAGTTTAAGCGAGGCAAATGCTATAAAAGAAGAATATATTACGTATTTCATCAAAGCAACTTCGGCTTTCATCAATAAAATAGATCATATTCAGAAAAGCACGCTTCATAAAATTATCACCAAAAAAACAGATGAAGTTATTGCCAGTTTAAAGCGCTATAACGTAAAGGAAGAAAGAGAAAATCTATTTCATCAATTTGATGAGATTTTCTTGAGATTGTTTCCCACTTTTGTGACCGAATTCAATAAACTGTTCCCAAACGATCATAAATGCATTGTAAAAAAAGGCGAACTTTTGAATACCGAACTGCGAATTTTTGCTTTATACAGATTAGGAATTCAGGACAGTAGTCAAATGGCAGAATTCTTAGAACTTTCTGTGGCTACAATTTACACCTACAAAACCAGAATTAAAAGTAAATCTGATTTTAAAGATACTTTTGAACAAAAAATTATGGAGATTAAAACTATTTAAAGGTGCTGAGGTTCTGAGACACTAAGGTTCTGAGCTTCTAAGTTTTTGAGATCTTCTAAAAGCTTCGGAGAAGCTAAATATTTATAGAAATATAGGTAATACCTCAAGAAAAAAGCTCCAGCGGAGCGACATATTATTAGTATTTTAATTTATATGTCGCTCCTATGGAGCTTTTTGTATAACAAACATTTTTCTATAAATAATTCGTCCCGCTGGGACTTCTCATAAAAAGAGCAATTTCCCTTATATTTTTTTTTCTGATAAAACATGTCGTACGCATTACATCCCAAAAAATTCTTGAATTGCTTCGTCTATTCGTTATCCTTCGAGTCGTGGCTATCTTTTATTATTCGGAAGTCTCCAATTGCAAAATTGTATTTTGATAGAGTTTACTCAAAGAAAATAACTGCTCAACAAAAATCATTACTGCAATAGGCACGAAGAAAAACATGATCAAATCTTCTTCGTATAAAAAATAAGTTGTAATTAATAAAATACGGGCATATTCTAAATAATATATCCATTTTCTCTGTTCTAATAAAGCCCCGCAATTGATTAAGGTAATAATAATAAAAGAAAGTACAAACAGTTTATCGTAGATTTCTAAATAATCAAAATAATACGTAAAAACGGTTAAAACCAGCGTACAGATTCCCAATTGTATATAAAGGTAATTTTTAAATCGAAGTCTTTGATGCGGATTACTTTTATCCTGTAGAAAACGTTTTTCGAGAATGGGGCGAATATCTTGGTCCATATGGGCTGGACTTCCAAAAACCGCCTTCCATTTCGCTTTGAATCCGCTGGAGCGTTTCCATAATTCGTAAATTTCAAAGTAATAATGAAAGTGCTGCCACAAGAAACTATAGCTTTTGAGCGGATGCGTTAATCCATATTTTGGTTTTTCTTCTTCGGTTTGAAAAGTTCCAAAAAGGCGATCCCAAAAAGTAAACATATCTCCGTAATTTTTATCCAGATATTTTTCGTCAGATGCATGATGAACGCCATGAACAGAAGGTGTTACAAAAACATATTCCAGCCATTTTATTTTACCAATAAGCTGTGTATGTGTAAAAAAAGAATATGCTCCGTGGACAATTAGCATCGTGATTACCATTGCAGGATGAAAACCAATTAATGGCAGCACACACCAAAATCCCGTTCGTATTATTGCCTGAAAAGTTGTAATTCTGGCCGCAGCGGTAAAATTAAATTCTTCGCTGTGATGATGCACAATATGCGCCGCCCAGAAAAAATTGACTTCATGTCCTAATCGGTGGTACCAATACCAAACGAAATCGGTGGCAAGAATGAGGGCAAACCAAACCAAAGCGTTGCTCGGAATATCAAATATTCTATAATTGTCATAGATTAAATAATACAACTGATAAAAACTGGCGGCAATAAATAAGTTAATCAACCGCTCTGCAATACCAATGCTAATATTAGAAACTGAGCTTTCATAGTTAAAAATTTCAGGCCTTTTTCTGCGTTGAGCAAGCTTATATTCTAAAAACAAAAAAAGAAAAAAGGCTGGCATAGCAAAAGCTAGAAAATTGATATTTTTCATTTGTATGATATTTTTCGATTCTAAAAATTGTATTTAATAGCACAAACGAAAAAGACACTCCCGTTAATTACCTTTTTAGGGAGACTAAAAATGTAATCAACGAAAATGATCTTTACGAAGTAAACCTGATTTAATTTTGTTTATACTGAGGCGCTTCTAAAGCAACTTCTTTTACCGATTGTGTTTCGGCTACTTTTTTCAAAGCAATAATATAAGCAGCAATACGAGGCGTTACATCATGTTTTACTGCAACTCTAAAAACAGTATCAAAACCTTTTTCTAATATATCCTCCAGACGTTTGTTAATCTGGTGAATTCTCCAAGACTCCAAAAGCGAATTTTGAAGCCATTCGAAATAAGAAACCGTAACACCGCCGGCATTGGCTAAAATATCAGGAACAACTAATATATTTTTATCATGGAGAATTTGATCTGCATCAGAAGAAACGGGTCCATTGGCACCTTCAACAATAATTCTTGCCTGAACATCACCAGCATTTTTCTGGGTAATAACATCTTCCTTAGCTGCAGGAATCAATACATCAACATCTAAAAGCAATAAATCTTCGTGTTTTATGGCAACCGAATTTGGATAACCTTTTATTGTTTTATTATTCAAATTATAATACAAAATCAGTTCTGGAATATTGATTCCGTCTGGATTATGCAAAGCTTCTGAAACATCACTTACGGCAACGATTTTTATTCCTTTTTCATATAAAAATAAAGCCGAATGCAGTCCGACATTTCCAAAACCTTGAATAGCTGCAGTAGCTCTTGCAGGTCTGATTTTTAATTTTTGAAGTGCCAGAAGACTTATAATACTTACGCCTCTTCCAGTAGCTTCTACTCTGCCTAAAGATCCTCCAGAATGAAGATGTTTTCCTGTAACTACGGCATGAATTGGTCTGCCGTGCACTATCGAAAATTCATCCATCAGCCAGCCCATTTCGTCTGGACCAGTTCCCATGTCTGGAGCTGGAACATCTTTTTCTGGTCCAAAAATATCCGCTAAAGCTTTTGTGTAAGCTCTTGTAATTTTTTCTAATTCTGCCTTAGAATGTTTTATAGGATCGCAAATAATGCCGCCTTTAGCGCCGCCAAACGGAATTCCGGTTACAGCAGATTTCCAGGTCATCCAGGCGGCAAGTGCTTTTACTTCATCGAGATTAACAGCGGTATCATATCGAATGCCTCCTTTTGAAGGTCCTAAAGCTGTATTGTGGATCACTCGGTAACCTTCAAAATTTTGAACGTCTCCGTTATCTAAGACAATAGAAAAGTTGACAGTGATTTGTTTTTCTGGTCGTTGCAGTTTTTGTCGAATAGAATCATCTAATTTTAAAATATCTGCAGCAATATTAAAGCGATCAATCATCGATTGAAAGGGATTATGTTTTATAATTTCTGAACTCATAATATATAGTTTTTAGTTTTGGGTTACTTTTTAAGTTATATCTTCTTCAAGAAGATTTTTATCTGCTTTATTCCTTCTGCTACATGCAACACGGAATTTTTATTAAACAGCAGCGCATCAAAATATTTATATTTCTATTGGTTCTCATATTTCATTTTTTAAATAATTCAAAAAAAAGCCTTTCATGGTGCAATGAAAGGCTAAAAAAAAAATAACTAACAAGTACTTTCTCTATTAACGCCATTTCAAAACGCGGTTCATCATGCAGCACATCGCAAAGCTGCATGGAAAAAACGTTTTCATATTTCGGCTATAGTTTTTCATTGTTGAAGCAAATCTACAAAAATATATTTATAAATTCTATAGAATTAGTCGAGTTTATTTTCAATCAATTGAAAACATAACATTAAATCAACTGTAAATTAAAGGATTAACACCTAAAAAAATTTACTGCAATTGTGAAATAAATATAAAAACGATAGCAATTAAAGCCAGAAACAAGCCAAAAATATTGGTTTTAGACAGCTTTTCTTTAAAGAAATAAGCGCCAATTATAGTTCCAAGAATAATAACCCCCATATTCATTCCTGCAAAAACCGTCGACGGATTTTCGGCAAATGCTTTATGAGCTTTTAAGTAGAATAAAATATTTCCGAAATTAAAAACTCCAACCAGCATTCCGAAAGGAATATTTTTAAGTTCTAATTTTTCTTTTGAAAAGATTACTTTATAAAGCACGACAAACACCGAAACAGCAAACGAAATTAGAAAAACCAAAAACAAAGATGTTGTATAAGGAACTGCCGTATACAAAGCAATTTTCTTAAAAAGTATATCTACAAGTCCAAAACCGAATAATACCAATGCTGGATAAATCCATTTGTTGTCATTATTGTCAGACTGTTTTCTAAGAATAAATAAAAGTGCAGCAAAACCAATTAAAACACCAATAACTTTATAAGTGTTAAATGACTCATTAAACAAAAGCCAGGCTGCTAAAATGGGAATAAAAAGTGATAATCGCTGGGCGGCATCTGTTTTTGCAATTCCCATAAATCGAATGGAAATTGCCAAAAATAAAAACACAATTGGAAGTAAAATTCCGACTGCTGTATAAATTCCTAAAGGTGCATTATTATCTAATGTTTGAAGGTCTGGGCCAAAAGTAAAATAGCAGAGAGTAATGGCTGTTATATAATTGAATGAAATGATCTGAGAGGGATTTGCATTGTATTTTCTTGAAATTTTGAATACAACACCCACAATAACGCTGCATAAAATGCTTAAAATAAGGAATAACATAGATTTATATTTGGATTGTAAAAGTAATCTATTCCAAAATAAAAAGGTCCAACCGGTTTTAAAAAACCGATTAGACCAGATAGAATTTCAAAGAAAAAATCTTTTTAAAATTTGCTGATATAACTCCCGTAAATATCTCTAAACTGATTTCCTTTTGCAAATCTGTCTTTGCTTAATTTTCTATATTCAACCAATCCCCACAAAACAAATTCTTTCATAAAGTATTGATCTTCTTTTGCCAATTGAGGCTGGTATTTTTTTAATAATTCATCTAATGGAGTGACTTCATCCAGAATACTTTTATACTCAGCGTCTGAAGCATCGTCTAATAATTCGAAACCACTTTCGGCAAAAAACCATTCTACGACGTCAGAATATGGCGTTTTTTCGTCTGGTTTTTCTAATTTTTCAATTTTAGGAAAATATTCTGGAAACAAAGTTCTGATCGCTGAACCAATAAGACTTTCGGCTACAACATCTGCTCCCTCCTGCTCGCCTTCGTAAACCAATTCTACTTTTCCTGTAATCGCTGGAATGATTCCGATAAAATCAGATAAACGCAGTGTTGTTTTATCAACTCCAGAAATCAATGCACGACGTTCTGCGGTGCTTATTAAATTTTCAAAAGCCGTTATACTCATTCTGGCACTTACTCCGCTTTTATTATCTATGAATTCGCTTTCTCGGGCTTCAAAACTTATTTGTTCTAAAATATCTCTGGCTAAACTCGGTACATAAACAATATCCGTTTGGTTTTGATCCAATTTAGATTCCTGTTCTGTAATAGTTCTTGCAATAGCAATATTCTCAGGATAGTGCGTTAAAATCTGAGATCCAATTCTGTCTTTTAAAGGTGTTACTATACTTCCTCTATTGGTATAATCTTCTGGATTTGCCGTGAAAACAAACTGCATATCCAGAGGCATCCTAACTTTAAAACCTCTAATTTGTATGTCGCCTTCTTGAAGGATATTGAATAAAGCAACTTGAATTCTTGCCTGTAAATCGGGTAATTCGTTGATTACAAAAATACAGCGGTTCGCTCTCGGAATCATTCCGAAGTGAATTACGCGGTCGTCTGCATAAGACAATTTTAAATTTGCCGCCTTTATTGGATCTACGTCTCCAATTAAATCGGCAACGGTTACGTCTGGAGTTGCTAACTTTTCGAAGAAACGATCACTTCTATGCAGCCAAGAAATTGGTGTGTCTTCTCCTTTTTCTTCAATTAAATCTTTAGCAAAACGAGAAATCGGATTTAACGGATCGTCATTAATTTCTGAACCCGATACAAACGGAATATATTCATCTAATAATTCGATCATTTTACGTGCCAAACGAGTTTTTGCCTGTCCGCGAAGTCCGAGTAAATTAATATTATGGCGTGATAAAATTGCGCGCTCTAATTCTGGAATTACAGTATTTTCAAAACCATGAACGCCTTCAAAAACAGGTTTTCCAGATTTTATTTTTTCACGAAGATTATTTCGCAATTCATCTTTAATGCTTGTACTTTTATATCCAGCGGCTTTTAATTGACCTAAAGTCTTTATATTATTTATTTCCATTTTATTGAAATATAGATTGTTTATTATTGATTTGGTGAGCGTTATATTTTTTTTGTCAAAGAAACCTTTGAACCTACATAGACGCACTGCTGTGCGTCTCTACAGAAAAAAACTTTGAACCTTTGTTCCTCTGAACCTTTGCCCCTTTATTTAATTCTTTTCTTCCTATTCGTTTCATAATCTTCAAAAATCATTTCACCCAAACCTTTCAGCCCGGTATAAAATGCTTTTCCCTGATTTGCTTCTGTAAACTGATTTACAAAACGCTGTAAATACGGATCTTTGGCAATCATAAAAGTCGTGATCGGAATATGCAGTTTTCTTGCCTGCTGCGCCTGCGTGTAGCATTTATCCACAATATATTCGTCAAGACCATTACTATTCATGTAATACGAACCATCGCGCTCGCGAACACAGCTTGGTTTTCCATCGGTAATCATGAAAATCTGCTTGTTGGTATTTCGTTTTCTGCGAAGGATGTCCATTGCCAGCTGCAAACCTGCAACTGTATTGGTGTGATAAGGTCCAACTTGCAAATACGGTAAATCTTTAATTGGAATCGTCCAGGCATCATTTCCAAAAACTAAAATATCGAGTGTATCTTTTGGATATCTTGTCGTAATTAATTCAGCAAGAGCCATGGCCACTTTTTTCGCAGGCGTAATTCGGTCTTCGCCGTATAAAATCATGCTGTGACTGATATCGATCATCAAAACTGTACTCATCTGTGCTTTGTACTGCGTTTCTTCGACAACCAAATCATTTTCGGTGAGCATAAAACTTTCCACCCCATTATTGATCTGTGCATTTCGAAGACTTTCGGTCAAAGAAATTCTTTCTAAACCATCTCCAAAATTAAACTCACGGAATTCTCCTGTGTGTTCATCTCCATTTCCGGCATGTTTCGTTTTATGATTACCGCTTCCTGAACGCTTCAAATTACCAAAAATCTGATCTAAAGCCTGTTGTCTAATGGCTCTTTCGGTTTTTGCAGTTATTCCTAATCCAGGACTTCCATCGTCTTTAACTTCATCTCTGATGTATCCTCTTTTCTTAAGATCCTCGATAAAATCGTCGATAGTATAATTTTCGTCGGTAAGTTTGTATTCATTGTCCAGTTCCCGAAGCCAGTTTATAGCTTCGTCAAAATCGCCGGAAGTATGGGTGATCAACTCTTTAAAAATAGTAAAAAGTTTGTCAAACGGAGACTGAAAAGGAGCTTCGTAAGTCTTAAAGTAAAAGCCTTTTTTAAATTCGTTTTTCATAAATCTAAAATTACGTCTTTTTAGAATTATGAAAAACGAATCGTTTATTAATTTTTAGTTAAAATATTTAATCAAAAACTACAATTAACAATGTTAGATGTATTAATTATTCAAACTTTCCGTCTACGTAGTACCAAGATCCATTTTCGAACTTAAAAGTAGAAAACTCATAATGTACTTGTGGTTTATTATTTGAATCTAAAAAGTATGCTTTGAATTCAACTGTGTTTTCTGTAAAACTCAAAATTTCTAGTTTCTGCCATTTATTAGAAACTGCCCATCTCAAAATTTCAGGTTTTGAATAATATTTTCTTTCTGAACTATAAGTTGTTTCTAAAAGATAATCTGCATTATGAGAAGCGTATGCCGAATATCTCGAACGCATTAATGCCAATGCAGATGGAGCTTTTTGACTAGTATCTAAATACAATCCGCAGCAGTTTTCAAACAATAAACCGGTATCGCAGAAGCATATTTTATTCTCCATCGACTGGTTCTTCTCCATTAATTTTTACATGAAGCTGATTCAACAAAACCTGATAACGAGTGATTTCTCTTACTTCCTCATCTTCTTCAGCAAAATCAATCATTTCATCTAGTGTTTCGCTTACTTCCAATAATTTATTGTTTGCTTCTCTATCATTTTTTGCAGCGATCAAATCGATAATTTCTTGTACGCTCGCTTTTAAGGTTTCGAATTTACTATTCATATATTTTTTTGTTTTTATTTTGTTTCAAGTTTCAGGTTTCATGTTCCAAACGTTAACTTGAAACCTGAAACCTGAAATTTAAAAACTTATTTACTCTTCGTTTTTACTTTCGTTAAATTTCTTTACAATTTCCTTTAGCTTTTCTTTACGAGCTATTTCGGCTTGCTTTGCTTTTGCTTGGGCTTTGTGCAATTTATCATTGTGTTTCTTGATATTGCGTTCGTTATTGCGTCCCATTATATTTCTCTTTTAATTTGTTCCAACGTTTTCTCCGTAAAAATTAATTCGTTGATAATCTGTTTTCGCAATTCATCAATATCATCATAATCAAAATGCTTTGCCCAAGAAGTTAATTGCTGCAAATTTCTTATTTGTTTCAATCTTTTGGTCGTTTCAAAACTTGTTCGCAGCACTGCTTTACCATCATATTCTAGGTTCTGTTTATGCTCATAATTGGCAAGATTCTTTTCGAAATCGGCTTTTATGTAATACAGTTTTTCTTCGGCATTATCTGGGTAAAATTCTTCCCATTTAGCAAAACCAATCTTAGTTTTCGATTCTGTTTCAGGTTCTCTGGCTATTAGACGCCATTTACTGTTTGCCAATCTTCCCCAATGATTGGAAACGCGGTACATTCCCGCTTCTGTATAATAATAGGAACTTCCTGCTTTACTTTCAAATTGCTTTTTTAAACCTTCAATTTCATTTGGAAGCACTTCCTTAAAGGCACAAAATGTATTTTTAAAAGAATTAGGATGTGGCTTAAAGTTTTTCTGCATGCTGCAAATATACTCAGATTGTATGGAACTCCCTAAAACAAACATTAATTGCTTACCTTTGCTTCGTAATTTCAAAATAAAAAAAGATGTCTAAAGATTCACAACAAAAAATGCCGCAAAAAGGAGTTTTTACAGGTATTATAGAAAAAGATGAAAACAATAATTATTTCTGCGGCGAATATCTTTTAGATTATAAAATGGTTCAATCAAACTTTAATGTAGGCGATTGGATTACTATAAAGTCAATTATCGAAAATCCAAGCGATATCAGCTACAATAAATATCCCAAAAAATCAAGAAACTTCGATAAGGCTAATCATAAGCCGGAATAGTTCTTTTGTTTCAGGTTTCAGGTTTCAGGTTTCAGGTTGGAACGTTTAATTTTTAACGCAGAGAACGCAAAGTTTTTTTTTTATCTAAAGGAACGTTTATAAACACAGAGTTCGCAAAGCTTTTTTTATGCAAGGCATTGCGAACTTTGCTTTTGTAAATAATGTTTAAATAAAAATCTTAGCGTTCTTTGCGTAATTCTTGGTGAACTTTGTGTTTAAAAAATCTTAGCTTCCTTTGCGGTTAAATAAACTTATAGTTACTTTTCTCAATATTTTGTACATCAAAACTAAAAAGTTAAAAAAAAGTGTACCTTTGCAAAAAATTTGTCGATTTGAACTAATTAATATCGATTTCAAACTAATAGACAAGTAGTTACCTTTTATTTATGAAAAAAATAGTTGAATACCGCAAGTTACTAAACGTAGAAAAAACTGCAGAGTTAAAAGAGTTAAAAACAATTTATCGTAATGCAATGAAAGAAGCGCATCCTGATAAATTTCAAGGAGATGACGCTGGTCTAAAAGCTGCTGAAGAAAAAAGTAAAACTATCATCGAAGCTTACCACTTTTTAGTAAGCATTCACCCTGATACTATTAAACTTAATTTACCTGAGTACACAGAAACAATTTCAACTTGTACAATTACAGATTATAAATTTGTTGAAGGTCGTTTAATCATTGACTTTTCTAACGGAAGCGTTTACGAATACATTAGTGTTCCTAAAGCAACTTACGTTAAAATGGTAAATGCTGATTCTCCTGGAAGATTTGCAAAAAGACATATCTTAAACTCTTTTACTTGGAGAAAGAAAACAAATCAAGAATAGTTTTTAAACACTATATTTACAAAAAAGCGCTCTATTAAACGAGCGCTTTTTTTATGTCAAAAAATTAAAAATTTGATTATTAAGATTTAAAATTAGTTTCTAGTTAAGAGTTTTAAATCAAATTAAGCCAACAAACACACTGATTCAATGGGTTTTAAGACTAAAAAAACTATAACAAAATTTTAGGTTACAAAATTCTGTATGTTTTATAATTTTAGATACTTTTGTTGCACAAATCAATTAACTAATTAATTTTTTATAATGAAAAAAATACTTTTTGTACTTACAGCTTCTGCAGCTATCATTTCTTGCAGCAAAGTTAAAGATGGAGAATACCTTATTACAGGTACAGCTACGGGGATTGAAAACGGGAAAACTATTATTTTACAAGGTGCAGATCCTGCTACAAGAATGCCAGTTTCTCTTGATACAGTAAAAGTTGAAAATGGAAAATTTGAAATAAAAGGAAAAGTAACTGAACCAGCTTTCCATACTTTGATTTTACAAGGAGCTAATGGTCCTATTCCATTGATTCTTGAATCAGGTGAAATTAAAGTTACAATTGATAAAGACAGCATCCAAAAATCTAAAGTTTCTGGAACTTACAATAATGATGAGTATGTATCTTTCATTGAAGATATTACAAAAACTCAAAAAAGCTTAATTGATTTTCAGAAAAAGAATAATCAAAAAATGCAGCAAGCACAGCAAGCTCAAGATACAGCAGTTATCAACAGCTTGATGAAACAATACATGGAAATCCAGAAAGAAGTTGGAGAAAACAGCAAAAAGAAATATTATACTTATGCTGAAACTCATCCAAAATCATATATCTCAGCTATTCTTATTCAAAATTTATTGAATGATCCAACAGCTGATACTAAAAAATTAGAAAGCCTTTACAATTCTTTAGATGAGTCTTTGAAAAATACTACTCCTGGAAAAGAAATCAAAACTAGATTTGGCCAAGCAAAAATGCCATCTGTTGGAGCTACAGCTGCACCAGTGGGCAGTGCTAAATGAAGAGCAGATTTTTCGGCTCCTAATCCAGAAGGAAAAGTAGTTTCACTGAAACAAAGTTTAGGTAAAGTAACAATCGTAGATTTCTGGGCTTCATGGTGTGGACCATGCAGACAAGAAAATCCTAATGTTGTAGCAATGTATAAAAAATTGCACCCAAAAGGATTAAATATTATTGGAGTGTCTTTAGATAAAGATGCTGCAAAATGGAAAGAAGCGATTGCAAAAGATGGCTTAACTTGGACACACGTTTCAAACCTAAAATTTTGGGACGAGCCAATTGCAAAACAATATAATGTTGAATCTATTCCTGCAACTTTTATTCTTGATGCCTCAGGAAAAGTGGTTGCTCAAGACTTAAGAGGTCCAGAATTGGAAGCAAAAATTGTAGAGCTTTTAGCTAAATAATAGCATTTTCAGAATAAATAAAAAATCTCCCTCGTGGAGATTTTTTTGTTTTATACCCAATATTGAAAACTCATTAAAAATAGCAACAGTTTTAATTAATCAGCCCTTAGAAAACGATCTGCATATTAAATATGTTTGTGTTTTTTTTAAAAGTCAACACTAATAAACAAAACAGAATTTTTGATCAACTTTACTCTTGATTTATGAGGAAAATCAGTAATTATAAATTTAAATCTATGCTGTAAAACATAAAAAAACGGCAATCACACATTAAGAATAATCCTATTTTATTGAATAAATAAAAAAAAAGTCCCAATTAAGCTTTTTTTATTTTATTCACTTCCAATGAATTAAAAAATAACTTTAAAATAACTTAAAATTAAGTGCTTTTTTTGTTTGCAAATGTAGAAAACGTTGCTATCTTTGCAACCGCTTAGAACAACAAAGCACAACAATACAAAGCTGAGGGGAGATACTCAAGCGGCCAACGAGGGCAGACTGTAAATCTGCTGTGTGAACTTCGCAGGTTCGAATCCTGCTCTCCCCACCAAAAGGCCGAAAAGCCGGAAAACTTAAAGTTTTCAATATTTTCAAAAAGCCTTAAAAATGTCTCAAAGCCAGTAAATCCGATGATTTACTGGCTTTTTTGCTTTATGGCCTGTTTTCAATATTTATAAATGCTCACAAAATTAAAGGTGCAGAACCGGTGCACTTTCCGGCTGGAGTTGATACCTTTTTTGCGACTAAAAGCTTAGGCAGTATTTATCTGAAGTGCTAAAAATAAGGATGTAAACCCTAAATGGGAGTTGATACCTTTTTTGCAGAAGACATTCTGCACTCGAAAACTTAACGATCGAAGAGTTTCAGAATCAGCAGGCAATTAAATAATAGCTTTTCTTATGATGATAGAGTTAAACTGGGTGCACAGTCGATGCATTTAGATTTAACAAGAACTTATAATACTGTATTAAAACAATTTGAAGGCTCAAGTTCGAAACATTACTGACATACTACTGTCTTATATATTACTTGTTGTTCAACCGATGCCAGAAATTGATTTATTTCGTATTCATAATATTGATTTACGAACATAATAATCATTTCAAATCGTCACGCTCAAAAATGACTATTAAGATACAGATGTACAATAATTTAGAAGAACTTATTTTCTTTTTTAGTGGACACCAGTGTAATAATGTATATATTTATAGAATTGAAAACCCAAAAAAATCTATCCATAACTAAAATACTTATGAGATTAAAACTAGTTGGTAAAAAAGAACTCACCTACATACTATTCCTTTGTATTACTGTGAATTATGGCCAAAATGGAACAATTGAAAAAAATAAAACTACACAAACCACTAAATCCAAACTAGAGACATTAGCTGCAATTGAAAAAGTCTGTCAAACCATAATAGACGATAATTACGCTAATCCGAATAGTACTTCTTTAACTCAAAGTACTTCCACAGATAAAAATTTGCTTGATGTATTCAGTGATATTTCAGTTGAACTTCAAAAAAACAAAAATAGTACTACCGAAAATCTGGGATCGGAAACTAAAGTAAATAGTGAACCGTCATTTAACGAAGTGTATCCAAAGGAAAAATATGAAGCTTTGATAGCTCATGGAAATGTTTTTGTCAAAAAATCTGAATTGCTTTCTCAATCGTTGCAAAAGAAAGCAACCGAACTTGACGCTGCTGCTAAAGCAAATAATATTGAAGAAGTCAAAAGGATTTACACTAAAATGGGATTGGCATTTAATGTTATGGGTACTAAGCTTGATAGCGCAATACTGGAATTGAGAAGAACACAACCGTATATAGTTGAAACCTATACAAAAATAACGGCTGTTGGCAACGAAACAGATGCTTTAAAAAAAGTAGAAACTACCGTTGATGCCACAAGCAGTATGGTTGGAATCCTATATTATTTGTCGGCTATTAAAAATTGCAATACTGTTGTCTCTAAAATTCAAGAACATTTGGCACAATTATCTAAAGTGTCAGGCACCCAAAAAGGTTGATTTGTATAGCGGTCCATATAAATGTCTAATATTATTTTAAAGTCCAAATACATCAATAAGTTAACCAAGCCAGGTCGAATATAAATATTACTTAAAATGCATAAAATAAAAATCCTACTACTATTTCTTTCCCTTTCGCTAAACTGCTTTTCACAGCTTAAAACCAATAATCAAAATGGAATTAATAAAGATTTGTATCGTTTAAATTTAAATGATTCGGTCAAATCAGTCGTTTATGGCCGTACCTTTTACAAAGAAGATCTCACAGCATATGAAATAGATGATATCACAGATATAGTAATATTACGCCAAAACTCATACGAATCATATGAATTTAATAAATATGGTTTGATATCAAGACATTTTCACGATTCATTAGTATATGACCAAAAAAACCTCCAAAATAATTTCAAATATGAATTGGATAAAAAGGTGTATCGAGTACCCGATTGGACGGGAATGGTTAATTTAAATATGCAAAATGTGAATAAAATTACATTTAAGAGGTCTAACTGTTTTAAATATTCAGACTCGGATTTTGCGTATAAATATAATTTCGGCAAAAACGGTAAAATAACTGATGAAAAAGAATATTTTGTAGACAAAGATGATTCTAATAAGATAATTGAAACTAAGCTATACCAAACCAAAAAATACATTTATGATCTAAAAGGCAATTTGGTACAGCAGCGTTTATTTTATGAAGGACCATACAAGGAAAATAATTATACTACGGAGAAAGATGGGGCGCATGAAAAATGGATGTATGAATATGATGTTAAAAATCGCTTAATTAAAGTAACTGAAATGTATGCTGCAGAATCTCAGGAAGTTCAAGAGCCACGTATAGAACTGAAATACAAATATCATCCTACCGAAAATTACGTTACTGAGGTTGAAATATTTTACGAGGCTGGTTTTGGTCATAAATATAAAAAAGCTAAATTTTATTATAACAAAAATGCGGATATCATAGCGTGTGAGTATATAAATGATAATTTGCAAAAACAAGAAAAAGTCTTTTACGAGTATGAGTATGATAGTCATAACAACTGGATAAAATGTAAACTTAGATACAATTCCATGCAGGACGAGGTGATTAAAAGTATAAAAAGAAAAATTTCATATTATGGGAATTAAATTGGATGTTAAAAAAGTTATTGCAGTTTTTGCATTGATATACTGTAGCCTTTGCACTGCTCAGGAAAACAAATTAAAAGTAAACAGATCGTTAAATTTAAACGGCCCTGTGAAGACCGTAAATACATTTTATTCCTTTTACAAACAAAACATTACACCACTAGTAAAATACCGTGTTTTATTTGAAAACGATATTGCTAATGATGATTCTTATGAATTTAACAAAGAAGGACTTCCTATACAAAAAGCAATTACTCTTAGAACCAAAGGTTATGAAGATCGTCCGGTGGGAAAATTATATAAATATGAATATGATGACAAAGACTATATTTTAAAGAAAGATTTTTTGCCTTACCAAAGCATTTCAAAACCATTATCCATTGATTTGGATTTACAAATCCAGACAAATTTTGCTATTGAAAATAGATTTAAAATTGACCAAGATTATAAAATAGCCAAACTAGACAGCGCAAATATAGCACTAAATCAATATCAAGATCGATATAGAGATCTAAGGCAGTTTCAATATCAATATAAAACTGAAGGAAATAAAATTATTGAAGAAAAGATTTATTATAAACCTAAACCTGAACAAAAAGTATTTAAATCACCTTCTGAAAACGAACTACTGGTAGTAAAGACATTTAAATACGATTCGAAAGGAAACCTAACAGAATGTAATTTTGATTCAAAGAACACAAGCCCGTATCGCGACACTAATTCAGACAATAAATTTCATTATGCTTGTGACACTAAATTTAAATGTTATTACGATGACAAAAGCAAAATCGCCAAGGCAACTTGGAGTAACTATTTAGGAATATTCCTTACTGCAATTTATACTTACGACTCTACCAATACCTATATTCAAAAAATACATATTACAGGTCAACAAACTTATCCCTACCCAAGTGATGACATGGTTTTCAACTATAATGAAAATAACGATTTAGTGGAAGTCAATTTTATTAGTGAAGATGAAATAAATCAGCCAGCAAACAGATATTATGAATATGAATACGATAATCATAAAAACTGGATTAAATGTAAGATGTATTTAGAAGGGAATAAAAATGAAGTAACAGCTAAAATGGAGAGAAAAATACAATATTTTAAATAGCAGATTGTTGAAAATCTGAAACTGGAGTTGATACCTTTTTTTTTGCGACTAAACGCTTAACCCTCAAATTTTGTATAATTAAAAGTGCAAATAAATCAATAGAGGTTACAGTATTTTAAATATATTTGTATCACAAAAAAAAGAATAATATTACTCATTATTAATTCGTTGGTTTCCTATTACTTATACAAGTAAATATTGAATAAATAATATACAATTTGGGTGCAGAATCGGTGCATTGAGGTATAAGACATTTATAAAAACGTAGCAAAGACGGGACTTGAACTCATATAGTTCGAATCCTGCTCTCCCCACCAAAAGGGTAAAAGAAGCCAAAACGAAAGTTTTTTAATCTTTTCAAAAACCCATAACAAACGTGGTAAAGCCTGCAAATCTTACGATTTACAGGCTTTTTTATTATATACTGCTATTCAGATTTTTTAAAACTGCTCAAAATTTCTATGGCAAAACTAACTCTTGCCCAATTTAGATTCTAATATTATTAACTATCAAAATTATTCTGGATTTTATGAAAAAGATTGTCTTTCTGATCTTCGGTCACAGAAATTAACCTAATATTTGTCTAAGGAATTTGATAAAAAATCGACGTATACTTTTTTTTATGTGCCTACTCTTAAATCAGCATATAAAACCTAATATTTACTAGTGTTTAATAATTCATTAAGGAACCTCTTTTTCTGCAAAACATAGTTAATAAGGCTTTCCTGTCCAGCCAATTATTCCTTCACCAGCCTAAGCTTTTCATGACCTAATCAAAGAAATGATAGATTCTCAACAACATTAAACACTCATTTAATAGTTCAGATCTTGATTTATTCCTAATAATGTTTATAATGAAAAATTTAATTTACACAGACCCAGGTCTCTTCTCATTTATAATAAGAGGAAACAATCTCAGAAGGCATCAAGTCGGCTGGATGATTTAGATTGTGAAATAAATAATCAGCTGATTTAGAGAGCTGAATTTTAAAACAACTGGTTGCTAATTCTGTAAAACTTCTATATTAAAGGAGATTATATTTGTTTAAAAATTTAAACATGCCGAAAAATACATCTAAAAAGAAGATTGCAATTCTCGGAGGCGGTCCAAGCGGCCTTTTTCTTTATAAAAGATTAGTTGAATCTGGAAGTACTGATCTCGAGGTTACCATTTTTGAAAGAAAAAGCATGCTTGGAGCAGGTATGCCGTACAGCACCGAAGGCGCCAATGAAGAACATGTTACCAATGTCTCGGATAATGAAATTCCTGAAATTGTCAATTCGATCGAAGAGTGGCTACAGACTGCTCCTGCCGAATTATTGGATAAATTCGATATAAATCCCAATAAGTTTAATGAATACAAAGTATTACCGCGAATTTTATTTGGATATTATCTTTCTTCACAATTCGAGCTTCTGCAGCAAATCGCTTCTGTAAAAGGAATTCTTACCACTATACATTATCAGACTAATGTTCTGGACATTATTTACAATAAAGAGTACAATAATGTCACCATAGAAACTACAGATGATAAAGCAGTTTTTGATTATGCGGTAATTTGTACCGGTCATCATTGGCCAATACGATATGAAGGAAAAGTAAAAGGTTATTTTGATTCGCCATATCCTCCCGCAAAATTGGCAGTGCATTTGAATCATGCCGTAGCAATAAGAGGATCTTCTCTTACTGCAATTGATGCCATTAGGACTTTAGCCCGCAGTAACGGAAAATTTATTAAAGAGGCTGATGGAACTATTCGTTTTGAAAAAGCAGCAGAGAGTCCAGATTTTAAAATGGTTATTCATTCCAGAAGCGGCATGCTTCCTGCGGTGCGTTTTCATTTAGAAGATTCTCATTTGTCCAATGATTCATTGCTGACCAGAGAAGAGATAGACGAACATCGAAAATATAACGACGGCTTTTTATCGCTTGATTTTATTTTTAAAAATAATTTTAAAGAAATTTTCCGAGAAAAAGATCCTGACTTTTATGATCGTATTAAAGAGCTGTCAATAGAGGAATTTGTTGAAGAAATGATGGAACTCAGGGAACGTCTGGATCCGTTCCAGCTTTTAAAAGCAGAATATATACAGGCCGAAAAATCAATAAAAAGACAGGAGTCAGTATATTGGAAAGAAATGCTGGCGGTATTAAGTTTTGCTATGAACCATCCTGCAAAATATCTTTCGGCAGAAGATATGCAGCGATTACAAAAAGTACTCATGCCTTTGATTTCTATTGTAATTGCATTTGTACCGCAGAAATCCTGCAGCGAATTACTTTCTTTACACCATGCAGGGGTTCTGGATATTGCTGCAGTAAATCATAATAGTTCTGTAGAACCTCAAAATGGCGGAGGTATACTTTACAAGTACAATGACGAAAATGAAAATTTACAAGCTGTTTACTACAATACTTTTATCGACTGCATTGGCCAGCCTCATTTATCGTACGAAGATTTTCCATTTAAAAGTCTGCTTTCGCAAAAATTGATAAGTCCCGCCAGATTAAAGTTTAAATCTCACGAAACAGCAGCTAAAGCACTAGAAACAGGAAGTTCTGTCGAGAAAGATTCGCAGGGAAATTACTTTTTAAATGTATCGGGTATTGCGATGAACGATAATTTTCAAATTATTGATCAGTATGGCGCATACAATGAAAATATTTACATTATGGCAGTACCTTATATCGGAGGATTTAATCCAGACTATTCTGGTTTGGATTTCTGTGAAGCAGCTTCAAAATTAATTGTCGAATCTATTTTATCTGATAATTAACAGTTTTTAATTATTAAGAAAAGAAAAAAACAGCAGAAAACTCAGGTGTAAATATATAAAATTAGTCAAGACAAAATAATGTATATATACCTGCCTTTCTTATTCAAAATGATCAATTTTACAAAGCTTACATTCTTATTTCAAGTAATTCAATTTGCTCCCGCTGCTTTCTGCAAATATTATTAAACCAATTGGCTTATTTTCGTCATCCTGCTTTTCGTACCTATCTAACCAGCGTAAATACAGTTCCATTTAAGCAATCAGAGATTTGTGGCAGAATCGTGGCACACTCTCTTTTAAAAACTAGAAATCCAATAAAACAAAGGTCTAACAAGTTTAGGTTCGAAACTTTTAGAGTTTTTTTTCTCCTGATGAAGAATTAATTAAAAAACGAATGCAATAGGTTAATTTTAAAACTAACTCTCAAAAGATTAAACTTCTCTTATGTTTTTGGTAATTTTAATAAATTTCAATTCGTAATTATTTTTATCAATGTACTAATTCTTTAAAAACATCAAAATTGTTATCAGGTATGTTCATATAAATAACACCATACAATACATCTATGCATCATATGGTGTTTCTTTAAAATTAAATTATCTTAGATTGTCCGAATACTATTTGCAGGCTTCCGCTATAAGCATCTGCATTTCTTCTAATAAACCTGCAATAGGTGTGTCGCTGGTATTTGTAAGACAAAGATTGCCGTTGGTACTGATCGCCCCAATAGTCTGCTCCAAGCCCTTTCCTGAACGAACCATTGGACCATATACAGATTTAAGTTTGAGCTTTCCAAAATCAGTTTTATATTTCACCTTTACCAGATTAGTAACCATTATTTGGTGATTGAATGCTTCTTTTAATACATCTACCATTTTTTGGATATCTGCACTGTTGAAAGTCAGCGTTCTGAAAAAACCAAGATAATTCTCTACATGTTCTTTTGTTTCTGTTCCATTGAGACCTGATTTTGCCAATCTGGCTATATCCCAAAAAGATTGCTTTTCTTCAGGCTCAAAATAAACGGGATGAGTCGTAATATTCAATCCGCAGTTATCATCTAATTGAAGCGCTTTTCGTGTGCAGATAGGAGAAATTAATTCAATTTTTTTGTCATCCCACTCTTGGCGAAGTTTTCTTCCTGCAATAACCACAGCAGCGCAAATTGCACCATGCACCGTTGTTTGCTCCAGTCTTGATCTTTCTATAAGCTGTGATGTATGCTCGCTTGAAAACTTACTACTTTCAACTTTAGGAGAAACAGCATCAGGTTTTTTAAATATATATATTGAAGTTTCGTTATCTTCAACAGCAGTATCCTCAGGAAGTCCAAGTGTTTCATCGTTAGATTTTTGCGGTGCTAATACCAGCGGAATCTGGCCTGTAACTGCCTCCAGTAAATCCCTGAATAAATACATAAGTGAAGATCCATCGGCTAATGTATGATTGGCTGCTAAAATCAATACAGTATCTTCAGGTTTTTGTAATACAATCACTCTAAAAAGAGGGCCCTCTTCAGTATTAAATCGTGTTGCTAATTCCTTTTCGACTACTTCCTCCCATTTAAAACTGTTATCGATTTCTATGACCTTCAGTGGAATGACTAGGGAGTCAACATGTTCGATAAAAGGTCTTTTAAATTCATCCATTCTAATTCTTGCTGAAAGGTTGGGATGTCTCTTCTGAACCTGATCAACGGCCAGTCTCCATGCATCAGCCGATTCTCTTCCTTCTACTTCTGCTGCCAAAGCAAAGTCCTTAGAATCAATCTGATCCAACAGCCAGAATGTTTTTTCAAATGCACCCAATGTGCGGTTTTGATGTTTTGTCATTTCTAATAGTTTTTAATTTTTACTGATTCTTAGAGAATGATTCTGTATCTCGTGTGATTAATAATAATCAACATGACCGTTTTCATTCTCCGCAGCAAAATTCAGTAAAGACCGATTCTCTAAAAATGGATATACTGCAGTTATTATTGTAGATTTTTCCCTTTATTAGATTTGGTGTGACAGAGGACAAAGTCAGGCATCATACGTAAAGTGCAGAGCATTAGGAATTGTCAAAACTACCAACTCGGGATATTTGTAATTATTTAGAATAATATAATAAAGGAATTGCAAATGCTGTTGTTATAATAATTGTACAAATAGACAGCACAGAAAATTTATGTATTAATAGAAGTATAGGAAAAGAGAAACGGCAATTTGTAGAGGAATTGGAAATCCAAAAAAAAGAATAAAAGAGTATAAATTTTAGCTAAACAAAATTAATTTAGAGATTCTTAATTTATTCCGTATCGGCTGCTCCGGGAAATTTTTTAATAATTAAAGACTTCAGTCTCTCTTGATTCTGATCACCCCATTGGCCTAAAGCACCTATAACTGGAATTAAACTCTCGCCAAATTTAGTGAGACTGTATTCTACTTTTGGCGGCACTACAGGATATATTTTCCTAACAACGAGCTCATGTTCTTCCAATTCGTTCAACTGGATGTTCAGCACCCTGCGTGAAGCGTCTGGTATTTTACGTTGCAATTCACTTGGTCTCTTATGGCCTTCGTTAATAAACCAAAGCAGGCGTATTTTCCATTTACCATATAATACTTCCCCTATCAGGTCAAGTCCGCAGTTTAAGTTCGGTATTGTTTTTCTTTCATACATATTGTAAAAGTAATAGTATGTTACGATTTGTGCAATAGGGGAAAAATTTATCCCTATCTGAATCGTAATTCCGTACTTGTGAGAAAGTTGCATACTTCTGAAATTTGTACAAAAGAAATTATCATGAAACAAATAATAGATTATCAAAACGAGTTATCAGGCAAAATTGCGCTTGTGACAGGAGGTACAAAAGGGGCTGGCAGAGCGATAGCCGAACGTTTAAAAAATGCCGGTGCTACGGTAGTTATCAGCGCAAGAAACCAACCTGAAACACCAGATAAAGAGCTGCATTTCATTCCTGCAGATTTAAGCAAACCAGAAGCTGCTGCCAAAGTTGCTTCTGAAGTATTGGAGAGATTCGGTAAGTTAGATATCCTTGTAAACAATCTGGGAGGTTCTGAAACTCCTGGCGGAGGATTTGCTGCATTAACCAATACAGATTGGGAAGAAACAATACAAGCCAACTTACTGGCACCAGTTCGTCTGGATAAGGCAGTTCTTCCAAAAATGCTTGAAGGTAAAAGCGGGGTAATAATCCATATAGCATCTATTCAGGGAAAACTTCCTTTGTATGATTCCACGCTGCCGTATGCTGCCGCAAAGGCCGGACTTATTAATTACAGCAAAGGATTATCGAAAGAAGTATCTCCAAAAGGTGTACGTGTATTGACCGTTTCTCCAGGATGGATTATGACCGAAGCATCAATACGCATGATGGAGCGCATTTCTGAAAGCAGTAATATATCTATAGAAGAGGCTGAAAAAGGTGTAATGGCAGCTTTGGGAGGTATCCCTTACGGAAGACCAGCCAAACCGGAAGAAGTCGCTGAACTCATTGGATTTTTGGTATCACCCAGAGCAGGTTACCTGACAGGAACAGAATATGTAATCGATGGTGGAACAATTCCAACGGTTTGATTTTTAATATATGTAATAGTTACCTTGAAAGAAGAGGTCTATATGTCCAATAAAAATAATAAGTAACTAAAATAAATAAGCATTAGTAACCATAAAATAGATACATTATGAACTTACCAGAAGTAATACAAGACTTAGTAAAAGCGCAAAACAATTTTGACAGTTCGGCTTTTGCCGATTGCTTTTCAGAAACTGCAATCGTATTTGACGAGGGAAAAAATTATACCAGCAAAACAGAAATAAAAAACTGGATAGAAAAAAGCTCAAAGGAATACAATACAGCAATGAAACCGCTTGAATTTGAAGGAGATGCTGAAAAGGGAAATTTAAAAGCAGAAGTATCCGGAACTTTTCCAGGGAGTCCCATTATTCTTACCTATAATTTAACGTTTAAAGGAAAACTTATAGAATCGTTGGAAATTAATTAAAGTTGCAAAAGCAGACCTTAAATTATGATTATTCTATTAGGAGAATTACATACAATTGAATAATTGACCTATTTAATTCTCCTAATTGTTTTTATAAAGTTTCGAACCTAAATCTTGTCAGTCTAGATCTTGTTGGATTTTACACTCACCTTATCTTTCTCTATTTGCAACATGTTTATGGTTAAGGAATTAATGTTGACGAAATTCCTAAATGAACATCTTTGTGCTTTGCCCCCCACTCATCCAATTGCAGGCAGATAGGAATGAGAGCACTGCTTACAGGAGTAAGTTCATATTCAACCCTCGGAGGCACTTCATGATACACGGTGCGTATTACCAATCCATCACGTTCCAGCTCGCGAAGCTGTAATGTCAGCATCCTTTCGGTAATGTTCGGGATTATCCTTTTAAGCTCCCCAAAACGTTTTTTACCGTCACTTAACCGTATTAAAATTGGCAGTTTCCACCTTCCGCCCATTAGTTGTACGGCGTAGGTGAGATTACAATCTGAAAGAAAATTTCGATTGATGTTATTTGTGGTATTTTCTTTTCTATTTGTCATTACTTACAAAATTGTATGTACATACAATAGGTTGTGTACACTACAAAATTATAGTGTTCTTGTTAATTTTACAATTAATATAATAGAAATAAATGAAAACAGAAAAAATAAAAGTTGGTATAATAGGGCTTAACCCCGACAGCCAGTGGGCATCAAAGTCACACCTTCCTGCATTAAGGTATCTATCTGAGACCTATGAGGTTATCGGAGTAGCCAATTCTACTCATGAAAGCGCTTTAAAAGCTGCGGATAAACTAGAAATACCAATCGCTTATGAAAACCCATATGTCTTAATAGCATCAGCCGAAATAGAACTGGTTGTTATTACTGTAAAAGTCCCTTACCATTATGATCTTGTAAAGGCTGCGCTTGAAGCAGGCAAACATGTGTACTGCGAACACCCCTTGGGTAACGGACTTACTGAAACGGAGCAATTAGCAGCGATTGCGGCACGGAAAAATGTAGTTGCAGCAGTAGGGACGCAAATGGTTGTATCACCAGAATTGACTTATCTGGAGCACCTTATTAAAGATGGCTATGTAGGGAAGGTTTTATCCACTACACTGCTAGGCTCGGGAGGTCCTTGGTCAGATGAAGCAATTTCGGCTAACTATTATCTATACGATAAAACAAATGGAGCTACAATGTTGACCATCCCCTTGGGGCATACATTGGCAGGTTTAACTAAAGTTTTGGGAGGTTTTGATACTTTGACAGCAAAAATGATAAACAATTACACAACAGTAAAACTTACTGATATTGGTGAAATAAAACCTAAGACCTCTGAAGACCAGATTATGGTAATAGGCCAATTGAAAAATGGAGCCGCAATTTCTATTCATTACCGCGGCGGCGTTTCAAGAGGCACTAACCTTTTGTGGGAGATTAATGGAACGCAAGGAGATATACAGGTAACAGGGCCGCTTGGACATGGTCAGCTTGTCCCTTTAGAAATTCAAGGAGCCCAAGGGAAAGATACGAAATTACAAAACCTGCCAATTCCAAATGAAATGTATGAGGGTTTGCCTGATAATCCCGTAATTAGAAATGTGGTGCTGCTTTATAAAAGAGTTGCTGCTGATATAAAAAATAAAACGAAAACAGCACCAACTTTTGACGACGCAGTTGTACTTGGCCGTCTTCTCAATGATATCGAGAAGTCTTCAAAAGGTTATGGTAATAAACTTAAAGCTTAATTTACTACCAACCCCGTGTGTTAACAATCTAACTCTTAATTTCTAAGTGTTTTTGGACTGTCTGGGATTTTAATCCGATAAGTACTTTTATTTCTCTATATCGATCGTAATTCCGTACTTGCTTATAAAGGTTATGTCAGGATTTTACTTCGTTGATTTAAATAAAGTTATAGATTAAAAGAGTTGTTTTTTGGTTCCTAAAGAGACGTTTTTGATATAGGGAAAAATGTACAATGGACTCTTCCAAATGTCCATTTTCAAGCCTTAGTGTTTTACGCATCTTTGTATTGTAAATAATTCAAAACAAATAGTAACTAATTAAAAATAAACAAAATGAAAACACTTATTTCAACATTAAGCCTTTTATGTATCTTTACTTTAAGCCAGCCGTTATTGGCTCAATCAAAACGAGTTCCAGCATCAGCCGGACGATTAGAATTTATTGAAGTTGAACCAAATTTAAAACTTCATGTAACCGACCTTGGGGAAGGACAGCCTATTGTATTAATACACGGATGGCCGTTAAATGATGCAATGTATGAATATCAATATCAATATTTTGTTCAAAAAGGTTTTAGGGTGATCGGAATATCAATGAGAGGATTTGGAAAATCTGACAGACCCTATGGTAAATACGATTTTGATGTTTTCTCAGATGACATCAAGGTAGTTTTAGATAAACTTAAGATCGAAAATGCAGTTCTCGGCGGTTTTTCTATGGGAGGTGCAGTTGTCATACATTATATGGCAAAATACAATGGAGCACATGTGAGCAAACTGGCCCTTTTTGCCGCTGCCGCGCCTTCGTGGAAACAACGTGAAGGTTTTCCATATGGTGCTACCGATGAAGCAGCTGCAGGATTAATACATACAACAAGAACTAACAGACAGCAGTTGATTGAAGATTTTGGTAAAGCCTTTGGAGCGTCGGAAAATGCAATCTCACCAACTATGTCTCAATGGCTGGCAAGTATAAATTCTGATGCCTCTCCCTATGCAACAACACAATCTATAATAGCTTTGCGAGATCTTGATTTACGTCCTGCCTTATCAAAAATTAATGTGCCTGTAGCAATATTTCATGGCACGAAAGATAAGCTGTGTGATTTTGTGTTTGCAGAGCAATTGCACAAAGGTCTAAAAAACTCTTACATTGTAAAGTTTGAAAACAGTGGACACGCACTATTTATTGAGGAAATGGAAAAATTCAATACAGAACTTGAAAAGTTTACAAAAAAATAATTTATTGTCGCAGTTCATTACTTTGTAAAAAATAAAGATTAGAAGCTAATTAAGTATCATCGCCGGTCTTTTAAAGACCGGCTTTTAAAAGAATTGATAATGAAAGAACACGTTTTTGATATAAGCCTTAAAAAAATAGGTATGCTTAAAGTAGATAATGATAGCCTCGAAATGATCAATTCTGAAGCTTACAAAGAGTATATAAAAGTGCTTTACCTTGATGCAGACTGTAAGATCAAGGTAGATTTTCAAGTATATAATACTTCAGGCAGTTCTCTTTTTTTTATAAGTCCCAATCAGGTTCTCAGCATCGAAGAGATCGGCAAGCAAGAAGGCTTCTTTATATTTTACAACAGTGATTTTTACTGCATTCAAATTCATGACGAGGAAGTTGCCTGCGATGGACTGCTGTTCAATAATATTCATAATATGCCCATGACGACTGTACCTCAGACAGATTCCGCATTTATCGATTATTTATTCGTTCAAATGCAAGATGAATTTATTTTGAAAGATTCCTCGCAAGAGGAAATGATCCGTACTTATCTGAAACAAATCTTCATTAAGTCAACCCGACTCTGGAAACTGCAGCACCTAGACGGTATACTGGGGCAACACCACAATGATCTCGAATGTTTCAGGCGTTTCACCCAATTGGTTGAAGCAAACTATAAACAAAAACATAGTGTAGCAGACTATGCCGATATACTTGCTATAGCACCCAAGACTCTGACCCATAAATTTAAGCGGATGAACCTGCCGCAACCCAATGAAATTATCAAAAACCGAATTATATTAGAAGCAAAAAGACTTTTAGTTCATACTGCTAAAAGTGCCAAAGAAATCGCATACGATCTTGGATATGAAGACCCATCTTATTTTAGCCGTCTTTTTTTCATAAAAACCAATGAAACCCCATTTGGCTTTAAGAATAAATACCTCAGCATTCAGGCTTCAGAAGAAAGTCTTTAAAAATCCAGAAAAAAATAAAATAATGACAGGTAAATATTTTGTGTATACTTTTCTATACCTCTTCTTAACTGCAATGTCTATTAATGCACAGCAAGTTAAAGATCCCAATATTAGCGAATTGGCTGAACGCAATCAACGTGCACCGGAAAGTGTTTTTAAAAAATTTCGCAATGCAGGCATGGATCCTGTTGAACATAAATTAACCGATATTGAAAGAGAGAAGTTAAACAATGCCTTTGCTATACTGCCTCCATTACATCAAAAAATTCTAAAAAAGCATCTGCACAGTATCAGTTTTATGGATAATATGCCCAATACTGCCCTTACATCACCTGTCGAAACATCTGATTCGGTAAAAATGTATAATATAGCTTTCCGTGCTGAAATTCTTAACCAGACTATTTCTGAGTGGACAACCTGGAAAGAAAACACCTGCTATCAAAAATTAACAGACAGTCAATATCAGGTTACGATTGAAGCTGGTAATCTCGATGCCATTATCTACGTTTTACTTCATGAAGCTACACATGTCGTGGATGGCGTTCTAAATCTAACTCCTCATCTGAATGAAAAAGATGTTTGGGAAGGATCAAAAGACTTTACACAAAATGTTTGGGATAAATATAATGAGCCTTCGGAGAACGTAATCAATCCATTACTGGATACTGTACTCTTTAGAAGTGGTAAACCAATCGAAGTTTCATATGCCCCAGAAGTGTATAAAGCAATTCAAAAAACACCTTTTGTTTCACTCTACAGCACAGCATCATGGTTTGAAGATCTAGCCGAGGCATTAACTATTTATCATCTTACCGAGAAAATGAAGCAGCCTTATAAAGTGGTAGTTCTAAAAAATGGAATTCAGGAAGTCCTCTATGAACCAAGCAAGAATAAACGTGTGAAAAAAAGGCAAAATCAATTACAGATTTTTTATACATAAATTACGGCCTTAAAATTCAAACGAAATAAGATTTTAAAAATGTTTTTTACTTAAACTCATAAATAATGACAATTTAATGTGTGCCAGAATCATTGCAACAAGTGTTTTGGAGGTGATACCTTTTTTGCCACAAAAAATTAAGGTGGTTTTTAAGATATTTCATGAGGCAGAGTTTTGAGGCAAAATCGTGGCGCGTAAGTCTTGACCTAGTACTAAACTCATTAAAATCTAAAACCTCCAAATCAAATAATTTTCAAAGGTTCTAAAATATCACGGTCCTTAAGAACCTATTTGCGAACCATTTTATGCAGTACTTGAGGAAGATTTCAATATTACAACCTTAAAACAGTTTACAAAAAATAAAAAATGAATTGCAATATAGCGATTTCTTGCATTCGTTTAGTTAGCCAAAGAGGGATATCATAGTGAAATAAAAATAATTTAGTTTACTATTTGCCAGTAATCTTTTTTCTATGACCAGCTCCCCATTCACTTAAAGTTCTTAAAACGTCTCTCAGAGTTTCACTGTATGAAGATGCTTCATAAATAATGCTCACAGGCGTAGTGTCATATACATTTCTCAATATCAATTCGTTTTGTTCTAAATGCTTTAGTTCCTGTGCTAATATTTTTGGAGAAATACCATCAACATCCTTCAAGATTTCATTAAATCGCTTGGAGCCATTTACCAAACTCAAAACAATTGGTAATTTCCATTTGCCATTTAGTACATACAAAGCATCTATTACATTCTTCAAATTACTCCCGCATTCTACCTTCGAAATCTCCTCGTTTTTATTTTTCGTTTTCATATTGTAAATATATCAACTTTCTAAAAAGTAACCGCTTTCCTTTGGGTAACTACTATCTTTTTAATACTTATTGAATTTACCTTTGTATCAATAATTAAAAAAGATAAAAAAATGAATTCAAAGAAAATATTACAACTTAATTCCAGCATAATGGGAGAACAATCATACAGTAAAAAATTGGGGAATGCTATTGTAGAAAAAATTCAAGAAAAATATGCTAATAGTACAGTTGAGCAATTGGATTTGGTAGAAAGTAATATTCCCCATCTTACTCCAGAAACGTTTCAAGCAATGTTAACGCCAACAGAGCATCAAACGGAAGAGACGAAACAGAGACTTATTTTGTCGGACAAATTGGTAGCACAATTATTCGATGCAGACATCATTGTAATCGGAGCACCACTTATCAATCGCACTATTCACAGTTCTCTTAAAGCTTGGATAGACCATATCACTCGCCGTGGAATTACATTTGGTTACAGCAAAGAAGGTTTGCCAATAGGCTTAGTAACTGGTAAAAAAGTATATGTTGCTATGAGTTCAGGTGGTATTTATACCGATGAACAGGGCAAAGCCAATGATTTTGTAGCACCTTATCTAAAATCTTTTTTAGGCGCTTTAGGAATGACAGATCTTACCATATTTAGAGCAGAAGGACTTCACGTAACTCTAGTACAAGATACGGCATTGGAAAAAGGAATTAGTAGTATAGTTATCGATTAATTACTTGATGATATCTTTATCGAAACGCTAAATAGTATTCCTTTGGTTGTAAGAAAGAAAGAAAGAAAGAAAGAAAGAAAGAAAGAAAGAAAGACTTCTAAGGGATGTAACTTCGTCTGGGCTGGTATTTGATTTAGCTTTGAAAAGTAGTATTTTTGAAACATAACCTGTAGTCTGCTTCCAAAGTCCAGACTTTAAAATAAACATAGAACATGGATGCGGCAAATTTAAAAACAAAGGCAGTTATTTTTGATATGGACGGAGTGCTGGTTGATTCGGAACCTTTGTGGCAGAAAGCAGAATTTGAAATTTTCTCTTCACTAGGAGTTCAGGTAACTGAGGAACTAGCATTGATCACTAAAACAATGACTACAAAAGAAGTTACTGAGTTCTGGCGCAGTAAATGTGCATGGGAAGATATAAGTGACCAGCAGGTGGCAGATTTAGTAATTTCTCGTGTAATTGAACTCATTGAGAATGAAAACTGCCAAATAGAGGGTATAGAGAATTTTGTGAAGCTTATTAAAAATCAAGGTTATAAAATTGGGCTAGCTACAAATTCTCCTTATAGAATTATACCTGTGGTGCTCAAAAAATTAAAATTGGCACAATACTTTGATGCAGTATCCTCCTCTGATTCAGAACGAAATGGCAAACCTGATCCTAGTGTATATTTAACTACATGCCGTAAGCTGGAAGTAGAACCAGAGCAGTGTGCTGCCATTGAAGATTCCTATTCAGGAATGCTTGCAGCCAAAAGGGCAGGAATGAAAGTGGTAGCATTTACAAATGGAAATACAGGCGCAGACATAAGTATCGCAAATGACGTGATTAACAATTTCAGACATATTGACCAATGGCCGGCAGCCTGCAGCAACTGAGGCGAGTACTTGTTATATCTGCCTCACTGCCCACATCATCAGTCCCATTCAGAGATTCAATAAAAATATACGATAAAACAGAAAGTTTAAAATATTTATTACTCCTTTAGGGCCTTCCACATCCCCTTGCATATATAATGGATACTTTAGCAATCCAAAAGATTCAAGTGTCAATTATATAAGCCTCCTTATAAATTTTATAAACTACAGTAGCAGCGCAACATGTAATTTTAATATCACAATGAATAATTACAAATCAGTGAATTAAAACAAGATTATGGAAAATATATTCAATCAGGAAAATCTGGAAGATATACAAAAAATGATAGAAGATAAACTCAGCAGTGTTCCAGGAGAACTAATCCTCTGCGGGGCAGTAGGAGCTCTGCTTTTATCTTCGTATCTTAATAAAACTGGACATACTCAGGCGGGCTCTGTAATTGGAAAATTATCAATACCTATAATTGGAATAGGTATTGCCAAATATCAAGATGTTTTGAAGTCCGCTGCACAAAGCATTTCAAAAGCTGAATCAGCTTCAGATTCTCAACAGACAGAGTAGGATGACTCTAGTAAAAGAAATATAAAGGAAACAGAAATCAACAACTGTTTCCTTTACTTTTTTAAATTTAATTCTTTTATCTGCTCCTTAATAGTTTTCATACAGCTTTTTATCCTTTCCAGAAGCTGGACTTATATTGCCTGCCTGTTGCTAAAAATGCCCTCTGATTAATTATAAATTATATAAAACTCCATCAAAATTCTATAACTTAAAAAGCTGCTGTTCAAGCTACTTTTGAAAAAATATATTTATACACCCACCTTTTAGTCCAAATATGAAATAGCAGCAGTAAGTCCAGTTATTCCATTATTTAAAAAAATTAATATTGAATCTGGCACAAATTCCGCAGATGAGGCATTTCGAATAGAAACGCAGAAACAAAATCTTTTAACAGACTTATACAGCAGATCTGATGATGAACCAGACTTTGACTGTGAATTTCTAGATGCAGCATACAGCTGTAGCGAAAACGAAAATGTTATTGATTTAGAATCTCAAGATGAGCTTACAGATCTATTTAATGATAACCAGTGGGATGCGGAAATCTATGACCCGTATCTGGAATCAACTTATTATTAGATAGGAATTCGCAGCTGCCAGTTTACCACACAACATGTGGATAAACTGATCCACACAGTCAGATAACTTCCCGGGCAATAGAAAATTATTCTTTTAATTTTCGTTCTGCCCATGACATTCTGTTCTCAACATGTTTTTCCATCCTGCATAATACTAGCACTGTTTTCTCGTAATAACTTTCAGGTCCATAAGTTTTTTAATTCCCTATAATCTTTGTTTTGTTTAAAAATCACTGCATGTGTTCGAACAACCAAAAATTCACTAAAATTAAAAACTAAAGAAGTCTAGGTTCCAATATTATTAAATCAAGCTCTCAAATTGAAAATAACGGATAAAAAACTATATAATACTCTACATCTATCAATATTAAATATAAGCTCAGTAATTTTGAAATATTAAACAACTAAAAATAATCAAATTATATCAAAATAAGATATTAAATTGGATTATGAAAACAGTTGATAAAAACAATATACAGCTCATCGAGGACTTTTTTTTGCGCAAATTTTAGCGACCGAAACTGCTTTTATTTTATCACAAAAAGTTAAGGCAGTTTTTAAAATTATTTGACACATCTAAGTTTTGTGGCAGAATCGTAGTACATCGTTATTTGCAAAATGAAAAACTAACAAATCAACGCTTTCCAAATTTAGCTTCAGAACTTTTATTAATCTGACTTTGATTTAAAAAATATAACTGTTGTTGCAAATAACAGCAATAGTATTAATTATTACTCTCTGAAATTGAATTACAAATTTGGATTTGTGCATGTCTGGGCAAACCTACTTAGAACTTATAACAACTTACTTTTTTTGGTGTTATTGGTTTAATAAATAAAAAGTATGCACAAATTTTCGTTAAAGAGACATTAGTCCCATAAATGAAGTATTTTGTCCTATAAATATATTTCCTAATGATCTTATTTTGCAAAGAAAATAAAACTATCAAAGACTAATAGTTTTCTTTTAAAACTTCTATCTCATAAAATAGTATAATTAAACTAGAACGAAGACTAAACAAGTAACAGATCATTATTTAGTCTATATAAAACCAGTTGTTAAAACAGCATCAATACAAAATAAGGTCAATTTTAAACACTTATACTTTTATTTGTCCATTTATTACTTCTCAATAAATCAAATAACCTAATTGTAAAAGTATTGCTAAATGTTTCTGTAATTTATGTCTGAAAGTATAACATTTTAGACATGAGTAAAATAATTAATAATCAACACATTCATATTTGAATTTTTGAACTAAATTTTTGAATTGATAATAAAGCGCAAATAAAAGACATGACTCCTGTTAATGCCATAATCATATCTGAGGAACAAGAAACTTTTCAAATCTTAAAAAAATTTGAGGAAGAAAACGCTATGATTATTGAGATAATTGGTAATGCGGATTGTACAAAAGACGTAATGACTTTAATAAAAGAGAAAAAGCCAGACCTTATTTTCTTAGATATTTATCTTACAGATAATTTGTTTTTTGAAATGCTCGAACAATTAGAATTTAATATTCCGAAACTTGTATTCATATCAGCAAATAAAGATTATGCTGTTAAAGCTTTTAAACACGATGCCGTTGATTTTTTACTAAAACCAATTGATTTTAATTCCATAATAATGGCTATTTATAAAGTAATTAAAAGAAGGGAAATGGAGCGCTCCTATCAAAATCAAAAAATTAACAATATAAATATTTCAAACACTATAAGTCAAAAAAATGATTATGTTGCCGTTGCATCTTTAGAAAAAATAGAACTCATACCAATGTCCGAAATTACTTTCTGCAAAGCAGATGGGAAGTATACCGTTTTTATTTTAAGTAACGGAGCCAAGATAATGTCAAGCAGAAATCTAGGTGAATACAGTACAATTCTTGATAACCGTTATTTTTTTAGAATACACCATTCTTATATTGTCAATCTTCGTTATATCGCTAAAATCTCAAAAAAAGACGGCTACTTTTGCGAACTTTCTAATGGAGTAATTTTACCAATTGCCAAAAGACGGCAAGATGATTTTAACAAGTTTATAAAACTTAAAGATTAAAAATAAAAAGTTAACCTCAATTACCCGCAAAATGAATATCCATAATAATTCAGAAAGCAACGTGGCAGAAGAAAAAAATGATAATACTACTTATCATTTGGAAGAACCTTTAACTGACCTTGGTAAAATTTTAGATTTTTCAATGGATCTAATCTGCTCTTGTGATGAAGAGGGAAGATTTGTATGGGTAAATAAAGCTTCAGAACGTATTTTAGGTTATAAACCTGAAGAATTAATTGGTAAAAAATACAGTGATTTTTTATTTCATGAGGATAATGGTATTCCGATAAATGAAAATTTTGATTTTACGAGCGAGACACACTTACCTATATTTGAAAAAAAGTTCATCCACAAAAACACAAATATTATCTATTTGCAATGGTCTGTTGTACGAGATAATGTTAAAAATTTATGCTACTGCATAGGGAGAGATATTACTGAGAAAAAAAATATAGAAAAAGCAATTGAATTTGAAAGGCTGCAATTCTTTAATATATATTCGCAGGCCCCTTCCTATATGGGAATTTTAAATGGTCCCAACCACGTTTATGAATTGGCAAACGAACTTTATTTGCAGTTAATTGATAAGAGGGATATTATTGGGAAGACTGTAAAAGAAGTTTTGCCAGAACTTGAAACGCAAGGAATTTTTGAAATTTTAGATAATGTATTTAAAACAGGGGAAAGCTTTTGTGCTAATGAAATGCTCATAACATTTGATCGGTATAGCGACGGAAAACTCAAAGATTTTTACTTAAATTTTATTTTTCAGGCCCGCAGGGATGCAAATAATACTATTGACGGAATATTCATTTTTGGGAACGATGTAACAGAGCAGGTTCTATCGCGAAAAAAAATTGAAGAAAGCGAAAAAATGTATAAAGATTTAATCCATAAATTGCCAGTTGCTACCTACTCTTGCGATGCTGAAGGACGAATAGTACTTTATAATAAGGCCGCAGCCGCATTATGGGGTAGAGAGCCTGAATTAGGAAAAGATTTATGGTGTAATTCATGGTACAGTAACGATAATAAAAAAGAGCACTCTGCACCTTTGAATTTATGTTCGTTGGCTACAGCACTAAAAGATGGTGATCCAATCCTTAATAAGGAAATAATTATAGAGCGCCCGAATGGCGATAAGCGCAATGTGCTGCCACACCCAGTTTCGTTTCACAATGCTGATGGTGAAATAACAGGAGCAGTTATTGTACTTTCTGATATTACTGAAATGAAACTGGCACAAAAAGAGCTGAAAAAAAGTGAAAAAAAATACAGGTATCTTTTTGACAACAATCCAATGCCAATGTGGATTATTGATTTAGTGTCTTTTAAATTTCTGGATGTAAATAAAATGGCAATTCTGCAATACGGATATAGCCGTGAAGAATTCCTTTCTATGACTGCCTTGGACATACGGCCAAATGATGATAAAATTCATTTCATAAAATCGAGTGATACTTCAAATATTACTAAATCGAATTATAATAGAGGAATATGGAATCATATAAAGAAAGATGGAACTATTATTCCTGTTGAAATTATTGCCCATAATGTTGTTTATGAAGGAACAGCTGCAAGATTAATTCTTTCTAATGATATCTCTGATCGCAAAAAGGCAGAAACAAATTTGGAAAAAAGAAATCGGGAGCTTATCAAAACCAATTCGGAACTGGATCGATTTGTATATAGTGTATCACACGATCTACGTTCGCCTCTAACATCTATTCTTGGTCTGATCTCTTTTATTGAAACAGAAAGCAAGGAAATTGATACTCTGAAGCATGCTGAATTGATACGGATTAGCATCAATCGTTTGGATGACTTTATAAAAAATATTTTAAGCTATTCGCGTAATAACCGTACTGGGATTTTAGTGGAACAGATTTCGCCAAATGAAATGGTACTTGATATAGTAGATTCGCTCCAAAGAATGAAAGAAGCTAAAGGGATTCGTTTTGAAATTGAAATTACCGAACAAAAACTTTTTTACACGGACAAGCTTAGGTTTACAACCATTATAAAAAATCTAATTTCAAATGCCATAAAATACCATAAAAAAGAGGAAGATGACAGATTTGTAAAAATATTTGGATATTCGGATAATGAAAATCTACATTTTTCAATAGTAGATAACGGGATAGGAATTGATCCCGCATATCATCAAAAAATATTCGAAATGTTTTTTCGTCTTTCGGGCAAAGATGGCTCAGGTATTGGCCTATATATCGTAAAAGATGCTGTAGAAATATTGCAGGGCTCTATAGAAGTGCAGTCAGAGAAAGGGATCGGAACCAAATTTAATATCACTCTAAAAAATTTGAAACCATGCTAAAAGAACTAAATTCAAAATTTGAAACCGTTATGATTATTGATGATAATCTGGTAGATTTATATATTATCTCACGAATGGTTACGCAGAATAATTTTGGGAAAAATGTGCTGCATTATACAGAGGCACAAGAAGCCATGAAATATCTGCAGGAGAATCAGGACAATATTTCTAAATTACCTGAAATAATTTTTGTAGACATTTATATGCCTCTAATGTCCGGATTTGAATTTATGGAAGCATATGATAAATTATCAACTACTCTAAAAAATTATTGCAAAACCTATATCATATCCTCAACAATTGATAATGAAGATATTGCACGATCAAGCAATAATAAGAATGTGGTTTCTTTTCATGTAAAACCGATTACCAAAGAATTTCTTGACCGAATTTTTTAGGAGCAGTCATTGTTACTATTTATTCTAATAATTGAATTAAACTAAATCAGGATTTTATATCAACCACTCCGCTTGCAATATCGTAGTGATATAGTATCAGAATTTTCATAGCTGGAATTTATTGCAGTGAACGGTTATACTATATAACTGTCGGTTATTACTTCTCCCTTTTAGTTTTAAAGGTATCCCTGTTAATTTGCATATACAATATTAAAAAAGAATGTTTTGCACAATCTAATAAATGCTTTTAGCTTAACTACCTGCTATTCTCAATCATGAAAAAACCAGTTCTCTACTTAATATTTCTTACTCCAATGATTGCGCGATCAACAAATCGCCTTCGTATTTATTTAGCGCATGAATCAGTTGAAGGTTTTATTGACTCAATGCTTTTTTTTTATTATTTACAGCAGAACTTAGCTGCTATACTCTTTTCAAAAAAATAGACTTTAAATTAGAAAAACTTGTACTAATAACTTAAATCATAATAAAGATGAAAAAAACGGTACAACATCCCCGTTACATGGGCACGTCAATTAAAAATAAAATTAAAAATATTAGAGAATTAAGAAATTATACCCAGCAATATATGGCTGATCAACTTGGCATTACCCAAGCCGGTTATAGCAAAATTGAAAAAGGAAAAACTCTTGTGTCATATTCTAAATTGCTAGAAATTAGCGTAATATTCGAAGCTAGCATAGAAGAGATAATAAATTTTGACAGTCAAGGATGTATTAAAAGTTTAAATACAATTAAAGATACTAACACAGATTTAAATGATAACTATAAAGTTCTAAAAGAACTTTATGAGGACAAAATAAAACTTTTAGAAAAGCTTTTAAATAAAACTGAAAATGAATTAGAATATTATAAAACTAGATTTGGTCTGTAACACAAAATTAAAATTATGAAATTGTGTACTTAATAACTTTTGCCACAAAAAGTTAAACACTTTCCAAATTCTAAGTTTTGTTGCAGAATCGCAGCACGCCATCTGGAGCTCTCTGTAATATCAAACTTATTAACTCAGCTCAAATGTCAGTAAATTTGAAGTAGTAAAATCTCAATTCCAAAAAACATACTACCAAATTTCATTAAAAAATAAAAGTGAGAAATAGGACATATATAAGTAATCACCTTTGGCCTTTTATTTTTTTTTAATATTTTTAACCTCTACTAAAAATCTTTCTAGTTTTGAAAAGAAAAAACAAAATGATCCCTACAAAAACTCTTTCTTTAAGAGGTCTTCAGCCAATCTTTAATTGTTGAGATTAACCAGCAGCTAAATCTACTACTTCGAGTTTTTAACTGCAGTATTTTGTTCTATTATTATATTTCTTACCGCAAAAATGATAAACCTAACGAATAATTGATTGTTAATCTTTTTATTTAAAAGCACTACAGTCAATTTTCAATTATTAAAATATTCGTGTAGATTATAAATTTCAAATCTATACTCAACTATCATTTATGGCTTGGGGAGATATATTTATTACTCAATTTTATTAAAATCTAAATTGAATAAATGAAATTCAGTCTAAGTATAATATTCTTTCAGTACTCTGTTGGAATTAGTTGGCTGCCTTTAGAGCAAAAAAAAGAGTTATTTAATTAGTTCAGCACGATTGCTTAATATTTTACAGAATATAGCTTACACTACAAAATAAAACAGATATCAAAGACATGAAAGTCGGAATTATAGGAGTTAAAAATATAAATATGGATTATGCGCATAGAGCTACAAAATTAGGCTATGAAGTATTAATCAGCCACACAAAGCAGATTTATGGCTTAAAAGAAATAATTCAAAATATGGGCAATAATGTAAAATTAGTTGATATGTATGACGCAGCTATAGCTGAAATCATTGTATTCTCTTTAGACTGGGAAGAACTAGAATCATCAGTATCCCGTTTACCAGATATGTCCGAAAAAATAATATTACACACTAACAATTCCATTTTTAAGTTTGAATCTCCATCTTCTTCTCTCCCTGTAATAATAGGAAAATCTGCTAGTGAAAAGATTGCTTCCCTATTGCCAGATGCACACGTGGTGAGAATCTTTAATAGGTTACAACCTTTAATCATAAATAAAAATGAATCTAAACACCAAACAGAAATTTTTTATATGGTTAAGAATCCAAAAGTAGAAAATAAGGTAATTTCTTTTTTGACTGCTTTAGACTTTTCAAGTACTGCTCTAATAACAGTAAATGAAATGGATCTACATAATTGACACAAATCACAAAACTTCGTTTATGCCAAAAATAGCAGGAACGAAGTTTTGTTAAAGTTTTGGTCTATTAAGAAATATTCTTAAAAATGACTCAGTTTGATCTAAGGTAAAAAAGGCTGAAGAGTTTCAGCTTTATAATTTTAACAATTAAATAAATTTATTCTTTTAGTATTTATTGAAATTAATTTTTGTTTTTTGGCGTAATGTACGCGGAGATCTGGACAAGAAAACTTCGGCCATCATACATCTGGCACTTCCGCCGCCGCAAGCCTCGATTGTATCTAAACTTGAACTTAAAATTTCAGCATGATTCTCCAACTGGGAAATCTGCTTAGGAGTCAAACTTTGATGCGCCGATGCACTCATAACAATATACCGCTTATCATCTTTTCCTCTGACTTCTAACATATTTCCAGCAA